>JABCZN010000026.1 GCA_013289665.1 Acidobacteriota bacterium | reverse complement strand
GTTTCAGATGATTCCACGGCTCTCAGAAATATGTTTGCGAATATGAATCAGAAGCCGGCGCAAAAGCCTGCGGTGCTGGTCGCGGGATTCCATCATGCACGGGAACGGGAAAACTTCGCCCGGCTCACCGGTCTCCTGGACCGCCCGAACGCAAACCCCGGCGGCGCTCCGGCATCGGAACCTAATCCGCAGTTCTTCTCGGACAACCTCGCGAGCTTCAGCGCCACGTTGGCCGGCGTTTTTTCAGAAACCATTGTGGTCCGCGACGCAAGTGATAAAGTCTTCCAGACGGTCACCTACGAATGGTCCCGCTGAGGATATCCGCGGGTCTGGTCATCGCGGTACTCGCGATCACATCCGGCTTCTCCGGGCGTTCCGACCTGACAGCTTTTGCCGGGCAGGATTCCTCCGCACCGGCGAAATCTCTTTTTAGCCAATCCGCGGTTCTCGTTCTCGAACGGGAGTTCCCGAGCAGCGATATTTCCTATCTTCTCTTCGATGCTCGCACTGGCGCGCTTTTGTCCTCCCGTTGGGACGACCCCGCCAAGCCCATCCCTCTCGGCTCGCTGGTGAAACCGTTCACGGCGCTCGCCTACGGGGAGACGCACGGGAATCAGTTTCCGAGCCATACTTGCCGGGGCGAAGCCAGCGGTTGTTGGCAGGTACACCCGCACGGGAAACTAAACCTTGTCTCTGCCATTTCGGTTTCCTGCAATTCCTATTTCCGCGCACTGGCGGAGAATCTGACGGGCGAACAGTTGATTCCTATAGCAAAACGCTTTGGCCTTGACCCTCCCGAACCTACCTTGTCCGGGCCACCGCTGATGGGCCTTGGAGATCGCTGGCCCATCGCCCCTGTCAAAATGGCTCGCGCGTACCTTGAGCTGTTTCACCGCCGCGATCAGCCTGTCGTTCGCGAAATACTTGCCGGAATGGCACAGTCGGCCCGTAGCGGAACCGGGAAGGGAGTAGGCCAGGGGTTAAATCATCCGGACGCTCTCGTGAAGACCGGGACAGCTCCGTGCACCCATGCGCACCCCGCTCCCGGTGACGGCTTCGTCATCGCCATGGTCCCCGCAAACCAGCCAGAGCTACTGCTCCTTGTCCGAGTTCACTCGGTACCCGGAGCCACCGCCTCGATCGCCGCAGGCCGCATGCTCCACCGTTTGGAGGAATAGCTAGGTGTCGGCCAGAGTCATCCTCCTTCTGTTTCTCGCGCTGGCCTTCCATCTTCGTGCAAGTGCCCAGGATGTTCGTATCGGCGTCTTCGGTCTCTTTCATCCTCGGCAACTGACCCTCGAGGCTTCGCGGCAAGAAGCCGTCATCCTTCAAGCCGCGGGACAGACGCTCATCCTCGAGCCTGGTTCACGCGCCGTCGCTTCCCTTCGTATTTCCAATGGGGCCTTGCTCCTCGATTTCGGTGAACACCTGGTTCGGACTTCGGAAGTCCACGCTACCGCTCGCAACAATGGGGCAGTCACTTTTCTCCTTACTGTTCCCGGGAAAATCACTCGCGCCTATCGCGGTACGCTTGATGTAAAGGCCTCACGCGGAGAAGTGGTTCCCATCATCACAATGGACAGGGAAACGGCGGTCGCTTCCACTGTTGCGGCAGAGTCCAGCTTGGATACGCCATCAGAAGCCTTAAAGGCCCAGGCGGTCGTCGCGCGTTCCTACTTCGCGGCCGGAAGAGGCCGGCACCGCGACTTTGATTTTTGCGATCTCACTCATTGCCAATTCCTCGGCGAGCCGCCGCCCGAGGACAGCCCCTCAGCGATGGCTTCCCGCGAAACGCGCGGGATCGTCCTCACCTTTCTGGAGAAACCCTTTGCGGCTATGTTCTCGCGCAGTTGCGGCGGACGTACGCGCACTCCTGCCGAGGTAGGTCTTCCCGGCAGCGCTTATCCCTACTTCTCTGTCTTCTGCGACTTCTGCCACAAGAGTGCCTATCGCTGGACCCGCCGATTGTCCTTCGAAGACGCCGCGCTACTTGGAAAGGGCGAATCCGGAAGACTCGCCGTGGACCGACGTCTCGGCTGGAATGCTGTACCCAGCAACAACTTCACCTCGCACCGAGAAGGCGAGGACGTGATTCTCGAAGGCGCCGGCCAGGGACACGGCATCGGCCTCTGTCAGCGCGGTGCGCAGGCCATGGCCGAAGAGGGCAGCAGCTTCCGACAAATCCTCAACCACTATTTCCCTAACGCTGCGCTCATACGGCTCGGAGAACACCTTGCGAGCGGCACGAGGAACCAGCGGCTTTTGCCGACGTATTCTTTGAGTTTAATTGGCCGGGAAGGGAATTCGCCGATTCCCGGCAAGTGAAGGAGAGGAAATCCCCGGGACGACCGGACTTGAAGCCGCCGGAGCCGTCCTAGCCCGGCAGAGGTCGGGTTCACCGCAAGGCAATTTCCAGCCGTTCAACGCTGACTCGACAACACTCCGAAACCGCTGCCGTGATGTGAAGACGCAGAAGTCCGCGATTAGCGTTTGCTGGGCGTGTGAAGCGGCGGCACGTTTTGGTTCAAGCGGAAAAAGTTTTTCGGGTCGTAGTGGCTCTTGACAGCGACGATACGATCCCAGCGTTCGTGGTAGGCTTCGTGGACCCGGTCTTGTTCGTCTCCACTCATGAAATTCACGTGGACGCCCGGCTTCATCGCCGGGCGCAGCTTGCCGAACAGCTCACGCACCCACGCGATACTTACAGCGTCATTCTCCGCACTTGACCAATCGGCTAGCAAGTTCACAATGAACGGCGCGCTGCGGTCGCCGAAAGCAGTCTCCGAAGCGGCAACGCGGCCGGCAGCGCCGCCGAGGTAGGCGAGCTCGATCTGCGTGTTTGCGGAAGGAACAGTGGCCAGAGAATTCAGCATATGAAAGATGGAATCGTCGTCGAGAGCCTCGAAAAAACCGGACTTAGTGTAATAGCGGCGACCGTGGGGGAATTCTGCGTCGGCCATGGTCTGCAAGGCCAAATAAGGCAAGACGTTCTTCGACACCCCTCCTGGATTACCGACTGAAAAAATATGGTCCACGAGTTGCCGACCCTTCGCGTGATCACCGGACCAGAGCAGCGACTGACTCAAAACAGGCCGGCCCCGGAGCGCGGCGGGAATCGCAGGCAGGTCCGGAGCGAGCCGCAAGGAAAGGTTCCATTTGAGCTCATCGGGAGCGCCCGGCATGAAGCGCCGCCAGAATTGGAGAACCGCGAAGATGTCTTCATTGACGCAAAATCCGCCGGCGAGTAGGACCGAGGTGAGCGGGTAGAGTTGCAGCTCGAATTGCGTCACGACTCCGAAATTGCCGCCGCCCCCGCGGAGCGCCCAGTAAAGCTCGGTATTCTCGCTTGAGCTGGCGCGCACGATAGAGCCGTCCGCGGCGACCAGCGTAAAGCGGGCCACGTTGTCGCATGACATTCCGAACATGCGAGTGAGCCAGCCTGTTCCGCCGCCAAGAATCAATCCGCCGGCGCCGGTGTGCGAAACAACGCCCGCTGGAAAAACGAGACCTGCTCTCTGCGTGGCGGAATCAATTGAGGCGAGCAGGCATCCGCCCTCGGCCTGCGCGCGCCGATTTCCCTCATCCACGGTGACATGACGCATGCGAGTGAGATCAATCACCAAGCCTTCCTCGCAAGTACTGAAACCCGCTAGGCTGTGGCCGCCGCAACGAACCGCGGTGAGGATACCCGCCGCGGCTGCGGCTCGCACAACGGTCTGCACGTCGGCGGTATCCGCGCAGCGCGCGATCAGCGCGGGGGTGCACGCCACCATGGCGTTCCAGATGGCGCCAGCTTCGTTGAAGCCGTGCTGTCCAGGTTGAAGTAAATCGCCCTTGAAGCTGCTCTTGAGCAAGGCGGCCAGTTCTTCGACGGCTTTTTTCATAGGCTCTGCTTAGTGAAAGAAAGTTCATCGCCCGAGCCGTGCCGAGCTTAACTTGAAATCAGCGGCAAAAAACGTCAGCTCGTGTTCCGTCGCAGCAATTACTCCGGGCTTGTGGTCCGGGCCACCGAAGAGACGGTAATGGCCGGCAGACTTGCTTTCTCCAATTGAGAATTGAACGCCGAGAGGTCCACATCGAGCGTATGTTTTAGTTTAGCGAACTCCTGATCGAGCTCGGAAGACAGCTGCGCCAAAACCTGTTGAGCTTGCTCCGTCGGACCTGCGTCGCCCCCGAGATAATTCTGCATGGCGGCGAGGCGATTGTTGAGCTGCAACGGATAGATCAGAGTCTGGTCGTCGAACCCGGTGAAACGGGGCTCGTACAGCTTGTGCAGTACGGAGTTGAGCGCGTCGTTCAGCTTGGACGCCCCCTCGGTGACACCGGGATTTCCAGAAACTTTCTGGGCGGCGGCATCCACCTGGCGCTGCACGGCGTGGATTTGATTGATGGCATCGTGCGCGGCGGAAAGCTGGTCGCGCGCCTCGAGCAAGAGTTCCAATTGTTTCTGGTACTCCGCGGGAGTCGTCGCAACGCGCGGATCTTTCTTTATTTCAAAATTCTGCGTTGCCGACTGATCCCCGACCGTGAGTTTCACTTTGTATTGTCCAGGGATTGCCTGCGGGCCGCGTAGGCTTCCCCCCAGGAAAAAGGTTCCGCCTTCAATGCCGTGCGCATCGGGATAGCGCATATCCCAATTGAAGCGGTTGAGCCCCAGCTCGGCAGTTACAGCAGCTTGCCCGCGGCCCCCGGAACTCACCGCGCTTGTGAACGTCTTGATAGGCTTGCCGCCAGTATCCTGGAATTCGAGAGTCACCGGCAGCGGTGGGGCTTCGGCGAGATAGTAGTCCACGATTACCCCGCTGGGACCAGCTACGCCACGTCCGCCTCCGCGTCCTCCGCGTCCGGTGAGGTAGGCCGGCCGAACTGTGAACAAGCGCATTGCGGAGGTTTCCCTTCCGGAGGTGAGCTGTTCGAGAGGCGTAATGTTGTCCAAGATCCAGAAGGCCCGGCCCTGCGTGGAGGCGACCAGGTCGCCGTCTTTCAGGGTGAGATCGGTGACCGGCACGATGGGCAAGTTCAACTGCAAACTCTGCCAGTGGTCGCCGTCGTCAGAAGAAACGTATACGCCCGTCTCCGTGCCAGCGAAGAGCAGCTGGGGATGCGCAGGATCCTGGCGAACGGTGCGCACGAACGTGTCTTCCGGAATACCGCTGGCGACCAGCGTCCACGTCTTGCCGTAGTCGTGGGTGCGGTAGATGTACGGATGAAAATCATCCATCTGGTAGCGGTTCACGGCGGCGTACGCTGTGGCCGCGTCGCGGGACGACGCTTCGATGATATTGATTCGCGTCCAGGGTTGGATGGCCGGCGGCGTCACGTCATTCCAAGTTTTTCCGCCATCGCGCGTGAGATGGATCAAGCCGTCATCGGAGCCGGCCCAAATCGTGTTCTTGGCGAGCGGCGAGGGAGCGATGGTGAAAACCGTGCAATAGATGTCTTCCAACCGGCCGCGATTCTCGCGAGTTTTGTCGTTTCGGGTGAGATCCGGGCTGATGGGTTTCCAGCTTTGTCCCTGGTCGGTGGATTTGAACACGACGTTACCACCCACGTACAGCGCGCCAGAATCGGCGGGCGATTCCGCGATAGGGAACGTCCACTGAAAACGATATTTTTGGTCCGCAGCGGTCCGGCCGCCGGGATAGTCCGGCCAAACGGTGATATTGCGCGCGATGCCGGTGCGGCGGTCAAAACGCGTCAACAAGCCCCAGTACGCGCCTGCATACACAATGTTGGGATCCTCGAAGTCCGGCACGACGTAGCCGCTTTCGCCGCCACCCACCTCCTCGAAAGCCGGACCGCCGCGACCAACCGTGGCTTCGCTGGAGATGGATACGGTGGTGTTGTCCTGCTGCGCGCCGTAGACGCGATACGGGAAGCTATTGTCGCTCCGCGCTGTATAGAATTGCGCGGTGGCCTGGTTGTTTTCCGGAGACCAGCTCTTGCCGCCGTCAAAAGTGACGGTCGCGCCACCATCGTTTCCATTGACCATGCGCTGGCTGTCGTGCGGGTCGATCCACAGGTCGTGATAATCGCCGTGCGGTGTTTGTATCTTGCTCCACTTTTTACCGCCATCGGTGGACTTGTAAAAATCCTTGGAAGAAAAAGTGTAAACCGTGTCGACCTGTTGTGGATCAGCAAAGATGTGGCCGTAATAATATTGGCGGGAATGCATCTCAAAGTTGCCGTTCAGCAACTGCCAACTCTTGCCGGCGTCATCGGAGCGATAGATTCCGCCGTCGTCGCCACCGATGGTGGCCCACACTCGCTTGGGGTCCATGGGCGAAACGGTGAGACCGATTTTGCCCATGTCCGTCTTGGGCAATCCATCCTTGAGCTGCGTCCAGGTATCTCCGCCATCGGTAGTCTTGTAAATGCCGCTGCCCGGACCGACTTCGTCGATATCCCAGGGCATGCGACGAACCTGCCACATGGAGGCGTAAATCGTCCGCGGGTCATGGGGATCCGCGGCAAGATCGGCGGCGCCGGTGTTCTCATTCACGAATAGGATTTGCTTCCAAGTTGCGCCGGCATCCTGCGAACGGAAGACGCCGCGTTCCTTATTCGGTCCGTAGGGGTGGCCGATCGCGGCGACATAAACGAGGTCAGGGTTCTTGGGGTCTATGTACACCTTGCCGATCTGGCTGGAATCGCGCAAGCCGATGTTGCGCCAGGTCTTTCCAGCGTCGGTTGATTCGTAAACACCGTCGCCATGCGAAATGTTCGAGCGTAAGCAGGCCTCGCCCATTCCCACATAAATAATATTGGGATCGGATTCGGCCACGGCAATCGAGCCAACCGAGCCGGTCTTGAAGTAGCGATCAGAGATGGGCGTCCAGGTGATTCCGGCGTCCACGGTCTTCCACACGCCTCCGCCCGTGGCTCCCATGTAATAGACGAGGCGGTCGTTCACCACGCCCCCAACGGCGGTAACGCGGCCGCCGCGATCGGGCCCGATGGAACGCCAGCGCAGCGCCTGATAGGACTTGGAATTGTACTGGGCGTGCAGCAAGTGCTCGCCAGCGAAAATAGCCAGAGGAAGCAAAACGGGCAGCATGAACACGTGCCGAGGTTTCATCGGATACTCCTTGGAAATGCAACTTCAAGAACCGGCGCGCAAAGTACATGTTTTACGCGAGGGAAACACTCTCTGGCGCGCGATTATTCGCCTCCCAGCTGCGCAATCTGTGCTTTCACGACTTTCCAGCGTGACATCAGATCGTCCCGCTTCTGCTCGTAGGTCTGGAAAACCTCGTAGGTTTGCGCCGGCGGGGCGGAATCGGCGCTCTCCACCACGTTCATCAGGTCCGCGTACTGCGCGTCGAGTTCGATGGGATACACGAGATCCGCCCAGCGCGTCACGGAAGCCACCTGGATGAGTTGTCCTTCGATCTCACCCATTTTCTGCTTGAGGCCGTCAATGGCCTGTGCTTTCGACGAATCCGCCTTCTTTCGGGATTCGAGCGCAGCGCGTGCGGCGCGAATTTCGTTGACGGTGCTGTTTACGTCGTTGACTCGGTCGCGGAGCTTTACGGCAAATTCATATTGCTTATCGAAATCGGCCTGCGACATTTTCACGCGCGGATCTGCTTTCACGACCAGCTCGGCCGCATACTCTTTTCCCCCGGCGTTCAGCTTCACCTGATAGGTTCCCGGCGGCACCGCGGGTCCTGCTCCGTTGGTTTCACTGATCACCATGCCCGGTACCTGTTTAGGGCCGTCCAATCGAAAGTTCCAGACAAAGCGGTTCAATCCCGGGCGCGCGGTGGGAGGTCCGCCCGCAGCGCCTCCGCCCCGGCCAGCTCTGCCCGCGGTGACCGCGGGCGCCTGCGTATCGCTGCTTCCGTGGTGCACCACTTGACCTTGGCTATCGAGAATAGCAATCGTCACTGGCCCGGATGTGGCAGCGCCCAGGAAATAGTCGATTACCGCGCCGACCGGCGGGTTCTGTGCAGAGTTTCTGCGGCCACCACCGCCGCCACCACGACCGCCGCCGTGCACGCGATAGGCAACTGCCGGCGTGTACAGATGCGCCGGCTCGGAGGCGATGGAGCGATTCGCCTGGCGCAGCGGCGTGATGTCGTCGAGAACCCAGAACGCTCGCCCGTGCGTGGCGGCCACGAGATCGTCACCATGAATGGCCGTGTCATACACCGGCGACATCGGCAAATTGAGCTGAAGCGATTGCCAGTCCGCGCCGTCGTCGAACGAAACGTAGACTCCCTGCTCGGTGCCTGCGTAGAGCAAACCCTTGCCTTTCGGGTCTTCGTGCACGGAATGGACGTAGCTCCTGGCCGGAATTCCGTTGGTGATGGTGGTCCACGTCTTGCCGAAGTCGCTGGTCTTGAAAATCATCGGCCGGAAATCGTCGGAGAAGTGCAGGTCTGCAGCGACATACGCGGTGCCAGCATCCCAGTGCGAAGGCTCGATGAAATTGACCCGAGACCATTCCGGCAGGTTATGCGGCGTCACCTTTGTCCAGTGCTTACCGCCGTCGGCGGTCACGTGCACGAAACCGTCATCGGTGCCCGCCCAGATTAGATCCTTCTCGACCGGCGATTCGGCGATGGCGAAAACTGTGTCGTAGTACTCGGCGCTCGAATTATCGGGGGTGAGCGGCTCCGGAGTGGAGTGTTGCTTGGTCTTGTCATTTCGCGTCAGGTCGGGGCTGATGGCCGTCCAGCTCATGCCTCCGTTGATGGTTTTGAAGACTACCTCGCCGCCGAGATAGAGCACATTTGGATCGTTCGGCGAAATCTCGATCGGCGCGGTCCACTGAAAGCGGTGCTTTGTATCGGAAGCCTGGTGAGCGCGTGCGCCGAACCACGGAGCGATGTCCAGCACCTGGCCGGTGTGGCCGTCGTAACGCGTGAAGCGTCCGTTGTGGTCGCCCGCAAAAACAATCTCGGGGTCACGGGGATCCGGACAGATAAATCCGGATTCTCCGCCGCCAACCGAATGCCAGTCGACTTCGCCGATGGTTCCCTGGTCGGTTCGGCTGCGGATGGCGACGGAACCGCTGTCCTGCTGTGAGCCGTAAATGTAATAGTTGAATTCGTTGTCGGTGGTAACGTGGTAGAACTGCCCGGTTGGCTGGTTATTCTCGAGCGTCCAGGTGGTTCCTCCATCCACCGTGACGGTCGCGCCGCCGTCGTCCGCTTCTATCATGCGCTTGGGATTTGTGGGGTCAATCCAGAGATGGTGATTATCGCTGTGAGGAACGCCGGGAAGCGCTTCAAAGGTGCGACCTCCATCGGTGGATCGAAACAGGCCGACGTCGAGTGAATACAGAGTATCCACGTTCTGCGGATCGGCAAAAATGTGATTCTGATACCAGGGGCGCACCCACAGCGGCTCGTTGTTCACCATTTTCCAGTTTTCACCGCCGTCATCCGAGCTGTAGATGGCGTTTTCTTTCGCTTCGATGATGGCGTAGACGCGGTTCGAGTTCGCGCCGGAAATGGCCATACCCATGCGCCCTAGTATGCCGCCCGGCAGTCCGTGGCCTTCGAGGTGCCGCCAGTTCACTCCGCCGTCGGTGGACTTATAGAGCCCGCTGCCCGGGCCACCGCTGATCATACTGTAAGCGGTGCGGCGGACTTCATACATCGCAGCAAACAGGATCTGCGGATTCCTGGGATCGGCGACCAGATCGGCGGCGCCGGTCTTGTCATCCACATACAGAATTCTTTGCCAACTCGCGCCGCCGTCCATGGAATGGAACACGCCGCGCTCTTCGTTGGGGCCGAAAGCATGCCCCACGGCGGCAGCGTAAACATTGTTTGGGTCATGAGCATCGACCAGGAGCGTGGCGATATGTTCTGAATCGCGCAGGCCGCTGTAGGTCCACGTCTTGCCTGCGTCGGTTGACTTATAAACGCCGTCGCCGAAAGTGATGTCGTTGCGCAGGCACGGCTCGCCGGTCCCGACGTAAATGATGTTCGGATTTGATGGCGCGATGGCCATGGCGCCGATGGAAGAATTGGCTTGGCGATCGAAGATCGGGACCCAGGTTACGCCGCCATCAGTGGTTTTCCAGACGCCCCCGGCAACCGCGCCAAAATAGTAGGTGCTGGGATCGCCCGGGATACCTACTGCGGTTTCCGCGCGCCCGCCGCGGAAGGGGCCCACCAGCCTCCAGCGCATTCCTTCGTATAGACTGGTCGGATAGGACTGTGCGAAAGCTGTTACCGCGAGTAGCATCGCGGCCGCGACTGCGACGAGCCAGGAAACGTGCGCCCGAATGAATCGATCACCAGTCATGTTTATTCCTCCAAGCTCAGACACAGCGCGTCAGCGCTGTGCTTGTCGCTATTTCCCCGGGCGCTTCGACGGGGCCGAGCGGCGGGTTGCACGGGTTTTTTTCGCGATTCCATATCAAGTATGTGACCGTTAGAAATGCCAGCCAAGGCAACCCTGAAAGGGCGCATCCCGGGGGCCATGCTCCTTTTCCCGAACGGCACAGTCCGGTCCGAGTTGATTGGCAGTGCTCAAACTTTTGTGCCGGCCTCCTTCAGTTGAGTCCGATTCCGCAGGCTTAGGCCGGCTGGTGCTCGCGCACCATTAAGTCGAGGCAGCCTTTGAGCGCACGCAAAACCTCTTGAACATCTTCGAGCGTGTTGTGCACATGAAAAGAGACGCGAAGGCCATCGTGGCGCCCGGAGACTACGATATTTCGTTCGGCAAGGCGTGCGATGACCGCTTCGACGTTTTGGCATTGCAAGACAACCAGCGGCCCCACAGTGGAAAGCGGAGACTTAATGTGAATGCCGAGCTCACGCGCGCCGGCGATTAACGTTTGAGCCAGAAGCCGAATCTGCGCTTCGATATTTTCGAGGCCAATTTCTTGTAGAAGCGCGATGCCGGCGGACGCGGCATAGAGATTGGGAATGGGCGGAGTGCCGGACTCAAAGCGGCGAGCCGCAGGCGCGAGATCGAGATGCTGCACGTCAAACGCAAATGGGTTGGATTGCGCAAACCAGCCCGAAATGGTGGGTGTCAGCGACGAGATCAAGTCCTGGCGAACATAAAGGAACGCGAGACCCGGTGCGGCGAGAAGGTATTTCAGCGTTCCGCTCACATAAAAATCAACGCCGAGGGATTTGATATTGATGGGACGCGTGCCACAATCCTGATAGTCGTCCAGGAAGACCAAAGCGCCCTGGACGTGTGCCATGCGCGTAATTTCCTGCACATCGCAACGAAAGCCGTTCTTGAAGCAGACGTGCGTGACGGGAACAACAGCAGTTTGCTTGTCTAGCGCCCGGGCATAAGAACTGGGTGTGATCTCGTCGCCGTGGGCTTGGATAAACTCGACCACCGCGCCGCGGCGCTGCTGCGCGAGCCACACGTGACCCATGGTCGGAAACTCGAATTCGCCCAGGACGACTTTTTTGCGAGCAGTAAAATCAAATGTGCTGGCAATTGAGTTGATGCCAGCGGAGGCGCTCGGAACAATGGCAACTTCGTCGGGTTGCGCGGCGATCAAGCGCGCAAACTCGGCTCGTACCGCTTCATATTTCTGCACCCAGAGGTCCCAGGGAGATCCCGCGTCGTGCCAGGTGCGCAGGTATTCCTGAATGCCGGCTTCCACGACATCCGAGAGGGCCCCCTGTGAGCAGGAATTCAAATAGATCTTGCGAGAAAAAATGGGGAAGCGGGAGCGTATCTTGTGAATTTCGCGCTCTGTGAGCATCGCACTACTTCCTTACAGCGCTATCCAGCCGCAGCGGATGCACAGACGAGGCTGCGAGGCCGGCCTTGGCAACCTAGAGCGGCGAGAGCTTAGCACAAGCGGCGGCCCGTTTGCACGTATGTTTTCGGTATACCGTTCGTATGCAACTTTTGTGCGCTCAGCTGGGAGCGAAGGCGCTAAGAGTCCTGGTACATCCGGGCCGCTCTCCGGCTTCAGGAACTGAATTTTGAGCGGCGACCGGGTCAGCTGGGGGCAATCTTTTCCGGGAACTCGCCGGCAGCGTGCGATTTCTGCAATGGTATGGTAAGGCACCAGAGAGACACGCACCGCGCCGCTCTCTTCCGGCTATCCATGGGCCTACGCTGGTTCCTGGGGATTCGCGAAGTGCAGGTGAACACGCGGTATACCGAAAGTATGTCGCCAGCGGAGTTCCTGCCGGAGTGAAATGCGACCGCCACTTGCGCTGAGCGCGGATTCTTCGGTTGCACTTAGCGGGGAACTCATCTACTCTGACGGTACCCACAAGGAGTGACCTTTTGCGTAATCAGAAATCATCCCGTCTAAAACCGGTTCGGAACAAGGCTTCGCGCACGCATCGGGTCGCGCACCGATCAGGATTCGTTCCCGCGCTGGGTGCCGCGCCTGCCGGTTCTCAGAACGGGCGCAGTACGCTGAGCGAAAGAGTGTATCAAGCTCTGAAGCGCGACATCATTCGCGGACTCCATCCCTCGGGAGAGGCGCTGGGTGAAAAGGGGCTCGCCAAGATGTATCGAGGCAGCCGCACGCCCGTGCGCGAAGCGGCGGTGCGCTTGCAGCAGGATAGCTTGCTGCGGATTGTCCCCAATCGCGGTTACTTCGTGAGCTCGATGACCATCGGCTGGCTGAATGAAATCTATGAATTTCGGGGCGCTGTGGAGAGTGCCTGCGCGGAACTCGCAGCGCGTAAAGCCGCCGATCAGGACTTGCTCGAAAAGCTCGCCGGGCTAGCGCGAACACAATATGAGACGAACGACTTTGCCAGTTATGAGCGATTCATTCAGGCGGACACGCAATTTCACATCGGGATCGCCCGGCTGACGCGAAACCCCATGCTCGTGCGTGCTGTGTTTGACATGCGCTGCCATATGGAGCGCGTGATGTATGCCGCCATTGATATCGGATATTATGGCGAAGCGCCGGTGCAAGAACACGAAGTCATTATTCAGGCGATTCGGAATCAGGACGCGGATCTGGCGCGCAAGCTGATGTACGACCATATCCTACAGTCGCGCAGTAAGGTGCTAGGGTTGGCGAGCGGCGAAGCTCATGTTCCGTCGAGCCATTGAAGACCACGCGATTTTGCTGCTGGACCAAACTTTCCTCACAATTTATTTTGGCGCCCTGTTGGTTATTGTTGGTCTGACGATTTCCGAGCGTACTTGCAGGCCTTCGCGGAAGCACTTGGGGTGCGCCCCGGCGGTAGCCATGAATTTCTTCCCGGCCGGCACGGCACGCTGAAGCGGGCCCGCGCTCCGGGCGAGATTCCAAATTCTCCGACGAAAGCTCAGTCCAGGATTACATTCTCGTAAGGGAACACCGCGATGCCCTGGCGCCACCATCACGAACCGCCATATTATGCGTATCCAACTTGCATGTCAGTTGCAGACATTTTCCGCTTGACACTGCCGGGGCGCCTCACTATAGTCCGCGCTCAACTGGCCGTAAATTGCCGGGCTTGACCCTGGAGGTGGTGTATGTGGGGAAAGCGCTTGGTCCTCAGCGTTTGTGCCGTCCTGATGTGTCTCCTAATCCTCGCGCCCGTAGCGCTCTTCGGTCAATCCGCGTCCACCGGGCTGGTGACCGGGGTGGTTACCGATCCCTCTGCGGCCGCCATCCCCGGCGCGACAGTCACATTGCAGCAGCGCGGTACGAGTGCAACACAAGTCGCGCATACCGATTCGGAAGGACGCTACGTCTTCCCCGCGGTGAATCCAGCCGACTACACACTGACCATCGCCGCACCGGGTTTCGCGACAACCGTAATCAACGAGTTAAAGGTTGAGGTCCAGAAGAGCTCCACGGTCAATATGACTCTGAAGATCGGCGAAGCCGCGCAAACCGTTACCGTCTCTGAGGCCTCCGCCGGCGCGGAGCTGCAAACCACCAACGCCACAGTTGGTGAAGTGCTGGGCGGCGCGGCGTTGGATGCGCTACCGGTATATACGAGGAGCGCGAGCGCTCTGATGTTTTATCAACCGGCTGTTTCTCCCACCGGCCAGATCGCGGGCGCGCGCGACGAACAGATTACCTTCAGTCTGGATGGAGGAGACGTCACCAGCGACCTCGAAGGAAATAATGGCTACGCCGCTCCGCCGGGCGAGCCCGCACCGTCGCCGGTACTGCCGGTCCCCATCGAGAGCACGCAAGAGTTCCAGGTTGCCACGACCAATCCCAATGCGACTTTCGCGCGTTCATCCGGCGGACAGGTGGCCATGCTTACCAAAGCGGGCACAAATACACTCCACGGTACCGCGTACGAATTTCATAACGACGACGGTTTGAATGCCAATACCTGGACGAATAACCGGCTCCTCATCCACAAACCGCATGGAGTGGACAATCGGTTTGGCGGAGCTCTCGGTGGTCCTCTCTGGAAGAACAAGCTCTTCTTGTTCGGGAATTATGAAGGCCGGCGGTTTTATGACGATTCCTCCTTCAATACTGTGATTCCAACGGCTACGCTGCGAGCGGGAATCTTACAATTCCGCGATTCCTCGGGCGCAGTGGATCAATTCTCTTTCCAGCCGGGGAGCATCACTACGGCGTGCGGTGGGGTCTCCTGCGACCCGCGCAACATTGGAATGAGTCCGGTGATCGCGGCTCAGATGGCGCTGTATCCCACGAAGGGAAACAACGCGTCTCTGGGAGATGGATTGAACACCACCGGCTTTACCTTCAGTGCACCGACGCCGGTCTTGCAGGATATTGGCGTGCTGCGTGCTGACTACAAGATCAATAAGAAATGGAATGCGTTCGCTACCTATCACTTCGCCAACACAACGCGCACGGGGACAGAGCAGTTCGACATCTTAAACACCACCACGCCCAGCGCCGTTTCGGGAGATCCCATCAAGGCGTGGTTTGGAACCTTTCAAGTACAGGGGCAATTGACCTCGAGTCTTATCTCCGTAACGCATGGTTCCTTCCTGCGCGATTGGTGGGGCTGGGATCGGATCAGTCCGGCACCCCTTATTTCCGGGGTGCAAGAAGCACTTTCGCTGGCCGGTGAGGGCAGTGGCACCAGCAACAGCACAAGCAAGTTAATCGCTGACCCGATTGTGAATAACACGCAGTCGGCGCGGGCCCGAGTCTTCGATGGACACAAGTGGTACCTCGCGCAGGACTTCAGTTGGTTGAAGGGCACGCATCTATTTCAATTCGGCGCATCAGGCTATATCTCGCACAATTTCTTTGAGAAAACGGACAACTTTGCAGGCGGGCTGACCACCGGACCGGTTGATTACATCGAGTCACAGGGGAACGGCAGCGGGCAATTTGTTTCGATTCCCAGTGCTGACCGGCCGCCGAGTTGCGGCGGGAGCGTCACTACAAATTGCCTCACCTCGGCGAACGTGCTGCGGTACAACGAGCTGTACACCTCAGTTCTCGGCCTGGTGGACCGGAGCTCGCAGGTGTTGACGCGGAACGGTAGTTTCCAGCCAAACTCTCTTGGCACGCCGATGTTCTCGCACACGCTGATTCCGGCGGCTAACGGGTATTTCCAGGACGTCTGGCAGCTTCGCCGTAACTTTACGCTGACTTTGGGACTCGACTGGCAGGTGCAGCCCACGCCACACGAATCCACGGGAAAATATGATCTGCTGGTCTATGCTGATAGCAACCAGCCGGTGAACTACCAGGGATATTTCCAACAGCGAGCCGCGTCACTGAATAACGGCGTACTGCCGGGCCAGGCTTTCAATCCGCTCTTCGGGGTCTCTCCGGTCGGCTCCGTTGCCGCACCCTTTACGAACCAGGTGCGCGTTACCGACTGGCATGAATTTGGCCCGCGAATCTCCGCCGCCTGGCAAGTCAATAATAAAACCGTGATCCGCGGTGGCTATGCCGTCGTGTACGAGCGCTTTGACGACATCAACGAAGTGTCTCTGGTGCTTACCACTGGCGGATTACTCGATGTGGATGCCTGCGGCGGGCCTGTGCTTTCGGGTGGCTCGTTGGCTTGCACCAATGCCACGACGAATCCCAGCAACGCCTTCCGCATCGGTGTGGACGGCAACAGTGTGCCGGTGCCCACACCGTTCGCAGCGCCGATCCCTTATGTTCCTAGCGGGAGCGCCTCACAGCCATTCGGGCTTTTCATGATGAGCGGTCTCGATCCCTACACCGTTCCGGGCCATGACCACAGCTTCGATTTAACCATTCAGCGAGAGCTACCCTGGAAGATGATTCTGGAAGCCGGATACATCGCTCGCTTGAGCCGAAATTTATTCAACGAGTACTCGTTGAATGCCACCGATTACTTGATGAAAGACAAAACCAGCGGTCAGACATACGCCCAAGCTTTCGACGCCGTGGCACAAGCCCTGCGCACGGGAACGGCCATACCCGACGCGCCTTTCTTCGATAACCAGATCGGCTTGGCGAAATGTACCGGACTCGGGTTTGCTAACTGCAGCGCTATGGTCGCGAAACAAGACCCGACCGACCTCATCAACGGTTCCTTGAATATGTTTTCATTAAACGAATTCGATAGAGTAGGTCCCGCTCCGGTGGACAATATTCAGTCATTCCAGTCCTACGCCATTACCGATGGCGGCTATTCCAATTACAACGCAGGTTTCGCCAGTTTAAAAAAGAGCTTTGGCGAGGGATTACAGTTCCAGGGAAGCTGGACCTGGAGCCACGCGATCGGCAATCAAGGTGTCGATCAGCAAAGCGGTAGCACTTCGAATAGCCCTTACAACATCAATCTGGACCGGGCGTCCGAAGCGTTCGACCACCGCCACGTCATCACCGCGTGGTTCTATGATGAACTTCCCGTGGGCAAAGGGCGCAGATTCGGCATTCAGAATTCCGTTCTGGATCGCGCGATTGGTGGCTGGTACACCTCGGGAATCTACACATTTGCGACTGGCAGTCCGATAAACATCGCGGCGAACGGCGACTACGGCGATTATGAAAGCAAAGGCACAGCAGCTATCTGCACGCAGCCGCTGGGCAGTTTGTACGGTCAGAATTACGGCGTGGCCGGTTCGAGCGGCATCGCCACCTCGGGAAATGCCTCGAGCGGCGGCAGCGGCTTGAACTTGTTCGCAAACCCGGTGGCCGTATACCAGTCCTGTTCGCGCCCGTTGCTCAGCGTGCAGAGTCGCATTCCCTACGACCAATTGCGCATGCCGGCAACCTGGAACTTCGATTTCTCGCTAGGAAAGAATTTCGCGGTCACCGAGCGTTATCACCTGATCTTCTCCGCCGAGATGCTCAACGTATTCAACCTCGTGAACTTCGCCGCGCCATCGTTGAGTTTGAACAGCCCGACAAATTTTGGCGTGTTCACGACACAGTTCAATCAGCCGCGGCGTTTCCTGCTGGGCCTGAAATTCCAATTTTAGCGAGTCAGTGGTAAACATCGGCAGAACCCGTCTTCATGGAAACTCGCGAGGGCGGGTTTTTCGTCTTGTAGCCTGCATGTTCAACGCGCAAGACTGCTGCCGCGAACTGCAAATCAGACCAAATGCCATAGCCCTGAATTTCGTTATCCAAGTCTCCTGCTTCTATTCGAAGTGAAGTCCAGGCAAGTCACGCTGCTCGGTCCAGGCACAAACAAGAGAACTCGCAGTTGCTGATAGTCAATTATCGATTGTCTGTGAAACCTAGCGTAGCGCGTCAACGTCCCAGAAATGGGAAAGCTTTCATGTTCGTTC
Source organism: Acidobacteriota bacterium (assembly GCA_013289665.1). Lineage (GTDB taxonomy): Bacteria > Acidobacteriota > Terriglobia > Acidiferrales > UBA7541 > Acidiferrum. The sequence goes on along the minus strand of JABCZN010000026.1, from coordinate 4,213 downwards.
GTCTTCAATTACCTCCCAAGCCCTTGCGGCCCTACACTTTTGTGTACCTCTTAGCTTTTGCTTTGCTGGCCTCTACCGCCGTGCTGGCGCCGTCTGCGGCGTCGCAACAGCGCCCTGGGTCAAGCACTAGGCCAGCAGTGTCCGCGGGAAGAGTGATTACGGTCTGGAGAGTTGAAAGCCCTTTTACCAGAGATACCCCTGACGCGACGATCCGCACAGATCTTGAGTTGAGCGCCAAGGAATTGGGTTACGAGCTAAGAATTGAATCCTTTTCAGCGAAGGGTTTTGCCGAAACTTTTCTTGATGCCTTCGGGAAAAACCAGGAGCCAGACATCTTAGTCATCGACAACCATGGAGTGATCGATGGAATTACCACCCCGCTTGGCAACGTTGCGGGAATAGGCAGCAGCGACAAGATTCGTCAGAGTCTGGTGAAAGTCTCCGAATCTCTGACAGGACTGGAGGGTCCGAAAAGGGGCTGGGAATTCTTAATGCACACATCGAAGAATTACGAGGCTGCGAAATCCCTTGCGCTTCGACCTCCTAAATGTGATGCGAGCTGGCAGAACCTGCCTTTGACAGAAGATCTCAGAGCAATTGCCGTCCGCGTCGGCCCCGCTTATGTTGAAGGCGCGGCATCGCTGGAGGCGTTTGAAGACGCCGACCGACTTCACGCAGAGGGGGCGAATCAAGAACAACTAAAGGTTTCCGAGACAAGAGAATGCGGTTACTGGGGAAACGACCATCTAGCCTTTGTGCCAATGGTACTCGGTTATGAATCCGCCCGAGAGCTTGGACACGTTACCGTGCTCCTGACACTCCGCAGACAAGAAAGTGAATGGCGATTGCTGACGGCGAGCAGGGACCCGGTCACGACGACGGGCTTTGTGCGCCAAATGCCGAAGCTATCAAGTTTGCTCGGGAAACCCTGGACCTTTGGTAGCACACCAAAACCTGCGAAGCTGGATGCACCGGAAGAGGGACAATTTCCCCAACTGCCTTCAGGCCAGCGGTTCGGAGATTTCACCTGGCGGCCCAGCAGTTCGGTTGACGTTGTGGCCGAAATCGTAGAATTCGCTTACAAGAACGATGCGCGGCTTTTCGTGAAATTTCCTTTGAGGAATGGCGGCGCAAACGGGCAAGTATCGGCTGGGCAACTTTGGACTACACGTAGTCTCTGGAAGTGGCGCGTTTGGTCCATCGCAGAAGATGGCGCTGTTTCCTTTTCCGACGCAAAATCGTTTCTCAACTGACCAGGAACTATTTTCGAAACAGTAGAACCAGGAAGCAAATTTGCATGCCTGAGAAGCGGGTGGCTTTTTCGCACTCCCTGGGACGATGTCTCGCAGGATTCCGTGATACTAGTCCTTCCAAGCCAAGTCCCGATAACGGGAGAAGTCAATTCAAATGGACGGCTCTGAGCTTAACGAACGGCATCTTGAGGGTCGAATGCCGGAGACTGGTCTAGCCATTCTGGATTTGCGTTGCGACCAGCCCATCGAAACCTAACAGGGCGACGCAATAGCTAGTCGAGACCCTGAGCCCCCCTGCCCTCGCCAATGCGACGATCCGCTCGCAGCGAGCGCAATGAACTTCTGCGGCCGGCCAAAGCGTTCTATCGGATGGGACGCAGCCCCATAGTGAAGTTTCAACGGCGATAAGGATACAAAACAAGAAGACCGCCTGAATTTCCAACGGTCCCAAGTCTTTGTTTGGTTCAGCAGCGGTGTTGAACAAATGGGAAACCTAAGTTTGAGCCGAACCGTCTGAGAGAGTAGAAGCGGAAAAGAGTGACGGAGGTGGCCTTCCATGCGGCTGCTGATCGTTATTGGTTTGTGCGCTAGTGTGTCTTGGGCTGGGCAGGAACCGTTGTCTATGTCGGCAGCGGAGGGAAGCCAGAACCAAGTCGAGAAAAAAGATAGCCCTGCAAAACCGAGTATCATCCTTCCGGCGGGAACCAAGGTTGTATTGGCGCTCACGAGCCCGGTTTGGAGCGCGACGGCCAAAGCCGGCGACAACGTGTATGCGATCTCGGCGTTTCCCGTGTCAATCGACAATCAGATGGCCATTCCGCCGGGCACGTATGTGGAGGGCACGATCGACGCGCTGACGAAGCCAACACGCAGAACAAGCAGCGCCGAATTTCAGATCCATTTTAGGAAACTGATTTTCGCGAATGGATACACGGTTCAGCTTCCTGAAAACACCCCAGCGGCCACGGCAGCGGCGTACGTGCAAATAAGTTATTCGAGCGACATTCTACTGGACAACGGATCGCAAATCGAGATGACGCTCGAAAGCCCGCTCTCCGTGGATGCTGTGAGTGTCGCCGCGGCAGCACGCCGCTCGAAGGCTCCCCCCATTTGGCCGCAACAATCGGCGACGAGATGCCGCCCCGTGGCGGGCACGCCGGGAACGTCAGACACCGTGATCCCCGGGACGCCCGGCACGCCGGGAACACCGTCCACGGTCATACCGGGAGGGCCGGGGATGCCCGACATAGTGATACCGGGGACTCCTGGAACGCCGGGGACGCCGCCTACAATCTTCCCGGGATCCCCCGGCACACCGGGGACGCCGCCTACAATCTTCCCGGGATCCCCCGGCACACCGGGATACTCGTGCCCTGGACCGCCGATTGTAAAACCCGGACCGCCGAGTCATCAGGACGATCACGTGGAATACGTTACGTTCCCGAATCCCGTGCAAGTGGGAGGAAAGAAACTCACCACGGGAACGTACCAAATCGCCTGGGCAGGCGTGGGCCCCACGGCGCAAGTGAAAATTAATCAGAAGGGGAACCTGGTGGTGAGTGTGCAGGCACGGGTCGTGGTGTCGGAGAAAAAAGCGTCGAGAGATGAAGTCGCAACACGCAGCAATGCCAATGGCCCGAGCTCATTGGAATCCCTACAGTTTGAGAATCAGACGTTGCAGTTGTTTTTTGATTAGGAGAACGTGACGGGGTAGAGGCCAGGGCGCAGAAGCAGGGGTGAGCGACTTGGCCCAATCAAGAAAGGAAGGCAATGACATGCGGCGAATTGCGTTGATGACATTACTCACTGCGACGAGTTGCTGGGCGCAAGAAGCCCTACAGCCGCAGTCAACTTCCTCTGTGGTGCAGGAACAAGCTCCAGCGCCTGCACAGACCGCAAAGAAATTGACGATTATCGTTCCGGCGGGGACAAGGATACCTGTGAAGTTGACTTACAGCCTGTGGAGCAAAACGGTGCGGGCCGGAGATGCCGTCCATGCGGTGTCCGTTTTCCCCGTCACCGTGGATACCACCGTGGCGATTCCCGAAGGCACGTACGTGGAAGGCGTGATCGACAAAGTGTGGAGGCGTCCCTCGGCCGACCATCCCGCGCTACGGATGCATTTCGCGCGGCTTTTGTTCGCGAACGGATACACCGTGCCGTTGGAAGGTGCCACGACTCAGGTGAAAGCTGGTGAGCCCGGTGCGGTTCTTTCGGCGACGTCCGCGAACGGCGAGAGTGCTCCGAGCGATCCTCCCCCCGGCAGTCAGACCATGGTGGGCAATGGGTATGCCGCACAACAACAACCCGGGCTGCCTCCAGCGCCAAAGCTTGGACCAAATATGGGAGTCGTGGTGGGCGCGTCATTGGGCGCTACAGCCGCCTTAATCGTCACAGCGGTACTCCTGGGACGTCATCGAGGCGGGTACACCCTCTTGGATGCCGGATCGCAAGTCGAGATGGTGCTACAAAACCCACTCACGCTGGAAGCGCAGCAAGTTGCGGCCGCGCTAGCGACACCGAGCGCGCAGTAACGGCTTTGAGTTCCTCAAACATGAGCCCGGTATGCAGGCAGGTAGTTGTGCTTACCGAAAAGGGTTGAATCGAGTCTTTGCTATCGGGTCGAACCTGCTAGTTACTAACTCGCAAGGCTGGCCGTGGGGATTTTCGATCCTGGCGCTTAGGATCTACGGCCTGCGAAACCTCATGACAATTCAGCACGATCTTGTCCTCCAAAGATGGTATGGTCTGAAATCCGACGCTGTCATCTCGGCGGAAGGCAGCACTCGGTGACGACTGAAATTGCGAAGGGCGGACCGAGGTCGCCGGAGTCATGAACGTGTACGTCTGGTGTTGGTAGTCAACATAAGCGGCGATCTTCTGGATGAACTACACAAATTGTGCATCACGAAGTTTGGGCAAGGGCATGGCGATTCCCTGCAACCTGTATCTGGCGAATT
>JABCZN010000025.1 GCA_013289665.1 Acidobacteriota bacterium | reverse complement strand
GCGAATTGGCGCGCACGAACATAGGCGAAGTTCGCGACCATGTTTTCGCCGCCAAAAAGTGCCACGCCTCCGGTAGAGAACTGCGCGTTGGTGGCGTGAATCTTCTGAACGTCATTCAAGTAGACATCGATGGACGTCCCGTGCACAGCCATGCGCAGCTTGTACCAGGTCTTGAGGCTGATCGTACCGACAGCGGTGGAACCCAACTGGATTGCCGTATTGGATCCGTTGTTATTCAGCCATTCGTACGCGTAGAGGTTGTTCGATGCGTTCAGATCTGCGTACAGATTGGTGGAGTAGAAATTCGATGGTCCGTTGACTCTCGTCCCGATACCCCAGTGGCGGCCACTCTGTTGCAGGCCGTAGGCTTCAAAGATGTAATCGCCGCCTGTGAACGTGGAACTGTAGAGGATTTCGTTGGGTGGCCGATTCGTAGACCCCAGCGCAATCGTTCCGGATAGACCGTTGGGTTCTGTGCCTGTCACAACCGACCATGTCCCACCGCTTGCTATCCATTTGGTGGTGTCGATCGAACCCAGGCTGAAGTCATCAAAGAAATCAAAGGTACTGTTGCCGCTCGACGCGCTGATGGCCGCAGAATTTCCATAGTACATGTACAGCGTCGTTCCCGCGGCCGGGATGGATGGCACCTTGACCCACAGGCTCGCACTGGAGGTAGCCGGATTCCAACTCTCGATCCAGAAGGGGAGAGCAGTTACTCCATCACTTGCGGTGAAGCGAATATCCGCACCGTTTGGTTGGGCCTTGGTGAAATCAAACGAAGCTCCAAGCGTGACATGAACCTGGTAATTCGTCAGTGTCGTTCCGCCTGGATTCGCTACCGTCACCAGACTGCGGTACAACCACGAGGGATCCAGCCAACCGGTTGATTGCGCGTAGCCCTGAGGTGCAACCGCAAAAAGAACAACTGCAAAGAGGAGCAGACGCTTAAGCAGAGCCATGATTCCTATACTCTCCTGTGTGGCGAGCACGTCATCGGCCGAATCACTGGTTTTGGGATTCCCCTCGTAACCAAACAGGGGGCAACCTAGCACCGATGTCCGCGAACGGAGGGACTCGATTAGCGTGGCTCTGCGGAGCCGTATGGAATCAATAACCCCTGTGTAGTGAACCCGGTACGAGGGGGGACGTCCCGTGGAAAACAGAATATCATGTTTCCAGTCGAAAGGTCCAACTGAAGATGAAGGATCACAGTTGCAGGCGCCAGGAGAGTGGAGGCGAATTCAATACAAACCGCCAACTCTAGGACCGTCTCGATCGTCGGTAGTTCTGGCAGGGGGGTGCGGAGCGAGCGAGACCATCTTAGCGCCTGTCGGTGGTAATGAGCCGCGAAATTCTATTCCTCGATTCTGATACTGTGCGGTGGATTGCGATGGCGTTTGTAAAATGACAATTCGCCGGGTGCAAGGTGTCTAGGTCTGTAACGCGTTTGAGTGACAGCTTCCGGGAGTAGCCGCTTACCTGCGGCTGGAAAAACCCGTAACCCAAGTCCTGCAGTAGCGTTTGGAGTTCCCGTGCGCTCGATCCCGCCGCCGCGAGCGAATCATAATTTACTTCGAGGAAAATCAAGGGCCTGGCCGTTGACAGTACCCTCCGCATGCCTTTGACAACAAACGGTTCAGACCCTTCCACATCCAGCTTGATAAAGGACAATTTGCCGGCTTCGATCACTACCTCTTTTCTTTCGGTCATTGCGTCAAGGGTATGCATCTGAACTTCAACCGTTTCTTGAACGGCAGCCTTCGCGATTTCATTTGGGAAGCGGCTGGACCAACCGAGGACATTACTGAGAGTAAAGGTACAAGTACCCTCTCTATCGCCCAGTGCGCACTCCAGAAGCTGTATTGTCTGGAGTCTGGCTCGCTTGACGTTGGCGAGGAACTTTTCGGCCGCCCGTGAGTCTGCTTCAAATGAGAACACTTTCCCTCGTCCGCCCACGGCCTTAGCCATCGTGAGACTGACAAATCCCTTCTGTGCGCCAATGTCCAGGCACGTATCACCCGCTGCGACAAATTCAGTGATGAGCCGACGCATGGCAGGTTCAAATGTCCCTAAATAAAACTCCTGGTCGAGCTCGTCCTTTGGATCGATGAACATCTCGAAGCCACCGGAAACTCTCACCCACCTGGGCTCCGTTCCTAGCGCTTGGAGTCTGGCGTTGTGGTAGTGAGATCTAATTCGTCTGATAATTGACCGTATCATTCTTTCCTACGCACCAATCCTTTGCGTGACAACCCGAATTGCCTATCCGTCACGCTAGTTTATAAGAAGAAGCTTGTTTGGGCAGAGTATTGTTCCCGCGCTTATCCCAACAACAAACTGGCTTGAACGCCTGGTGTCGAAGGCTTTCTCGAAGGCAAAAGGATGGCAATTGGAAGCGGGAGGGCGCCGTAATTCAGGCAGAATTCTTCGCGCGGCTGTTTCCTATCCGGTCACCCTGCAGTTCGCGCCAAGTCCAGCTATGGCTGTTCTCGAGGCTTCAAGGCAGCAGACCGTAAACGGTCACCTGGTTGCTGTTTCCTACGTATACCTTCCCGTTTGCAATTGTCGGAACAACGAACTTTACCGCACCACCTGCGGTATCACGCGTCCCGGCTTGGGTGCTGTCATACAGTTCGATGTCGAGATTGGTGGCATCGTACGCTCGTAAGACGGCTGCAGGCGGGCTGGTAATGACCGTATCGTTTGGAACGTTCACCTGAATGACCCACACGATCCCGTTGCTGGTCCCATTCGCGGATACGGACGGAGTTGCGCCCGGAAACGCCAGTGTAATCACACTGTGCGAACTCAACGCAAGCGTGCCGTTAGTCACCTGGAAAGCCCTGACATTGTCATTCCAGGCGGCGTAATAAATATTTCCGTTCCAGTAGGCAGGGCTCCCGAACGCTCCGCCGCCTGACAACCCAATTAGAGACTGAATGTTCTGATTGCCCGCGGTATTGTATTTCCCCATGCCATCGCGGTTCACGGAGTAAATCACTCCCTGCTTGCCTGCGCCAATCAGCACATGCGCATAGGTTCCAGTCTGGTCCGGCAGAAGGACTAGACCTCCTGAGCCTAAGTCTTCATCCGCGGCGTCGAGTGCGGCCTGGTTATAGGGTGTGAAGTAGTCCAGCACCGTCCCACCGGAATTCAGCTTGACGACGGTATCCCCGTAATCGACCCCTCCCGTGTTGGCCGTGAAAGCTCCATTCCCTGTAATGAAGTAGATATTCCCGCTTGTATCCGCGGCAGGCGCACAGCCCGACTGCCAGATAGCACCGCCTCCTCCGTTCGGGGCCGTATTCAGAGCGATTACCTGTTGCAAAGTTGAGGCGTTGTAGCCGAGCAGCCAGCCGTACCAGGGGTCGGTATCGCCATGAGAGCCGAACCCGATATAAACCACGCCGTTGGCCAGCAATAAACCGGGCCGCTGCATGTGTTGTTTGGGAACGAAGGTAACGGTGCCGGAGGAACTTGAAGCACTGGCCTGCAGGACGACCGGGCCACCGAATTTTTCCGCACCCGTGGTGATGTTGAGCGCGTGTAGTCGATAGACATAGCTAGTCGTGGTTCCAGAGACTTCCTTGGTGATGGCCACGACATAGAGAGTGCCAGTCGAGGAATCGATCACCGGGGTGCTGGTAATGCCAAACTCCGGATAGATGGTTGAGCAATCACCGCTGGCCGCTTCGCCGCATGGAACTGTGGTGACGCCGGCCGTGGGGTTGATGAAGCTGGTCTGCCAGAGAGGAGTTGTGGAAGCCGTATCGGCATCCCAGGCGTAGACACTGTCGTGTTGTGTGGCCAGGAAGAGCACGTTATGGACTTGCGAGCCGATGGTGAGGCTCGGGACATAGAGAGGCTGGGCAAAGAGCTGTCCATCGACAGGGAGCGAGAAGAGCTTTCCGAATTGGGTGGAATTGACATTGGACGGGGTCAGGGCGGTCTCATTCACGTTCTGCCCGGTGCGCTGGTTATCGTTGTGATAGGTCAGTACAGCGACGGAAGTCACCACTTGTGTCACGGTAAGCGTAGCGGTCTGCGTTGAACTATTGTAGCTGGCAGAAATGATGGAGCTTTTGGAGGAAGTGACCGCGGAGGTTGTAATCGTAAACGTAGCAGTGGTGGAAGCAGCAGCGACAACCACGCTGGCCTGGACCTGCGCCGCTGCTGTGTTGCTGCTGGCGAGAGTAACCGTGGCTCCGCCACTGAGCGCTGGCCCGCTTAGCGTGACCGTCCCTTGCGATGTGCTACCCCCCAACACGCTGTTCGGTTTCAGCGTCACCGATGCCACGGTGGGCGAAGCTGAGATTGTGAGCGCGAGGATAGCTGTTTCTGAAACAGCCGGGCTCTCGGAATCCGTGACCTTGAAAGTGAGGGAAGCATTGGTGACGGACGCGGAGGGTGTTCCGGTGATAGCGCCGGTCGAACCATTCAGTGAGAGGCCCGTTGGCAGTGAGCCGCCGGCCAGCGTCCATGTATAGGGCATGATTCCGCCCGTGGCAGCAAGGGTTGCGGAATAGTTTGAACCGGTTTGCCCGTTGGGCAAAGAACTGGTCGAAATGCGCAAGGGAGCAGGCGAGATCGTGAGCGTGAATGCTCCCGTCGCATTTTGTGCTGCAGCATCAGTGACCTTCGCCGTGAAGCTGAAAGAGCCATTGGTTGTAGGGCTTCCAGTGATCTGACCCGTCTTCGACAAGGTCAAACCGTTCGGCAATGAACCGGGGCCCACACTCCAGCTATAAGGAGCCGTCCCACCGGTGGCACTCAATGTGGTGGAGTAAGCCACACCAACCTGGCCACTTGTGAGTGCCGAAGCAGTTGTGATCTGCAGTGGATCTGGGTTGCCGGGGGTGCCCCCGCCCTGCGGACCGGCCGCGCACCCATAGAGCAAGGCGAGTGTGGCAAGCAAAGAAGAACCAACAAGAAATCCAGCCCGCCACTGTCGCGTCCATACCAACATTTCGAGCTACCCCGCTCGGCTATAGAGGAGCACCTAAAGAAGCATGGGCATTCCACTGGGCTGGTGGAAGTCCAACACTCAGTATAACAGCGCTTGCCCAATCGTCTTATCAATGCGATCGGAGAGCGTTGCCAAACACCAACGCGAAAAGATCGTTCCCCGCTCAGAAAGCATTCAAACTTGCCCGGGGATACCCGCGAAAAGCGTTTGGTGTTTATGTCGGATAGCAATTTCCGGGAATTCTACAAAAATAGGCAAGCCTTCCTGGCACACCCCGAAAATGCGTCGGATTTCGATTGATTTGTTAACGATTCCTAAGAAAAAACGACATGGAACCCTTGTTTGAACCAGAATCTTTTCCGGTTACGCCACTTCTCCGACCGTGCTACTATCAGACCGGCATCCCTAGCCGCCGTTATTCCCGCCCGTAGCGAATCAAGGAGAACAATTTTGGGTACCCTGGACACCATTTTGCAGGAGGTGGGAGATCGTTTTGGCCTTGACGGCACCAAGACGAAGTCCCTCCTCTCGGACTTCCTTTCAATCATTCATGAAACTCCGAATGGACTTAGCGTTTTTCTCGACGGCTTTCGGAATGCCGGATACAGCGATACTGTCTTCAGTTGGCTCCACGATGCGCGCCCCCGCCCGATATCGGGCACCGTGCTCGAAGCGTCCATGGGAAGGGACCACATCGTCAGGATTGCGTCAAAGGCTGGCCTTTCCATTTCGACAACATCATCGGCCATCGCATTCATGTTGCCCGGACTTGTCCAGCGCCTCACGCCGGGAGGAGTGATTCTGACTCTCTTACCTCCGGACATCTTGCCCTATGTCAGACCCACGAGCATGGTGGCAGGAGCAGGAGCCGATTAGGATCATGCCCTGCTTGTTTTCGAAGGCGAGAACACTAAAACGCAGGTCGCGTTCAACCCTGCGTTTCTTTCACCTATTTGGATCGGTTATCCGCGTGCGAGCTTCATGAATCGCCATCAGGGAACGGGCGTTTCGTCGGGAGTCAGCGAACTGTTTTTCGAGAAATCCGTCAAACGACTTTAAGTAAGCCCCCTTAGCGCCAGTATGATCCGGCACGCGCTTCCTACACTACTCCCCCAGTTCGACGAAACGCACGGCCTTTTTCCGTTTCCCGGGTCCTTTCCGAGGACAAGATTTCGTCTATCTTGTCGGGGATAATGACGACGCAGCGCCGACAACACAATCCATCGTTTCAACGAACTCTTGCCCCGGAGCCCCACCACCACCGAGACGACCGTAAATCCATCACTCCTCGGACTCCATATTCAACTGCGGCTACACAATTCACTATGGTGAACGAAAGAACTCCACAAGCTGATGAAAAAGAGCCTCCCAATCGTACTCCCATTCAACGCGTCAACAGGCCGTGTGCGCACGCCAGATGTTGCTGTGTGAAGGGAATTATTTCTGAGTTGGACCGTTATTCTCTAACGCTTCGTAAGCTGAAAGCTGCCGAGCACGAGAGCATCCGTTCCGGAACAGTAATAGCTTCGTATAGCGTCTCGGGGCGTAATCACGAGGGGCTCGCCAAAAAGGTTGAACGATGTGTTCACCAGAATCGGAGCAGGCCCAATTTCGCCCATACGCTTCAGTAATTTCCACAGCAGAGGATTGTCCTCCAATGTCACAATCTGGAGTCGTGTGAGACCTTCTTTCGACACAAAACTTGATGTTGGCGAGGAAAGAAGCTTCGAAGCTTTTTCTTTTGCTCTCCCCATCGTGGTCATGAAGCGCGCATTCGCCGAACAATCAAAGTATTCGGCAGAATCTTCCTCCGGGATCGCGAGTGCGAAAGGGCGAAACGATTCGCGGTGCTTCACGTAGTCGTTCAGGTTCTCCTGCGCATACTCGGCCCAGGGAGAAGCGAACAGGCTGCGATGACCGAGAGCGCGGGGGCCGAATTCGGCAGCTCCCTGAAACCACGCGACGATCTTTCCTGCGATGAGAAGCTGTGCGGCTTCTTCAATTTGCCGGTCTTCGGAATCAAACCATCGATAAGGGGCTTTCGAGTTGTCGAGCACCTGCTTTATCTCTGAGTTGGAATAGGTGGGGCCCCAAAAGAGAGTTTTCATCGGCGCTACCCGCCGACGGTTCTGTGCCTGGTGCCATGCGAGCCATGCAGCTCCGAGAGATGTGCCTTCGTTTCCCGCCGCAGGCTGGACAAAGATCTTTTCGAAGTTGGTGTGTCTCTCAATCGCAGCAACAAGCAGAGGGTTTAGAAACAGACCACCGGCCAGGCACATATATTTTGCACCGGTCTGGCCTCGAAGCGATTCAAGCCATTCCGTCAGCACAAGTTCGCAGGCCTTCTCGAAGCTGCTCGCTATGTTCATCCGCAATGGATCCGCGAGTTCCGGGGTGGAATGTTTTGACAAAGATTCCAGCGGAATGCCGAGCCGACGATAGAACTCATCCCGGAAAGAAAGTCTTCCGGCAAACTCATTCTTGAAATATCGGGCGTTTAGATGTGGGGAACCGTGCGGGGCACGTCGAAGCATTTCGACAAACACATCTGCAAACACGGGTTCGCCCCCGAGACTTAGCCACTGGGTCTTGTGCTCCTGTGCGCGTGTAGGGAAGCCCAGAAGCTGCGTGACCTGGGTATATACCCAGGCAAGGGAATGAGGGAACCCAATGGATGAAAGTTCCCGGATTCGCGTGCCCTCGCCGAGGGCGACGATCCCGGCCCGACCATCGCCTTGGTTGTCGAGCGAGACGAGCAGAGCCCGTTCAAAAGGCGATGCAAAAAAAGCGCTTGCCGCGTGGGAGAGATGGTGGTCGAAAGTGATGATCCGGTCGGCGGAGCTCCCGAACATTTCGCGGAGGATCCGGAGATTGTTCATGTCGCGGCCCAATTCCCCAAGAGCCTTATTCAGGTAGTACGCACTGAAAATTGGTGCCAGGGGCATCAGCCGTAAACGAAAGAGTGCTTTCCGCGCGAAGGAGTGACTGGGGTGGGTCGCAACCGCGACTTGTTCAACGTCCCCGGCACTGATTTTCGCGCGTTCCAGGCAGAAACGAATCGCCGCCCGAGGAATTCCCCCAATTGCGCGCGAGCGTCCCAGTTTTCCTTCCTCGATCGCGGCGACAACGAGTCCTTCGCGATCGATCAGCGCTGCGGCAGGGTCATGCCCCATCGCCGAAACTCCAAGGATATACACGCTATTGCTCACCGAACGAAGTGGACATAGAGCCTAGGATTATACCCTGCGAAGGATGGAAATTCTCACAACGAAAAGCTCAGCCGGATCTGACGCGACAGGTTGCTCTCATCCAGGGAGAGCCCGAGCAGTCACTCATAAGGAGCCTGAACCTGCCCATCAAGAGATACAAACTGGAGCAGATCGTGACACCGGACGCTCCCGCGGAGGAGCAGAAACATTCTGCGGGCTAAGCCACACGAGCGAACCTGGGCAGGCGGAGCCTCAGCGCGAAGTGGAGGATTCCCGGACGACGTTCGCTTCGCCGCGCTCCCGGGCCATAAACTGGTCGTAGATCCACCGGTAGGTTCTCTCCATTCCCACCCGGAGCGGCGTGCCCGGCTCCCAGCCCAGATATTTCTTGATCAGCGTGTTGTCGCTGTTCCTGCCGTTAACGCCCCTGGGCGCGCTCAAATCGTATTTGCGTTTCAATTTGATTCCTGCAATCGTTTCGGTGATGTCCACCAATTGATTGATCGTCACCGCTTCGCTCGATCCCAGGTTGATCGGTTCCAGAATTTCGGAGTCCATGATTTTCCGGATGCCATCGGTGCAGTCGTCGATGAACATGAAGCTTCGCGTCTGCGACCCGCTTCCCCAGATTTCAATCTCGTGCTTCCCGGAGATCTTTGCTTCGACCACCTTTCGGCAAATCGCGGCGGGTGCTTTTTCACGTCCTCCGAACCACGTTCCCCACGGCCCGTAAACATTGTGAAAACGCGCCACCCGCGTATAGAGTTTGAAATCCTCCCGGAAATGCCGGCACATTCGCTCTGAAAAAAGTTTCTCCCATCCGTAGCCGTCTTCCGCGAGCGCCGGGTAGGCATCTTCTTCCTTGAGCGAAGGAGCTTCAAATGACTTCTGCTTGTCTCCGTTGTAGACACATGCGGACGATGCGTAGAAGAACCGCTTCGTACCGTGTTTGAGCGCCGCCTGCAGCATCTGCGTATTGATCAAAACGGACAGCATGCAAAGCGCCTTATTTGCTTCGATAAAGCCCATGCCACCCATGTTCGCAGCCAGATTGTAAATTTCACCGGCTCCTTCAGCGGCCCGTTCGCAGTTTTCCCTCAGGTTCAGGTCCAGCGAGAGGTTTTCAACGTCCTCAAAACGCTGATACCAATGGTCGAACGGCTTGATATCGACTGCGCGCAAATTCTGGTATCCCTGCTTGCGCAGAACCGATAGCAGCGCGCCGCCAATGAATCCGCCAGCACCCGTCACCAGAATCTTGGAATTCTTGCTCAACGAAAGCGTCCTCCGAAATGTGGTCCGGCCTGCGGCTTCATCTCATCATACATCCGCCGGCCGGCAATTCTCTCGAGGTATGGCGAGAAAATACCCGCCTCTCGGTCATTCTGATCCGGCCAGGTTCACTTTCCAGGAATCGGGTAGCGCCCGCGTAGCGAGTTCCACCGGATAATCACGACATCCAGAAACATTTGCACGCTGTCCCGGAACATGTCCACTTTGGTCGCCGGGGAATGCGCCCAACGCACGGCGACCTCCGCTGTTTGCAACCCATGATGCCGCGCAAGATACAGCAGCTCCGGATCAAACCCGAACCGTTCGATGGTCTGTTGCTCAAAAATAATTTTGCACTTCTCCCGCCGGAACGCTTTAAATCCGCATTGCGTGTCCACAAAGGGCAAGCGCAGAATCACTCGCACGATCAGGTTGAAGATGATCCCCGCCAGCTCCCGGAACCTGGATTCGTGCACCTCGATCAGTTTTCGATTTATCGCCCGTGACCCGATCGCAACATCATACTCATCCATTTTCGCAAGCAACTTGTCCGCTTCCTCTATAGGTGCGGAGAGATCCGCATCGGTAAACAGAACTATCTCGCCGCGGGATTCCATGAATCCGTGCCGAACGCTGTACCCCTTGCCCCGATTCTGCCCGTTCGAAACGACTCGAAGATCCCAAATTTCCCCACGAAAGGATTCGGCTTCACGTACGGTCTCATCTGTTGAACCATCATCCACCACAATCACTTCCGTCTGCCGGCCGGACGCCTTGATGTAGCTCGCGATTCGCCCGAGAGTCGCTGGCAAGCGCTTCTCCTCATTAAAGGACGGAATCACAATGGATAATTTCGGAGATCCTGGGTTCATCCGTTTATCGTGACGCCTGGTCACACCCCAATTCGTTCACATCCGGCTGAAGCGTTCGCGCGCCTCAAATTCGCGCAAGTATACCCGACTTGCCGGCCGATCGTGTCTTTTCCCTGTGGAGTTTCTGCCAGGTTTTTGGGGCCCAGCCACGCGACCCCCCATCGCCAGACGACGGGATCTCTCAGACCCCGTCGGTACTCTCTCCGACGCTAAAATACGTGCAGTCCGGATGGTGAAACGCCAGCGCGCTCACGCTCGCTTCCGGATCCATCATGAAACCTTCCGTAAGTTCGACACCAATCTCCTCCGGCCGCAGAATCTTCCAGATTCCCGCCTGGTCTTCGAGGTCCGGGCACGCCGGATACCCGAAGCTGTACCTCTTCCCGCGATATCGCGAAGTGAATCGCTGGGCCATCGTCGTCTCGGGCGGGTCCGGGAAGCCCCAATCCTCGCGGATTCGCCGGTGCAGCCACTCCGCGCAAGCCTCCGCGCTCTCGATCGCCAGCGCCTGCAATCCGTGGGATTTGAAATAGTACCCGTCGTATTTTGCCTTTTCCGCGCGCTCGCGGATTCCCTCGCCGGCCGAAACCACGAA
Source organism: Acidobacteriota bacterium (assembly GCA_013289665.1). Classification (GTDB taxonomy): domain Bacteria; phylum Acidobacteriota; class Terriglobia; order Acidiferrales; family UBA7541; genus Acidiferrum. The sequence goes on along the minus strand of JABCZN010000025.1, from coordinate 28,477 downwards.
CACTGCCACGTGGTCTCGTTTCCCGTTTTTGGGATCCAGTACATAATCGCTCAAGCAAAGCTGGTCGCCGGTCTTTTGCCGCTTGAACTTCCAACTCTGCAACGGTTCTTTTGCGCCGGGAGTGAAAAGGCGCAACGTCTCGCCCTCCGCTTCCGCTTCAAAGAATTGCCAGACCGCGCGCGCCTTCATGAATCCCGCGGCCTCGTTCTTCACTTCTTCCATTTCCTCGTACAACTCAACCGCTTTCGCTTCGCGCGCTGACAGGTGCTTTTCGAAATCTCCCCGGTAGCCCATGTGCCGCCCATACAGCATGAACGGATTGATGTAGTTCCACAGATCGCGCAAGTCCGGCACCAACCGAACCTTGCGCTCGAGGGTGGCGACGTCCGGAATCGGCAGATCCTGCCGCACCTTGGGCGATCGCTTGACAGCTGGCTTTTCCACAATCTTCACTGTGGTCGCTACACTCATGCCGTTGCCGGAATTCGTGTGTTCGCTGATCACCCGCGCGCGCGTAGCCGGATCCGTCAGCTCGTTCATCAGCCGCAAGCCGGTCATGGCATCCTTCGCATAACACACCGCGCTCTGGTAACTCGGCGCTATTTTCTGTTCCGTGAACCTCGCGCTCAGCGCCGCACCACCCACCAGCAACGGCACATTGATCCCCGCATCCTTCAAGTCGCTTGCCGTCGTGATCATTTGCTGCGCGCTCTTCACCAGCAGCCCGGAGAGCCCGATCGCATCCGGTTTATGCGCAAGGAACGCCTTGATCAATTCTTCCGGCGGCACCTTGATTCCCAGGTTCACCACATCGAACCCGTTGTTCTTCAGAATGATTTCCACCAGGTTTTTCCCGATGTCGTGCACGTCTCCCTTGACGGTCGCCAGCACCACCTTGCCGCGCTTCGCCGTGTCTGCTTTCTCCATAAATTGTTCCAGGTGGCCTACCGCCGCTTTCATCGCTTCGGCAGACTGCAGCACCTCCGCCACAATCAATTCGTTGGCGTTGAACAGTCTGCCCACCTCCGCCATTCCCGTCATCAGCGGGCCGTTGATGATGTCGAGCGGAGGCACTCCCTCGGCCCGCTTGCGTTCGAGGTCCGCAATCAGGCCGTCGCGCGTTCCTTGAATGATGTAATTGCCCAGTCGCTCGTCCAGCGGCAATTCTTCTCCGGCCGCCTTATCCTTCTTCTTCGTCGTGCGGAAGTGTTCCGTAATCGCCGCGATGTGAAATTGATTGATCGTCGCTTTCTGTTCTTTGCTCTGCTTCCGCCAATCGCCAGGCACGTCGCGGAGCAGCTCTGCGCGCGGATGGTCCCCGGCCAGGTCTTTCGGCTTGTGCTGAAACAATAGATCTTCCGCCAGCCTTCGTTCCTGCTCGGGAATCGAAGCGAAACGCTCCAGCTTCTCCGCGTTCACGATCGCCAGATCCAGTCCCGCCTTCGTGCAGTAGTACAGGAAGACGGAGTTCACCACTTCGCGCGCGCCCGCCGGCAGCCCGAACGACACGTTCGAAATCCCCAGGATCGTGCGCGTATCCGGCAGCGCCTGCTTGATCAACCGGATTCCTTCCATCGTTTCCACCGCGCCGCCGATGTAGTTCTCATCTCCTGTCGCGCATGGGAAAACCAACGGGTCAAAAATAATATCTTCCGGCGCCATCCCGTATTTCTTCGTCAGCAGTTCGTAGGAACGTCTGGCAATTTCGAGCTTCCTCTCTCGGGTGAACGCCTGCGCCTGCAGCGGGTCTTCGTCAATACAACCCACCACAATCGCGGCGCCGAAATCGTGCGCAATCGGCACCACCTTCTCGAATTTTTCTTCTCCATCCTCCAGGTTGATGGAATTGATGATCGCCTTGCCCTGGCAATACGTCAGCGCCAATTCGACTGCAGTAGGATCGGTCGTGTCGATCATCACCGGCGCCTTGATCTTCCGGATCAGTTTTTCGTAGAACGGCTCAATGTCCTTCTTCTCATCGCGCTCCGTGCTTTGCAGGCACACGTCCACAATGTGCGCTCCGCCCTTCACTTGCCTCCGCGCGATCTCGGTCGCCTCTTCCCATTTCTCTTCCGCTACCAGGTTCTTGAACAGACGTGAGCCGATCACGTTCGTCCGCTCACCCACCAGCAGCGGACGGGTGGAATCATCGGCTTCGATCGTCTCAATTCCCGAATACACCGCCCGGTGCGCTTCCTCCGGACGCGGCCGCGGCTTTTTGCCCTCCACCATCTGTGCGATCTGGCGGATGTGCTTCTCTGTCGTTCCGCAGCACCCGCCCACCAAATTCAGCCAGCCGTGATTCACAAATTTTTCCAGCTGTGTGGCCAACGAGGACGGCGTCTCCAGGTACTTGCCTTCCTCGTCCGGCAGACCCGCATTCGGATAACAGGAGACATATTCCCCGGTGATCGCACTCAATGTCCGGATATGATCGGTCATGAACTCCGGCCCCGTGGCGCAGTTCATTCCGAACGCCAGCGGGTGCGCATGCCGTAGCGAAGCCCACATTGCCTCCACGGTTTGCCCCGCGAGCATCGAGCCCATCGGTTCAATCGTCACGGAAACGACGAACGGAACCTTCATCCCGATTTCCCCGGAGAGTTTTTTCAGCGCCAGGATAGCCGCCTTGATATTTCGCGTGTCCTGGCAGGTCTCAACCAGCAGCAGGTCGCTCCCGCCCTCAATCAGCCCCTTCGCCTGCACATAGTAAGAATCCTGCAACCCTTGGAATGTGACCCCGCCCGTCACCGTAATCGCCTTCGTCGTCGGCCCCATCGATCCGGCCACAAACCGCGGCCTGCCTGGCGCCGAATACTCTTCCGCTGCCTGCCGGGCCAGCGCAGCCGCCCGCTTATTGAGCTCCAGAGCGTCCGCCTCTAACCCATACTCCGCCAGCACCAGCGGAGTCCCCCCGAAGCTGTTCGTCTCAACAATGTCCGCCCCGGCCTCAAAATACTTCCGGTGGATATCGAGCACCACGTCCGGCCGGGTGCGCACCAGGTTTTCGTTGCAGCCCTCAAGTGCAGGCCCCCCGAAATCGGCCGCCGTTAAGTCCCGCTGTTGCAGCATTGTACCCATGGCGCCATCGAGCACCAGGATGCGTTCCGCGAGCAGCAGGCGTAACGCCTTCTCGGATTCGTTCAGGTCCCGCACTTCCAACCTCTTTCGCCTCGACCAAGGCCCTTTCTGGGCGCCTCAGGCTATCTGGCCATTCTACGGTCTTTCCCGGGGAAACGAACCCCTAGTCATTGAACGGGTTGCTACCCCGCCCCAACCCCCTCTAAATACGCCTTAACTGTCAGTAGCAATTCGTGAACATCCAGCCCCAAGGTCCTTGCCCGAAAGCCTCGGTTTCTCTACCCTCTACTAGAGTGGCTAGGAAAACTATGGCTTCCAAACTGACCGTTTGCCTGCTTTCGCCTCACCCTCTGGTGCTCACTGAATTTGAGCGCCTTCTGGGCAAGGCCTCCCAATTCAAAGTCATCGCCAAACAACTTGAATCCACCCTGGCTCCCGACTTGCGCAATTTTGAACCTCCCGTCGCTCAAGTTTACGTCGTTGATGCGCACGCCGCCCGCCAGGCCACCGGCGCGCTGCTCACAAATATTCTGGAGCGCCACGTGGATGCGCGGCTCATTGTGGTTGGGGATGCAATCAATGAGGCCAACTGCTTTTCGCTTCTCCGCCTCGGGGTGAAGGGAATCCTCACCTACGCGGAAGCGCGTGACCAGCTTTCTCGCGCGTTGCCGCTCGTTTCGCAAGGCGGTTTCTGGGTCCCGCGTTCGGTGCTGTCCGGCTTCGTCGATTCCATTCTCACCAGCCAGGGACGCCGCCTGAAAACCGACTCGGTCACCAACCTCAGCCGCCGCGAACAGGAAGTTCTCGATTCGCTTCTCGAGAATCTTTCCAACAAGGAAATCGCCAGCAAACTTAATATCGCCGAGCGAACCGTCAAGTTCCATGTCTCGAACTTGCTCAACAAATTCGGTGTCCGCCGCCGCGCCGATCTGATCCTGCTGACCTTTCAGCGCCGCCTCTCCCAGGCCTAGTCCCTCAACCGGAGCGGCCAGGTGCCCGTGGCCCCCGCCAGCACCTGGCGCTGCCGCCGTCCGCTTGTCCGCCCGTGGAGGGCGATGGGTGCTTTCCGTTCCATTGTTGAGATTCTTTCTTGCTGGTCCGCGAGCCGGAGGCCGCCCGCTCCGGGCGAACCCGGCCCTTGCCGTCTAGTCGCTGAACTTGAATCGAATAATGCACCACAGCGCCTGCAGGCCGTCCTTCCACGTGATCTTCTTTCCCTCTTCATACGTCCGCCCGGCGTAGCTGATCGGCACTTCATAGATCCGCCACTTGCCCTTGGCAATCTTCGCGGTAATCTCCGGTTCAAATCCAAATCGGTTCGATTTCAATTGAATACCCTGCAGCACCTCGCGCCGGAACACCTTGTAGCAGGTCTCCATGTCCGTCAGCTTCAGGTTGGTGAAAATATCGGAAAGTAGCGTCAATGCCTTGTTGGCCACGTAGTGCCAGAAATAGTGCACGCGCTGCGGCCCGCCCAGGAACCGCGATCCGTACACCACGTCCGCTCGCCCTTCGAGGATTGGCTCCAGCAGCTTCGGATAATCGCGGGGGTCGTATTCAAGGTCCGCATCCTGCACCAGCACGATGTCTCCGGTCGCCTGAGCAAAGCCCCGCCGCAGCGCCGCTCCCTTTCCCTGATTCTGCCCCTGAAAAAAGAAGCGGAGGTTTCTGAGTTCGATCGGGTCTTCCCCATCGTTCGCGAGCGCCTGGCTCTCTCCGCGGCCCTGCCTCTCTGCGAGCGCTTGGAGAATCTCCCGCGTGCCATCCTTGGAGCAGTCGTCCACCACCACAATTTCCTTGCGCATGTCCGCTTCTTCCACGCGGCGCAGGATTTCAGAAATCGTATTTTTTTCGTTGTAAACCGGAATCACTATGGAAACCTTCGGGTCAACCAGCTGGGATGGATTCCTTCGCGTGTGGCTCATGGAAGCTTGAAATTGTATAGGCCCTGTCGCGTGCCGTAAAGCGCTTCCGCCTTGATGTCGCTGTGTCTCCGTGCGCTCGTATGCTTAAATAGGACTCTGGTGTCGCTCTCCGATGAACACCTTCTTTATCGAACAGTTCGGCTGCCGTGCCACGCAGGCTGACGGCGCGGCCATCGAAAGACAACTTCGCGAACAGGGTTCAATTCTTGCGCGGGACTCTTCTACGGCCGACGTCGTCGTCCTCAACACCTGTACCGTCACCGCCGCCGCCGATGCCCAGGCCCGCGACGCGATCCGCAAGATTCACGCCGCCAATCCCGCCGCGCGCATTCTGGTAACCGGTTGCTATGCCCAGCGTGCCCCGGAAGAAATCGCCGCTCTCCCCGGCGTTTCGTTCGTTGTCGGCAATTCCCACAAGCCCCAGATCCCCAGGCTCCTCCATTCCATCGCTCACTTGCAGCAACCGTCGAGGTCCGAAACTCAATTTGCAGGGGTGGAGCTTGCTCCGCCCACCCGATCCGCCACGCAAGATTTCCCGCACCAGGTAGCCCCGATCCTCTCAGGCAACGTCTTCGATCTGACCGAAGTCCTCGTCGCCCCCGTTCTGGGCGGGGAAGGGAATCACACCCGCCCGACGCTAAAAATCCAGGACGGCTGCAACTCCCGCTGCTCGTTCTGTGTCATCCCCTTCGTGCGTGGCAGATCCCGCAGCCTGCCTCCAGAAACCGTCCTCTCCGAAATCCGGCGCCTCTCGGGTTCCGGATTCCGCGAAATTGTTCTGAGCGGCATCAACCTCGGTACCTACGGCCGCGATCTTCGGCCGCGGGCCGGATTTCTTGACCTGCTTCGCCGCATCTTGGAGGAAACTTCCGTCGAGCGCCTGCGCATCAGCTCCATCGAGCCGCTCGATGTCACCCAGGATCTCATTGACTTCTTTGCTTCCGACGATCGCATCGCGCCGCACTTTCACATGCCGCTGCAATCCGCTTCCGACCGCATCCTTGCCGCCATGCATCGCTGGTATCGCGCGGAGCATTATTCGCGTCGCGTCGAACTCATCCACGACCGCCTGCCGAACGCGGCTATCGGCGCCGACGTCATCACCGGTTTCCCCGGCGAGTCCGACGCCGACCATGTGGCAACGCTCGATTTCATCGCTGCCCGCCCCTTCACCTACCTCCACGTTTTCTCCTTTTCGCTGCGACCCGGCACAAAAGCTGCCACTCTTTCCGGCCAGTTGCCCGGCCACAGGATCAAGACTCGTGCCCGCGAACTCCGCTCCCTCGCTGATTCGAAGTCCGCCGCGTTTCGCCGCTCCCAAATCGGTCGCAGACTGCGCGTCCTCACCTTAGGCCGCGATCCCGCCGACGATCCGGATTTGACTCCAGCACTTTCCGAAAACTATCTTCAAGTGAGCTTGCGTGCGGCTTTCCCGCCAAACCAGTTCGTGGACGCCACGATCGCAAGCGAAACGGGCAAGCACATGCTCGCAGAGCCTTTGGGAACTACGGCTTTCTGTGGCAACTGACTCTAGGTTCAGTTCGTCTGGTAGTTGAAATCCGTCCGGCAACTTCCGTTCTTCCCGGGCGCCCTCTGTGGTAAATCCTTTTCCTATCCTTCAAAAATGACCTGGGCAATGGCCTGTTCCGACGTATGCGAAATGCTCACCGCGATCGTCTTCACTCCGAGCGTGTCCGCAATCCTCCTCGCCTCGCCCTTCAATGCCAGACTCGGCCGCCCGCCCCGCTGGCGCACCACTTCGACGTCCACCCATCTCACCCCGCGGCTCCAGCCTGTCCCGAGCGCCTTCATCGCCGCCTCTTTCACCGCAAACCGTCCCGCATACCGCTCATACTTGTTCCGGAACTGCTCGCAATACGCCACCTCATCCGGCGTGTACACCCGACGCAGAAACCTCTCTCTCTGCGATTCGATCACTTCCTGAATCCGAGGCACTTCCGCGACGTCAATTCCCATGCCAACGATCATTTGTGCACCTGTGCGCCCACCTGTGTCTCGCTTCCGCGATTTCGACCCTTGCTGCTGTTCGGATTATACTGGTCTGATTGTGGCTACCAGAAAAACTTCCTTGAGGCGGCGTCGCCCGGGCCAACCGGTGCCCCCGGCGCCTCCCGTTGCTCAGATTGCTGCGCCCTGGCGTCTCCGCAAGTCAGAGAGCCTGCAGATTCTTGAACTCGCCCCTTTTCGCAAGCTCCCCTGGCTGGTGCACGGTTTCAGCATCCGCCCCGGCGGCGTGAGCCCCCGGGAATCAGAAAAAGTCCTCAATCTCGGCTTCATGGAGTGGGACAGTCGTGAAAATGTCCTCGAAAATCGCCGCCTCTTTCAATCCGCCGTCGGCGCTGCCGATCTCGAACTCATTTCTCTAAAACAAATTCATTCCGATGTGATTCGCGTTTTCCGGCGTCCTGCCGCCGACCCCGCTAAAGGCGACGCCTCCGCCACAAACGAGCCCGGCCTGCTCCTCGCCATCCAGACCGCCGACTGTGTGCCGATCCTCCTTGTCGATCCGAAAAAACGTGCCGTTGGCGCCGTTCACGCCGGCTGGCGCGGCACTCTCGCCCGCATCACAGAGAAAGCCGTGGGCTGTATGCGATCCGAATTCGGCAGCAAGCCCGCCGATCTTCTGGCCGCCTTCGGCCCGGCAATCGGCCCCTGCTGCTACGAAGTTGCCGCCGATTTCGTCACCAAATTCAGCGCCCAGTTTGCCGATTCGGGCGACTATTTCGACGAACCCCGCTCCGGCGAAGAACCGAATCCCCTCCAGTGGCTCAACAGGAAGCCGCCCGGCCACCAGCCGCCCCCCAAAAACGTGCACCTCGATCTGGGCAAGGCCAATCGCTCGCAGCTCATGGCCGCCGGCCTGCTCGCCAGAAATATCTTCGCGAGCGGCCTCTGCACCGCCTGCCACACCGATCTGCTCTTCAGCCACCGCCAGGAAGGCCCTCTCTCCGGCCGCCTCATGTCCGTCGTGGGCGTTAGAGCCTCACAACCCTCATCTCGATTTGATCTTTTGCGCACTAAGAAGAGCGCGAAGAAACATCGGAAAAACTTGGACCACAGTGGGTCAACCTTCGATGCTTCCTCGAAGAGGAGGGAATCCGAGAGGAAGTCGAGGCGGTCGCAATCAAGCGGGTGCTGGCGTGGCAACTAGAACAGGCCATGCAGGAACAGCAAAAGACCAAGCAAGCGATGGCAAAGCAACTTCATACGAGCCGGTCACAACTGGACCGGCTGCTTGATCCGCAGAATGTGTCGGTGACGCTGGACACAATCACTCGCGCGGCGCGCGCGCTCGGCAAGCGTGTAATCCTTCGCGTTGCCGATCTGAAGGCAGCGAAGCGGGCTTAAAGTGCTCCTTGGATGGCAGGGCCCTAGGACTAAACGAAGAAATGAATCAGAACGAGCCGTCGCCTGGGAGGTTTTCTGACCTACAAATTTCTGATTCCCCGGTTCGTCGAGGTACAAATTCTTCTCTGCTTCGCAGTCATCTCAACCAACGCGCAACCTGTTGCCACTTGCACTGGAGGTAGTTTGGCGGCCGCCTCCGTCGAGGTCACGGCCAGAGCAAAGCCGCCAAATCCAACCGGCTTGAGGATAGCGATAATCCCCATCGCTTCTAAGGGGCGAGGAGTGGAGCTGCAGTATAAGGTAGTCGCCTCTGGCAAACCGGCTAGGTTCGAAGACATTTGCCCCGGAAAATATTCAGTCATAGTCCGTGGAGCAGGTATCTCGGGTTGTGGCTACATCGCCGACAAGGATATCGTGGTGCACGAAGGCGAGGCTCGCAGGTTGAAACTCACCGTCCGATGGAAGAGAGGAGCTGTCTGCGAGTAAATCTCGCTCCGTGGTTCCCGGAAGCGGGGTGGACTCGCTTTCAGCCGAGCACAGTCAATTGGCTGCTATTTACTTCCTTGAGCGCCAGCTGCCCGCAAGCCGCCATCACATCCCGGCCCCGCGAATACCGCACAAACGCCGGCACGCCCTTCTCCCTGAGAATCCGCCTGAACTCCTCGATCGTTTCCGCGCTCGATTCCTTGTACGGCAACTCTCCCGGATTCCATGGAATCAGATTCACCTTTACGCGCCTCAAGGGTCCGAGCAGCCGCACCACTCTGCGCGCATCCGCCGCCCGATCATTCACGCCGCCCAGCATCACATATTCAAACGTCAGATGCTCCCAGTTCCGCAGTGGGTAATTCCGGCAAGCCTCCATCAGTACCTTCAGCGGGTATTTCCTGTTGATCGGCATCAGCATGTCCCGCTCGTCGTCCGACGAAGCGTTTAGCGAAATCGCCAGCTTCGGGCGGACTTCCTCCCGCCCCATCCGTTCAATTCCCGGCACAATTCCGCTCGTTGAAAGCGTCACATGCTTGGGCGAAAGTCCCACGCCCTCCCTATCGAGCAGAATCCGCAGCGCCCCCATCACGCTATCAAAATTCAGCAGCGGCTCCCCCTGCCCCATGAGCACCACATTCGTTCGCGCCGCCAATCCACCGGATGTGTTATCCGTGCTGTCGGGCCCGCCTTCTGCTCGCCCCGGTCGAGGAAGGGAGGAGGGCCAGCTGTCTTGCCCGGCGATGGGCCCGGCGGAGGCTCGGGCTTTCATTTCCGCGAGCGGCATCAACACCTGCGCCACAATCTCCCCCGCAGTCAGGTTGCGGATCAATCCCAATTGTGCCGTCAGACAAAACTGGCAATCGACTGCGCAACCCGCCTGTGTTGAAATGCAAATCGTTTGCCGCCCTTCGCTCGGCATGAACACTGCTTCTACGGCCGCCAGTTTTTTCATGGAACGGCCGAGTCTTTTTTCCTTCTTATTCTCTCTGCCCCCGGTGCTCTCCGTGGTGAAATCCTCTCTTCCGTCTCCCAGCCCAAACAGGTACCGAACCGAGCCATCCGACGACACATACCTCTGCCGCACCACCGGCAAGGTGATCGTCGCCTCCCGCGTCAGCTTCTCCCGCAGCGCCGCCGGCAAATTGCTCCATCGCTCGGCCGAAAATTCCCTCTCTCCATACAGCCAGCGATAAATCTGGCCCGCTCGGTAAGCCGGTTCGCCCAGCGTCCCGCAGTAGGCCTCCAGCTCATCCCGGTTTTTCCCCAGCAGTTCCAAGCTGTTCCCCTCGCTCTTTCTATTCTCTCACCGGGAGCCTGGATTCGGCCATTTCCTCTTTATTCTCCTCGGATTAGCTAAGCCTTAGAAAATAGGGAATTTACTTTCTGGCCTGCCACGCGCCACACACCTCTCGCCACTCTCCCTCCCCTATGCCACAATAGGTTCATGGTCTCCAACGCGCGCGATATCCATCGTCACGCTCTACCGAACGGCCTTGTCGTTATCACCGAGACTATGCAACACGTCCGCTCCGTCTCCGTGGGCATCTGGGTTCGTCACGGCTCCCGCCGCGAAACCTCCGCCGAGAACGGCACCGCTCATTTCCTGGAACACATGGTTTTTAAAGGCACCGAACGCCGCTCCGCGGAAGACATCGCCCGCGAAATGGATTCCGTCGGCGGCATGCTCGACGCCTTCACCTCGAAGGAACAGATCTGCTTCAACGCCAAGGTTCTCGACGCCCACCTCCCCATCGCCTTTGACGTGCTGTCGGATCTCGTCCTTCGCCCAAAATTCGATTCCGAAGACGTCAAGAAAGAGCGCCAGGTCGTCCTCGAAGAAATCAAGATGGACATGGACAACCCGGAATATCTTCTCCACGACATCTTCACGCGCGGATTCTGGCCGGAGCATTCACTCGGGCGTCCCATCCTCGGTACCCCGGACACGGTCCGCAAATTCGAACGCGAACCCCTGCGCGCCCGTTTTCAGAACTGGTTTGCCCCCGACCACCTTCTCGTCACCGCGGCTGGCCACATCACTCACCAGCAGGTTCTCGACCTCGTCGAAAAGGAGTTCGGCAAACTGCCGCCTTCTCGCTATAATCCCGACGATCCCATTCCTTCCACCGCCGCGCCGATCGTTCTTGAAACCAAGCGCGACCTCGAACAGGTTCACGTCTGCATCGGCGTTCCCTCCATCGCGCTCGCCGACGAACGCCGCTTTGCCGCCGCAGTCCTCAACAATCTTCTGGGCGGCGGCATGTCTTCTCGCCTCTTCCAGAACATTCGCGAAAAGCAGGGCCTTGCCTATGCGGTCTTCAGCGAACTCACGCCCTACTCGGACGCCGGGATTCTGAGCGTATATGCCGGCACCGCGAAAGAAACCGTCGGTCAGGTCGTGGATATGACCATCGCCGAATTCCGCTCCATGAAGGAATCCCCGGTCTCTGAAGAGGAATTGCTGCGCGCCAAGAACCACCTCAAGGGCTCGCTCATGCTCTCGCTCGAGTCCACCAGCTCGCGCATGTCCAATCTGGCCCGTCAGGAACTCTACTTCGGCCGCTTCTCTTCGCTCGACGAAATCATTGCCGCCATCGACGCCGTTACCCGCGACCAGCTCCAGGCCCTCGCAAACCAGTTCTTCCAGCCCGAAAAAATCGCCGTCACCGTCCTCGGCCCCACCAACGGCTTCAAGCTCGACCGCGCCCGCCTCGCCTGCTAACCAGTCTAGCGGCCGCCTTCCCTGGCGGGCGCCTTTCTATCCCGCCTCGCCAGCATTCTTCGAGGGGACGGGCTCACCCGTCCTTCTTCTCCCTGCTGATCCGTGGCGTACCTCCTCCCCTACCAGCGCCCTTCCTTCTGCGTCTTTGCCAGTTCAGGAGCGTTCATACGCCGTTCTTTTTACTGAAGCCGATCTTTGCTACCATCTGGCCACTCGGACTCAATGACAAATCCCAAATGTAATCGCTGCTCCAAAATTATTCCTGACGGCTTCCTGGACTGCCCCTGGTGCGGCGCTCATCAGGGTTTGCCCGGCCGAGAGGCGCGACTTGAACCCGCTGCTTCGAGTCCCCTCCCTTTTTTTGGACCTGATGCGCTCGCCGGGCTGGCTTTGTTCTTATCACTGGCTTGCCTTTTCGGTTCGAGCTTTGTGGCCATTTTGAGGGATAAAGTTGCCAACCCGGCGGCGAGTCCGGCCTACTTTCGCGGAGAGTGGATTGGGACATTTTTCTCGGCCCTCATTATCCTCACCATGTTCGCCGCCATTCGCGGCCGACGAGTGCGGTCACGGGTAAAGTTCCTTTCCATTCTCGGGCCGGGTTTTCTGCTGGGTCTCATGATTTTGGGGAAGCCTTTGCCTCATCTCACGCCAGATCCTGCCCAATTCCGTCGCGTCGGGGAGGTGATCAGAAATTCCGGCGCCGAACCTCTCGATAAATGGGATCTGGCGGTCCGCCCTATCTATATCGAGCTGATTTCCCGCAATCGACAATACGTCGATGATGTTTCGAAGCTGGATGATGCCCTCCAGCCGCTCTATTCTCCGGCATCCTTCCGTGACGCGAAATCGAACGAGAGAATGCTCGATGCGCTGGACCAGCGCCTCGAGATAGCTCAAAAAAACGCAGACATACAACCTGTCCTCGCCAGGCTGCCTGGATATGTGGCCGGGGTCGATGCAACGGAGAGAGAGAAAAAAAGATTTATGGCGGGCTTCAACGAGTCAATGGCCAAGGACATGCAAGGAAGGAATTCCGTCTTCGCTCTGGAGCAAAGCTGGCTCGCGAGCGCCATCGATCTCTACCGGTATGCCCGTGCTCATCAAGCTTCCTATAGGTACGATTCCGGAGAAATTCTGTTCAAACTCGCCGCGGAGTCTGCCACGTTCGAGAACAAGCTCAATCAATCGCAGCAAAAATATTCTCAATTCCTCAGAGCCTACCGAGCTTCCCGCCGCGCCCAGGACGCCCTGCTGGCGCAGATGGGCCTCGAGCGCTCTGACATCGGTTTTGAGAATTCGAAATAGTTCCGCGATCCGGCCGGGCACGGCCCGCTCCCGTCAAAAGCTTCCCCAATCGTCTGTGGAATTCGCTCCTTCGGCGTTGACGCGCTCCCTTCGCTCTGCCATTATTTTCAAAGTTTCTCCGGGAGAGTCTCTCATCGGGTTGCGCGTCTCCATCCTCGCCTCTGGCAGTTCGGGCAATTTAACCCTGCTCGAGACGGAGACGACTCGCATCCTCGTTGACGCCGGCCTTGGAAAGCGCGAAACTCTCGCCCGCCTCGCCGCTGTTGAGTGCAACATCGATCGTCTGGACGCGGTCCTCATCACCCACGAACACACCGATCACTCGAACGGCCTCCCCCAGGTCCTTGGCCTCTGGAAACCGCCGCTCTACGTCACCCAGCCCACCATGGAAGCCCTCCAGCGCATTCTTCCCGACACCTTCGGCAAGCGCCTGCGCGGCGTCGAGACCATCCAGGCTGGCCAATCCTTCACTATCGGCAATATCGACGTCCACGCGTTCGCCATCCCTCACGATGCTGCCGACCCCGTCGGATTCACCTTCCGCACCAACGGCACCAAAGTCGCCATCTGCACCGATTTGGGCTACCTGCCAAACCACGTCAGAGTCCACCTCCGCCAGACCGATTGCCTCATCCTCGAATCCAATCACGATCTCGACATGCTGAAGGTCGGCCCTTATCCCTGGGTCGTCAAGCAGCGCGTCCTCTCTCGCACCGGTCACCTCTCGAATCACGCCGTCAGCGAATTCCTCGCCGATCCCGAGGGGTTCGATTCCTCTGTCCGCCATCTCGTCCTGGCGCACGTCTCAGAGGAAAACAACAACCCCGATCTGGTGCGCATCTCTGCCGAAGAAGCCCTCCGCCGCCGCCCCGCCGAATCCCCATTCACCGGCGAAGTCCTCATCGCCTCCCAGCACATCCCCCTGAAACCTCTCGAACTTTAGTCACCGTTCTCGAGCGGCCCGCCGTCTCGGGCGCCTTTCTCGGTAGCGCCATGGGCGAGACAGATTGCCCGTCCCCAGGGAACTCCAGGCACGGCAATTTCAGAGCCTCTCCCTCCTTGTCTCCACCCCTTCCAAAAAAATTCGCGTGGCACCGATTCCCGTTTTCCTTTACACTTTTATTGATCTTGGTAGAGGTGCGGCGGCCATGAGTAACCGGGTGCGTTGTCCCAGTTCGGTTTGGGGCACTCCGGAGAAAGGGGCCAGCTTTTAAAGTCCGCCGAAATCGCTGCGGTTTCCGAATCCGAAGCGGTTGGGGAACATGGTCTAAGGCCTGTTCACTGTCATCCGTGATTACGGGTGGAGCGCTATCGAGAGGTGGCTGCCACGGGGTTCCCTCGCGGTTCCTTCCTTTCTCGATGCTTCCTCCCAGCTGCTTAAACGCTTATGCATCTTTTTGAACTGACACGCGCGTTGGTGGACATCGACTCCACCACTGGCCAGGAAAAGCCTGTGGCGGACTACCTCTTCGCGCACCTTTCTCCGCTCGCGGCGAAGCACAACGCGCGTCTCGATCGCCAGCCCGCCGAGCCGGGCCGCGACAATCTCTATCTCTCCTTTGGCGATCCCCACGTCACGCTCTCCACCCACATGGATACCGTTCCGCCGTTCTTCTCGTCCCGCGAAGACGCCTCCCACATCCACGGCCGCGGCTCCTGCGACGCCAAGGGGATCATTGCCGCCATGATCTCCGCCGCCCAATCGCTTCTGGCCGGTGGCACCCGCAATTTCGCGCTCCTCTTCGTCGTCGGTGAAGAGCGCAGCAGCATCGGTGCCATGACCGCTGCCGCGTCCCCCCGTGGCTCGCGCTTCCTGATCAACGGCGAACCCACGGAAAATCATCTTGCTCTCGGCTCCAAGGGCGCTCTCCGCTATGAGCTTATCGCTCATGGCAAGCTCGCCCACTCCGCCTATCCGCATCTCGGCCATTCCGCAATCCATTCGCTGCTCGACGCCCTCGAGGGAATCCGCGCCATCCACCTGCCTTCCGATTCCGTCCTTGGCCCTTCGACGCTGAATGTCGGCACCATCTCCGGCGGCCGCGCCCCCAACGTCATCGCGGACGAGGCCCGCTCGGAAATCATGTTCCGCCTGGTCGGTGATCCGGCTTCGACTCGCGCCGCTGTTCGGGGCATCGCCGCCGCTTCCAGAATCGAAGCCCGCGAAGTCCTCTATTGTCCGGCGGTCCGTCTTTCCCCGCTCCTCGATCTGCCCACGACGGTCGTCGCCTTCACAACCGACATCCCGAGCTTCAACGGCTCCTGGGGCCAGCCCTTTCTTATCGGCCCGGGCAGCATCCACGTTGCCCACACCGCCGAAGAGCGCATCCCGAAATCCGAGCTCACGAGCGCCGTGGACATTTACGCCCGCATGGTTCGCCAACTCCTCACCACCGGAGCACCGCCCGCATGAGCCTTCCACTCGCCATCGTCGGCCACGGCAAAATGGGCCGCCTCGTCGAGCAGCTTGCTCCCGCGCACGGCTTCCATGTTGTCGCCCGATTCACCAGTGCGAACAGTGTCTCGCTCTCAGAGCGAACCCTCGCCGGCGCCGCCACGGCCATCGAATTCTCCGCGCCCTCTGCCGCCCCCGATAATCTTCGGCGGCTGGCCTCGCTCGGTGTACGCACCGTCTCCGGTACCACGGGCTGGTACGATCACCTCCCCGAAATCCGCAAATCGGTCGAAGCCGCACGCTCCGCGCTCCTCTATGGCCCCAATTTCTCTGTCGGCGTCAATCTCTTTTTCCAGATTGTCGCGCGAGCCGCAGCCCTGCTGTCCGCGCACCCCGAATACGAAGCATGGGGCTGGGAAATCCATCACTCCGCGAAAAAAGACGCCCCCTCCGGCACCCTGAAGAAACTCGCCGAAGAAATCCACGCCGCGGGATACTCCGGCCCTCTTCATCTCGCGGCCAATCGCGCCGGCTCTCACACCGGCACGCACGAAGTCGGCTTCGACTCTCCTGCCGACACCATCACCTTGCGCCACACCGCCCGCAGCCGCGAAGGCTATGCACACGGCGCCCTCCAGGCCGCCCGGTGGCTCCAGCAAAAAAAAGGCGTCTACGAATTTCGCGAAATCGTCTCCGAACTGGGAGCAGCAAAAAGTTCCCCTTAGGCGCTGGGCTTTAGCCCAGCCAGAACTGGAATTAGAATTGGATTCATCAGGAGAAGGAGCAACCATGTTTACCGGAACCGGCACCGCACTTGTAACACCATTTCGCACCGACGGCTCGCTCGACGAGCAAGCCCTCCGCTCTCTCGTCCAGCGCCAGATCGACCGAGGCATCAACTTCCTCGTCCCCTGCGGCACCACGGGAGAAAGCCCCACGCTCACGCACTCCGAGCATCTCCGCGTCGTCGAGCTCACCCTCGAAATCGCCAAGGGCAAAGTACCCGTCCTCGCGGGCGCCGGCGGCTATAACACCGCTGAAGTCATCTCTTTGGCCATCGAACTAGAAAAACTCGGAGCCGACGGCATCCTCTCCGTCACTCCCTACTACAATAAGCCCACGCAGGAAGGCCTCTTCCAGCACTTCAAAGCCATCGCCTCCGCCGTCAACTTGCCCATCATCCTCTACAGCGTTCAGGGCCGCACCGGCGTCAACATCGATCCTCCGACCGTCCTCCGCCTCTCTGAAATCCCGAATATCGTGGGCATCAAGGAAGCCTCCGGCAACATCTCCCAAATGGGCGCAATCCTCAACCTCGTTGCCAAGGATTTCCTTGTTCTCTCTGGCGACGACTCCTTGACGCTTCCTCTCATTGCTATGGGCGGTCGCGGCCTGATCTCCGTCGCCTCCAATGAAATTCCAGCGGAAATGACCCGCCTTGTTCGATCCGCGCTCTCCGGCGATTTTACTGAGGCCCGCCGCCTCCATTTCCAGTATCTTTCTTTGATGGACATCAACTTCGTGGAATCGAATCCCATCCCCGTAAAAGCCGCGCTCGCCGAAATGGGCCTGCTCCAGGCAGTCTGGCGCCTGCCGCTGGTCTCGCCGAAGCCGGAAAGCCTCGCGCGCATTCGCGCCATCCTCGAATCCCTCAATCTCATCGAGAGAGTCCATGTTGCAAGATCAAATTGAATCTCTCTTTGACGCTCCGCCGGCCGCGTATACGGCGGAGCATCACGCGCTCTTTTTATCTTTTAAGAAAGCACTGAATCGCGGCACCATCCGCGCTGCGGAACCGGATTCCGCTTCCCCCGTGGGTTGGCGCACCAACCCCTGGGTGAAAAAGGGAATCCTCTTGGGCTTCCGCATGGGCTCCATCGTGAACATGTCGGTCGATTCCGCGAAGCTGCCCTTCTTCGACAAATCCACCTACCCGGTTCATTCCTTTTCTGTCGGCGATGGCGTTCGCATCGTTCCCGGCGGCTCCAGCGTTCGCGACGGCGCCCACATCGCCCGCGGGGTCATCTGCATGCCCCCCATGTTTGTAAATGTTGGCGCTTACGTTGGCGAAAACACCATGATCGATTCCCACGCTCTGGTCGGCTCTTGTGCGCAGGTTGGCCGCAATTGCCACATCTCCGCCGGATCGCAGATCGGTGGCGTACTTGAGCCCGTCGGCGCGCTTCCTGTAATCATTGAAGATGACGTCCTCGTTGGCGGGAATTCTGGAGTCTACGAAGGCACGCTCGTCAAGCGCGGCGCCGTCCTCGGCACGGGCACCATTCTCAACCGCTCCATCCCTGTTTACGATCTCGTGCGCGATGCGGTCTATTCGGCCGGCGACGACAAGCCGCTCGTCATCCCCGAAGACGCCGTCGTCGTCCCCGGTTCCCGAGGCGTGTTGCATCCCACCGGCCAGAAGTGGGGAATTTCTCTCTCCTGCGCCGTCATCGTAAAATACCGCGACGCCCAAACCGGCTCCCGCACCCAGCTCGAAGACTTCCTCCGCTAACCTGGCCGTACTACTCGCGGTAAACTGTTCAGTATTGGCGAAAATTCAACTCTTAGTTTTCTTTCTCGTCTGAATAAGTTTTTCCGCGGGCTCTGCCTCTTCTTTTTCTTGACTTTGCTCTGAATAGCGCAAGAATCGTCACAACGGGTGCTGTCCGGATCAGAAAAAGTGCGGCTAGAGATCAGCCGTTCCTGTTGGAAGTGGGTATGGTTTTTCGCTCGCCTCTTTCCACTGAGGCTCCATTTTCCTCTGCACCCGCACAGGCCTCCCCGTCCAAAAGGAGCACTCGATGCGTTTTATTCACTTTCTTCCGAAAGTCTGTGTGTTGCTCTTTGTGTCCTGCGCCTTTATCTCTGCTTCTTCGGCCCAGACCGGCACAACCTCGCTCCACGGCATTGTCAACGACAAATCTCACGCCGTTGTGGCCGGCGCTAAAGCCACTTTGCTGAATTCCGCCCAGAACTTTTCACGTGAAATGGTCACCCCCGGCAGTGGAGAATTTGAATTTCTCGCGCTTCCCCCGGGAATGTATCTGCTTACCGTTGAAAAAGTGGGCTTCAACAGGTATGAAAACCCCTCCCTGCAACTTCTCGTCAACGTGCCCAGCTCGATCAACGTCATTCTCCAGGTGGGATCGGTAAGCACCGAGGTGGTGGTTTCCGCGCAAAACGAGGCTATCAACACCACCGATGCCTCGCTTGGCGTCGCCTTTGGTGAAAATCAGATCAAGCAGCTTCCTCTTGAAAGCCGCAACGTCCCGGATCTGCTCAGCCTGCAGACCGGTGTCGTCTACACCGGCAATCGCCCCGACATCGACCCGACGAAGGACACCCGCAGCGGTTCCGTGAACGGCTCGCACAGCGACCAGAGCAATGTCACTGTCGATGGCGTTCCCGCGAACGCAAAAGGCGGGTACGCGTTCACCTCCGTCCTCCCCGTCACGCTCGATTCCGTGCAGGAATTCCGCGTGACCACCAGCAACTGGGGCGCCGACGAAGGCGTCTCTTCCGGCGCGCAGGTGGCTCTGGTGACCAAGAGCGGCACCAACGACATTCACGGCTCCGCTTACGAATACAATCGCAACTCCTACTTCAGCGCCAACGATTACTTCATCAAAGCCGCCCAGCTCGCCGGCGACTCACCCAACAAGCCCACGAAACTCAATCGCAATATCTTCGGTGCCTCTCTGGGTGGCCCCATCAAGAAAGATCGCCTTTTCCTTTTCATGAATTTTGAAGGCTACCGCGACGTCGAAGCAATCAGTGCCGTTCGTACCGTCCCCACCGCCGCGCTTCGCGATGGCGTCGTGCAGTATCTTTGCCCGGTGCTGACGAACGGCCAGCCCGATACCACAGCTTGTCCAGGGAATACCGTTTCCGGTCTCACTCCCGGTTCTTCCTACACCGCGCCTCCCGGCTATTTCGCACTCTCTCCCCAACAACTCACGCAGATGGACAAAACCTTTGGCCCTGCGGGTACCCCCACGGGGCCGAATCCCGCGGTGATCACTTACATGAAAAAGACCTATGGTGCATTTCTCCCCAACGATCAGACCACCGGCGATCTTTTGAATACCGCAGGCTATCGATTCCGCGACCCCACGAACACCAAGAAAAATTGGTACATTGCGAAACTCGACTACAACATAACCACCGACGCCAAGCACCGCCTCTCGGTAAGCGGAGCCCTCGCCAACGAAAATTCAGATGCTTCCCTTCTCCAGGCGCCCTTCCTGCCGGGTAGCCCCGCTGAGAAAACCATCGTCGACTTCAACAAGGGAATTATTGCCGGCTATTCCGCCGTCATCTCCTCCGCGCTGGTCAACAATTTCCGTTACGGATTCATCCGCCAGAGTGTCGGCACCATCGGCGACTCGACCGAACCTTGGAATTATCTTTCCGCATTTCAGCAGGGAATCACCTTCTCTTCCACATTCCAACGGCCCACTCACAATCTCACAGACGACCTCTCCTGGATTCACGGCAAGCACACATTGCAATTTGGTTTTCAGTTTGCCTTCATGCGCAACCCGGAAACCAACTCCAATAACTCCTTTGACAGCGGCTTCGCCAACCAGAACTGGTTCCTCAATTCTGGCTTGTCCACCACCACCGCTTCTCCCCTCAATCCGGCCAACAACGGCTTTCCTGCCGTGGACTCCTCGTTCCAGGGTAATTACGACCTTTCCGTCACATCCCTTCTCGGAATGATCACCCTGGGCAACGCTGTTTATAACTACGCTCGTGACGGTAAGCCGACTCCTACGGGTTCTCCTGTTGCCCGCCATTTCGCCGCAGATTCCTACGAAATGTACGCCCAGGATGTCTGGAAGGTGAAACCCAGTCTGACCGTCACGCTCGGCCTTCGGTATTCTCTCTTTTCCCCTCCGTGGGAAACCAACGGGCTCGAAGTCACTCCAACCACCAGCATGGGTGACTGGTTCAACGCTCGTGGAGCCGGCATGGCCCAGGGTCTCCCCACCAACCGGCTGGCTCCAATCACTTACGACTGGTCCGGCCCTGCCAACGGCAAGTCCGGCTTCTACAATTGGGACTATCACAACCTTGGGCCGCGTGTGGCCTTCGCGTGGTCCCCTGCGTACACCTCGGGTCTCCTTGGTGCGCTGTTTGGTGGCGCTGGAAAAACCAGCATTCGCGCCGGCTTTGGCATTGTTTTCGATCGTGTTGGCGAAAGCCTCGTTGATACCTTCGATCAAAACGGCGCGTTCGGGCTCTCCAGTATCTTGAACAACCCCTCCAACGTGGAGACTTCCGAGACAGCTCCACGTCTGTCGAACATGAACGTCATTCCCGCTTACGACTACACTCCCTGCACCCCGCCCCAGACCCAAAACTGCGCCCTGCCGATCCTCGAACCGGATACCTCTACAGGTTTCCCCAAAACGTTTCCGCCGGGAAACGGCGCCATCACCTGGGGCATCGACGACAAGCTCAAGACGCCTTACTCCTATACCATCGATCTCGCCGTCAGCCGCGAACTTCGTTCCGGCTTCTCCCTTGATGTCGCTTATGTCGGACGTCTCTCGCATCGGCTGCTTGCGCAGAGCGACCTCGCCTTGCCCCTGGACATCTACGACAAGAAGGCGGGCATTGATTACTTCAACGCGGAAATTGCTCTTGCCAAGGCTTTTCGTCCTTCACTCAAGGCCGGCCAGACCGACGCTACCATGCACTTTGATCCAAGCCAGCTACCCACAAACGTCCAGCAATTCTGGATGGACCAGATCCAGCCGATCGTGAATGGCATTCCCTATCGGATCAGCGGATGCACCGGTGCCGACAATCAGGGCAATGCCATCGTCACATCAACCACCAACCCCATCGTCTTTGCGTTCGACACCTTCTGCAGCACCCATTTCAACGACTCCCTGGGCCTCTACAAGATCGATTTCAACGGCATGCCGGGGTTCGACCCAGCTCAACCCGGTGACGTGTCCAGCCAGATGTACTACTTTGCCCAAGGTCAGTACACCTACTATTCTTCTCAATTCAGTTCTCTCTACGCCTGGCGCTCCATTGCCCCTTCCAATTATCACGCCATGGAGGTAAGCCTGCATCACCGCATGAGCCATGGTCTCCAATTCGACTTCAACTACACCTTCTCGAAATCCATTGACATCTCCTCGAACGCCGAACGCGTCGGCGCGGCCAGCAACTCCAGCCTTCTCGAACCGAACAGTAACATCATCAATTCCTGGAACCCCCAGACCCAGCGCGGCGTTTCTGCTTTCGACCTCACGCATCAATTCAATGCCAACTGGATTTATGAGCTGCCCTTCGGGCGCGGAAAGTGGATTGCCAGGGATGCCAATCGTCCATTGGATGCCTTCATCGGCGGATGGCAGCTCTCCGGCCTCTTCCGGTTGACCAGTGGCTTCCCCATCAGTGTGGATAACGGCACCAGCAACTATCCGACCAATTTTGAATTGGAGGGCAACGCCAATCAGGTCGCGCCGGTACAATCTGGTGTTTACTTCAATACGGGCAGGCCCAATCTCTTTTCCAACGGGCCCGCAGCCATCAGCTCGTTCGACTACGCGTATGCAGGGCAAGCCGGCCAGCGCGACATCATCCGCGGCGAC
The DNA here is from genome assembly GCA_013289665.1 of Acidobacteriota bacterium. Classification (GTDB taxonomy): domain Bacteria; phylum Acidobacteriota; class Terriglobia; order Acidiferrales; family UBA7541; genus Acidiferrum. The sequence goes on along the minus strand of JABCZN010000025.1, from coordinate 6,577 downwards.
GGCTTCTTCTCGATCGACATGGGCCTCGCCAAGCGCTGGACCATGCCTTGGAGTGAAAAACAGAGCCTGCAGTTCCGCTGGGAAGTCTTCAACTTGACCAATAGCGTTCGCTTTGATGTCCAGGCGGGCCTGGTTAATGGCAGCCTCGGCCTGGGCAGCGGCGGCAGCTTTGGCAACTATGGCGGCCTGCTGACCAACCCGCGCATCATGCAATTCGCGTTGCGCTACGAATTCTAATTCCCGCCGGCACCCTGCGTGGGCGCCCGGCAAATGTAGGGGAGGCTTTACGCCGCCTCACCGTAGCGGCCACTTGCAAGTGGCCCCGCTCCTGGTTTGGAGTGCGGCGGCTCGGCCACCACTGTTACGATCTTTACCCGCCTCCCAACCAATTATAATTCTAGAGAGATAGTGAAAGGTCCCATCGCAATCCCCATCTTCCTCACTTCTCGAGCAATTCCATCAAATACTCATTCGCTTCTTTCGATCCCATCAGCGAAAGCTTTTCCACAGCCTTTTTCTTCAGCGCAGGATCTTTTTCAGTGCGGGCCGCCGCGATCAGGCCCTTCGCGTCTCCGCCGATAAAATACGCGTTCAGAATTTCCTCTCTGACGCTCCGATCCGTTTCCTTTTGATATAAGGATTCGAGCTCCGCCTGGCCGCCAATAACGCCCAGGTTCCGGATGGCTTCTTTCCTCAGCTCCGGATTCGGCTCGCTCCTGGCCAGCGCCAGAAGTTGATCGCGGTCGCCTGAAATGATGTAACTCCTGATTACCGCTCGCTTGACCTCGGGATCGCTGCTGCCGGTGTAGACCTCCGCCAGTATTTTCCCGGCTCCGTTGCCTCCAAATGTGGCCAGATACGACAGCGCCTTTCTTTGCAGGTCCGGATTGCTCTGTCCCCGCGCAATCTTTCCCAGAACCTGCTCCGCCTGTGGCGATCCATTCTGTGCCAGCACAAACAAGGCCTTCGATTTCACCCGCGGCGAGCCGGCTCCATTCAGGATCCCTTCAAGGAGCGGAATAGCCTTCTCCGGACTGCTGTTCACCAGCCCCTCGAGCGCCAGCAATTTCAAATCCTCGTCGTTCTGCGCCTCGGGATTTGACTTCGACCCCGTCGTCGAGCGCACCTCGATCTCCAGGGCCTCGCCGTCCTTCTTCCAGCGGCTCTGCGGGTAGCGCTTTTTCAACTCGGCGATTGTCGCGATCGCTGCTTCTCGCTTTCCTTCGCGATTCTCGGCGTAAGCTGTCCAATAGAGTGCCGCATCGGTCTGCGGGCCGTTCAGTTTTACCAGCTCGCTGAATGACCGCTCCGCTTCCTGAAACCGATCCTCATCGAGCGCCTCACGCCCCTCGTCGTACAACTCCTGGATGCGGTCCATTCGCTCCTGCTCCGCTTCCCGCGCCTGGGCTTGGCGCTCGCGCTCCGCTTGCCGCTGCTCTTTCTGATTCTCGTCAAGAGTTTCCGATGCCTGGCCTTTGCCCCCGCCCTCGGGCGCAGCAACCGCGCCCGAACGCATCCCGAGGCCGAGCATCACGGCCGTGAAGCCGATCATTCCTCGCCGTAGAAAAGTTCTCCGCATGCTCATACTTTGTTCCTCTCCGTGCCTCTCGATTTGTTTTCCGCCGGTTTCGCGTCTGGATTCGACTTCCGTTCGTCCAGCCCTTGCTTCACAACCCGCACCTTGAACAAAAGTCCCTGCGCTTCAATCCGCTTCCGGATCGTCTCAAACGCGGCCGGCGTCAGTTCCTCCGGGCTGTTGGCGATATCGAGCAGCACCCGCTCCAGTTCATCGAGCGTGCTGGCCATCGCCTGATCGCCTTCATTGAGCGCCGTCTGCCGGTACAATCGGTTTTCTTCGACAAGGTCTTCCGCACGGCGTTGTGTTAGAGAAATGTTGATCGGCTTTTGTCCCTTCCCGGCCGGCGCGTTTTCCAGTTCCATCAGCACCATTTCCGTGCGTCCCAGATGTTCCCCAACGGCCACCACCAGCACCCGTTCCCGCACTTTCGCCGCATCCGCTTCGTCTCTGACGGGAATCCGGGGTTTCGTCCACCGCCCGGCAACAAACGCCAGAATCAGGAGGGCCACCACGCCCCCAAGCGCAAGCAACCGCTGAGGCGCAAACTGCGACTCCCACCAGCGCGCCCTCCTCCGACCAAGTCTCGGAGCAATCCGCTGCCACACCCGCCGACCGTACTCTTCCCCGGGATCCGGAACAGGCATCGCGTCCAGCGCACCGAACACAGTCTCGATGCGAGCCAATTCCTCGCGGCATTCGGCGCATTCCTCGAGGTGCGCGGCGATTTCCATGCGCTCATTCACCTCACCGAACCGGTAGCCGATCAACTCTTCTTCCGTCCTGTGTTTCATCCCTCTGTTCCCATCGCGCGAGCCTCGTTTCGCTCGACAAAGGGCGCCATCGCCCGGCGTAATTTCTGTACCGCGCGAAAAACCGTATTCTTCGTCGCATTCGAGTTCGACTTCAGCACGGCCGCAATTTCCTCGATCCCGCATCCGTCCCAATGCCGCATCACGATTGCCGTCCTCTCCGCCGGACTCAATGCCGCCAGCGCCGCCTTCATCTGCTCGGCCAGTTGCGCGCTTCCCGCCAGGCGTTCCGGCGACGGGGACAAGTCCCGTACCTGGCTCAATGGGTCGAGGCCCGGCGAGTCTTCGCCTGACTTGCTCGGCCCTTCGCGTCTGGCCTCGTCCGTGTTTCGCTGGCGAAGCCGGTCGATCGCGTAATTTGCCGCTATCCGGTAAACCCACGTCCCAAAATTGGCGTCCCCCGCAAATTGCTTCAGTTTTTGATAGGCCCTCAAAAATGACTCCTGCACAACGTCTTCCGCGTCGTGTCGATTTCCCATCATCCGGTAAGCCAGTCGGTACACCGTCTGGCTGTGCCGCTCGACAAGCACACGGTACGCGTCTCGATCGCCCCCGAGCGTCCGCCGGACGGCAATCGCGTCGCTCGCCGCTACCTCGTCAGCCATCCCGGCGCCTTCCCTCATTCGAACGATTAGACAGGTTTCCGCTCTCCCGGTTAGGTCGGCCGAATCTGGCCTCGATTCGCCCCACAGGCTCAAAATACCGTATCATTACAAAGGGATTCGGACGGGAGATGTTGACGTGATCGCACGCTACACCCGCAATGAAATGGGCCGCGTCTGGAGCGATGCCAATCGCTACCAGAAGTGGCTCGACGTTGAACTGGCCGCTGCCGACACCCTTGCCGAAGCGGGCCTGGTCCCCAGGGAAGCCGCCACAATTCTGCGCGCGCGCGCCAAGGTGGACGCCGACCGCATCAGTGAACTCGAAACCCGCGTGAAGCATGACGTCATCGCTTTCACCATGGCCGTCGGCGAGTCCATTGGCGATCCCGACGCCGAGCGCTGGCTGCACTACGGCCTGACTTCGAATGACGTCGTGGACACCGCGCAGGCGCTCCTTGTCCGCGACGCTTCGCACATCATCGAACGCGACCTGGTCATTTTCGGTGAAGTCCTCGACCTGCGCGCCCACGAATTCCGGCACACTCCCCAGATCGGCCGCACCCATGGCATTCACGCCGAGCCCATTACGTTTGGCCTGAAGATCGCCAACTGGTTCGCCGAAAACCAGCGCAACATCGCCCGCTTTCTGCAAGCCGCCCGCACCATGGAATTTGGCAAGATCTCCGGCGCCGTCGGCAACGCTTCGCACCTCGGCCCGGAAATCGAGGAGAAGATCTGCCAGAAGCTCGGCCTCGAGGTGACGCCCGTTTCTACTCAGGTCATCCAGCGCGATCGCCATGCGCAATACCTCAGCGTCCTCGCGCTGATCGCCGCTTCCCTGGAAAAGATTGCCCTCGAAATCCGCCACCTGCAACGCACCGAAGTGCGGGAAGCCGAAGAGCATTTTGGCAACGAGCAGCGCGGAAGCTCCGCCATGCCGCACAAGCGCAATCCTGTTACCTCCGAACAGATCTGCGGCCTCGCGCGGCTGGTGCGGGCCAACATGGTGGCTGCGTACGAAAACGTTGCGCTCTGGCACGAGCGGGATATTTCCCACAGCAGTGTCGAGCGTGTGATCCTGCCGGACTCCACGATCCTGGTGGATTACATGCTCTCGAAGATGACTCAGCTTGTCAGCCAGATGCGGGTGTTCCCCGAGCGCATGTTGCGTAACCTCGAATCCACGCATGGCCTGGTGTTCTCTGGGACGTTGCTGCAGGATCTTGTTGAGAAGGGGATGCCCAGGGACGATGCCTACAAAGCCGTGCAAGAGAATGCCATGGCTTCCTGGGAAACCGACACAAGTTTCCGCGAACGTGTGGAGAAGGATGTGAGGGTGACGAAGTATTTGACGCCAGAGGAACTGGGACACACCTTCGACCTGAAACGGCAGTTGCGCTATGTTGGCAAGATCTTCGACCGGGTGTTCGGTGAGCATCCTGCCGGCGAACGAGGCGTGGCCAACAAGGCCTGAAGTTATGGCAAGCGCCAGGCGGAAACAACCGGCGGGCGAGAAATTCCTGAAAACAAAAAAAGCTCCCGGCCGGGCGGGAGCTCTTCTTGCGTTTGCCTCATCCGAGCGGGTGGAGGATTGGCTCGGCTGCGGAGGCGGAAACTATTCGATGCGCTGGACGTAGCGGGCTTCGGAAGTGTCCACGCGGATTCGGTCGCCCTCGTTGACGAAGGGCGGCACGTTGACCACCAGGCCGGTTTCGAGTGTGGCGGGTTTCATCACCGCGCTGGCCGTGGCTTTCTGCAGCGTCGGCTCGGTTTCGACCACTTTCATGTCCATGGTGTCCGGCAGGTCCACGCCGATCGGCTTGTCCTCGAAGAATTCGATTTTCACAACCGTGTTGGGAATCAGATAGTTGACGGTCTCTCCGAGCTCGTCGCGGGTCATCTGCATCTGCTCGTAGGTTTCCGTATTCATGAAGTGGAATTCATCGCCCTCGTGGTAGAGGTACTCGAATTCGATTTCGTCGAGGATGGCGCGGTCCACGAACTCTTCCGCGCGGAACCGGTAATCAATCATGATCCCGTTCCGGAGGTTTTTCAGGCGCGTCTGCATGGAACCGCGCTTGTTGCCGGGCGTGCGGTGATCGGTGCTGAAAACGGTGAAAAGCTGGCCCTCGTGCTGGATCACCATGCCGGGGCGAAGTTGTGTGGCTTTAACGCTGCTCATAGATTCGTGGCGCCGCGCAGAGCGGCAGCAGACTCCCTGTCAAAGTTAGATTCAATTCGCAGATTCCAGACGGCAGCCCGAAGGAGCGACGCGTGGAATAACACGAGGCGCGCCGGGAAGAAAAGCAGCCCCAACGCGAAACTCCAGTATAGACGGGGCCTTGGGCGATGGTCAATCCGGGCGCGGGTATGCGGATACGGACGCGAAAAGGGACCACCCGCCCCCTGTGCCCTGTGCCCTGTGCTACGATGATTGTCCACTCGGGGACAATTGAAGGCCCGTAACACTATCCATGCATTACATTCCCGCTCGAACGTGTGGACCGCAGTTACCCAAGGAAAAATCTCTTGCAACGACTTATGCGGAAAAGCCGGTATCCGTGTCCTCGTTGCATCATTCATGATCATCGAGCTAATGAAGTCCACCGCAAAGAGTGGCGCGAAATACTTAGTGGCGGACTAAAAGATGCATTTTAGGGTTAAGAGAATTCGCCTCACGATAGATGCTTCTCATCCTTACGCAATACTAATTCGGCGCGGACAATCGATTCCTCATCCCCGGCACTGGGCTACATTGGCCAAACTAATTGATGTTTCGGACTCTCTTGGAAATGGCGAATAATCCAAATGTGCCCAGGGCGCTGGCCAGAAGAAGAAGACTGCCAGATTCTGGCGTGGGTACCGGACCTCCACCTGTGACGGTCACTGAACCGTCCTGAGTCGAATCGGTGATCTGCGCACCAGTGGAATCCAAGAGGATCTCGTTTTGGATCGTCAGCAAGCTGGTTCCGGGTGCTGAAGCTGTGAAGAAGAACTCGATGAGAGTCCCTCCACCGCTCAGACCAGAGCCTGGTCCCAAAAGCGTATCCGCATTGAAAATAATCTGGCCCAGAGTGTTATCCACTGTGCCCGGGATAAAGCCCCCACCTGACTGAAAGAAGCTGCCCTCGACGATCGCACCCGTCGCTTGGACCACGGCTGGATTGAAGATCAGATCCAGCTGGTAAGCGGAGAGATCAACCGCGTTTGAAATGCTAACGTCAACTGCGAAAAGAGTGCCTTGCGATACGGAACCTAACGTCGGTGCACTAAGAGTCGCAGTATCACCTAACGCAGAGCTCGGCAAAGTCAAAGCAATGAGAGTGGCAACAGAACCCAGTAGGATCATCATTCTTTTCATCGGATCATTCTCCCTAGCTTGCCATCACCTAGAACGAAGGTTGGTCCTAATTCAGAAGGTCGAAGCACAAAAATAGTCCAATTAGTGCAGAGCATTCTAGCCCAGGTTCGTCACTGAGAGGGCCAAAAGCGGGTTAAGTCCTTTCAAATCAGTCTAGGCTATGGCTGAGTTTTCACTACATTTTTGAATTCGTAGCGGCTCCAGACGCTCGGGCAGTGTAATT
>JABCZN010000024.1 GCA_013289665.1 Acidobacteriota bacterium | reverse complement strand
CGGGAAGACAACGACCGGACCGCCTGAGGAAGACCACTCTTTCACTCGGTTGGGCTGAATGCCGAAAAAAGATCGGCATTGAGCCGAAGGAAAGCTGTTTTCTCTTGACATTCCCTCTTATAGGACTGGTCCGGCCCCGGCCGTTCCAGCCCGGCTTTCGTGGCGATCACCAGCTCTTTCGGGTACGGGTAAAGCGCCTCGGCAATAATTTCCTCGCTCACCGACGGCCCGTAAGAATCCGCGGTGTCGATAAAATTGATTCCGAGCTCCACCGCTTTCCTGAGCACCTGGATCGCTTCGGCTCGATCCCGCGGTTCTCCCCAGATTCCCTTGCCTGTAATTCTCATCGCCCCAAAGCCCAGGCGGTGAACCCGGAGATCCCCGCCGATCACAAAGTCCCCGGCTTTAGCCGCCGGCCTCGCTGCGGTAGATTGTGCTGTGCTGGTGCTCTCCATCTCTGGTCTTCTTTCTGTCCGTGGTCTCAGATTAAAATCGGCGAGCCGTCAGAGAAGCCGGTTTGATCTCTCGCGCAGTCTTCCACCCTGTCCCGCATTAGTTCTGCGTATGCGGCTCGGGTTGCAAATTTCAGATGACCCGGTCGGCCCTGTAGTTGCAGTTTTTTCCCATTCACGGGTCGGATTTGCCGGCATATCCGGCGGGCAATCATAGGACGTTCTCCGCGCCTACGCCCCCCGGCCGCCTCGACCATGTGCGCAATTTGTCTTCACTCCTTTTCTGTGGGGAGTCCCGCGCCTGTCCAGCCTTTCCACCCGCCATCCATCGATTCCACGTTCGTGTAACCCATCTTCTGCAGATTGTCGGCCGCGAGCGCCGAGCGAAAGCCGCCGCCGCAATACAGTACGATCTTCGCGCCGGTGTCCGGCACGCGCTGCTCAACGTCCCGCTCGATAATTCCTTTACCCAGGTGAATCGCTCCCGGCAGATGACCCCGCGCCCATTCGCTCTCTTCCCGTACATCCACCAGCACGAGTTTCTCTCCCGCATCCATGCGGCGCTTCACATCCGCCACGTTGGTCTCCCTGATCCGCTTTTTCGCATCATTCACCAGGGCAAGAAATTTCTCCGCGTGTGCCATCTCCATCCTCCAGTTCCGTCCGGAATCGTGAATTCCATCATAACGCCTCACTGCCAAAAAAAAACGGCGTCGCGCATCGTTGCGGACGCCCCATAATTCAGAAACAGGTCCCATCGACGGCAGCTAAGGGTTCGCCGTCCAGGTCTCCGCCGGAGTCGCAGCCGGCAGCCGGCAGCCTCGCTCCGGCTCTTGCCCCCGGCGTCCCGCGGTAAACCGGCTCGTCTCCCTCGCGCGCGTCCGCAGGCCATCAATCACCGCTGGAATTGCGTTGTGCTTTTCCCCGCGGATCAGGTAAATCATCAACGCCGCTTCTCCCGGTGCGTCGGCGCTCGACGTGATCCCCACTCCCTCTACTCCCGGCTGCTTCATCAATTCATCCACGTGCGCCGCGTGAACCGCCTTCGCCCGCTGCAGTTCCGTTTTGTCAAGCGCGCTCACCCCAAACGCATCTTGGGCTGGAACGATACGCAATGCCGCCTCATATTCAATAATTCCATGCGGCACCGCCCCTTCCATCGCCACGATTCGCGTCCCCACTCCTTCTATCGTCGCCGGCAGTGGCGTCGCCTCCTGCCCCGGATTCACAACGATCAACACCGCGGCTGCTCCTGGGCGATCCACGCTCGGAGCCACGCCTACCGCGTAGATCGAAGGATTCGCCAGCAACTCCGGTGCGTAGAGATCACGCGCCCGCTGCGCCAGCGCAATCGAAGCGGCATCCACGGAAATTGCAGCTTGCCCCGCTGCCTTCACCGCCGCGCCGGCCAGCGTGCACCCGATCACCTGGTGCGTCGAAGCGCTTCCCACAAACGATGGCTGGTTCCCTTGCTGGTCCGTCAGCGCCGCCAGCACATCCCCCACAGGATTCCCCACCGTCTCCGTGTCCGATCCCCCGTAGAGAAGCGCCACAGGATCCGCCGTCAGTTGATCCACAATCAGCGACCCAGAGTCTCCTCCAGCACTGAACCCTCCGCCGGACACCGCAACCTGATTTCTGTACGTCACGCTGAAACTCGTGCCGCCGTTGCATTCTGTCTGGTATGCGACCGAGGTGTTCAAGTTCGTTGCAGAAACCGTGGAGCAGCTCAGCCCGGAAGTCCGCCCGCTCTTCGCCACCTGCTCTCCGATGGAGGCAAGAATTCCCCTTCCCTGATGCGGCGGCCCTGCATCTGGCGTGTTTCCCGTGGCTGTTGATCCCAGCGACAAAATGTTCCCTGTCAAATCCACCCCGCCCGGCACGATCAGCGCAATCGCCGCATCCACGTTCGTCCCCGCGGCCACGAGATTCACAAATGACGTCAGATTCGCCACCGTATTTGTTCCCGTCGTCTGGCAATTCGTATCAATAATTCCCGGCTGCGAAATCGGCTCTCCCGGCGCCGCCTGATCGCTCCTCGCCAGCACATGGTTGTTGCTTAAGATGTAGAAACTCCCGCTGCGAATCAGCAACGACCCCAGCGTCCCTCCGCAGCAGAATCGGCCGCTTTTGTCGTCAACGTTTCCGCCCGAGGTCCCCAGCAAGACCGGCAAGCTCTGCGCGTTTTGATTTATGTTCGATTGAAACACCTGCACGCGGCCCGTTCCCATCTTTGCCGTGTTCGCTTCTGAAACCGCCGTTACCGCCAAGGTGGAAGGATTTGGCAATGCCAAAGGTGCGGTATAGAGTCCTCCACCCGTAATCGTTCCGACGGTCAGATTCCCTCCCGGCACTCCTCCCACTTCCCAGTTCACGGCCGTGTTCGTCGTGCCCGTCACGGTCGCGGTGAATGGCACCGTCTGCCCAAGCACCACTGACGTCGCCGAAGGAAACACGCTCACGGCAATTCCGCTCGTATTTCCGCCAGCGCTCGAGGATTGTCCCCCGCTGCAGCCCACATTCCAGAATATGGCCAGGGTCAGGAACAGTTTTCCGGATCGCCCCATCATCAGCCCTCGCAGGTTCATCCCTAGAAAGGCTAGCATGCCGGTGCGTAGCCATTGGGAATCTGCAGTGTTCGAGTGACCTATCTGTTGCCTGTGGGCTGGGCAGGACTTCCAGGAATATTCTAACGCTTTACGCTTGCCGGGCCGGCGGGGCAATTCTTCAGTCCAGGTCGCGCCAGTTCGGCCCGGTTCCTATCTCGACCAGGAGCGGCACTACCAGTTTGTGCACGTTCTCCATCTCTTCTTTCACCAGTTTTTCCAGCTTGCTCTTTTCCTTCACCGGCAGCTCAAACAGCAATTCGTCGTGGACCTGCAGAATCATCTTCGCGGCCAGCTTTTCTTTCTTCAACCGCGCGTCAATTGAAATCATCGCCATCTTGATCAGGTCCGCCGCCGTCCCCTGCAAGGGCGAATTCAGCGCCGTGCGCTCCGCAAAATTCCGAAGCTGCATTTGCGGCGAACTGATCTCCGGGATCGGCCGGATCCTTCCAAAAAATGTCTTCGCCACTCCACTCTTCCGCGTCTCCAGGAGCACATTATCCAGGTACTGTTTCACGCCGCGATACCTCGTAAAATACGCGTTGATGAATTGCGCCGCCTCTTTCTGCTCGATTCCCAGTTGCTGCGCCAGTCCAAACGCCGAAAGCCCGTAGATAATTCCAAAATTAATCGCTTTCGCCGCCCGGCGGTGTTCCCCTGTCTGCGCCATCGGCCCCACGCCAAAAACTTCCTGCGCCGTTCGCGCGTGGATGTCCTCGCCGTTTCGGAAGGCTTCCGTCAGCACAGCATCCTTCGAAAAATGCGCCATGATGCGTAGCTCGATTTGCGAATAATCCGCTGACAGCAGAATTTGCCCCTTTTGTGCCACAAACGCGGCGCGGATCTCCCGCCCAAGTTCGCTGCGAATGGGAATGTTCTGCAGATTCGGATCGCTCGAGCTGAGCCGTCCCGTCGCCGTCCCAGTTTGCGAAAAGCTCGTATGCAGCCGCTTCGTCACCGGATGAATCAGCTTCGGCAGCGCGTCCACGTAAGTGGATTTCAGCTTGGCGATCTCCCGGTACTCGATCACCTTCCCCGGCAGTTCGTGTTGCTCTTTCATCTCCTCCAGGATGTCTGCGGCCGTCGACCGCACCTTGCCTTTGCCACGCCGCGCCGGCGGTTCGAGGTTCAGCTTGTCGAACAGAATCTCCGCCAGTTGGGTGGGCGAATTCACGTTGAATTCCTGTCCGGCCAGCTTCCAGATCTCTTTCTCCAGCCGCCGGACTTCTTTCTCCATCGAGTGCGACATCTTCCCCAACGCGGCCGGATCCACCAGAATTCCCGCGCGCTCCATCTCCGCCAGCACTCCCGCTAGCGGCAGATCAATCTTTTCGTAAACGCCCGCGAGGCCCTGGGCCTCCACCTCCTTCCTTAAAACTGGCGCCAGCCGCTGCAGATAGTCCGCGCGCTCTCCCGCGCCTCCGCCGATCGGCACATTGAACTGCCGGAAAATCACATCCGCAAAATTGTGGTTCGCGGTCGTCGGCCGCAGCAAATACGAATAGAGTTGTGTAGCGTGCTCGATTCCGTCCCCGCTGCCCGCCAGCAGTTGAAACAGCTTCGGGTCGTGCACAATCTTCGTCCGCTTCCCGTCCTGTACCGCCGCGGCAAGCGCTTTCATCGCCTCGCTCTTCTCGTCCGCCCAAATCGCCCGGCCCTCTCCCTCTCTCTGCGAAACCTCAATCCCGGCAACCCGCGTCCCGAATCCCTCCGCTTCGCGTTCCCCCGTCTCGAGGTCGAGCCACACCGCCAGTTGCGCCTTCGCCGGCAGTTTCCCCAGGTACGCCTTAAACTCCTCCCCGCTCGTAAGTTGCGCATAATCCTTCCCCGGCGCTCCGCCGTCTTTGTTGCTCACCCCTTCCGGGGTGGGGCCTTCGGCAGCCCCGCCACCAACCCCGCTCGCCAGCAACTCCTTCAACAAGGAATTGAATCCCAGCTCCCTGTAAAGCTCCGCCAGCGCCGCCGGATCCGCCTCACGCACCCGCAAGTTCTCCAGATCCACCTCGAGCGGCACGTCTTCCTTGATCGTCGCCAACTGCTTGCTCATCATCACTTGTTCCCGCTGCTGTTCGAGCGCTTCGCGGTATCTCTTGTTCGTCACCTCACCCGCGTGATCGAGCGCGCTCTCCACACTTCCATACTTCTGAATCAGCTCCGTCGCGCCCTTTTCTCCAATCCCCTTCGCCCCCGGAATGTTGTCCACCGTGTCGCCCAGCAGCGCCATCAGGTCGATCACTTTCTCCGGCGGCACTCCCAGGATTTCCGTTACCTTTGCCGCATCCACGATCGTGTCGGCCTTCGCTCCGCCCGACCCCGTCCGCAAAATCCGCACCCCGGAATTCACCAGCTGCATCATGTCCTTGTCGTTTGAGACGACCAGCACATCCAGCTTGTTCGCCGCCTTTTTGGCCATCGTGCCGATCACGTCGTCCGCTTCATACCCATCCAGCTCCAGAATCGGCAGCCGCATCGCCTCGCAAAGCCGCCGCACGTACGGCAGCTGCATGCTCATCTCATCCGGCATCGGCGGGCGTTGCGCCTTGTAGTTTTCAAACAATTTGTCGCGAAACGTCGGCTGCCGCGTGTCAAAAACAATCGCCACGTACTCCGGCTCGTAATCCTTCAGCAACCTCCGCACGATATTCGCGAATAGGAACGGCACCTTGGTCGGAATGCCGCTCGGCGCGTTCATCCGGTTCATCGGCGCATAAAACGCCCGGTAGATATGCGCCATTGCGTCCACAAGGAACAGTTTTTTCGCGGGAGAAGACATGCCGGCGAGTATAGCAAAGCCTCATGTCACTGGCCGCCTGCCAGGAGGAGCAAAAATGCGGCCGTCTCTGTGTGGCACAGCCACCGCCGCCCCATCCCGCGCATTTTGCGGGTTGATTCCTGGCTGTGCTCTTGGGGTTCTCTCGTTTTGCTGGGCCCGTCTTCCAAGGCTAGCCACTTGTCAACAAAACGAAAGGGCACAACTGAATGCGCCCTTTCCTAGTTCCGTTTTAATACTGTTTACGGTTTCGGTGTTTCTGCCGCGCCTGCCGTCTGCGTCACCAGCAGTATCTGCGTGCCGCTGTCCAGATGCAGATTCTTCCCCGTGGAGGTAATAAGCGAGCCTTGCGCCGCACCAGCCGTCGCCGAACTTAAGTTCACTCCCTCGAGCCCGAAGACTCCCTGGCTGCTCGACGTCAACTGACCTCGGGCATTCAGGCCGCCGACAGCTCCCTTGCTCCCCGCGACGGTATTCGTCGCCAGATGAGCCGTGGAATCGAGCGCTCCGCCTGCCGTACTGCCGGCGCTCGCGGCCGTATTCGTTACCGTGCCCGCAGCTCCGCCTGCCGTTGAGGTCACTCCTCCCAGCGCTCCCCCACCCGCGGCCCTGCCCGACCCAGCGGTATACGCTCCGGCACCGCCCGCCGCGGCCAGGTCTTCGCCGGCATTTGCGGTAGCCGCCGATTGCGCCGATGCCAAAGCCTGGATCCGAACGTTCAACGGCACTTCCTGGCCGTTCTTCAGGATCGCTTTGTCAAACACGATGCCCAGCGCCGATTCCGAATCTCCCTTTGCGCGAGCCGAAGCCTGGGTCACATGTCCCACAAGTTTCGATCCCTTCGGTATCACCGTCTTAGCATTCGATTTTGTCGGTTCGGTCGTGCGCGCGGCAACCGGATCCCCCGGCTTCGCCTTCTTCGAATCAACCGGCGCGCTCAACTCCGCATTGATCGCTGCGCCGCTTCCAAGCGATGCATTGGTTTGCCCGTTCTGCCCTGACGCTGCCGAACCGGAACCCGACCCCTGCGCTTGCGCCTTTCCGGCCGCGACAGAGGTCTGCCCGCCCGCCTGCGCGCCTGCCTGCGCTTCCGTTTGCGTTTGTGCGGCGACGCCGCCAGCGAACAGAATTCCTGCCATGAATACAAACCATGTGCGCTTCATGAATGAATCCTCCTCCCGTATTTTCACGATTTAGCGAGCTGGGCTGGCCCATAGAACACAAGGGCAGCGGGAGCTCGATTTGATATCCGCAAATCGTATGCCAAGGCTACGTTCCTTATTATCAATACGATACGCGAAGGAATCGTTGGAAAACCCGTGCCCAACCTGTGCAAAACGCTCTTGGAAGGAAAGAATTACATGCCCTCGACGAATCAGGGAGAACAGCTTCAGACAATCCCCAGCGGTTTCGCCACTTCCGCAAGTATATCCGCCGCCTTCAGCAGGTGCTCCCTCTTATGCGCCGCGCTCACTATGGCCCGCAGCCGCGCCTTGCCTTCCGCCACCGTCGGATACGCAACGGCAGGCGCAAACACTCCCGCGTCAAACAATTTCCGCGAAAATTCATACGCCTTCGCCCCGTCGCCCACGTGAATCGGCACAATCGGCGTCTCGCTCGTCTTGAACTGAAACCCGCGCTTCTTCAATTCACGCTTGAAAAACTTCGTGTTCGCCCACAGCTTCTCGACCAGCTTCTCGCCATCCGGTGAATCCAGCAGTCGAAACGCCGCCTGGCAAGCCGCCGCCGTGGCCGGTGGGTGCGAAGTCGAAAACAAAAACGGCCGCGCCCGCAAATACAAAAATTCAATCAAATCCCGTGAACCGCAAACATATCCGCCCATCGACCCGATCGCCTTGCTCAGCGTTCCCACCTGGATGTGCACGCGCCCGTGGCACTGGTGATGATCCACCGTCCCGCGCCCGCCGCGCCCCAATACGCCGCTCGCGTGCGCGTCGTCCACCATCATGATGCAACCGTAGTCTTCCGCCAGGCGGCAAAGCTCCGGCAGCGGCGCAATATCGCCATCCATCGAAAACACGCCATCCGTAATAATCAGCTTCTTCCCCGGGAACGCCGCGTGTTCCTGCAAAATCCGCTCGCAATCAGTCACATCCTTGTGCTTGAACACCTTGATCATCGCCTTCGAAAGCCGTGCCCCATCAATAATCGAAGCGTGGTTCAGCTCGTCCGAAATGATCAGGTCCTCTTTGCCGAGCACCGCCGAAACCGTTCCCGCGTTCGCCGTGAACCCCGACTGAAACACCACGCAAGCTTCCACATTCTTGAATTTCGCAATCTGCTCTTCCAGTTCCATGTGCAGCTTCATCGTTCCGGCAATCGTCCGCACCGCCCCCGCACCGACGCCCAGTTTCCGCACCGCCTCAACCGACGCCTTCCGCAATCGCTTGTCCGACGTCAGCCCCAAATAATTATTCGACGCCAGGTTGATCACCTCGCACCCGTCAAACACGCACACCGGCTTCTGCTCGCCATCGAGCACCCGCAACTTCGGCGCCAGGCCCTTCACCCGCAAATCATTCAACGTCTCCGTGACATACAACAACGGATTCTGCTTAATCACCTGCGTTCCCGATTCACTCATCTCTTCTTCTCCGACCTCTGCGTTCTCCGTGCGCTTAACTCTGTGCACTCTGTGTTAAGTCTTGCCTTTGACCCTTCTGTTTTCCAATTTCCATTTTCTGTTTTCCATTACTTCAGTCCGTTCGGATAAATCAGAATCTTCCCCGCCATCCCATTCTGCAGCTTGCTGAACGCATCCTCAAATTTATCCAGCGAAATCTTCTCCCCAAACAGCGGCTCCAGATTCAACCGCCCCGCCTTCAGCAGCGCCGTCATCTGCACCCAGGTCTGATACATCCGCCGCCCGTAAATCCCCTGCACCGTAGCGCCCTTGAAAATCACGTCGTTCACCAGATCGAGCGGCACATTCTCCGTCGGTATCCCCAGCAGCGAAGCCCTTCCCCCCGCTCGCAACGCCTTGAACCCCTGCTGGATCGCCGACGGCACTCCGCTCATCTCGAGCAGCACATCCACTCCCGTTCCGCCCGTCTCCGCCACAATCTTTTTCACCGCATCTTCCGCCGCCGGGTTGATCACCACGTCCGCGCCCATCTGCTTTGCCATCTCCCGCCGGTGCGCGTTCGTCTCCGTCGCAAACACCGTCGAACTCCCGCAAGCCTTCGCCACCGCAATGGACATCAATCCAATCGGCCCGCAGCCCGTCACCAGCACCGTCTGCCCCGCAATCGTTCCGGCCAGCACCGTGTGCACGGCGTTGCCCAACGGATCGAGAATTGCTCCATACCGCTCCGGAATCGCCGGGTCCAGCTTCCAGATATTCGTCGCCGGAATCTTCACGAACTCCGCAAACGCTCCGTCCTGATCAATTCCGATCACCCTAACGTTCGGACAGATATGCGCTTCGCCCAGCCGGCATTGGTGGCAGTGCCCGCAGTTCACATGCATCTCCGCGCTCACAAAATCGCCCGCACGGACCGCCGTCACATCCACGCCAACCCGCTCCACCTCACCGCAAAATTCATGCCCCAGCGTCACCGGAGGTTTAATCCTCCCCTGCGACCACCGGTCCCACCCATAAATATGCAAATCCGTCCCGCAAATCGAAGCCGCCTTCACGCGCACCAGAACGTCCCCATGCCCCACCTCCGGCACCGGCACGCTCTCAATCCGCAACCCGCGCGCCGCATCCATCTTCCGCAGCGCCTTCATCGTCGCAGCCATTTCTACAAGCTCCTTACTACTTCCCCAGCTCATCAACGCACAATCTCAAATCCTAGCACCCTTTGGGGTGCGGCGCGCGCAGCCGCGCTTTCACGCCGTGGTCCGCACCATCCAAACCCTTCTCCACACCGGCCTTTAGATTTTCCGATCACACACCGCGTCTCGAAATACTTGAGGGTGCCCCATCCTCCGCGCCTTTTGCGGAGGGTGGGTTCTGACGATCGCAGTCTTCTTCATCGCCCCTCTTTTCAATTGGCCCCTGCCGTTCTCAGTCAACAAAATCACCCAGCAAATTCAGCACCAGGAAAAACCTGTCATCAACCTCAGCTCAACTCAAACTGAAACCGAGTCCACCTCTTCGCCTCCTGTTATCTGCTATCGGATCGCTGATCGCCTCCCTTTCTTCAGTATTATTTCTTCGCTCTCTTATCCCTCCTCTTATTCATATCCACCTTCGTCCCTTTCACGGGCTCCCGCTTGTTCAATTTCGCCGCCTCCACAATCAACCTCTTCAAGCCCGGCCTCTTCACATCCGCCACTGTCCGCACCTTCACATGCCGCACGCTCTTGCCCGTCCCTTCCAGCAACCCTTCCGGGTCCGGCAGCGCCGCGCCGCGCAAAAAAACAAACGTCACATGTTCCTTTCCCGCCATGAAACCGCAAACCGCTCCGTTCAAGTCAAACGATGGTATCTTCCACGGATTCACATACTCCTCGCTCGCGGCTATCGTCTTCTTCACCAGCGCTCGCAAGCCCTTCGTCACGCCCTTCAGTTTTCCCGCCTTCTCCACATATGCGTCGATCCACGCCCGCCCTTCGTTTCCCTCAATCGTCGGCATCGCTTGCCTTCCTTTCCCAATCCGCCGCCATTCTATTCCTTTTCCCCGTTGTATCGATTTCCCCGCTCGTCTCATCGCACCTTATACTGAGGATTCGACCCTGAGCGATGCCTGAAACCATCTCTGACACCGCCGCTCCGCTTCCGGGAGCCCCCGCCGTTTTGCGCTCCAGCGAACTTCCCGGCGGCGTCATTGCCCGAATCCTTCCTACCGTCTCCCTCACCTTCGTCTGCTACCTGACCATCGGCATCCCGCTCGCCATTCTCCCAATGCACGTTCACCTGCAACTCGGCTACGGCACCGTCCTTGCGGGACTCGTCATCAGCACGCAGTATGTCGCCACCGTTCTCTCTCGCCCGCGCGTTGGCCGCATGGTGGACGTCCTCGGTCCCAAGCGCATCGCGGTGCTCGGCCTCATCGCATGTGCCGCAAGCGGCGCCCTCACCTTTGCCGCTGCTTTCTTCAACTCCTTCGCCTTGGTCTCGTTCGTCATTCTTCTATTAGGACGCCTTCTGCTCGGCATCGGCGAAAGCATGGTCGGCACCGGCGCCACCATGTGGAGCCTCGGACGCGCCGGCTCCGCACACATCGCGAAAGTCATCTCCTGGAATGGCGTCGCCACATTCACCGCCCTCGCCCTAGGCGCCCCGCTCGGCGTTCTGCTTCAGCAGCATTTGGGTTTTGCCTCCGCGGGACTCGTAATTGTTGCCGTCTCTCTGGCCGCCATGGCGCTCGCTCTCCGATTGCGCGGCATCCCGGTCTCGCCGTCCCGGCATCTGCCCTTCGCGCACATCTTTTGGAGCGTCGCTCCCCACGGCACCGTGCTCGCGCTCGGGGGCATTGGTTTCGGCGTTCTGGCAACATTCATTACGCTTTACTTCGCTAGCGTGGGCTGGGGCGGCGCCGCTCTCACACTCACTATCTATGGAGCTTGCTTCGTCGTGACCCGCCTGCTCTTTGTCGGTTTGATCACGCGACTCGGCGGTTTTCCAGTCGCCATCGTTTCGCTTTTCATTGAAATCTTCGGCCTCCTCCTGCTGGGTTTCGCGCGCGTTCCCTCTGCCGCGTTTGTCGCCGCGGCCCTGATAGGAGCAGGTTTCTCGCTGGTGTTCCCGTCTCTCGCCGTCGAAGCTGTCCGCCACATCCCCATCGAAAATCGCGGTACCGCCCTCGGTGCCTACAATGCCTTCATCGACCTCTCCCTGTTCCTCACCGGTCCCGTTGCCGGTGCCATCATCAGCCACGCCGGCTACAGCGCCGCATTCCTAACCTCGGCCGCTGGGGTCTTCCTCGCCTTCTGCCTGACCATCACCCTCGCCTCCCGCCACCACACTCCGCCTGCGGACTGACAATGCTACAGAGTAAAACAAGCTTCCGTCTGTCTTCTCCTGCCTGCCGTCGGCTTGGGCAGGCGAAGTCAAAGGGCCGGGCTCTTCGGATCGATCGCCATCCACTCGGGGCAGCCTGGGAAGTGTGATCCTCTGGCAGACCCCCGAGGTTCGCCGAAGGAACTGAACGCACAGACCTTGCACGAACTGTTGGTTGTAAGAAATCCACTCAGCTTCCTTAACCTCGTTTACCTCCCCCTTCTGCCGGGCATCCAACCTAAAATGAAATCTTTCCTCCCCCTGTCGCGTATCATGATCTGACGCCACCTCCATGCCCACCGCCGCTCCCGCCATCCGACTCGACCGCGTCTCCCGTCACTACACCATGGGCGGAACCTCGGTCCGCGCCGTCGACGAACTCTCTCTCTCTGTAGCCAACAACGAATTCCTTGCTCTCCTCGGCTCCTCCGGCTCCGGAAAATCCACGCTCCTCAATCTAATCGCCGGCCTCGACCGCCTCACCTCCGGCTCCATCTTCGCCCACGGCCAGGACATCGCCTCTCTCTCCTCGCTCGAACTCGCCCGCTACCGCTCTAAGACCATCGGCATGATCTTCCAGTCCTTCAACCTACTCCCGCGCATGACACTCGAAGAAAACATCGAGCTTCCTCTTCGCCTCGCCGAAGTCGACCGTGCCGAACGCCCCGCACGAGTCCGTGAAGCCCTCGAGCGCGTCCGCCTCACCCATCGGCTCGGCCATCGCCCCACGGAACTCTCCGGCGGCGAACAGCAGCGCGTCGCCATCGCCCGCGCTCTCGTCAATCGCCCGAAAATCCTTCTCGCCGACGAGCCCACCGGCAATCTCGACTCCGCCACCGGCGAAGCCATCCTCAATCTTCTCCGTGAACTCCGCTCGCAGCTCGGCATGACCATCGTCATGGTCACTCACGAGCGCCCGCTCGCTGAAGCCTTCGCCGACCGGCTTGCCATCATGGGCGATGGCAAGCTCCTCCGCACCACCTCCCTAAAAGGCCTCCCGCAATGAAGCCCCGCGATCTCACCGATCTCGCTCTCCGCAATCTGCGTGAATCCATCCTGCGCAACGCTCTCACCACTTTGGGCGTTGCCGTCGGCGTCGCCTCGCTGGTCGCCATGCTCTCGCTCGGCGTCGGCCTTCAGCAACTCGCCGCCAAACGCCTCTCAGAAAGCGGCCTGTTCGACACCATCCTCGTCACTCCCAAAAACGCTTTCCGCGGCATGGGCCGTCCGCAGCGCGAACCCGACTCGGGCAAGCCCCCGCGCGTTCTTGACGACGACGCCCGCAAGGAGCTCGAAAAACTTCCGAACGTCATTGAGGTCTACCCGCAAGTCCGCTTCTTCACCGAAGTCCGTTTCAACAACAAACCATACGCCACCGTCGTTGCCGGAATGCCCGACTCCTCCAGAAATTCAGGCTCCTTCGACGGCATGCAAGGCAAGTTCTTCTCCTCTACCACCGCCAACGAAGCCATCCTGCAAATCGAATTCGCGAAAGATCTCTCGGAAAAGACTTCCTCCCTCATCGGCCAGGATCTCGTCCTCCGCTACGCCGAACGCCAATCGCTTCCCTCCGCCTCAAGCAACGCCCACCCGTCAGCAAATCCTCCCGACACTTCCGGCGGTGGTTTCTCGGTCGTCGCCAAAGAACTCCGCCTCAAGATCGTTGGCATCGTCGAAACCGAACCCGCCGCCGGTTACGGAGGCTACGGCAACGCACGGCTCCTTATGCCACTCCTAACCGCCTCCACGCTCCGCGCAGCGCAGGTCAACGATCTCCGCGACATCGTCCGCGATTCCAACTCCGGCAAAACCACTTACGCCTCGCTTTCCGTCCGCGCCAAATCTCCCTCCCAGGTCGAAGCCCTCGAAACCTCCATCAAAAAAATGGGCTTCAACGCCTTCTCTCTCCTCGATGCCTCCAAATCCCTCCGCACTTTCTTCACGGTCTTCGACAGCCTCCTCGGCATCTTCGGCTGTCTCGCTCTCGCCGTCGCCACGCTGGGCATCGTCAATACACTTGTCATGGCCATCCTCGAACGCCGCCGCGAAATCGGTGTGCTCAAAGCACTGGGCGCCGCGGACTCCGACGTCCAGCAACTGTTCTTCATCGAAGCCGGTGTGATGGGCTTTTTCGGCGGCATCTTCGGCGTCCTCCTCGGCTGGCTTCTCGGCCGCGTCGTCACCTTCGGCACCAACGTTTATCTCCAGCGCCAGAATCTCAATCCCATCGAACTCTCTTCCGTCCCCTTGTGGCTCGTCGCTAGCGCCCTCATCTTCGCCATCCTTGTCAGTCTCGCCGCCGGCCTCTATCCTGCTTCTCGTGCCGCCAAGCTCAACCCCGTCGACGCCCTCCGCTATGAATAATTCCCCAGTGCTTGAGGGTGGGCTCTTGCGATCGGGCAGCACGCAGTTCCGCCCTTTCCTTTACTTCCTTTCGCTCCTTTACCTCCTTAACTTCCCTCTTTCTGCCGCCACGGGCCGCGTCGAATGCAACTCCGTTCCGAGCAAAATCCTCGCCCACAGCGTTCCCTACTGCATCGTTCTTCCTCCAACTTTCGACGCCGACAAGACAAAACACTTCCCCGTCCTCTATTCCCTCCACGGTCTCGGCGACAACGAACAGTTCTTCGTCCACTCCGGCGCGTGGAATCTCGTCGAAGACCTGCACGAAAAAGGTGAGCTGAGAGATTTTCTGATCGCCACGCCAGACGGCGGTGCGGGTTTCTATATCAATTCAAAGGATGGCAGGAGCCACTACGAGGATTTTCTGCTGCAGGAATTTTTCCCGTTCATCGAAAAACGGTATCGCGCCGCGCCTGGCCGCGCCAACCGCGCCATTTCCGGCGTCTCCATGGGCGGCTACGGCGCGCTGCATCTCGCCTTCCGCCACCCGCAGCTTTTTGGCGCCGCCAGTGCCCACAGCGCCGCGCTCATCGAAAAACTTCCGAGCTTTCTCGGCGCCTCTTCCAGTTCGCCCCGCGCGCGAGTACTCGGCGGCGTTTTCGGCAATCCGCCCGACCCCGTTTTCTGGGACCGGATGAGCCCCCTCGTCCTCGCCCGTACCGCCAGTCTCGCCGGCCTCAAAATCTATTTCGACTGCGGCGACAACGACGACTACGGCTTCTACGCCGGCGCCACCGCCCTCGACAAGATCCTCACCGCGCGTCATATTCCTCACGAATTCCATCTCTATCCCGGCCGTCACGATCCCGCCTACTTCGCCGAACATCTCCCTGCCTCGCTCGAGTTCCACTCCCGCCTTTTTCCTAATCCCTGATCCCTTTGCGGCTAGCGGAATGAGTTCCGTTCTTCTGGAGGCCGGGGCTTCAGCTCCGGCGTAAAGCGACCGAGATAGAATGGGCTTTCGCGTTTTTTGCGTCCCCCAGGTTTTGCGGGGAAGCCCCTGAAGGAATGGTTTTCTGCGTTTTCGCGCAGCCTCCTTGGGTACAGGTCCATCCCGATAAAACCCGCTTTCTTCTTCGCGCCAACTTCAATTTCGTTGTAAACTCCCCTACGCTTTCCGCGCACCAAACCTTGGAGGTCTTCATGCGTAGTCTCTCGACCACAATTGTTCTCGCACTTTGCGCCCTGACCCTTCTCCCGCATCGCACCACAGCTCAGGACAAGCCCACTGCCTCTGCAGCTCCGGCTGTCACCGGCGCTCGCGGCGAATTCCTCGCCGAAGTTGCCTTCTACGAGCAGCGCTACACTCAACTCGCCGCAGCCATTCCCGCCGAAAAATATTCCTGGCGGCCCGCCGAAGGCGTCCGCTCGATCGGTGAAGTCTACGCGCACATCGCCGCCGCCAATTACGGCGTCGCCCGCGCGCTCGGCACTCCTCCGCCCGCCGGCATCGACCCCAAAGCCATCAACACCCTCGCCGGCGATAAAGCAAAAGTCCTAGAAGCCCTCAAGGACTCTTTCACCCATTTCCGCGGCGCCATTCTCGCCATCAAAGACGCCGACCTCAACAACGCGCAAAAATTGTTTGGCCAGGACACTACCGTTCGCGGCACCTTCTTTATGATCACCGGCCACTTCGGCGAACATCTCGGCCAGTCCATCGCCTACGCCCGCCAGAACGCCATCGTTCCTCCTTGGACCGAAGAACGCCAAAAACAAGAAGCGGCCAAGCCCAAGCCATAATTCCACCTTCTCTTCCGAGGGGGCCGAGTTCACTCAGCCCCTCGGTTCGTCCGAACGTTGTCATCCCGACCGGAGCACGTGGTTTGTGTCCTGTGTGCCTTCTACAGGGACGGAGGGACCATAGCAACACTTCAACCCACCCCAACAATTCTCACATCCCCGGCAAAATCCGCCAGCAACTCCAAGTCCTCCCGGACTTCGGTCTGCTCAAATTCCTCGGCAACGACTGTTACCGCCCAAGTTAATCCGCCGGGTGCCCCATCCTTGGTTTCCAGAGGGTGGTCTTCGGGTTTCTTTCAACCGCAAACCACAACGTGCCTCACTCCGCCCCGACCGGCTGCACCTGCCGCGCAATCTCCGAAACCTTGCCCGCCCGCCTCTCACACTCCAAATCATAAAAATTCTGCAGGTTCAGCCAGAATTCCGCGTTCGTCCTGAAATAGCGCGCCAGCCGCAGCGCCGTCTCCGCCGTGATCCGCCGCCGCTCGTGCACGATTTCCCCAATCCGCGTCGCGGGCACGTGCAGGTCCAGCGCCAGCTTGTTCACCGACAAGTCCAGCGGCTTCATAAAATCCTCCCGCAAAATCTTCCCCGGATGCACGGGCGCCATCAATTTATCCGTCTTGCCCATCCTTGTGTTCTCCTCTCAGTGATAATCGACGATTTCCACGTCATGGCAATGGCCGTTCCGCCACACAAAGCAAATCTTCCACTGGTCATTGATCCGAATCGAGTGCTGGCCCTTCCTATCTCCCCGTAAAGCCTCTAATTGATTCCCGGGAGGCGATGCCAACACTCTCAGTTCGGTCGCGGCGTGCAGTTGCAGAAGTTTCCTCAGCGCTATCCGCCCGAATGCCCGGAAGCGTCGAGAATGCTGGTAGTGAAAAAGCTCTCGGTTTCCTTCGATCCAAAACTCTGAATCACTCGTGGAGCATAGTACGTATCGCGTTGTACGTCACGTGTATATTTTGGGATCCGGAGAAAAATACTGGGCAGTGACAAACGGTATCGACCACCGATGTATATCACCATCAATTCCAAACGCCTCAATTCTTCGCATCCTCTGCGGACCTCCTCCTACCTCTCTGGTCAACTCTTCCTCTGTCCCTACCCTTTCGGGTTTGGAAAGGGTGGGTTCCATTTTGAGAATGCTCTGCCCGATTTGCCCGCACGTCTGCTCTTTTGCCGGCCGTTTGAACGGGCATAAAAAAACGCCTCAAGCTGTGAACGGTCAACTGTCGGCTGCGAACAATTTCTCTTCCACCTGTCGCTGGCCATCGGTCGCTGGCCACTGCTATCATTCCCCGCTTGCATCCCCGGGGAGGTGGCATGAGATTTGCCGAGCGGTTGACGGAAGTGCGCCGCGGGTTTGAGCGGTCGTTCTGGGTGGCGAACGTCAGCGAACTTTTCGAGCGGCTTTCCTATTACGCGGCGTTTGCTTCGCTTGCTCGCTACCTCCACGAGGCGCTGAACTTTCCCACCGAGCGGGCGGCGGATCTTTCGGGACTTTTTGGCGGGCTGGTGTGGTTCCTGGCCATCTTTGGCGGAGCGATTGCCGACCGGTTGGGCTTCCGCCGGGCGCTGGCGATCGCTTACCTGATTCTGGCCGGCTCGTATTTTTTGCTAGGGTCGCTCGGAGCGCCGTGGCTGGCGCCGGTGCGAGACGCGGTGCCGCTGGTGGCGCTGGTCACCTTTGTGCTGATGCTCCCGGCCCTGGGCGTGGCGATGGTGAAGCCGAGCGTGGTGGGCACGACGGCGCGGGCGTCGAACGAGAATGTGCGGTCGATCGGGTATTCGATTTACTACACGCTGGTCAACATCGGTGGCGCGCTGGGGCCCTTTGTCGCTTCGTGGGTGCACCGGCATCTGAGCGTGGAAAATGTTTTTCGCGTGGCGGCGGCCAGCGTGTTCCTGATGTTTTTCGCGGTGCTGGTGTTTTTCAAGGAGCCGCAGAAATCGGGCGACGTGAAAACCGCGAGCCTCGACCTGACGCTGCGCAATTTCGTCCGAGTACTGGGCAACCCGAAGTTCATGGTGTTTCTGCTGATTTTTTCCGGGTACTGGATTGTTTACTGGCAGGAGTTCATTACGCTGCCGATCTATATTCACGATTACGTGGATGGGAAGGCCGATACGGAGCGGATGCTTTCAACGGGGCCGCTGGTGGTGATCGCGTTTACGGTGGCGTTCAGCGTGCTTACACAGAAAATTTCGGCGTTTCGCGCGGTGCTGCTGGGGACGCTGGTTTCGATGGTGGCGTTTGCGATTCTGGCGCTACACTCGAGCATTTATGCGGCTTACGCGACACTTGTGGTCATCGCGCTTGGCGAACTCATTCAACAGCCGCGATATTACGACTATATTTCGCGGCTGGCGCCCGCAGGGCAGCAGGGGACCTACATGGGCTTTGCGTTTCTGCCGCTGGGCATCGGATCGTTTCTGGCGGGGCGGATTGGCGGGGCGCTGCTGCATCGCTTCGGCGAAGTGCAACACCGGCCGCAGCTTTTTCTTTGGGCGCTTACCGCGATCGGACTGGGGACGACATTTTTGTTGTGGATTTATGATCGGATTGTGAAGCCGTCGGAGGCGAAAACGGGGTGACGGGCGTGCGGGTGGCCAGCCTCAAGGCTGGCCACTCGAGAGAATCAAGATCCGAGGGAATTAGAAACCGGAGAATAGAAAATAATCGAGGAGATCAATTGACCATGCGGCGAAGCGATTCCAGCGCTTGCCGAGCCAGCGAGTAGCGCGGTTCGATCTGGATTGCTTCCTGGAACGAGCGCATCGCCTGGCCATACATTTCCTTTCCTAGATACGCGCGGCCCAGATTGTAGTGCGGAAAATGGCGGGGCTCGTAGCGCCGGGATTCGACGGCCTGCTGCAGCCAGGGAATGGCTTCATCGAACTGGCCCAATTCGATCATGTAAGCGCCAATGTCGTTGTACGGATTGCCGAAATCGGGGTCCAGTTCGATGGCGCGCTTGCATTCGGCGATGGCATCCATCAGTTTGCCCTGATAGTGATAGGTCCAGCCGAGAAAGGTGTGCGCTTCGGCGGTCGGATGGAGCTCCAGCGAAGACTGGTAGAGCTCGGCGGCACGATCGTAGTCGCCTTCCATCTGCGCCTGATAGGCATCTTGTAATACTTCCCACGCCCGCGTGAGGGTCTCTTGGCTCATGGTGGAATTTTGAACGTAAAATGTGAATCCCGTCAAAGGTACGAAAGTGCTAGCTGTGCAAAGTGGGCACCCTGTACTCTTGGCGGGGCAGAGGTGGAAATTTGGCGCCGGAACAGGGAAAATGATGAGGGTCTCATTTTGAGCTAGTCGGAATCGAGGGGGGAAGCGTGAATCTTCTTGGGAAAAGTGCTGTGATTGCGGCGGGTGTTGTGGGGTTGCTTGGCGCGGGCGCGCTGCTCGTCGAGGCGGCGACCAAAACAGCGGCTCCGAACGCGGCGGCGGTGGCCCGCGGGAAGACCGTGTTTCAGCAGAAATGCTCGGTTTGCCACTACGACAACAGCGACCAGAAAAAAATCGGGCCGGGCTTGAAGGGACTCGCCAAGCGCGGAACATTTAGCGTGAATGGAAACAAAATCACCGATGACAGCTTGCGGACGTGGATCGAGAACGGTGACCAGTTGATGCCGCCGTTCAAAGACGTGCTGGAGGCGGGGCAGATCAAGGATGTGATTGCCTACGTCAAGACGCTGTAGGTTCGCCGGCGAGAGAGCAGGGTTGTGGGAAAAAGAGAAACCCCCGAAAGCCTGCCCGAAGCAGGCGACGGGGGTTTCCAATTTTTCTCGCTCCCTGGCGGGAGAAAGAGCTATTTGAGAACGGCATCCTTCAGGACCTTGGCCGGACGCAGACGGACAACGGTCTTGGCCTTGATCTTGATCGCTTCGCCGGTCTGGGGGTTGCGGCCCATGCGGGCTTTGCGATGAGCCTTCACAACGCGGCCGATTCCCGGGATAACAAACTTTCCTGCACTGCCCTTGGCTTCCTTGACGGCCAACTTGTGGAGCTCATCAAAGAAAGTGACGATCATCTTCTTGGAAGTGCTCGCTTTCTCGGCGAGATGCGAAACGATTTTGGTTTTGCTCAGTGGCTTAGCTGCCATTTCTTCTGCCTATCCTCCTGATTTGTCTATCCGCCTCGAGACAATCGAGGCCAGCCGCGAGCAAGAAAAACCCCTATTTTCCTGCAAAAAACTCGGGCCGAACCGGACTATAACGAAGGAAGAAAAGGAACGCAAGGGCAAATGCGCAAAAAAGGCCGAAAAACAGCGATTTTTTTTGGGGCATGTGCAAAACGTGCTGATTTCATGCGGCAAAACGCGATTCCGGCCAGGATTCGGGCCGCGTTCCGGTGTGTTATGCTTTCTAATTCCAACTTAATCAAGGGGTAAGGCGAATGAGCACGAGTGGAAACTGGCGAGGGCTCGAACATGAGATCTTGACGATGATCAAAGCGAGCACGCGCCCCGTGGCGGTTGCGTTCCTTGATGCGGAGCCTGCTGGAGTGAAGAAATATGAAGGGAGGCAGCCTTCCGGGTGCAGCTTCTGGCGGCTGGCGGCGGAGGGGCGCACGTTTTACACGATCCCCGAAAATCATTTTAACTGTGCTGTCGGAGCTTACACGCACAATATCGCGCTCTCGCCGGAGCGGGAAAAAGATACCGAACAGACGCTGAAGATGCTGTTCGATCTGGGATATGTGAAACCGGAAGAGATTCCGCAGATTCCGCGCCTTTTGAAGGCTCCCAAGGCAATCGTGTATTCGCCCCTGGCGAACGCGCCGGTCGACCCGGACGTGGTGCTGTTCAGGCTGCGGCCGGCGGCGGCGATGCTGTTAGAAGAGGCGGCCGGACGCGCGGGGCTTGGCACAGGAACTCCGGCACTCGGCCGACCGACGTGCATGGCACTGCCCGCCTCGTTGCAATATGGCGCGATCGCGAGCCTCGGATGCATCGGAAATCGAATTTACACCGGATTGGATGAAGATGAGATGTATGTGGTTCTGCGAGGCAAGGATCTAGCGAGTGTAGCCGAAGCGCTGCACGTGGTCAGCGGAGCGAACGAAGCGCTGCGCGATTATGCGCGGGGACGACGGGAACAACTCTCGTCGGAGTGAGAATTTGACGGAAGATAGCGGATAGAAGCGCACGACGGAGTACCCGACAATTCCTCTCGCAAGCAGGAACAGCGAGGTGAGTTATGAGTTGGTATCGAGTCGTGGCTATTCGAAGTGAAGTCGCTGACGAAGTCCGGAAAACGCGAAAATCCCCCACCTATGGTTTCCCGGCGCATCGCGAAGTGGCGGCCGGACGCGCGCCTTGCCGGCATTGCCTGAAGTTGATCCGTAAAGATGAAGAAGAATTGCTGCTATTTACTTACGACCCTTTCCGGGAATTGGGCGAGCCGCCGCTCCCGGGTCCTGTCTATATCCACGCGACGGGGTGCTTGCGTCATCCAGAGAGTGCTGTCATCCCGGAAGAGTATCGCGGGCGGCAGCTGACGCTCGAGGGTTACGGAGAGAACCGCGCTCTGGTGAAGGAAATTCGCGTGAGCGATGGCAGAGAGGAACAGGTCGCCGAGCAATTGTTCCGGGAAGCGAAGATTCGCTACGTGAATGTCCGGAGCACGGAGGCAGGCTGCTTTTTGTTTCGCCTTGAACGTCCTTAAGACGTCGTGGCCGGAGAAAGGCAAGCGGGTGCCGCAAACCCTTCCTGCGGCGGGCAGGCCGCCCCTCAGACGGAACAGGTGCATCCGGTTCGAGGTCAGAGCCCAGCCAGGTCTTGGTAGAGATGCGCGATGGCCTTGATGCCGCCGTGGTAGTTTTCAAGGGCAAGATGCTCATCCGGAGCGTGGGCATTTTCATCGGGAAGACCAAAGCCGACGAGGACGCACGGCACTTTGAACGTGTCGTGCATCTGGGTAACGAACGGGATGGAGCCGCCTTCACGGATGAAGACGGCCTTTTTGCCAAAACCCTTCTCTAGCGCGGACTGGGCCACCTGGAAAATGGGCGCCTTGTAGGCCGCGACCCAGGGCTTGCCCGTGCTCAGAACTTCAAACCGGCAATGCACGTAGTCGGGAAGAAGCTTGCGGATGTGCTTTTCGACGAGCTTGGCGATTTTCTGAGGGTTCTGATTGGGCACCAGTCTCGTCGAAAACTTTGCGTATGCCTTCGAGGGAATGACCGTCTTCGCGCCTTCGCCCTGATAGCCGCCCCAGATTCCATTGAGTTCGAGCGTGGGACGAATCCAGAGCCGCTCGACGGTGGTGAATCCCTTCTCCCCGTGGTAGGCGGGCGCGCCGACGGCATGCTTGAAGTCCTTTTCTTTCCACGGCAGCGCGTTCAGCGCTTTGCGCTCTGCAGGGGGGACGGCTGCAATGTCGTCATAGAAGCCAGGAACCGCGACGCGGAAATTCTTGTCATGAAGTTTGGCGAACAATTCTGCCAGCACAATGAGCGGGTTGGGCACCGCGCCGCCGTATACGCCGGAATGGAGATCACGCGCAGGGCCGGTCAGCTCGATCTCATAGTAGTTCAGCCCGCGCAGACCGTAGGTGATGGAGGGAACGCCTTTTCCGAGCATCGAGGTGTCGGAAACCAGCAAGGCATCGGCTTTCAATTTTTCTTTGTGGCTCTGCACGTAGTCCCACAGGCTGACGCTGCCGACCTCTTCTTCGCCTTCGATCAGGACTTTGATGTTGATGGGAAATTTGCCGTGCAGCTGATGGAGCGATTCGAGGGCCTTCAGATGGATATGGACCTGTCCTTTATCATCGGCAGTGCCGCGACCATAAATGCTTCCGTTGCGCACTTCGGGCTGGAAGGCCGGGGAGGTCCAGAGTTCCAGCGGCTCGGCGGGCTGGACGTCGTAATGGCCGTAGAAGAGCACCGTCGGCTTGCCGGGGGCTTCAAGGGATTCGGCATAAACGAGGGGGTGAAGGCCTGTTGGGACGATTTCAACGGTCTTGAAGCCGGCGCTTCTGAGGTGGTCTGCAACCCATCTGGAAGCGCGGTCGATGTCCGGTTTGTGCTCGCTCTTGGCGCTGACGGAGGGGATCCGGAGAAATTCGTAAAGTTCTCCGAGATGCTGCTCGCGGCGACTTTCTATAAATTCAGCAAGGTTCATAGGAGGCCCCCAGGCGCAATGATAATGATTCAGTTCAAATAAATAACTGTCCAAAAATGATGAAGAAAAGCGCAGCAGCGGTTTGGTCTTGAAACGCGTCCGGCGTGATGCCGTAGCCGCTTACGACATTCTAAGGCCAGCGGATTGGAGCTTACAAGTTGGGCGACGCGAAAGGTGGCGATTGGGAACACCTGTCCGAAAGGGCAATTGACGGGTCCTGCCGGCCCGGCCGATGATGGGCACACTATGCAAGAAACCGCCTTTGCCACGAACCGGCGCAGCCAGCGTATCTTTCACCGGATGAAGCTGCAGGCGCTCGGCCGCAGCCATGCGGGAAAGAAGTTTCGCGAGGTGTGCGAAACAATGGTAGTGAGCGCCCATGGGGGCTTGCTGATGCTGCGGCACGAGGTGGATAACGACGAAATGCTGGTGCTCGTGAATCCTGAAACGCAGGAAGAGCTGGAGTGCCGCATCGTGTTTACCGGTGAAAGCGGAGCGAAGGGCATTCGTGTCGGGGTGGAATTCCTGACGCCTGCGCCGCACTTCTGGGGCATTGATTTTGAGGCGCCTCGCGAGAACTCGGTGAAGGAAGACCGGGCGCACTGAACTCGATTGACTCCCCCCTTGTAGCAAAAGCCTCACCAGACAGACCAGTTCTAATCACCTCCCGATGAGCAGGAATGTGGACATGTGGAGCCGCTTTTTATTCGCCCGCAGGGCTCTGAAGCGATGGGTCGTCGACTGGTCGGCCAAATACAGTCGAACTCACGGTTCAAGCAGACGGGAGTGATGTCCGCTATCCAGAGCTGATTTGTCCCCTGTCAATCGACTGCCGGAGGTTATCACTCTACGCAGCTTGTTTCCTATTGAACA
This sequence comes from Acidobacteriota bacterium, assembly GCA_013289665.1. Taxonomy (GTDB): domain Bacteria; phylum Acidobacteriota; class Terriglobia; order Acidiferrales; family UBA7541; genus Acidiferrum. The sequence continues at coordinate 17,280 of JABCZN010000024.1, read as the reverse complement.
GGCAACCCATCCTGCGGTCGCGTACGCTCCCTGAGTAGCACGTCGGGAGGCCGCCCAGCCCGGTGGAGACCAAATGTTTTCGATCTGTCCGGCTGCTTCCGACCGCACACCCCTCCTGGGCGCGACTGAGCCTGGCAGCGTATCCTGGTTTCCGCATTCCGCGCGGGCGCTCAAAAAAGCGCGGTACCGCCTTCTCCCGGCCGTTCTCGCCGGCATGTCGGTTCTACTGTCAATGGTTCCAGCAAGCGCACGCGCTCAGCAACGAGCTGGCGGGATGAACGACCGCTCCCTCCAGGATGCACCTCTGCCGAATTCAAATCCGCAGAATTGGGCACAGCAATCACTCCCTGCGGAAGGATCGGCCAGCGTGGCGGGCACGGTGCTGGACGTGAGCGGAGCCACCGTTTCCGGAGCAGACGTCAGATTGATGCAGGGCGACGGAACACAATTGCACACGATGGTGTCCGAGGCGAACGGCGAATTCAGTTTTGCAAAGATTCCTGCCGGCTCCTACCTCGTGACCGTCTACGCTAAGGGTTTTAGGCCGTTTTCATCTGCCGAGTTCGCCCTCACCGTGAAGGAAGCCTACGAGATTCCTGACGTCTCCTTATCGGTTGCGATGGCAAACATGGAGGTGACGGTGCGTCCCACCGAGCTGATCGCCGACGAGCAGATAAGGGCGGAAGAGAAGCAGCGTCTGGTCGGCTTCTTCCCGAACTTCTATACCAGCTACATTTATGACGCCGCGCCGCTGAGCGCGAAACAGAAATTCTCGCTCGCCACACGGGGCACGTTCGATCCGGTTGCGATGTTTGGTGTTGGCCTGGCCGCTGGCATCGAGCAGGCGACAAATGCTTATCCCGGGTACGGGCAGGGCGCCGCGGGATACAGCAAACGTTTGGCGGCCAAGTTTGTCGACGGACGCAGCAGTGACTTCCTGACTCACGCCGTCTTCCCCGTGCTTCTCCATCAGGACCCGCGCTACTACTATCAGGGCTCGGGTTCCGTTAAATCCCGCTTCGCGCACGCGGTCGCCTCCGCGTTCCTTTCACGCAGCGATAGTGGGCGAACTGTGTTCAATTCATCGTATTTGCTCGGCGATATGTGCTCGGGAGCACTGTCGAATCTCTACTACCCTAAAGCGAATCGGGGAGCGCATTTGGTCTTCACCAATACCGCCGTTGGTCTGGCAGGCCGCGTCGGTACGAATTTGATGCGGGAATTCCTCTCGAAGCGCTTGACGACGAACGTGGCGGGCGATCGAAGCCAGTGAACAGGCTTTTGACCGAAAAGGGGACGCCCGGGACAGCCAGGCTTGCTAGAGTTCGCTCTTTTTTTCACTCGAGCAACTCTCGCGTTTCGCTGTTCAGGCAAAAAGTTCAATAACTCATGACATTGCAAAGGATAAGGCCCGCTATCAGACGGAAACCGCGCCCCTCACTGCGAGGGGAACACATTCAAGCAACACGCTTCAATTTGTGTCCGGCAGAGTCACAACCGCTCGGTCATGACGTTCGCCAGGTGTTTGGCGATCTTTTCGATCGCCCCGATCACCAGACCCGGGTCCTCCTGCATGATCCAATGATTGCTGTCTCCCGCCAGGACATGTTCGCCTCCGGGCAGGCGTCCCGCCATCGCGGCATGTTCCAACCGGCGACGCTCGGGTGCAGTGCGCGCGGACAAAATCACCACCGGCTCATCTGAAAAATCGGCAAATTGGCCGGCGCTGGCCGCGCTCGCGGGCAGGTTTTCCAGTTGGCTGGCGATCGTAAGGGCAAATTTTGGCTGAACCCAGAAAACGGACGCCATGGCTTTTTCAGTTGCCGGAAGCGCCGAAAACCAGGGACTCGAAACGGACCCAGCGTCGGCAGGTGTCCCGCGGCTGATGAGGCGCACCAAATAACTCGCCGCTTTCTTTCCGCCGGTGGTCAACAGAAATGCAACAAAACGAATCACCCCGAAGCGCGCCAGGAGCGCCGCGCGGCGGCATACCCTGGCTCCAATGCGTGTGAGCCTCAAGTCGTGCTCCGAGGGTGGATTCCATTCCGCCGGCGCTACCGGATCAACAAGGACGGCGCCGGCAACTTCGTCCGGGAAACGCGCGGCAAACAGCGGCATCGTCAAACCACCGAACGAATGTCCCACCAGCACATAGGGAGGAGGTATTGCCGCGCGCTCCAGCAATGTATGCAGCTCATCAACGATTCGGTCAGCCGTTCTTGGCATTGGGCCCATATCGCTCCAGCCCAGCCCCGCCCGGTCATAGCTGACCACACGAAACGATCCTGCCAACTCGCGTTGCAGCTCGCTCCAGCTCAAAACAGTGGACATGAGTCCTGCTTCCAGCACAATCGTCGGACTGCCGCGGCCTGATTCGAGCAGGTGCAGGCGATGAGACCCCAGGCCAACCAATCTGCCCGGTGGCGGATAGACTCTCCTGTCTTTGCGCGTTCCCAGCGCCTGGTAGACCACGCCCAGCATTGCGCCAAGCAAGGTGAGGCCCGCGGCCCAAGCAACGATTGGAATCAACTTCTGCGCTCCTAGCGAGGATGATCCGGTAAGTGCTTAGATGATTGCGCCGCGAATCCGGCTATGGACATCTTCTGCCGCCCGAAAAGCAACTTCGACGCAATCACCAATGGACCGGCCTCTCAGAAAATTACCCACGATTGCCAAGTTTGGCATTCTATGCAACAGATTTTGAATTTCCGCTACTCGCTGCGCGTGCCCGACGTTGTATTGCGGAAGCGCCCGGAGATCTTTCCAGACCACCTGCTCCTGTGGTTCTCCCGTGATTCCCAGCGCCCTCGCGTTTTCCGCCTCCACGATCCGCGAATACTCTTCGTCGCCCATGGTCGCGGTATCGTTGTTCGTCCCTCTACCGGCAAAGCTGGTCATCAATACTTTGCCTTCGGGCGCACGTCCTGGAAATAGGGACGAATTCCAAAACGTAGAAATCGTCTCCAACCCTTCCCGCCGCGGGACCATGAAACCAAATCCATCCAAGCCATTGGTCAGTTGGGAACGGTCGTACGCCCAGGCCACCGCGCAGACCGGTGCGTACTCGATCGCCTTGAGCTGACTGGCAAGTTCTGGCGCGGCGTTTGCCAAAAGCTGCTCCGCAACGTATGCCGGCACGGCCAGTATCAATTGTGCCGCCGTAATCCTACAGCCGCCTGACAAGTCAATTTGCCAAGCGGCGGCGGCGACGTTTCCTTTGGGCAGTGGTGCGACGCTTGTCGTCCCTGCGCCGTACCGGATCTCCCCGTGTAATTTTTCGGCGAGTTTTTCTGGCAGTGTCGCCATCCCGGACCGGAAGGAACCGAGGGACGGCAGCGCATCGGTGACGCGCAAGCTGTCCCGGCTCGAGTTGGCGCTGGCCGCCTTCCGGGACGGATCTCCCGCAGGGACCGGCCGTTTCGATTTACGGGCTCGAATCGCCCCTCGCACCAGGCTTCCCTCGTTTCGCTCCCATTCCACCAGGGCCGGAAAAGCGCTCTGCATGCCCATTTTGTGCGCGTCGCCGAAGAATATCGTGGAAACGAGAGGGTCCACCAGATAGTCCAACACCTCAGCGCCAAATTTCCGTTGAACGAATTCGGCCAAACTTTCCTCACAAAGGGGAGGCCGCGAAGAACCAAAAACCTCCGTCAGCATTCGCAACTTCGAACCGAGTCCTACCAACCGTGTGCCGACCAACCCTGCCGGCGAGAAGGGGACCCGGTAGAGCCGGGCGTCCCGCAGGATATAGCGCTTTGCTCCCGGGTCGCCTGCGATAAATTCAGCTTCGAGATTCAGCTCGCGCACGAGTTGCCATACCAGAGGGGGAAATCGAGGGCACTGAGGACCAGTCTCAATCAGGAAGCCGTCTTTTCGGATTGTGGAAATCAAGCCGCCGGCGCGCTCCTGTGCCTCGAGCACTAGGCATGGGATGCCCAATCGTCCCAGGCGATAGGCGCAAGCCAAGCCTGAGATTCCTGCGCCAATGATCACAACTTTTTCCGTGTATCCCACAGCCGGCAAAGCCTATCAAATTTGGTGGAGCCCCTGACGCACCCCCCGGGCCCCCGCACTTCTGACAAAATAGATGTCTGGAATGAGCTTGGAGTCACTTCTTAGTTTCGTCGAGAATTATGCCGCCCATGGCGAGGAAATTGCCGTGCGGCAGCGGCGCGGCTATCGCATGGAGAGCTGGACCTACGGGAGGATTGCGGGAGGCGCAAATCGGCTCGCTCGCGAACTGGAGGCCCGCGGCATAACCAAGGGCGACGCAGTTCTGCTATGGGGCGAAAACTCAGCGGAATGGATCACCACATTTCTCGGGTGCCTGCTTCGCGGAGTTGTCGTCGTCCCCATCGACCACGCCTCACCGGCGGAATTTGCCTGCCGTGTGTCAAAAGAAGTAAACGCAAAGCTCATTTTTCGGCCGGACGCGCAGCAGGGCGGCGGAACTGTTCCGTCCATTCCGTTCGAGAGGCTATCCACCATAACGGCAGAACGCGATTCTTCCCCCTACCCCTCGCTACCCGCCACCCGCCAGGACACCCTGGAAATTATCTTTACCTCGGGCACCACGGCCGAGCCTCGGGGCGTAGTGATCTCGCACGGAAATGTTCTCGCGAATATCGAGCCGCTGCAGGGTGAAATCCAGAAATATCTTCGCTACGAAAAACTTGTCCACCCGCTTCGTTTTCTGAATCTGCTGCCTCTCAGTCACGTATTTGGCCAGATGCTCGGAGTGTTCATCCCCCCGATGCTGGCTGGCACCGTGGTATTCATGGGTTCGCTCCGGCCCGCAGAATTCATGGATACGATCAGGCGGGAGCGGGTCTCCGTCCTGGTCGCGGTTCCCCGTTTCATTGAGTCTCTCGAGCGCGAGGTGGAACGCCAGGAGGAGCGCGGCGGGAAAATCGAACAGTTTCGGCAGGACTTCGCTGCGGCGAAACAGCACCATTTTCTTCGCCGCTGGTGGCGATTCCGCCGGATCCACGGGCGGTTCGGCTGGAAATTCTGGGCCATTATCTCCGGAGGGGCCGCACTCCCAAAACAGACCGAGACGTTCTGGAATCGATTGGGATATGCCGTCATCCAGGGATATGGGATGACGGAGACCACTTCGCTCATCAGCCTGAATCATCCATTCCGTTCCGCCCAGGGGTCAATTGGCAAAGTGTTTCCGGGCATGGAAGTGCGTGTCGACGAGAACGGCGAAATCCTCGTACGCGGAGAGAACGTCGCGGCGGCCTACCGGCAAAATGGCCAGACTCTCTCCGTGGCCGAATCCGACGGATGGTTCCGAACGGGAGATGTCGCAGAGGCGGATCTGAACGGCCGCCTGTACTTCAAGGGACGGCGAAAAAACGTCATCGTCACGCCGGCCGGGATGAATATTTACCCAGAGGATCTCGAGAAAGCCCTGCGAGCGCAGCCCGGCATTCGCGATTGCGTCGTGATCGGGCTCGAACGGGACGGGAATGCCGAGCCATGCGCGGTAGTCTTGCTCGACGGCTCGAGCGGCAGCGCGGCCGCGGCAATCGAAGGAGCAAACCAGTCGCTTGCTGAATACCAGAAAATACGGCATTCGTTTCTTTGGCCCGAGCCGGATTTCCCGAGGACGCCGACGCAGAAGGCGATTCTTCCGCGCATCCGCGAAGTGGTCGAGAGCGCAAAGGGCGGTAGAAAGGGATCCCCGCCTGCCCTCGATTCCCTGGCGGGATTGATCACACAGATTACAGGCCGCGCGGTTCAACCGGGTTCAGACGACGCCAATCTCGAGACCGATTTCGACCTGACGTCGCTCGATCGCGTCGAACTGATGAGTGCTCTGGAAGAGCGGCATCAAGTGGACCTGAACGAGGCACAGTTTCAGGACGTCACCACAATCGCGCAACTAGAGAAACTTCTCACGCAAAGCAATTCCGCCCCGATTCGGCATGTATATCCGGTCTGGCCGCAGCATTGGCTCGTCACAGCTTTCCGTCTTGCCGTGTATTACTCGCTCGCGTGGCCGGCGACCTATCTGCTTGCGGCTCCACGAATTCGCGGCCGCGAGAATCTCCGCGGGCTGGACGGACCGGTTCTGGCAGTCTCCAATCACGTCACCTACCTGGATATCGCCTGGATCCTGCCGGCGCTCCCGGCGAGATTTAGAAACCGCCTGGCCACAGCTATGGGCGGTGAAAGGCTGGCCAGAATGCGTCGCCCCTCGAACGGCTTGAGCCTCTTAGAGCGCTTGCTAGAACGCCTCAGATATTTTCTGGCGCTGAGTCTGTTCAACGTTTTCCCGCTGCCGCAGCAATCCGGATTCCTCCGGAGCTTTGGCTTCGCGGGTGACCTTCTCGATCGCGGCTGGAATGTTCTGGTTTTTCCAGAAGGCAAAACGACCGAAGACGGAAACATGCTGCCGTTTCGTTCAGGAATCGGCCTGCTCGCGAAACAGTTGAACATCCCGGTTGTGCCAATTTACCTGCATGGGCTTTTTGATATGAAACAGCGCGAGAGAATCTTTGCGCTTCCAGGCGACGTGCGGGCCACGATTGGCGTGCCTGTGCGTTTCGCCGCGAACGCGGACGCGGACGAGATTGCCCGCGAGCTCGAGCGCCGCGTCCGGGAGCTTCAATCCGTCTGAGAATATTCCGCCTGGCAGAGCGCCAGCAGCCGGCGCACCAGAAAAAACACAACTGCGACGCCAAGCGCCAGCGCGATTGACGCCCATTTCTGGTCCACCAGGAACTGCTCTGCCGTCCTACCGTAGCGTGCTCCCAGAAAAGCCTCGATGAAGAAAAGAGAGCCGCGCCCGAGCAGCGTGCCCGCCAGGAAAGTCAAGAAGGGCACCTGAAAAACGCCTTGCGCAATCACAAACGGTTTGAAGGGCACCGGAAACGGCGCAACCGCGGGGAGAAAGACGGAGGCCATCGGATACTCCCGGATGAATTTTCGAATCCTGCCCGGCGGATGGCCGTGGCTTCTCTCGAAGTAAGCTTGCCCGCCTTTCCGGGCCAGCCAGTAGATCCAGATGCATCCTCCCAGGGATCCAAACGCGGCCATGGCGGCGTAATAGGGCATGCGCAACGGGTGCCGGCTGGCGAGCTCCATGAGGAGCAAATCGGTAACCAGGGGAAGCGGGACAAAGGAAGAATCAATGAACGCCGAAAAGAGCAGCCCAACTCCACCCAAGGCGGGCAGCACTAGCTCCACCAGGACTTGAACTCGATCCATCCCACAACACCCTCAAGTCGCGTAACTCTTCGCCCCGCAGCCGACGACTGCCGGCGGGCCGGCTCTAGAATGCATATCCTGAGGGAAAATCACACGGTATCTTCCCGTCGAGATGCCCATCCGTATATAGATGCTGCGGCTAGTCGAATTGGTTAAAAGATTTTGTGGCAAAAAAAATCGGGGTTTTTGCGACATCGATGTATCTCTCCGGCGGTTCCGTCTATCCAAGATTTTGTAACCGGGGTCCACCAGTTCACGGGCGACTTCCCTGAAGGCGCAGTGAGGGGAGTTGAACGCATCAAGTCAGTTTTGATATTTTTGAAGATGAGCTGGCTAAGCTCCAACCCTGGTCATCTTATGCAAAGAAGAGGTTGGATTCATGTCCACGATGGAACAACCGCTCCCTACTGTTCCTACTCAGTCGTTTCGTCTCGACGTTCCACTACATAATCTCCTGCAGCAGCCCGGTCAGCGGCCATCGCCCCATTCTTCCAAAGAGGCGGGCGCGCTTCCCGAGCCGGTTTTTCCTCAGCATCCCGAGTTGTTGCACGAACTCGATGCGGCAGACATCGCGGCCCACGATTCTGTTGTGCTTAACGGGAAGAGGCAGTGGCCGGTTTCCCGGATTCTGCAAACCATGCGCGGATGGATGGTGCCGTACGTCAAATCGCGCGTTCTCACTGGCGATTTCCAGCCGATCATCGCTTACCTGTTCACGGAATGGAAATGCAATCTGGATTGTCACTACTGTTGGTCGTACGACAACCGCGTGAAAGGCATGACGGAAGAAACGGCGCGGCGAGCGATTGACTGGCTCGAATCGACGCCTTGCCGCGTGTTGGCCCCCACCGGTGGTGAGCCGCTGCTGCGGCCCGATTTTGTGCACAAGGCGATTTACTACGCCGCGAAAAAGGACTTCTGGGTCTATCTGGCAACGAACGCGCGCCTGCTCCGCCCGGATGTCACCGATCGACTCGCCGACGCGGGAATCGCCACGATCAATTTCGCCGTGGATGCGATTAAGGAAAAACCCGGCCTGCCGAAAGCCCTGGAGCACGTTCGTTCGAACTTCGATTACCTCGTGCGACGCCAGTACCGCCACGGCTACACGGTTTTCTTTAACACCAACATTTGCCGCACCAACATCGAGGACGTCAAACAGCTGGTGGAGATCGCCCACGATAACGGGATTTCGCTTACTTTCCACATCAACGAAGCGCCGATGATGGAGCAGTCCCATTTCAAGCATCTCCAGGAAAACGACACCTACATCCGCCCGGAAGATTTTCCGATGGTCGACGATCTGCTGGATTGGCTGATCGACAAGCAACGCCAGGGTTACAAAATGGTGGACTCTGTCACGCGCTTGCAGAATATGAAGGGTTTCATGCGCGGGGTGGGCGAGCACTGGGGTTGCCGCGCCGGCCAAAACTGGCTGATTATTCGCACCGACGGAACACTCGCGCCTTGTTTTCCGATGTACAACGCGACCTATGACTGGGGCACGGTCGGAAAACAGAAGTTCGACCTCAAGCAGCTTGCCGAAATGAAACAAGGCTGTGAGCCGCACTGTTTCTCGACGCTCGGGTACAACGTCGCCTACTGCTACGATGCCGCTCGAGTCATGAAGTGGCTTTATAAACAGGCCATCAACGGCTTCCAGGGTGTAACGGGGAGTTTCGAATAGATTGCAAGAGAAAGTGAAGGCCGTTCGAGCGCGGTATGCGCTTCAGGGTTGGCCCGATCCGCGACTTGGGAGATTCGGCGTCATCTTCGGGGCAAAGAACTCCTGGAAGATATTGGCGACCGCCGTTTCCCCAAGCCGGATCAGGGCGGTCGAGACCACGGTTCCGATTCCATTGCGATCATTGGCCGGATAGTAGAGATTCGAGATTCCGCCAGCAGCAAGATTTCCAGCGATGCTCGAATAGTTCGGCTGCCAGTGCCCGTTGTCGCCCTTGCAGATAACCGAGTTGGCGAGTGCATAGAAAATCCGCGATCGCTTCGATCCTCTTCCTTTGTAGAAATACCGTGGATCCTGTTTGAGCACCGAGGGCAGGATGGCGCTCCCAATAAACGTTCCGGCAAAAACGTCTCCGTAGGAGGCTCCAAAGCGCTTGGCGTAGCCTCGAGTGCCCTGTCCGTATGCGCCCCAGCGATCTCCGGCCTGATCAAATCCGGCTACAACGCCAACCGCGGCGAACGTGACTGGATCGGTAGCCGACTTCCAGGCAAGCGCGAATTTGTGTCTCGGCGCGAGTGAGGCGGCGTCGGGAACGTAGCTGACGTAAAAATTCGGAATGAAGCCGAACACGCGCTGCTTTTCCTGATCCTTGACCTGCGCGTCGGCAAGTTCGTCCCGCGTAAGTCCGACACGCACCTCGGTCACCTGGGTGGCAATAATCAATCGGATCAGCGGAGTGACGTAGACCTCTCCAGGATGCATGTTCCCGGAGAAGTCTTGCGGAGTGAGCCCTTCCGACGTAATCGTGAGGTGGAACGGCCCCGGAGCGACACTAGAGAAGAAAAATTCTCCATTTTCGCCGGACAAAACCTCCGTGTCCGGCGATTCGCCTTCTCGCACAAACTTCACCGAGGCTCCCGTAATACGGGCTCCGGATTGGTCAATCACTGTTCCGCGGATGCTACCTGTGCGTTGTTGATCGGGTTGCTGCCAAGAACTAGAAATCTCAGTGCGTTCCGAGCCTGGTAAAACGTTTTCGTCTGTGCCGAGGGCAGGGGCCTGCTGAGGCCGACAAGGAGAGCTGCAAAGCAGGGCGCACAGGCCCAGCAAAATCTGCTTTCCGAGGCGAAAAGCCGGACCCTTTCTCGTAGAATCCACGGTCATTGCTTGCGTAACACCCTCGATGGAATCCCGCGAAGGATTTAGATGCTTTTGCTTCGCTTGAAGACACACATGTTTTTCCAGTGGAGCACCGGAGTGACGGAGTCAACGTAACCCTTGGCGCGAAAATGAGTTGCGGACAGAGGGTCGGGAACCCCGGGAATCGTCGCCGCTGATATGGAAGGCGATAAGCTACGGCTCGGGGGCAGGCTCCATATCGCCGGTCATGCCAGGATCGTGGTGGCACCAGGACAAGCATGCCCTCTTAGCTGGATAAGGAAAGGACGACCGGCGAACAGCGACATCGCCTCTTCACGTATTACCGCTACCTTGACATCCTCAACGAGGGCACCGAATTACCAAATTCGAGCCGTTAGTTCCGCACATAGGCATTAATTCAAATCGGCAGAGTCGAGAAGTCGGGCGGCGTAGCAGGGCAGTAGCCCGACATGAAGCGAACGGTTACAGCCCTAAGATCCTCGTCGAGGATCGACATGGCTCGGTGGGCGATGGCCCCTGGCACGCCGTAGTGCGCTTGGGCAATTCCGCCGGTAATGCAGGCCAGCGTGTCGCTGTCTCCTCCAAGCGATATCGCGTTTCGGATTGCATCTTCGAAATCCGTTGATTCGAGGAAGCACACGATCGCCTGAGGAACCGTCCCCTGGCATGACACGTCAAACCGGTATGTAGGTCTAATTTCATCAACACTTCGGGATAAATCATAGTGGAAGGTTGCCGTCGTGTATTGCTTGATGTCGGCCTTCGTACTTCCTGTCCGCGCAAGAAAGATTGCGGCGGCAGTTGCTTGCGCGCCCTTGATCCCCTCTCGGTGATTGTGCGTCACGGCTGTATATTCAGCCGCCCGAACCAGCACTTCGTCCAGCGTGTTGAACGCAAAACCAACCGAACTGATTCGCATAGCGGCGCCATTGCCCCAGCTATTGTAAGGCTGGCATTCCTGAGATTGGGCCCACCGGTGAAAAAAGCCTCCGTATCCTGCGTCCGGATAACGCCGATAGTAGACCCTCATCAGAGAAGCATAGTCGGTGCCGGACAAGATCGATTCGGCCAGGGCAACGGTGAGGACTGTGTCGTCGGTGAAGCAGCAATCCGGACTGAACAGATCGAACTGCTTTGTCTTGATGTTCTTCCATTCGTAAACCGATCCGATAATATCACCCGCTATTGCACCTATCATTTGGATCTTCCTCGGAGCCAGCCGGGCAACGTTTAGAACGCTTCAGAGCACTTGGGCATTATCCTCGAAGCGATCTCGTATCGCCATCTCCGTGAAGCAAAGCCGCGGGGAGGGAGGAGCCTGGAGAACAGGCGCCGCCGTCCCAGCCCGCTTACCCAGATCGGCACCTAAACGCGGAACCTCGGCAACGGTTGCCGGGACCTCGCAGCCGTAATCCGAACAATCGGCGAGACTGGTAATTGCGGGATTGGCTGGTTGCGACGGTCGTGGTTGCCTTAAGTAGCACATTCTCTGTTGCAAACCATGAGAAACGATTCGCGGCTGATGGCGCCTTGGGCTACCAGCTTGTAAACGATATGGCATGATGATACAATAATGTCACATTACGAGAGGAGTGACATGAACTTGGAAACTCGCCTGCGGGTCAACGAAAATGGCCGAGTCGTCATCCCCGCGTCATTTCGCAAGGCCCTTGGCATCAATGTCGGGGATGAAATCGTGTTACGGATCGAAGATGACGAGTTGCGGATCACTACGCTCAAACACCGCATCGAGCGAGCGCAGCGGCTTGTCCGCCAGCACGTAAAACCAGGTACGTCGCTGGTCGATGAGTTGATTGCAGAACGGCGCGAGGCCGCGAGAAATGAGTAGGATCGTCCTTGATGCCTCGGTGCTTCTCGCGTTGCTTAATCGTGAACCAGGTGCGGACAAACTGACTCCGCAACTGCTCAGCGTCGCTACCAGCAGCACGGTCAATCTGGCCGAAGTACAAAGCAAACTCGTGAACCGCGGGCTTAGTCCTCAGGAGGCGTGGGAAGCTACCCTCAGCCCGATTCGGGAGGCTGCAGCATTCACTGCCGAGCAAGCTATGACCGCCGGAAACCTTATTGTCGAAACCCGCGCACTAGGTTTGTCATTGGGAGACCGAGCTTGTTTGGCGCTCGGACTTGCGTTAGGTGCTCCAGTCTACACGGCTGACAAATCGTGGAAGAGTCTGAAACTGGGACTCCGGATCCATTTCATCCGCTGATGGCCTTCGGCAGCAAAGCCCCAATGGCGTGTCAGATGCGAATTTGTTACCAAGAATCCAAGAAATGCCCGAACGCACGCAGCAAGTTTCAACCTAGGCACAGGTTATTCGCGAAGAAGTTGATGGACCAAGGGAATCGCGATTGAACCTTCACCTACTGCCGACGCAACACGCTTGACGTTCCCGCCGCGCACATCACCGGCGGCGAACACACCAGGAAGACTGGTTTCGAGCAGGTACGGCCGGCGCGCGAGTGGCCAGTTCGCGGCACGCAACTCATCCGCGGAAAGATCAGAACCGGTCTTGATGAATCCTTTTGCATCCAGCACGACACAGCCCTCAAGCCACGTAGTGTTCGGAATAGCTCCTGTCATTACGAATAGATGAGCAATGCTCTTCTCGATGGTCCCGCCACTCTGCCCGTTCCGCCAAGTCACACGCCCAAGGTGTTCGGTGCCATCGAGCGCGACAATTTCAGTATGTGGAAGGACCGTGATGTTCGGAGTTTCCTCGATCCGCCGGATCAGATAGCGCGACATAGTGTCTGCCAACCCGTCTGATCTAACCACCACGAAAACATGTTTTGCGCTTTCAGCCAAAAACACTGCCGCTTGACCGGCCGAATTTCCACCGCCAACGACGATGACCTCCTCGTCCTTGCATAGCTGAGCCTCGATAAACGTTGCACCGTAATAGACTCCAACACCTTCAAACCGTGAAAGATTCTCGACGGCCAGTTTTCGGTATTTCGCACCGGTAGCGATCATGACGGCGCGCGCCGGGACTCGAGCGCCATCTGCTAATTCGACGACATAAGGCTTATGGTCGCAGATGAGCCGCGTCCCTTTCGCGAGGAGCATTTGCGCGCCGAACTTCTGTGCCTGTGCGTAGGCTCGGGACGCCAGACTATTTCCCGAAATACCTGAAGGAAAGCCAAGATAGTTCTCGATTCGCGAACTGGAGCCAGCTTGACCTCCCGGCGAGTACGTTTCCAGCAGCAGGACATTGAGGCCTTCAGATGAACCATAAACCGCGGCAGCTAGGCCCGCTGGTCCTGCGCCCACTATAACCAGATCACGCACCTCGGATTGGTCCACAGCCTGGTTAAAACCGAGACAGTCGGCAACCTCCTGGTTGGTGGGATTACGCAACACAGTTTCGCCTCGGCATATCACCACTGGGATGTCGGACGCAGAAACGTGGAAGTGATCGAGCAGGCTCTGTACGTCAGCATCGCGATCGAGATCGATGTAGGCACAAGGGTGGCCATTGCGAGCCAGGAATTCCTTAATGCGGAGCGTGTCAGCTGAGTGGCTGGACCCCACAACGGTGACGTCGCCTAGGCCCTGCGCGAACAATTCTGCCCGGCGAAGAATGAAGGCACGCATCAGGATCTGGCTCAACTCTCCATCGGTCTGCACTAGTGCCATCACACTTTCGCGGCTGACTTCGATGACCTCACTGGCTATACGGGCCCGGATGCGGTTCAGAGCACGCCGTCCGGAAAGCGTGTTTACTTCGCCAGTGAATTGCCCCGGCGGCACACGTGCGATCAATGTTTCATGAGCACCAGAAGGGCGCACCGTCTCCAGTTCGCCGGAAATTACGACGAAAATCGGTATGTTCTTGTCGCCTTGCTCGAGCAAGACATCTCCCGCTTTGGTTGAACGAGCGTGACCGTGACTTGCGATTCGGCCGATTTGCGCCGACGTCAGCGTCGGGAATACCTGATCAGCCCGCGAAGCGGTCAGCGGAAGGTGAATCGTTGGTTCGGTCATAACGCGCAACAAAGCAGAGCGAAATCCTCAGTTTAAAAGTATATGCCTGTCAGTTTTTTGCTCAAAATCCACAGCTCGCGGTCGACGTCGCGTGTTCCGGGATGAACGAGGTCCGAACCGGTGCTCCGAAGGACGGGAACCCAGAATACGCTAATCGAAAATGAAGGAGTGGCCGAGTGGTTGAAGGCGGCGGTCTTGAAAAATTAAATCGCTGGTTCGCTATCTGACACAAAATTCAACTAAATCCCTTTGCCAACCGTCAGGTAGCGCGGATTTTTGTTTTCTGGATTTGCTCTGATTTCGGCGGTCTTGCGCCAGTTTTAGTGACAGTTTGGTGACGGTCGAAGCTTTCTGCCTCTCGCACACAATGAGTGTCACGCCGCGGATACTCTCCCAGCCGAATCGAAGGTAACGCTACTTTGGTTCGATGATGCTGAGCCCTCTGATCTGAGAAAAATGGCGTTTGTTGAACGTAGCTACGTGGCTTCCGCGCTCCAAAGCGGTTGCCCCAACGATTAGGTCATAGTAGCCAATCATCTTGCCTGACGCTTCTAGTTCGGCCCAAATGCGCGCATGTTCATATGCCGTTTGTTCCGTGTACGGGATGATGGGCACGGATCCCAAAACGGCGCTCAGGTACTTCTTCCGAATGTCCCTGCGCGCTCCAGTCGCCCGTTCGACTCCGTGCCAGAGTTCGGCAACCGTTATCGCAGCAATCTCGAACTGGTCATGGTGACGGGACGCAACCCAGCTCTCCAGGTCGAAAGCGCCCTTCTCCCCTCGAATTACCACGTCAGCGTCAAGAATTATCGCCACGAATTAGCCGGGGCTTTGAGGACTTTGCGGGCAGCTGTCAGATCACGATGCCACGCACGTGCTTCGCTCTCGTTTAGTTTGGCTTTGGCCAGAACCTCAGCCAAATCGCGGCCCACACAAACTTTTTCATTGTCTGGCACAAGGCGCGCGAACGGTTCACCGTTTTTCAGAAGCACAAACGTAACGTTTTGGTAATGGGCGCGGTTAACGCAGTCGGCAAAATTACGTGCAGCCTCGGTGACGGTTATGCTCGTTTTCTTCATAAAGCCCATTATCAGATTATCTGATTTTACGTACTTTGTCAAAAGTCATCCGCCATACTTGGCGTTTTGCCGGTCACCGCGAAATACTTTCCACGTCACAAATCGTCCGCAATCCAAGAATAGGTTAGAATTGAAAACGGAGGAGTGGGTGAGCGGTTGAAACCGGCGGTCTTGAAATTTGCCAGGCAGTACTCCCACCTGAAACAAATCAACAACTTACGGCACACAGTACTACTTCGAAATGGGGCGTTTTGGGCGGGTTTGTCAGTGATTTGTGCAACAGCTTTCAAGCGCGTATCCCGCAACCGCAATTTGGACTACTGCAGCTTGATAGAATGGGAAATCATTTTTCCGCCCTCGACAGCAGCGGCGTTCACTTCCACCGTCATTCTCTTTCCACCAATGAGGACACAATCGTCCCAACGTTTTCCTTGGATTCTTTAGCGCGCCATCGACCAGTGGTTGCTAGGTTGAGGATCACGTAGGGCGTAGCCATGAGCACAACAAGATTTCGGGGCGCTTAAAGAAGATTTGTTGGGAGGAACGGGAAAAGCAGAAGACGCGAAGCTGCCGGGCGCAGGAATCGGTCCGAGGCAGCGCCCAGCAAAAAGAGAGGCAGAAAAAGGATAGCTCCCGAAAGTCGGCGAAGGTCGAGCGAAGCGTGCGATAACCGGACGCAGGGGAAAGGCCGCCGAAACCATGCATCTGCTGAAGACGCTACCTCGTCGAGGGCACCGGAAGGCTGCGTCTTCAGAGTTACGCTATCTTCGCTTGCGGGATAGTCTTGCCCGGCGCGCTTTTCGACGCGATCAAGCTTGCCGATCTTGCCGAGATGGATCTCCGCGAGACGAACCTTGAGCTTCTTATGTTTCTTGTCGTTGAACTCGCGGTAGCGCAGCTCACCTTCCACGGAGAGGTGCGTGCCCTTTTCAGAGTTGCGGCGGACGTCGAAAGATTGGCCCACGCGATCGTCCGGTGCCATTCGGTGCGATTGACGTACTCGCCCGATTTCTTGTCCTTCCAAGACGCTTGCGTGGCGAGCGACAGAACGGTGTATTCGTCCCGCTCTTCGTCGTCTTCACCTCGGCGTCCTTCCCTAAAAATCCAATTAACCTTACGGTGTTGTAAAGACATTTTTTTACGCCCGAACGGCCCGTGAGCGGCGAGCACTAACGGGGCGCCTTGACTTGAAGGGCTATACGCCCGGGTGCTAGACGGAAATCCCAGCGAATGGCCGCGGATGGCGCAGAATGGTTTGAATAGTTAGTCGCAGTTGACGAAGTTACGCAAAAGGCTATAATATGGCTAGATAATCTAGCCACATAGGAGCCCCAATGGAATGGCGACTTGCAGACGCCAAAAACCGCTTCAGTGAACTCGTTACCCGCGCTCTTGCCGAAGGACCACAACGGGTCCAACGTCACGATGATGCTGTCGTCGTCGTGGCAGAGCGTGACTACGAAAAACTCACCGGGAAGCGCCCAGATTTCAAGAAATTTCTTATGGGAGAGGGCCCTAGCTTCGAAAGGCTGAATCTTACTCGGGATGACTCTCCCATGCGAGATGCGAAGCTTTGAGAGTTCTTCTCGATACCTGCGTGCTTTCCGAATTGCGCCGTCCCAAAGGACATTCCGGTGTCCGCCGTGTCGTTGAAGCCCTCGAAAGCGATAGTCTGTTTGTCAGTGTCGTAACTATCGGAGAAATCGCTAAAGGGATTGCGCTTCTTAAGGAAAGCAAGAACAAACGCGAACTCCAGGCATGGTTGCAGGCCCTCGAACGCTATTACGCGGATCGAGTCCTTCCCGTCGATCTCGAAACCAGCCACACCTGGGGAGAACTCACAGCCGCCGCGCAGAAAGCCGGTAAGATCGTTCCCGCAAGCGACGGACTGATCGCTGCTACTGCGCGGCGCCATGGCCTTCACGTTATGACCCGGAACACGGAACACTTTGAGCCCACTGGTGTATTACTGCTCAATCCCTGGGCGGTTCAAGATTCATAGCTTCCCTAGCCTGAATTATTCATGATTTTGCTAGCAAAAAAAGAAAAGGTGCTCTAAAAGATTGATGAACACTGGGTTTTAGCAGAACCCGGCATTCTCTTTCGGAGCACCCAGAGATGACACCTTGTTA
>JABCZN010000023.1 GCA_013289665.1 Acidobacteriota bacterium | reverse complement strand
AATGCTTTCCGTGTGCACGTCCATGCCGATATATTGAGTGCTACTCATGAGGGTGTTCCTTTCTTGTAGGGTATGAGCCAGCACTCAAAACCTACTCCAAAGGGGCGCCCTCTTATAATGTGTGGGTGCCAAATGGCAAGCCGGCGCACCTGCGCAAATCGTGCGAGGGAAGCTTGCGGCGATTGCGCTTGGAGCGGATCGATCTTTTCCAATTGCACCGGATTGACGACAAGGTGCCGGCGGAAGAACAGCTGGGGACTCTGAAACAGTTGCAGGCGGAAGGAAAAATCAAGCACATCGGGCTTTCCGAGGTGAGCGTTAGGCAGATTGAACATGCGCGGAAGCTCGTGCCGATCGTTACGGTCGAGAACCGCTACAGCGTGCTCGATCGCGGGGCGGAGGACGTGCTGGAGTATTCAGAGCGCGAGAATATCGGATTTATTCCTTGGTTCCCGCTGGGAGCAGGGCAGTTGTCGGCCGCGGGCAGCAAGCTCGCGCGCATTGCCGCCCAGGAGAAGATTACGCCTTCGCAGTTGGCGCTTCTTTGGCTGCTGCGGCGATCGCCGGTGATGCTGCCGATTCCCGGCACCTCCCGCGTGGAGCACCTGGCGGAGAATGTAGCGACGGTGTCGGCGGCGGTTGAGGACGGCACAATTCACGAGTTGAATAAACTGGGCGGCAAGGCCCGGTAACGCCAAGGCTGGCGAGATGTTATTTGGCGGCGAGAAGAGTTTTCGCCTGGGCGAGCTCCGGACGGTCGGAGCGGATGCCATCGCAGTTCTTGATGAGTTGCGCGTAGTAAGCCGCAGCCTTTTCTTTTTGCTGGGTCAACTCGGCGGCTCGGGCGGCGCCATAGAGACTGTTGAAGCGGTTCGGGTCGGTGCCGAGCGAAGTCTCGTATTCAACAAGGGCTTCCTGCGGCTTCTGCATCTCCATGAGCATATCCGCAAGCATTTCACGGACCGGGAGATCCGTTTCGCCCTTGCCGACTTTGTCTTCCATCTGAGCGACGGAGCGCAGGAGCGTTACAGCTTTGGAGGTCTTGCCCGCAGCGTAGTCGGCCCAAGCCCGCATCACATCGTGAGTATCTTTTAGAGAATCCGCGAGGTAGGGCTTGTCCCCTTTTCGCGTGGCTTCGATAAGTTCGTCACCGTGCTCGAGCGCATCTTCTGCTGCGGCGGAATCGCGAAGGTGCCCTGCGGCGACGGCGCGGCTCCAATAGGCGACCAGTTGCACGTGGGGAGGGGCGCTGGCCGTGGGTTGCTGATTGAGGGCTTCCTTCCATTGACGCCGCTCGATGGCGTAGGTCGCCCGGGCCATTGCCTTGCGAAGCTCGAAATAGTCTTTATATTCGGGATCCGCGCCGGACTCTGGAACAGTGGTGATGGCATCAACTTCAGCCTTGGCGCGGGTGTCGTCGCCAATTTGAAGATAGGCGTATTCAAGGAAGTCCATCGAATGCATTTTGTGATGCATGACGTCGACGTGCATAGCGGCCATTTGGTCGGCAATTTGAATGGCGGCGAGATTGGAACTGATGTCGTCCTGCCAGAGGCCCAAGCGCGCAAAGATGTGGGACGGCATGTGAACCGCGTGGGCGGAGGCAGGCGCGATGCCCGCGTATTGGCGGGCCGCGGGAAGGGCGAGGCTGGCCATCGAGGGATTGTCGCAGCTGTGAATGATGTAGTGGGCGATGCCTGGATGATCAGGCTCCTCTTTGTAGAGTTTGTTCAGAATGGCGACAGCGGCTTTGGCGTTCGTGAGGTCGGGATCGCGGTCGGGCGCGGATGCCAGCAGAGCGAGCGCATAGAAAACGGCGGCTTCGCGATCCTGGGGATTCTGCTGGCGGACGCCGTTCATGGCCTCGGCGTAGGCCTCGGCGCGCTTTTCGTGACCAATTTTATCGGTGTCAGTGTAGAAGACAGTTAGAGCTTGGATGTAGTCGCGTTCGCGCGCGGTGGGAGGATTGAGAGCTTTCGCTTTGGCAAGCAATTCCGCGCCGCGCTGGAGATCGGCTTTTGCAGGGCGGTCCCAGAGCTGGTGATACAAACTCATGGCCTGGGCCCAGTAGGCCATGGCGCAGGCGGGGTCTTTCTTGGCAATATCCTGAAACTGATTGATCGCTGTTTCGTACTCGAAGGAGTAGAGAAGAGCCATGCCGCGCGCAAACTGTGCCTTTGTGGCGGGAGCACATGAGATCGGGAAGGAGACGGTGCCGAGCTGCTCGGTCGAATCGTGGTGGTGGTGTGGTTCGTTCTGAGCGAAGCACGCGGGAGCGAAAACAAGGACGGTAAGAAAGGCAACGGCACGTACGTTTTTCATCGCACACTCCAGACCAGCGAAAGCGTATGCCTGTGACGAAGCGGTGTCAACGAAGGGCGAAGCGTTGCGGGTCGAAAAGGCAAAACTCCGCCATCACACATGACGGGCCGTTTGTCTTTTAGGTCGTTTTCATGTCGCTTAAAGCGTGGGGCGTGCTAAGTCGTTGGGAACACTGAAAGACAGCGATTGCAGGGGCTATTCGAGGAACGGGGTTCATTTTCGAATCCTTCCGCCCCAACGAATTCGCTCCCTGAAAATCTCATCCGGGCGATCGAGTCCTTCTCGTACTGGCAAGCTGGTGCCGTGCAACCGATAGCGGCGTAGAATAGCTTCTCCTCCTCTACCCCAAAGCATGAAAGAGGTAGCCGGCAGAAGAGATCAGGTTCTGGCCTACGGTTGGTAACTAAAGTGCCGTCGGACGGTGCACCATGAATGACGAGGGAAAAATTAACGTGCAAGGTAAGGTCCTCAAAGGATCCGCATATTGGCCGCATCCTACCAACAAGGGTGTGGGCATCATTCGGCTTGATGCAGCGGATGGCCACGAGCAATTCTACTTCGTGAACTCCGCCATCCTGAGGCAGTTGGCCGAAGCGCTGCTGAAAAACGCAGCCTTGCTGGAGCAACAGCAATAAGCGACGGGTAGTCGGCGTGTCAGAAGCCGCGTCGGGCTTCGAGAATATCGCCGAACCGACTCGGAAAATTGGCTGGGGCGGAAGGATTCGAACCTTCACCGTCCTCATTAACAGTGAGGTGTCCTACCAGTTGGACCACGCCCCAGCGGGGGATTCGATGGCTGCTCCGGGGAGGGCCGGAGCCTGCAGGCCGGGCCTGCAAAGCGATGAGGAACACAAAAAGCATAGCATGGAGGGTGCCACCAGCAAGAGCGGAATAGGCTGAGGGCACTCATAAGAAAGGTTTATCCACCGAAGAGCCTGGAGCATCTGAAGAGGGGACAGGAAGCGGTTCTGTTCTCGGAAGAATCACCAGGATGGCGGTGAGTTTTGATTTATTTCGAAATGTTCAAAAAGGCCGCGATTTGCGGTGATCTTATGTTTGAAGAATTCAAACGCGGAAAAATTGGATATGGGTTGCATTCCCGGAAAAATTATTGGACACTAATCGGTCGCTGATGGACCCGGGCATGCGCTGTCCGGTATAAGAGTGGAAAACTTCGGGGGACCAACGCTCATGGGGAAGAACTTCGCTCTAGCGCATCTCTGACATGGCACAAATCTTCCACCGCAGTGCAAATTTCATGGCCCGGGCGAGCTTGCTCGGAGTGGCGGTTCTCGCGGGAGTTGCTTTGACGGCGGTATTGGTCGTCGCGAGGTCGCCTTACATTACCAACCAACACGTTACGCGAAGCCAGCCGATTCAATTCAGCCACAAACACCACGTGGGAGACGACGGGATTGATTGCCGGTACTGCCACACGAGCGTGGAAAGCTCGGCGTTCGCGGGGATTCCACCAACGCGGACGTGCATGAACTGCCATTCGGTTCTGTTTAACAACGTCGGATACCTGGAACCGGTCCGCGAGAGCTACCGGACGGACGAATCCATTCGCTGGACGAAAGTGCACCGGCTGGCGGACTACGTTTATTTCAACCACAGCATTCACATCAACAAGGGCATTGGCTGCTCTTCCTGCCACGGCAGCGTGAACCAGATGCCGCTCGTCCTGCAGGCCTCCCCCCTGAACATGAACTGGTGCCTGGAATGCCACCGGAACCCGCAACAAAATCTTCGTCCGAAGGATCAGGTTTTCAACATGGACTGGAAAGCGCCCGCAAACCAGGAACAAGTGGGGCGGCAACTTGCGGCGGAATACAAGCTGCGAACCACGGCCGAGCTGACGAGCTGCTCGACGTGTCATCGTTAATGGATGCTATGAGCGATCACGAACACGACAAGCAACTGCGCATTCTCGAAGGCCCGCTGGCAGCGAAACCGGCGCCAGGCGGGGGACACGATCATGAAGACGGCGAGATCGTGGACGACACGCTGCGGGAACATCGGCTGGAACTTTCCGCGGTCCGCGAAAGGCTGAAGGACAAGAGCGGAAAACAGTACTGGCGGACGCTCGAAGAGCTTTCCGGGGATCCGCATTTCGAGGAATTGCTGCACCGGGAATTTCCGCGGCACGCTTCAGAGTGGGACGACGCCGTGGACCGCCGCGACTTCCTGAAACTGATGGGCGCGTCGCTGGCGCTGGCGGGTCTGGCAGGCTGCGGGCGGCCGGATGAATCGCACATCGTGCCGTATGTGAAGCAACCGGACGGCATGGTGCTGGGGAAACCGAATTATTACGCGACCGTGATGCCGTTCGGGGCGGACGCTGTTGGCGTGCTGGTGGAAAGCCACGAAGGGCGGCCTACGAAAATTGAGGGAAATCCGGATCACCCGTCGAGCTTGGGTGCGACAAGCGCGATCGTGCAGGCTTCAATTTTGAATCTGTACGATCCGGACCGCGCGCAGACGGTGATGGAAGGCGGCGAAATTCGCGCCTGGTCCGCGTTCCTCGGTTCCGCGCAGGAAGCGGCAACTGGCGCGAAAGCCGCGGGTGGAGCGGGTTTCCGGATTCTGAGCGGGACCGTGACTTCACCGACGCTGGCCGGGCAGTTGCGCAAATTGCTGGCGCTTTACCCGCAGGCGAAGTGGCACCAGTGGGAGCCGGCGGTAAGCGACGGAGCACGCGAGGGCGCAAAGCTGGCGTTTGGCCGCGTGGTAAACACGGTTTATGTGCCGGCGAAGGCAGACGTGATTTTGTCGCTGGACGCGGATTTCCTGGCGAGCGGGCCGGGGCACATTTCCTACGCGAAGCAGTGGGCCGGGCGGCGCAAGCTGGACGGCACGAATGACTCGATGAACCGTTTGTATGTCGTCGAGCCGACTCCGACGGTGACCGGATCCTCCGCGGACAACAAGCTGCCGATGCGGGCGTCGGACATCGAACTGTTTGCGCGGGCGCTGGCGGCGAAGCTCGGGCGCGGAAACGCTGTGAGCCTGCCGGGCGATGCGGAAAAGTGGTTGAACACGGTTGCCGCGGATTTAGCCAAGGCGCACAGCAGTTCGTTGGTGGTTGCGGGCGAGCAGCAGTCGGCGACGGTGCACGCGCTGGCGCATGCGATTAATGCGGCGCTCGGGAATGTGGGCACGACGGTTTATTACACAGAGCCGGTCGAAGCGGAACCCGTCAATCAGCTGGAATCGCTGCGCGATCTTTGCGCGGACATGGATGCCGGCAAGGTGGATTTGCTGGTGATTCTGGGCGGCAATCCGGCCTACGACGCGCCGCACGATTTCGATTTCGTTCGCAAGCTCGAAAAGGTGCATACCTCGGTGCATCTGAGTCCGTATTTTGACGAAACCTCGGCTTACTGCCATTGGCACGTTTCTGAGTCACATTATCTGGAATCGTGGAGCGACGCGCGGGCTTATGACGGAACCGCGAGTATCGTCCAGCCGCTGATTGCGCCGCTCTATTACACGAAGTCGGCGCACGACGTGGTGGCGGCGTTCGGCGACAAGCCCGGGCAGCTTCCCTACGACGCGGTCCGCGCGTATTGGACCGAAGCGTCGACGCATCTTGGAACCGCGATCGATGCGGGATGGCGGAAGTGGCTGAATGACGGAGTGATTTCCGGCACGAAATTGCCGGCGATCAGTCCGGAACTGAAATTCAGTCCGGCAAGTTTGCCTGCGCTAGAGGGCATGCCCGCGGATCAGGTGGAATATATCTTCCGGCCGGACCCGACGGTGTATGACGGGCGGTTTGCCAACAATGGCTGGCTGCAGGAATTGCCGAAGCCGGTGACCAAACTGACGTGGGATAACGCGGCGCTGGTCAGCCCGAAATTCGCCGGGAAGAACGACCTGGCGCACAAGGTGGTTTCACGCGGCGGCGAGCACGGACAGGTCCGGTCGGCCGTCGTGGACATCGAGTTGAACGGGAGCAAGGTGACCGCGGCAACCTGGACAGTGCCTGGGCAAGCGGAAAACACGGTTGTCCTGCCGCTCGGCTACGGGCGGTCGCGCTCGGGGTTTACCGGAACGAACAAAGGATTCAACGCCTACGCGGTCAGGACTTCAAACGCGATGTGGAGCGCCGCGGGCGGCAAGATGACGGCGACCGGCGACGGATATTCGCTAGCCTGCACGCAGTATCACTTCAACATGGAAGGCCGGCAGATCCTGAGCACGGCGACGCTCGAGGAGTACCAGCGAAATCCGGCGTTTCCGCAGGAAAAGCGCGAGGAAGTCGCGAAAGATGATTCGCTGTACAAGGCATTTACCTACCCCGGATACGCGTGGGGCATGGCGATTGATCTGAACAAGTGCAACGGGTGCAATGCCTGCGTGGTGGCTTGCCAGTCGGAAAACAACATTCCGGTGGTCGGCAAGGATCAGGTTATGCGCGGGCGCGAAATGCACTGGATACGGATTGACCGCTACTACACGAATTCGCCCGCGTCCATGGATGGCGGCGGCAACACGGGCGACCCCAGCCAATACAGTCCGGCGCTCGATAATCCGGAGACTTTCTTTCAACCCGTGCCCTGCATGCAGTGCGAAAACGCGCCCTGCGAGCAGGTTTGCCCGGTGGGAGCGACGACGCACAGTACGGAAGGCCTGAACGACATGGTTTACAACCGCTGCGTCGGGACGCGCTACTGCTCGAACAACTGTCCTTACAAGGTGCGGCGGTTCAATTTCCTGCGGTTCCAGGACTGGGAGACGCCGCAGCTGAAGCTGCTGCGGAATCCGGAAGTGACGGTGCGCAGCCGCGGTGTGATGGAAAAGTGCACCTATTGCGTGCAGCGCATCAACAACGCGCGCATTGACGCGGAAAAGCAGAACCGGCCGATCCGAGATGGCGAAATCGTGACCGCATGCGAATCCGCCTGCCCGACGGAAGCGATTGCGTTCGGCAACATCAATGACCCGACGAGCAAGGTGGCGAAGTTGAAGGCGCAGCAGCGGAACTACACGCTGCTGGGCGAATTGAACGCGCGGCCGAGGACTACGTATCTCGGCGCGGTGCGCAATCCGAACACGGAACTGGAAAAGGCATGAGCGTAACAGGGAATTTGCCAGCAGGGCACGAGCCCGAACCGTGGATCGAGCCAGGGCATACCTATGCTTCGGTCACCGACAAGATTTCCTCGGCGGTGCTGACGCGTCCGCTTGGTATCGGCTGGCTACTCGGATTTGCCTTTCTGTTCAGCATCGTGATGGTGCTCAATCTGGCGATCGGCTGGCTGATCACCAAGGGCGTGGGAATCTGGGGCATCAACATCCCGATCGGCTGGGGCTTCGCGATCGTCAATTTCGTCTGGTGGATCGGTATCGGCCACGCCGGGACACTGATCTCGGCAATTCTCTACCTGCTGAACCAGAAGTGGCGGACTTCGATTAACCGGTTCGCGGAAGCGATGACGCTGTTTGCTGTGGCTTGCGCGGGATTGTTTCCGCTGATCCATACCGGTCGGCCGTGGATGGCGTACTACATGTTCCCGTATCCGAGCACCATGGGAATTTGGCCGCAGTTCCGCAGCCCATTGATCTGGGACGTTTTCGCGGTATCCACCTACGGAACGGTTTCGCTCCTGTTCTGGTTCGTAGGTCTACTTCCGGACTTGGCGACGCTGCGTGACCGCGCAAAGACCCGCTGGCAGCAGGTGATTTTTGGCATGTTGTCGATGGGCTGGCGCGGATCGGCGCGCCATTGGCACCGCTATCAGTCGGCGTATTTGCTGCTGGCTGGATTGGCGACGCCGCTGGTGCTTTCCGTTCACACCGTGGTGAGCTTCGATTTCGCGGTGGGCATCGTTCCCGGCTGGCACACGACCATCTTTCCTCCTTATTTCGTTGCCGGCGCAATTTATTCCGGGTTTGCGATGGTGCTGACGCTGGCAATTCCCATGCGCAAGGCGTATGGCATGGAGGGCTTCATCACGCTGCGGCACCTCGAACAGATGGCCAAGGTGATGCTGGCCACGGGCTTGATCGTGGCATACGGCTATTTCATCGAATTTTTCATGGCGTTTTATAGCGGGAACAAGTTTGACGTGTTCCTCGCGAAGCAGCGGCTGCATGGACCGTACGCGCCGTTTTACTATGCCCTGATTTTGTGCAATATCCTGACGCCGCAACTCTTGTGGTTTAAGAAGGTTCGGCGCAACATTCCGGCATTGTTTGTCATGTCGCTGATCATCAACACGGGCATGTGGCTCGAACGGTTCGTGATCGTGGTGATTTCGCTGACGCGCGACTTCATGCCGTCGGCATGGGGCCGGTATTCGCCGACGGTCTGGGACTATGCGACGTTTGTTGGCACGCTGGGACTGTTCACGATGCTGATTTTCCTGTTCGTGCGGGGGCTGCCGGCGATTGCGATTTCGGAAATGCGCGAACTGGTGCACGAGGATTCGCATGGCAGTGAGGGCCACTCATGAGTGAACGCCGCTCACAACTGTTTGGCGTGATGGGGGAGTTTTCGACGCCAGAAGACCTGCTGGCCGCCACGAAGAAGGCGCGCGAGGCGGGTTACAAGCACGTGGAGGCCTACACGCCGTTTCCGGTCGAAGGGCTCTCGGAGGCGGTCGGCTTCAAGTGGACCGCGGTGCCGCTGCTGACGCTCGCGGGCGGGCTGGGCGGCGGATTGACGGGTTTTGGCCTGCAATACTGGGTTGCGGCGATTACCTACCCACTGAATATCGGCGGACGTCCGCTGAACAGCTGGCCGGCGTTTATTCCAGTGACCTTTGAATTGACAGTGTTGGGCGCATCGATTTTTGCGGTGTTTGGAATGCTCGCGCTGAACAAGCTGCCGCAGCCGTATCACCCGGTGTTCAACGTGGAGCGGTTTGCGCAGGCCTCCACGGACAAGTTCTTCTTGTGCATCGAGGCACGCGATCCGAAATTCGACCTGGCGGAGACTTCGAGATTCCTGCAGAGCCTGCATGCCGAACACGTCAACGAGGTGAAGGATGAGGAATAAACCTTCCCTTTTTGCGGTTGCGGCGGTTTGCGCACTTGGCTTTGCGGGGTGCGAGAACACCCTGCGGCAGGACATGGCCAATCAGCCGCGGCAGAATCCGCTGTCGCCCAGCGAGTTTTTCGCTGACGGGCGTTCGGAACGGCCTGCGATCGACAACACCGTCGCGCGCGGATCGGTCCAGGATGATTCGCTGTTGGTGCCCAAGGATTCGAATGCGTTTCCGTTGCCGATCAGCGAGGAGCTGCTCAACCGCGGCCAGCAGCGATATGGAATTTACTGCACGCCGTGCCACGGGATTCAGGGCGACGGGCTCGGAATGGTGGCCCTGCGCGGGATGAAGCATCCGCCGAGCTACCACCAGGATCGGTTGCGGAATGTGCCGAACGGTTATCTGTTTGACGTGATCACCAACGGGTTTGGCGCGATGTACGGCTACGCTTCGCAGATTCCGCCGCGGGACCGCTGGGCGATTGTGGCTTATCTGCGGGCGTTGCAGCTTAGCCGGAATGCGCCGGTAGGGCAGTTACCGGCGGAGTTACGGGAGAAATTGATGGCGGGAGGAACCGCGAAGTGAGCGCGCAAGATTTTAGAGCGCCGGAGAGCGTAAGCAGGCTGCAGAATGGCGGCATCGTCGTCGGCGGTGTTGCGCTGCTCGTGGCGATTTTCGGCGCCATGAAATCGCCGGCGGATTTCTATCACTCCTACATTTTCAGCTACATGCTGATTCTAGGTTTGACCGTTGGCTCTCTGGGACTGCTGATGCTGCAGCACCTGACCGGCGGCATTTGGGGCATGGTCATCCGGCGCCCATTGGAAGCGGCTTCCCGGAATCTGTGGTTGATGCTGGTTCTGTTTGCTCCGATCGTGGTGGGAATGAAATATCTCTACTCGGGGAACGATCAGGAGACCGGGTGGCTCAACGCGCCGAAGGAAGGCGAGCACGCGCTCACTTCCTGGCAGCAGGGCTATCTGACACAGGGAGGATTCCTGGCGCGCGCTGCGCTTTACTTTGCTGTCTGGATCGTGTTGATGCTGGTGTTCAACAACTGGTCGAAGCAGCAGGATCAGGAATCGGACGCCGAAGGGTTGAAACAGAAGCTGAAGAAACTGGCCGCGCCGGGCGTTATTCTCTACATTCTGGCGATGACGTTTGCCGCGATCGACTGGGTGATGTCACTTTCGCCGCGGTGGGCTTCGACGATTTATGGATTTTTGTTTGTGGCCGGGCAGGCGATTGCCGCGATGGGCCTGATGATCGCGGTGATTGTGCTGCTGGCCGGCTCGGAACCGTTCAATGACATCATCAAGAAGCGGCACCTGCACGACCTGGCGAAGCTGTTGTTCGCGTTCAACATGCTCTGGGCGTACTTCGCGTTTTCGCAGTTGCTGATCATCTGGTCGGGAAACCAGCCGGAGGAGATTTCGTTTTACCGGTCGCGGCTGAACGGGCAATGGGGCGTGGTGGCGGTGATCGTGCTGCTGTTCAGCTTCGCGATTCCGTTCTTGCTGCTCCTGTCGCGGGACGTGAAGCGCACGGCGAGCGTGATCTCGAAGATCGCGGTTTGGATGATTTTCATGCGGCTGGTGGATCTCTACTGGATGACCCGGCCGGAATTTACGCCGCGGGCCGTGCCAACGTGGCTGGATATCGTGGTGCCGGTGGCACTGATCGGCTTGTGGCTGGGTTTTTTTGCCATGAACCTGAAGCAACGGCCGCTGTTGCCGGTGGGCGACCCAAATCTTTCGGAGGTGCTTGCCGAGAATGAGCACTGAGCATCACAACCACGGGCAGAAGGACGGCGAACGGCCGCAGCACGCAGATGTGTCGTTTGAAGCGACAGACGTCCGGTCGTTGCCGATCTTTAAATTTCTGACCTATTTGGGAGTTTCGGTGATTGCGTCGTTCATTCTTTCCATCGGTATTTACAAGGGGCTGATCCATTACTGGACCAGTTCCTACGAAGCGCCCGCGCCCATGCGCGAGCAGGGCCCGCACTTTGCGCCGGAGCCCAGAATGCAGGGGATGCCGGGACATTTGACGGACCCGCAGCACGACATGCGGGAAAAAGTGGAAACAGACAGCAAGGCGAACAACGAACTGGGCTGGGTGGACAAGAGCCGAGGGAT
This sequence comes from Acidobacteriota bacterium, assembly GCA_013289665.1. Taxonomy (GTDB): domain Bacteria; phylum Acidobacteriota; class Terriglobia; order Acidiferrales; family UBA7541; genus Acidiferrum. Next base: position 31,130 of record JABCZN010000023.1, on the reverse strand, counting down.
CGCGCAGATTCCGGTGAAAGACGCGATGAAACTGATTGTGGAGAAGGGTTTGCCGGCCGTGGCCGCGCCGGTGGAGAAGAAGTAAGGATGAAATTGTTTCGCACGATTACGGGAATCGCGTTGCTGCTGCTGACGGCGGTTGCCGCCAGCGCACAGATGATTCCTGACAACGTGGGGCAATCTTCGAAGGCATTGCCGCCGGCGCTCGTGAACGTCGGATTCGATCCGCGACTGAATGCGCAGATTCCGGCGGACGCTTCGTTTGTGGACGAGATGGGCGCGCCGGTGAGGCTGGGCCAGTATTTTGGCAGCCGACCGGTGGTCCTGGTGTTCGCCTATTACACCTGCCCGATGTTGTGCGGCCAGGTGGAGCAGGCGGTGGTCGGGACGCTAAAGATGCTTTCGTTCAATCCGGGTGCCGATTATGACGTGGTGTTCGTCAGCTTTGACCCTTCCGACACGCCGGAGGCGGCGCTCAAGAAGAAGCACGAAGCGCTGCGGAGGTTTGCGCGGCCGACGACCGACGGCGGCTGGCATTTTCTGACCGGAACGCGCGAGTCGATTGACGCGGTGACGAAGGCCGCGAATTTCAGCTACAGCTACGACGAAAAGAGCAAGACCTACGGGCATGCGAGCGGAATCCTGCTGCTGACGCCGGACGGAAGGATTTCGCGGTACTTTTTCGGCGTGGAATATCCGGCCAGCAACGTGCGGCTGGGGCTGGTGGACGCTTCGGCCGGTAAAATCGGGACGCCGGTCGATCACCTGCTGCTGTTCTGTTACCAGTATGACCCGACGAGGGCGCGCTATAGCGCCACGATCCTGACGGTGATCCGCATGGGCGCGGTGGTCACGCTCGCCTGCATGGTGCTGGGCTTCGTGATTTTCCGGCGCCGCGAGCGCCAGAACGTGCATTCCGACCAGCATCTGCCGACAGAAGGAGCACACTAGAGCCGTGCAGTCACCGCTTCCAACTTTCCCAGAGCAGGCGTCCAATTTCGCGGGCAACGTCGACGCGTTGTTTTCGTTCATCCTGATGACCACGTTGTTTTTCGCGGTGTTGGTGACGTTGCTGATTATTTTCGCGGCGTTCAAGTTCCGGCGGCGGAGCGAAAAGGAAGTGGGGGACGACGTCCACGGGAACAACGTGCTCGAGGTCGGCTGGACGCTGATTCCGACGATCATCGCGATCGGGATTTTCGCCTGGGGCGCGGCGATCTACGTGAATTACCGCATTGCGCCGACCGATACGCTGGACATTTACGTAGTCGGGAAGCAGTGGATGTGGAAGCTGCAGCAGCCGAACGGCCGCAAGGAGATCAACGAGCTGCACATCCCGGTAGGCCGGAACGTGAAACTGATCCTGGGCAGCGAGGACGTGATCCACGATTTTTATGTGCCGGCGTTCCGCGTGAAGATGGACGTGGTGCCCGGGCGGTACAACACGATGTGGTTCCGGCCGGTCAAGACCGGCAAATACCACTTTTTCTGCTCGCAATACTGTGGAACGAATCATGCGGTGATGGGCGGATGGGTGACGGTGATGGAACCGGCTGAATACGCGGCGTGGCTCTCCGGGGAGAGCGGCGACGTGAATCCGGTTTCGGCGGGGGAACGCCTGTTCACGCAGTTTGCCTGTGTTACCTGCCACCTCTCGAATGGGACCGGGCGCGCGCCTTCGCTGAACGGGGTGTTTGGGGCGAATGTACTTCTCGCGGATGGGTCCACAGTGGTTGCCGACGAAGCCTACATCCGCGAATCCATCCTTCAGCCGAACGCGAAAATCGTAGCCGGGTATCAACCGGTTATGCCCACGTTCCAGGGCCTGGTGACGGAGGAGCAGATCGGGAACCTGACGGCCTATATCAAGTCTCTGCAGTCGCAGCCGGTGCCGGCGAAGGGCGCGGGGATTGCGCCGTCACCCGCGGGGAAGAAATAGCATGAGAACCGAAGCCACGGGTCCGGCTCCCGAAATGCCGGAGAAGCATTACCTGAACGCCACATATGGCATCCGTTCGTGGCTGCTGACCACGGACCACAAACGGATTGCGCTGCTTTATCTGGCTTCGGTGACATTTTTCTTTTTCATCGGCGGCTTCTTCGCGATGATGATTCGCCTGCACCTGCTGACGCCAAACGGCTACCTGCTTACGCCGGATCTGTATAACCGCATGTTCACCATGCACGGCGTAACGATGGTTTTCTTTTTCCTGATTCCTTCGATCCCGGCGATATTGGGAAATTTCCTGATTCCGCTGATGGTTGGGGCGAAAGACCTGGCGTTTCCGAAAATCAACCTGCTCAGCTGGTATATCTACGTGGTGGGCGGGCTGTTCACGTTGTGGTCCATGGTGAACGGTGGGCTGGACACCGGCTGGACGTTCTACACGCCGTTCAGCACGTTGTACTCGAATTCGGCGGTGGCGCCGGCGGTGGTCGGCGTGTTCATTACCGGATTTTCGTCCATCCTTACGGGTTTGAATTTCCTGGTGACGGTTCACACGATGCGCGCACCCGGAATGACCTGGTTCCGGCTGCCTCTGTTTGTGTGGGCGCACTATGCGACATCAATCGTGATGATTTTGGGAACGCCGGTGATTGCGATTACCCTCGGTCTGGCGGCCATGGAACGGGTATTTGGACTGGGATTTTTCAATCCGGCGATGGGCGGAGACCCAATCCTGTTCCAGCATTTGTTCTGGTTCTACTCGCACCCGGCCGTCTACATCATGATTCTTCCGGCGATGGGAGTGATCAGCGAACTGATTCCGACCTTCGCGCGCAAGAGGCTGTTCGGATATCACTTTGTGGCAGCGGCCAGCCTGGCGATTGCGGTGATCGGCTTCGTGGTCTGGACGCACCATATGTTCCTCACCGGCCAGTCCACGTACGCGGCAGTGGCATTTTCGTTCCTGACCTTTATCGTTGCGATACCGTCTGCAATAAAGACATTTAACTGGACGGCGACACTGTTTGGGGGATCGATTTCGTTTGATACGCCGATGCTGTATGCATTTGGCTTTCTTGGGCTCTTCATGATCGGCGGGCTGACGGGTCTGTTCCTCGGCGCCCTGGGTGTCGACATCAACATACACGACACCTACTTTGTCGTGGCGCACTTCCACTACATCATGGTGGGCGGCGCGGTGATGGGGTATCTGGGCGGGTTGCATTTCTGGTGGCCTAAAATAACGGGGCGCATGTATCCGGAGTGGCTGGCGCGGATTGCGGCATTTATTTTGTTCATCGGATTCAATTTCACGTTCTTTCCGCAATTTATACTGGGAATTATGGGCATGCCGCGGCGGTATCACACCTACCCGCCGGAATTTCAGATTTACAACGTGATGTCCACGGCCGGCGCATCCATCCTCGCGATTGGCTACCTCCTGCCGATGGTTTATCTCACCTGGGCGGCGTTCTATGGAAAAGTGGCGGGCGACAATCCGTGGCCGGCAACGGGCCTCGAGTGGAAGACGCAGTCGCCGCCGCTGACCGAGAATTTCGAGGTAACACCGGTTGTGACGTGGGAAGCCTACGACTTCCACAATCGGCCGGACCTGGGGCTGGATGTTCCAGCTGGCAAGGGTTCGCCGGGCGTGGTGGCGCCGGCCCACGGGGACGACTAAAAGGAACGCCGGGCTGCGGCCCGGGGACAGGCGAGCGGTTGGCGCCTGAACTTGACGGTTAGAGGAGTGCGGAGTGCATCGCACCGGAGCATTGTACGGGCAGTTCAAGACGCTGGAGCAGCAGAAGGATACTGCCACGCTCGGCATGTGGATTTTCCTGGTGACCGAAGTGATGTTCTTCGGCGGGATCATGCTGGCGTACACCATCAACCGGCACACGTATTTCCACGCGTTCGCGATGGGCAGCAATACGCTGAGCCTGGGGCTGGGCGGGTTCAACACCGTGGTTCTGCTGGCGAGCAGCTTCACGATGGCGATGGCCGTGTGGTCGGCACAGACGAGCAAGAAGGGGCTGATTACCCTGTTTCTGAGCCTGACAATATTTCTGGGCTTCGTGTTTTTTGGCGTGAAGTATGTGGAGTACGCGCAGAAATTCCACCACCACCTGGTGCCCGGCAAGACCTTCGACATTTTCTACTGCGTGAGGAATCCGGCGAAGTGCTCGGACATTGACGCAGCCGACATGGCGAAGGAAAAGGAAGAGATCGAGGCCGCGGTACAGGCGGACCCGGACCTGAACGCGCACGCGCAGCTTTATTACTCCGCGTATTTCGGAATGACCGGGCTGCACGCGCTGCACATGGTGATCGGAGCGGGATTGTTGTTCTGGCTGCTGAAGGAGTCCGTGGCCGGGCGATTTAACGCTGAGTGGAATAATCCGGTGGATATTGTGGGTTTGTACTGGCACTTCGTGGACATTGTGTGGATTTATCTTTTTCCGCTGTTATATCTGATTGACCGGCACAAGTAGGCAGGGAGAGAAGCATGTCTGAACACGAACATACCGAACACATCGTTTCGCCGGGTATGTACTTGGCGATCATCACCACTCTCCTGATCCTTACAGGGCTGACTGTTGGCGCGGCATTTGTCAATCTGGGCCGATTCAACATTGCTGTTGCGCTCTTGATTGCAACCGTGAAAGCGACACTGGTCGTGCTCATCTTCATGCACGCGAAGTATGCGCCGGAGCGGACGAAGCTGGTGATTATCGCGGGAATTTTCTGGCTGGCGCTGCTGCTGTTCATGACGCTGAGCGATTATGCTTCGCGCGTGGACTATCGCGGTGTGCGCTATCCGATGACGCAGATTATTTCGCATACACTGGGAAATCGCGGCTGAGGAATTTTGCGCAGAAATCCGGGAAGTACTTTCTTTGAGAGGCTAAAGCCAGTTTTTTCTGAAGCATTACGCCGGGGCTGAAGCCCCGGCCTCTCTGAAAGAGGCAGTAGAGCCGTTCTGTTTTCTCCCATCAAACAATTCCCATTCAAAAAGAATCCGCGAAGGGGCGCACCCCCGCCGCTCGGGTCAGGTCGAATCCTAGGGGTATGGGGAGCCAGCCGCTCTGACGGCAGAAACAGTTCGAGGTTTCGGCAGAAGTGAGGGGAAGTGCGAACCGGCCCAGCCCTCAATCCCCTAAAGGGATCCTCGGCTCGCCTCCCCCACGCGGATGTAAAGTGCAAACGGCTTACCAATCGTAACTCTTGTATTTTCAACATATTAAAGTCTGAAACCGGGTAAAAATGCGCTACCCCCGGAGAAATTTTTACTCTGGGAATGGGCTTGTGCAGGTCGCTAGCCCCAAACGCGCATCCAACGGGGGGTCAACTTGACCTGTGCTCACGCGAGTTGTTATGTTGAAAGACTATGCTGGGCTCAGTGTACCTACTGAGCGCCGGAGCTCCTGTGGAGGGAGCGCTCGGGAATTATGGGGATAACGAAATTGGTTGTGCGGGGAGCGCGCCAGCACAATCTGAAGAATATCAGCATCGAAATTCCGCGCAATACACTCACGGTGATCACGGGGCTGTCGGGTTCCGGAAAGTCGTCGCTGGCGTTTGACACCATTTATGCCGAGGGGCAGCGGCGCTATGTGGAATCGTTGTCGGCCTACGCCCGGCAATTCCTGGATCAGATGGAGCGGCCGGACGTGGATGTGATCGAAGGGTTGTCTCCCTCGATCGCCATCGAGCAGAAGACCACGACGCGTTCGCCGCGATCGACGGTGGGCACCATCACGGAAATCTACGATTACCTGCGCGTGGTGTATAGCGCCGTGGGCGTGCCGCACTGCCCGAATTGCGGAAAGCCGATCACCCGGCAGTCGAGCGAACAGATTGTGCAGGCGATCCTGCACGGAGAGCTGTCGAGGGCCGACGACCGGGTCATGATCCTGGCGCCCGTCGTGCGCGGGAGGAAAGGCGCGTACCGCAAAGAGCTGGAGAAGCTCGCGCAGGATGGATTTGTGCGCGTGCGGATCAATGGGGAGCTGCTGCCCCTAGACGAGACGCCGGTGCTCGACAAGCGGAAGAATCACACGATCGAGGTGGTGATTGACCGGTTGCTCGTGAAGCAGGGAGTGGCTTCGCGGCTGGAGCAGTCCATTCTGACGGCGTTGCGGCTGGCGCAGGGCCTTGTAACCGTGGCGGTTGTGGGCGGGAAGGAATACGTTTTTTCCGAACGGCTGGCCTGCCCGGATTGCGGACTGTCCGTGCCGCAGCTTGAACCGCGGTCGTTCAGCTTCAATTCGCCGTACGGGGCCTGCCCGGCGTGCAACGGCCTGGGTTCGAAATATGATTTTGATCCGGCCAAAGTGATTGCGGATTGGACGCGGCCGCTGTTTGACGGCGGGCTTGGACCCGGGTCGGGATCCGCTGTTCTGAAACGGACGCTGGAGCTGGGCGCTTACGCGCATGGATTCGACCTGGACACACCTTTCGAGAAATATCCGGCGAAGGTGCAGAACCTGCTGCTTTACGGGTATCCGAACGGAGAGACGAAACGGGGAACGGGAGGGCGCTCGCGCGCAGGCGAAAAAGGATTCCGGTTTCAGGGAATATTGAAATTCCTGGAGCGGAATTTTGAGGAGTCGAATTCGGATTCCTACCGCGAGTGGATGACACAGTATATGTCGGCGACGCTGTGCAGCGCTTGTCACGGGAAGAGGCTGCGGCCGGAATCTCTGGCGGTAAAGCTGGCCGGGTGGTCGATTGCGGATTTCACGGCGCTGGCGATCAGCGATGCACGGCCGGCGGTGGAGCGAATGCTCGGTGAGTTGACGCCGCGGCAGAAGGAAGTTGCGGCGCGGCCGCTCGGGGAAATTGGCGAACGGCTGGATTTCCTGCTGGCCGTGGGGCTGGGATATTTGAGCCTGGACCGCTCAGCGGCGACGCTTTCAGGCGGCGAAGCACAGCGGATACGGCTGGCGACGCAGATCGGGTCGCGCTTGCGCGGCGTGCTGTATGTGCTGGACGAGCCATCGATCGGTTTGCATGCGCGGGACAACGATCGCTTGCTGCATTCCCTCGAGCAGTTGCGAAATCTTGGCAACACCGTCCTGGTTGTGGAGCACGATGAGGACACGATCCGGCGCGCGGATTTTGTGGTGGATTTGGGCCCCGGCGCGGGCAATGCCGGCGGCTATCTGGTTGCGCAGGGGAAGCCCGCAGAGATTGCAGCTTCGGCGGAATCTCTAACGGGGCAGTATCTGTCGGGAGCAGCGCAGATACCCGTGCCGGCGAAGCGGCGCAGCCTGAATGGGAAAGCGATCCAGATTCTGGGTGCGCGTGCGAACAATTTGAAGGATGTGGATGTTTCGGTGCCGCTCGGATTGCTTACCGTGGTTACCGGTGTTTCGGGGTCGGGCAAATCCACGCTGGTGAACGACATTCTTTATCGTGTGCTTGCGCAGAAGTTGTACCGGTCGATGGAGCAGCCCGGCGCACACCGGATGCTGCTGGGGGTGGAGCATATCGACAAGGTGATTGAGATTGACCAGGCGCCGATTGGGCGGACCCCGCGATCGAATCCTGCAACCTATACCGGAGTTTTCGCGCCGATTCGCGAGCTTTTCGCGATGCTGCCGGAGTCGAGGGAACGCGGATACAAGCCGGGGCGATTCAGTTTCAACGTGAAGGGCGGGCGGTGTGAGGCGTGCCAGGGAGAGGGGTTGCGGCGGATCGAAATGAATTTTCTGCCGGACGTGTATGTGACGTGCGAGGTATGCCGTGGGCGGCGGTATAACTCGGAGACGCTGGCGGTCGGGTACAAGGGCCAAAGCATTAATGATGTGCTGAATCTGCCGGCGAGCGATGCCTTGAAGCTGCTCGAGAATATCCCGCAGATTCAACAGAAGCTGGCGACGATTGTCGAAGTGGGGCTTGGTTACGTGCAGTTGGGACAATCCGCAACGACCCTATCGGGCGGAGAAGCGCAGCGGATCAAGCTGGCGCGCGAGCTTTCGAAAAGGCAGACGGGCCGGACAATGTACATCCTGGATGAGCCGACCACAGGGCTGCACTTTGACGACGTGAGGAAATTGCTGGACGTGTTGCAGCGCCTGGTGGATTTGGGCAACACCGTGCTGATCATCGAGCACAACCTCGATGTAATCAAGCAGGCGGACTGGATTATTGACCTGGGGCCGGAAGGTGGCTCGGGCGGCGGGCGGATTGTGGCACAGGGGACGCCGGAGTTGGTAGCGAAGACGAAGAAGTCTTATACGGGCCAGGCACTGGCGCGGCATCTCGGAACGAATGGGGCGGGAACGCTCACAGGCAATGGGAATCTGAAAGCGTCATGAGAGATACGGAGCGGTGGCGAGAGTGGCCGCCTTTTGCTTGCGCCACATGACCGTTCCTCGTAGAGTGATGAGATTCGAATGAGCATTTACCGAATTCAACCCGTGACGCTTGGCGGCGCCCAGACCTATCCGATTGCAGGGCGCCAGAGCAAAGTGAACGTTCGGGAATTTGCGCGGGCGGCGGGGAAGAATCCTTCGTTGAAGAAGTGGCTGGATCGGCTGCCCGCGATTCTGGCGGGAAATGATTTGAGGGATGTGCTGGCGGCGGTTCACCGGGCAAAAGCGCGGAAGCGGGCCGTCGTTTGGGGAATTGGGGGCCACGTCATCAAGGTGGGGCTTGGTCCGCTGCTCATCGAGCTCATGCGCGCGGGATTTGTGAGCGGAATTGCGATGAATGGCGCCGCGCTCGTCCATGATTTTGAAATCGCGCTGGCCGGCGAGACATCGGAGGATGTTGACGCTTCACTGGGCGAAGGAAGATTCGGGATGGCCCAGGAAACCGGCTGGGGAATTAATGAAATCGCGAAACTCGCGCAGCGCATTCGCATCGGTTATGGGGAAGCGGCGGGGCAATATCTGCACAGCGGGATTCTGGCGGCGAAGCATCTGGATCGAAGCGTGCTCGCGGCGGCGTATAAATTGAGAATTCCCGTGACCGTGCATGTGGCGATTGGAACAGATATTCCGCACATGCATCCCGCAGCCGACGGGGCGGCCCTTGGCGCCGCGAGTTTCATGGATTTCCGGTTGTTCTGCGCGCTGGTCGAGGGGATGGACGGGGGCGGCGTGTTTCTGAACTGGGGATCGGCGGTGATCCTGCCGGAGGTGTTTCTGAAGGCGGTGTCTGTGGCGCGGAACGCGGGAATGCGGCTGCATCCGATTACGACGGCAAATTTCGATTTCATCCAGCATTACCGGCCACTCCAGAATGTGGTGAAACGCCCGACGGCGGGGACGGGGCGGAAGACCGGGGAAATTTCAAAAGGATTTGCAATTACGGGGCACCACGAACTGCTGCTGCCACTGGTGGCCGCGGCGCTCGGGTCCGGGTGGCCGACCAGGGCGAGGCGCGCGAAATCATGAGCCTGCATGAGGAGAGGCCGCCCACGCCCGAGGAGTCGGCACCCGGGGAAGAAACCCCGAATTCGCCGGTGACGCCGGAGACAGGTTCCACCGAGCCCGTGCCGGACTGGGGAAGCGAGGGGGCTGATCCGGCCGCGCCGGGGGCTCTCTATCCTCCAGTGAAAACCTATCCGGAAGATCTGGAGATCAGCTGGTCGTGGCCGCATCTGATCCTTTTTATAGTCTTCGCGTTCGGCAGCCTGGTGATTATTCAGGGGGTGCTGGCGGTGATTTACGCGCCGCAGCAGAGACTGACCGCGAAGCAGTTGCAGGAATACCTGATCTCCAAGCCGCAGTTTGCGATCGGCAGTATGTTGATCTGGTATGCGACGATATTTTTCTTTCTTTATATGACCTTGTCGGTCCTGCGCGGACACCCGTTTTGGCGTACGCTCGGGTGGCGCAAGCTGCTTCCGGCTAACCGGAGGATGCCGAGGAATCCACTGGCGTATTTTTTTGCCGGATGCGGCTTGTCCCTGTTTGTGGCGCTTATGTCGGCGAGCATGAAGCCGCCGGATAACACACCGATGGAGGAGTTGTTCAAGTATCCGCATACGGCGATGATGTTTGTGGCCATGGCGGTGTTGGTGGCGCCGCTGGTAGAGGAAACACTTTTCCGGGGGTACCTTTATCCGATGTTCGCGCGCTCGTTCGGAGTGACCCCGGCGATCTTGCTGACGGGAGTGCTGTTTGGATTGATGCATGGGGCGCAGCTCGGCTGGACGTGGGGTCTCGTGGCGATGCTCACACTCGTGGGAATTGTTTTTACGCTGGTGCGGGCGCGGACCGGCACTGTGTTCGCCAGTTTTCTGATGCATTTGGGGTATAACCTGCTGATTTCGCTGGCCGCCGGTTTCAGCACCCACTGGTTTACGAGCGTGCCCACCGGCAAGTAGCCGATGCGCTTCCCAGCCCGCATTCGCTAAAATAAAGAGAGAGGAAAAGCCAGGAAATGTACGTTGCTCAACCGATTGAATGGACAGATGGCGGCGTGGTGATGCTGGACCAGCGGAGGCTGCCCGCGGAAGAAATCAGCTACACCTATACGGATTACCGTGAAGTAGCAGAAGCGATCCGCGAGATGGTGATTCGCGGAGCGCCGGCGATCGGGGTTGCCGCGGCGATGGGCGTGGCGCTTGGAGTGCAGAAATCGGCTGCTAAAACGATTGAAGAACTCAAGGAAGAATTTGAAGTGATCTCGGAGGCGCTGGCGAAGACCCGGCCGACGGCGGTAGATCTCTTCTGGGCGCTCGCGCGGATGAAGGCGCGATTTCGGGAGCTGACGCGATCTCACCTGGACCTTGCGGGAATCCGGCTGGCGCTGATCAGGGAGGCCGAGGAGATTCACGCGGAAAAGAAGGCTACCGACGAAGCCATCGGGCGGTTTGGCGCGGAGTTTATGCCCAAGGAAGGCCAGGTGATGACGCAGTGCAACGCCGGGGCGCTGGCCACGGCGGGCATCGGGACGGCGCTGGGAGTGATTCGCGTTGCCTATGAGCAGGGGCGGAAATTGCATGTGCTGGTGCCGGAGACGCGGCCGTACCTGCAGGGAGCGCGACTGACGGCCTGGGAGTTGCACCGCGGGGGAATTCCGCTGACGGTGATTACAGACAACATGGTGGGCCACTTCCTGAAGGCCGGGAAAGTGGGAGCGATCGTTACCGGAGCGGACCGCATCGCGGCGAATGGAGATACCGCGAACAAGATCGGGACGTACCAGATGGCGGTGCTGGCAAAAGAAAACAACGTGCCATTCTATATTGCGGCGCCGATTTCGACGTTTGATTTGTCGATATCCACGGGCGAACAGATTCCGATCGAGGAGCGGACGGCGGCCGAAGTGACCCACATCCAGGGCGTGCGCATTGCGCCGGCGGGTGTGGCGGCCGCGCATCCGGCGTTTGACGTGACGCCCTACCGCTACATTGCGGCCATTTTTACCGAACGCGGCGTGGCGAAGGCGCCGTATACGGAGTCGCTCGCAAGGTTGGCTGGGGCGGTGCCTGCTAAAGCGGCGGGTTGAGGCGTAATTCTTGTTGAGCGCCCGGTTCTCAATGGCGGTCGAGTTCGGGTCCTTCAGCCATTTCCGGTAAGAACCACCGGAGTCCCCGCACCGGACCTTGTCGGATGTCCTCAGCCATGACACGCCTCCGCTCAAAGGCGATGGTGAGTGGAAGACTGGCTAGTGAGCTAGCGCTTTCTCTACCTTGTCCACCATTTCGCGGACCTGGGGCGCCATGGCTCCCTCGGGCTCGATCCGGAGATATTCCTGGTATTCGTGGAGGGCGCCTACGGCGTCGCGCTGCTTCAGCCTGATATTGGCGAGGAGCACATGAGCGGCCGCGAGATCGGGAACCGCTTTCACGGTGTCCACGGCAAAGGGCGCGGCGTCCTGCCAGCGGCCCATGGCCCAATAGGTTTTTGCCAGTTCGTATTTGCCGACCGTCGCATCGGGAGTTAACTCAAGGCCCTTTTTCAGGGCTTCCTCGGCTCCGGGATAGTTTTTGGTCTGATTGCGAAGGGCGCCCAGGTCGAAATAGGACGGGGCCAGATCCGGCTGCAACTCGATGCTCTTTTTGAGGGCAGTCTCCGCTTCCGGCCATTGCTGTTTTTCAACCAATGCGTCGCCGAGCATTCGATAGGCCTGGGGGTAGTCTGCGTAAATCTTGATGGCCTTCTGGAAGTGCTTGACGCTTTCATCGGCATTTTTGGCGCGCAAGGCGTCTTGGCCCTTGTTGAATTCAAGTCGCGCGGGCTCGGGAATGGCCAGGTCTTTCACGGATACAGAATCAGCGGCATCCGCGGGAGGCACGGAGACTTCAGGGACAGGTTCTTTATTGAGCGGGACGAGATTCAAGGTTACATAAGCCATTGGAGTCGCAATCAACTCCACTCGGGCAGACACTTCCTTGTAGGTGCCCTCGGCGATGCGGACGATGAATACCCCGCTCGTGGACTGACGGAACCGGCACTTACCGCCTTCTATCGTGTCTAAGTCAGCCTCGGCGCCGCCTTCGGCCGACTCCAACCGGACATGAATACCCCGCGGTCCGGGTCTTCCGTCAGCATACCTGACCTGCACGTCAATGATTCCGCCTGTCGTGCGCCCACCGTTCATGCCAGGCTTTTGCGCCTGGAGGGAAGAGGCCAGGAGACAAAACACGAGCAGGGAAAGGAGGAATCGGGATGAGGTCCGGAACATTGGGTACCTCCACAGTCTTAGGCAGAGAAAAAGGGGCCGGAATTCTAGCCTTTGCCGAACTCCATGATTATAGGCAATGAGAGAAAATAGGTCGCGCAAAAAAAGAGGGCGCCCGCCATGGCGGGCGCCCTCTCGGGTTAAAGGTTTACTTAGAACGTGAACAGGACCGAGAGCCGCGAGTTGAACGGATCCACAAAGCCCTGGTTGACGAACGTCGTTACAGGCTTTTGGAAATCTCCGTTCGGCAAACCGAAGCCCAGGTCGCCGAATTGCTGCACAGTGGTCTGGCGGGTGGAATCGACGATGTTGAAGACGTCAAATGCGACCTTGAGCTGCATCCGCTCGCTTAGCCTGAACGGATACTCCAAGTGCGCGTCCACACTGCCCGTAACCGGTGAACGGCCCAGGTTGCCGCGGCCGAACAGGGGCACTTCGCCGGGGTTCTGGTACGCTTCCTGAGCGTATAGCGCAGTCAGCGGATTGCCGGAAAGCACGCTGGCGCCTGCACCGATCACGAAGCCCTTCAGCCTGCCACTGGGGATCACATAAGTGGCATGGGCGTTGAAGGTGTGCTTGCGGTCGGTACTCAGGATGCCAATGCTCTGCTGGCCCGCGAGAAGGCCCAGCCCACCCTCGGTAAAGTCGAAGAGGGAGCTGATGCCGGGGTCGGCCTGGCCGTTGTCATTGCGGAAGGCGCCTTCGTAGTTGCCTTTCAACTGGGCGACGCGATAGTTCACGCTGAGTGCCCAGCTGTGCGTGAAGGCTTTGCGGACTTCGAATTCGACCGCTTCATATTCACGCTTGGGGTCTTTGTAGGTGTCAGGCTTGCCATCGGGGTAGAACTCGCCGCCGAAAGCCGCACAGGTACCCGTTTTGCTTTGCGCAAGGCTCGTGCAGTCCGGAAGCAGGTTGCCGCTCGCATTGGTCCAGGTATTTGTGTTCACTGCCGGGAAACAGGCGCTTCCGGCTGGTGCACTGCCGGGGTTAACGGCCGCGAAGCCCGTAAACTGGTTCAAAGCGAGAAGTGGGGTGAGATTACCGTTGGTATCGAAGCAGGCATCTGGTACTTGCCCACCTGAACTAACGCTTGTCAGGTTTGTGACATTCACTCCCTGGCCGAAGACGATCTCGTTCGGATTGACGAAGATGTCCTGTTTCGCATTGGGATTGCCGATGACGTAGTTAAGCGGGGCGCCCGCATTAAACTGTTCAACGGAGATGCCGCCCTGATCTTCAATGACGCGCTTCAGCCTGCGGTCAATGTAGCGGACACTGGCAACGACACCGCCCTTGAACTCTCGGTCATAGCCGACAAGGAATTCGTCGGTAAATTCCATGCGAGTTCCTTGGGCGAAAGGTTCGTTAAACAAGCCGCTCGACAAGAATCCAGCGTTTTTGTTAACGCCGCCGGTCGCCTGGTTGAGGAGGTGAGCGGAGTCGCCGACGAAGTCAACGCTTCCGAGTGAATTGGTGGTTGTGCAGGTAGCGCCGGCCGGCAAACCCGCAGTTAAGGGGCAGGGAGCGTTTGCTGGAGCCCAATAGGTGTTCTGGAGGTCGTCTTCGTTGCTGAGAGAGCGAAGAGCGGCGTCCAAGGGAAGAACGTAGGCGTAACGGCCAAAGTTGGCGTAGATCTTCTGTTTGCGATTGCCCTGTGGGTCGACGGCTATGCCGACGCGGGGAGACCACATGTTCGAGAAAGTGTGCTGCGCGGTGTTGCCGACGAGCCGCTGCTGTTCCCAGCGGACCCCGGCATTTAAGGTTACGTACTTGCTCATTTGCCAGGCATCGTTGATATAGCCGGCGTGATATTTTCCTGAGCTGGAGGTAACGCCGCCGTCAAACCGGCCACGCACCTGCTGGAGCGCAACCTGCTCGTAGGCTGAGGTGCCGTTGCCTTGTGGAACGAGATCGTAAGGGCAAAGAGTGCAAGCCCCGCTAGGCAGACCGGTAATGTTGCTCGCCAGCAGGAGAACAAAGGCCGAGTCCGTGGTCTTCCCCGAGGCAAAGCTCTCAAAGCTCGGCTTGCCCGGAGCTCCGCCCGTGGCGTTGGTGGACGGTATGACATACCGCGGACCGGAATAGTAAGTATGGTCGTTGTAGTTTGGGAACTGCCAGGTATAGCCGACGTTGATGCTGTGTGTTCCGGCAAAATGGAAAGTCTTGGTGATGTCTCCGTTTACGCCCCTGGTATTTCCGTCGTAAGGCTCGAGCACGGAAATGCCTTGGGCCGTAAATTGACCACGCTGGCCGGCGCCGAGTTGCGTGCTGTCAACGATGTTGTAGACGTTGGTCGCCGGGGTTTCCCGGAACTCGTTCCAGCCCCAAGTGAAGGCCGCGTCGACGAGCACAGAACTTCCGAACGCGCCATCATACCGGGTTGCCCAGTTCCGCGTGCCGTAATTCCACTTGGAGTTCGCTGAAGTGTTGTCAATATTCAGCGTACTGAAGGCAGTGGGGTTGGTGTGCGAGGGGTCGCCTGAAACGCTGGACTCGACGGTGTGGGCGTTGTTGATCTTGAAGGTCAACTTGCCCGCATAGTCATACCGGGTGGTATCACGGTCAATCAAAGGGTTGGTCGTAAAAAGGCCCGAATTGATAGCGGGCTGATAATAGGCATTGTTCCAGGAAGGGTTAAATGTTCCGAAGAAAAAGAGACGGTCCCTCAACCCGTGGACAGGAACGTAGCCACCCAACTCGAAGTCGCCTTCGTAGTTGGCATTTTCCAGGCGGCTGCCGACGAGGTTGGTCACGGAGAACTTGGGGTCGTCCGCGTTCTGGTAGGTGTCCTGCATCCAGCGGCTATTGGCGTAGGCTCCAATGGTTCCGAAGAACTTGGTGCCACCGGACTTGGTGACCAATTGGATGACGCCGCCACTGACGTGACCGTACTGAGGCTCAAACCCGCCGGTTTTGATCTGGACTTCCTTTACGAAGGACAGGTTGATACCGGTGCCGAGAGGGCCATATACGCGAGACCATACGCCGATACCGCCGAAGGCCGGGTCGTTGATGGCCACGCCGTCCGCAACGTACAGATTCTCAAGACCCGAGGAGCCGGAAATGGAGGGATTCTGTGCACCCGTTCCAATACCCGAGGTGACGCCAGGCGCGAGGTAGAAGAGGCTGCTTACGCCGCGACCCAGGGGAATCTTGGAGTAGAAGCTATCGGAAAATTCCGAGTTCACAGATTCCGAACTCGTGTCGACAGTAACGGTGGCAGCGCTAACTTCAACGGTTTGCGTCACTTCACCGGTTTCCAGAACCACTTCGACGCTGGTCGTCTTGTTAATCAAAACTTCAGTTGCCGCGACACTGGCGACCTTAAAGCCCGCTTTCTGGACGCGAACCGCATAAAAACCCGGGATCAGGGTAGAGAACAGGAATGTTCCCTGTTCGTTGGTGGTTTGTGACAAATTCCCGATAGGACCGGTGATCGTCACCTGCGCCCCCGGAACGGTTGCTTTCGATGCGTCAAGCACGACGCCACTCAAATTACCGCGCGCCGAACTCTGGTCCTGCGCCCAAGTCCCCACTCCCAAACCAAGTGACAAGAGGCAGGCTACGAGCAGATAAAACCACTTCGCTCTATTCAAAGTGATACTCCTTTCAATTTCCCCCATTAAAGGATGGAACTTCTTGTTGGATCGAAAAACGGAATACGAGTTCAACCGATGAGCAACGGGAGATGCAATGGGGATGCCAAACACAGCCCAGTTTTGGAACAAATAAATGTATTAATATCAGATATTTAGAGCGAAGGAAAATGTGTGCACGTGGAAATGCCTAGGGGAATCTACTGAATTACAGGGAGGATACCAAAAATGGAAGGGCTCTTTGGCCCAGTCGAATCTACGAGGATTGGCTTGGTGATGCTTTCAGTTCACGACGACTATGGTCTTGCTTTTCTGGAGGGCGGCCGACGCCTTTGCAGCGTCACCCATCTGAGTGTAGTAGTCCGCCAACGCCACGAACATGGCGGGGTCGCCCGCGTGAGCTTCCGAGCCGTGCTCCAGTAAACGGAGGCCTTCCGCTTCGTTTCCGAGTTTTCGCAGGCTTGTCGAGATGCGAAGCAAGGTATGGGCATCGGCCGCGTCCGTAATGCCGGTGTCCTTATATAGGGCCTCCACAGCCTTGTAATCCTGCTGGGAGAAATAGGCCTCAACGAGGCGGGCGCGGGCGAGCTCATCAGAATGGTCGAGGGCCAGGGCACGCCGGAGCCAGGGCCGCCCCTCGGCGCTCAATCCCTGTTCCATGTAGCAAAGCCCCCGGTTGCGATCAAAAACGCCTTTTTCCATATCGTCGCGAATGGTGGAGTCGATGACAACCCAGGGGGCGGGGGGGAGGCCGGCCGGATCGACGGCCTTGAAATTCAATTTGGCAAAGCGGGGGACCGCGGCACCCGGGGCAATTACGGCAACGGTCAGCATATAGTTCCCCGGGTTCCCGTCGAGCGCAAGCTTTTTTCCGCTGACTAATGACCCGCCCGAGTCGAACTGCCTGAGGGAGGCCGAATCCTTGATCGCCTTGGCGCTTCCGGGAATGGAGGGCTGACCGATTCCATATTCAATCTGAAGGTTCTGGTCTTGCCCGAGAGCCGGGTTGGCGGGAGAGGTCCACACCTGATAAGCCACCTGAAAACTTTGCTGAGTGCTCAGGAAAAGGTTGGAGGTCGAAAGAGGCACGAAGTGAACGCCCGCCAACGTGAACGGCAAAACAGGAGCGGCGACCGGGTCGACTTCCTCGGCCGAGGCGAACGGGAGAATTGCCGGGACCTGGAACTGATTGGCATCAATTTTGGGAATGGCAATCTCACGCTCGGTCCGATAGGAAACGTTCTTATTCCAGTCGGTAAACTGGAACGCAAGCCGGTAATTTCCGGCGGGAAGCGGCAGCATGCCTTCAAAGGCGAAGAGTTTGTCCTTGATATCCTGGTAGCGATTCTTGTCGAACGTATCGCGCAGGTCTTTCTGCGAGACGAAAATCAGTTTATTGGTGTCGCGATCAAAAACCTGCACCCGGACCTGGAGGTTATACATCAAGCGGTCGTCCTTGGTCGCGGTGACGCTCAAGTCGCTGGGCGACTTGAGGGACAGGGAATAATCGAGGCGGGAGATGCCGTGATCATCGCGAACGGGCAGGAGGATGATGTCCAGGTTATGCCCCTGCAGAATCATGCTGGTGCTGACCTGCTCGCGGTTCATCCACTTGCGGCGAATGTCGTCCCGATAAGCGGGCTGCTCGGAGAGGCCCCTCAGCATCATGAGCATGACATCGGAAGTCATGCTGGGGCGGGGGTTTGAAAGATCCACCGGTTCGCCCGGAATTAAACTCAGGGAGATTCTGGCGATCTCGAAGCCTACGGAATCCTCGATCATTTTCAGGCCGGCGGCGGGATCGTTAATGGCCTCGACACCGGTGGTCAGTTTGTCCGGGCCGTCCAGGTAAGGGCTGTAGAATTTGTAGTCGTTCGCGCCATCTTTGTCATAAAACATCACATAAAAGGCGTTCGGAAGAATGGGAGAGACGTTGGCGTAAAACCAGATTTCGAACGCCCGCAAGTTGGCGGCACCGCGGTGAATGTCCTTCTGCTGCGGGGCGCCCAAGGTGATATAGGTTCGGCCGCGATCGGTGCGCCATCCGTCGGTGCCCGAGCCGACACCAAATCGCGAGTCCGCAAAGGCGATGCGTTTGTAGATTTCCTCTTTGTAGGTGTTTATTTCCGAGCCCGGAACGGGATTGCGGACCTCCCAGAAATCCTTGATGAATTTGTCTCGCGAGTCATCGGTGGTGAGAGCGAGAAACCGGGTGCGCTCATCCTTGGTGATGATGTAGACGACGTCGTGCTCCAGCCACTCGCGGTAAGTCTTTGCGAGCTTTTCTTTCCGCTGGGCGGAAAGCGCGGGCGAAAACGAAAGAAGTGCAAAAAGCAAAATTGTGGCGTGCTTCCGCCAACGGCTCACTGGGGTGCTGTGCAGGTTTTTCATTTTCATCGAGGATACCTTATTTTTGGACGTCTGTGGCGTCTGAAACGTTGTATTAGCCGGAATGACGGATGCGTTCGGCGAGCGCGCGGCTGCGCTGGCGGGCGATTTCTACAAAGCGGGAATCCCCGGCGATCTGGTCGAGCAGGGGCAAGGCGCGCTCGGGTTCGGGGAGCACGGCTTTGCTCAGGTCATTTTCAAATTGCAACAATGCGTCGTTGACGCCGAGGCGGTCGTACTTGATGCGGCGCTTGAGGAGCTCGATCAGTTCTTGCTGGCGCGCCAGGCCTTCGCAGATCTGCAGGAGCTGTGTTGCGGCGGAGTTCAGCGTGTAGTTGAATTTGACCTGGTTTGTTTCCGCACCCGCGTCCCAGCGAAAGGTTTTTTCACCCAGGTTTGCGATTTTGCGGTGGACGTCCAGATCAAGGGCCTTGAAATGGTGGAGTTCGGCGGCGAGTTGGAAAATCCTGTTTCTGAGCGGGGGGCCAATTTCGAATGGAGTCGCACCGGCGTCCTCGTCCAGCTGGCGAATTTCATATGTGGCGGCGGTCGAGTTTTCCTGGATGCGAATCTCAATAAATTCGGGAACGCTCGATTTGAACACGCGGCGATAGCTGAACCAGTTGCCGGCAGGGCTTGCCGCGGAGGCGGCGGAAAAAGACATAACGCAGAGAAAGAGCAGGCGCAGAGGGAGGCGGCGGGGGAAAACGCTCATCGGATTGGTTCGAGACCGGAGATTCGCGCGGCAGATTGCCGGCGGGACGCAGCCGTTGCCGCGACTCTTTGCGTTTCGACGGTGCGCGGACGAGCGGAGAGTCCGAAACGCCGCGCGTACTGTTCCCCCTGGATGTGGCAGAGCGCTACGGCGAGGGCGTCGGCGGCATCGGAAGGCTCGGGCGTCTCCTCCATTTTCAAAAGGGCGCGCACCATCAATTGCATCTGTTTTTTGTCGGCGTGGCCATAGCCGGCCACACAGGCTTTCACTTCGCGGGGAGAATAGGAGCGGACTTCGATGCCATGCTGTTCCGCGGCCAGCAGCACCACACCGCGCACTTCGGCCAGGCGCAGGGCGGTGCGCATGTTGAGCGCGGTGAATACGGATTCCACAGCCATGGCATTCGGATGAAACTCTTCGATTAATTGGCAGAGCAGCGCGTGGACATCATGCAGGCAGGCGCCGGCGGAGGATTTTTGGCGTTTGGCGGGGATGCGCATCGCGCCGTAATCTAATACCCGGAAATTGCGCCCGTCGGTTTCGATGACGCCGTAGCCGGTGGGCCCGGAAGCCGCCGGGTCCACGCCCAGAATGCGATGGGGGCCTGGGGTTTGGGCGTCGCTGCGATGAGCGGTCATCCTCGATAGTCTACGGCAAGGAATCACGCCCGCCAAATCATAATGGCCGGGCGGAAACGCCAAAACCAAAGGCCATCGCGGACCGAAGCAATGGCCCGTCAAAGAGGTTGAAAATTGATTAGTTTGCGCCGACAGCCGCCTGAATTTCAGATTCGTCGATGTCGAAGTTGGCGTAAACGTGCTGCACGTCGTCGTGCTCCTCAAGGGCTTCGACCAGACGCATCATCTGGGTGGCCTGCGCTCCGGTCAACTTGATGTAATTTTGCGGCACCATGCCGATTTCGGCTGATCCTGGGGTGATGCCCGCCTTGGTTAATGCTTCTTTCACTGTTTCGAGCGATTCTGGTGGGGTCACGATGTACCACGCGGAGCCGTCGTCCTTCATGTCCTCGGCGCCCGCTTCAAGAACCAGGTCGAGCAATTTTTCTTCCGAGGCTGCTTCCTTCGGAACGGTGATCTCGCCTTTGCGATGGAACATCCAGCCCACCGCGCCGGCTTCGGCCATGTTTCCACCGTTTTTGGTCATCAAATGGCGAAACTCCCCCACGATGCGATTGCGATTCGTGGTGACGACCTGGATCAGCAAGCCCACGCCGCCCGGCCCATAGCCTTCAAACATAGCTTCCTCGTATTGCTCGCCTTCGAGCTGGCCGGTTCCGCGGAGGATGGCGCGCTCGATGTTGTCGTTCGGCATGTTTTCGTTTTTGGCGGCGAGGATCGCGGTGCGCAACCGAGGGTTGGAGTTCGGATCACCGCCGCCGATCCGGGCGGCGATGGTGATTTCTCGAATGATTCGAGTGAAAGCGCGGCCCCGCTTGGCGTCTGTGGCCGCTTTCTTGTGCTTGATTGTTGCCCATTTTGAATGCCCAGACATGACGAATCCTCTTTGTCGCTCGCGACCGCCGGGCGGTCAGCTGAATTTGGATTAATGGCCCCGCCACTGCCAAGGAATGGACGCGTGGCTCATTCAACCAGCATTGCGGGGTCGCCCTGTGCGGAAACCGACTTTGAACCGCGAAAAGTCCAACCCACTCCCGAGCCCTACTTTTCCGGAACCCTTGGATTTTAGCACACTTAGGAAATCGCGGGAATGGCGAGCGTCGAGCCGACTCGATGCGGGGCTAGGCCCGGTGCAAGTTCCATAAATACTTGCGGACCCACGTTGGGGGCTCTGGGCATGGTTACCAAAGTTCAACTGAGGCCCTAAAACACTGCTCGGGGAACCTAGGGAACTAGACAAGGAGAATCGACAACTTGCGATGGAACCAACAAACCCCGGCGGGTGGAAGCGCAAGTCGGCAAGCTGGGCCGCCTGAACTCGAATTTATCTGTCTAGAGCTGGACTCATCGGTAGGCCGAGACGGCGCAGCAAATCCTGGAAGCGTGGATCAGAGCGCAGCGGGTCAAACAGCGGATCCGCCTTCAGAACCAGGAGAAAGTCCGAGCGCTCATTGTAGGCAGCTTCAAGCTGAGCGATAGCTGGATCCTTGTCGCCAAGACCGACGTGGACTAAAGCAAAGCAAATTGCAGGAACGCGCCTCCGCCTAGAAAGGACAGCAAGCTCATTGAGGGTATGAATTGCTCCCGACCGGTCCCCGGATCGAGCGAGCGCATTTCCAATCGATGCGGTCGCCAAAGGAATGTCGCCCGAAAGGCTTGCGAACTCCCGAAACTGCTTGATTGCTTCAGGGTACATGCCCTTCGCTGCGTAGGCCCTTCCGAGGCGGAGATGAGCTGCGGCGAAGTTAGGATCCATTTCAAGAATCTTTTTCGAAGTCTCAATGGCCTGGTCCATACGGCGCGCAAAATAGTGGGCTCGCGCTAGGCAGTGGTTGGCGACGACCGAAATGGGGTCCAGCGTAAGCGCTGCGCGCGCTTCCGCCAGGGCTTCTTCGTTGCGTTGCAGATCGTTCAGGTATTCCGAATACCACTGATGAGCAGTCGCATAGTTCGGGTTAAGGGCAATTGCCCGCTTGAATTCCTTCTCGGCACCCGCCCAGTTCCAATCGTAGCTGTAGATTACGTACCCCAATGAGGCGTGAGCTTCGGCTAGCGTGTCGTCAATGCGAAGGGCTTTGTTTGCTGCATCTCGGGCCTTCTCCATTGCCTCCGCCCTTGGCAGCACATCATATCCAGCGGCAGCCAACAAGCTATAAGCATCTGCAATTCCGGCCTGCGCGGGCGCATATTCGGGCTCTCTTTCGGCAGCTCGTTGGAAATAGTCGAGAGCTTTTTTCAATCCGTTCGGGTCTCTCTTGCTCCAAAAGTAGCGGCCCTTGAGATAGAGCTCATACGCTTCATGGTTGATCGGCGCTGCGCTTGCGAGTCGTGCGCGCTGCTCAGGAGTCAACTGAATTTTAATCTCATTGACAATGGTGCGCGCGACGTCGCTCTCCACCGCCAAAATGTCGCCCAAATCGCCTTCATACGTTTTCGCCCAAACGTGACGATCGTTTGCGGCCTCAATCAATTGGGCGGTGATGCGGACGCGATCACCAGACCGCTGCACCGTGCCTTCAACGATTCCGTCCACGTTCAGTTCGCGCGCAATCTCCGGCAGTGTTTTCTTCGTTTGCTTGTACTGCATGGAGGAAGTACGCGAGATCACTTTCAGCGAGCCAATCTGAGCCAAGTCGGTAATCAGTGCGTCGGTCATTCCGTCGGCGAAGTACTCCTGCGTCGAATCGCGAGACAGATTTTCCAGTGGGAGCACGGCAATGGAGCGTATCGCGGGAGAGCGGGACTTGGCAAAAATACGGGTACGGAGTTTGTCGAGGTTAAACCCGAGGAGCGACGCAGCGAGAACCGCTAGCGCTAAACCGGCGGTGAGCGCTCCGGGGTTTTTCATTTTTGCGGGAAGGACTTTGGTTGAAGAGACCGCGTCACGATGCTCCACGAGTTCGACGGCACCTAGAAAGCGGTAGCCGCGCCGCGGGACGGTCTCGATAAAACGCGGACTCTCCGCAGAGTCGCCAAGGACTTCGCGAAGGCGATTGACGGCTTTCTTCAGCGCCAGCTCGTAGTCGACGAACGTATTTCCTGGCCAGAGGCGTTCGCGCAGTCCTTCACGGGTCACGATTTCCTGGGGATGTTCCAGCAGGACTTGCAACACTTGGAAGGGCTGACCAGCGAGCTTTTGCCTCACACCAGCCTTACGAATTTCGCCTGCTTGCAGATCAACTTCGAAGACCCCGAACTTTACTAACCGCGGCTGACTGGGCTTGGTGACCATTGGGCCTACTTTGGTCGGGATTGGACGCAGTCTATCACGGCTCGCCGGCCAACTGCTCATAGAACCTGCCGAAACTAGACATGGAGAATCAATAGCTTGCGATGGAACCAACAAACCACCGACAAGGTTCTTGATCCTTTCGCGGACTTCTGGCAATCGTCCGCCTCAAAGTAGCTTGTCTGTAGTGCAACACGAAGGCGAATCGATATGACGCTTGGAAGAATCACTCGGATTGCATTCTTAATTTTCAGCTTCGTTCTTCTGTCGGCATTTATCGCTAGCAGCGGAGACCACCCCGCTGGACCTGTTCCTCCACAATCCACATCTTCACAACCACACTGCAAGGCGGTAGGCGGCACGATCATGACCAACTTTGGCGCCATCGATCAGAACACCACCGTGGGGACGGCAACGGGAGACTTGCGGGGCGCCGTCAGGGGAACCCTCCTGGGCACCCCTCAGCCCGGTTCGGACAACACTGTGGTGTCCCATCTTCAGCATCATTGGGTCACGAGTCTGGGGACGCGCTCTTGTTCGATCCAGCTACAGCGACTACTGTTCCGCTCTCGCAGACCTTATTTGATTTGCCATCGTGACCTATCCCGTACACCTGACGGGTGGTACGGGGAGGTTTGCTGAGGCGACGGGCAATATGACGGCTATCGGGGAAGTGGATTTGGTCAAAGGGACGGTATTCCGATACAGCGGGCAAGTCTGCTTCGCGGCCCCGGACCAAGATTGATTCATTCGGGCGTGAGCCGGCTTGGCCTGTTTTTCCGATTAATAGAATAGAGCGAGTTTTCACTTAGGGTTGTGTGCCGAGAGGCGTGCTCGGACCGCCGTAAGAGCGAGGATTTTGGAAGCAAAACAAAAGAAAAGGAGCAAACCATGAGACACGGTGAATGGAGCAGGTTGGTTAGCGTTGCGGGCAGGATTCTGCTGGCTTTCTTGTTCGTATTCTCGCAAAGCGCCTGGGCGGGCCAGGACCCAAAAGCCAAGGACAATCCGAAGCCTACGCAGCAAGCGGCGATTCAGCAAGCGGGTGAAAAGGCATCGTTTGGCGGAATGGCGGCAAAGATGGAGGCGGACGAAGCTCAAACGGACAAGACCGGAAAGTCTCTTGTGGAAGAAAGACCGACCAGCAATGGCTCTCATGAAGGCATCAAGGTCCACGGTCATTGGACTATCGAGGTGCGCAACCCTGACGGCACAGTGGCTACCCACCGCGAGTTCGAAAATGCCCTCATCTCAAATGGCGCATTGACTCTAGCCGCGCTCCTTTCTCGTAGTTTCTCTCCAGGCGCTTGGGGCATACTTTTAAATTACGCCTTCCAAACTTCGGCGCCATGCGCAGACAGCGGCACGGGACAGCCCTGCATTATCGTGGAGCCCGGAGCATACCCAGTGCTGCCTGGCAATTATTTTCCTACCCTTACAGTGACAACTGGAACGGGTGCCGCTGCCAGCCAAGTAATCCTGACCGGAACCGCAATAGCCAGCGGTGCTACCTCCATCACCAACGTGGTTTCTGACCTATATTTGTGTCAGAGCACCAATGCGCCGAAAACTCCCTGTACGTTTCCCAACTCAGCGAACGCGCCTGGAGAACAGGGCAACGGCTTTACCGGAGTTTCGCTCGCTTCTCCGATTGCAGTTCAACCTGGTCAGACCATCGCCGTAACTGTGACGCTCAGCTTCTCGTAACGAAAGATCGTCAACCAGCTTTTGTGCGGGAGGCGTGGCATGAAACGCAGTGGCGTAGTCGGATTGATGCTCTTGCTGGTGGGTGGCCTGATCTGCGGGCCCGCGGCAGCGCAGAGCGTGCCTACTGCGAAGAGCAGCACCGCTGAACCGTTTCAAAAATCAAAGTTGGCCGAAGATTACGGCCGGCTACCTTTGAGCTTTGAGATCAATCATGGCCAAACCGACCCGCAGGTAAAGTTCCTGTCCCGCGGCGCCGGCCAGACGCTGTTCTTGACGTCCAATGAAGCTGTCTTCGCCTTTAGCAAGCCAATCGATCAGAAACCAGACTCGTTCGGTTTCCCAAACCTCTCCGTCTCACACTCTTTACGAACAACTTTGTTGCGGATGAAACTTCTTGGCGCCAACCCCCTCTCAGACGTGACCGGTCTGGAGAGTCAGCCCGGAACGAGCAACTATTTTATCGGCAACGATCCTGCGCAGTGGCGCACGAACGTTCCCACCTACGGCAAAGTCCGCTACAGCCAAATTTATCCTGGCATCGACCTCGTCTACTACGGCAATCAACACCAACTGGAATATGACTTTGTCGTCGCCCCGGGCGCGGACCCCGCACAAATTCGCCTGGCTATCCGTGGCGCAAACAAACTCTCCATTGACGCAGACGGGAACGCGGTAGTGCAGTGGAAAGATGGCGACGTCCGATTGCTGAAACCCCGGCTCTACCAGGAAGTGCGAGGAGAAAAGATAGAAATTGCCGGCGGATATGCACTCAAAGGAAACGAGTTGCGATTTGCTGTCGCGCCCTACGATCACAGTCAAAGGCTGGTGATTGACCCGGTCCTCGTCTATTCCACGTATCTCGGCGGCGTAAATAGCGATGGGGCTGCCGGCGTCGCGGTGGACTCGTCGGGAAACGCTTATGTGGTAGGCACCTCAAGTTTTGGAGGCTTTCCGGTGACGGGTGGAGTATTTCAGCCAACCAGCCACGGAACTACGAATGCTTTTGTCGCAAAGCTAAATGCAACGGGCACGGCATTGGTGTATTCGACCTATCTGGGCGGTAGCGGTCAAGACACTGGGTACGCAATCGCCGTGGACCCTTCCGGCAACGCTTATGTAACGGGCGCTACCACCTCGTCGGACTTCCCGATTACGAGCGGGGCCTTCCAAACAACAACAAAGCCCGTCTCCACGCCCGGCTCCAGTGTCTTCGTCACGAAACTGAGTCCCGATGGCAGTTCACTCGCGTACTCCACCTACTTGGGAGGAAGTGCGAACGATTCAGGTTTTGCGATCGCCGTGGACGCTTCTGGCAGTGCGTATGTGGCTGGCGAAACTCAGTCCGGCAATTTCCCCGTTTACGGGAGTTCCCCGAAGGTATTGGGGGGACCGATTTCTTGCGACTCATTGAATTCTGGTGGTTATGATGGCTTTATCACAAAGTTCAGCCCTGCCGGGGACACAGTTGCTTATTCGTTGTATCTCGGGGGAAGCGGAACGGATGTCGCGACCGGAGTTGCTGTGGATTCCTCAGGCAACGCCTACGTGGCGGGATACACTTCTTCGACAGACTTTCTCGTGAAGAATACCTGTCCAGGGCCGGGCCCTGGGCCAACTTCGCTGCAGCCGGCAAACGCCGGTGCCAACAATGGATTTATCGTGGAAGTGAATCCCACTGGCACTGCTTTCCTAGGCTCGACCTATCTCGGCGGAAGCGGACAAGAAGCAATTACCTCTATTGCCGTAGATGGCTCTGGCTTCGTGTACTTGGCCGGGGAAGGCAATTCCGGTGGCGCGGGCGGCTTTGACGCATTTGGAGCCAAGCTAAATGGTTCGCTTGGTTCAAAAGTGTATTTCAATTATATCGGTGGCAGTGGCTTCGACCGGGCAACGGGTGTAGCAGTTGACTCCGCGGGCAACGAATATCTAGTCGGTCAGACTGCGTCCACAAACTTCCCGCAAGTTTCGCCAGTTCAAGCTGCGTTTGGCGGTGGCACTTACGATGCTTTCGTAACCGAATTAGACTCAAGCGGCACAATTGTGTTTTCGACTTACCTTGGTGGTAGTGGCGATGAAGGGACTTCTATTGGAGGGGGCCCCATCGCCGTGGATTCCTCTGGAAACGTTTATGTGGTTGGAAGTACGACCTCCACCAATTTCCCGGGGGTGAGTTCAAGCTCCATTCAACCAGCGAATGGCGGAGGTAGCGACGCATTCATAGTCAAGCTAGGTCCCTCAGCCGCAGCAACAGTGACAGCCCTGGTCGCCTCGGTTAGTCCATCCATATTCGGGCAGCAGGTGAGTTTCACCGTCACTGTGAGTCCGAGTTCTTCTTCTTCATTAACGCCGTCAGGAAACGTGACGATCAGCGACGGTTCAACAACCTTGGGCACGGTGGCCCTCACGTCCGGAACCGCTGTCTTTAGCATCTCGACGCTCGCACCAGGCAGCCACTCCATCACTGCATCCTACGGCGGCGACTCCAATTTTTCGGCGAGTACTTCCACTCCGCTATCGCAAGTTGTGAATCAAGGCACGACCACAACGTCCGTAAGTGCTTTACCTAACCCCGCCATCGTCGGTCAGGCAGTCACGCTTACCGCCATTGTCAGCCCGGTTGCGCCTGCCTCGGGCACTCCAACCGGAACAGTAACTTTCCTCGATGGAAGTACAAGCCTTGGCACCGGAACACTGAGCGGAGGACAGGCCACGCTTGCCACCTCCTCGCTCGCTTCAGGCACGCACTCGATCACGGTGACTTACGCAGGAGATCCCAATTTTCTGGGAAGCGCCTCATCGGCGGTGAGCGTCACAATACAGCAGACAACCACGACGACGCTGATCGTTGTGCCCAATCCTGTAAATGCAGGCCAGCTCGTCACGCTTACAGCCACAGTCGCAGGATCATCCGGCGCGCCGACCGGAGAACTTGTGACCTTCCTCGATGGCGCGACGGTGCTGGGAACCGGAACGATATCGGCCGGGGGGGCGGCAACGTTCACTACCGCATCGCTCGCCGCAGGAAATCACAGCCTCAGCGCATCGTATCCGGGTGACACCAGTTTCGCACCGAGTACTTCAAGCGTTGTTCCTTTGAGCGTCGTGCTACCGCCCGTGGTTATTACAGACAACGAAACGATTACAGTGACGGACTCTCCCTCCTTCCCGGACATCGCTGACGCGGAGGCGATTAAAGTAACGGATGCCGTCACGGTCTATGCATTCTTTCCCATTGCCATCAGTCCGGCTCCGCCGATTCTTTCCGCCGTTCTGAGCCAGCGTTATTCTGGCTTGACTTTTTCCGGAACGGGAGGCTACCAAAGTTTGACCCTTTCGGAATCCGGCGCGGTGCCGGGGATGTCGTTCGCGATCGCCGGTGCATCCGCCACTTTCTCGGGAACACCGACACAGGCGGGAACTTTTCCGTTCACAATTACGGCGACAGATTCAATTGGGAACAAGTTTAGTCAGAATTATTCGCTGGTAGTGTCGGCCAGCTGTCAGGCGATCAGCGTCTCACCCTCGGGCTCGCTGGGAGTTGTGACCGCGGGCAATGTGTTCTCGCAAGCGTTCATCGCTGCGGGCGGTGTCGGGACAACGACTTGGTCCACAGCCAGCGCGTTGCCTCCGGGCATCAATTTCTCGGGCGGCGTTCTCTCCGGCATTCCTACCCAATCCGGCACGTTTGCTGTAACCATCACAGCCACGGACCAGAATGGATGTCAGGGCAGCTCCAGCGTTTCCTTCGTGGTGGTGCCGCCGCCAGCGGTGATCACCGACAACGAAACGATTACCGTGACGGACACAGCTTCGTTCCCGGACGTCTTCGATTCCGAGAGCGTCAAGGTGACCGATCAAGTTTTTGTACAAGTGATCTCGCCAACGACGACTTCGGTCCGCGCTCCGGGCGTGATCTATGGAACGCCGGCAGCAGTAACGGTTTCAGTCAGCTCAGCGTATGGGACAGTATCGGGCAATGTGATGCTGAGTGTGGACGGAGGTGCGGCAACCACGATAGCGCTGTCGAGTGGCTCTGCGGTTTTCAATGCAGGCATCTTGACCCTCGGCACGCATTCGCTTGCGGCGAGTTTCCCCGCACAGGGTAACTTCTTGGCTTCTTCAGCGACGGGGGCGGTGTTTGTATCGCAGCCTCCGGCTTTCACCAGTGCAAACACCACGACGTTCACAGTCGGCGCAGCGGGCACGTTCGGCGTTACGACAATTGGCGCGCCTTATCCGTCTCTAACCATTCCTCCCGGGACGCTTCCCACCGGCGTGACGTTTATAGATAACCTCAATGGCACAGGGACGCTTGCAGGAATCCCTGCGCCGGGAACGGGAGGCGTCTACGCTCTCACCATCACTGCCAATAACGGCGTGGGTGCGCCGGTACTGCAGAGTTTCACACTTACAGTAGATCAGGCGCCCGCGATTACCAGCGGAAGCAGCACCACATTTACAGAGGGCGTGCCAGGATCGTTTACCTTGACGTCTACCGGTTTTCCCATCTCCGCATTGAGTGAGAGCCCGGCGTTGCCCGCTGGCCTCAGCTTTTCGGACAATGGCGATGGCACGGCAACTGTGTCGGGTACGCCGACGGTTGGAACGCAAGGAAGCTACGCAATTAGCTTTGTCGCGGCCAACGGGATCGCAACAAACGCGACGCAGAATTTCACCGTGGTAATCAATCTGGGCCCGGCGATCACCTCGGGAAGCGGAACGACATTTACAGAACAGATGCCGGGGTCTTTCCTTGTAACGACCATGGGATTCCCTGTGCCTACGCTGACCAAGACCGGCCAGCTACCGACGGGTATCACGTTTACGGATAACCACGACGGTACCGCAAGCCTGGCGGGAATGCCGGCCGTGGGCACCTCAAACATCTATCCGATTACCATCACGGCCAATAACGGTGTGGGCGCGCCTACGACGCAGGCATTTACGCTGACGGTGAACTCGACTGCGGCAATCACCTCCGGTAGCACCACGACGTTTACGGTAGGCTCCGCGGGATTCTTCATAGTCACCACGATGGGTACTCCCGCCCCGTCATTGACCAGAACTGGACCATTGCCGACGGGCGTGAACTTCATGGATAACGGCGACGGGACGGCAACCCTTAGCGGAACGCCGGCCGCGGGCACCGCGAATAGCTATCCACTCGCCATCACCGCGAACAACGGCGTTGGCACTGCCGCCGTGCAAAATTTCACTCTGGTCGTGAACCAGGGCGCCGCCATCCTTACCGGAAACAGCACCACGTTCACGGTCGGCGTTCCAGGCACGTTCACGGTGATGACCAGCGGCTCTCCGACTCCGACCCTTACAGAAACACCTCCGCTGCTGCCGACGGGTGTGACGTTTGTGGATAACGGCGACGGTACGGCTACGCTGTCCGGAACTCCGGCTGCAGGCACGGGTGGCGCCTATCCGATAACCATCACCGCCAACAATGGAGTTGACCTCCCGGCGGTGCAGACTTTCACGTTGAACATCAACCAGAACCCGGCGATCACCTCTTCAAACATGGTTACCTTCAATGAACTGGTGATGGGTTCGTTCGTGGTCATGTCAACCGGAAACCCTGTTCCCACTCTCACGAAAGTCGGCAACTTGCCCAATGGCGTCACGTTCAACGATAACGGGGACGGAACTGCGTTCCTCGGCGGGATACCTGCGGCCGGCAGCGGCGGGCAGTACGGTTTCACAATCACCGCGGCGAATGGCGTGCTGCCGAGCGCCACTCAGACCTTTACGTTGACCGTTGTGCCGGGTCTGAGTTTCACCAGCGCCGACCACGCAACTTTTAACGTGGGGAGCCAAGGCCTGTTTACGATCACGACTGCCGGAACGCCGACTCCAACTCTGAGCCACTCCGGGACATTACCTAGCTGGCTCAAATTTACGACGAACGGCAACGGCACCGCGACCTTAAGCGGGGTTCCACCAGGGGGGTCGGAGGGAAGTTATATATTTACGCTCATCGCCTTCAACGGAACTGGCGCGAGCGCAACACAGGCCTTTACTCTCAACGTGGTTCTGCCATCCGGGGAAACTGCGCCGGTGATCACCAGCGCGAATCATGCGACTTTCGCGGCCGGGTTGCTGGCCGGTAATGGTCTCGACCATCCGTATAATTTCTTCAAAGTGACCACCACCGGTTTCCCCGTTTCCAAGTTAACGGCGAAATTTGTAGCGCAAGGGAATCAAGGGGGAGGAACTGTTCCCTACTTCCACGATAATGGGGACGGGACCGCGACGA
>JABCZN010000022.1 GCA_013289665.1 Acidobacteriota bacterium | reverse complement strand
GGATATTGGCTCGACAGGGGTAGCGGGGAATGCGAGCTACGCGAGTGGGGTGTTCACGGTGAAGGGCGCTGGTGCGCAGATGTACGGCACGGCAGATGGTTTTCATTACGTGTATCAGCCGCTGACGGGAGACGGGACGATAGTGGCGCGGCTGGTTAGCGTGCAGGGGGCAGGCTCAGGGTACGCGGCGGCAGGGGTGATGATACGCGAGACGCTGGATGGCGGATCGACGAACGCCATTACATCCGACTGGGCGACGTACATATATTTTGATGTGCGGACGGCGACAGGAGGGAGCACGTCGCAGACGGCGTTTGTGAGTGCGGCAGTGCCGTACTGGATGAAGGTGAGCCGGAGCGGGAGCACCTTCAGCAGCTATACATCTTCGGACGGAGTGAACTGGACACAGCTGGGGGCGAGCCAAACGATCACGATGGGACAGAGTGTGAATGTGGGCCTGGCCGTGACCAGCGGCAGCACTTCGGCACTAACCACCGCGGTTTTTGACAATGTATCGGTCAATTCGGCATCAGTGCCGGCACCGGTGATAAGCAGCGTATCAGCAACGAGCGGATCGATAGGAAGTCAGGTAGCGATTTCGGGCACGGGATTTGGAGCCCCGCAAGGGAACAGCGTGGTTACGCTGAACGGGGCGGGAGTGACGGTCAACACGTGGGGCGCCACCTCGATCAACATCACGATACCTGGGGGAGCGACATCGGGACCTTTGGTGGTGTCGGTAGCACCGAGCATGAACGACAGCAACCCGGTGACGTTCACAGTGACATCGCAGCCCTTGCCGGGTTTGTGGCTGGATCAGGATATTGGCTCGACAGGGGTAGCGGGGAATGCGAGCTACGCGAGTGGGGTGTTCACGGTGAAGGGCGCTGGTGCGCAGATGTACGGCACGGCAGATGGTTTTCATTACGTGTATCAGCCGCTGACGGGAGACGGGACGATAGTGGCGCGGCTGGTTAGCGTGCAGGGGGCAGGCTCAGGGTACGCGGCGGCAGGGGTGATGATACGCGAGACGCTGGATGGCGGATCGACGAACGCCATTACATCCGACTGGGCGACGTACATATATTTTGATGTGCGGACGGCGACAGGAGGGAGCACGTCGCAGACGGCGTTTGTGAGTGCGGCAGTGCCGTACTGGATGAAGGTGAGCCGGAGCGGGAGCACCTTCAGCAGCTATACATCTTCGGACGGAGTGAACTGGACACAGCTGGGGGCGAGCCAAACGATCACGATGGGACAGAGTGTGAATGTGGGCCTGGCCGTGACCAGCGGCAGCACTTCGGCACTAACCACTGCCACGTTCGACAACGTGTCGCTGACTGCGCCTTAGGCGACGACAGGCACGCTGTTGGGTACTCGCACGACTGCCTGTGACGGAACTGCCAAAATGGAGCAACCGAGCGATCGCTCCGAAAGGCGCCGCGGCCAAGTCGGAAGCAATCAATCTTCGACGGGTGTGTTCATCAACGGTACAAACGCGACGACTGTGCAAGACACCACGAACTTCCCAGGGTTCACATTCAATTTTACATACAGCAACATGGCGTCAGGCGTGAACGCAGGTGGAACCTTCAACTACAACGGAACCTATGGAGATGCCGACGCAGCGCTCGTGAAGGCCGGTTTCCAGCATTACTTTGGCGACGAGTCCGATCCTTTTCATCCGTCAACCCATACCTACGGAGCAGTGGATTTCAGGAGTGCTGGAGCGCAAGGAACAGGGGCCGGGTCTGGA
The DNA here is from genome assembly GCA_013289665.1 of Acidobacteriota bacterium. Lineage (GTDB taxonomy): Bacteria > Acidobacteriota > Terriglobia > Acidiferrales > UBA7541 > Acidiferrum. The sequence goes on along the minus strand of JABCZN010000022.1, from coordinate 49,101 downwards.
CACTCTACGGTCCGCGAGCCATGGATCACCCTTGAGCACGGAATCATCGTGCCCCTAACTTTGACTAGGCCGACCACGGGTACCTTGCACCTAGGCGGACACAACGTTTATAACGGTGGCTTAATCGACCACACAATCGAAGTTCTGAAGTATCTATTCCACTGATGAACACCAAGTCCTCAGCGAGCGCTTTCGGCTATGCGAGTCTCGTCTGCTCGTTGTCGTTCTGGGTCTTGCTAGCTTTACGTCTAATACCGGGCTTCCCTAGAATCGACCTCTCGTTCAACTACTGGCTTGCAATCTGGACAGTGGACCTCGTGCTGGCTTTCGTTGCTGCTGTACGCGATTCAGGAAAATGGATCTGGGGTGTCCTCTTGCCATTGGGGAGCTTCTTCCTCGTGATCGTACTCATTCACCTACGGGAGCCACACTAATGCAGAAGAAACGTATCAGTTCGATTTTGACCCTTGTGCTGGGCCTCTTTTCCGTGGCGACAGCACCAATGATATCAGCCCAAGGAACATCTACACCGGAAGAGCGAGCGCGATGGGCTGAGATCGCGCACAAACTGGAGAGCAATCCTCTGGACGATAGCGTGAACAAGGACGGCGAATGGGCGCTCAACCGGCTCAGCGAAGCGCACGACATCCGCGTGCCGTTGTGCCCGGCTCTCCTGGGAGAATTTAACGACGTGAAGTACAAGTACAGGCATGAAATCACGCGGCAGTACATGCTCGCCAGCGGTGCGTTCCTGATCGAGAATCCCACTAAGGCAGGCGATGTGGCTGCGATGAACGTAGCCGCCTTGGGAAGCGCCCTCAAGGTGTATACGGCCATCCTCCAGCAGAAGGCGGACGCGAAGTGGAAACCCTTCGACGATCTGCTCAAGAAACAAAGCCAAGGCAAACTGGACGACGCTCTGCGTAAGCAGTGTAAGTGAGGCGGGGTGGAGCCTATGGGCTGGCGAGGATGGACAGCGTTCGCCGCCGTGCAAGTCGTGGGGGCGATCTGCGTGTGGATAGGGCCGCGCATCCTGACCGCGCCAGGGCCGGCTCATCGGCGAGCGTGCCATCGCGTGGCTTGGCCGTGCGCCAGCACGTCGTTGCCGTGAATCTCGGCAAAGCCGGCGCGTGCCATCTCTGCCGCCACACGATGGCGACACTCATGCACGAAGGCAGCGCGGATATCCGCTTCATCCAGGCGATCCTCGGCCACGAGGACTTGAAAACCACGCAAATCTACACGCAGGTGGCGATCCGCACGCTGAAACAAATCCACGCGGCCACGCATCCCGCCGCGATGCTCGACAAAAGCAATGCGCCATCGCTTCCCACAAAATCCGCGCAACACGGTATTCGGACTCGAGGACGGGTCCCCGGTCGAGGTTGAAGTTGAAGGAGATGATGCGTGGTGGGCAGACGCGATCTGAATCAGACGCAAGACTTCACCTCCAGGCGTATACTGCTCGCAAGAGGAGGGACCATGTTGCAACAAGTGAATCAAACAGAAGCCCGGGACCTCGAGTGGTCTTGTCAGGCTGTTTCGCCCATGGACGAGCCCTGCGATTCTTCCGCTAATTTCCACTGCGGCATTTGTGGCCGATGGTTCTGCGCCGTCCACGCCCATGATGAAGCCTGGCATACCTGCACTCTCGAGCCGGGTGACGAAGGCGGCGAGGGCTAGCTGTCGTCGTTATCCTACAAAAACAAAAGCCGGCCACAGACGAGCGATTGCGACTCTTTGTGGTTGCCCGGGGTCTGCCCGGACACCGCTCGCAGACGGACGAACTCGAACGGCAAAGCCCTTACCCCTTGAAATTCCGTTTCCGCGTTCTCGTGTCCGTACCACCATTCTGGGGAATCCGGGAACCGAACTGCTCCCGAGTCTAAACATTTAGATTCGCCAACGGCGAACGCATTACGCTGCTGCCAGCCACACAAATCTCACCGGAAGAGGTTCGGTCCAATTCCGTCCCCTGGCACCATTTTTGCTCTTTCTTCGCTGCGGCCATTCCCGCAAGACTCCATCCGCAATCATGAAGCCTTAAGGGGCGCCGATGCGGTCTGCCAAATCCGGCGCCAGCTTTTGAAAATGTCGGATGTTGAAAGTGTAGATTCGATCGCAACCTACCTTCTTCGCGCAGCACAGGTGGAGAGCGTCGTAGATACGTCCCCCTATCCATCCACGGTCCGCACATTCTTGTATCGTCTCCCGATACATCTCCGGCGTCAGAGTCACGATTTGAAAATAAGGGAGTACGTTCATCGAGAGTAGTTTCCATGCCTCCATCGGATAGATTGGCGGCGTAAATGGCGTGCGCGTCAGAACCGCATAAACCTCAGAAAGACCATGACCACTGATATGCCCAATCATCGTTTTTTTGCGAACCAACTGCAGAGCCGCCAAGGATTGACTGTGATGGGGATGGTCAGCCACAGACGCTGCCACCAGAACGGCGGTATCAAGATATGCCTTCATATCCCTGAAGCGTCTTTAATTCTCTCGTCTCGGATCGCTTCAACAACGCTACCCCAGTCAAAGCCGCGAGGCACCTTGCCTAGGTGAACCCAGATGCCTTTCTCTTGGACCATAGAAGTTCGTTGTTCGACAGGTCTTAGAGTCAAGCCGTCCGAGCGCTCCTCAAGTTCAAGCTCGGATCCTTCGCGAAGGTGGAACCGCTCCCGCACAGGCTTGGGTAGAACGATTCGGCCGGCCTTATCAATCTTGATCGTCATACCATCTAGAATGCCATATGCCATTCTAGATGGCAAGACGAACGGTCGAAGAATGCTCGAGGGACGTACGTCTGTCGCGAGCAACTCATCGCTGATTTCTTGGAGACGCCGCTCTCGTTTTTCGAGTCGTGAAAGAAGGGCCGGTGAGTGGCGCCCTGCGAAGATAACTCCCAGCGAGATTGTCGATCTCGCTTTTCAGGCGCTCCCGCTCCTCGCGTAACACCGTCATATGGGACCGCGTGCTATCGAGTCGCTCCTTCATCTCCATTTTGAATTTTGCCAGGGCATAGCGCACGGCGTCTTCGTGAAGCACCTCGCGCTGGAGGCCCTCGATCACTCTACTTTCGAGATGGTCCTGTCTGACGCATGAGCAGAGAGGTATACGAACCATTGCGCAATAGCCAAAAAGCGGCGCGGGCAGTGGCCTAGAGGGTTTCGCTCCGAAACAGCCGAGCTCAACCGCCGAGTCCAGGTGACTGCGACTAGGTCCTGGGGCCCGACTCCCACCGAAAAGGCGGGACAAGAGGACGCTAATCAGGTGGCAGCACCTACTGAACGAGAACACCCACCTTGCACCGAGCGAGCGAATATCGCTCACAAAAGAGTGCGATGTGTCTTGACATCAACCAGCCTTCTCATGGAAGAACTTGTAAGACCCGAAGGTACTCTGTTGGGGGCATGCGAGGTTATAATCGCGGCATTATGCCCCTCGCTCCGGGTACAAGACTTGGGCCTTACGAAATCCTTTCAACGATTGGTGCTGGTGGTATGGGTGAAGTGTATCGAGCGCGGGACAGTCGCCTCGATCGCACGGTTGCTGTCAAGTTGATTCCGCAAAGACTTTCGAAGGATCCCGGTGTACAGAGGCGCCTGGAGACGGAAGCTCGGGCCATTTCCAAACTCTCGCATCCGAACATCTGCATATTGCACGACATCGGCCATCATGACGACACCGACTATCTCATCCTTGAGTACGTCGAGGGTCAGACTCTCCGTGACTTAATGGCTGCCGGCAATCTGCCCTTGCGGAAGATCCTGCCGATCGCTGTTCAGATTGCCGAAGGTTTGGCCAAAGCGCACGACGTCGGAATCATCCACAGAGACATCAAGCCCGAGAATCTGATGGTTTCGTCCGAAGTCGTAAAGATCCTCGATTTTGGCCTAGCGAAATTGGGTCTCGAGGGGGTGAATCAAGAGGATACCGTCTCCATCGAGAGCAGCACCACCAAGCCCGGCGTCATTCTCGGCACGTTTAAATACATGTCTCCGGAGCAAGCCACCGGCCAGACCTTGGATTTCCGCTCTGATCAATTTTCTTTTGGGACCGTTCTGTATGAGATGGTCACGGGAAAGCATCCCTTTGCGAGGCCGAATCTTCCGGAAACCTTAATTTCCATACTCAGGGAAGAGCCGGTAGCGATTGCCTCTCTGAACCCGGAGGCCCCGCCGCCGTTGAGTTGGGTAATTGAACGCTGCCTGGCGAAGGAACCCGAAAAACGCTACTTCTCCACGCGCGACTTGGTCAGGGATCTGGTGGCCATCCGAGATCGGCTCAGCGATTTGCAGACCACGCGGGCCGAAGACCGGCCGAGTAACTTGCCCGCGGCCAGCTCGCCACTGATAGGCCGGGAGAACGACATGGCGGCGGTAAAGGGGTTGTTGCAAAGGCGCGATGTGCGCTTGGTGACCGTGACCGGCCCCGGAGGGATCGGGAAGACCCATTTTTCCGCCGAGGTCGCGCGCGAACTGGTCGATCAGTTTCCCTTTGGAGTGCACTTCGTGCCGTTGGCATCCATTTCCGACCACGACGTGATCGCATCCATGATTGCGCAAACTCTCGGCGTTCGGGAGTCAGGAGGCCAGCGCCCACAGGAAAGTCTGAAAGAATACATGCGGAAGGGTGTGACTGCGCCGCTGCTTCTGCTGATCGACAACTTCGAACACGTCCTGAGCGCTGCGCCGATGCTCGCAGAATGGCTGGCGCTCGCACCGGGGCTGAAAATTCTGGTGACCAGCCGGGCCGCGCTGCGAGTACACGGCGAACACGAGTTTGCATTGCCCACGTTGGCTCTGCCCGACAGCAAGGCAGCGGTGACGCTTAGCTCTCTGGCGGAATGGCCGGCGATCGCTCTGTTTGTCCAGCAAGCCGCGGCGGTGAAACCCGGATTCACCCTTACCTCTGAGAATGCTTCCGCAGTGACAGAAATCTGTGCCCGGTTGGACGGCCTGCCGCTGGCGATCCAGCTTGCGGCGGCGCGCATCAAGCTGCTCTCACCAGCGGCAATGCGGGGCCGCCTGGCGAGCTGTTTACAGTTGCTGACCAGCGGAGCGAGAGATTTGCCCGCACGGCAACAGACACTCCGGCAGACCATCGATTGGAGCTACGACCTTTTAAGCGACCCGGAACAAAAGTTGTTTCGCAGGCTTTCGGTTTTCGCCGGAGGATTCACGTTGGAGGCCGCGGAATCCGTCTGCGACACCAGACAGGATTTAGGGCTGGACGTGCTGGACGGGCTGTCATCCCTGGTAGATAAGAGCCTGGTGCGGCAGGCCGAGCAAACCGAGGGCGAACCGCATTTCCGGATGCTGGAAACAATCCTCGAGTACGGCTTGGAGAAACTCGCGGCGAGCGGCGAGGAGAATCCGATCCGAAAAGCCCACGCCGCCTACTTCGTGGTTCTCGCCGAAGACGCCGCAACGGAAAAAGAAGCCAGTGAAATCAAAAGGTGGATGGACCGCTTCGAAACAGAACATGACAACTTCCGCGGGGCCCTCGATTGGCTCACGGAAGGAAAATATGCCGAATGGGGCTTGCGACTGGCCACGGCGCTTTTCCGTTTCTGGGAGATGCGCGAATATTTCGCGGAGGGGAGACAGCGACTCGAAGCGGTGCTGCAATTACCGCCGGCGCCGGCACTCGAGACTGCGCGGATGCGCGCGCTGTTTGCGGCGGGTGTCCTGGCGGGGAACCAACTGGACTACGACGCATCCGAAAGGCTGTTCCGGGAGAACCTGGGGATCGCGCGGAACAAGGAGGATAAGCAGAGCGTTGCGATTTCGTTGAATGCGTTGGCAGTGATCAACCGGGACCAGGGAAAGCTGGACGCGGCGAGCGCGCTGTTCGAGGAGAGCTTGAAAGTGTGGAAGGAGCTTGGCGACCGATTGGCCGTGGCCCGCACCTTAAGTAACCTGGCGACCGTGAGAAAGTTCCAGGGAAACTACAAGGACGCGGGTTCCCTTTACGAAGAGTGTCAGGTGATCTTTGGAGAAGCGGGAGACCGGACAGGAATTGCGTGGGCGTTCAACCATCAGGCGGATCTGCTGCGCGAACAGGGCGACTTGCCCCTGGCCCGTGCCCTCTACGAGTGTGGTATTGCCGCGTTCCGCGAGGTGAATGACCGGTGGGGAATTGCCGGCTCACTGGCCGACCTGGGCAACCTCACGCGCGAACAGGGTGACTATGCGGCATCGGGAGAATTGTACCGGGAGTGTCTCAGCCTGTTTCACGAGCTCGGACACAAGCGCGGGATCGCGAGGGGATTGGAATCCTTCGCCGTCCTAGCAGCTGCCTGTGGGGATTCGGAACGCGCGCTGCGGCTCGCGGGTGTAGCTGCCGCTCTGCGGCAATCGTTCGGGGCGCCCTTGACGGTGGGTGAACAAGGCAAGCTCGACCAGTGCTTGGAGCCGGCGCGAAAGAAACTGTCCACCCCTGCAGCGCGTGCGGCATGGCTGGAGGGCTGGGTCATGCCGGTGGAAACGGCTGTTAGCGAGGTGCTCAGGCCGAGCGGATAGCGGGAGGTCCTTTCAGCCGATTACTCCGCGGTGGAAGGATCAATCATCCGACGCACTGCGGAAATGCGATTGGCTGGGAAACCACCGCGGCGGGCGTGTTCGCGAATGGAAGCTTCGTCAGGAGCCAGATAGACGCAGTAGACTTTGTCGCCGGTGACATAGCTCTGGAGCCACTGAATCTCCGTTCCCATGGCTTTGAGCACGGCGACGGACTTGCGCGAGATTTCCTGGAGCTCGGCATCCGTGAGGTTTCCGGCGCCGGGTATTTCCCTCTCGATGACAAACTTCGGCATGTGATAACCTCCATTGCTCGAACTCAGCGGGCCCGCAGTTACGGGATGCCACAACGAAGCGTGCGACAAGCTGGGTTATCTTACACGACTCCAAGCAGAATCGGGAGGTCACGATGGATCTGAGGTCGGTGCAGAAACCGCTAAAGGAGCAATATCGCAACGATCCATCCGCTTCGCGAATAACATTGAAGGCCAAAGGTGGCCAAACGGAGACGCCAATAGCGTGCTCGGTGGCTGTGGGCCGGGCCGTATACCAAGCGCAGGCACACCCGGGTGTCGGCGGAGGGGGAACCGCCGCATGCTCCGGGGATCTGCTCCTTGGAGCATTGTCAGCCTGCGCGCAATTGACCTGCCAGATGGTGGCCACGGCGATGGGAGTCCCAACGAAGCGCATTGAGGTAACGGTGGAGGGTGATCTCGACTTGCGCGGCACTCTGGGAATCGCGAAAGACATACCTGTCGGTTTTGAGCAGATCCGGCTGCGGTTCTACATTGAAGCTCCGCAGGCCACACCGGAGCAACTCAGCGCATTGCGCGAAAAAACGGAACAGTATTGCGTGGTGATGCAGACGCTGGTTCAGCCCCCGAAACTGCTGTCAGAGTGGGCCACGACCTGAAGAAGTAAGGATGGCGATGTAGCGCATGGTTCCGTATTCGATTATACGACAACCACTCGCTCCAAACCCTCCCGCCCAATGCAACAAAAAAAAATGGCAGAATCGTCGTGTTAATCTGTTAATCCGAAAATCTCACCCGCAAGTGTCAGTCTTGCCGCCTACACTTTTCTGGATTCGCAACCGTCATGATGCGTTTCGAGGGTTGGGAGTCCACTGTGGAGTTGACCGATCCCTTAGCAGGATGCGGATTTCACTGGAAGGCGTGGAACGCATCGCCGCGGGCGTCCCCGGCAAGTCGCTGACTGATTATCTGGAGCACGGGCGGACGTTGTCTGAGTTTCTTGAAGATTTCCCCAGTGTAACCAGCGCCGAAGCTATTGCGGCGATCGAAGAGGCCAGAACGAGCTTGACCGCTACTTTGAAATGAAATTGCTCTTCGATGAGTGTGTCCCCAGGAAGGTCAAATTCCTGTTTGCTGACGGCGGTCATGAATGTGAGACCGTTCGAGACGCGGGATTCAGCGGCAAGGAGAATGGGGAGCTGTTGGCTCTGGCTGAAGAGCACTTTGACGTCCTCGTCACAATAACAAGAACATTCGATATCAGCAGAATATGACGGGATGGAGCGCACTACCCCGTCCACTCCGAAGAGTGGTCTTCGTTGTTCTTTGTTGACCTCTGCATCGACTACCACGGCTCGTTCCTAATGTGGCGGTCGGTTTAAGTCCAACCCATACATCTCTTCGATCCGTACTTCGACCATGATTACTGGTTCAAACTCCCTTTACAGGGAGCGGGACGCCCGTCCTGGCGACCGCGCGGTGTTGTGGATTCCAGTTGCATTCTATTTTGCAGGCAAGAGTGAGGACGACGCGGCCGAAAGGCCAGCGGAGGGCCATCCTTTTTTGTGGAAGTTTTCGTCTACGATCAAATCTTTGGTTCCAGGCGGAAGCACCTGAAGTGTCTTCAGGAACTCAATGAGATCGTCCTGCTCCTCGGCGGTAAGCGCAACGAACGCTGCACGAACTGGCGCAGCTTCCCCACCATGAGCCAAGACGGCTTGTCGCATGGTCGTGAAGAGTCCGTGGTGAAAGTAAGGCGGCTGGTTCGCTACACCCCAGAGCCGTCTTGTTAAGAACCTGCGATTCCCTGCTTTGAATTTGGCAGACCAGGTTGTCTCGTTCATGTCGAGGGGCTCCGCCTCATCGCCCGGATCGCAGATGTCATGGAGTTTGAAATCCGTAAAGGCCGGCACGTACACGACGCCATCTATGGAAACACCCAAACGAGGTTGAGGGAGAGCCGGGTTATTGAGATCGAAGCGCAGTGTCTTGGTTTCACCGAGTCTGAGATTTCCCGGAGGGTTATAGGGGCCGGGTTCTGAAAACATCCATCCGTCTTTATCCAACGGCAGGGAGGGTATATGGCAGTTCGCGCAGCCAATCCTTGCGAAGGCCTTCTCGCCAAGCAGGACGGCTCTCTCGACAGCAGGATCGTTGGGGATCACCCTTCCGGGGACCGGCAAGGCCGCCTGATAAATTGTTGCGGCAGTCACATCAGCCCGTGTCAACTCATTCGAGAATCCATCACCGTCGGGGTCTGTGTTTGCGCCGAAGCGTTCGGTCGACTGAATCCCGTGATGCTGATTAAACGAGGTGTTCGTAAATTCGCGCAGAGAAGCGGCGTTGCCCGCCTGATGCCAAGGACGAACCACGAGGTTGGGGGGGTCCTGGGTGCCATTCGAAATGATACTTGAGCGAGGCAAGCCATCCACCCGGGAAGTATCCCAAAGTCCGTCAGCCCGACGACCGATACGGCCAAAAGATATGCCTTTCGAGAAAAGAGGCTTTGATTCACCCGGCTTCAGGCTGTCACGAATTTTCTGCAGATCGTTTGTTATTTGGCGAGCCGCCATCTCCAGATAGCCAGCACCAAAAAGACCAGGGGTCGACCTCAAATTCGCGACGCTCTGCAGAGTCACCGGATCGCCCTGCTCGTCCAGGGCCCCGGCGGTGGGTACGCGGTCCTGCGGATCAAACGTCAGGAAATCAAAACGCTGCCCTAGCACGAACACATTGGTTGCAAAATCGCCACCGCCGCCTGGGATGCCAAATGGAGCGTTGTGACAACCAGCGCAGGAATTTGCATCGGGCCCGGAGACACGATTGAAGCTTCGGATTCCCGTGAGTGGTTTTCTGGGGTTCGAGAGGGGCTTGCCCGTCCCTTTCGCTAGCGGTCTTCCGCCACCTTCCTGCTCGGTCCAGTTCGCACAAAACAGCCGCTTGCCGTAGGAAATCAACTCCAATAACGGGGTGCGGAATTCATCATCATCGCGCATGTGCTCAGCTATGCTGACTTCGCGACCGATTTGCTTCCGCCATTTGGACTGTTCGTCATCCGCCGAAACCAGCCATGCGAGGCCCAAAAACGGGATGCCTATGGCCACATACTTCAACTTCATAAGTTCGCCCATTTCAAAACGCCACGGGGAAAGCGTACGATCCGAGAGGGGAAACACCAAAACCGACCGTATAGACGCCAAACGAGGCGTTTGCTGTAAACACCGATTCCGTAAACACGGGATAGAATGTCCACTGATATAGACCACCGGGCAGGGGAATAAAACTGCCTCCTTGCGCGAGCGGTGCCCCATTCACCTTGAGGCTAGACACGGCGGCGTTCGGCACGACGAGGATCGCGAAATTGGCAACGACATTAGAACCGGCCAACCGGAATTCGTTTCGAAATGCACTGGTTGGAACAACCTGGAGAGCACTGGGACCTCCCACCGCCGGCGCTTGCGGTATGAGTATTTGTCCTCCGAACTGCACTACGGTAATCGGATTATTGCTTGTGATGTGATATGCGGAGAGTCCCAAAGCGCCGTTTTGGATCTCTTTGAACTGGCCGCTACCCAGAGCATATGTGGTGGTTGAAGCGCCGTCATCGACAGTGACGGAGGTGCCGTCGCGGGCAGCCAGAATTCTAACCGCCGTGTCCAAAAAGGCTACTGAATAGAAGTCGGTTCCATAGAGTGACGCCACGGGAAACATCATTTCGGAGGTGATGCCGCAAGTGGTTGATCCGGCAGGAATGAACGTACAACCGTTTCCTGCCACCACGCTCACCGGCTGGGTACTTACAATGTGGGATCCGGTGACGTCTCCGGCGCACTCGTATTGATAGGTCTGACCGTGGTTCAAGATTACATTGAGCTGGCTGCCGGCCTGAGAGCCCGAAACGCTGTTGCATGTGGGAGTGATGGCCAAGCTCGTATTGTCCAGCGCGGCAGCGATGACAAATTCAGCGGGCCCTCCCACGTAGGAGGCCGCGAAATACTCTTTTCCTAGTGAGGGGGTGGGAATCGCCAGATACGCGTCGTGGGTGCCATCCTGCGAATAGAAGAATGTTGCGGTGATCGCGGCATCGCTCACCAGGTGGATACCTTTTGTATCGGCTGTCTGTTCGCTGGTAATCTGCAGAGAATTGGGTAAAACAATCGTCTGCGGCGAGTTGGGAGTGACTGTGCCCTGGGTTGAAAAACCTGGAGCGGTGAGCGTGAAATTGGCAGTGGCTTCACTCAAAACCACAAGTTGCGCACCGCTTCCCTGGGGAAAGTTCTGGAAGGGCATCCAAAAATCGATCCCGCTGCTCGTCAGCGATCCAAGAACAATCTGGCCCACATCCGTCGTGCCCCCCCGGATTGGGGTAGCGGCAATCGAGCTGCCGGATGACATCACTCCCGCTAGATTTGTGAACGTCGCTGTACACACAACAGAATTCTGAGCAGTAGGGACTCCGGAGATCGAGAACCGCCCATTGGAGCCCGTTTTGCCGGCTGCGCCTTGGCAAGAGACATTGGCGCCGGAAATAGGCGTTCCGGAGGAATCCGCGACCGAGCCGGTCACCGTGGTCAGGGGGTCTGCTTCTGTGGAGATCGTCACAGGGGCGGAACTTGCGATGGTTCCCGACACGTCGGTCGCGGTCGCGGTGAGAATTATGCTCGTGGCACCGCCAATCGGAACGGCATAGCTGAACTGATAAGGGCTGGAGCTGGTGGTGGCCACGGTCTGGCCGTTCGCGAGGAGCGACACGGCTTCAATTGGACCACCGGTAACCTGAAGCAGCACAGGCAGCAAGGCACCTTCGATAACAGAGGCGCCGTTCACCGGTGAAGTAATCACCACTGTGGGCGGTCCCCCTACATTGACCACAACAAATCCCGAGGTTCCTTCATTAAACGCGGTGATAAGCGCAGTTCCGTTTGACACCGCGGTAACCAAGCCGTTAGGGGAGACCGTCGCCACCGATGGATTCCCGCTGGAATAATCCGTGCCCGCGCTGGCCCCAGAAACGTTTACAGTCGTGCCACCGGAATAGGTAGCCTGGGTAGTGATCTGAACGGTGGAACCAGCTTGGATAATTCCCGTCGTAGCAAGACTAAGAGTGAGAAAGTCTGGTATCGGCGAGAGCGCGCCGAATTGAATGGGCTTGACGTTCACCGCGCCGTTCGCTGGAACCAGAAAAAGATCGGATTGTCCGGACAGCGTGGCGCCGTTTTTGACGCATGTAGCGCGGGCACGTACGCGCCCTTGGTTGGCTGGGATGTTCGGGATGACCCAGGTGCCGTCCGGTTGCGCGGTGACATTGCGATTCAGCACGCTGACTGTGCAGGAATCGTTCAGTTGGGCGGACGCGGGCGCGGAAAGGCAGAACAAGTTCACGATGGCAGAAAAGGTCACCGGGATTAGGCCAAGTTTTGCTAGTCTCGAACCCATACTTAGCCCTCGATTCCAAGAGTCTCGCGGCTTGCGAGGCTAGTCGGTTGTCAAAAACTCACTGAAAGCTCAACCATCGCAGGCCCTTAATTCCAGACAATGACCAAGAGTTTTGATCTCCTGCAGCCTTCACCGTGAGATTCAGAACGTCCCGCGCCGTTAGATGATCAACACACAGATTCAATTGGACATCCGGAACTTTGTTTCCACCACTCATTTCCACCCGGGATATGTTGTGTTGCTGAAGCTGCTGCGTTACTCGCCCTCCCGGGCCATAAAGATCCGTGGCGGATATCTGTTCGCGACCCTGTCCGCAAATCGGAGGAACAACCCAGTCGAGTGCGCTCTTCTGCTTGGGTTCAATGACAATAACGGGGCTCTTGGGAGTTCCATCATTTTCCCATGTATATAGGCTGTCGAGTGTAGTTAGGCGGTCCAGCAGCGAATGAACCGTGATCCTATCTTCGACAAGAGTGAAGGTCTCTTTGCGAAATCCTATGACTGCAGAGCGGCCCTGTTTTGCAGCTAGTTCCTCATACCGCTTGAGCTGCGATTGCTCCATAGGCGTAAGACCCTGTTTGGCTCGCAAGGCATCGAGCTGGTCAATTGCCGCACCGATTGTCAGTCCATCCGACTCGCGGGTAAATTCCCGCAGCTCGATGCAGACCGGAAAGTCGACCAGGCGTCGAAGCAGAACGACGGCGTCTTCAATTGTGGCTCCTCCGAACCCCTCGGCGCCATCTTTCAGTTCGACGTGGCTGAGTACCTCGTCGAGAGTCTTTGCCTTATCAGGTACCGCCGCTCCCGAAGCAAGCACGTGGACAGGGGGAAGCCACAGTACCAGAAAAAGCATGAGGTTCATGGCTCCCTCGAAGTCGTTACCGAGTTGAACCCGCCGGGAGGCGTGCTCGTTGAGTTTCCGGGTGGTATAAAGAAGTTGTTGGTGTGCACGATATAGTTCACTTTGTTCGGCCCTATTTGCCACTGGGTTTGGTTTTCCCAGATGCAACCACTCGCCGGGGCGTTAAAGTCCTTGGTAAAACATAAGGAAAGATCATCACAACAGTAACGGTTCGAGGCACCAATGGTTAGAATCTCTCCGCCAGAACTGTTGGGAAAGGGAAGGTTACAGGTATTTAGCGTAACCTTTACCTGCGTACTGGCTTCATTAACGGTAATACCGGAAAAATCCACATCGCACGAATCAAACTTCACCACCGAGGAATAAAGCTCTTGCTTTCCGAAAAAACCGGCGGGGCAAGATTCCGTGTGATCCAAAGTACTCACGTCTGTGGTGGGTATTACGACCGAGACGGCATTGGTGTCCAACTGCGTAAAGGTTCCGCAGCCTGGATCGCCCTTCAGCTCGACGAAGACGCTAGCCTCGTTACTGGGTGCCGTCCAATCTACAGTTCCGTCGGTGCTTGATGTAGGGCTGCCGGCCGAGAAAGACCACTGAACGTTGGGGAATTTGGACGGACACGTCGGTAGGGCGCGGATATCACTGAGAATCGAATTAAATGTTAGATGCTTGGTTATCGCAACAGTCGGGGCTCCAGCGCAGGTTTGATCGGGTGTGATCACCATACGGCCTGTCGGCTTTGGCCCGGCAACACAATTCCCGTTTCCGTCACACTGCGCGAAGCACGAGTCCGGAAGATTGCAAGTGCTGCATTTCTGAGATGCGTCCGCAACGCAATCTGTGCCATTGCACACTTTGCATTGAGGACATTCCCCTGCTCCTCCCGCATCGGCTGGTGGTCCTCCGCAGAACCACCCTGCTTTCACAACCCCGACGCCGCGATCGGAGCTTATGAGCGTGCCGTCGGCGCTGGCGGTTCCCGTGCCGATGCTAACGAACATCCCCAGGTCGTGGTCAAAGCCATACATTTCCGTAATCTCACCGGGCTTCAATCCATCGCTGTTGGGAATAGTGATCTGAGCTGGAGGGTTGAACGTTGTGCCGGCCGGCTGAATCGTGACGATAAATTTTGGCTGCTGCCCAAACCCGGGAACCATCGGAATCTTGTCCGGGTGCACAGGAGTGACGGAAATACAGCCACTCTTCGAGCCCCCGGGAAATGTAGCGGCCCCTGGCTGCACGGTCAGCGCAAACCCGGGAACTTGCGGCAGGTTCAGGCTTCCGCCAACGGTGTCGGAAACGCAGAGTTGATGGACCGTATCAATAGGCAGCAGATACACGGGCATGCCAAGCGTGTTGATTTGCCCAGCGACGGTTACAATTTCATATTCCAGGTTCGGCCACTTCCCTGGCCGTTGTATGGTGCTGCCGTCAACGAGGAGTTTCACGAAGCCGACTGGCGCAGGTTCAATGAAAAACTGACCGTGAACGTCACTCGTCGCAGTGGCGCTCGGGGGAAGACCGGCACTCACCTGAGCAGGGACATTTTGGAGGTACGCGCGAACAGTAGCACCGGGCACAGGGTTGTTGCTGTTATCGAGGACTACTCCTTTGATCACAGTCGCGGCGGGTTCGCCGGGAGTCCGACCCGATAAGCTGAAAGCCGCCGGGAATCCCTGGTTCCCCGGAAAATTCGCCTGGACCAGGTTGTTTGCAATCCCGTCGTTCGGTCCCAGGGTTAGGACACCCAGTGCTCGCCCATCGGTATCGGTGTTAATGGTCACATTCGGATGTCCCGCAAAATTACCGCCGCCCTTCATGACCTGGAATGTCACCGGTACATTGGACAGCCGGTTGTGGGCGAGATCGGTAACAACCACCACAAGAGGATTGGGAAGTTGCTGGCCGGTTGCTCCGGTTTGCTGTCCTCCGGCATCCACTACGATCTTTGCCGGCATTCCCCCAACACCGGTAGCCGTAAAGATCGCGCTCCCGGAAATCCCCGCGACGCTTGCTTCGGCAAGATTTACCGAGCCTGCGCGAGAGCCGAGTGTCCAGGTGACTTGAGCCTTTCCTAATGAGTCGGTGAGAATGCTTCTGGGAGCCGATGATGTGTTGAGCAGACCATTGTTTTCTGTAACGGCAAAGACAACGGTCTGCATGGGAATCGGAGCGCCAGCCCCATCCAGCACCTGAACGATGAGCGGCTGAGTCAAAGCCATGCCGACAGGTCCGGTTTGATTGTTGCCACTCACTATGCTGATGCGCGGTTGTCCTGGTGGAATGCGAGTAACAACAATACTGAAGCTGGCGGCATTACCTGCGCGGTCAACGGCGTTCGCCGCGATCGTATTGTTTCCAACCGACAAAGGTAGGTTCGCTACTTGGAAGCTCCGGTTTGAGACCAGCGCGGAAACGCCATTCACACTGACTTGAACTTGTTGCCGGTTCACGGTGCCGATTACGATGTCGTTGACTTTTCCCGTGACAGTGATGGACGGGTCAGCGGTAATGTAGCCATTGAACGGCGAATCGATTGTGATTTTGGGCGGAGTCGTATCCAGCGTGACTTGCACGCTTGCGGTGCTGCTGGTTCCCTGCGAGTTCATGGCAACAGCGGAGATCGTGTTGGGACCTTCCAACAATGGGACTGAAACGGAAAAACGGCCGCCACTCGCGAGGGCCGTCACGCCGTTAACTTTGATCGATGCATTTGCATCGCTCACCGTTCCACTTACAGTTATCGGGCTGGCATTTACAAAGGACAAATTCGGAGGAGACGCGATGGTGATTGATGTTGCCGGCAAGCCCGTGATCCCCAAATTGAACGGATTCGAGAAGGTCCGCGTCAGACTACCCTTGAAGGCCGCCGAAACTCTCAGCAGCACCGGAAACGGCGCAGACTCATTGAAAGAAAGACGGATCGTAAAGCTGCCGTCATTCGCGACGGCATCGCCGTGCGTGCCGTCGTCGTACATTGTGCTCACGACACTGTAAACCCTTGCAATCGGGTCGAATCGCTGCAGGTTCACGCTGCCGGGAATTAAGGACGGGTCGGTAATCGTCGCCGTGACGGTTACCTCCGTTGGGGTGTTTAGCAGTATCGCTGAAGGGTTAATCGTGGTCGCGCCGATACTGCCGGATGCGCTGAGCCGGGTTGCACCGGTGACCAGCAGCAAGATAGCGCCTGCTACAGGAGCGATTCGATGCGTGAAGTACTGCATTGTCGGACTAAAGCAAGAAAGAGTGGGGCCTAATGTAGCCCGGGAAGTTACGATAGTCACCTGGCTTTGTCAAGTCGTTTGTCATTAAATTTGTCAGCTTCCGTCGCAATTACTGCGTAGCCGTCCGACCGCCCAATAATTCCTCCCTCTGCTTTTCCTGTGCCGCACAAGCCGGTTCTGCGTGTGATCCTCTTGGCATAGCCATTTCCCTAGGTCGCCCTCTGCCCTGAAAGGATTGAAGTTTGCACTTGACATCCGCGATGCGCTGAAGTAGAGCAGGGTGGCTCAGGTCGCAATCGCCTTACTCAGGTTGCGATCCGTTAGATCGGGAGTACGCCGCTATGCGATGCCCATTTTCTCTGGGATCTTGCACGCAGTTCATTCGACGGCCGGGCAATTGGGAGCGCTTCGCGCTCGCAGTTCTTTTTCTGTGCGCCCTGGCTTCACCGCTCTATTCAGACCAGGTCACTATCAATTTCGAAGGCTTTGCTGACGGAACGGCCGTCACTACGCAATATGCGGGGCTCGCCTTCTCCAACGCGGCGGTTGCAACGGCCGGTGTCTCGCTCAATGAATTCGAATTTCCACCCCATTCCGGCCTCAACGTTGCATTTGATAACGGAGGGCCGATAACCATCGTCTTCTCCAACGCTGTGTCCAGTTTCGACGCATTTTTCACCTACTCGGTGCCCCTCACGCTTGATGCTTTCAATTCCTCGAACACCTTGGTCGCCTCAGCTAATTCCCTCTTTTCAAATAACGAGGGGATCTCAGGAGTTCCGGACAGCAGCCCAAACGAGCGAATTCAAGTCAGCTCTTCAGGCGGGATCTCTAGCGTTGAAATCATGGGGGCTGCGTCCGGCGGCTCTTACACGATAGACGATGTGACGTACTCTACGTCTACGTCCATCCCCGAGCCCGGCTCCCTGATTCTAGCCCTCGCAGGCAGCGCTATGCTTATCGCCTTTCGTCAACGAAGCTTTGTGGCCGGAGTGTTTGGGCTCGCCTAGAACTCTTTGGACTGCGGATGTGGAGAGTTTCGGGGGCATCGCCAGACAGATGCCTGAGCAACGCGACCCAGGCCATCTTTGGGTTGGACGCGGCAGTTCCCTGACGATTTCTTGTAAAGTGACTCCCGCCAATACCAGAGGCTTTCGGTCACTCTTTACCACTTCTCAAGGGCCTCACTATGCATTAGCATTTCCGATTCGGAGGTGTTCCATGCCATTGAACATCATGACCCTAACGAGAGTGGATATGCCGGTGAGCCATGCCGAAGGCCTAAAGATTCTGGAACGAGATCAATTTTGCTGTCGGTACTGTGGATTGGACGGGAAGGCCAGCTTTGAAAACGCGCTAGTCATGTCCGTTGATTTCGTGGTGCCGCGGGCTCGCAAGGGCAAGAAGGACCCGGCCAACCTGGTCGCTTGCTGCCGTCCATGCAACATGATCAAGGGCACGCGGGTTTACAAAAGCTTGGAAGACGCCAAGAAATATGTCCTCGCGCAGCGCGAGGAGATGCGTCAGGCATGGGAGTCCAAGCGCTCTCACCCGGTGGCGAGACCTGCTTCAGCGTAGCGAGTTGCGAACGGATCTTCCAGGGAAGTCCAAGGTTGGTACGCGCCATCACATTCGTAGCGGTTCGCGATCTTCCCGGCCTCCGAAGAATAGCCCGGCACGCTTCACCGCCCAGAGAAACGCAAGCAGTCCAATTGCTTGCACCGGTAACCCGAGCAAGCTTCCCTCCGGCCCTGCGCTGCCTCCACTGATGAGCGCATCACCCCTTGCCTGGGTCACGAACAAATGACCTTGCATCAAATGGCCGCTTTGCGCCGTCCCGTAGAGATAGGATTGCGCCCAGTCCCAGGCTGCATGAAATCCTATCCCCAACCATAGTGAGCCGCTCAGCCGCAACAATAGGCAGTAGAACAGCCCGTGCACGATCACCCCGATGATGCCCGGGACGGTCTCCCCCGCATTTTGCAGATGCCCCGCGCCAAATAACAACGAAAGACCGATTGCGGCTGGCCAAAAGCCGATTCCGCGTGTCAAAGTCGCCTGTAAGTAGCCGCGGTAAAGTGCCTCTTCTGTTATCCCGACGATTATGAAGTTCAGGAGCCAGGCCAACCCGTAACCAAGTGCTGGAAGCCCCTCTAAAGCCGCTCCGCCGAACACTAGATGGCCGCCGGCATACAGCGCCCCCACGACCAGCGACAGACAAACGAGTCCGCCGCCGAATCCATAAAGAAACTTGGCAATCGGACGACGCCCGGCCATCCCATAATAGGACCAAACATCCCGGCCCTCGATCCTTGCCATGATCGCGATAGCCCCGAGGATTACCACAAACTGAAGAGCCCAAAAGAGGAGCGAGTCGCCAGGTGATATCTCGCCATTGAGAAGCGACGGGAGGTGTCGCATCACGATATTTGCGATCAGCACCGCGGGTGCTTGAAGCGCTGCAAAAATTAGAATGCTCCATCCAGCCCGAAGCCCCTGGGATCCATGAAAAATCCAGCGCACTTTTGCTTTGTAGGTGGTGCTAGAGTGCGCCATCAATCAACTCCAATAAAGGCTTGAACGTCGCGGTTGAGTTTGTTTCGCGTGCCTCTCTGTCTTCCACCGGTTTTGACTCCTTTGGTCATCTATTTTCCCCTACTTTAGACAAGACCTAATCCGCGATCACGGCCGATTGTCTCCGGTCTGCAGAGATCAACCTGACATGAAGAACTTTGACAAGCGAGCATCATAGCCGGGCGCTTGGGTGTCGGCGGGGGCACGGTCTGCCGAACGGCTCTGGCATCCCCCTAAATCCCCACTACCCAGACTCCCGCAAGTCGTTGTGAACAGGCGACCGATTGAGGTAGATTTCATCCGCCTTTGAATCCAACCTCCACCGCTCACATTTGCTAGACTGAAACCTTACAAAGGATCGAACTTGGAAGCCCTGTCCCCAACCCTCTCCACGCCTCTCGCCGAACTCCACCGCCAGTCCGGCGCGCAGCTCGGCACCTGGTTCGGCTGCTCCCTTCCGGACCACTTTGGCGACTGGCGCACCGAATATTGCTATCTGCATGAAAGCGTCGCCCTGCTCGACAAAAACTACCGAGCCTATCTCGACTTCGCCGGCCCCGACCGCGTCCGTTACCTCAACGCCATCCTCACCAACAACATCAAAGACCTGCGCGAAAACCACGGCACCATATCGCTCTTCCTCAACCCGCAAGGCCGCATTCTCGCCGAAATCGAAACTTACGACCTCCCCGACAAACTCTTCTGCGTTTCTTATGCCATCATCCGCGAACCGCTTGTAGCCGCCCTCGACAAATACATCATCATGGATGATGTCACTCTCACCGACCGCACCGCCGATTTCGCTACTCTCGCGCTCGAAGGCCCCAAGGCCGCGCTCGTGGCCGAAGAACTCACCGGCGTCGATCCCGCCGATCTTGCCGAACTCGAAACCCGCATGGTCTCCGTGCAACGAGTTCCCTGCCGCCTCGGCAAGCGCTCTCCCGGCGGCACCGCCAGCGCCGAATTTCTCGTCGACCGCGCCCACGCCCTATCGTTGTGGAAAATCCTTCTCGAAGCCGCTCACAAACACGGCGGGGGCCCTGCCGGTTATCTGGCTCTCAGCGCTTTTCGCCTCGAACTTGGCGCTCCCTGGTTCACCTACGACTTCGACGAAAAACAAATTCCCCACGAAGCGGGTCTGCAGGATTCCCACATCAGCTACACCAAAGGCTGCTACACTGGCCAGGAAATCGTGGAGCGCGTGCGTTCCCGTGGCCAGGTTAATCGCGTCCGAGTCACTGTGAAATACGATTCGCCGCAGCCGCCCGCTCCCGGCACACCACTACTTTCTGAAGGCAAAGAAGTCGGCTACGCGACTCGCGCCGCCTTCTCCCCTGCTCTTGGCGCCCCCATCGGCATGGCCTATCTCCGCCGCGAAAAATCCTCTCCCGGCTCCGTCGTCGAACTTCCCAACTCCTCCAGCACCGCCACCGTCATAGCCACGCCAATTGCCTAATATCGGAGCCCTGGCATAAACTTGCTGAATCATGTTCGAACGGTACACTGAACGGGCTCGTCGCGTTATTTTCTTCGCCCGCTACGAAGCCAGTGTGTACGGCAGTCCCACGATCGAGACAGAACATCTTTTGTTGGGGATTCTCCGCGAAGATTATAAGATTGCCAAACATCTGCTTCCCCGATTGCGCCCCAAGAGCGAGATCCAGGCCAAAATCGAGAGCAAGATCACGCGCCGAGAACGTATTTCCACCTCCGTAGAGATGCCATTGTCCAATGAGAGCAAACAAGCACTGCGACTCGCTGGCGAGGAGGCCACAACAATTGGCCATCGCCACGTCGGTACCGAACACCTTTTGCTTGGCCTCTTACGAGTCGGGGAAGGGATGGCCTCGGGAATTTTGCGCGAAAATGAGGCTGACCTGGACAGAGTCAGGAAGGAGATTTCTAGACTTCCTTCGCCTGACCCGGCTTCCTCCGTCCCGACACCCTTAGTTCCCTCCGATGGGGAGATACAGGCCTACCGACAGTTTATTGCTTCGCTGCGCGAAGGCAGTTGGCACGAACTTCATGATTTCTTTGCCAAAGAAGCTTCGTTCATCAATGCTGATGGAAAACTTCTGTCCGGACGCCAGGAAATCGTTTCCAACCTCGAAACTTTGCTCGCCCCGTTCGCAACAAAGAATGCAAAACACCATCTCGAAAAAGAGCTCTGCCGCACCGCCGAACTATGGGTGGGAACCATACTGTGGGACGCGGTTCACCTGCAGGCTCACACCTTCCCGCAGAGACTGCGCATGACTTTAGTTTTTGGGAATGACGCCGGGGGGTGGTCGATCTTCCTGCTTCAAATCACTTCCCTCGCCGAGGAACAAGTCGGAAAGCCTGCAGCCACCTAACCCCCCGCCGAAGTGGTTAAATCGCGGATTTGCCTCACCAATCTTCCCCGGTCTTCCGGATCCATCGCGATGAACTGCACTGCAATGCCGTAGTGCGCCTGATGGCGCCTCACTACACCGCGTCCGCGCACCTGCCCTAATGGCATATCCAGCAGAATCTGCACCAGGCTGCGCAGCGCCACTTTTTTCTTGGTTCGCAGAAACACCCCGCCGAGCGCGAGGCTCTCCACATAGGAAACGTCCCGCTGCATCCCCGACCGCCAGGCTCCCAGTACACTTGTCGGCGGCTTGATCCGCGGGTAGGCCCTCTGTTCAGCTACACTCATAGGCCCCGTCCTTACAGCGTCCGGCAGTCTACCTGTGGCTGGGGTTTACGTCTAGAAAAACTTCAGTCAAATTCGCGTTTAGGCGGGGTCTGATCCGGCCCCACGCGGCCGGACGCAATGTCGGCCTTGAAGTAGTTTTCGCTTTTCATCGGGACTCCCGCCAGCCGCCGCAGCATGGCAAGTTGCCCCACGTGGTTCAGCGCGTCCGCCACCGGCCCCTGGAACAGCTTCTCCGGCGAGGCGTGCAGCGCCTCATTCCCTCCCAGATACTCGTCAAACCGCCTCAGCGTTCCGAAAAACCGCTCCACTTCCTTGGCCCACGGCAGAGGCTGGGAATCTTTCCATGCGCCCTCGCCCCTGGCCATCAAGAGCGCCCAGTCAAACAGGTCGCCAAGATGCCCGAGCAATTGCTCCGGGGTTCGTGCTCTTTCAGGTGGCTGGAATTTGGCGAACGATTCGGGTACGTCGCGCAGCACCTTCCCGGCTCGATAGGCAATCGTAGCCAGGCAATGTCTCAGCAAATCGCGCGCGCTGATGGTTTCTGGAATCGGCGAAGCCACGGGAATCTCCTACGCGAGATTCAATGCCCGCTTGAACGAGCCTTTCTCCGCGTCAATCTTTTTCTGCAGTTGCAAAACCGCGTACAGAACCGCTTCCGGCCGCGGCGGGCATCCCGGCACGTATACATCAACGGGAATCACCTGGTTGCAACCCTGCACAATCGCGTAATTGTTGAACACGCCGCCCGACGTCGCGCACGCGCCCATCGAAATCACCCACTTCGGTTCCGGCATTTGATCGTAGAGCTGCCGGATCACCGGCGCCATCTTCTGCGAAAGCCGCCCCGCGACGATCATCAGGTCTGCTTGCCGCGGCGATGGACGGAAGACTTCCGCGCCAAACCGCGCCAGGTCAAACCGCGAAGCCGCCATGGACATCATCTCAATCGCGCAGCACGCCAATCCAAATCCAAGCGGCCAAATCGAGCTTCGCCGCGCCCAGTTGACAGCCTTATCCAGCTGCGTGAAGATGATTCCCTCATCCTGCAGCAGCTTCCCGAAATCATCCGGTTTCGTCAGCGTGACGTGTTTCGCCAGTGTCGTTTCCATGGTTCCTCGTCTTCCTCCCTATATTCGCATATCCACCATACCCGCACAATCCGCTCATTCGATCCGTACGGCGGCAGTTTTCTATTCCGCGACTTTCACGACATTCGGAAAATAAAGTGCGAGCCCGCGAGCGAAAATCAGAGAATGAAACTAATGCGCAGAATGTTGCTCGGAGTGTCGAGCCTGGCGTTGCTTCCGCTGCTCGGGGTTTCTGTTTGGTTGTTTCTCTCCACGGGTAACCGGTCAATCCCGCGTCATGACTCCCCCGTTCCTTCGCCGAACCTAGCGCCTCCAAGCTACTTGACACCACCGACACTCCTGCGGCTACGATGGTCTATCGGCGATACTTTTTGGAGACCATAGGACCCATGGCCACGGACGAAACCAAACGCGCGGCGCAGGAATTCCTCGCCGCACAATTCACCGAGGCAGTTCAAATCGAGGAAGACCGACTCAACAGCCGGGCCGCTGTCGCTCTGGCTCCCAATGTCTGGAAGCGCGTTGCCGAAACCTTCATGGCCCAATGCGAGGCGTGGAACGTCATCACCAAGGAAGAATCCCTCACCTGCAAGGAAACCATCCTGGGCGATCTGCGCATCCGCTGCGCCGGCAAGCCCAATATCATCACCGTCCATTATGATTCCAAAAAACTTCAGGTAATCCTGCGGAACACCGCCCGCCTTGAGCACGAAGGCGATTCCACTTTCTTCATCCAGGGCTATAACGGCGGTACGGAAGCCGATCTCTCCCGCAACAATCAGCGCGCGAATCTCCAAGTCGTCGTCCTCGGCGAACTCCGTGTCCTCGCTGGCATCGGCCGCACTGCCAAGTAGTAACTCTTCCCAGCGCCCTCAGCGTTAAATCTTTCTTTTCTCTTTTCTTCACTCCACGCGCAGCACCACTTTCCCAAACTGTTTGGCCTGCTCCAGATAATTGTGCGCCGCAATGCAATCGCCCAAAGCGAATACCTTGCCCACCGTCGGCTTCAGTCTTCCCTGCGCAACCAGATTCAGTACCGTTCGCAATTCTGATTTCGTCCCCATGTACGACCCCATGATCGAAAGTTGCCGCGTGAACAAAAACCTCAGATCCAGTTTCGCGTCGTAACCCGTCGTCGCGCCGCAGGTCACCAGCCGCCCGCCCGTCGCAAGGCTCTTCACGCTGTGCTCCCAGGTCGCCAGGCCCACGTGCTCGACCACCACATCCACGCCGCGATTGTTCGTCAGCCGCCGCACCTCTTTCGCAATCGGCATAATCCCGTGGTGGATCACCTCATCCGCGCCCAACTCCTTAGCTTTGGCAAGTTTTCCATCGTTACCTGCCGTGGCGATCACCCGCGCCCCGAAAAACTTCGCAATCTGGATGGCCGCGCTGCCCACGCCGCTCCCCGCAGCCAGCACCAACACCTCTTCCCCAGGCTGTAATTGCGCGCGATTCACTAGCATGTGCCACGCCGTCTGAAACACTAGCGGAACCGCCGCCGCATGCACCCAATCGAGATTTTCCGGGTACGGCATGACATTCACTTCCGGGGCGCGGACGAACTCCGCGCATCCTCCGTCAATCATGTAACCCAGATTCGTAAAGTCCCTGCACCGGTTGTCGTTCCCCGAAATACACGTCGCGCACTTTCCGCAACTCACTCCAGGCGCCAGAACCACCTTCTGCCCCACTTTCACCGTCGTCACATCCGACCCAATCTTCGCCACCTCACCGGCCACATCGCTACCCAAAATATGCGGCAGCGGAAACGGCACACCGGGGATCCCGCGCCGCACCCACAGATCCAGGTGGTTCAGCGCGCAGGCATGCACGCGCACCAGGACCTCGTTCGCCCGCACGTGCGGCTCCGCCACCTCCGTGTAATGCAAAACCGATGCATCCCCATGCTGGTGAATCACAACCGCTTTCATAACCATCCTCCATGAGGCAAGTTACTTCCAGGAATGTTAAATACATCGTATCACGATATATCGGTCCAATTGCGATCCTACCTTGACCGGTCCGCTTCTCCCGACCCTCCCGATTATCCTTTCCAAACAACTCTGATCTAGCTCCATTTCAAGTGTCAGGAAGATCCGGAGTGATGAACGTACACTGCTTTTCCGGAGACCTTAATGTGGCCCCTTCCATCTCCTTCAAATACCAGTATCAGCTGGTGCTCCAAGGGCACAAATCGCGCCTCTCCTTTGAGGGTGTCTCGCAACCTTCGCGATTCAATCGCCAACCGATGTAGTGCAGCTCGGATGAAATCAGTGCTAAAACTGTCACACCATCCGTTGCACTGCACTTTGACATCCGCGGTCATCCACCCCTCGTCCGAATACCCACTTCCTGGCCGGATCGTCACACAATCCGCCCCGGCATTTCCGTTGACAGTTTCTAAATTCTGTTTCATGGCCTTAACCCAAATCTCCGAGGACTACATTTTATATATTTTCCGCGGGTTTCGTGGCGCGTTGACACCCGAGGGTTTGCGCCGTAGGCTAGTTTTTCGGACTCATTATGGACCTCTTTGAAGAAATCGTGCGCATGCGGCGCGCCGGACAGCGCGGCGCCCTCGCCACTATCGTGCACACCAACGGCTCGATCCCCAGCTATGAAAGCTCGCGCATGCTCGTCCGCGAGGACGGCTCCTCGCTCGGAACTGTCGGAGGCGGCTGCGTTGAAGCCGACGTCTGGGCCGCGGCCCGCGAAGTAATTCACAAGGAAGCCCCACGCAAAATTGTCTTTCACCTGAACAACGAAGCCACTTACGACAACGGCCTCATCTGCGGCGGCACCGTCGAAATCTTCATTGAGCCGATTCTCCCCCAGCCGATCCTCTATCTTTTCGGCGGTGGCCATGTCTCGACCGCAGTTGCCAAAGCAGCGCAAGCTGTCGGCTTCGGCGTCGGCGTGATTGACGACCGCGAGGCCTTCGCCAACTCCCAGCGTTTCCCCATGGCCCAGGAAATTTTCACCAACTACGACGATGCCTTCAAAAAACTCCAGCCTAATTCCTCCTCGTATCTCGTTATCGTCACCCGCGGCCACAAGGAAGACATGCGCGTGCTAGCCTGGGCCGTGCGCACATCTGCGCGCTACGTCGGCATGATCGGTAGCCGCCGCAAAGTGCTCAGCGTCTACAAGGCCCTCGAAAAAGAGGGCTACGCGATGGAAGAATTCGAGCGCGTGTTTGCTCCGATGGGGCTGGACATCGGCGCGCTCTCACCCGAAGAAATCGCCGTCAGCATCGTTGCGGAACTTGTGGCTGTGCGCCGCAATGTGGAATCCGCCGCTCACAAAAAAATCAAGGTAGCTGCCCCGGATCCAGTCGAGACCAAGTAGCTTGCGGAGTTTTTATGCTTGCCGCTGTCATCCTCTCCGGCGGAGCCTCTCAGCGCATGGGCTCTCCAAAGGCCCTGCTTCCCTACCAGGGCCGCCCGTTCCTCGAGCATTTGCTCGACGTCACCCGCCATCCGAAAATCACCGCTCGCCGCGTCGTCCTCGGCGTCCATGCCGAACCCATCGCCAAAGCCATTCACTTGTCCCCTGGTGAAGTGGTCATCAACGCCGACTGGGAAAAGGGCCAGCTCAGTTCCATTCAAGCGGCCCTCAAAAGCCTGCCCCCCGGCCTCGATGGCATGTTGCTCTGCCTGATTGACCATCCGCTGATCAGCGGCAATCTCGTCGGCGACCTGATCGCCGCGTTCTACTCTTCCAATGCGCCCATCGTGCTGCCGCTATTTGAAGGCCGCCGCGGCCACCCGGTCATATTTTCCGCAAAGCTATTTCCCGAACTTCGATCCGCGCCCCTCGACATCGGCGCCCGCGCCGTCGTTTGGGCACACCGCGCCGAAATCTCCGAATTCCCTACCAGTGAAGAAGGCTGCGTCCTGAATCTGAACGACCCCGAAACCTTCGCCCGCGTAACCCGCTCTGCCGATTAGCCGACGGGCCGCAACTCCGGACTGTTTTCCATTTTCACTTTTCTAATTTCTGTTCTGTTGGTTGTTGGATGTTGGCTTTACTCTGAATCTTTCCCAATATCGCCCGTACGCCATCCTCGGCCAACTGCGCCGCATGAAACGAAGCCGGCGGCAATCCTCCCAGCTCCGCCGCAATCTGCGCCGCTTCCATCTCCTTCAATTCGCCAACCGCCCGTCCCTTCATCTTCTCCGTCAATACCGACGCGCTGGCAATCGAAGCCGCGCATCCCCGGCACAAAAATCGCGCCTCCCGCACCAGTCCGCCCTCCACAATCACGGCCAGCTGCAGCAAATCGCCGCAGACCGGGTTGCTCACTACCACAACGGCCGTTGCTCCCGCCAGCTCCCCCGCATTCCGCGGCCGCTGAAAATGTTCCAACACCATCTCGCTAAACATGAGCCTCATTCCCAGTAACGCCGGCTTCCATCTATCTGATTACCGATTATCTCGGACGCAGTCTTGCTTCCTGCTCGCTGGCATCTGCCATCTGTTTTCCGCTTCATTTCTTCGCTGGCAGATACCTCTTCTCCATCGACGCCACCACCACATAATTCGGATCCACCATCTCCGTCAGATGCAGCTTTCCCACTTTCGAGAACAATTCATACGCATCCAGTTCCGACAATCCGTAACTGCGGTGCATCCAGTGGACGATCTCCACCACCGCGATCCGTACCGCGTCATCCACCGGCCGGTAAATTCCCGTGGTCATTATTTCGCGGTCATTTTCAAATCGCGGCCAGCCGGTGCTCTTCCCCTTCACCAGGTCAAACCGGAACTTCGCCCGCATCGGCACTTCCACCGCACTACCGGCCACTTCTCCATCGCCCATCGCCGCGTGCCCATCGCCAAAATAAAAGAGCGCCCCCTTCACGTTTACCGGCAGATACAGCGTGTTCCCCGGCGACACTTCCGGCGCGTCCATGTTCCCGCCGAACTCCGCCGGCACAATCGAACTCCTCGCCTCTCCATTCGCCGGCGCCACGCCAATACATCCCAAAAACGGCTTCAGCGGAAACTGCACCTTGAAATCCGAATCCGTGGCCTGAAACGTAATCAGCTTCTTCTCCGCATCAATCGGGTAATACCAGGCCCGCTCCGGCAGCGGCTCCTTCTCCAGCATCGGCGTATAGTGCGTTGGGTTCGCTGCTCCAAATCCCGGCGCGAACGTGCCCACTCCCTGTTTGCTGTCCACCTGTAAATCCAGGATGTGCACCACCAGTGTGTCGCCCGGCTCCGCGCCATCTATAAAAAATGGCCCGGTCAGCGGATTGTCAATCTTGATCAGCGAAAACGGATCGCCCGGCTTCTGCAACACGTTCCCAAAACAATCCAGGGAGTTTGCCTCCAGCACGCCGCCCGCTTTCACATGAGCCACCGGCTCCGCCGGCCCAAACGTAGCCTTCACGTTCTCCATCGTTCCCTTGAACCGCACCACGTGGTCTTCCGGCGATTGCGCCCAGATGCCCGCGGGCCACAACGTCAACGCCATCCCAGCTATAATCCCGAGTTTTTTCACGCGAATCCTCCCATCGTCGTCTCCAAACTCCATCACACCCACCACCCAAGGTCAACCAATTTGGAATGCGGAAGCCCAGCTTCCACTTTTGAGCGTCCAACCCACCTCCCAAAACTTCCGCGAAGCCCTGCCACCTCCCCGCCCTCTGATCGCTGCTATCTGATCGCTGATCGCCCCATGCCGAAGCCTCAAAACCCTCAGCTCCACATTGCTTCATCACTCTATTACTTCTAAAATTATCTCCTCCATGATCCACGTCGTCGCCGCCGTCATCGAACGTTCAGACCGCCGCATTCTCATCGGCCAGCGCCGCAGTGGCGACACCTCTCCCCTCAAATGGGAATTCCCCGGCGGAAAAGTCCGCACCGGAGAAACCTTCGAGCAAGCCCTCGCCCGCGAACTCCGCGAAGAACTCGGCGTCACGCTCGTCAAATCCGTCGAAATCGCCAGCGTCCTCCACCAGTACGCCAACACTCCCGAAGAACTCGAAATCCACTTCTTCGCCGCCCAGTACGCCGAGCCTGACGTCTCCCCACAAGTCTTCGAACAAATCGCCTGGGTCCTACCCCGCGAACTCTCCTCTTACGATTTCCTGGCAGCCAATCGCGAACTCATCGCCAACCTCGCCACCGGCCGCATGAAACCCTCCGAACTCCTCGCCTCGATTTGAATCATTGGGGACTTTCTGGATGTTGCTTCTGCCAACGACGCAGAGAGGCAGCTTGGACAGGCCCCGAGGCGCGGCAGATGTTAACGCAGGGCGTAAGCCCTGGGGCGACATATAAATGAAATCGCCGGAGGCGCGACAGAGAACTCCCCTCCCACCCTCTCCAACAATGCAAGATCGGCATTCCAATTCCGCTACTGATGCGGCCCCAGATACCGGTAATGCCCCGTAATCTCCCAGTTGAACAACACATCCTCCATCTTCGGACCTGCCCCAATGTTGTGAACCACCATGTACCTTCCACCCTGCGCCGACTTCCGGTCCACCACAATCCCTATGTGCGGCACGCCCCCGCCCAAATCCCAGGCCACCAACTCCCCCGGGCCGTAGTCCTCCGCATGCGTGGAATTGGGCAGTGATGTCCCCTTCCGGCTGAAGAAGACCATCAGATTCGGAACACGCCGGTGATCGATATTGGAGTCTGGACGCGCCAGCATCCACCGCCGCTGGTTTGGATATGTCGAGAAATTCACGGCAATGTCCTCGTGAACTTCTTTCTGCAAATCAATTCCCAGCGCGCGATACACACGAATCACTTCGTCGCTGCAGACACCCGTACCTGCCGGAACATCTCCTCCCGGATACGGAATTCGCACATACTTGGGATCGTAACGAACGATGTGGTGCGTCCGCTCAATTGCCGCGGCGGACAGTTTTTCTAGAAATTCCTGCTGATTCGATTCACCGGGCAGGCTCGCCAGAAGGAAGCAACCTTCATATCCCAGCGCGATCGTCAAAATCGAAAGTGCGAGGCTAAAGCGTGCTCGAGACACGCATTCGCTCCCTAGGAGATCACCGGATTCGACTTCTCCGGATTGATGGCCAGATCCTTAATCGCGTTTTGCACCGTGGCCTCGCCCACCAATCCCTCCTGTGCGAGCTCGTGCAGCGTAGCCAGCACCACAAAACGTGAATCCACCTCAAAAAAATCGCGTAGCGCGGTCCGCCCTTCGCTCCGCCCAAATCCATCCGTGCCCAGCACGGCCATGCGCCGCGGCACCCACTTCGAAATCATCGCGGGAAGCGTCTTCAGGTAATCGGAAGCCGCCACGAACACGCCTTGCTCTTCTCCAAGGCACTGTTTCACGTACGGCACCCGCGGGGTCTCGTCCGGATGTAGCCGGTTCCACCGCTCCGTCTCAATCGCGTCCGTGTACAAGCATTTGTAGCTCGTCACGCTCCACACATCCGCTGCCACGCCGTAATTCTTCTCCAGAAGTTCCTGGGCCCGCAGAACCTCGTTCAGAATCGCGCCGCTCCCAAGTAACTGCGCCCGAAGTTTCGCCTTCTTATTCGTAGCCGGCTTGTACTTGTACATGCCCTTCAATATTCCGTCCTTCACGTCACCCGGCATGTGCGGCATCACGTACGGCTCGTTCATCACCGTGATGTAGTAAAAAATGCTCTCACCTTCCTTGTACATCCGGCGAATCCCTTCATCCACGATCACCGCAATCTCATAAGCAAACGCGGGATCGTACGCCAGCAGGTTCGGCACCGGCATCGCCAGCACGTGGCTGTTGCCATCCTGGTGCTGCAAACCTTCGCCCGAAAGCGTCGTGCGTCCAGACGTGCCGCCCAGCAGGAAGCCCCGTGTCCGCATATCCGCCGCGGCCCAGATGAAGTCTGCAATTCGCTGGAATCCAAACATCGAGTAGTAGATGAAAAACGGAATCGTGTTGATCCCGTGCGTCGCGTATGCCGAACCCGCTGCAATGAACGACGCCATCGAACCTGCTTCCGTAATTCCCTCTTCCAGAATCTGCCCGTCCTTCGCTTCCTTGTAGTACAGCAGCGTGTTTACGTCCACTGGCTCGTACTTCTGCCCCACGCTTGAATAGATGCCCACCGTCCGGAACAACGACTCCATGCCAAACGTACGCGCTTCATCCGGCACAATCGGCACTACCAATTTCCCAATCTCCGGATCCTTCAGCATCTTGCGCATCATCGCCACGAACGCCATCGTTGTCGAAACTTCCCGCCCTTCGCTGCCCTCCAGAAATTCCTTGAATAGTTCAGTGTGTCCGCCCGAAAGCGCCACCGACCGCGCTTTCCGCTGCGGCACGTAGCCGCCCAGCGCCTCGCGCCGCGCCCGCAAATAGCGGATCTCTTCGCTGTCTTCCACCGGCCGGTAGAACGGAACTTTCGCGATCTCCTCGTCGCCCATGGGAATCCCGAAGCGCGAACGAAATTCCCGCAGCTCCTCTTCGTTCAATTTCTTCTGCTGGTGCGTGACGTTCTTCCCTTCTCCCGCCTCGCCCAATCCATATCCTTTAATGGTACGTGCCAGAATCACCGTCGGCCCGCCCTTGTGGTCCACCGCCGCCTTGTACGCCGCGTACACCTTCCGCGGATCGTGTCCGCCCAGTCGCAACCGCCGCAGCGCCTCGTCCGGCAGCGGTTCGACCAGCTTCAGCAGCCGTGGATCGCTCCCGAAGAAGAATTGCCGCACATACTCGCCGCTCGAAACCACCAGCTTCTGGTAATCGCCATCCACCATCTCGCCCATCCGCTTCACCAGCAATCCCTCGGTGTCGCGTTCGAGAATGGGATCCCATTCGCTGCCCCATAAAACCTTGATCACGTTCCAACGCGCGCCGCGGAACGCCGACTCCAGTTCCTGAATAATCTGCCCGTTCCCCCGTACCGGCCCGTCCAGCCGCTGCAAATTGCAGTTGATCACAAAAATCAAATTGTCGAGATGTTCCCGCGAAGCGAGCGTAATAGCGCCCAGCGATTCCGGCTCGTCGGTTTCGCCGTCGCCCAAAAACGCCCACACCTTCGCGTCCGTAACCGGCTTCAACCCGCGATTTTCCAGGTAGCGGTTATACCGCGCCTGGTAAATCGCCATCAGCGGGCTCAAGCCCATGGACACCGTCGGGTATTCCCAGAAATCCGGCATCAGCCACGGGTGCGGATACGACGACAGCCCGCCTCCCGGCTTCAACTCCCGCCGGAAATTCTCCAGCTTCTCCGTGCTCAGCCGTCCCTCCAGAAACGCGCGCGCATAGATACCTGGGGCCGCGTGCCCTTGAAAGTACACCGTGTCCCCTTCAAAATGTTCGTTTCTCGCCCGGAAAAAGTGGTTGAACCCCACCTCATACAGCGTCGCCGCCGAAGCATACGTCGAAATGTGCCCGCCGATGTTGTGCTCCACCTTGTTGGCGCGCACCACCATGGCCAGCGCGTTCCACCGGATCAGAGATTTGATCCGCCGCTCCAGTTGCTGGTCCCCGGGAAACAGCGGCTCCAGCCGCACGGGAATCGTGTTCGCATACGGTGTGTTCGCCGTGAACGGCAGATCAATCCCGTTTACCGTCGCGTGCGCCCGCAGCCTTTCCAGAATCTCCCGCGCCACTTCCGGGCCGCTTGAATCCAGCACCGAGTCCAGCGACTCCAGCCACTCCTGTATCTCGACGTCTTCGATATTCCGCTGTGCGAACGTTTCCTGGTCCATGAGAGCGATGGCCTTTCTCTTCTTCCCGCCGGGGCCCCTTCGCCGCCGGCACATTCATTTTGCTTTGCGTCTGACCCTCTAGAATACACCGCCCCGCATTCCCGTGCACGGCAGAATTGCTCTCGCACTTTCCTGGAATTTCACTTCTGGCCACGCGATTTCTTTTTTTCTCCTTATCTTTCTTGCCGCAAGAAGATTCGCGCGGCAAACTGAACCTGAATTCAGTGCGCCGTATTTTCAATTCGACCGGGAGATGATTTTGGTGAAATTTGCGCCTTTGCTTTTCTCTGCCCTGCTTCTCTTTTCCGTTTCTCCGGCAACCGCTTCACTCAAAGATATCCAGACTGACAAATTGCCTCGAAATCCGGCAATCCAGAAGGTCTACGGCGATGCCTTGAGCATCGAGCCGATGGTGCAGGTTTGGACCGGCACATGGCCCTATTCTATGCCAAAGGAAAAAGTGAGGTCCTTATTGCAGGAAAGTCTGGCTGAGCTGAAAAACGCAACTTCTCTCTCCGGAGACAATGAGGAACTTTGGCTGCTCACAGGCCTGGTGGCGCACTACGGGTATAACGTGGACGTGGATGAGAGTTACGAGTTGGCCGCCAAAGCGTTCGCCGAAGCCCGCAGACTTTCTCCTGACGACCACCGCCCCGACTGGTTTCTCGGCTCACTGGAATGCCAGACTCTGCAAACCCTGCAAGGCATGGCGCGGCTCCTCTCGCTCGAGCAGCACGTCCAATGGGAAAAACTGCCTGTCGGCTTCTGGGATGACTATCTTTATTGCACTACGATCACCATCATGCCCGCTCACTCCCTGCGTGCTATCGCACATTTGCGCTCGCTCAACGCTGCGCCTTCGCCCTATCGTGACGGACTCCTCGAAATCGCGAGGAAGCGCATCGACACTCCCGATCCATCGGCTGCCTATCGCAAGGAAGTGGTGTGGCGTTCGGACAAGTCCAATTCCCGCGTCAGCGTGACGAACACAATGTTTGGTCTCAGATTCGTTGCGCCAGAAAGCTGGAGCTTGCTTGTGAATGATGTCACCCAGGGCCTTACCTTTGCTCAAATCAAAGCTGGACCTTTCAGCAGCCCGGCCGGAAATGTTACTCCGAATATCCTGGTTCTTGTCAGACCGGCGAAGCCAGGCGAATCCCTGGAGGATTTTCTAAAGTCATTTATGCGCTACCCCTCCGCCGCTCCTACCCGCATTCACAACTGCCCATCGGATACTTGCCTGGCCTCTCACGCCGTTGAAGCGGGGGCCTACAAGGAGGCCGGGGACGGTCATGTCACCATGGCAGTATTTAAGCGTGACGCTCCTCAGTTCCCAGGAGTTTTGTTTGAGGAGCCCGTGGCAATACCTGGCCCTAATTCGCAAAAGCCATCTTACTTCCATCCTGAACAGCGAATGGGCCGCTTGAGCTGCACCCTCTACTATCTGGTTGCCCTCGACACGGCGAGTTCTGTCATCGAAAAAGCGGACGAAGCCTACGAGAATTTTCTGAAACAGTTTCAGGTGGAATGAGAGATATTGGGATTTCAACCCGTTCCGATCCCTGGCGAGGTAGACCATTCGCCCGGCGGCTGGAAATTCGCGTTCCATCGCGCTAGAGCGTCCTTCCCCCATCGACCACCAGCACCTGCCCGGTCACAAACTCCGCTCCGATGAGATACATCACCGCATCCGCAATCTCTTCCGGCCGCCCCGTCCTCTTCAACGGCGCGCGCCGGATAAAATCCGCCTGCCACTCCGGCGGATCCCCCGGCATCGTAATCGTCCCCGGCGCAATCGCATTCACGCGCACCCGAGGCCCCAGCTCCTTCGCCAGAGTCCGCGTCAGCATGATCACACCCGCTTTCGAAATCGAATGCGGCAAAAACTCCGTCCACCCCAGCAGCCCGCCAATGTCTGCAAAATTGATAATCACCCCGCGCCCGCTCTTCGCCAGATGCGGCGCCGCCGCCTGCGCGCAGAAAAAAGGCGCCTTCAGATTCGAATTCAGCGAGGAATCCCAGGTCGCCTCGTTCGTCTCGCCAAATTTCGTCTCCAGGAAATTCGCCGCGCAGTTCACCAGAATATCCAGGCGCGCGAATCGCGACGCCACGCCTTGTACCAACTTCTCTATCGCCGGTACTTCCGTCAATTCCGCCGGAAACGCCGCCGCCCGCCGCCCCATCTTCTCGATTTCCTCAACAACCTCCCGCGCCTCCGCTTCCGACGTCCCATAGTGCACCGCCACATCCGCGCCCTCGCTCGCCAGCCGTAGCGCCACCACCCGCCCCAAG
Organism: Acidobacteriota bacterium; assembly: GCA_013289665.1. GTDB lineage: Bacteria > Acidobacteriota > Terriglobia > Acidiferrales > UBA7541 > Acidiferrum. Next base: position 14,468 of record JABCZN010000022.1, on the reverse strand, counting down.
CGCTTCCCCGCGCCCGTAACCAGCGCCACGCGCCCCGCCAATTTTTTCTCGTCGCTCATCCCGCCAACTTAACACACCTTTTGGAGAGCGGCCGGCCCAGAAACCACCGAAGGGAGTACCGCTCTCCTTTTTGCGATGTGCTGGCCCACGAACCGGATGCATTCAGGATGAGCGGGAGGGTGCGGCTTTTGCCAACCCAAATAGTGACTGGCTGCGCCAATCGCAAAGAGTAGGTTTTTTCCTCCGCGCACGGCGTCGCGTACGTCCCTCCGATGCTACAATTCCGGGGATTCATCCGAGGCCCCTCCATGAAACTCGACATTCTCGCGATCGCCGCCCACCCCGACGACGTCGAACTCACCTGCGGCGGCACGCTGCTCAAAATGGCGCAAAAGGGCTACAAGACCGGCATCCTCGATCTCACGGCCGGCGAAATGGGTACCCGCGGCACGCCCGAAACCCGCGCGAAAGAAGCCGCCCGTGCGGCTAAGATCCTCAAAGTTTCCTGGCGCGGCAACCTCGGCATCCCGGACTCCGATGTACAGCCCACTCGCCAGAATAAGATGCGCCTGGCGCAACTCATCCGGGACCTTCGCCCCCACACCGTAATCCTTCCTTATTGGGAAGCGCGCCACCCCGATCACTATCACGCCTCCACCCTCGGCTACGAAGGCTGCTTCCTCGCTGGACTCAAGCAACTCCCTCTCACCGGCGAACCCCACCGACCATTCAAAATCCTCTACGCCACTTCCTTCGAAGGCATGCCCCCCACCTTCATCGTGAACATCTCCAAGCAATACCCGCAGCGGCGCAAAGCGGTCCTCGCCTACGGCTCCCAATTCCGCCCCGCCACAAGCGAACGCAAGCAGCGCGTCTTCCTGGCCATCGACGAACTCGACAACCGCATGGACCTCCTCGCCCGCCACCACGGCCAACTCATCGGCGTCCTGTATGGCGAACCCTTCCTCCAGAAGGAACCAATGGCTACCGACGACATCGTCACCCTACCTGTCCGCTCCATCTAATTTGGAGCGCGGCGGCCCAGCGCCGGAGGCGCGGAAGAGGTTAGCCCAGGGAGCAAACCCTGGGACGAGGAATAGAAATAACGCCCATCCCCGGAGGCGCGGCAGATAACTTTCGTCACCCACCCCTCCCGCTCTCCAATTCTCTTTCCACTTTCCATTCCCGGATCATTCCAGGCTTTCACTGGCGTTTCGTCAAAAAACAAATTTTACGGCCACCTGAGAAACCCTCCCCGGCTGCGACCTCAGGATCCGCCCGAACGTCGTGTCATACCGGTTGCCATCCACCGCGTTCGGGCCGTCAAACTGCGCATGGTTAAACGTGTTGAAGGTCTCAAACCGGAATTCCATGGAAATAGACTCCGCGAGTCTGGTGAGCTTCCGCAGCGCCGCATCGTAATTGTCTATGCCGGGCCCGTAGAAGAACCGCCGGGCGGATGTTCCAAAAGTGCCCCGCGGATTAGGCGAAAAAAGTCCTGTATTGAAAGCCATTGGATTGTTGCGTGGATCGTGATTGACGTTCAACGCTCCCAGGCTCGGATTGTAATTCGGGAGATCAATGCTGACGCTGTTCACGCCATTGTTTTGCACTTGCACCAGCGCGTTGTCCCCAAAGCTCTGAAACGTCACCGGCAATCCGGTGGCATAGCGCGTGATGCCAGAGATAGACCAGCCCTGCGTCAGCCGGTTCGACGCCCGAAAGGCTTTTTCGATGGGCAGTTCGAAGTTGTAGCTGAAAACGAAATTGTGTTTGATGTCGAATGCGGAGATGCCATATTCCTTGCGAAAATTAAACGGGTTCACCTGTTCCTGAATGCTGGAAGCCCAATCCATGGATTTGCCGTAGGTGTAGCTGGCCAGAAACGTCATGCGCCCAGCCGTCCGCTTTAGGGAAGTTTGCAGGCTGTTGTAATTGGCATTCCCCATGTTTTGATAGACCGCGTCGGTTCCGATGGTATTCGGATACGGCGAACGCGTCCCATTAACCACCACTCCGTTCGCGCGCGTGTACACCGTGTTCTCGCCGAGTGGACCGCATGTCGGCGTACCCGGCATCACATCCTGCTGCTGGCTCAAACTCAGGCACAGCGCTGGATTCCCGGGGCTTACCGAATGAACGGCCAGCAGATGGCGGCTGAGGGAACCGATGTATCCGAAGCTCAACACCGTCTTGGAATCGAGTTGCCGCTCGATCGTCAGATTCGCCGACATGGTATACGGTGTCTTGTTCCGGTAATAAACGCTGCCCGCGCCGCTGATCGGCGTGTACCGCGACCAATCCACATTCCCATCCGGGTTGCTGGCCGACACGTTGTACGGCGGCACGTTCACTGGAAATTGCTGAATGTAGTTCGTTCCCGTAAGCGCTCCCACAAAAGGAGTGGCCATCACCGGGGCCTCCGGACTCGTGTAAGTCAGTCCGTAGGGCGGATTCCCCGTGGGATACGCCACCGTCAATCCCTCCACCGCCGTGAAGAATCGCCCCGCGCCCGCGCGGATGCTGGTTTTCCCGGGACCTCCCAACACTTTGCCCAGCCAGCCTTCCGCATGCCCTGGAGAGTAGGCGACACCCAGCCTCGGAGAAAAATTGTTCAGCGGTGTGGGTGCAATCGCCGCGGGAATGTGCGAACCATCGGGGAGCGGGTCTCCCGGCACCAGGTACCCGAGTGGCGCGCCGGGGAATGTCTTTGACTCTACCCCTTCGACAAAGGTCGTGGTCTGATGATGCTCCTCGGCCCAGGGCGTGATGTAGTCCCAGCGCAATCCATAGTTGATCGTGAGGTTCGGCCGCAGGCGCCAGCTGTCTTGGACAAAAATGCCGCCGTTTGCGGCGCTCTCATAAAATGCCGGAGAGGATTGTTGCGAGTAAAAATCGGGCAGGCCGAGGAGGAAATCAGCGAAACCATTCCCAGTGGATTGTGTCCCACTGCCAAAAAACGAAAAGGTTCCGTTGGCGACGAGATCCGGATTCTGTTTCACCTTGTACCGGATGTACTGAGCACCCGCCTTCAGAGTGTGCTTGCCCAGCGCTTTGGACACCGTATCGCTGGCATCGAACGTATTGTTGATTTGTGCCACGAAAAACGGCTCTGTCCCGGTCGTGAACGAATTAAAATACAGCGTCTCCACGCCTGCGAACTGTGGCGCGCCCTGAATAATGCCTTGGCCGCCTGCGGTGATTCCCTGCTGGGCCAGCGTCGTACCAACGCCGCCCTCTGGCACCCCCAAATTATTGTTCAAGCGCGTCGCGCTGAGCCGTGCTTCGTTCACCAAGGTCGAGCCAAATGTCTTCGTATTGCTCACCACAAAAAGCTGATCCAACCCGCTGGAAGTCGCGTCAAATGCTCCTCCGTTTGGGTTGGGAACTGTGGCGCCGCCGAAGCTCGAGGGATAAGGATTGTCGAGGTTATATTTGTCGTAAAAATAGTAGAACGAGAAATTCCCCGGTCTCGTGGTGTTCCAATCGATCCGCCCCGCCGTCTTTTCATCGTGGATGGTCACCGCCTCGCTCGTCGATTCAAAACTGTTCAGGCCCAGGTTTGGAGAAGGAATGTATTGCAGCATGCGTGTCGCGGGCAACGCAAACGCCGATTGCGGAATAATATTCCCGGGAAATACGCTGGCGTATGGCTCGCCCGGTGCCACTTGGTAACCCAGAAGCCGCGAAAGTGTCTGCGCCAGATAGGTGCCGTTCACGCTGCCGGTGAAAGCCGGGGAGTCAGAGAAGTTCCCTGCGCGATTGGCGGACGAGGGGACGGCCACAACGCCGGTATCCTGGCCCTGCTTGGTATGCTGTCCCTGATAGTCGCCAAAAAAGAAGAGTTTGCCTCTCTTGATCGGCCCTCCCAGTGTTCCGCCGTACTGGTTCTGCTGGAAAATCGAGCCCTGCGTGGAGAAATAGTCTTTTGCATCCAGGTCGGTGTTCCGCAAAAACTCAAACACGGATCCGTGGAAGACATTTCCGCCGGACTTGGTCACCACGTTGATCAAGCCTCCGCTGTAGTTGCCGTACTCGGCATCGGCGTTGCTGGTCAGGATTCGGAACTCCGCGATCGAGTCGAGATTCGGAATGATTCCCGCTTGCTGGCCAATTCCCTCCTGCACGCTGGCGCCATTCAGCGAGAACCCGTTGGCGTCCTCGCGCTGCCCGTTGATCGAAAATTGCCCAGTATTCGTGGCGCCGGCGACTGGAACCGTTCCGAATCCGCCGCCGGAGGTGCTGTTCCCCGCGCCACTGGTCGTCAACGGGGTAACGCCAACTTGCGTGGCAAAGAGGTCGGTGTAAGTTCTCCCGTTTAACGGAATCTCCGTCACTTTCCGACTCCCCAGCACCTGCCCGAGTTGCGTGTCCGTGGTTTCGACCTGCGCAGCGCCCTCGGTGACTACCACCGACTGGGCTTGCTCCTTCAAATGCAGCGTGACATCCAGCACCAGTGCACTGTTGATGTCGATCGCCACGCCCGTCTTCCGGTATGGTTGAAATCCGGCGATCGCCACATCCACCTGGTATTCACCGACGGCCAAAACCGGAAACGTGAATGCGCCGTCTCCATCGGTTGTAACACTCAGTTTCGCGCCCGTTTGCGTGTTCGTGACTTCGACCTCAGCTCCCGGTATCACTGCTCCGGACTGATCCTTCACAACACCCGTAATTTTCCCTCCGACTTCGCCGTGCGCGCTGAAACCACCCGCGAAACTTGCGATCAACAAAAATAGGATTCTCACGTTTGCATGCTGCATGGCTCTCTCCCTGGATTGATTTCTAAATTTACAGCGGTCAGTGCTTGCAACCGGCAGAACCCCCCGCCCATCGGGGGACCAGGTCTGCCGTGGATACTCAGGTGCACCTGCGGAGTTTTTCCTCCTCACCCTGCTTGTCGTCAGCTGCGATTCCAGCCATACCGATTTCATCGGCGCTCTCTGTGGCCCAGGATTTGAACGCCGTCATGGCCCGGTCGATCCAGATCGCCACCAGCCGCTCGCGTCCGTTGTCTTTTGCGGACACCCACACGCAGTAGAGGTTTGAGTTTCGAGTGAAGTTCAGCAAATTTTCGGCAATTTGGCGCATGTTCCCCCTGCCGCGAGACACACGTTTCCTGATCGCGCAGGAAGAGGTCTCGCGAGGTTCCAATCAATTTGTCAGGTGGAGATCCTTACAGCGGAGATTCCCACTCGCTCGGGTTATGGTGTTCCGCGAGAGCGAGGGGAAGTGCGGGAATGCGTCGCGCTATGCTCGCCGGTCGCGGAGTTCCGGCCGGTTGCTGCTACCCGGCGGGTCTGGTTCTTGTGGTTTGGTTTCCATGTATACTATCGCTGTTCCTTGTACCCTACCCCTACTGGGTAGGCACCTCACTTGGATACCCTAGCCGGGTAGGATAGTCAAGCAAAATGTCGCATACTTCCAGAGAAAAATTGGATCTCGTCAACCGGACGAAAAAAGTAATCGGCCAGCTCGAGTCGGTGCTCAAGGGCTTGAATGGCGATGAGCAGTGTTCCGAGGTGCTGCGCCGTCTCGCCTCCGCACGCGGCTCCATCAACAGCCTGATGGCGGAGTTGATGGAAGATCACATTCTGAATCACATGCCTCAGAATTCTCGCTCTTCAGAAGAAGCTGCCGAGGACATCATCCAGATCGTTCGCACCTACCTGAAGTAGCCTTCTTCCTTCTTCGCTGTCGCGAAAATATCCGGCCTTGTCCCACCCGGGCGAACAGACCAGCAAGCCCCGGAGAGGCCGCAGACACTCCTCGCCACACAGGAATCCCGTGCGCCGAGTTCTTCCCTACCTCTTCCCGGTACGCGACCGACGAAATCAATTTCATTTCTCCTCTACCTGCGCCCTATATAACGCCGGCAATCCAAACCCTCGCCCGCAATCGCTCGCAAAAATAAAACTCCCCGAATCCCGCTCCCAGGCAGGCGCAAAGCTGTTGCAATTCCCGCCCGTCAATTCCTTTTCCCTGCCGCTCGCCACTTCGCGCAACCAGATCCGCGTCGGCCTATCCTCCGCCCGCTCAAACGCCACCCACTTTCCATCGGGTGACACAACCGAGTGCGCCCAATCCCGCGGGACGTCGCCAGGCAACTTAGCCGTTTCCCTGGTCACAGGATCGAACTCCATCATTTCCGATCCTTCCTCATCAACCAACTCAAACTCGACTGATCTTCCATCCGCCGCAAGCTTTGGCAGCATCGCATTGCCTTCAAATACCAACTCCTCCCCGTGGTTTTCATGCGACCAACGCAAAACATATCGGTCCTTGCCCATCGATTGGTAAAAGATGCCGGCGGGCGTCACGACGGGGTACCCGGAAAAAATCGCAGCTTCCCGCGCGGCGACTCGCTCAAACCGCTGTGCTGGTTCCTTCGCGTAATTGCGCATCTGCCGCTCCCCCGCGAAAAGCCCAAACGTGGCCGCGAACGCCAGCCCTGTCACCGTCCATTCCCAAGACATCTCTCGCCAACTGGCCATTCCGGCAACCACAAACAACCCCGCCAGCAGCCACACCTTCAGAAACAATCCCACCGGATGCAACGGCAAACTCAAGAGCACATAGGAAAACACCAGAAACGCTCTCTCCCACGGCGCGGATTCCTCGAACAGCAGCACCACCGGCAACAGCAAAATGATAAACGTGTAGGAAGCTACGCTCGTCGAAAGAAGCATCGCCGCAATCACAAACCACGCAAAGTCATGCTGCTCGCTGGCGCGTCTCCTGCCTGCGCCAAGTGCCAGAAAAACCACAATCGCCATCGAAATGAAACCGCGAAGGAAAAAATAATGCCCCGGCGCTTCCCACAACGGATGAGGATTCAATTCCGAATCACTCACAAAAGTTCTTCGCAGCAACGTCGTAAATGTGGGATTCCATGGCGTGTACGGATCGAGCGCCCCGCCCTCGAGCGACCGCGGCAGAATCTGCATCGCGTAATAACGCACGTCGCCCGCTCCAAACAACGCAATCGCCAGCCCCGCCAGCAGCAGCGCCGTCACGATCATGGCGAGTGCCGCTTTCCACTGCCGCCGCGTCGCAAAATAGAAAAGCAAGGGGCCGCCATACAATTTCAGACCAAACGTGATTCCGCTCATCACACCGCCCAGCCAGAATTTCTCTCGATGGATGAAATAAAAAGCCAGCGTCAGCAGGAAGAGCAGAAAAACGTAGTACTGCCCCAGCACAAAATTCGCCCGCAACGAAAAGTATCCGCAAAACGCCAGCAGCCAGATGCTCTCAAACCGCACCCTGGTCATGCGCGACATAAACCACATCGCCGCTCCCAGAAAAATCAAATTGCACAGGAGCCAGACCTGCTTCGCCCGCTGTACCGGAATTCCAGCCAGCGGCACCAGGGGAAGCATCGTCAGCGGCGTCTGCGCGGTATACGTGCCCAACTGCGTCCCTTCCCCCGCGTAATTCATCTGCCGCGCAAACCACGTCCAGTCATAAAACTTCCGCAGCGGCTGCCCCTGCCGCACTAGCACCGCCGCCGTATAGTAATTCGGAAAATCCGTCTCCGGCTCCGTCCATCCCGTGTAAAGAGAAGTCCCAAGAAAAATCGCGAACGTCAGCAGCGCCGCCATTCGCAGCGGCAGGTGAAATCGCCCGTCCTCACAGAAAAAAACCCTCAACCAATCCAAAAACCTCGGGCCGCCCCCGCCCGGCCTTTGGTCTCCCGGATTTGCCGCCATCGCCATCCAATAAACTCAGCCCTGCCTCTAGATATCACCCGCGCTCGTGGAGCTGCCGTCGCTTCCCCAAATCCATACGTTCCAAAACAAAAGGACCCAGTCCAACCGGGTCCTCTCTGCCAACCGCAATCTCGCCAAATCCCGCCGGCCGGCCTGCGGCCGGCTACCTCCGCCTAATCGTCGTCCACTGCAGGCACAAATCCCGGCAGCCCCTGCCCCTCCGGCGTCCTCTCCACCTTCAGCCGCACCAGATCCTCGCCCTCCGACCCCGACTTCCTCAGCACCACAAACGTGCTCAGCGCCTCGTTGTACACCCGGGTCACCAGAAACGTGTCCCCGGTCTCTTTTTTCTTCCAAAGCTGCCCAATCTGAATTTTCCGTGCGCTCATATTCCCGCCATTGACTCTATGTACCCCGCCTCCTACTGTCAACTGTCGAAACATCCACCCGCCTCAATCTCCTCACTCCCCTAGGAAACCTTCCCCATACCTTCTACATCTTAGAACAAAGAGAATCCCCGAGCCGCGCACGGGTGTATACTTAACTTTGGACCCGGGAGGTAGGCATTATGCGTAAGTCTTCGCAGTTCCTTTTGGCCCTGTTGCTTGCCGCAGGCCTCGTTTCATGGCCGGCCATCACCTCCGCGCAAACCCCGTCTTCCAACCCGCCGAGCCAGACGCAAACGCAGCCTCAGGCGGGCCAAACGCAGACTCCCGACGCATCTCAGTCGGCCTCCCCCATTCCGCTCAGCAAGCAGCCCCCCCCGCCACCTCCGCCGCCGGACAAAACCGCTCCGGCCCCGGCCGCCGCGCCGCAAACCGCTGCTGCTGCTGATACGCCATCCGACCCGCCCAAAACCGTCCACCCCAAGAACTCCAAGGAAGACGTGGACGCCATCGGCAATCGCAGTGTCGGCAAGGGCATGAACTTCTATTCCCTCGAGCGCGAAATCGCCCTCGGTAAAGCCCTCGCTCAGGAAGTCGAGCGCAGCTCCAAGCTCATTGACGACCCCGTCGTCACGGAATACGTCAATCGCGTCGGCCAGAACCTCGTCCGCAACTCCGACGCCCAGGTGCCCTTCACCATCAAAGTCATTGACTCCGACGAAGTCAACGCTTTTGCCCTCCCCGGTGGCTTCTTCTATGTCAACAGCGGCCTGATTCTCCGTGCGCAGGAAGAATCCGAACTCGCCGGCGTCATGGCCCATGAAATCTCGCACGTCACCGCGCGTCACGGCACCAAGCAAGCCACCAAGGGCGAACTCATTCAGCTGGGCGCCATGGCCGCCATGATCGTCGTCCCCTACGGCTGGGCGGGTTACGGCATCTACCAGGGCATGAACCTGGCCATCCCCCTGACCTTTCTGAAGTTTTCGCGTGATGCCGAACGCGAAGCCGACTTCCTGGGCATTCAGTACATGTACAAGGCCGGTTACGATCCGAACGCCTATGTCACCTTCTTCGAGCGCATCCAGGCCGATGAAAAGCGCCGCCCCGGTACCATCCCGAAATTCTTCTCCACTCATCCGCCCACGCCGGAGCGCATCGAGCTCGCGCAAAAAGAAATCGCCCGTATCCTGCCCGATAAGGACGAGTACATCGTCACCACCTCCGAATTCGATTCCGTGAAGGGCCGCCTTCGCAACGTCATGTTCGCCAAAAAGGTTCAGGACAACCAGCCTGGCAAGCCCACCCTGCGCACCAAAACAGAGCAGACCGACAAGCAAAAATCCGGCGATCCCAACGCCACCACCAGTGGCGACGGCTCCGACGACGACCGCCCCACCCTGAAGCGTCGCCCCGACAGCCAGTAGTCGGCGCGTCATTCCAACAAACTTTGCAGGGGCCGGGCTAGCCTGGTTCCTTTCCTTTTTGACACATCCAGTCCTGGCCGTACCTTCTCTTTCTTCCCTCTTCTCTGTGCGCCGGCGTTTACCCCTACCCGGTCGGGGGCCCGCTGCGCCTCTGCGTTATCTTTTCTCCCGCGCCTCTTCCCTTTGCCCGGAACAGCATCCTGGTTGCTCCCAGCGCTTCCCTCGCGCTAGAATCCTCCCAACCATTGGGCCCGCAACTTTTTCACCAATCAATATCAGGAGGGGATATGAAAGCTAAAGCAATCGTTACGTCTGTGGCACTGTGTTTTGTCGCTGTAGCACTCTGCTTTGCAGCTGACGGCTTCATCGGCACCTGGAAGTTGAACGAGGCCAAGTCCACACTCATCTCCGGCACACCGAAGAACATCACGGTGGTCTACGCGGCCATGGGCGACACCATCAAGGTCACCATCGATGGCACCGACGCCGCCGGCAAACCGGCGCACAGCGAGTGGACCGGCAAGTTCGACGGCAAAGACTACCCGGTCACCGGCGATTCCAGTTCCGACGCGCGCTCCGTCAAGAAAGTGGATGATCACACGCTCGCGTTTACCGTCAAGAAGGGCGACAAGGTCCTCACGACCGGCCGCATCGTCCTTTCCGCCGACGGCAAAACCCGCACCGTCACCACCGAAGGCAGCGACTCGGCTGGCAAGAAGCTCACCGCCACCGCCGTCTACGACAAGCAGTAGTGCGAACTCTCAAGCGACGGGCAAAATCTTTCTCGAGGAATTAAGAGACTGATTTGCGGGCACCACACGTCGAAGCGCTTATCTCCGGTCGTCGAGCCCTGCGCGTCCGCGTGATCACCAATACCTAACCGATCCACGCGCTCAGCAGGAGGCCCGCGCCCGGCCCAGGGAACGGAAAGTCGGCGGCGGATCCACGATCGTCAATGGCAGCATTCCGTCCCCGTTGTCGCAGCCTGGCCGCGCGGTAACCAAGGGCCGTGGTATCGTGCCACCTTAACCGTGAACAAATAGGGAATCTGATACGCAGCTCCGGTGCTTCCGTTGAATTCAATCGGGATACTCGCCGTGTTTGCGTCGGTGTCTTCCTGCGCCGTCCAGATGGCATCCGCGGAGCGCGCCACCATGGCCACAATCAGTGCTCCCGCGCAACCGGGCACGGACGTGTTGAAGAGCGCCGGCGTTTACTCCGTCCCTGTCGGGGTTATATTTTTCTCTTCCCTCTGCAACTCTTCCCGGAGCATGAATACTCTGCTTCTAACCGTAATCGCCGGGTGGCGCACAGACTGTGAGTTGAGATGGTTTTGGGTGCCGCACTCTTGCGGTTTTCAAGGATGTGCGCCGTTCGCGTTTGCCTGCCTCTGGAGAGCGGGCTTTTCGCTTCCGCAGACTTCTGCCGTTCTCTTAAGAAAGCCTTACGCCTGTCCCGGGCTTTCCCGGGCGTCTTACTCGTCCAAAACAAATGTCAACAGAGACTTGTTTATCTTAATCCTGCGGCGATGGTATTCAATGAAGCCCAGCTTTCTAAATTTGTTCATGAAGAAATTCACGCGAGAACGCGTCGTGCCGACGATTTGCGACAGCATCTCCTGGGTAACATTCGGCAGTTCGTCCTCTGCCTGATGCTGGGCTTTCCCGTAGCGGCCGAGCACGAGCAGCGTTCGTGCCAGGCGCTTCTCACTCGAATTGAAGAGTTGATCGATCAGATCTTCCTCGACTCGATTGTTGTGACTGAGCATATACTCGACAAAATGGTTGGATAGCGTGTGCCGCGTGTGGAGCATATGTAAAAGCTCGTTTTTATCAATGGTTAGAAGGGCAGTCGGCGAAATGGCGGTAGCCGTGCCCGTGCGGACCAGTTGGCCCGCCATGCAGCCCTCGCCAAAAAAATCGTTCGGGCCAAACATCGCGACCACAGCCTCCTTACCCGACCCATTCACCACGGAGAATTTTACGTTGCCTGTTTGAATGAACATGACGCTCTGGGCGAGGTCGCCCTGAGTGTAAATTGCCTCGTCTGTTTGAAATTCAGCGGCTTTTCTTGCCATTCCCAAGTTATCGAGAAAGATCTCGGCTTCCACGGATTTCGTCTTGGATTCCTTGACTTTCATAGCGGCACTGAGAACGGCTGAACCCCGATCCTGCGATCGCTGCGGCTGGTCAGCCACCCGCAGTTCGGGCATCGAATGAACGCCTTGCGGAGCAAGCTCAATTCGCGGCTTCCTTCTTACCTACTCGCCCTCCCGGCAGGAAGCAGAGGATCTGCTGCTTTAGTTGCGCATCTACTTCGTCCGCGATGGTCACAACGTCCGGAAGCAACGTGCTGAATTTCACAAGATGCTCATTCCTGTGCAGGGTCGAAAAAATGGAGACCTGCAGGATTCGGGATTCATCCACGACCATGGCGGCGGTGTAGCCTTGTTCTTTTCGCAGCTCTCCGTGATGGCTCGCAGCCACCGAAACCGGAGCCTTTGACCCTTGGGCGAGGCGCAGCCTGGCAATCACGTCATGCAGGAGTTTCGGAAGATGCCCGGTGCGTTCCTGGAAGTTCAGCCGAATTCGGGCGAGGTCCGGCTCTTTCTCCACAAGCCCCATCCAGTCCCGGATCGTCGGGGCAAGTTCCCGTTCCAGAATGTCGGCCACGCACTCTGTCCCTGTCGCATTAGCCGGGGAGCCATTGCCGCCACCCGGCGAAGCTGTAATTTTCGTCATCGTGACCTCCATTCAAATGCACGCTTAGTATCCCAGTTTGGCCTCCGCAACGCTGTGCTATAAGAGGCTATTCCTGCATAAAGTTGCCGAAAGAAAGCCTTTAAATGTGGGCTAAGCCTTGCCAATTTGGTTCATGCCGGCCCGCCGCAGGCAGGCAAAGGCGGGTTTTCTCTTCGCCTCTTGAATTCTGATTTCTGATCGCTGATTACTGGTATCCCTCCCCGGGTGTATGCTTTCCCGATTGAAGGTCTAAAATCGCTACCCAGAGAAGGACAAATGCATGCTCAAATTCTTAGTGATCGCCGCTCTCCTCTTTCTTACCGCCACCCAGGCCGCCAATAGCTCACTACCCCAGATGCGCATGACGCCGGCGGAGATTGCAGCGAGCGGGGCAGAAGAACTTGAGACCCGTGGTGCGGGGAGCGCCGCAGGTCAGCGGCGCGTGCTCTTTGGCGACCCCACCGCTGCGAGCTACTACTCGATCCTCCTCTTTGTGCCCGCGCACACCACCATCCAGGCCCACTCCCATCGCGACAATCGCATGGCCACCGTGGTCTCCGGCGAGTGGCACTTCGGCTATGGCAATGAATTCAATTCGAGCGCCCTGAAGACTCTTCCCCCGGGCAGCGTCTACTCCGAACCCGGTGGCGTGAACCATTTCGCACAAACCGGCGCCGAGCCCGTCATCGTCCAGATCTCCGGCTACGGCCCCACCGACACCCGCTACTTCGACCCCGCCAAAGATCCCCGCGCGAAACAGCACCCCTGATCCGCGGGCGGTGGATGCGATCAACAATTCTAATGGCCGATCTTTAGGCCGACCGAGCTCCACTCCTCTGCTAACTCTGCGGCCCTCAGCGGATTCTGTGGTGCATTCTGTTCCGCCCAAGAACAAGAAAGCCCCGCATCCCTTCCGGGAAACGAGGCCCAAATTGCTTCTCGCCCTACCCCTGCTTTTACCGGTGCCCGCCGTGCCCTGCCTTCTGATGCTCTTCGGGAGCGGCGGCAATGCCGGCGCGGCGCAGTTCCTCCGAATAATATTTGCGGAACAACACGTCCCACTCTTCACTGCCTTCGAGAATCTCTTTTTTCTGCGAGGAAATTTTCTTGCGGACTTCAATTTCGATTTTTTCTTCTTCGCGCAGGATGTTGGTCATGGTCTGGACCATGTGCTGGCGGATGGTGTCGCGGTCTTCCACGAATTCCACTTCGTTGCTCTGCACCAGCAGGTCCACCAGCTGGTGCGAGATGCGCACGATTTTTTCCCGGCTCAGTCGCATTCTGTTCTTTCGCCCCTGTCTTCTTGCAGCTGCAAAATCCCGACTGCCTCAACGCAAAATCAGTTTGCGGTCCCGCGCCAGTTGGCCCTTCACCTTTTTGAACATTTCCTGGTATGAAATTCCAGAGCGGCGCATCTCGTCCTGGTGCTGGGTCAGAATGGTGCGCACTTCTTCGTTGATTTTGTCCTCGACGGTGATCTCTTCCATCATGCGCGTGCGCACCTTAAGGATCACCGGCTCGACGTCTTTTTCCTTGATGGCGATTTGCTCGTCTTCGACGAGTTTCTTGACCACTTGCGAGGCCATGTGGCCCACATAATCGCGGTTCAGCAGCATCTCTGGGATGTTCCTTTAATGGATAGCAAGATATTGAGTTTACTGGCTGCACGGAAATTTCGCAACCAATCCGGGGCCGCCATATTTTCAGAAAAAACCGCTAAAAAGAAAATATTTTCGCTTCGTTGACGACTGCGGCCTGCTTCCTGTAGCATGGATAAATGTGAGCAGAGGGCGGTTAGCTCAGTTGGTTAGAGCGCCTGCCTTACAAGCAGGAGGTCGCAGGTTCGAGCCCTGCACTGCCCACCATCCGCTAGTGACAGCACCACCACCGCGGGGACGTAGTTCAGTTGGTTAGAACGCTGCCCTGTCGTTGGTTAGAATCCCACACTGTCACGGACAATTCCCTCCCCCGCTAAAAGATCACGCCTACAGACAGATATAAAGGATGCCTCTTCACTTCCAGGAAATGCACGTTTGCCGTCCAAGTGGGCTCAAGACCTTCAATAGCTCCACACTAGCCGACTTCGAACTAAGCCGCTCTGCGGCGGACGCTTCGCGTGAGGTGAACAGAGCAATGGTTGCTTGTTGGTTGAGATAAGTTGTCGGGTCATAAGGAGGTCCCTATGACCCGACTTCGCAAAAT
>JABCZN010000021.1 GCA_013289665.1 Acidobacteriota bacterium | reverse complement strand
TCGGTATGCCGCACCTCGTCCTCACTGCGGTCTTTCAACGCTCCGCGCGATGACTCAAACGCCAAAAAAGCCAAAATTCCGACCGCCGAAAGACAAAACTTCAACTGTCGTGAATTAAGCAGGCTAGTTATACGTCCGGGGCGACGGCGACGCCCGCGATTTCGAATGTAAGCTCGCAATTGGGCGTATTGAACACGGTTGATGGTTTGCAGGCACTGGTGAACAATGTGGTCTTCGCCGCAGCCGCTAACATCTATGGCACAAGTCCCCTACCCAATCCTTCGACTCTGAACATCGGCTCCACTGGCAGCCCCGTAATTAACGTCGTTCAGGGAGACTATACGCTCAGTGGCTCAACCGCAGGATCCGGCATCCTCCTCGTCACCGGTAACCTGACCTTTAGCGGCAATCCGACTTACGACGGGCTCATCCTGGTCATTGGAGAAGGTACGGTCACGAAAAATGGCGGCGGCAACGGCACCCTAAACGGCGCATTGTTGGTTGCCAATATGTTCGATGGCTCAGGCAACCCCATTCCCATGGGCGCCGGCAATCCACCAGGCCAGCCGAGCATCACCTGGAACGGCGGAGGCACCGCCAGCTTTAACTACGATAGCTGCTGGGTCAATTTCGGCTCGCGACCGCTTCCGTTCCGGACCATCACGGATCGAGAACTGATCTATTAAGGCGGAGAAGCTGATTGGCAAAGGATTCTGCCTACAGGCGGCGGACGCCTTAACATCCACTGCACCCCACTTGCCGAACGCGCAAACTGCGAGTTCGAAAGTGGGGTGCTTTTTTCTTTAGCCCCTTTGCAATGCCTTTGAGCCATACCTAACGCTGGCACTTGCCGGATTGCCCAACGCGCACCCACTCTGCTTTTGGCGGCATCTCACCACAGGTATATAGTGGAAATGGCGTTTGAGAGCGCCGCTTGTCGCGGTGAACGCTACCGTGCAAAACCCAAGGCACGAAACCTAAGGCAAATCCCTGATGGCCGTAGACGTCAGCAAGCAGCTGGAGCGGGCAAAGAAATTTCTGGAGAAGAACCGCGTCGAGGACGCGATCGAGGCTTATCTTGCCGTGCTGGATGGCTCCCCGCAGCACCTGGAGGCCTCGCAAGCGCTGGGCGACCTGTACACGCGGCTGGAGCAACCCGACCGCGCCGCCGTCTACTACGGCCACCTGTTCGACCTGCTGATCGATCCCAAGGACGAAACCAAGGCGCTGGCGATTTACAACCGCTTCCTGCGCAATACCCTGGCGATTCAATCCCCGGAACGCATCACGCGCTACGCCTTTCTGCTGCAAAAGCAGAATCGCGGGGAAGAAGCAATCGAACAATACACCAAGGCCGCGGAGATGTTCTCTGAAGCGGGACGCGGAGAAGACGCGCTGTTCTGCTGGGAGCGCACCGCGCAACTGGACCCGGAGAAGTTGGCGCGGCAGATGAAAGTGGCGGAGATTGCCGCGCAGCTGGGAAAAAATGCGCTGGCTGCCCGGGCATTTCTCCGCTCCGCGCAACTTTCCACAGCTTCGGGCTCGCCTGCGGATGGTTTGAAGCTGCTGGCGCGCGCCTATGCGCTGGCGCCTAACGAGCGGAGCGTGGCGCTGCTATACGCCGAAGCCAAGCTGCGGAGTGGACAATCCGCGGAGGCTGCAGCGCTGCTGGAACCCTTCGCGGCCACCGAGAGCGACGTGGCATTTCTGGACACCTTCGCCGATGCGCTGCTGCAGTCCGGGCAATTGGATCGTTCCCGGGCAATTCTGGAGAAACTGCTGCGCGAAAAAAACGAAGGCGTGCAGCGCCTGTTCGATCTTGCAGATGGATACGCCAACGCGAATCAGGACGCCAAATCGGTGGAAATTCTGCAGGTTCTCAAGCGCCGCTTGTTTGCCGATAAAAAGGTAGTCGAGTTCACCACGCAGCTCGAATCGCTCGGCGCCAAGCATCCGGAATCCATCCCGATCCTGGAATTCTGGGCTGGGCTTTACAATGAGCTGAACCGCGAATCGCAATACTTTGAGGTGCTGATCCGGCTGTTCGATGCCAACTTCAATTCGGGATTCTTTCCAAAGGCGTCGGAGACCCTGGACCGGCTGGTGGACATTGATTCCTACGATTACCGCTGCCAGGAACGCCTGGAGCGGCTGCGGGGCCACGCGGATGAAGCCTTTCTGAGGCGGGTCTCCGGGCGCATGGCGCGCAGCGCCAATGCTCAGACAAGAAACACCACGCCGCCCAAGGCTCGCGCCAGCCAGGAACTGGATGGGCCTCCTCCGGCCACGGATGAAGGGCGAAAGATGCAGGCGCTGGACGACCTGATTGTACAAACGGAAATTTTTCTGCAGTACTCGCTGCAGGCCAAGGCCGTGGAGCGCTTACAGAAAATCGCCGCGATGTTTCCCGGAGAAGAGGCGCGAATCCCGCGGCTGCAGAATTTGTATCAGACGGCCAACTGGTGGCCGAAGACGGCAGTCAAACCCGAGGTGCCGAAAAAACAGGCGGGCGGGGCGCCGGTGATCGAAGAGAAACCGACCCCTCCGACCGGCCGGACCGGCAGCTACACTGTGGAGACGCTGCGCGACCTAACCAAGATTTCAGAAATTAACCAGAAGATTTTCCGGCAACAAACGCCGCGCGCCATGCTGAATACCACGGTGAACGAGGTTGGCGCGTATATGAAAGCGGCGCGCACTTTTTCGGTGATTGGGGCGCCGGGGCGTCCGCCGGAAATGGCGGCGGAACACTGCACGTCCGGCCTGCGGCCGGCGCCGGCGGCGCAGGTGGTCTTTCTGTTGGCGCAGATTGAAAAAGCGGTTCCAGACGAACTGGGCGGGATGATCGTGGACGCTTCTGACGAGTCCATATTGAAGGAGCTTGGGTTGGCGACCGCGCTCGGGGTGACCATCACCGACAAGGAAACGCAGGCGCCCGCGGGAATGCTGATTGTGGCCCACGACAAGGCGCACCACTGGAAGCCGAACGAAACTTATTTTCTGCAGGCCATCGGCGACCAGATGATGATGAGCGTCAGCCACACGCGGCTGCGCAGCCTGGTGCGCCGCATGGGGGTTTCCGATGAGAAAACCGGCTTGCTTAGCCGCAGCTCCTACGTCGGCTGCCTGCTGAACGAAGCCGACCGCGCGCGCACGCAGGGGACGCCGCTTTCGCTGGCGGTGCTGCAGATTGATCGCGGTGCGGACATGCTGCGGCAGCAGGGAGAAGTGCCGCTTGAGAAATTCCTGGAACAGCTTTCGCGTTCGCTCCAGCCGATCGTACGGCAAAACGATATGGCGGTAAAATATACGTCGTGGGCGCTGGCGTTTATCCTGCCGGACACGAATCTGTCCGGCGCGCAGAACCTGGTGGATAAATTGAAGCGCGCGGCGGCGGGTGTGCGGCCGCCGTGGGATTCGACGCAAATCACACTGAGCGCCGGGGTGGTGGAAGCCGCGGCGCGGCAGGAATTCGACAGCGAGGACATTGTGACCGACCTGATTAACCGAGCGGAGTTCAGCGTCGAGGAAGCCCGCAAACGAGGAGGGGACGTCATCGTGCTCTCCGAGATTCCCAAGCTTTAGCAGGAAAGGAAAATCATGTTTCCATCGGATGTGGTGATTGTTGCGGGTGCGCGCACGCCCATGGCGCGGTATACGGGTGCGTTTTCGGAGGTGTCGGCGATTGACTTGGGCGCGCACGCGAGCAGGGCGGCGATTCAGAAATCGGGTGTGGACCCGGCGGAGTTCGATCACGCGATTTTTGGCAATGTGATGCAGACGAGCGCCGACGCGATCTATGGCGCGCGGCACGTTGGGCTGAAGGCAGGGCTGAAAATGGAAACGCCGGCGGTTACCGTGAATCGCTTGTGCGGCTCCGGCATCGAGGCGATTGTGCAGGGCGCGCAACGGTTGTTGCTGGACGAGGCGGACATGGTGCTGGCGGGCGGCATGGAGAACATGACACAGGCGCCATTTGTGATTCGCGGCGCGCGCACCGGTTTGAAACTGGGCGGCGGCGCGCTGGAGGATTTCCTGTTTGTCGGGTTGACGGACACGTATTGCGGCTTGCCGATGGCGCTGACCGCGGAAAAGCTGGCGGAGCAAAGGGGAATTACGCGCAAAGACGCGGACGTTTATGCGTTGCGCAGCCAGCAGGCCGCGGAAGCCGCGTTCAAATCGTGCTACCTGACGGAAGAAATTGTGCCGGTGGAAGTGAAGCAGGGCAAGAAGACCGTTCTGGTGAAAGAAGACGATCACCGGCGGCCAGAAACGACCATGGAAATTCTGGAGAAGCTGCCCCCGTCGTTCAAGAAAGACGGCATGGTGACGGCGGGGAATGCCAGCGGCATCGTGGACGGCGCCGCGGCGGTGGTGCTGACGCGCGAGAAGACCGCGACGGAACGCGGGCTGAAGCCGCTCGGAAGAATCGTTTCCTGGGCGGTCGCGGGCGTTGACCCGAGCATCATGGGGATTGGCCCCGTGCCATCCACGCGGAAAGCACTGCAGCTTGCGGGGATGAAACTCGAGCAGATCGATCGTGTGGAGGTGAACGAAGCCTTCGCCGCGCAATATCTCGCGGTCGAAAAAGAACTCGGCCTAAACCGCGACAAAACGAATGTGAACGGCGGGGCGATCGCCCTCGGCCACCCGCTCGGCGCGTCCGGCACGCGTCTGGTTATCACCGTGCTGAACGAACTCCGCCGCAAAGGCCTTCGCTATGGTCTGGCCACGGCCTGCATCGGCGGCGGCCAGGGCATCGCCATCATCGTCGAAGCGCGGAGTTGAATTTCGCTCTGCGAAGACCAGCCAGGGAACAAAAAAAGGCGCCCGCGAGGGCGCCTTTTTCCATAGAAACCAGGAACAAACTTCATTTCGACGGCGGCGGAGGAGGCGGAGGGCACGCCATGAACGGTGATGTCAGCACCGTTCGATCAGGGAAGCTGTAGTCGCCGTTGATGGCATCGGACGGGGTCTTACCCTCGAACCACTGCAGCAGTGCCAGGGTTTGCGGGTGGTAAGTAAACCCATGCAGGGTGATCGGCTGGGTAGGGTTGGAAAGGTTTTCGATGATGTCTCCCACCTCCAGGCTGTTCTGGCAGGCTCCGGCAGGAGCCCCCGGTATCTGGTAGCTGGGCGTGGCATTGTTTACGAACGGGTCATTCAGCGTCTCGCCGAGCTCATGGGACAGAGGAAAGATGTCGGCAAAAATGGTGGGGTCGCCGAAGGCGAATTCGGCGATGTCGGCATCGAGTGAAGTCGCAAAGTCAAACGTTTGCACAAATATATTGTTTCCCACCTGGTTGGTCTCGATGGCGGTATGAAATCCGCCAATGCAGCAGTCCGCGGGTTGTTGCTTGACGAAGTCGCCATAAAGGGCATTGCGAGTGAGGAACATGGGAATTGCATTCACGGTGATGGGTTCGGTTTGGACCAGCGTGTTCAGCTGCGAGACGATGAAATTGATGTCAATGATCGCGACGAAATTTCCGTCCGGAGCCTGCAGCACGACGGACGAGCCTGGCGGCACCTCGATGGTGACCGGAGTCAGGGTTTTCGGACGGCCGAGGAGCACGTGGTAGGTGTCATTTCCGGCATTGTCGCGATCCTTGCTGAACAGGGGAAAGAATTCGGCGCGCATCACGGCGTCCTCAAACTGCGTAAATCCGGTGGCAAACTGGGAATCTCCGAAGAGCGGAGAGTCTTCGATTTCATCGTTGATGACGGTGGTATCAATCACGATATTGTTCCCGTTTTGGTCCACGAATTCGTCGAAGAAAAAGGACATCGGGATGTACTGCGTGGGTATCGTGGTGGTCTGTTTTCTTGCGGGGTCCTTGCCGACCATGGTGAAAGGAAAAACCTGTCCGCCGAAAGTGAACGAGCGGGTGAAACTGGGCAAAGAGATGACGCGCGGACTCTGCTGCTGGGTGGCGGCGTTGGTGGACGAGGACAATTTGTTGAACGCCAAATGCTTTGGTTTGGAATTCAGGGAGGTGAAGAAAGTCCTGTCTACGGCAATGGGCTGTCGCGTGACCGTCACCGGGTTTTGCTGAGCGGATGCTGCAAGGCCGCCAAACAAGCACAACACCAGCGAGTACACACACATTCGGTATCTGGGCATTTCGTGAATTTCTCCTTCGAGCGAGATAGCGCGGGAGGAAACAGCGTTGATACTTTCTTGCAAAATTCAGCCAAAGTCAACGGATTATTCCGCAGTGCTCCGGGCCGAGAGGCCAAACGCATGGTTCAGCCTTGTTGGGTTGCGTTGGGCGGATACGCCTATTTGACGCGGGGATGGGATTCGTCCGGTTCCTAGCTAAAATGTTGTGCTGGTTTTTTACGCCACTCCGCGGCGGGAGGGCGCGTCTCTTGAAGTAGCGGCCACCTGGAGGTGGCCGCTACTTGACTGCGGCGACGAGGGTGCCGAAGGGTGGCAGAGAGATCGCATCCAGTGGAACTTCTGTTGGGCTGGCTTTGGGATAGGTGAGCAGAGGCTTCGCCCCGTTGCTGTCGATTCCTTCTGGCTTTAGATCGAGGGCGACTTTCTTGGGCTGGTTGCTCATGTTGAGCAATACCAGCACGGACTCGCCACCATCCGGATTCTTCCGCAGATAGGAAAGCACGTCGGCGTCGTGGGAGTTCACGGTGGATTGCTGGCCGTCGCGCAATGCGGGTTGATTGCGGCGCAGGCGAATGAGTTGCTTGTAGAAGTTGAGCACCGAGCCGGAGTCGTTTTCCTCCGCCGCCACGTTGCGCTGCTTGTAGCTTGGGGGAACAGGGAGCCATGGTGTTGCAGACGTGGTGAATCCCGCATTGTTTGACATGTCCCACTGCATCGGGGTGCGCTCGCCGTCGCGGCCCTTTTCTTTCGGCCAGCCAAGCTTGCCGATCGGATCCTTCACGTCCTCTTTGCGCGCGGGCGGAGTGGTCACCATTCCGATTTCTTCGCCGTAGTACAACTGCGGAGTGGCGCGCGTGGTCAGCAGCAGCGCCGCCAACAGCCGGGCGATTCGATCGTTGTGAACGCCATCGCCATAGCGGTCCCAGGTGCGGTCCTGATCGTGATTGTTGAAGAAAAAATAGGGTTGGCCGCCGGCTGGATTGCCTTCGACCTGCTCGATCAGTTCGCGGAAGCGCGCGGCGGAAAGCTGGTTGACGTCGGCCACCTGGAAATCCATCGGGAGTTGGATTTCGTCGAGTTTGCTGCCGTAGAGCTTGGTAAGCTCGGCGATGTTGGGCTCGTCGGTTTCACTGATGAGCACGGGATTCCCCGGATATCCATCAACCACCTGCCGTATCTCCTTCAACACTTCGTGCACTTCCGGCAGGTTGTCGGTGTACTTATGCTCGATGTTTTGATCGCCGTAGGCATTCGTTCCCGGCAGAAGAGGGTCGTCGTGGAGATTCGGATCTTCGAAGAGCCGCGAAACCGCGTCGAGGCGGAATCCGGCGACGCCGCGGTCCAGCCAGAATCGCAGCACATCGTACATTGCTTTGCGGACCTCGGGATTGCGCCAGTTCAGGTCGGGCTGCTCGGGATAAAAATGGTGGTAATAAAATTGGCCGGTCCTGGCGTCGAATCGCCAAGCGGAGTGGCCGAACCAGGAAAGCCAGTTGTTGGGAGGCTGGCCGGGCCCTTTGCCGTCGCGCCAGACATACCAGTCGCGCTTGGGATTGGTGCGCGAGGAGCTTGATTCGACGAACCACGGATGTTTGTCGGAAGTGTGATTTGGAACAAAATCCATGATCACGCGAATGTCGCGGGCCTTCGCTTCCTTCACCAGGTGATCGAAGTCGGCCATGGTGCCGTATTGCGGATCAATGGAGGTGTAGTCGGCGATGTCGTAGCCGAAGTCCACCTGCGGCGAGGGATAGATCGGCGTGATCCAGATGGCGTCGACGCCGAGATCTTTCAGATAATCCAGGCGCGAGGTAATGCCGTTGAGGTCGCCGACGCCGTCGCCGTTCGAATCCTGAAAGCTGCGTGGGTAGATTTCGTAGATGACCGCGTGTTTCCACCACATGTCGTTTATACCCTGCGTAGTTTGATGAACCGCGGAGGCATCGGGTGCCTGCTGTTGCGCAGCGACGGCGATGGTTGTTCCGAGCACCCAAAGCAGCAGAAGCCCAACATCAGCCAAGTTTCCTGTTGCGGCCCGGCCGAATGAGCGCACGAGTGCCATATTCCCTGCAGCTTATCATTCCCCGCCCGGTAAGTTGGAGAATCGAAAGTCGCGTGGCATGCGCGTCGGGTTCAGATCTTGACGGGGGAAGCGATTGCGACACCGGACGCGGCGAACAAAAAAAGAGGGAACGTGTAAACGTTCCCTCTTTGACCTGAAAACGTGGGAGTGAGTTCGCGTCAGCGGGAAATGACGGCCGCGACGATTACGACATCAGGCGTCAAGTGGTTTTGCGCAAGTTCGACTTCAATGCGGCCCTTGGGGAACTCATGTCCGGCGAGACTGCCCGCAGTCCACACCTGGTGGAGGAAGTAGTGGCGGCCGATGCGGTGGAACACGAGCTTGGTTTCCGGCGAGGGCGTGGCTTTCGTGCACGGGTTTGAAGCGATGAAAGCGGCTGAAAATTCGTTAACGTTTTCGACGCGAATGACACCGCCGTCGCTAAGAGCGGCTTTGAGGATGTATTCCCCGGCGGGATAAGCTCGGTCGCCGACGACAAAGTCGAAGGGTACGTCAGCCTTGACGCCCATTTGCTGGGCCCTGACGGCGGGGACAATCAGGAGCACGGCGAAAACGAACAGAACGTAGCGCAGGTTTTTCATAAGACCTCCTATATAGACAAAAGCGGCGAGAGGCGGAAAAAGAAAGCTCACGATTTTTGTGAGCTGCCTTGTTCTCGTTTTCTCTTACTGCTCACACCTTTGCTGGGAGCATGGCGAATGCCACGGTGGCCGGAAATTTGGTCCCGAGCAGATCTGCCAGGATATGCTTCAGTCCGCATGGGATAGCGAGATTGTTTGCATCGGGTGGGGGGCGTTTGGGCCTTGAGTTAAATTGTTTGTAGAAGGATTCCTATCCGATTCGCACGTGAGGTTGTGCCGCTTGTGCGCTTCGGTCATTGGCGCATGGCCAGAATCCCCCCTGAGCCGTTTTTGATTGAGGGTAAATTGCTCACAAGTGGCGGCTTACCACAGTTAGTGCAGGCTTCATTTTTCCGGAGGTCGGGGTGTCGCGAAGGCTCACCGTTCGGTTAGACCGTCTATCGATTTGGATACGCTGCCATTTGGGTGGCGGGAGCGCCGTGGGAGCCCACGCAAAGTGAGTTCTCCGAGCAGCTTTGATACACTTTGACGGCTGGCAATTCCCGCCAGCTTTTTTGCGATTGACAAAAAGAGTTCGATTGCAGACCAGCGGCCCGTCCGCCGCGGCGGCTGGGCTCCAGAAGCGTGTGGCTGAAATGTAGGGACGGCCTTCCGGGGGCGTTCCGAATTGCAAGTGGAATGAGGAATTCATGGCGATTCAAAAAGTTGGCGTAGTGGGGTGTGGCTTGATGGGCTCGGGCATCGCGCAGGTTTGCGCGCAGGCGGGCTTCACGACCGTGGTGCGCGAGGTCAGCGCCGAACTCGTGGAAAAGGGATTGAAGGGCATCGAGAAGAACCTGGCGCGGCTGGTGGAAAAAGGCACGCTGACGGAAGCGGCGAAAGGGGAAGTGCGCGGCCGGCTGAAGGGCACGACTTCGCTGGACGATCTGAAGGATTGCGACCTGATTGTGGAAGCGATCATCGAGCAACTGCCGGTGAAGCGGGAGCTTTTTGGCGCGCTGGACAAGCTCTGCCCGCCAGAAACTGTTTTTGCCAGTAACACGTCTTCGCTGACCATCACGGAAATCGCCGCCGCCACCAAACGGCCGCAGCGGTTTGTGGGATTGCACTTTTTCAATCCCGTGCCGGTGATGAAATTGGTGGAAGTTGTGAAGACAATTTCGACCGATCCCGCCGTGTACGAAGAGATGGTTAGATTTGGCGCGAAACTCGGGAAAACGCCGGTGCGGGCGAGCGATAGCGGCGGATTTATCGTCAACCGGCTGCTGGTGCCGTATCTACTGGATGCGATTCGGGCGCTGGAAGAGGGCGTCGGTTCCGTAGTGGATATTGATAATTCCATGAAGCTTGGCTGCGGCTACCCGATGGGGCCGTTCACGCTGCTGGATTTTGTTGGGCTGGACACTACGTATTACATTTCGCAGATCATGTTCGAAGAATTCAAGGAGAAACGCTTCGCCGCGCCGCCGCTGCTGAAGCGCATGGTGCTGGCCGGGTGGAACGGCAAAAAGTCCGGCCGCGGGTTCTATGACTACTCCGATCCCGCCAACCCGAAGCCGATTCAATTCTGAGGGAAGATCATGGCCTACGAAAATCTGCTGTATGAAAAGAGGAACGGCATCGCGTTCATTACTTTCAACCGGCCGAAGGTGCTGAACGCGCTGAACCGCAAGACGATTGAGGAATTTCAACAGGTGCTTTTTGAGGTGCGCGATGATGCTTCGGTGCGGGTGATGATTCTCACTGGCTCCGGTGAAAAGGCTTTTGTGGCCGGCGCGGACATCAACGAGCTGGCGCAGCAGACTCCGGTCAACGGAAAAGAGTTTTCGCTCTTCGGTCAGGGCGTGTTTCACCTTCTCGAAACGATGGGGAAACCTTCCATCTGCGCGATCAATGGGTTTGCGCTTGGCGGCGGTTGCGAGCTGGCGCTTTCCTGCACGATTCGGATTGCCAGCAAGACCGCGAAGCTTGGCCAGCCGGAAGTGAAGCTGGGCATCATCCCCGGCTACGGCGGCTCCCAGCGCATGGCTCGCTTGTGTGGCAAGGGCGCGGCGCATGAGCTTTGCCTGACGGGCGAAATGATCACGGCGGAAGAGGCGCAGCGCATCGGACTGGTCAATCACATTTACGAGCCTGGGGAGTTGCTGCCTGCCGCCGAAGCCCTGGCCAAAAAGATTATCGAGAAAGCGCCGCTGGCCGTGAAATACTGCATGGAAGCGATCGAGCGCGGCGTGGAAATGCCCCAGGAAGAGGGACTGTTTCTGGAGGCGACTCTGTTCGGATTGTGTTGCGCGACGGAAGACATGCGCGAAGGCACGAAAGCGTTTCTGGAAAAGCGGCCTGCGGCGTTTAAAGGGAAGTAGAGGAAGTTAAGGAAGCAAATGAGGTGATGGAACCAAGCAAAGTGCCCGCAGGATGACAAGTGGTCTTGGTTTCTTGCTCCAGGCAAAGTCACTGATTTCAAGAAACGCGGATTGAGGAACGGGGAAGCGGGTGCAATGATTCAACCCACGAAAATTGACGGAGGCCTGAGCGGCGAAGGTTTTCGTTTTGGCATTGTGGTGAGCCGCTTCAACAGTTTCATCACCGAGCGGCTGCTGCAGGGCGCCGTGGATGCGCTGGAACGCGGCGGGGCGGCGAGCAAGGACGTGGACGTGATTCACGTGCCGGGCGCGTTTGAATTGCCGCTGGCGGCGAAGAAACTTGCGGTGACGGGGCGCTATGACACGTTGATCGCTATCGGCTGCGTCCTGCGCGGCGAAACCGCTCATTACGATTATGTGTGCTCGGAAACCTCGCGCGGCCTGCAGCTCGCGCAGATGGATACCGGCGTACCGGTGATGTTCTGCGTGCTCACGTGCGACACGCTGGAGCAAGCCATTGACCGCGCGGGATTGAAGGGGGGCAACAAGGGTTTCGAGGCCGGGCTCGGCGCTATCGAAATGGCGCAATTGTCTCGAAAGCTGCGAGGTTCCTCGAAATCATTCTCCGCCACGGGCAAAGGGCGGCGCAAATAACGTGAGCCTGCGGACAAAATCGCGCGAATTCGCCATGCAGATGCTGTTTCAGTGGGACATGAGCCAGCAAATGGCCGAGAAACTCGAGCTCACCTTCTGGAAAAGCGCAAAAGCCGCGGCGCAGACGCGCACGTTCGCCAATCAGCTTTTCGAAGGCGCCGCGCATGACGCCACTGCGCTTGACGAACTCATCAGCAAGCATGCCGCTAACTGGCGCCTTGATCGGCTCGCGGCCATTGATCGCGCGATCCTGCGCCTGGCGATGCACGAAATACGCGCCACCGATACTCCCGTAAAAGTCGTCATCAACGAAGCCGTGGATCTCGCAAAAAAATATTCCTCCGACGACGCCGGCGGTTTCGTCAACGGCATCCTCGACGCCTACCAAAAAACCCTGAAAACCGAGTGAACGAATCGGCCACGCGTCTCGCGCCGGGACGCTAGGTGCGGATGGTGCCTTCGAACACTTTTACCGCGGCGCCGCTTACGCGCGGGGTCAGCTTTTTTCCGTTTTGAGAAACTTCCACTTCGATTTCGCTGGGACGGCCCATTTCCACGCCTTGCGCAATGTGCAGCGTGTGCCCCGCGCCGAATTTTCCGTGCTTCACCAGATACGCGCCGAGCGAACCGGCGGCCGAGCCTGTCGCCGCGTCTTCATATAATTCCCACGGCATCATGCCCCGGGCGTAGGCTGTCGAATTGCCGCCGAGCGCGAAACAATAGGCCAGCGCGCCCTGCTTGCCGAAGAGGCGGGCCAGTTCCACCATGTTCAGCTGGATTCTCGCGAGCGCCTGGCGATTGCGCAGCGGCACCATCAGGTTGAAGATTCCCGTGGAAACGAATTCCGGATCGAGCTTTGGATCGAGATCCTTCAGAGACAATCCCAGCGCTTCCGCCAGCTTTTTCTTGCTGATCTTTGACGGTTTGAACGTGGCTTCTTTTTGCGTCATGGTCACGCGCTGGGGACGGCCGTCCTTGAAGCGTATCTCCACCGGCAAAATTCCCGCGCCGGTCTGCTGCAAGACGTGCACGCCGCCCTCCTGCGCGGGAACCACGCCCAACTCCGCCAGCAGGAACCAGGTGCCGATCACCGGATGTCCGGCGAGTTTTAATTCTTCCTTGGTGGTGAAAATGCGCAGCCGGGCCAGCGCACGGTCGTCGGTGGGCTTCTGCACGAAGACCGTTTCGGAAAGATTCATTTCGCGGGCAATGGCCAGCATCTGGTCGTCGGAGAGGCCGTCGCCGTCGGTGATCACGGCGAGCGGATTGCCCTGGAAGCGCGTTGTGGTGAAGACATCGAGCGTGTAGAAGCGATGTTGCATGGCTGAGTCCTGTCTTTCGAGCTGCCGAGAAGAAGAATTTAAATCCGCTCGAGCTGGCTGACTGTCCTTTCGTTCTGAATATTTCCTGTGTTCAATGTCGTTCGCGGTTCGATCAAGACAATGTGCACTTCTTCGTCGGCCACGGGGCAGTGCTCGACGCCGCGGGGCACAATCACAAATTCGCCTTCGCGCACGAGCGCTTCGTGGTCGCGGAATTTCAGGCGCAGCGTGCCTTTCACGACCAGGAAAAGTTCATCTTCATGGTCGTGGTGGTGCCAGATGAATTCGCCCTTCAGTTTGACGGCCTTCACCTGGCAGTCGTTTACTTCGCCGATCACGCGCGGGTTGCAGTAATCCTGGAACCTGCCGAATTTGTCCTTCAAGTTTACTGTTTCCATCGCTTGCTCCCTAGAGGGCGTTTACTGCCGCGACCGTTGCCTGCAGAACGCGCTTCGTCGTATCTGCGCGCGATGTCTCGCAATAAATGCGCAGAAGTTTCTCGGTGCCCGAAGCGCGCACCATCACCCAGCCGATGTCGCTGAGATACAGCTTGATGCCGTCCATATTTTCGCGCCGCTTCACATCCCAATTATCGATGCGCTCCGTTTTTTCATTCGTGAAATAGGCGATCGCTTTTTCTTTCTGTCCCGTCTTCACGTCCAGATCGGTGCGGCCGTAGTGGAATTCGCCAAACTCCGCGTGCAGCACGGCGAGGAGTTCGCCCAGGGATTTGCCGTGCCAGGCCATCAGTTCGGCCAGGAACAGCGCGGAGACCGAGGCGTCACGCTCCGGGAGATAGAGGCTGGTGCCGATGCCCCCGCTTTCTTCGCCGCCGATCAGGATGTCCTGCTGCAGCATCAGCTCGCAGATGTACTTGAAGCCGATGGGCGTCTCATAAAGCTTGCGGTTGAATTTAGCAGCCAGCTTGTCGATGAGTTTCGTGACGGAAAATGTCTTGGCGATGCCGCCGGGAAGTTTCCGCGTGCCGATCAAGTGCCAGACCATCAGAGCGAAAATCTGGTGGGGATCGATGAAGGTGCCGTCGCGGTCGATGGCGCCGATGCGGTCGCCGTCGCCGTCGGCGGCGAGTCCGGCGTCATATTTTCCGGCGAGGACCGCCTTGCGCAGAGCGTCAATGTGCGGCTCGATGGGTTCGGGATGCACGCCACCGAATCGCGGGTCGTGGGTGCCGCGAATTTCGTCGCAGACCACGCCGTTGCGCGAAAAAAGTTCTTTCAGCAGACCGGCGGCCGAACCGTGCATAGGGTCAACAACGAAACGGAACCTGGCGTCGCGCAGTCGTTGCCAGTCGACCAGCTTTTCAATCGTGTCAAGGTACGGGGCGCGCGGCTCCAGCGGCTGAATCAACTCTTTGCGCGGAGGCAGTGGGGGTGCGCTTGACGCTTCCACGATTGCAAGTTCCTTCTCAATCCGCGCGACGATAGATGGCAACGCGCTGCTGCCGTAGCTGGCCTTGTACTTTACGCCGTTCCACGAATAGGGATTGTGGCTCGCGGTGATGACCATTCCCCCGGCGGCTTGGCGCTGGCGGACGAGGAGCGAAATCGCGGGCGTGGGGCAGGGTTTATCGGCGAGCCAGACTGGAGTCCCTGTGGCGCTCACGACCTCGGCCACCGCCGCGGCGATGCGATCCGAAGCAAATCGGTGGTCGTAACCCACCAGGACGCCCTTGCGCGCGTCCTCGCCGCGCACGACGTAGCGGGCAATCGCGGCGGCCACGGTGCGCGCGTTCGCAAACGTAAAATCCTCGGCGATGATCCCGCGCCATCCGTCGGTGCCAAATTTAATCGAAGCCATTGCTAGTGAGTATACGCGAGGAAGGCGACGCGCCAAAGATTGCGGGATTAGGTACGGGTAGAGAAAAGCGATGAACCCAGCCAATTTGGCCGGGAAGCCGATGCCGCTTGAGCACCCAAGCTGGCAGCAGGTGCGTTCAACCGTGAAATCAGGGGGTGGGCAGCGGACAGGAGAAATGTGTAAAGTGATAGTCACTCTTACACGAAAAAAACAATGCTTGGATTGACACGCGGAAAGCGATGCCGGATGCTGTCGGCAAGTTCGTCAGCCTGAATGGAATGTGCGAGGTGGCCGGGCATGGGAGGACTGAGTTCCCTCATCTATCCGTGGGGATTTATTGTGCAAGGTGTGGCCCTCTGGCACTTCGTGAAGCGGCGTCCGGAGGGCTATTGGCTTTGGATCATTATTTTCGGGGGTCCGCTGGGCGCCGGGGTGTATGTCGCAGTCGAGATGATCCCTGACCTGGGATTGCTGCGCGGGGTCTTCCAGGGATTCGGCAGGCGCTCGCGGATTCAGAACCTGGAAATGCAGATTCTGGACAATCCGTCGGTGGGCAATCTGGAAGAGCTGGCCGAACTCTACTTTGAACAGAAGAAGTATGCGAAGGCGCGGGAATTGTTGGACCGGGCGATCTCCGTGCGGAGCGATTCGCCGCATGCATTTTATCTGCGCGCGAAATCGGCCCTAGGAATGGGAGACTTTGTCGCTGCCATTCCTGACTTGGAGTACGTCGTCGGGAAGGACCCGAAATTTGATTACCACCGGGCGACGGGATTGCTTGGCGATGCCTATGCTCGCACCGGTGATCTGGAAAAGGCGGCGTTCTATTTCGCGCCCGCCGCGCAATTTTCGACGACCCCGGAGACACTGTACAACTATGCGAACTATCTGAAACTGTCGGGGAAGAGAGAGGAAGCGCGCGAGTGGGTGCAAAGGCTGGTTGCGAAGAAGCGAACTCTGCCGAGGTATATGCAAAGGGCGGAGCGGCCGTGGTTCCGGAAGGGGAAAGCGTTGCAGAAAGAGTTAGCCGGGTGACACCGGCGCGAAAAAACGAAGAATGAACTTCGGCCCGCAAAGACACGAGCCGCGCTCCCCGGCACACTCATGGTGCTTCGAACGCGTCGACAGCTCACGCGCCAATGGACAGTCATCGTCGAAGGGCAGGGCTAATCGGGAGTATAGCCAAGGAAATCTTCGTGGCCCTCAAACACCGAAGCCAGTTTTGTCAATCGGAAGAGTTCCTTCAGGCGGTCGTTCAGATTGACGAGCTTCAGCCTGCAATTCTGCCGCTTCGCGGAGAAGTACAACCCGGCGATCGTACCAAGGCCGGAACTGTCCATGTAGCTCACATCGGTCAAGTCAAGTACGACAGATCTGGTTTCCGGGATCAGATTCCGGACTGTCGTTTGAAGCAAGCCGGAGGTGGCAGATGTAATTTTGCCAGCACAGCGAACGATCGTTTCCTCGGGGTTTTTTGTCGTTTCTAGTTTCAATTCTGAGATCGGGCTAGGAGTCGCGGACATGAAGTGGCCTCCTTAGGCTAACCTGAATTTTGTCTGTAAGGGATCCGCTCTTCGGGATTGGAACCGCCGCCGGTTCGGTCAAACTTCGTTCAGCCGAGGAAAGAGTAGGCTCGACGGAACGCCCTAACAATACTCCGGGCGAAAGCAAAGTCAAGCCAGAGTTGGGCGGAAAGCTGCAAACCGCGACGCTTCGAGGCCAGGCGTCAAGAAGCGATCTTGGCAAATCATGGCAAATGGTAACGCCCAGCGCGGAAAAGGGATGCGGTTTGGCGACTAGAGAAGTTTCTTGTGCTTGCGGTCTTCGAGCGCTTTGACGATTTTGCCGACGTCCTGGGCGCGGTCGCGGGGGCAGATGAGCAGTGCGTCTGGTGTTTCGACAACCACCAGGCCGCTGACACCGATGGCGGCGATGTATTTGCCGGGACTCCAGAGGAAATTTCCTTCGGCATCGAGCGTGTGGCCGGGGCCCGCAAAGATGTTTTCTGTGGGATGCTTGGCGAGCAGTTCGTGAACCGCGGCCCAGGAGCCGATATCGCTCCAGCCCATTTCCGCGGGGATTACGAAAACGCGCAGCGGGCCGGGATGCTGTGTGGCGCGTTCCAGGATGGCATAGTCCACGGAGATATTTTCAAGTTGCGGATAGATGCGCTTCAATTTTGCCGCGTAACTTCGCTTTCCGATATGCCGGTCAAGTTCTTCAATCAGCGCATGGGTCTTCGGCAGGAATTCCTTTAGCGCATCCAGGAAAGTGGAAACTCGCCAGAAAAACATCCCCGCGTTCCAATGGAAATTTCCGGAGGCCACGTATTCCTTGGCGACGGCGAGTTCCGGCTTCTCCCTAAAGCACCGCACGGCAAAAATCGGCGCTCCCTTTGCGGTGATGGAATCTCCTTGCCGCTCGATATAACCGTAGCCCGTTTCCGGCCGCGTCGGCGGAATGCCCAGCACCAGCATGCGTCCCGGGTTGCGCGCCGCCTCCAAGGCGGCGCGCATGATTTCGCGATAGCGCTCCGGCTGAGCGATGTGATGGTCGGCCGGGAGCACGGCAAGCAGAGCGTCGCCGCCTGCCGCAGCGTGACGCACGTGGATCGCGGCCAGAGCGATTGCTGCGGCCGTGTTTCTTCCCACCGGCTCGGTCAGCACATGATTGCGCGCTGCCGCGGGCAATTGCTTTCCGAGGGCGGAGGCTTGCTCCGCGTTGGTCACCGTCCAGATGCGCTGCGCGGCAACGAGCGGCGCCAGGCGTGCCACCGTCTGTTGCAGCATCGAACCCTCGCCGACAATGTTCAACAGCTGCTTTGGCGTGCGGGTGCGGCTGCGGGGCCAGAAGCGCGTGCCGCGCCCTCCGGCAAGAATCACAGCGTGGGTTGCCAGCGGTTTTTCCTTTTTCACACGGCACCAATCACAACGCGGGAAATTGCCGGATCTTCAAATCCCTGGTTGCGCAATTGCCGTCGCAGGGCTTGGGTGTCCGGCACGGTCACCCGCAGGACCGAACTCGCTCCATCCGGCTGCAGCAAGGTCGTCGGCAAATTCGCCGGCAAGAACCACGCTTCGCCGGAGCGATACGGGTAGACCTGATCGGCATCATAGAACGCGCCGGCGCCTTCGAGAATCACAAACAACTGAAATTCCTGGGGATCGCTTTCGATCGGCGTGGTGCGATTGCAATCCCAGCGTTCCGTGGCAAAATACTCGCACGCGGCCAAAAGATACTTCTTCGCGTCGGGCGAGTGCAACGCCAGCGGCTCGATTTTTCCACCGACTCCCCCTCTGAAATTTGTCACTTCCAGCGCTTTGTCGATGTGCAGTTCACGCGGCTTGCCGGAGGAGTCCACGCGGCCATAATCGTAAACGCGATAGGTGAGGTCTGAATATTCCTGGATTTCGCAAATGACCATCCCCGGCCCGATAGCGTGCTGCGTTCCCGCGGGCACAAAGTATGTGTCTCCAGTCTCGACCGGCAGGTGCACCAGCAGTTTCTCCACGGTGCCCGCGGCCAGCGCCCGTAAAAAACCCTGCTTGTTCACACCCGGTTGCAACCCGAACATGATTTCCGCGCCGTGCTGCGCACAAACCATGTGCCACATTTCCGTTTTTCCGCGGCCGCCGGCTTGCTGCTCGTGTTTCGCGGCGTAGGCATCGTTGGGATGCACCTGGATGGACAATTTGTCGTTCGGGAAAATAAATTTGATAAGCACGGGAAACTCCGCGACGGAGGCATGCCGTGCGCCACGCCATTCCGCCGGCATCGCGTGCCAACTTTCCTGGAGTGACTTGCCCGCAAACGGGCCGTTGGCCACGCGCGATTCAAATGCGGTGAGCCACGCCTCGCCGAGAGGCTCTTTCAGGTTTATTTTGCCGGGATACCACGGGGCGAGGGAGCGCTGGCCCCAGATCCGCGGGCTGAAAAACGGCTCAAGGCGCGAGAGGACAGGTTGCATCACGGTCTAGGCGGCGGCCTCCGCGCGCGAAAAGAATTTTTCCAGCCGCCGGAGCCCTTCCTCGATGCGCTCGATCGAAGTGGCATAGGAAAGGCGGAGGAACCCCGGAGCGCCGAAGGCTTCGCCCGCAACCAGCGCCACGTGCGCTTTCTCGAGCAACAGCTTCGAAAGTTCCGTGCAGTTTTTCGCGGCGGCGTTTTTGCTTTCGCCCAGATGCGCGGAGACATTCGGGAAGGCGTAAAACGCGCCGCCCGGCCATTCGCAGGTGACGCCGGGAATCGCGCGCAATCCTTCCACGATGCGCTTGCGGCGCTTCGCATATTCGGCGAGCATCGGCGGCACGGTGTCCATCGAGCCCCGCATGGCTTCTAGAGCGGCGTACTGCGCTATCGAAGTCGGATTCGATGTGGACTGGCTTTGCACTTTGATCATGGCCTGGATGAGTTCCTCCGGCGCAAGTGTGTAGCCGATGCGCCAGCCGGTCATCGCGAATGTTTTCGAGACGCTGCCGATGATGATGACGCTGGCTTTGCTGTCTTTCGCGCTGGCAATCGAGAACGGCTTGTGCGGCTCGTACACGAAGTGCGAATAGCACTCGTCGCCCATCACCCAGACGTTGTGTTTCTTGCAGATTGCCAGAATCTTCTCGAATTCCGGCCCGTCCACCACGCCGCCTGAGGGATTGCTGGGCGAGTTGACGATTACCATTTTCGTTTTCGGTGTGATGGCCTTCTCGATGTCGGCGGCTTTGGCGCCGAATCCGTCTTCAGGGCGCGTCTCGACGATCACGGGTGTGCCACCGGCGTATTTGATGATGTCCGGAAAGCTGACCCAGTAAGGCGCGGGCAAAATCACCTCGTCGCCGTTCTGGATGAGCACGCTGATGGCGTTGAAGATGGAATGCTTGCCGCCGACGGTGACCACGCATTCTTTGGCGGTGTAGTCGGAGCCGAGTTCTCGCTTGTGCCACGCGGTGATCGCTTCGCGCAGCGGCATGATGCCGCCCGTCGGAGTGTACTTGGTGCGATTTTCCTCAATGGCCTTGATGGCTGCTTTCTTGATGTGCTCGGGCGTCGGGAAGTCCGGCTCGCCGGGGCCGAAGTCGGCGATGTCCACGCCCTTGGCTTTCAATTGTTCGGCGGCGTTGATGACGGCGGCGGTTGCCGAAACCTGGATGCGGTTGATGCGATTGGTTAGTTGCACGTGCTCTCCTTGGAGCGAGGCTGTAACTGTCTAGTTTTCAGGAAAAGCGGTGGAAATTCAATCGGGAACCGCGGGCGGGGAGAGGGAGCAGGCTTACGAGGCGGCAGCAGCAAGTTTTGCCCGGATCTTTTGCTCGACGAGCGGAGGGACCAGGCCCGTCAGCGGGCCGCCGAGCTGCGCGATTTCGCGGACCAGTTTCGCGCTCAAATAACTGTAGGATTCGCCGGGGAGCATGAAGACGGTCTCGAGGCGCGGTTCGAGTTTCCGGTTCATCAACGCCATCTGGAGCTCGTACTCGTAGTCGGAAACGGCGCGAATGCCGCGAAGGATCACGGCGGCGTCGCGCTTGCGCGCGTATTCCACCAGCAGGCCTTCGAATACCTCCACTTCCACGGCCGGCCACTGCTTGGTGACTTCACGGAGCATTTCGACGCGCTCCGGGACCGTGAACAACGGCTCTTTTTCCATGTTTTTCAACACCGCGACGATCAAGCGGTCGAACATTTTCTCGCCACGCATGATCAGATCGAGGTGCCCGTTGGTTACGGGATCGAATGAGCCGGGATAAATGGCAATCGAAGTTTTCATGAAGGTTGCACGCGGCGCCGCGACACATTTTAACCCGCATTTCTCACGAAGAGCAATTTATGCCTCGTCTCATCGTCAGGAAGGATCTCAACCCATACATCATGCAAGATTCTGAAGTCGAGACCCTGAGGCTATCTCCGTTGAACACAACCCGAGTCCCAAAACCGGACCTTGTCGCGGATAGCCCCAGGAAGACAGGTTGTTTTGCAATTGCAGTTAGCAAGAAATTCCGGAAAGGGAATTGTCCTAGCGCATAAGTTGTGACACCCTTGCGGCGGCAAGCGCAGCGTGATCGACAGCGATGAACCGATTTAAACCTGCGAGGGGGAATAGCCGATGAACTGGGTGGGGACGGCGGCGCGACGCATTCTGCCGGAATTATTTGTGCTCGCCGCTGGAGCTTGCATGCTAAATGCACAATCGAATGCATCATTGAACATCATGCCGCTGCCGGCGAAGGTGGCGCTTGGCGACGGTTCGCTGAAAATTGACGCGAGCTTTCGGATCGCTTTCACCGGATACCGCGAGGCGCGGCTAGATCGGGCGGGCGTGCGCCTTGAACGGCAAATTCAGCGGCAAACCGGAATCGTCATGCTGCG
Organism: Acidobacteriota bacterium; assembly: GCA_013289665.1. Lineage (GTDB taxonomy): Bacteria > Acidobacteriota > Terriglobia > Acidiferrales > UBA7541 > Acidiferrum. The sequence continues at coordinate 65,286 of JABCZN010000021.1, read as the reverse complement.
CGCTAGTAAGAGCGCGGGCGTCGTGACGCTGGAAGCGAACACGGAACACGAAAGCAAGGCTATCCAGGAACTTGGCGAAGACGAATCTTACAGTTTGGATGTGACGCCAACTGGCGCAAAGCTGCATGCCGGCAATCCGCTCGGCACGCTCCGCGGGCTGCAAACGTTTCTCCAGTTGATTGCCATCACGCCGGAAGGTTTCAGCGTCCCGGCGCTGCACATCGAGGATCGCCCGCGGTTCCCCTGGCGCGGCCTGATGATCGATTCCGGCCGGCATTTCATTCCGCTGGACGTCGTAAAACGCAATCTGGACGGAATGGAAGCCGTGAAGATGAACGTCTTTCACTGGCATCTTTCCGAGAATCAGGGTTTTCGCGCGGAAAGCCGGAAATTTCCCAAACTGCACGAACAGGGTTCCGACGGTCTTTTCTATACGCAGGAAGAAATTCGCGATGTTGTCGAGTACGCGCGCGACCGCGGCATCCGCGTGGTCCCGGAGTTCGACATGCCCGGGCACAGCACTGCATGGTTCGCGGGATATCCCGAACTTGCCAGCGGCAGTGGCCCGTACGTGATCGAGCGCCAGTGGGGCGTCTTCGATCCGGCGATGGATCCCACGGACGAAAAAACTTACAAATTCCTGAACGAATTCATCACTGAGATGGCTCGGCTTTTCACCGACCAGTTTTTTCACATCGGCGGCGATGAAGTGAACGGCAAGGAGTGGGACGCCAATCCCAAAATCCAGGCGTTCATGAAATCGCACCGCATCAAAAACAACGCGGAGCTGCAGGCTTACTTCAGCGGCCGAGTGCAGGATTTGGTGACGAAACACAAGAAGACGCCGATTGGTTGGGACGAAGTGCTGGTTCCGGGCGTGCCGAAAACGATTGTGATTCAATCGTGGCGTGGCGTGGATTCGCTTGCCGCCGCCGCGAAGGATGGTTATCGCGGCATTCTTTCGAATGGGTACTATCTGGACCTCGGCTGGAGCGCCGTGCGGCACTACGCGATGGATCCGCTGGGGGGGCCGGCGGCCGCGCTTAGTCCGGAGCAGAAGCGGCTGATTCTTGGCGGTGAATCCTGCATCTGGTCGGAATACGTGAACGCGGAAAACATCGATTCGCGTATCTGGCCGCGCAACGCCGCGATTGCCGAGCGGCTGTGGTCGTCGGAAGGCACGAACGATGTGGCTTCCATGTACGCACGGATGGAAACCGAGGCAACGCGCCTCGAATGGCTGGGACTGACGCACCGATCGTTTCAGCGCGCAACGCTGCAGCGCATGGCGGGGTCATGGACGCCCGCGGAGTTTGATGCGCTGCGCGCGCTGGCGCAGTCGCTTGAACACGAGAAAGATTACTCACGCGAGGCAAGCGCCGTCAGCCCGCCAACCAGCCTGACGCCTTTGAACCGTCTGGTAGACGCGGTTTACCCGGAGAGTGTCGTCTCCCGGAGTTTCTCTCTTCTAGTGGATCAATTCGTTGCGTCGGGCTGCAAAGATGCGGCTGTTGCCGCACAGATTCGCCTGGAACTTGAAGTATGGGCTTCCATTGAGGACCGTTTGCAGCCTCTTGCCGAGCGGTCTCATTTGGTGAAAGAAGCAGCACCGGCGTCCGCGGCGCTTTCGCAGGCTGCGAAAATTGCAATGGACGCACTCGATGGCATCCAAAAGGGCGCATTGCTTGCGGCTGATCAAGGAAAAATACGGCTGGACTCCCTAAACGCCCTGGAACAACAGGCGCACAAATCCCAGCTCACAATCCCCGAGCTTCCGGCTTTTCAAAAGTTGGTTGAAGCGGCTTCCAACAGCAGCGTTTGTACGGCTCCGAAGTAACCTCAGAGGGACCTGAAGGTGGCCGCTACGTGGGGATGATTGATTTCGAGGTAGCGACGTCAATTTTTGGGTGGACTTGGTTGTGCGTGGCAAACGCCTTCGCCCGAATCGCGGAAAGTCTTGCCGGGGACAGGGATGAATTCCCAGCGGTATTTCCCTGGCGAGAGCGTCAGTTTCAACACGCCATAGGTTTGGTCGTCGCGGACTTCGCTGTTGGGTTTTGCGTATCCGAGTGGAGTGTGGCTTCTTCCCCCAGTGCCGACGACGATTTCGCGGATGCCATGCTCGGGGTCGGGATTGCCTTCGGGATTTTGCGGCGCGAACCGCTCGTAGGAGTGTTCGTGTCCAGCAAGGATCAAGTCGGCGTGCGCTTCGTACAAATCCTTCCAGAATGCGCGCAATTCGGGATGCTCCGCGTGTTTTGAAAGGAGTCCGCTGCTAAATAGCGCGTGGTGGCCGTAGGCCAGCGCGCAGGTGCCGGGATGCGCGGCAAGGTCCTGCTTCAACCAGGATTCCTCCGGCGAGCCTTCCGCGCAACCACCAAGCTCCTTCGAGCCGCAATTGGTGTTGAGCACCACAATGTGCCAAGTGCCCAGATCGAAGCTGTAATAGCCCTTTCCGGGATCACCGGCCTGTCCATCCCAATAGCGAAAATAGCCGGTCGCGGCGGAACCCTTGTACTCATGGTTCCCTGGAGTGGGGCGAGTCCGGGCTTTGAATCGGCCCCAGGTAGGGCCATAGCATGTCTGGAACTCTTCATAGGTGCCGTCTTCATAGGCCAGGTCGCCAGCGGCAAAAACCGTCCCCGGAATGGAGTCAATCAGTTTGGCAGTGGCTGCAGCGCCGGATATGTTCGAACACCCAGCGATATCGCCCGCCCCGACAAGCGTGAACGAATCCGGTGCCTTTCTCTTACTGGCCTTCGAAGAGGCTTTTGGTGTTGCCGGGTGCTTGGCCAGCGGTTCCTGTGCAGGTGTGTTTCGAGCCCCGAAAACGATTAGCAGAGAACAGGAAAGAACACTCCAAGCGAGTCTTCCTAACCTTCGAAGTGGCCCCATATCGGTCTGTGCGCCTCCAGAGAACTGCGTCCCGCATTCAGAATACCCCGAAATCTAGAGAGGATTGCCCCCATTCAGGCGTAAATTAACGCCGTTCAAGCGCGAAATGGGACGATTGGGTGGAAAAAGCTCTATCTACGACTAAACTGGTCGTAGTCTAAGTGGCGGATAAATAAAGATTTGTGTTGAGTCTGTCGCCTGTCGTGGGATTGACAAAGAGCGGGATAAAGTCGTATAGTTGATATGCGACTGGTTCAGTCGTAATTGACTTCGCTCCGAATCGCTGCGTTGGGGACGCTTGATGTTCAAATTATCCAAGAAGGCGGATTACGGCCTGATTGCCATGAAGCATCTGGCCAACCACCGCGAGAAGCACGCCTGCAGCGCCAGTGAGATTGCCGAAGAGTATGGTATTTCCTCCATGCTGATGGCCAAGGTGCTGCAGAAGCTGGCCCGGCAGACGCTGGTGGTGGCCAAGCATGGATCGAGCGGGGGCTATATGCTGGCGAAAGAGCCGGCGAAGATCAGCGCTCTCGAAGTGATTACGGCAATTGATGGGCCGGTGCTGATTACTTCGTGCGTGACGAGCCATGGAAATTGTGACGCAACCGACCGTTGCTCCATCAAAGAACCATTGCAGCGGGTCAATGAAAGTATTCTGGGAGTTTTGAGCACCGTGAGCATCGCGCAGTTGAGCGAAGACAAGCAGGAACCGGCGCTCGTGGAATTGAAAGGGATGGACCAACTGGCGGCAAGCCGCTGAGCGGGGAGTCCAAGAGTTAGAGGAGAATACGGAAATGGCCGTTAAGCTGCCGATTTACATGGACAATCACGCTACCACCCCGATGGACCCGCGGGTACTCGAGGCTATGCTGCCGTACTTCACCGAGAAATTCGGGAACGCGGCGAGCCGCAACCACTCATTCGGCTGGGCCGGCGAAGAGGCGGTTGAGAATGCGCGCCAGCAAGTGGCTTCGCTGATCGGCGCCACGGCGAAGGAAATCATCTTCACCAGCGGGGCGACGGAATCTGACAACCTGATGATCAAGGGCGTCGCGGAAATGTACCGCGAAAAGGGCAACCACATCATCACCCAGGCGATCGAGCACAAGGCGGTTCTCGATACCTGCAAGAACCTGGAGAAGCACGGATTTGAAGTGACGTATCTGCCGGTGCACAAAGATGGTCGCGTGGATCCCGAGGATGTGCGCAAGGCGATCCGGCCGACCACCATCCTGATCGCGATCATGTATGCCAACAACGAAATCGGCATCGTCAACCCGATGCAGGAAATCGGGAAGATCGCCAAGGAACACGGCATTATTTTCGCGTCGGACGGCGTGCAGGCCGCGGGCAAAATCCCGATTGACGTGCAGAAGGACAACATTGATCTGCTGGCCATTTCTGGCCACAAGTTTTACGGACCCAAGGGAGTTGGCGCGTTGTATGTTCGGCGCCGCAATCCCCGCGTGCAGCTTTCGGCCATCATTGATGGCGGCGGCCACGAGCGCGGCATGCGTTCTGGCACGCTAAACGTTCCCGGCATCGTAGGGCTCGGCAAGGCTGCGGAACTCTGTCAGCAGGAAATGGCGAAGGAATCCGAGAAGCTTTTCGGCCTGCGCGAACGTTTGCGCAAGGGCCTGGAAGCCAGGCTGGACGAGGTGTACATCAACGGTTCGATGGAGCATCGGCTTCCGAATAATCTCAACATGAGCTTCGCCTATGTCGAGGGCGAATCGCTGTTGATGGGGATCAACGACGTAGCGGTTTCGAGCGGTTCGGCGTGCACCTCTGCAACCCTTGAGCCCAGTTATGTACTCAAAGCATTAGGCGTGGGCGAGGATCTGGCGCATACGTCGATCCGCTTCGGCCTTGGGCGGTTTACGACCGAGGAAGAAGTCGACTATGTGATCGACAAAATGGTGCAGGTTGTAACCAAGCTGCGAGAACTTTCGCCGCTGTATGAAATGGCCAAGGAAGGCATCGACATTTCCAAGGTCAAGTGGCAAACCGCCTAATCCCGTGAAGACTGGAAGGAAAAAAATGGCAAGCGCTATTGCAAGCGAAGGAACACTCAGAATTCACCGCTCGATCGCGGGTACGTCCGCCCCGTTCCGCGTGACGTATCAGGCGTATCAGGATGGTGACGAGCCGGCCCCGGCCGCGGAGCGTTCTTTTCATCATCTTCAGGATGTCCGCACGTTTCTGAACGTGCTGGGTCTCGGAGCGGATTATGTCCGCGACGCGCTGCGGGAACTTACCGCAGGACGTTCGGCGTTTTTGACCAACATCGCCCTGACCGAAAAGGCCATCAAGAATGCAGGTTTTGGCTCTCTCGTTGCGGCGAAGGGCTGATTGTTACTGGAATCGAAACTTGAAGGAGTAACCTGTCCATGGCGTATAGCGAAAAAGTAGTCGATCATTACAACAATCCCCGCAACGTCGGCAGCATGCCCAAGGAAGATCCCAATGTCGGGACCGGCCTGGTCGGCGCGCCGGAATGCGGCGACGTGATGAAGCTGCAGATGAAGATCAATCCGGACACCAAGATCATTGAAGAAGCCAAATTCAAGACCTTTGGGTGCGGGTCGGCCATTGCCAGCTCTTCCCTGGCCACGGAATGGGTGAAGGGAAAGACCGTCGAAGAGGCGCTGGCGATCAAGAACACGGACATCGTTCGCGAGCTTTCGCTTCCTCCGGTCAAGATTCACTGCTCCGTCCTCGCAGAGGACGCCATCAAGGCGGCCATCGGCGATTGGAAGAAGAAGCACGGCATTGAAGTTCCCGCGCACGAAAAGTCGTCGCACTAGTTGCGAGGCAGCGCGGGCGTAGTGGCGTCTTCCGGCGGCGAGTTCTGACCGTCGGAGGATGCTGTCCAGATGTTGCTCCAGAGATGATTTGGAGATTCGGATTATGACGGCGGAAACCACAACGCAAACTGTAGAAAAAGAGACGGCCGGACCGGCGATTCACCTGACGGAAAAGGCGGCGAAGAAGATCATTACGCTGCTCGAAAAGGATGGCGTGTCGCCGCAGGTCGGAGGGCTTCGCGTGGGCGTGCAGGGCGGCGGCTGCTCGGGATTGTCGTATGCCATGCGGCTGGATACGCAGGCGCGCGACCGGGATAAAGTTTTCGAGGAGTTTGGCGCGCGTCTCTTTGTTGATCCGAAGAGCCTGCTGTATCTAAACGGCACAACGCTCGAATACGAGGAAACGCTGATGCGGCAGGGCTTTGTGTTCCAGAACCCCAACGCGGCGCGCAATTGCGGTTGCGGCAGCAGCTTTACGGCGTAAACGTAGAACAGGCTTTAGCCTGTCAGCTGGCCTTACCCAGCGCAGGGGACTTTAGCAATTCCGGCTGGCAGCATCGTGCGCCAGCCACTTTTTTTGTGGCGAAGTTGATCGAACAGAACTGAGATGAGCACACCGTTCCCCATCACCGATTCGCCGCTGGTCTGCTGGAGCTGCCACGAACGCACTATCGGCACGCATTTTTGCTCGTCGTGCGGAAAGATGCTGCAGGTTCCGGAGAAGAGCGATTATTTCGCGATGTTCGAGATTCCGCGCAAGCTGTGGATTGAGATGAGCGGGCTTGAAAAGAAATTCCTGCAACTAAGCTGGAAGCTGCATCCGGACAATTTCGTGAACGCTTCGCCGGAGGAGCGCGAGATTTCGCTGAAGCGCAGTTCGGAATTGAATGATGCGTACCGCACGCTGCGCGAGCCGGTTGGCCGGGTGGAATACCTGCTGGCGATTGAGGGCGCGCGCGTTGAGGGCAAGAGCAAGCAGCAGGCGCCTCCGGAATTGCTGGAAGAGGTTTTTGGGCTGAACGAATCGCTCGATGAGCTGCGGGAAGCGAAAGCGTCGGGCGGCGACCTCGGCAACCTGAAAGAACGGCTGACCGCTGCCGAGAAGAATTTTCAAGACAAGCTCGCGGAGGTTGACGGCGAACTGCAGAATGCGGCGAAGGAATGGGACGCCGCGGTTGACGCGAGCGCCGATGAAGCGAAACGTAGGATCGTCATGGCGAAGTTGAATGAGCTGCTGAATCGGCGTTCCTATATTCGAAATTTGGTCGTGAATGTAGAGAAGGAATTGCTGTAGCTCGGGAGTTCGGCTTGCCTCGGGCAGGCGGGGCCTGAGGGTTCTTGGTGAGTTTGCTTGGTCGACGGGTATTGGAAACCCTCACCCCCGGAAGGGGCGAGCTACAGGATTTTCTGAATACAGGGAACTTTCATGGGAAGAACGGTCGGAATCGATCTCGGAACCACGAACAGCCTGGTCGCGTACTTGGACGCGAAGACGGGCGAGCCCCAGTGCATTCCGGGGCCTTCGGGGAGCACGCTTTGTCCATCGGTGGTGAGCCTGGATGCGGACGGAAGCGTCATCGTTGGCGAACCGGCTCGGCGGAGATTGCTGACGCAGCCGGAGCGCACGATTTATTCCGTGAAGCGGCTGATGGGACGCGGCCCCGCCGATGTGCAGAACGAACTCAAGCTTTTTCCGTTTCGCATCGATCCGGCTAGCAAGAGCGTGATTCGCGTGATGCTTGGCGACAAGATCTTTACGCCGCCGGAAATCTCCTCGTTCGTCCTTCGCGAGCTGAAGAATTGGGCCGAGGCATACTTCGGCGAAACCGTGGACCGCGCGGTGATTACCGTGCCCGCATATTTCAACGATGCGCAGCGCCAGGCCACGAAAGATGCCGGGAAAATCGCGGGGCTCGAAGTCTTGCGGCTGGTCAATGAACCGACTGCGGCGGCGCTGGCTTATGGTTTGCATGAAAAGCAGCGCGGCAGGGTGGCCGTTTACGATCTTGGCGGCGGCACGTTTGATATTTCCGTGCTGAAGCTGATTTCGACGAGCGAAGGCGACATCTTCCAGGTGCTTTCAACGAACGGCGACACGCACCTGGGCGGCGACGATATTGATAACCTGCTGCAGGCGTTCATACACGAAGAGATTCTCGAGGACGATCAGATCGATTTTTCCCCGCATGGCGAACTGGCGCAGGAGTTGCGCAAGGAACTCATCGCCTTAAAACACCGCCTCTCGGAAACGGACAAGGCCACGCTGCGCTTCCCGCTGCCGAATGGCAAAGTGTTTGAGCATGAATTTACCCGCGGCGCTTTCGAAGCGCTGATTCGACCGGTGGTGGACCGAACGATGGCGCCGGTGCGGCAGGCGCTGGCTGATGCGCAGCTAAGTCCAAAGCAGGTCGAGGAAGTTGTGCTCGTTGGCGGCGCCACGCGCACGCCGTTGATTCGGCGTACGGTGCAGGAATTTTTCGACCGCAAGCCGCACACGGAGCTGAACCCCGACGAAGTGGTGGCGCTCGGAGCGGCGGTGCAGGCAAACATTCTGGATCACGGAGTGCAGAATATATTGCTGCTGGACGTCACGCCGCTTTCGCTGGGCATCGAGACATATGGCGGCGCGGTGGCGAAAATCATTCCGCGTAACTCGACGATTCCGGCGAGTGCGCAGGAGATGTATACGACCGGCGTGGACAACCAGACGGGCATTGATATTCACGTGTTACAGGGCGAACGCGAACTGGCGAAGGATTGCCGGTCGCTGGCGCGATTCAACTTGCGGATTCCACCAGCGCCCGCGGGTTTGCCGCGCGTCGAGGTGAAATTCCTGATAGACGCGAACGGCATCCTGCAGGTGGCGGCAAAGGATTTGCGCAACGGCCAGGAACACCTGATTGAGGTGCAGCCAAGCTACGGACTGAACGACGCGGATATCGAACGCATGCTGGAGGAATCGATCGAGTATGCTGAGCAAGATTTCAGGGAGCGGCAGCTGATCGAAGCGCGCACGGAAGCGGAAGCCATTTTGACGGCGACGTTGAAGGCATTTGCGAATCCAAAGTCGGCGAGCTTGTCCGAGCCGGAGCGCGTGAAGGTGAAGCAGACCGTGGCGACGCTCGAGGAAGCCGTGAAGGGCACGGACTACAAATTGATCCGGAAAAGAATTGATGAGCTGAACCATGCGACCGAGCACCTGGCGGAGATTCTAATGAACTCCGCGGTGCAGTCGGCCCTGGAAGGCAAAAAGTTGGCGGAAGTTTAGGGAGAAGCTATGGGCGGCAGCAATCCGTACATCGAAGAAGTGAAATACAAGAAGGCGACGCAGAAATACAAGGTGACGTTTCTGCCGAGCGGGAAGACCGTGGAAGTGGATCCGGAGAAGTTTCCCTACGGCCACAACGGTTTGCCGGGAAGCATCCTGGACATCGCCGAGGGCTTTAAGATGGGCCTCGATCACGCGTGCGGAGGCGTGTGCGCCTGCTCGACGTGCCACGTGATGGTGAAAGAAGGCCTGGAATCGTGCAACGAAGCAACGGACGCGGAGCTGGACGAGCTGGATGAAGCGCCGGGCATCACGCCGAAGTCGCGCCTTGGCTGCCAGACGGTGCCGGATGGAACGACGGACATCGTGGTGGAGATTCCGGAGTGGAACAAGAATTACGCGAAGGAACTTGACGGGCACTGAGTTGGAAGACGCGCACAGAAAACAGCGATCAGATAACAGGAAACAAGAGTCGGAGCAAACACGGGTTATCTAGCGGCCATCCGCCTGAGGCGGACAGGGCCGTTTTGAGGAGCGGGCGAGATGCCACCGACATTTGATTGGGACAATCTGGAGGACATTGCGATTGGACTGACGGACAAATTCCCCGATCTCGATCCCTACACGGTGCGTTTCACGGACATGCACAAGTGGATTACGGAACTGACGGGATTCACGGGCGATCCGCAGAAGTCCAACGAGAGCAAGCTGGAAGCAATTCAGACGGCGTGGCACGAGGAATGGGAGGACCGGAAGGGCTAACGCCGCGTAGCGCAAATTTGAAGATTTCCGTATAATCAAAAGATTGCAGTTCACGCAAAAGTGCCGCTATGGTGCAACGGTTAGCACGTAGCCCTTTCAAGGCTAAAATACGGGTTCGATTCCCGTTAGCGGTACCAAACCAATCTCCTACAATCCACGCACTGACACGCTTAGTGATATTCTTAACTCTCGCACAGAATTGCTCTACTGGAGGCACCGCCCATGGCTGATTTGCTGCGTTCCACGAATCCCGTATTAAAAGAGAGTGCGTTTGCTGGAGCGATTCCGACCGGCGAAACGATGACGATTCAGGGCACGGTCAACAAGACCGGGCTGCTGCTGTTGTTTGTGGTGGCCACAGCCGCATGGACCTGGGGTCTCAGTCATTCGCCGACACCGGAGGCGGTTTACCCCTGGATGCTTGGTGGCGCAATCGGTGGATTTGTCGTGGCGCTGGTGACCATCTTCAAGAAGGAGTGGTCGCCAATCAGCGCGCCGATTTACGCGCTGCTCGAAGGACTTCTCCTTGGCGGAATCTCCGCATTATTTGAGAGGTCGTATCCGGGCATCGCCGCGCAGGCAATCGGCCTTACCTTTGGCGTGCTTTTTGTTTTGTTGCTTGCCTACAAAATGCGCATTGTGCAGGCGACCCGCGGATTCAAGCTGGGCGTGATTGCGGCGACGGGCGGAATCGCGATCGTCTATCTCATCAACATGGCAATGAGCCTTTTCTTCCACACGCAGATGTCGTTTCTTAACGCCCGCACCCCGCTTGGAATCGGGATCAGCCTGTTTGTGGTGATCATCGCGTCGTTGAACTTGATTATTGATTTCGACATGATCGAAACCGGAGCACGGATGGGCGCGCCGAAATACATGGAGTGGTATGGCGCGTTCGGGCTGATGGTTACCCTGATCTGGCTGTACATGGAAATGCTGCGCCTGCTGAGCAAGGTTCGGCGGCGGTGATTTTGAGAAGCATTTGAAGTTGATGACAGGTAGCTCATGTCGCCGCACAGTGAGAGATAGCGCGCGATGGCTGAGGCGCCCGCCTCGGACGGCGGCCGCTAGAAATGCAGAGAATGGTGTGACAGCCGATCTCTAGATCGGCCACTACAGCGGCCCTGCTGTGGCCCTGACAACCAAGGCAATACGGAGCTTAGAACGAGACGCGGAGGCGGGCGGAAACGCTGCGGGGCGGGCTGATCGCTGTGCCGGAAAAGATGCTGGCGAAGTTGATGACGTTGAGGCGGTCGGCGATGTTGGTGGCCTGAAGCTGGAATTGAAGCGAGCGGGCCTCCTTGCGATAGAGTTGCGCGCCCATGCCGAGATCCATGGAGAAATTCGGTTCGACGCGGCCTTTCGTGAAATTGACGAGCGAAACGACTGCGGCTCCATATTGCGCGATGAGCATGGGGCCGTCAATGTTTTGGCTAAGGTCGGCGGGCAACCCGCTTCCGTACTGAGCACCGGCTGCAAACCAGAGGCCGTGGCCGGCATCGAGACGCACGCGCGCGCGCAGCGTATTGCGCTGATCTTGTGAGACTCCGAATTTGCCGGTGTCGGTGAGGCCGGCGCTGGCGTTGCTGCCGATGAAAAGTCCTCCGTTGATTGGTCCCCGCCCTGTCCCCGATTGATTGGCGTAACTCACGAATCCCGAGATGCGGCCCCAGTGCGGAACTTCCAAGCGCACTTCCTCGCCGAAGATGCGGGCTCTCGCGAAGGAGATCGGAAAACTTACGCCGGTCTCTAAGAGGACATCGTCGTCGGAATAGTTGTGAAAATCGCGGCGGAAAACGCTGGCGTCCAGGCGGAACTTGCCAAGGAACGATTTGGTGATGCCGCCTTCGTAGTAGTTGGCGCGCGCAACAGGCACAGGAAGGCGCAGGACGACGGGATTGACGGAATCGAGTTGCGGGGAACTGGCAAGCAGAAGATTTTCCATTGCGGGCGTCTGGAACACTCGGTCGTAGGAAGCGTGCAGCAGCAGATTGAGCGAAGACACGAAACGCGAGACACCGAGGCGCGGACTGAATGCCCTGTCGTGAACCACAAAACCATAATGATCGAAACGCAGGCCGGCGCTGAGATTCCACGCGCCATAGCGCATCTGGTCCTGGACGTAAAAAGACGGCTCGACGTCCCATTTGCTGCCCGCGAAGCTCAGATTCAACTGAGTGCCGGGATCGAATTGCGAGGGGTCGGTGATGTGGTACTGCAGCGCTTCGTGGACCGGAGTGAAGAAGGAATCAGCACCGGCTTTCCAGTCGTGATGGCCGCGGTGTCCGGCGATGTCTCCGCGAATGTATCCTTCGCGGTAGCCGCGGTCCTGACTGACGATGACCGGGGTGGAAAAGGGATTGGAGCGAAGAGTGAAGCTGGAATCGCGGACGGCGCCGGAAAAGCTGAGGAGCAGGTTGGAAGAGATGGTGTGCTGGAAATAGATTTGCCCGCTGGTTTCGGAGCTGGCGGCGTCCTGCCGCTGCAACGCATCCTGCTGGATGAAATCGTCGGGGATGATGTAGTGCAGGGAATTGTGGGCGATGGTGAGGCGCAGGCGCTCGTTGTCGGAAAAGTCCCGTTCGTAGGCTGCGGAAAATCCCCCCGAGCTGCCGTCGTTGCCGAAGTTGCTGGTGACGGGCGGGTCGAGATACCTGGCGGAGTGGAGGCCGAAGGCGCGCACGGAGTAACGCTCTCTTTCCCGGGACCAGGAAATCGCGGCAGAGCCGTCCAGTTGATCGAAGCTGCCGCCTGAAGCGGCGAAATCTCCATGCCAGCCGAGCAGCGAATTTTTGTCGGTGGTAAGTTCGACGATGCCGCCGAGCTTGCGGCCGTACTCGGCGGGATAGCTGGCGGTGAGCAGGCGCAGGGACTCGACCGAATCGGAATCCATGTCCGGTGCAAAAGCGGGGGAGCGATTCTGCATGAGGGGCTGGCCATCCACCACGAACTGGACGTCGTATTCCGAGCCCCGCGGATGCAGCACGCCGTTCGCTTCGTAAAGCCAGCCGGGTTCCTGATTGACAAGATCGAAGAGGTCACGGCCCGGCTGGAGGCTGAGCTGTTCGCGAACGGATTGCTTGCCGACGGAATAGAGCGTGCCGGTGCGGGTTGGGTCAACGAGCGTGAGTTCGTCGGTGACCTGAATCTGGGTGGTGAGCGGCGCGACGCCCAAGGTGATGCCCAGTTTCACGGGGACTTCGGAGCGCACTTCGACGACCTCACTCAAGGCGGCGAAGCCTTCGGCGGCAAGATTCAGGCGGTAGACGCCGAAGGGAAGATCCTGGAGAACGAAGTGGCCGTCCGCGGGAATCTGGAAGCTGCACTGGAAGCCGTTCGCTTCGCTGAGGAGTTCGCCGCGGGCGGCGAGGCTCGAGCCTTTCAGGTCGTGCACTTCGAGGTGCACTTCACCGCGCAATCTCTGCGCATCGGCCGGAGTTCCCGCGGCGAGCGAGAAGAGGCCCGCCATCAGGCAGAGGCGAGAGAGAAGGATTTGAGGCCGTTTAGCGTTCATTGTGAAAAAATACGCGATACCTGGTGTTCCGATTGATCCTCTGAGAGCGCGGGTAATTCCAAGATAGCATGCGCGGGGGAAGAGGCCGAAGAAGCGGCTGGGCCAGCGGCAAAAGGAGCAACGCGGTTGGCCCTCCATTCACTCCAAACTTGGAGGGGCGACCTGAAGGCGGCCGCCGGTTCTGAGTAACTATTTTGTATCGGGACTGGAAATGGGAGGCGCAGTGCCGGATGATGGAAGACAATCGTTTTCTCGTCCGAGTTCAAGGGCGGAGGCGGATGAGAGAGAAGGCCATTGAAAGAGGGGCTTAAGTCTTGGATGAGAAGAATGTTTATTTGACCGGTGCCGCGAGCGAGTTTGGTTCCCGCATTATTCCTTCGGAAGAAGTGGATGAGGCGTTTGGGATGCCCGCCGGAAAGTTGCGGACACGGGCGGGAATTGTATCGGTGGCGTACGCTGCCGAAAACGAAACGGAAGGCTCGCTGGGGGCCGGGGCTTGCCGGAAAGTTCTGGAGCAATGCGGGGAAGACGCGCAGAACCTGGACGGGGTGATTGCGGCCAGCGAAACGGATCATGCTTACCCGTCGCTTTCGGCGCAGCTCCACGGGCGGTTGAAATTGCGGGAGCGGTCGACGGCGCTGGACGTTGGCAGCGGCTGTCTGGCGCTGTTGCAGGTCCTTTGCGTGGCGCAGGCCATGCTGGTGGCGGGCCAGGCGCAAAAGATTCTGGTGGCGACCGCCGATGTGCACAGCCGGACGCTCGGACCCGGACGCACGGTGGGAGAATTTGGCGGGTTGTTTGGAGATGGGGCGAGCGCGTTTCTGCTTTCAAACAAACCGCCGGCGAAAGGGCGGTTCGCGTACCGGTTCGGAGAATTCTTCTTTGGGTGCGCGGCGCAATATGCGGAGGCGATTGCCGTCAGCGACTTGGGCGGCGCGGGGTTGGAGATCCGGTTTGATGGAGAGGCACTTTCGCGCGCGGCTGTTTACCGCATGGAAGCGGTATTGAGCGAAGTGGAGAAGCGCAGTGGAATTTCGCGGGAGAAGGTGGGAGCGTTCGCGACACACCAGCCGAATCCGCGGCTGGTAGCGCTGCTGGCGAAGCAACTGGGCGTGGCGTGCAGCGCGTTTCCGCCGATAGCCGTGACGAAGGGGAATCTCGGATCTTCGATGTGCGGGGCGACGTTGCATTCGGCGTTTGAGCAGGCGGCGGGGCAGCGGGCTGGTGAGCGGAGTGCGGTGTTTTTGGCTTCGCTGGCGCCGGGGTTGTTGTTTGGGGGCGGGTGGATGGTGCCGGCGGGGAGTTGAAGGGGCGAAACGTTGAAGTTGAGGTCCTTCGCGCATCTCCGGTAAAGAGCACCGGAGTCCCAGCACCGGACCTTGTCGGGTGCGCTCAGGATGACAAGTTTCGGTGACGGTAGTTAACATGACGAGCGGGTGGCGGTGGCGAGTTCGATGTTGGGTTGGGGGACTAGGCAGGATTGGAACGGAGCCAGCCGGGGTCGACGGTGGAATTGCGGCAGAGGCTGACGAAGGCGCTGGAAACTTCAAGGGGCCTACGGACCCGTTTAACGGCTCGACATAAATTTTGTAAGTGTGATTGACGGCGAAAGCGCCGATTTCATACCCGTCATCAAATTGCGCTGGGCCGGGGCCTGGTAACTCCATCCATCTAAATTTACTAAAGTGAATGGAACGAAGCGCTTGGAGCTTGCGAACTAAAGCGAGACGGCGGAAAAATACGCCCGCGGCGGTGTGCCTTGATTGACTTTCGCTGGAGCGGCTCGAATAATCGCGCCATGGCTAAGCCTGAGGCGGTCGGACGGATAAGAGTCTTTCAGCCGCGAACGGGTATGTCTTTCAGTATTACTTTTGTGAACTGCACCGGGTTTTGGTGGACGGGGAAGCGACTGGAGAATTTGTTTATAGGATTTCCACGGATCACGGGGCCAGCTTTGAACTGCGGATTCCTGTGATGCCGGCGGCGCTGGAGGCCTGGGCCGCGGCGAACGGTCGCGCGCTGACGAGCGGCGAGGAGTATGCGGTGGGGAAAATGCGGTTGTTTCAGGCGCTTGATGAGGGCGTCGTTCCGCTGCCGGCGGTGGCTGCGCGTGAGGCGCGGCTGGTGGTGGATGAGTCGAATTTTGGATGAGATGCTGAGGTTGCTGAACATCTAGTGGTTGTGAGAAGGGAAGATTCGGCACAGCGGTCACAGAGTTCGGAACAGCGAGGGCTCGGAGAAGAGCCCAGGCAGGAGTGCCTTGGCGACAGGCTGGTTCTGATTGAACCGAAACGCGGGCGGTGACGTCTAGTTTGGTGTAATGGAGATTGAGGATGCGGGAGCTGGTCCTGATCCAGCCGGGAAGAGTGCTCGTGGGGCCGTCGGAGCGGGAGAGCGAAAGCCGCCGCGCGCACCGCGAGTTTGAAGAGCGGCTGGAGGAGTGCGGGCCGTTGGCGTTTCGCGTGGCGTATGGAGTTTTGCGAAATGCCGCCGACGCGGAGGATGTGGCGCAGGAGGCGCTGTTGAAGGCGTACCGGAATTTCGGGCGGCTGCGGGAGCCTGCGCGGTTTCGCGGATGGCTGGTGCGGATTGCGTTCCGGATGGCGCTGGACCGGTGGCGAGCGGCGAAGCGGCGGGAGAAGCGCGAGACGGAATGGACGGGGCCGGAGCAAAAAGCTCTAGGGCCGACGACGGAAGAATTGGCGGTGTCGAGCGAGTTCCAGGCGCGACTGGAGAAGGCGATGGAGGAGTTGCCGGAGAAATTTCGACTGGTGCTGCTGCTGTCGGCGATTGAAGGGTACACGCTCGATGAAGTTTCGGGGATGCTGGGAATTCCGATGGGCACAGTGAAGTCGAGGCTGTTTTTTGCAAGGAAGCAGTTGGCGGAGAAGCTGCGATGAACTGCGAGCGATATCAGGCCAAATTGATTGCAGCGCTGGCGAGCGGAGAGAAATCGCTCGATGGTGATGTTGCGGCGCATTTGCGGACATGCGCGGAGTGCGGGAAGTTTTATGAAGCCGAGGTGCACCTCTTTAAGGCGATTGATTCGGGCGTGAGGGCGGTGGTGAATGAGCAGATGCCGGCGTCGTTGTTGCCGGGTGTGCGGACAGAGATGGAAGCGAAACGCATGGCCGGTTCGTGGTTCCTCGCGCTTGTGCCCGTTGCGGGGATTGTTATGGTCGCGTTGCTGATTCTGGTTCCACTGGTTCGATACGGCTTGCGTTCGAGCGCGGGGCCAGTAGCGGGCATCGCCGAGCGGAGGGAAATTGGCCCTGAACATCGACTGGCGGTTCTGAATGTGCCGGAAAAACGGGGGGCGTCGCCTGTCAAGAAACGGCGGGCCGCGCGACACGTTGCGGGATCGTCTGCGGCGCAACCCGCGGTGCAGGCGACAGCGGTGGATGTCCTTGTTGATCCCGAGGAATCACGGGGACTCCGGCGCTTGGCCGAGGTGGTGCGCGAGAGCCCGCAATGGGCAATGGCCGTGTTGCATCCTGCTGAGCTGCCGGCGAGTCACGCGGATGTGATCCGAGCGGTCCAGTTCTCGGATTTGGAAGTGAAACCGCTATCTGAAGAGGATCGATAGAATTTGGGACGGGTTCTGGAAAACAGGTTTTTCAGCAATCAGGAGGAGAACATGAAGACCGTTTTGATCAGCAGCTTGATTGGAGCTTGCCTGCTGATGCTGGGTGGGCCCGTCAGAGGACAAGACAAGTCGAATCCAACGAAGGAGGAAGCCAGGAGTCCGCAACCAGATGGGCCGGTGTTGAAGCTGCAGATTGTGTTCGCGGAATATGAGGGAGAGAAGAAAACTAAAAGTCTCCCTTACACGTTGCTCTTTGACACCAACCGTACCGCCAGATTGCGGGTTGGCAGCCGGGTGCCGGTGGCGACGGGAAAAGACAATGGAGCGCTGCAATTTCAATACATCGACATCGGCACAAACCTGGACTGCTCGGCGAAACCCACACCAGAGGGAAAGTACCTGGTCACGATGTTCCTCGAGCGATCGTGGGTGGAAGGAGACGTCTTCGTGTATACGGGGGCAGAGGCGTCGAGTCCGGAAAAGCGTCAGGACAATATGTTTCGCCAGCCGATAATCCATCAGACTAAATTTGACAACACGATAGTCATGCGCGACGGGCAAACGGCAGAAACGAATCTTGCCGCCGATCCGCTGAACGGCAGATTGATCAAGGTGGAAGCGACATTGAGTGTTGTGAAGTGACTGGGGGTATTGCTCTGGTGGAGGGTTTTTGCAACCGTTTGACGCTGAGGTCCTTTGCGCATTGATCCTTGTCGGGCTGCGCTCAGGTGATAAGTTCTGGATTGGGTGGTTGCAGACGGGTTTGAGCGGTGGCGATTTGTCCGCAAAAGCGTTGGCAGAGGCACCCTACCCCAAAGTAGGAATGGCCCCCTCCCTCCCCGGGCAGGCAGGCCCTCCAGAGGCGACGGGGTCTTGACTCAGGGCGAGAGCACTGCGCATAGCGCGTTGGCGAGATCGGGGTGGAGGAATTGGTGGTTGAGTTTTTGGAGTTGGGCGGGGACGGCGCGCTGGCTGGAGAGGAGCAGGGCGTCGGCCATTTCGCCGAGGGCGAGGCGGAGCGCGAAAGCGGGTGCCGGGAAGATCGCTGGGCGGTGCAGGGTGGCGGCCAAGGCTTTGGCGAACTGGGCGTTCGTGACGGGTCGCGGAGAGACAACGTTGAGTGGGCCAGTGATGTTGGCATTTTCCAGTGCTGAGCGGAGGATGGCTACCGTGTCGTCGAGGGTAATCCAGCTTAGCCATTGTTTGCCGGTTCCGATTTTTCCGCCTATCCCGAATTGAAATGGGCGGAGCATTTGCGGCAGGGCGCCGCCGTGTTTGGCGAGGATTACGCCGAAGCGGGCGCGGACCAGGCGTATGCCGAGGGCTTCGGCTTTTAGGGCTTCCGATTCCCACTCTTTTGTAATTTCACTTAGAAAATCAGTTCCTGGCTGGCTTGCCTCGGTGAGCGTTTCGTCGCCGCGATTGCCGTAGATGCCGGTGGCGGAGGCGGAGACGAGGACGCCGGGGCGGACGGACATCTTGGCGAGGGCCTGGACAAGGGCGCGAGTGGTGTCCACTCGGCTGGAGCGCAGGAGTTGTTTGCGTTGCCGGGTCCAGCGGCCGTCGGCAATGGAGGCGCCAGCCAGGTTGACTACGGCGTCGGCGCCTACGGCGGCTCCGCCCAGTTCTCCGGTTGCTGGATTCCAGTTTACGTCGAAAGCTTGGGAGTTGCCGATGGTTTGAGAGGAGGCGCCGGGGCGGATCAGCCGGCAGACGGTGTGACCGGCGCGTTGGAGATTTTGTGTCAGGGCCGTTCCAACGAGGCCGGTCGATCCGGTGATCAGGATTTTCATGGGGTCCCTTTTTGGTGGATTGATTATCGCCCAGAAATTGAGTGAGCGTGGCGGGTGGTGCGAGACGGGCTCCGTGAGCGGAAGACCCCAGGTGCAAAGACGGCACCTGGGGCACCTGGTCCCGGCCTCCTGAATAGGGGGATTGGGTTACAATTTTGAGATGGCCGGCGCTGTACCGAGTTTGCGCGTGAAAGTGCTGTTCTTTGGGCGGCTGCGGGAATTGACCGGGTTGGCTGAGGACGATGGGGAACTGCCGCAGGGAGCGACACTGGCGCAGGTGTTTGAGCGGTATGCCGAGCGGTATCCGAAATTGGCGGGATTCCGGAATTCGATGGTGGTCTCGCGGAACCAGGAATTCGCCGCGTGGGATACGCGTGTTGCCGCTGGTGATGAGATTGCGTTTTTGCCTCCGGTGAGCGGAGGATAAATACAGAATGCAGAAAATGGAAATTGGAAAATAGAAAATCCCTCGGGCCTTGGTGGAGTTTGACGGCTCTGGGGAATGGCGGGTTCTTCCACAGTGAAAGCAATCGAACAGGACAAGATTGAACTGGTGCGCGCGGCGATTGATGCCGGGGCGCTGGTGCGGGATGTGCGGGCGGGGCAGGATGGGGCGATCGTTACGTTTGATGGATTTGTGCGCAATGAGTCAGACGGGCGCCTGACTAGCTACCTGGAATACGAGGCGTATGAATCGATGGCGCTTGGGAAGATGAAGGAGATTGCGGCCGAGATTCATGAGAAGTTTGCCATTCATCGGGTGGCGATCGTGCACCGCCTGGGGCGACTGGAAATTGGGGAAACGAGCGTGTTCATCGCAGTGAGCGCGCCGCACCGAGGCGCAGCGTTCGACGCCTGCCGGTTTGCGATTGATACGCTGAAGCGCACGGTGCCCATCTGGAAGAAAGAGTATTTTGCGGATGGGGCGGTTTGGGCGGATGGCGAGCTGCCTCCGACACCCCCAAGTGCAAAAAGTGCATCCTAGCTATCTGATGATTCCCCAGGCCCCACGAATTTCTATCTGGTGGTTTACCTCATTGGCGCTGTTTGCCGGGGCGTTTCTTGCCGAGGCGCAGGAAAAGCCGGACCGGCCTCCGTGGGCGCAGCCTTCGGGCACCCAACCGCAGCCTCCTCCACCGGGCAGTCAACCGCAGCCACCCACAGCGCCCGGGCCGATGATTCCGGCTCCGCAGCAGGCGCCCGACAGGGCGAAAGAGCCGCAGACACCGAAGGGTACGATCAAGGTCAACGTCAATTTGGTGAACGTGCTGGTTAGCGTGTTGGACGAGAACAAACGTCCGGCTCCGAACCTTCCGAAGGAAGCGTTTGAGATCTTGGAAGAAGGCGTGCCGCAGAAGATTGAATTTTTTGAACCGGAGACCAAGCTGCCGCTGGACCTGGCACTGATGATTGACGCGAGCATGAGCGCACACATCGATTTTCAATATGAGCGCGACGCGGCGACACGTTTTATCCGGCAGGTGCTGCGGCCGGACGACCGTATGGCGGTATTTTCCTTTGACGAAACCGTGACGCAGCGGACCATGTTCACAGAAAGGGTACAGACGCTGCAGGAAGCGGTGGCGAAGATACCTGACGGCGCGGGCACTTCGATTTACGATGCGGTGATGCTGGGCTCGCAGGCGCTGGAGAAACGGGGCAGCGAGCGGCGGCGAGTGATTATCCTGGTGACGGATGGCGGCGAGACCACCAGCCATGCGGATTTTGAGGCGGCCCGGCGGGCGGCGCTACGCGGCGAGGTGCTGCTGTATACGATTCTGGTACGCACGATGAAGAGCGAGAACGGGCGAAATACCGCGGGAGAGCACGCGCTCCAGACGATTACGGAGACAACTGGCGGAGCCATGTTTTTCCCGGATTCGCCGCAGGAGTTGCCGATCATTTTTGACCGGATTGACGCCGAACTGAGGACGCAATACCGGTTGGCGTATTACCCGTATCCGCGCGGGGCGGCGAATACGTATCGTAAGATTGAGGTGAAGATGCTGCCGGGGTACGCGGCGCGGCACCGGACGGCGTATCTGGTCGGAGCACAATAGCTTGGTTGCACTCGGGCTGATTGATAGCAGATAACAGCGATCCGATAGCACGATCGAGGAGCGCGCGTTATCAGTAATCGGTAATCAGTTATCAGACGGAGAATCCAGATTCCACATTGTGAGAAGCGATGGCGATTGACTACTTAGAGGTGGCGGTGGAGATTGCGCGGGAGGCGGGGGCGGTGTTGCGCGAAGAGGCGCAGCGGCCGGTGGATATTTCCTACAAGGGCGATTACGACCTGGTGACCCAGGCGGATAAACGGTCGGAGGCGGTGATTGTGAGCCGCTTGCAGAGATATTTTCCGGGGCATGCGGTGGCGGCGGAAGAGGGGACCGGGAAAGAGACCGGATCGGAATACAAGTGGCATGTGGACCCGCTGGACGGGACCACGAATTTTGCGCACGGGTATCCGTGCTTTTGCGTTTCGATGGCGCTGGCGAAGGGTAACGAGCTACTGCTGGGCGTGATCTACAATCCGATGTCGGAAGAGATTTTTTCGGCGGCCCGGGGAGAAGGCGCGTTTTTCAACGGGGGGAAAATGCAGTGCTCGAAGATTCTGGCGCTGCGGAGCAGTTTGTTGTGCACGGGTTTTCCGAATCATAAGCGGGATGCGCACCCGAACATTCATTACTATTGGGATTTTACGCTGTGCTCGCACGGGGTGCGGCGCGACGGGTCGGCAGCTTTGGATCTGGCGTGTGTGGCGGCCGGACGATTTGATGGATTCTGGGAGTTTGGGTTGAAGCCGTGGGATACGGCGGCTGGCGTGGTGATTGTGGAAGAGGCCGGAGGAAAAATTACCGACCTGGACGGGAAACCGTATGTGCTGGGCGGCAAAACGATACTGGCGACGAATGGGTTGATCCACGCGGAGATGGAAACGATGGCCGCGGAGATTGGGAAGAAAGAGAAAATGGGCGTGTAGGCGGCGAAATGTGGTCCTCGATCGTGATCCGCGGACCGAGGATGCGGCGCGGGTGGAACGCGCGGTGAAGTTTCTGTCGGCCGGCGGAAATCCGGACATTTAGACCGTAAGAACCTGCCGCACCCGGGCGCTCGGGCTGTTCGTGCTGGTGTAGAGAGCGCGCACCCTTCGGCTTCGCTCAGGGCAGGGGCGCTCGGCTAATGTCTATCGCGCCTCCGGCGCTTCCCGGAACTAGGGAAGTGCGGGAGGTGGCGCGGGAATGGATTGTTCCTTGCCAGTGCCAGGAATCCGCCCGGTCCTTATCGTATGCCCCCACCCTGGTGGATAACTTACGGAAAACAAGCGGGTTGATAATGGGTCGCGCAAGTGGCGGAAATGCAGGAGTTCGACAGGCTGTTTGGTTTGACAAAGATTCCGTCGAGATCAGCAAGCGTGAAAATCAAAGAAGATATCGAGCGCTTTTTTAAAGTGCGGAATCTAAGGGAACTGGGAACGACTGGGGCAATGGGAGATTCAGGAAGCCTGCTGCGACGAGATTGGGCGCACCTCAACGTGCCAGTAATTATTTAAAAGAGTGAAATATTGCCAGAGAAAAATGGGCGGGCGGCCTTAGGGAAGGCTGATTTGGACCTCACAGAATTCTTATGAAAGGGGCGCTATCGTTGAATGGCAACGACGGCGACATCATTTGACATTTGGCGGCACTGTCTAGGTGCCGTTCCTGGACCAGATTCGTTGCCCAAAACTGGGTAGGAGAGAAGCCATGCGCAAGTGGGTGAAAAGTGGATTGGCATTTGGACTGAGCATGCTGGTGAGTTTGAGCGTTTGCGATTTGGGGCGCGCGGACGATGCCAAGGCGCGGAATGATTCGAAGCCGTCGGTGACGAAGCCGGCTGAGAATAAGCCGGAGGCCGGGCTGACGGACCGGGAGCGCTGGCTGCTGGAGCGTGTGGAGCAGTTGGAGAAGCGCGTTCTGGACCTGGAGTCGAAAGACGCGAAGCCGGCCGCGGAGGCGGCGGTGCGGGAGAAGGGCGCGGAACCCGGGCCAAGTGTTTCAGCCGGAATCGCAGCCACACCGAAGCCGGCGGCAGCGTTGGCGGCTGCCTCGGCAGGTGCGGTGCCTGGTTCGATGACGACTAGCATTGCTGCGGCTATCGGGCCAAACAAAGAATCAAACACATCTGCGGGCCCCACCCAGGTTCCGGAGAAGAAAAAAATCGAGCCGTTTTCGGATGCGGACTGGACTTGGTTGAACGGAAATCCGCGGACGAAAGAGATTTTTTGGGATTCGAAATTCTTCACGCCGGAGATCCGGGCGGACATCAATTACGTGTATGACTTCAACCATCCGGTGGACCACTCGATCGGCGGATCCAGCGAGTTGTTCCGGTCGTCGGAAGTGCAGTTGGAGCAGCTGGGCGTGGGCGGCGATTTTCATTACGACAATGTGCGCGCGAGGCTGATGACGCAGTTCGGAATGTACTCGTCGACGACACCCCGGAACGATCCGAGTCCGGGGCACGGACAGTGGGACCTGGTGGGCGCGTACCGGTATTTGTCGGAGGCGTATGGCGGGTATCACTTCAATGTGTGGCACGGAATCAATGTGGATGCCGGAATCTTCATGTCGTACATCGGCCTGTTCAGTTACTACAACTTTGACAACTGGGCGTACCAGCCATCGTATGTTTCATCGAATACGCCGTGGTTTTTCAACGGCGTGCGCGTGCAGATTTTCCCGACGGCGCATTTGAAGATTGAGCCCTGGTTCATCAATGGCTGGCAGTCCTATGCTTCGGCGAATCACAAGCCGGGGCTCGGGGGACAGATCAAGTGGACCCCGAAACCGTGGCTGAACATCATTTCCAATAATTACGGACTTGGCGAGGATGACCTATTCATCCGGGGCCGCTCGCGAATCCACACGGACAACAGCGTCGAGGTGAAATACTATGACAACCCGGAAAGAACGCTGGACAAGATGGCATTTACGGTGACGGGCGACCTGGGCTGCGAATATGGCAGCGGCGTGAGTTGCTACGGGGATCATAAAGGCGGGCCGAAGCAGAGCTTTGTCGGATACATGGTTTACAACCGCTTTTGGTTTCATCGGGATTTGTTCGGGCTGACGTTGGGCGGCGGGCAGATCAACAATCCGGGACGGTATCTTGTGCTGATTCCGCCCATCAACGGAGAGACGGCGATTACGGCGGCGACGAATTCGCCGTATTTTACGGGGAATCCTGGGGATCCGTTCAAGGCTTGGGATTCGTCGATCACGTTTGACTATATGCCGAAGCAATACATTACGTTCCGGGCGGAGTACGACTACCGTCATGCGAGCGTGCCGTATTGGACTGGGCAGGGCGGGATCACGCCTCCAAACGGAAATACAGGCGCGCCGCAATTTTATGTTTGCAGCAACGGGTCGTCCTCTGGGCAGTCAAGTCTGGGGGCGGCGGAGACGTCATGCGGCGGGGGATTGAGCAGCGTGTGGTTTCCGGATTTGAGGAAGAATGAGTCGTTTATTGATCTGTCGATTTTGGTGAAGTTCTAGCTGGTTGGGAGAGTTGAGGACGGCGTCGCCGTCGGGCGAGAAGCGAAATTCCTGTGCGCGGGGCAAGCGAACACTGATCTTCGGTTTCGCCTGCCCTCTATCTCGCCTGCCCAGAGAGAGATATTGGCAACGGTGTAATGCGGTCACTTGCCCACAAAATGGCTGGCACTCAGAGTCGACTGCGTTAGTTCCTTGACGTTCAGCTGCCCGATCTTCTTTTTATCCAGTCGTTCGAATTGGGCTTCCATATACTTCATGAACTCCTGCTTGGAGACTATTCCATTCTCGTCAGCGTCCATGAGGGAGAGCAGGTGTCTGACCTCGTCTTCTCCCATGGCCAGTTTATTTTGCGGTTTCGGAACGGACGCTTTTTGAGCGGCCGCGTTCCCGAGTAGAGACAAGCTCAGAACCATCACTGCGATTGCCGCGATCGACCATACATAGTTTATTCTTTTCCGCATGATTCGCTCCCTGGAACTCTTGGCGGGTACGGGGGCCAGACCAGCTATCCTCCCGGACCAGGTTTCGTTCCACCGGGACGGGCATTCTTCCTCCCCGGGTTTCGCGAATGTACACCCGCGGCACGAGTGCGTTCACGCAAAGTATTGATGCAATGAATCAAAATTTGTCGGGTGCGTGTGGTTGAAAGCAAAGAGCGGCGCGCCCGGAAGGCAGGCCCTAGAAATACAAGAAACCCCGAAGAGCACAGCCAGAAATGTGTTCAGTCAGATGACATCCTTTACAGGAACGGCTGTGCCTCAGGGAATAAGAAAGGGCGCTTTTTATCCTGGCTGCGGATTAGCCGGTGACCATTTCGGCATAGATTTTGGAGATGGCGCCGGCGATGCAGAAGCCCCAGGCGAAGACGGCGTAGGTTTTGAATTTTTCGGGGATGACGTACTGGTCGGTGGCGTCGGGGAGTGGGACGCCGGCCTGGTGCATTTTTTCGGCTTGCAGGTAGAGATCGTCGAACAGATCGCGGAGGTCCCGGATGCCTTCCTGACCGCAAACGGGGCCATGGCCGGGGACAAAGAGAGTGTCTTTATCCCAGGAGGCGAAGGTCTGGAGAGTTTTGCGCCAGCCGGACATGGTGCACTTTTCGTCGAAGCAGGCGGGATAGGCGTGGCTGAAAACGAGGTCGCCGGCGTAGACGACTTTCTGATCGGGGACGCGGACGATGAGGTCGGTGCCGGAATGGCCGGGAAAGTGCTCGATGACGATGGGGCACGCGCCGAGGTCGAGATTCATGGGGAGCTTGGCGGGATCGAGGGGATGATCGGGAAGAGTATAGGGATTCTTGTTGACCAGGTCGAAAAGGTTGCTGATGGCGCCCAGATCCCCCTGGGCGTGTTGGCGGGCGATTTCGTTTTTGGCGTCCTTGATGCGTTTTAGGGCAGGAGCAAGGAACGCGGCGCGGTCGGCTCCCTGCAAGACGACGTAGGATTCCATGATCCGTTTTGGAACGGCGGCGTGCCCCCAGAGCTGGATGCCGTTGGCGCCGTAGAAGGCGCTGCCCGTCGAATGATCGAAGTGATAGTGGGTGAGAAGCGCGTTGGGAGCAGGGACCTTGGTGGCTTTGCGATAGGTGTCCATCTGGAAAGCGGCGCCGGGGACGGAGCCGTAGGCTTCTAGGAGGAGGCCAGCGTCTTTGCCGACCAGGAAGCCGCCATTGCAGATGGTGACGATGCCCTTGGAGGTGTCGGAGATGGTGGCATAGAGGCCATCGCCGATTTTGCGGACTGAGGCGAAGCCAGCGTCGGCGACCGGTGTTCGGGAAATGCGGGGGTCGTCAAGAAGGGAAGGGGTCACGGAAGAGGCGAACGCGGAAAATGGGAGCGATCCGGCGAGAGCGTACAGGGCGCTCAAACGGGATGCGTCAGAGAGAAATTGCCTGCGCGAGAAGGGAGCGATGGGATTCATTTGGATTCTCCAGGAGAGAAAGTTGGTGCGCGGAGCGGGATAAGTCTAGCAGAGGAGCCGGGAGGAGGAGAACCGGGTCTTACCAATCATTCTGAACGAGGATGGCGAGGATCGGGGATGGAATACGAGTAGGGGGAGATCCGATTCCAATTTGGAACAGAAATTGGAGAATTTGGAGTGGGCGGAGAATCGGCACGTCAGAATCACGAGATGGAGAGGGAGTTGCATGAGTTTTCTAGAGCACACCGCGAGCGGAAAGCGGGGTGTGTCGGTAGGCGACAGGGCATGGAAGTGCCATTTTCGGCCGGAGTGCGAAGCATTTCCGGCCGGGGTTGCGGGCAATTACCCGGTGGTGCCGCGCCTGGAAGCAGATGATAAAGCGTCGAGAGATGCGCATGAACCTCAGGAAGACCAACAACACCGTGACGAACTATGGTCCGCCGCGAACCTGGATCGAACGGTTGGGACTGACGGGAACTGTGCCGGAAAACATCGGAGCAGGTGA
Organism: Acidobacteriota bacterium; assembly: GCA_013289665.1. GTDB lineage: Bacteria > Acidobacteriota > Terriglobia > Acidiferrales > UBA7541 > Acidiferrum. Next base: position 38,690 of record JABCZN010000021.1, on the reverse strand, counting down.
GAGCCCCCACGAACCCGAGTCAAACGATCGAACAGTGCTGCTCAAACAATTATTGCTGGCCGTGATTTTCATAGGGACATTCCTGTTTACCGACGGATCGGCAAGTGCGTCGCAGGGCTGGGAAGGCTCGCCGCCATGTTATCTGCCGGTCGGATTGTCGCTGGCCCTGATGTTGTGGGGAGGGGAGCGATACTACCCGGTGGTATTTGTGGCGAGCCTGGTGGCGGCGATTGTGAACTATCACCGGCCGATCTTGTCATGGTGCGGATTGCCCGGAGCGATTCTCCTCTACGTCGCCTACATGAGCGGGGCAAGCTTGTTGCGGGGGCGATGGAGGATCGATCCGCAACTTGGGTCACTGCGTGACGCTGGCCGGTTCGTGGCGGTGTTCCTGACGGCGGCGATTTTCAGCGCGGTCACCGGAACGCTGACGTTTTTAGGAGACGGCCTGGCCACGAGTTCGGAGGCATTGGGGACTGCGGTTAACTGGTGGACCAGCGACACGAACGCGATTATCACCTTCACTCCTTTTCTGCTTTTGCATGTGACGCCGCGACTGAACGCGTGGATGGGTCCCGGGGCAAAATTTCGGGAGCGGCCGAAGAACCGGCGCCCGGTGACGGCGCGGACATTCCTGGAGCCGGGTGCGCAGATGGCGTCGGTGGTGCTGGTGATCTGGCTGCTTTTCGGATTTGCACCGGCGATTCCCTACCAGCCGCTGTACCTGCTGTTTATTCCCGTGATATGGACGGCGGTGCGTTACGGCTTGCCGGGGGCGACGCTGACAACCTTTGGAATAAATCTGGGCATGATGTTTGCGGCGTGGGCAACGCAAGCACGCAGCGGGGTGATGCCACGGTTGCAACTGGCGATGCTGGCGCTGGGGCTGACGGGATTGTGCCTGGGAGCGGTGGTGAGCGAGTGGCGGCGCGCCGACCGAGAATTGGCGAGGCGGGCGCTGCTGGAAGCATTCGCCGGGGAGATCGGCGCGGCCCTTACCGGGGGACGAACGTTGCGGGAGGGGTTGAGTTTGTGCGTGGCGAGTTTCGTACGTTATCTGGGGGTGGATTTTGCAGGGGTATGGTGCCTGAACGAGCGGAGAGAAGCGATGGAGCTGCAGGCGAGCGCCGGGAGTTCCGACGAGAGGGAATTCGAGGAGGCGGGAGCAGCGGGAGTTGCGCGCATTGCCAAGGAGGGAAAAGCGTATTGCGTGAACAACGCCGCACAGTTGAGCAAGGGCGGCAAGCTTCCGCCGACAATTGCAAATCGAGAAGCGCGCGCGTTCGCGGGCCAGCCGCTGCTGATGGACGGCGAAGTGGTGGGCGCGGTGGGAGCGTTTGCCTCCGAGCCGTTCGGAGAGGACGCGCTGAGATCGATGGCGACGGTAGCAGAGAGTATCGGGCAATTCGTGGGCCGGATCAGGGCCCAGGAGGAATTGCGGGGAGCCAAAGAGGCGGCGGAAGCTGCAAACAGCGCCAAGAGTGAATTCCTGGCAAACATGAGCCATGAGATACGCACTCCTTTGAATGGAGTAATCGGGATGACGGAACTGGCATTGGACACGGCGCTGAACGAGGAGCAGCGGGAATACCTGGAGACGGTGAAGATGTCGTCAGACTCGCTGCTTTCAGTGATCAACGACATTCTGGATTTTTCGAAAATCGAGGCTGGGAAGATTGATCTGGAGGCGGTGGATTTTGACTTGTGCGATTGCGTGGAAGCGACGCTGAAGGCTTTCGCGCTGCCCAGCGAAGAGAAGGGACTGGAGTTGCTCTGCGAGATTCGGGCGGGAGTGCCGGAGATTGTCGAAGGGGATGCGGGGCGGCTGCGGCAGATACTGACGAACCTGGTGGGGAACGCGATCAAGTTCACGGATGCGGGCGAGGTGGCGGTAACGGTGCGACAGGAAAGCTGGGAGGGCGGCAACAGCGTGCTCAATTTTACGGTTGCAGACACCGGGGTCGGAATCGCGGAAGAGAAACTGAAACTGATCTTTGATCCGTTCACGCAGGCGGACACATCCACGACGCGGAAATATGGAGGGACAGGACTTGGGCTGACGATATCGGCGCGGCTGGTGGGGATGATGGGAGGGAAGATTTGGGTGGAGAGCGAGGTTGGGCACGGAACAAAGTTTCATTTTACGGCACGGCTCAAGAGTTCCGCCGGCGTGATAAGTGCCGCGACCAGCGCGAGGGCGGAGATTCCGCGGGGCACAAAAGTTTTGATTGTGGACGATAACGAAACGAGCCGGCGAATTCTGGAGGGGATGCTGCGAGGCTGGGAATTGAACGTGAAGAGCGTGGCGAGCGGAGAGGCGGCGCTGGTGGAATTGCGCGGCGAGCAGCAGACCGGTGCCCAATATGCGCTGGTGGTGACGGATCGCAACATGCCGGAAATGGACGGGTTCGCACTGGTATCCAAAATCCGAGCGATGCCGGCGCTGGCCACGACAAAAATTCTGTTGTTGAGCTCGGCGGGGCAACGCGGGGATGGCGGGCGCAGCAAGGAATTGGGAGTGGCGGGATTTCTGGTGAAACCGATCCGGCGAGTGGAACTGCGCGAGGCGCTGGCCGGCGTTCTGGGCGTACCGGCGAAAGCAGATGAAATTCCGGCAAGCGCACGGGGACTGAGGGGAGAAGGTCGATCCTCGACGGATGCGCTGCGCATTCTGGTCGTCGAGGACAATCTAGTGAACCAACGGCTGGCGATGCGGCTGCTAGAGAGGCGGGGGCATCTGGTGGAAGTTGCGGCGAATGGGCGGGAGGCGCTCGACGCGATGGAGAAGGGAAGTTACGATCTGGTGCTGATGGATGTGCAAATGCCGGAAATGGATGGCATCGAGGCAACGGCACAGATCCGAGAGAAAGAGAAGCTGAGCGGAGCGCATCAACGGGTGGTGGCGTTGACGGCGCATGCGATGAAGGGGGATGAGGAGAGATGCCTGGCGGCGGGAATGGACGGATACCTGACCAAACCGATCCGGCCAGAGGAATTGTACGAGTTGCTGGCGAAGTGCATGGCGAATGCGGCGGGAATAAACGGATTTTCGGCGATCGTGGAGAGGAGTTGAGAAGGTTGCTTGCGCGGCGAGTAGTGGCGTGAGAACATTTAAGGCTGTGGCGGACCGAGCGAAATGGCTGCCTACGGCAATGGCGATATCGTCTAGGGGTCCAGGACGCCGCCCTCTCACGGCGGAAACCCGGGTTCGAATCCCGGTATCGCTACCAACCCTTCCTAACTAACTTAACTAATTCATTAGAGCACGGTTGATAGCCTGCCTTGGGCTTGTCCCAAATTTGTCTCGAAACAATCGAGGTTTAGCCCTGAAGGGCAAGTATCAGAGGGCGTGGCAAACACAACTGTAAGCATCCGAGAACGCGCTGCGCCGCGGGGCTCTGGGCCTCGATGCCAGTGCCAAACCCCGACGTGAACGACCTGCCGACGGCTTTCAAGCCGCATGAGGTTGAAGACGTTCTGTCCATTTTCAAGAACGAGTTCGCTTCAGCGCGCCGAACGCCTCTCCCCTCTGACGCCGCCGCGCGGCGGAGCTGGTGCAGATAGATCAATCGAAGAAGCTACTCTCTGCCAAGGCTCCCAGGTTGTTCCCGATAGGGAACATTTCCGGGCTCCAAAGCCCGGCCTTTGCAAGAAGATACCGATCGGGAACTTTTTGTTGATTTCCCGACTCATACTGCTATAATGATACCGATCGGGAACAAATATGAAGCAAATAACCGACGCAAAATCACTCGGGGCCCTCGTCAAGCAGGTACGCAAGTCCCAGGGCCTTACACAAGAACAGCTCGCCGCTGCCTGCGGCCTAGGGCGCCGCTTCGTCGTCGAACTCGAGCGGGGCAAGCCGACCTCGCACATCGGAAAGATCATGCAGGTGCTCTCCGCCCTCGGGCTGACCCTGAACGTGGCCGACCGGAAAGGCGAACTCTAATGGCTCGCATCCTCGACGTCTGGTTCTATGGCAACAAGGCTGGCCAGCTAGTGCAGGATGACAGCGGACGACTGCAGTTCGCCTACAACGCCGACTACCTGGGATCAAAACAGCCGTGGCCCTTGTCAGTATCCATGCCCGTCGGCGCAGCAGAGTTCGCGGACCGCGTTGCTCGCCCGTTTTTCGCAGGTCTCCTGCCGGAAGATCTGATCCGCAGAAAAGTTGCGAAACTCCTGGGAGTCTCCGAGAAGAACCCTTTTTCGATGCTCGAAGTTATCGGCGGCGAATGCGCGGGCGCGCTCACCATCTATCCTGAAGGGACCCCGCCGCACGAGGAAAACCCGGATGACATCCAGATACTCGACGAGAAACATCTGGACGAGATCTTCGAGCACCTTAAACGCCATCCCCTGTTTGCTGGCGAAGATGGCGTCCGTCTTTCTCTTGCCGGAGCGCACGACAAGCTCGCCGTTCGATTGATCGGAGACAAGCTTGCGCTCATGCGCGGCGGCGTTCCGACAACACATATCCTGAAAACGCTGATTTCCGACAGACACGACGTCACGGACAGCGTCCATAACGAACTCTTTTGCCTGATGCTTGCCGCACGCTGCGGCCTCTCTGTTCCTCAGGCACAGATGCGCCGCACGCCTAACCAGCCGTATTTACTCGTGGAGAGGTATGACAGGAGATGGCAGAGAAACGACGTAGTCCGTCTGCACCAGGAAGACTTCTGTCAGGCCCTATCCATCCCTCCGGAAAACAAATATGAACGCGAAGGCGGCCCGGGAATATCGACTTGTCTTGATGAAATCCAGAAACATAGCATCGAGCCTCTGCCCGACCGGCTCGCGTTTTTGAACATCGTGATATTCAACTATCTCATCGGCAATTCCGACGCTCACGGGAAGAACTTCTCTCTCCTGTATGAGGAAGGAAAGCCGCGTCTAGCTCCGGTTTATGACATCTTGAGCACCGCCGTGTACCCAGAGCTCGCCACCAAAATGGCAATGAAAATCGGAGGCAGGTACGACCCGGGCGAAGTTTATCTGCGCCACTGGCATCGCCTCGTGCCCGATACTGCGGTTGCCAGGAAGGGGATCGAAAAGTCCTTGGCCGACATGGCTACCACAGCTCTGGATCAGGCCACCAAACTCCATGCCGAATTGAACAAGGAGAACATAACCTCGCCCGTTCTCGATTCAATCCTGGCACTTATCAAAAAGAGAAGCACAAGGTTGAAACCGTAAAACCGAATTCACTTCTTGCTACCGCTGTCAGGTCCCGTTCCCTCATCATCGCTTTGCTCTGCGGGGGAGCAAGGGCCTCGCAGTGAGGGGGAGGCCCCAAAGATTGGAGTTATCCCGCCCTTCTTTTGCCCCCAGTTCAGCACCGATGGCGTGGAAGCATGAATTCCGGCTTCCGCTAGTCAAATTCCTTCACCCCCTCTTCCGCCTCCCGTTCTGCTGCCACCACCGCCATGGCCGCCGGCGCCGACCTCAACACCGCCTCCGGCACCTGCATACAAGAAGTTTAACTTTCGCATTTGGAAAGGCGCTATGGGGCGCCTTTTTCGTTTTTGGAGAGAAGATCAGCTGATCAAACCGGGTGCAAGTCTCAGCTGGTTTTCGACCTGTTGCAGTTTCGATGGAGGCTGCAACGCGCACACGCTATGCGCGCAGAAACGATTTTCCCGACGTGGTCACCTGAATCGCACTTGGCCCAACAGCGGCGCTAGAGGAGGGAGAGGAGACGGCGGGCGCCTTCGCGGAAATCGGGTGGAGGCGTGATGAGGCTCAGGACCAGGTGGTTGGCGGAGGGAAAGTCGTAGAAGTGACCGGGGTGGAGGAGGACGTGGTGTTGGCGGAGGAGATGAATGGCGAGGTCTTCGTCGGAGGTGGGGGTGGAGGAGTTCAGGGAGTAGCGGAGGATGGCGTACCAGCCGGCTTCGGCGTGGAGGAGTTCGCAGGCCGGGTGGGAGCGGAGTTGGGATTGGAGGTTGGCGCGGTTTTCGCGGATGCGGGCGAGGAGTTGGGGGCGGAGGGAGTGGCGCTCGGCGAGGAGCGTGGGGAGAGCGGCTTGGGCAGGGGCGCTCAGGGAGAGGTAAGTGTCGGCGATGATTTCCAGGCGATCGAGAGCGGAGCGGACTTGGGCGTCGGGGCCGGTGACGGCTAGCCAGGCGATTTTCATTTGAGGGAGGGCGGAGATTTTGGACAAGCCGCTCAGAGTGAACGTGAGGACTTCGGTGTTGGCGGCGAAAGTTTTGCGGGATGGGGAGTCGAAGGGGAAATCGAGGAAGACTTCGTCGACGATCAGGGCGAGGTTGCGTTCGAGGCAGAGGGTGTTGAGGCGGGTGAGTTCTTCAGGATGAACGTGGGAGCCGGTGGGATTGTTGGGATGAACGAGAAGAATGGCTCGAGCGCGCGGGGTGATGGCGCGTTCGAGGGACTGAAAATCGATGAACCAGCCGTGGGCGTAGACTAGGGAATAGGGGACGAGGCGGACGTCCTCGAGGCCGGCCAGAAAATCGAAGAGGGGATAACTTGGTTTGGGGAGGAGGAGTTCGTCGGCGGGATTGCAGAGGAGGCGAAAGGCGTAGGAATAGGCTTCGCTGGTGCTGGTAGTGAGGAGGAGGGATTCGGGATTGATGGCGGTTTGGTGGTCGTCGAGATAGTAACGGGCGACTTCGCGGCAGGCGGCGAGGGTGCCTTTGGGTTGCGGATCGTAGTCTAGGGCGGCGGGATTCTGGAAGGCGGAGAGAATGGCGGTGGAATCGTAGCGGAAGCCGCACTGGGTGGGATTGGAGGCGGTGAGATCGAGGAGCGGGACGCCCGAGGCGCGGAGCTCGTCGAGGGCGAGGGTGAAGCGATTGCGGGTGAGCAGCCAGTTGGTGCGGTCGGAGAACATGAGGGGAGGTGGTTTTTAGTTGTCAGTTTCCAGATTCCAGTTTCCAGTTTGAAGCCAACCACTAACAGCTTACAGCCAAGAAGTCGGAAGAAAAAACTACTAAGAAGAGATGACCGATAGATCGCGCAAGGAGAGCGTGATGGCGGGGAGTTCAGAACCGCTTCGAACGAGTAACCGGGTTCTGAATGACAATTCTGGAGTTTTTTCCGTACACTGAAGGCTCACACCATGAAAGAAACTGGACGCACTAGTGTCAGTCGAAAAGTGATTGAGGTTACGGGAATCGTGCAGGGCGTGGGATTTCGTCCCTACGTATACCGGTTGGCGAATGATTGCGGGCTGACCGGATTGATCGCCAATACGCCGGCGGGCGTGAGCCTTGAAGTGCAGGGCGAGGTGGAGGCCGTAGAGAGATTTCTGGAGCGGTTGCCTAGGGAGATTCCGCCGCTGGCGAAAATTTCAGGGATCGTGCCCCGGGATGCGGAACTGCAGCAGGAGACGGCTTTTCGAATCAAAGCGAGCAGCATGCGTGCCGCGGCGCGGGCGCTGATTTCAGCGGACGTGAGCGTTTGTGAGGATTGTTTGCGGGAGATGATGAACCCGCGCGACCGGCGATTCCGGTATCCCTTCATCAACTGCACGAATTGCGGGCCGCGATTTACGATCATTCACGACATTCCTTATGACCGGGCGCGCACATCGATGGCGAAATTCAAGATGTGCGGGGCGTGCCAGGCGGAGTATGAGAGTCCGGCGAGCCGGCGATTTCATTCTCAGCCGAATGCGTGCTGGGATTGCGGGCCGCAAGTGGTTCTGCTGGGGGCGGATGGCGCGCGGATGGATGTGGCGGAGCCAATTCGCGAGACGGCGCGGTTGCTGCAGCAAGGTTCGGTGGTGGCAATCAAGGGGTTGGGCGGATTTCACCTGGCATGCGATGCGCAGAATGAAAAGGCTGTGGGGAAATTGCGCGAGCGCAAGCGGCGGGTGGAGAAGCCGTTCGCGATCATGGTACGGCGGGTGGAGGATGCGGCGCGGTTGTGCGTGGTGGATGCGATTTCGAAGAAGCAGATGAGTTCGTTTGAACGCCCGATTGTGTTGCTGCCGCGGCGCGCGGAAGCTGCGTTTGTGCCGGGAATTGCGCCGGGGAACCGGTATTTGGGTTTGTTTCTGCCGTATACGCCGTTGCATCATCTTTTGTTTCAGGGCGGGAAATTCGAGGCCCTGGTGATGACCAGCGGAAACCTGAGCGAAGAACCGATTGCGATTGACAACGAGGAGGCGATCCGAAGACTGAACCGGATTGCGGATGCGTTTCTGGTGCACGACCGGGAGATTGTGCGGCGGTGCGACGATTCGGTGGTGCGGGTGGCGGCGGGACAGCCGCAGAAGATCCGCAGGGCGCGGGGATTCGTGCCGGTCGCGGTGCAGCTCGAACAGGAGATGCCGGCGGTGCTGGCGGTGGGCGGGGAACTGAAGAATACGGTTTGCGTGGTGCGGGGCAGCGAGGCGTTTTTGAGCCAACATGTTGGGGATCTGGAGAATCTGGAGAGTTACCGGTTTTTTGAGGAGGCGGTAGAGCACCTGCAGCGGATTCTGGAGACCGAGCCGAAGGTGATCGCGCACGATTTGCACCCGGATTATTTTTCGACGAAATGGGCGCAAGAGCGGGCGGGCGTGGAGCTGGTGGGCGTGCAGCATCATCACGCGCATGTGGTGGCTTGCATGGCAGAAAATCATCTGGACGGGAAAGTGATCGGGATTGCGCTGGACGGAACGGGCTACGGGACGGATGGGGCGATCTGGGGCGGAGAAGTGCTGGTGGCAGATTATGGGGGTTTCGAGCGGGCGGCGCATTTCGAATATGTGCCGCTGCCTGGTGGGGCGGCGGCGATTCACGAGCCGTGGCGGATGGCGGTGAGTTACCTGACGAAACACTACGGGAATGAAGTGGAGAAGCTGGGCTTGCCGTTTTTGGCAGAGATCGATTCGCGAAAGCTGCGCGTGGTTTTGCAGATGATGGAGCGGGAGATTAATTCGCCGCGGACGTCGAGCTGCGGGCGGCTGTTTGACGCAGTGGCGGCGCTGGTGGGATTGCGCGGGACTGTGAATTTTGAGGCACAGGCGGCGATTGAGCTGGAGATGGCGGCGCGGGATTCGGGTAGCGAGGCGGCTTATCCCCTGGATCTGAATCTGCAGGGAGCGACCTGGCAGATCGGAACGAAGCCTCTGTTCGACTGGTTGCTGAAGGACATTCGACAGCACACCAGCGTTGCAAGCATGAGCCGGAAGTTTCACAACGGGCTGGCGCTGGTGTTTGTGGACGCGGCGGAGAGGATCCGCGACCGGACGGAGCTGAACCGGGTTTGCTTGAGCGGGGGATGCTTTTTGAATGCGTTGCTGCTGGAGACGATGATTGCGGAGATGAAGGAGCGGTCGTTCGAGGTGTTTTTTCATACGGAAGTGCCGGCTGGAGACGGGGGAATCAGTTTGGGGCAGGCGGTGATTGCGGGGAGGAGAGTAGGGGGTTGATTTCTAAGAAAGAGAATAGCTAACACAGAGTTCGCTCCAGACGCTGAGTACGCTCGGAAGAGAAGCGGCAATTCTTGGGGCTGGCCGGTCGGGTTGCGTAGGTAAAAGCGGTGGCTGAGCCGCCGCACCCCAAAGCGCCCGCATGGGAAGACGGCCGCTAGAACGACTTGGAGAATTTGCGGGAGGCGGTTTGGCCCCGGGATTCGGTGATGGTGATGGTTTGGCCTGCGGGGACCAGGGAGAGTTCGTCGATCTGGCCGCTGGGCCAGCGGATTTCGAGCGTGTCGGCTTGGGCGTTTTGGGCCAGGCCGAAGGTCAGGATTAGTTCGCTGGCGGAGAGGTAACTGGAGCCGCTGCGGAGCATTTGGGTTTGGGTTTCGCCGCCGGCGGAGAGTCTGACTATGGCGCCGATGCCGTCGCGATTGGATTTTGTGCCTACCAGTTTTATGCGCAGGCTTTTGTTGGTTGCCGCGGGGCCTGTTGCTTCATTCAGGAAAAGATAGACGGGGCCCCCGTTGGTCGAGAGAAGCAGGTCCGGGCGGCCGTCGTTGTTGATGTCGGCGTAGGCGGCGCCACGGCCGACGCGCGGCGTGTTGAAGGATTTTCCCAGCGATTTGGCGACTTCCTGAAAATTTCCCTTGCCGGCGTTTCGGAACAGGTGCGGCGGCATGGCGTATTTCACGTTGGGCTGGACGCGCTCGATGTCGCCGTCGATGTGTCCGTTGGCAATGAAAATGTCGGGCCAGCTGTCGAGATCGTAGTCGAAGAAGAAGCAGCCGAAGCCGAGGGTGAGCAGGGAAGCGCGGCCGACGTCAGAGCGCGGAGCTTCGTCCACGAAGAGTCCTTTGCCTTCGTTATGGTAAAGCGAAATCATTTGATTGGAAAAATTGGTGATGAGGATGCTGGGCGCGCCGGAGTGGTCGTAGTCGGCGGCGTCAACGCCCATGCCGGCGCGGGCTACACCGTCTTCGCTGAAGGCGACGCCGGCCGCGACGGCTTTTTCAGTGAAGGTGCCGTTGCCGTTGTTGCGATAGAGCTTGTTGGGTTGCGTGTCGTTTGAGAGAAGGAGATCGGGCCAGCCGTCGTTGTCGTAATCAATAATGGCGATGCCGAGGGTTTTGGAGGTGGGATCGCCGAGGCCGGCTTTTTTGGTGACGTCTTCGAAAGTACCATCGCCGCGATTGCGCCACAGGCGGACGGAGGTGCCTTTGTAGGATTCGGGCGTGCAGTAGGATTTGCTTTTGCCGTCGAGCGTGCAGTAGAGGTCGTTTTCGATGGACCACTGGACGTAATTGGCGACGACTAGATCGAGCTTGCCGTCCTTGTCGTAATCCACCCAGGCGGCACTGGTGCTGAATTCCCTGGGGCCTGCGAGGCCGGCTTTCTGGGTGACGTCGGTGAAGGTGCCGTTTCCGTTGTTGTGGAAGAGATGGCTTTGGCCGAGGGCGGTGATGAACAGATCGTCGAAGCCGTCGTTGTCGTAATCTCCGACAGCGACGCCCATGCCGAACAGTTCAATGTCGAGGCCTGCTTTGCGGGTGACGTCGGTGAAGGTGCCGTCGTGATTGTTGTGGTAAAGCCCGGGCATGGAGTGTTTGGAGGGCTGGCCGGGCCAGCTGGTGCCGTTGACGAGGAAGATGTCGGGCCAGCCGTCGTTGTCGTAGTCGATGAAGGCGACGCCCGGGCCCATGGTTTCGGGGAGATATTTCTTGCCGAAGGCGGCATTGTTGTGGAGGAAGCGGATGCCGGATTGTTGGGTGATGTCGCGGAATGTGATGGCGGGCTGGGATTTTGGAGTTTGGGAAGTCTGTGCGCTGGCTATCAGAGAAGAGGTTAAGAGCACGAGCGCGGTGGCGAGTTTATTCATCGAGTCTCCGTTGGGATTTCGCGGCCTACGCCGAGAGCGTCGGCGACGCGGTTGATGTAATTAAACCATGAGGCGATCAGGGTGATTTGCAGGATGCCACGATCGTCGAAGCCTGCAGCCCGGAGGCGGTCGTGGTCGGCGCGGCTGCACTGGGTGGCGTCGCGGGTGAGTTTGACCGCGTATTCGATCATGGCTTTGTCCTGAGCGCTGATCGGCGCGGTGCGGAAATCTTTTTCCAGGGCGGCAACCATTTCGCTGTTGAGGCTGGTGCGACGCAGAAACTCTGCGTGAGATTCGATTCAATAGAAACACCGGTTGGTGACGGAGACCATGGTGGCGATCATTTCGTGCTGGTAGCGCTTGAGAGGGAGATCGGGGGACATCATCGCGCCGAAGGCGCTGAAGGAGTGGAAAAGGACGTCGGGGAGGAGGGTGTGCGAGCCCACAATGCTGTTTTCGAAGCCGCGATCGACGGAGGGGGCAGGGGTGGAGTATTCGATGGGGTAGAGCTCGCGTTGTTTGAGGACTAGCTCGCGGACTCGGTCGTCGTCTTCGAGGCGGAGAGTTTTGATCCAGGTCATTGAGAGGGTCCTCGCTGTTTTTGATCGAGCAATCGATCGAGCTCATCTTATGAACATCGCGGAAAACACGGAAACATCTTTCCACAGGGGCTAATGCCCATCTGATCCAGGTTCGTTACGCCGGGGCTTGAAGCCCCGGCCTAGAGAAGAGAATCATTTTACCGACCCGCTCCTGCGGCTGTTTTTGCTGTGGGAACTTTTCCCGTCTGGAGCGGGACGGAGACGTGTTCGTGGATGGATTGGCGCTCGTTGTTGTCTTCGGGGTGGGATTGGCGATAAGCGCCGGTGAGGGCCTGGGAGGATTCGTCCGCTTTAAACCGGAGATATCGTTCCTTGTGTTCGTCGGAGCGGGTCTCGTCGCCGAGACCTGTGTAGCAGAGCATCAGGTTGTAGTTGGCCTGGAGATCTTCGGGATCGATGGCGAGCGTTTGCTGGAATTCTTTCACGGCGTCGGCGTAGCGCTTTTCGAGGAAGAGGATGCGGCCGAGTTCATTGTGGACTACGCGATCACGAGGGAATTGGCCCAGGACCGACTGCAACGCTTGCGCGGCTTCGTCGTAGTGGCCCTCTTCTTTCAGGATGCGGGCGTAGAAGAAATTGGCACGTGGGAGATTGGGTTTGAGGGCCAGGGCTTTCTGGAGAACTGCCTTTGCGCCTTCCGTGTTGCCCTCCTGGACCCGGACACGGCCGACGTTGGTCCAGCCGTCGAAATTATCGGGAGCCATTTCGGTGATTTTTGTGAAGGCTTGTTCGGCACCACTCAAATCGCCCTGGAGGAAGAGACCGATGCCGTAGTCGTTCCAGCGGGTCCAGTCGTCCTTGGAGAGGCTGACTTCTGGTGCGGGTGCAGTGGCGGAGTGGGGAAGGACGCGAAGGGTTTTCGTGTCCTCGGCGACGGTGATGATGGGGAGGTCAGGGATGGATTTGGATTTGGCGGAGACGTCACGAAGGTCGCCGTTAAACTTCCACTGGCGATCGTCATGATCGTTGGCCACGTCGCCGGACTGATTTCTATCAGGAGTGCCGGCAAAGGAGAAATGAGTGTTCCACCACTGGAATTTTCGGTAGTTGAGTTTCGAGTGAAGAGTGATGTGTTCGCCTGTGCTTTCGGGGATATGGAGGCGGAAGTGGGCGGTGTCGGCGGCGCCGGGAGGGATGAGGTGGACGTAGACGACGGCGCGGGTGGCCCAGGCGTTGCGCTTGTTGATGGGATTGCCGTGGCCATCGATTTGAAGGGATTTGTAGAAATGCGCGCCAGGCTCGACGGGACCCCGGCCGTTGTCTTCTACCTTGCCGCTCCAGAAAATGGTCTGGCCTTTTTCGTCGGTGGCCTGGAGTTCGAGCCAGACGTCGAAGGCGTCGACGGTGCCGCCGGGGAAGAAGTGGCCGACCTTGCGGGTGCGGACCACTACGTCGACTAACACATCATCGCCGCGGCGCACGGAGGCGCCCACGCGGTCTAGCGGAGCGGTGATGGGACGGGCTTCGCCGGCGGGACCACGCGGAGCGGAGATGTCGGATTCTTCGCCGACGGCGAAGGTGGTAGAAAGTTCCTGCTTCGGGTAGCTGGAGACCTTCCTCGAGGATTCATTTTTGGAGACCGGCGAGATCGCGAAGATATCCACGCTCAGTTGTGTGTCCTGCAAGAAATTGCGGCTGGCGTCGAGTTGCGTGGAATCTTCGTTGGCGAGGGGGACGGCGGTGTTGGCGCCGGGGAAGCGGTGAGAGTGGACGTAGCCGTCGAGATTGCCCTCGTCTTTTGAAGGGACGAGCGGCATGTGGCAATCGGCGCACATCATGGATGTTCGAGGGTAATAGAAGGCGCGGGCACCCTGGCCGGAGACGCCGCTGGCTTGCCAGTTGTCGTACTCGTTGAAGCCGCGCAGCCAGCGATAGTTGTTGAAGGGCTGGTCGAGATGGACTTTGTGGCAGCCAGAGCAGAATTCGGGTACCTGCTCGCGCATGAAGGGTTTCAGGAAGACGCGGCGGTGCGGCTCCGGATTCAGGCGGACCATGAAATCGTGCAGGCTGCGGATTACGGGATTTTCGCTGGCGGCGAGTTCGTGGAGCCTGGGATATTCGAGAACGAAATCGCCCTGGCCCATGGTGCTTTTCACCTGAACGATGCTGTGGCACATCATGCAGCTGAGGCCGGCGCTGGCTTCAGGCTTGTGGATGTTCTGCTGGATGGGCGTATCCATCATGCCGCTCATGAGGAGGGCAGGATCGTGACAGCCAGCGCACCATTTGGTTTGTTTGACGCCGTCGACTTCCTGCATGTACTCGATGCTTTTGCGATACCACTGATTGTTGAAGGAGGAGAAGTGGTGCATGGAGCTTTGCCACTGTTTGTAGATGTCGGAGTGGCAGCGCTCGCAGGCTTGGGATTTCAGGAAGTAGTCAGAGGGGATGTATTTGCCGTCTTTGGTCTGGACGGAGCTGGGGAAGAATTTTCCGTTGGGGCCGTCGCCTTCCTGATCCATGGTGGCTGGGGCGATCGAAGGGTTATTGACGCGGTAGGCATCTTTCCAGGCGATGGTGCGGACCCACCAGGCGGCGGAGGAGATGCTCGCGATGAGGAGTGCGACCAAGGCGAAGCGGAGAGATCGCTGCAGAAAACCAGCGTTGAGCCAGTTTTTCGAGGCGAGCCAGGTGGGGACGAGGAAGAGAAGGCCGATGAGGCAGAGGGCGATGTGCACATAGAGCCAGAGTTTGAGGCGGTGAGGCGTGCCGATTTTGATGAGGATAATGCCGAACGCCCCCCCGGCCAGGAGGAAGAGCCAGCCGAAACGCGCTGGCAATGGTTCCTGGCCGAGGCCGCGGAAAAGAAAAAACAGAATGCCAATGGTCAGGAGAACGCCCAAACCGCTGTGAAGAAGAACCGCTATGGCATAGGGGATATTGGCTGCGGGGAATGTGTAGAGATAAACGGCCGTAACAGCAAGGACGAGAACGCTTAGGGAGCGCCAGCGTTGCATTCATTTCCCCCTGGGAGTGGTCAAAGTTTATCAGGCGCCAGGCCCGTTAAAAAACGCGGCCGGGGGTCGTTGGCCCGGCCGCAAGGTTTGTTGGGGTGCTTCCGGTTTGGCTTTGGGGAAGCCGGGTGGGAAGCGCCTGCTTGTTCCGGCATTTATATTCGGGGTGGGCGGAAGGCGCAATAGTGGGAAAGGATTAGGGGACGCCGGCGATTGCCAGGGTTGATGAGAGAGGATTTAACGCATAGAGAGCGCAGAGGTCGCTCTGAGAAGCGAAACGGCAGGTAGGCGTAGAGCCTGCCTGCGGCAGGCCGCCCCTACGCGGACGTACTGGTAATACCTTTGGATTCAGTTATTTGATAGGTCAGGCCGGACTTGAGCCTGGGGTATTCTTCGGTTTGGCCGCTGGGCCAGTCGATTACGATTCGCTCTATTTCATCCTGTTTGCCTACGCCGAACGTTAGCTGTAATTCTGATTGGGAGAGGTAGCTCGAGCCGCTGCGGACTTGGCGGGTCTGGATTTGGCCGCTCGAGTAGAGGCGGACGGTCGCGCCGATAGCATCTCGGTTGGATTTTGTGCCGACGAGGTGGAGACGGATGCTGCGATTTCCGGCCAGTTGGTCGTTGCGGTAGAGATAAGCGGGGCCGTTGTTGGTGGTGAGGAGAACATCGACATCGCCGTCACGATCGAAATCGGCGACTGCGAGGCCGCGGCCTACTTTGGCTTGGGCGAATCCGCCTCCTAGTTGCGCGGCTACTTCCAGGAATCTTGCGTTGGCTTGATTGAGGAAGAGCTGTGGGGGTTGGGCGAAGCCTACGTTGCCGCGGATGTTGCGGACGGTGGCGTCAATGTGGCCGTTGGCGACGGCCAGATCGAGGCGGCCGTCGAGATCGGCGTCGAAGAAGATGCAGCCGAAGCCGAGAGTGTTGCGGGAGGCCGGGCCGAGGCCCGCCTGCATGGCAACGTCGTCGAAGGATTTTCCGTTGGAGCGGTAGAGGCCGAGCATTTCGTTGTCGAAGTTGGTGATGACGACGCTGGGCTTGCCGGAGTTGTCGAAGTCGGCGCAGTCCACGCCCATGCCGGCGCGGGCTTTGCCTTCATTGCTGAAGGCGAGGCCCATTTCTACTGCGACGTCCTTGAATTTGCCGTTGCGGAGATTGCGGTAGAGCTTGTTCGGTTGGGTGTCGTTGGCGACGAGGAGATCGGGCCAGCCGTCCTGATCGAAATCGATCATGGCAACGCCCAGTGATTTGGAGCTGGTATCGAAAATGCCGCTGGTCGAGGTGACGTCTTCGAAGGTGCCGTCGCCGCGATTGTGGAACAGCCAGCAGGTGTCGCCGCGGTAGGCTTCGGGCGTGCAGTAGGATTTATTTTTTCCGTCGAGGCTGCAGAACACGTCGTGTTCCGCGGACCAGCGAACGTAATTGCAGACGAACAGATCGAGAAGGCCGTCGCGGTCGTAATCGAACCAGATGGCGGAGGTGCTGAAACCCTGTTTGTTGAGGAGGCCGGATTTTTGGGTGATGTCCCTGAAGGTACCTTTGCCAGTGTTGTGAAACAGGCGGCTTTGACCTACGCAGGAGATGAAGATGTCGGGGAAGCCGTCGTTGTCGTAATCGGCGACGGCGACGCCCATGCCGTAGAGTTCAAGATCGAGGCCGGCGGCTTTGGTGACGTCGGTAAACGTGCCGTTGCGATTGTTGCGGTAGAGTTTGAGCGTGGAACGCTGGCGCTTGTGGCCGGGCCAGTCCATGGAATTGATGAGGAGGATGTCGGGCCAGCCGTCGGCATCGTAGTCGAGGAAAGCGCAGCCGGAGCCTAGGGTTTCTGGGAGTAGTTTGCCGCCGTAGGCGCCGCTGTTGTGCTGGAAAGTGATGCCGGCTCGGGCGGTGACATCGGCGAATTGAAATCCGAGCGGGTTCATCGGGAGAGAAAAAGGAAAAGCAGCGGAGAGGATTCCGGCTCCCGCGGAATGCTTGAGGAAATCGCGGCGCTTCACGGAAGATTCACCAGACCGTTTTTGATGGCGTAGACGACCAGTTCGGCGGTTTTGTGAAGGCCGAGCGCGTCCATGATGTTGGCGCGGTGGACCGAGACCGTGTTGGCGCTGAGGCCGAGTTCGGTTGCAATCTCCTTGTTGGATTTGCCGGCAACGATGTGCTGGAGGATTTCGAGTTCGCGCGGAGTGAGGCCGGTGTCGCGTTCGCCCTTGAGGTTGCCGGTGAGGGTGATTTGTGGGTCGAGAACGGTATTTCCCCCGGCAATTTTCTGTATGGCGGCGACGAGGTCGAGATCCATGGCGTTTTTCAGGATGTAGCCCTTGGCGCCGGCTTCAAGAGACTGGCGAATGAGCGTGTCTTCTGAATGCATGCTGAGCATAAGGATGGCGATATCAGGAAATTTGGCGAGGATGCGGCGGGTGGCTTCGATACCGTTGATTTCTGGGAGAGCGCAATCCATGACGATTACGGCGGGGTGGAGTTGTTCGGCGAGCCCTACGGCTTCAAGGCCGTCGCTCGCTTCGCCTACGACCTCGAAAGAGGGTTCATCCTCGAGAATGCGGCGGAAACCACGGCGGACGAGGGCGTGGTCGTCGACAAGGAGTACCGTGAGTTTATTTGGCATTGGTTCCACCTGGTCGAACGGGATCTCCCTTGATTTGTCGCTTTCTGATGGCGTTCGACTTTCGGGCTGAGGTAGTTCGTCGCCCGAGGCAACTTGACGATTCCCTTGAGCAGGCCTGCCGCCAGTCGTGCCCATTGTAGTTGTCTTTACAGTAGTTTGGAGCAAATCCGTGCATCTAATATGCAAAATTATTCCGCAGGAAACGGGCAGTGCCTCGAATCCGTCAAATACAATGCTCAGTTTCAACAAGTTATAACCACCTGTAAAACCGTACGATTGGTGCCCGAACTGCTCCGTTTTGTCATGCTGTTTTGCCAGGTCAGTTGCTCCGCCTAGGAGGATACTAGTGACAAAAATGGTCAGGTTGCTCGTTTTGGTTGCATTTGTGGGGGTCTTGGTTTTTCCATCAATGGCAAGGGCCGACGGCTTTACTGTCTTTGTCGGCTATGCTGACAATCTTCGGCCCAGTGGATTTTTCCCCACCCCGTGGCTTGGGGGTGCGAATGTCGTATCGCAAACACCAGCTGGGCAATCGTTGGACACCGGAGCAATACGGATTGACGACACCGGCGGCACGACGCTTACCATTACCGGTTTTACGGTGACTTTTAACGGTGGTGCGCAAGTATTCAACTTTTGGAATCCGCTGGTCCTCAATCCGGGCCAGGTCGGAATCTTCACCCAGACAGGTTCCTACAACTTCGATACCAGCGATTTCGGGATGTTCGGAGGGTTTCCTCCGGCCTCACTCGACCCGCTTGTTGGTGGCAACAACGGAATCGGAGGCTGTTCGAGCACGCCGTCTATTCTAGCCGCTTCAACCTTTGCTGCCTCATGCGCGGCACATGCTCCCGTCGTTTCGTTCTTTGTAAATGGCATTGCGTTTTCGGCGACCGACAGCGGCCAGATTCTCAACACTGGCGGCTGGGATTTCGTCAACAACTCGGCTTTCGGTGAAGACGGAAATGAGTCCATCAACTGGAACCAAATTGGATCCGGCGCAAATCGCGGCGGGACAGGCGTACCTGAACCTTCGACCATGTTTCTCCTTGGCAGCGGCCTTTTGAGCCTCTGTGGAATCACTCGGAGAAAGTTAATCCGTTAAGGCGTACCAGGCATTTCCCCATATCTCCAAAGAACCGGGTCTAGGGACCCGGTTTTTTTTATGCCGAGCATGTCGGATGCACTGCAGGGCCGCTTGCCGCTCGGTGGATCCCGAGTGCCGTGATCCTCGACCCCTTGTCCTGCCATGCGTTTCAACGCCAGGTATCTGCGGTAAGGGCCGTATGCAGCAATCCTGCCCATACGGATCTGTGCGGGGGGCCCAGGGTTAACCCGCGTCCCCGCCGCGCCTATGGCAGGCGGGAGCGGGCGACCGCTCCCCCCGTGCCGATCCTCCGAAGAAGGGATAGAAAGCTTCCGTCTGGAGGGGGGACGAGGGGGCGGTCGTCAGCGAGGAGTACCGTGAATTTATTCGG
This sequence comes from Acidobacteriota bacterium, assembly GCA_013289665.1. Classification (GTDB taxonomy): domain Bacteria; phylum Acidobacteriota; class Terriglobia; order Acidiferrales; family UBA7541; genus Acidiferrum. The sequence continues at coordinate 19,778 of JABCZN010000021.1, read as the reverse complement.
CGTGAGGTTCCACGTGCTCGCGAGGGACTTCGAGATGAACGATGGCGCCACCGGCGGGCGGCGAGTAGACGTTTAGGGAGCCGCCAAGAATTTCGGCTCGTTCGCGCATGGCGACCAGGCCGATGCCGGTCAGGCCTTCCGCTGGAAGAAAACCCTTGCCGCGATCTTCGATTTCAACAATCAGCGCGAAAGGCTCGAACCGCAAACGAATCCAGGCTTCTTTGGCGCCGGAATGGCGGGCGACATTGTTGAGCGCTTCCTGGAGGACGCGATAGATCTGGACGCCTGCGGATGCTGCCACGGGATAGGTGTCTCCCGACTTTTCATAGTGAAGCCGAAGACCGGTCTGCCTTTCCACGGTGGGGATGTACCAGTCGAGAGTGGAGACGAGGCCGACTTCGTCGAGGAGGACGGGATGCAAGGCTTGCGAGAGGCTGCGGATGTTGTGGAGCGTGGATTGCGCGACGGCCTGGACTTCCTGGAGATCGGCGTGGACGGGGGAATCGGCAGGGAGATGCTTTCCCGTGCGGCCGACTAACGAGCCGATGGCCGTGAGCACCTGGCCGAATTCGTCGTGGAGTTCGCGAGAGATGTGGCGGAGGGTGGATTCCTGCGTGGCGATAAGTTTTTGCGCGAGGTCGCTGCGTTGCGAGGAGAGCTCGGCGACTTTGGCGAAGAGGCCGCGATTGTTGCGGATGAGATAAAGGCTGGTGACGACGATGGCGACGAGGATGGCGGCGAGGAAGAAGTAGAGTTGGCGCTGGACACGATCGTAGATGGCGGAGATACGGGCGGCGGCGCGTTCCTCGGCTTCGTTGTTTTCTACAAGAAGCCGTGAGACGGCGGAGGTGAGAGCGGCCTGGCGGGGTTGCAACGTGTCCCGGATTTGCTCGGCGGCGGCGGATTCAGAGCCGGCTTCGGCGAGGGAGAACATGCGATTTACTGAGTCCCAGAACTGGGCGAGGGACTGATTGAGATAGCCGCGCTGATCGGCGGTCGGAGTGGCTTCTGAGAGGGCGGATTCCTGTTCGAGGGCGTCCACGAGATCGTTGCGGATGCGTTCGAATTGCGGAACCCAGGCCAGGATGGGGTAAGGCTCGGTGGGATCCTGCATGTCGCGCATGGCGAGGCCGAGGGAGTTGAGATCGTTCTGGATGCGGAGAAGTTGGAGAGAGTCGCGGCGGTTGCGGTCGACGAGGTCGCTTTGCAGTTTGCGGAGGCCGGCGAATTGGATGGTGATGTAGGCGGCGTAGGCGAGGACGGCGAGGACGGTGATGACCAGGCCGAGATAGAGGCCTTGGGTGGGGGCTTGTGGAGGAGAAGAGGAGTTTTGCACTGGGGGAAGGATATAACGCGGGGGTGGAGGAGAGAAAGACGGAGAAGGGGAATTGGAATGGCCGATCTTCGGATCTGACGCTGCGCGGATAAATGCGTGCGCCGGCCGTTGTGGGCGCAAGATTGGCAGGAGGTTTGGAGGTGGGTTTGAGGCCGTAAAAGCGGAAGCTGGGTTTCCGCACTCAAACAGAAGAGCGGCCCCCCGCGGACGCCAGGCTCTAGAAAGGCCGACAGTGCTAGGAGCCCGATCGGGAGGTGATACACTTTTCGCGCGTTGGGGATTTGGGGGGAGGATGCGTCTTGATTGAAGTGGGGCTGGTGGGGTTTGGATTGGCGGGGCGCGGGTTTCATGCGCCGGTGATTCAGGCGGTGGAGGGGTTGCGGCTGGCGGCGGTGGTCGAGCGGACGGGCGATGAGGCGAAGAAGATTTATCCGGATGCGCAGATTGTGCGGAGTCTCGAAGAGTTGCTGGCGATTCGGACAATCCGGCTGGTGGTCGTCGCTACACCGAACCAGACCCATTTTCCGTTTGCGATCGAGTGCCTGGAGGCGGGGCGGGATGTGGTGGTGGACAAGCCGTTCACGAATACAGTCGAAGAGGCAGTGGAGTTGCTGCGGGCGGCAAGGAAGCTTCGACGGATTCTGACGGTGTATCACGACCGAAGGTTTGACGCGGATTTTCAGGCGCTGCGGAAACTGGTAGCTGGCGGGGAGCTGGGAAGGATTGTGCGGTTTGAGGCGCACTATGATCGGTTTCGGCCGAAACTGAAACCGGGGGCTTGGCGGGAAGTGCCGGGGCCGGGGAGCGGGGTGCTGGCGGATTTGGGGCCGCACCTGCTGGATTATGCGCTGACACTGTTTGGGGCGCCGGAGCGGGTGACGGCGGATGTGCGCACGGAGCGTGAGGGATTTGTTACCGATGATGCGTTCGATATCTGGCTGCATTTTCCGGGGAGTCAGATGGCGGTGCTGGGGGAGTCGATGTTGAGCGCGGAGCTGCGGCCGCGGTTTGTGGTGATGGGGACGAACGGGACTTATTTCAAGAAGGAGTTTGATCCGCTGGAGAGCGTGCTGCGCACGAGGACACCGGGGCCGGGGGAATCCTGGATGCTCGAGAAGCCGGAGAACTTTGGGCAAGTGACGCAGGTGGATGGGGGAAAAGTGAGGAAATGGAAAGTGGAATCGTTTGGGGATTGGCGGGATTTTTACGCGAATGTGCGGGATGCGATTTTGGGGAAGGCGGAGTTAGAGGTTACGCCGGAGCAGGCGTTACAGGTGATGGTGGGATTGGAGTTGGCGAGGGAGAGCAGCCGGAGAAGGTGTTCGGTCCAGTGGAGAGAGGTGGAGGTGTGAGCGATCAGATTTGAATTGAGCGGGATGATTGAAGTTGCGGTTCTTCGACTGTCCTTGCCAGATAGGCTCAGAATGACAGCTGTTCGATCTCGATACGTCCACAGAAGCCCCCGACCGGTTGCGGCCGCTCCAAGGAATCGCGTGATTTCGCGAGCTGCGGCGTATAATTTGGGTTTGGAAGAAAGAGTGGGAAGCTGGCTATGAAAATTGAACTTGCGCCGTCGATCCTGGCATCGAATTTCGCGCAACTCGGCAGCGATGCGCAGCAGGCTATTGAGGGCGGCGGAACGATTCTGCATGTGGATGTGATGGACGGGCACTTTGTGCCGAATATCACGCTAGGGCCGCCGCTCGTGAAGAGTTTGCGGAAAGTGGCGAAGGTGCCGCTGGATTGCCATTTGATGATTGAGAACCCGGATTTGTTTGTGCCGGAGTTTGCGGATGCGGGCGCAGATTGGATTTCGGTTCACCAGGAGGCTACGGTGCATCTGGACCGGACGCTGCACCTGATTTCTTCGCACGGGTGCAAACCGGGCGTGGTGATCAATCCCGCTACGCCGGTGGAGATGCTGACGGAGGTGCTGGACCTGGTGCATCATGTTCTGGTGATGAGCGTGAATCCTGGATTTGGGGGCCAGAAATTTATTCCGAATGCGTTGAACAAGATTGCGGCGCTGGCTAGACTGCGGGCGGAAAGAAAGCTGGATTTTCGGATTGAGGTGGATGGCGGCGTGGACCTGGAAACGGTGGCGGATGTCGTGAAGGCAGGAGCGGAATTGCTGGTTGCCGGAAGCGCGGTGTTCGGGCATGGAGATATTCGGGGGAACGCGGCGAAGTTGCTGGAGGCGGCGCGGGCGGCGGTTTTGACGAGGGCGTAGACGGGGAAGTGGCCGGTGGGAAGATCCTCCCAATTCGACGTTTGCGGGAACCGTTGAGGTTCCTCGCCTATCCTTAGCAGGACAGGCCCAGAATGGCAAGAATCACATTTTGCGATTCCTTAAGAGCCAGAGGTTTCCCAGGTTTCCTACCTAAGAGCTATTCAGGCCGATCTGAAGATCGGCCGCTGCAGGAGCTTGCCGGACTCAGGCGGCGATGGTGATTACCTTGGATTTGGAGCCGGATTTTTTTGCCAACGCGGCGAGTTCCTGTTCGGCGCGGAGCCAGTCTTGCATGGGGTCGCCGGGAGTGGAGCCGCGTTCGAGATAGATTGCGTAGGCGCGGGCGGCGATCTGATCCTGCGTGGGCTTGGATTTTGTTGGGGCGGCTTTTCTTGCCTTGGGCGCTGGGGTTGCGGTAGTCTTCGGCATTCTTCTCTCCTTCCACAAACTACAGGTCTATCTTAGGGGCAGCGAAAGCGCGTGCGCATCGATTGATTGTCGCCCAGTTGCCGTTACCGATACGTCGGAAAATTTCGATCGAATTCAGTGAAGATTTTGATTTGGAGCAAAACCGGACCGTTTATTGCTCCTGATAGTTCCACAGCAGGCCCCCATCCACGAACAAGGTGGTGCCGGTGATATAAGAGGATTCGCTGGAGGCGAGGAAGGAAGCGAGGGAAGCGACGTCGGAGGGACTACCAAGCCGCTTCAGGGGAATGTTCTGGAGCAGGGCATTGAGCTTGGCGGGATCGTTGAGGAGATTCTTGTTGATGGGGGTTTCAATAGCCCCAGGCGCGATGGAGTTAATAGTGATACCCAGGGGTGCGAGTTCGATGGAGAGATTGCGGGTGAGCATTTTCAACCCGCCTTTGCTGGCGCAGTACGATGCGAAATGCGGAAAAGGAAGCTCTTCGTGGACCGAACTGATGTTGATGACTTTTCCGCCGGATTTGGCCTGCATGCGATGGCGGACGAAAGCCTGGGTGAGAAAGAAGAGTCCTTTGAGATTGACGTCGAGGACGGCGTCGAAGTCGGCTTCAGTGACGTCCCAGAAATCGGCGCGACGTTCGAGACCTGCGTTGTTGATAAGGATGTCCAGCTTGCCGAGTTGCGCGATGGATTCAGCGATGAAGCGCTGGCCGTCTCGGATCTTGCCGACGTCGCACTGGATGGAGGCGGCGCGTCGGCCGAGCCTGGTTATTTGGGCGACGACTTCCTGGGCGCCGGATTGGTTGGAGCGATAGCATATGGCGACGTCGGCGCCGTCGTGGGCGAGGCGTTCAGCGATGGCGCGGCCGATGCCCTGGTCGCCGCCGGTGATGGCGATGGATTTACCTTCGAGAAGGGTTGGCATAGGGCCTCCAGTTTCAGATCACTATAAACATGAGATGTTGCCCGGAGGTTTATGGTGCAGGGAAGAGGAGGAGGTCAAAGAGTCAAGAATTAACGAGACAGAGAGAGGATCAGAAAGGGAGTGGCGGAGTACACGGCAAGGAGAATGGGAAGACAGATCCATCGAGTTTCGCCATTACAAAAACCCACACGCGAAGGCGGCGTGTGGGCATCCGGGAAGAGGGAAATCAGGCTACGGTTATGTCTTTGCTTAGGTACACATCCTGGATAACGTTGAGGAGTTTTATGCCTTCGGGCATGGGGCGCTGGAACGCTTTGCGGCCGCTGATGAGGCCCGTGCCTCCCGCGCGCTTGTTGATTACGGCGGTGGCGACGGCGTCTTCGAAATCGTTGGCGCCGGAAGCACCCCCAGAGTTGATGAGACCGGAGCGGCCCATAAAGCAGTTGGCGAGTTGGTAGCGCGTGAGATCGATCGGGTGATCGCTGGCGAGGTCGGTGTAGATGCGCTTGTCGAACTTTCCGTAGCTGGAATCGCCGATGTTGAGGGCCGCATAGCCGCCGTTATTTTCGGGAAGCTTTTGCTTGATGATGTCGGCCTGGATGGTGACGCCCAGGTGATTGGCCTGGCCGGTGAGATCGGCGGAGACGTGATAATCCTTGTCCTTTTTGAACGCGTTGTTGCGGAGATAGCACCAGAGGACGGTGGCCATGCCGAGATCGTGGGCCTTGGCGAAGGCCTGGCTGATTTCGACGATCTGGCGGCCGCTCTGGTCGGAGCCGAAGTAAATGGTAGCGCCGACGGCGGCTGCGCCCATGTTGTAGGCTTCTTCGACGGTGCCAAAGAGAATTTGATCGGCTTTGTTCGGATAGGTCAGGAGTTCGTTGTGATTGATTTTTACGATGAAGGGAATTTTGTGGGCGTACTTGCGGGCGACGGAGCCGAGAACGCCGAAAGTGGAAGCGACGGCGTTGCAGCCGCCCTCGACGGCGAGCTTGACGATGTTTTCGCCGTCGAAGTAGTCGGGATTCTTGGCGAAGCTGGCTCCGGCGGAGTGCTCGATGCCCTGGTCGACAGGAAGGATCGAGAGATAGCCGCTCTTGCCCAAGCGTCCGGTGCCGAAAAGCCGCTCTAGATTGGTGAGGACGCGGACGTTGCGGTCGGTGAGGGCGTAGATGCGGTCAATGAAATCAGGGCCTGGGAGATGCAGGCGTTCCCTCGGGATTTTGGGGGATTTGAACCCGAGGAGCGATTCGGCTTTGGAGCCGAGGAGTTGTTCGATGTTGCTGAGAGTTGCGGTGGCCATTGGTGTCTCCTGGAAGAATCGGCAATCAGTAATCGCTAAGATCCAAATCGGCTTACAGCGATCAGATAACAGATAACAAAACCAAAAACAAAACCAAAACCTGCTCGACCGTATGCGGTCAACGGAAATTCTACACTTTACTCTCTAGTGCCTACCGTTAACATTTTAGCGGCGTCGCTGTCGATGAGCCAGAGGGCGTTGCCGCTCTCGGGTTGAATTAGCTGAGCGGGAAGTTGTTCGGGCTCGTAAGGCCCTTCAAGGACAGCTTTAAGGGCCGGAGCCTTGTCGGCGCGGGTGATCAGGAACATGACGCGGTTCGCGTGATTCGCGGTCTCGGACGTGATGGTGATGCGCTCGGTGTAAAATTTGCCGACCCAGTTGCGGACCACGATGCGGGGGGAGGCGTGAAGCGCCCTGGTGCCAGGAAAGAGCGAGAGGGTGTGGCCTTCATCGCCCATACCGAGGAGCACCAGGTCGAAGCGAGGATACTCGCCGTCCTTCAACTGGAAGTATGCGCGTAGAACCTGCTCGTATTCCAGCGCGGCTTTTTCGGGGTCGGGGTATTCGCCCTTGATGCGGGCGATCTGTTCCGGCTTCAGGAGGCCTTTGGAAAAGAGCGCTTCGCCGGCCATGCGGAAATTGCTTTCGGGGCTGTCGGGAGGGGCGTGGCGTTCATCGCCGAAAAAGACACGCATTTTGTCCCAGGCGATCTTGGCGCGATAGACGGGATCGTCGGCGAGCATGGCGTAAAGAGATTTGGGCGTGGAGCCGCCTGCGAGGGCGACGTTGAAGACGCCGTTTTTCGCGATGGATTCCGACGCGGCCTTGACGAATTCGTCCGCGGCGCGGCGAGTGACCGCGGCGGGGTCAGCGAGGATGCGGATATCGCGTTGGGCCGGCGCGGGCATCAAGTGGTTGCAGCCTTCCTCTCGGCGAGGTGCTTGCTGCGCAGGTCAACATCTTCCTCACCAATGCGGCGCCAGGTGCGGCCATCGCGAGCGAGCAACTCGTCGGCTTCGGCGGGGCCCCAGGAGCCGGCAGGGTAATTCGGGAAGTTGCGCGCGGGGAGGGCGTGCCAGACGTCGAGGATGGGCTGGATGACGCTCCAGCCGGCTTCAACCATGTCGGCGCGCTGGAAGAGCGTGGCGTCGCCGGCCATGCAATCGCGGAGCAGTCGTTCGTAGCCGGTGCTGTGCTCGGTGCCGAAATAGGTGTCGTAGTCAAAGTCCATGTTGACGAGGCCGAGACGCATGACCGAGCCGGGCACTTTTGCGCCAAAGCTGAGAGAGATGCCTTCCTCGGGCTGGATGTGAATGACCATGCGGTTGGTTTCGATGTTTTTGACGGTGGTGTTGCGAAAAAGGACGAAGGGAGTGCGGCGGAATTGGACAACGATTTCAGTGGTGCGTTGGGCGAGGCTTTTGCCAGTGCGGAGATAAAAGGGAACGCCGGCCCAACGCCAGTTGTCCACCAAAAGCTTCAGGGCGACGAAAGTTTCGGTATTCGATTGGGGATCGACATCGGGTTCCTCGCGATAGCCCGGGAGGTGCTTGCCGTCCACATCACCCGGGCCGTATTGGCCGCGTACGGCGTTGGTGAGGACTTCTTCGGGGGTGAGCGGCTGGATAGCGTGAAGGATTTCGGCCTGCTTATTGCGGACTTCATCGGCGTCGAAGGAGATGGGCGGCTCCATTGCGGTCATGGTCAGGAGTTGGAACAGGTGGTTGGGAACCATGTCGCGGAGGGCGCCGGCGGTTTCATAGAAACCGCCACGATGCTCGACGCCGACGGTTTCGGCGGCGGTAATTTGGACGTGGTCAATATAGTGGCGATTCCAGAGAGGTTCGATGATGTTGTTGGAAAAACGAAAGACCATGACGTTCTGGACGGTTTCTTTGCCGAGGTAATGGTCGATGCGGTAGATCTGCTTTTCGGTGAGGACTTTCTTGAGTTCGGTGTTGAGTTGAATTGCAGATTGGAGATCGTGGCCGAAGGGTTTTTCGACGATCACGCGGGCCCACTTGCCGTTTTCTTCTTTCGTCAGCCCCGCCGCGCCAAGTTGCTGGACGATGGTGGCGAAAAAGCGCGGGGCGACGGCGAGGTAGAAAAAATTGTTGCCGCTGCAGCCGTGGTTTTTGTTCACGGTCTCAAGCTGAACCTGAAGGCGCTTGTAGGTGTCGGGATTGGCGAAATCGCCGGGGACGAAATAGATGCGCTCGACGAGCCAGTCCCACATCTTGAGGTCGATGGGATCGGGCGCGAATTGCGGGATTTCCGCGGTCAGCGACTTGCGGAAGGATTCCGTGGTGGCCTCGCCACCGGCCACGCCGATGATGGCGAAATGCTGGGGCAGAACTTTTTCCTGGGCGAGATTAAGCAAAGCAGGGAGCAGTTTGCGCTTGGTGAGGTCGCCGGTGGCGCCGAAGATGACCATGGCGCAGGCAGCGGTGGCACTGGGTGCCTCAGCATGATTGGTGTTCATGGAACACGATCCTATCTTGGAATGGGGCGCGCGATTTCCGGCTTCGCGGCTTAGTGCCCGGCTTTCTTTTCGATGTGACCACCGAACTGGAAACGCATGGCGGAAAGAAGTTTTGCTGCGAAGTCGTCTTCACCGCGGGAAATGAAGCGCTGGTAGAGCGAAGCGGTGAGCACGGGCGCGGGCGTAGTGGACTCGATGGCGGCAAGGATGGTCCAGCGGCCTTCACCGGAATCGGATACGCGGCCGGAGAAACGCTCGAGCGTGGGCTGATCGAGAAGAGAGATGGCGGTGAGGTCGAGCAGCCAGGAGGCGACGACGCTGCCGCGGCGCCAGACTTCGGCGACATCGGCGAGATTGAAATCGTACTGATAGTGTTCCGGATTGCGGAGCGGCGTGGTTTCAGCGTCTACTTCGCGATGAGACTTTCCGGCGTTGGCGTGTTTCAGAATGTTCAGACCTTCGGCGTAGGCGGCCATGAGGCCGTACTCGATGCCGTTGTGGACCATTTTTACGAAGTGGCCTGCGCCGGAGGGGCCGCAGTGGAGATAGCCTTCTTCGGAAGTGCCGGAGGCTTTTTCGCGGCCGGGCGTGCGGTCTACCTTGCCGCGGCCGGGAGCGAGGGTTTTGAAGATGGGATCGAGGTGTTTCACGATGGCGAGCTCCCCGCCGATCATCTGGCAGTAGCCGCGTTCGAGACCCCAAACGCCACCGCTGGTGCCGACATCAACGTAATGAATCCCCTTCGGAGCGAGTTCCTTGGCCCGGCGGATGTCGTCAATGTAGTAGGAGTTGCCGCCGTCGATGAGGATGTCGTCCTTGCTGAGTTTCGGAGCCAGATCGGCGATGGTGGCGTCGACGACGGCTGCTGGAACCATCAGCCAGATGGCGCGCGGCTTTTGCAGCTTGCCGATAAAGTCGTCGAGGGAAGTGGAGCCGGTGGCGCCATCGCCAACGAGTTGCTTCACCGATTCCGGGCTGCGGTCGTAAACGACGCACTGATGGCCATTTTTCTGGAGACGCCGCACCATGTTGGCGCCCATCCTGCCAAGTCCGATCATGCCGAGTTGCATTGGAAGTTCCTCCGCGAGAAATGGAAACTGAAAATTTTCGAACTAGGCCAGGGCCTGTTTGACGGCTTTCGCGAGCTTCGCGAGGTCACCTTTCACGTTCTTGCCAAGGTGAATGCGCAGCGCCCGGCGATCGCGATCGGAGAGCACGGCGAAATCGCCACGCGCCTGGGCGGCTTTAACAATGCCGAACGTGAATTTTTGCCCGGGGACGGGAATATCGGCGGCGTCATCGCAGGTGAGCTGGAGAAAAACGCCGGAGTTCGGGCCACCCTTGTAGGCCTGGCCGGTCGAGTGGAGAAAGCGAGGACCGAATCCGAGGCAGGTGGCGGATTTTTTGGCGTCGCGAACCTGGTGACGGATGGCCTGCAGGGATTTTTCGTGGGCGTCGTTCATCTGGATGTAGCCGAGAAGGGCGAAGTAGTCGCCGGCGCCGATGCGTCCAAGATGGGTGCGCAGAACTCCAGAGAGATCCGCGTTGTTCTTGAGGACGGCGGCGTTTTTCTCATCGGCAAAGAGCTTGAGGCCCTGGTCCTCGAAGAACGGAGCTTCGGAGGGAAGCTTGCCGGTGGCTTCGTATTCGCTGGTGAGCTTGCGGGTTTCGATTTTGCTGGCTTCGACATCGGGCTGGTTGAAGGTGTTGATGCCGATGATGGAGCCGGCGGTCGCGGTGGCAATCTCCCAGCGGAAGAATTCCTGGCCGAGGTCGAACCTGGTGCCGAGGACGATCCGAACGACGGGATGGCCGGCTTTTTCAAGAGCAGTGACGGCGGCGTCCATCGCGCGGTTGTTTTCCTTGGCCAGGCGCAGATAGGCAAAGACGCGATCGCTGCCATACACCGCGGGCTTGCCGATTTTTTCGCGATCGACGGGAATGATGCCCTTGCCGACCTTGCCAGTGGATTCGGCGATGAGCTGTTCGAGCCACGCGCCGAGATCGGAAATGCCAGGGGAAGTGAAGATGGTGATTTTGTCGCGGCCATGATTGGCGGCGACGCCGAGGATGGTGCCGAGGATGACGCCAGGATTTTTCTCCGGAGCGGTGGCCGGGCCACAGGCTTTGACCATCTTCTGGGTGATCTTCAGGAATTTCGAAAGTTCGAGGCCCATGATGGCGCCGGGAACGGTGCCGAAATGCGAGAGCGCGGAATAGCGGCCGCCAATGCTCGGAACACCCGGAAAGATGTGGCGGAAGTGGCCGTCTTTTGCGACCTGCTCCATCTTGGAGCCGGGATCGGTGACGGCGATGAAATGGCTGCCGACTTCTTTCTCGCCGACTTTTTGACGGATGCGCTCGTAGAAATACTGCTTAAAGATGTTGGGTTCGAGGGTGCTGCCGGATTTCGAAGAGACGATGCAGAGGGTCTTCTTCAGGTCGAGTTTTTTCTCGACGGCCTTGACCTGAGCGGGGTCAGTGGAATCGAGCACGTGCAGTTCGGGGTAGCCGCCGAATTTGCCGAAGGTGAGGCGGAGGACTTCGACGCAGAGGCTGGAGCCGCCCATGCCGAGAAGCACTGCATGACGGAATTTGGCTTTCTTGATTTCCGCCGCGAGCTTCTTGAGGTTGGGGAGTTCTTTCAACTGCTCATCAACGACACTGAGCCAGCCGAGCCACTTGCCTTCGTCGGTGCCGGTCCAGAGGGACGGGTCCTTCTGCCAGAGGCGCGCGACCTTATTATTGGTTTTCCAGTCAGCGAGGGAGGTCTTCACTCCTTCGGCCAGGGCTGGGGGCAGCTTGTGGGAGATTTTGTTTAGACTCACGCTTTCACTCCGGCGCTCTTCCCGGTTGCTTCGAGAAGTGTCTTGAAGGCTTCCGCGAAAAGTCTTACGCCGTCGGCGACGAGTTGCTCGGTGACTTCCTTCATGGAGATGCCGGCCCTGGCGAGATTTTCCATGTGGCGAGCGGCCCCGGGGACGTCTTCGGTGAGGCTGGGGCGGAGCTTGCCGTGATCGCGGAAGGCGTCAAAGGTTGCGGGCGGAATGGTGTCCACGGTGTCTGCGCCGATGAGTTCTTCGACGTAGAGGACGTCGCGGTACTTGGGATTCTTGGTGCTGGTGCTTGCCCAGAGGAGGCGCTGGGTCTGGGCGCCTTTTGCAGCGAGAGCCTTCCAGCGCGGGCCGCCAAACAGTTCCTGATATTTCTTGTAGGTGAGTTTGGCGTTGGCGATGGCGATGGTGCCGTGAAGGCTTTCGAGGAGAGTTTTTGCGTCGCCGGCAGCGGTTTTCAGCATGGCGTCGATTTTGCCGTCGATAAGCGAGTCAATGCGGCTGACGAAGAAGCTGGCGACGCTGGCGATTTGGTTGATGGGCTGGCCCTTGGCGGCGCGGGCTTCAAGAGCCGCGATGAAGGCTTCGGCTACCTTTTCGTAGGCAGACTGCGCGAACAGCAGCGTGATATTGATGTTCAGGCCTTCTTCAAGAAGCTGGCGGATGGCGGGGACGCCTTCCGGAGTGGCGGGGACTTTGATCATGACGTTGGGGCGATTGACTGCTTTCCAGAGACGGCGGGCTTCCTCAATAGTGCCGTTGGTGTCGTTGGCGAGGTAGGGAGAGACTTCGAGACTGACATAGCCGTCGCGGTGCTTGGTCTCGTCGTAGACGGGACGGAAGATATCGCATGCGTCCTGGACGTCACGAATGGCGATTTTTTCGTAGAGTTGCTTGGCGTTGAGGGATTTGGCTTCGGGGGAATTGAGGATGTCGTTGTAGAGAGTGCTGCCGTGGATGGCCTTTTCAAAGATGGTGGGGTTGGAGGTCTGACCGCGCAGGCCGTCCTCGGCGATAAATTTTTTCAGGCCGCCACCGGTAAGCAGGTCGCGGCGGATGTAGTCCATCCAGGGAGACTGGCCGTAGGCGAGGAGGCCTTTCAGCGGATTGGCTGCGGGCTCGGTTCCGGTATTCGGGGCCGTTACAGAGGTTGTCATAGCACTTCTCCTTATAGTGTCAAAAGGGCCTGCAAACCAATTCTACGCCCCTCGGAGGCAGGGGGCTTAGAATTTCAACTCTGGCACATCTTGTCCTCGAGAGCTTTCACCTTGGCGAGGCGGCGAACGTGGCGCTCTTCATTGGTGAATTTGGCGCCCATGTAGGCGCGAACAAGCTCTTCGGCAACTTTTTCACCGGTGATGCGCGAGCCCAGAACAAGGACATTGATATTGTCGTGCTCGACGCCCTGATGGGCGGAGTAGGTGTCTGTGCACATGCCGGCGCGGATGCCGCGGAGTTTGTTGGCGGCGACGGTGGCGCCGACACCGCTGCCGCAGATGAGGACGCCGCGTTCGGCGCGACCGTCGAGCACAGCCTTGCCCACGGCTTCGGCGAAATCGGGATAGTCGGAAGGATTTTCGTTGTATGCGCCAACGTCGAGAACCTCGTGGCCGAGCGAGGCCAGCAAAACGCCCATGGCGTTTTTCATTTGAAAGCCCGCGTGATCCGAACCGATGACAACTTTCATAGCCAGGCTACTTTCCGAGCAGTTGCTTCGCTGCGATGACGACGAAGTCTGGCCCGAAGCCAAATTTTGGCAACAGATCTTTCAGTGGTGCGGAAGCGCCGAAGGACCGCATGCCGATGATTTTGCCCTTTGCGCCGACGTAGCGGTCCCAGCCGAGCGTAGCGGCCATTTCGATGGAAACACGCGCGGTGACGCCGGCGGGTAGAACGCTTTCCTTGTAGGCGGCATCCTGCTCGTCGAAAATTTCCCAGCAGGGCATGCTGACGACGCGCGCCTTGATGCCTTCGGCTTTGAGTTTTTCGTAGGCGGCGACGCAGTGCTGGAGCTCAGTGCCGGTGCCCATGAGGATTACTTCGGGTTTGCCCCCGTCGGCGTCGGCGAGAACGTAGGCGCCCCTGGCGACGCCGGAAGCGGGCGCATATTTGGTGCGGTCGATGGTGGGCATGGGTTGGCGGCTGAAGACGAGCGTCGAAGGCCCGTGGGTGTGCTGGATGGCGACTTTGTAGGATTCGGTGACTTCGTTCGCGTCGCCAGGGCGAAACACGAGCATGTTGGGCATGGCGCGGAAGGCAGCAAGTTGCTCGACGGGCTGGTGGGTGGGGCCGTCTTCGCCGACGCCGATGGAATCGTGAGTGAAGATGAAGAGGACGGGAATTTCCATGAGCGCAGCGAGGCGCATGCTGGCGCGCATGTAGTCGCTGAAATTGAAGAAGGTGGCCGAGAAGCCGCGCAGTCCTGTGAGGGTGAGGCCATTCGCGGCGGCGCCCATGCCGTGTTCGCGCACGCCGAAGTGGATGTTGCGGCCCTTGTATTCATTGGTGAAGAAATCACCGGCGCCTTCGAAGACGAGATTCGTCTTGTTGGACTTGGCGAGATCGGCGGAGCCACCGACGAGCCAGGGAATATTCTGCGCGAGGGCATTGAGAACTTTGCCGGAGCTTTCGCGGGTGGCCATGCCTTTCGGGTCGGCAGGGAAGTTGGGAAGATTTTTGTTCCAGCCGTCGGGGAGCTCGCGGCGCTGCATTTTCGACAGGCGGGCGGCGAGTTCGGGGAATTTCTTTGCGTATTCGGCAAAGAGGGCGTTCCACTTGGTGCGTTCTTCGTTGCCGCGCGCGCCGACGCCGTTCTGGAACTGCTGGTAGACGCCGTCGGGGACGAGGAACTTGGCGTCCTCGGGCCAGCCGTAATTCCTTTTTACGAGCTTCACTTCCTCTTCGCCGAGCGGCTCGCCGTGGGCTTCGTAGGAATCCTGCTTGTGCGGGGAGCCGTAGCCGATGTGGCTGTCCACGACGATGAGCGTGGGCTTGTCGGTGGTATTGAGAAAAGTCTTGTAGGCGCGGGAAAGCTGGACGAGGTCGTTGGCGTCAGCGACGCGGGTGACGTTCCAGCCGTAGCCGACAAAGCGGGTCATCATGTCTTCGCTGAAGGACCAGCTTGCCGGGCCGTCGAGCGTGACGCGATTGTTGTCGTAGATCCAGCAAAGATTGGAAAGGGCGAGGTGGCCGGCGAGAGAAGCGGCTTCACCGCCCACGCCTTCCATCAAATCGCCATCGCCGCAGACGGAATAGACGCGGAAATTGAAAAGATCGAAGCCGGGCTGATTGAAATTGGCGGCCAGCCATTTGGAGGCGATGGCCATACCGACGCTGTTGGCGATGCCCTGACCGAGCGGGCCGGTGGTGGTCTCAACGCCGGTGGTGATGTGCGATTCTGGGTGTCCCGGAGTGCGGCTGCCGAGCTGACGGAAGCGCTTGATCTCGTCCATCGGAACGGAAAGTTCTTTTTGGACTTCGCCGTTTTTATTTACGGCGCGGACTCCGGCGAGATGCAGTGTGGAATAAAGGAGCATGGAAGCGTGTCCGGCGGAGAGAACGAACCGATCGCGGTTGGGCCAGAGCGGATCGGCGGGATCGTAGCGGAGAAAACTTTGCCACAACGAGTAGACCACGGGAGCCAGACCCATGGGAGCGCCGGGATGGCCGGAGTTGGCCTGCTGCACGGCGTCGATCGAAAGTGTGCGGATGGTGTTGATACAGAGCTGGTCAATATTTGGCTGGCTCACGGGGACTCCTTCGGAGGATAAAGCAGGATTTGGCTGGCTCACAAAGGCTCCTTCGCAGGGAAAAGTATGCCCAGGGACGAGGGACGCTTGCCGGGGACACCGCTCGGCAGGAAGCGGGGGCATTGTACTTCAAAAACCGGCGATTTGGCGTACCTCTTAAAGCGGATAACCCGGGCGGGTGACACCGTCCCGAAACTTTATCACAAGACGAAAATTCAGATGAACCAGCGCGGGACAAAGTTACGTTTTAGGGGCAGGAAGTTAGGGAGTGGCGACTTTGCGAAGGGAGACGAGGTCGGTTTCGACGGGAACGCCTTTGGCGATTTTGACGTGAAGAAGGGCCTCAAAGGGCTTGAGTTCGCCAGTATCGGATAGAGAGAGGCGCAGGAGAAGTTCCTGCACAGATTTTTCGCGGCAGGCGTATTCGACGGCGCCCTGGGTGCCGAAGGTGGTGGTGCCGGCGATGATCATGACGGATCGCGACGGGTTGAGTCCAGGGACGAAAGCGACCAGGGCATAATCCTCGGTGAGGAGCGCGCTCGATGGAGACGCGAGATAAAATTTCTGTTCGCCGGGCTGGGGATGAACATTGAAAACGGCGAGATCGCCCTTCCGCGGCCCATCGGTCACGCGCTGGAAGACGAATTCGCGGGTTCCGGGAATCTCCAGCAGATTGAGATTTTCAGAAGGAGAGCCCACGAAAATCAGGTCGGTATTCTGAGCGTCGTCGAGAGAGAAGAGGCTGCCGCGCTTGACGCGGAGATTGCGGTGCAGCAGGCCGAAGACCTGATCGAGACTGTGAACGGCAATCACCTCGCCGACGCCGGTGTAGTGATCCCAGATCACGTTTTTCGGGTCGCGGGAGGAATTGTAATACCTCATGCCGGTTTCAGGGCGGCCGACGAAGGCTGCGTTGCTGAAGACGATCCAAGGCTCTTCGGGGCCGGTGAGAAAGGGCTTCCAGAAAGTCTGAAAGGCGGCCGGAGCGGGTTTCACATCACCGGCGAAGATTGTGGGAGTGGTTTTGCGGGTGAGAAAGAGAGCCAAAAGCGAGCCGGCGAGGAGCAGAGAAAGCACCACCACGGCAAGCAGCCAGGAGCGAGGAACCTGCTCAGGGGAGGGCTGAGAGTGTTCTTGTGAAGGGTGGAGGTGCCGGTCGGATTTGGCGGCGGGGTCCCTCTTGTGGAATACGAGGGTATAGGTGCCTTTGGGAAGTTCGATACGAACGGGGTCCGCCGAGCCTTCGCCGGCGTAGTACTCGGCGAGCTTTGTGCGCAGGCGGCCAGCCTGGACCCGGACCATGGAATCGACGGCAGGATCGAAGTCCGCTGGGCGGCCGAACTCTTCTGTAGCGATCTGATATTCCTTTACCGGGGTGCCGGGGTGTTCGATGGCGTGGTGAGCGAGATAGCGCAGGAGCTTACATAAAGACTCCGAGCCATGGAGGACGGCGCTGGCGGCAACCTTCTCCACCTGGCGTAGGTGTTGCTCTCTCTCTGACATGCTGCCCCTGTAACCCACGTAAGAATTAGTTTGTAACAACGTAACAAACGGTGGAACCCACTGCAAGGGCAGAGGTTCTGGGTGTAACAGTATCAAACGTGGCGAGACTTCTTTCTATAGCAAGCATTTGAAAAGTTGCTGCACAACAAGGGTGCAATTACCCGTTCGGGCGGTCAATCTCAAAGGGATGTTTCGAACCTCGGGATTCAAGGCTTAGAACCCCGTTCCAGCGCAAGTCGAGAGGCGTGAGGGGAAAGGCCTGCCCGGCGCAGATCAGGTTCGGGTGTGGAAAAAGTCATTTCGAAAGAAGAAAAGGGGCATCGAATGAAGCCGAAACAGTTGCGGAATTGGGTATTGGTTCTGCTGATCGTCCTCTCGACGGCAGCGGTATGCCTGGCGCAGAGTGATACGGCGCGCTTGCAGGGCACGGTAACCGACCCCCAGGGGAATGCGGTGCCGGGGGCGGTGGTGAATGTGACGAGCGTCGAAACGGGACGCCTGTCCACGACGGCGACGAGCGAACTGGGGTATTACACGGTGTCGGCACTGCCGCCGGGGAACTATCGGGTAGACATCGCGCAAAAGGGATTTAAGAAGATTTCGCGAACCCTGGAATTGCAGGTAGCGCAACTGGGTGTAGCGGATTTTCAGTTGTCGGTCGGAGAGGTAACGGAAACGATTACGGTGGAAGCAGGGTCGCCGGTGATCAACGCCCAGGACTCGGCCCTTGGCGAAGTCGTGGAATCGAAGCAGATCACGGAGATGCCGTTGAACGGGCGCAATTTTACGCAACTCGCCCTTTTGACTCCCGGTGTTGTAAGAGGCAGCGGTAATGCCACGGGCTCAGGCGGCAACGCGGAAACCTTCCGGTACGGGCAGGAAGGCGGGGCTTCGCTGGTGGTCAATGGAATCCGGTCGCAAGCGAACAACTTCATTCTGGACGGAATTGATAATAACGAAACGCTGGTAAATACGATTGTGCTTTTTTCGCCCGCTGAAGCGATCGATGAATTCAAGGTGCAGACGAATATCGCGCCTGCGCAGTACGGCCGGGCAGGCGGAGCCTTAGTGATCACTTCCATCAAGTCCGGCACAAACGACTATCACGGCAGCGTTTTCTGGTTCAACCGCAACAAGCAACTGAACGCCAAGGATTTCTTTACCAGCCCTGACAGTCCCACTCCGAGTTTTGTGCGCAACCAGTTTGGCTTTACAGCGGGCGGGCCGGTGATTAAGAACAAGCTCTTTCTGTTTGGTGATTATCAAGGATTGCGGCAAAACGTGCCGAGTGGACCGTCGTATGCCACGGTTCCGACGGACGCTATGCGAGGGACAGGGGCTTTAGCTGGAGAAGCCGACTTTTCCGCGCTGCTTGATCCCACAATGACCGCCGGACTTTCCCTGCCGACAAATGGCGTCATTTACGATCCGACGACCGATGGCTCGGTAGCGAAAACAGCCACAAACCCCAACGGCGCTTTGCAGTTCATGGGCACAGGCGCACAGCCGAACGTCATTCCTGCAAACCGGTTGAACCCCGCGGCTCTGGCTTACCTCAACGCCTACCCGGAGCCGAATTGCACGCATGCCGAAGATCCCAATTGCAACCCTATCCAGCACAATTTTAAACTTAATCGAACAGTTATCGAGAATTGGGACGACTGGGACCTTCGCGGTGATTACATTCTCGACGCGAAGAACTCCTTGTTTGTGCGCTACAGCCACGGCCACGTAGCCCAGACCAACACAACTTCCCTGGGAATTCTCCCCTCGGGCTTCGGCTCCGGTACCAATTTCAACTATCCCTCTGGAGCTTCAGTCGGCCTGACGTCAACGATCAGCCCAACGGTGGTCAACGAATTTCGCAGCGGCTATGTCCGGACCACATACGGATACGAGCCCCCTTTGAGCAGTACCGCGTGGTGCACAAAGTTCGGCATCGCAAATTGCTACAACATCGTGACGGGCGGCATCGCCCTGATTGGGGCATACGCACAACAAATCGAGTACACCGGAGATTTCGGACCCTATTTGGTACCTCAGACCGGATTCAACTACAACGACACTCTTACATGGACGAAGGGACGCCACACGATAAAAGTTGGAGGTACCATCCTTCGCCGCGAACTCAATCTCTTCCGCCCCAACTACGGCAAGGGTGGTTTCCGGCCAGCGGGAAATGGCAATAGCCCCTGCTGCAATGGTGGCCAGGGGCATGTGGATACTGGGTACGAAGTTTCCGACTTGCTCGCTGGTTTCGTGGACGACTATGAAGTCGGCTCGCCTCTCGGTATGGTGGGAACCCGGACTTGGGAAAACGGTTTCTTTGCCCAAGATGATTTCCGCGTGACCCGCAGGTTAACCATCAACATGGGACTCCGCTACGACATTCTCACTTGGCCAACGGAAGTTGAGAACCGCATGGCCAATTTTGACCTGGCTACCGGCGCGCTGGTCTTGGCCGGGAGCAATGGGGCTCCCAGAACACTAATTCCCAACGACTACCATAACTTTGGTCCACGCTTGGGCTTTGCCTATGATTTGCTTGGCGACGGGAAGACCGTGGTGCGTGGCGGATACGGCCTGTTCTACTTTATCGATCGTGGCGGTATCAGCAACCAACTGGCGCAGAATCCGCCTTTTGCCGGAGTACAGACGGAAACGTATGCGCAGGGCTTCCGCATCACGCTTACGGGCTCCCTGCCTTGCCAGCCGAATTGCACGCCGGCACAACTTATCTCCACGAACGCCACAGGTCCATTGCCATCGGGAAGCTTTACCCTCGGGACGGGGCCAGGACAGTTTAATCTGGCCGCGCCAACAGGTGTGAGCGTGGTGGGATTACTTCCCAGCAACATAACGCCCATGGTCTCCGAATGGAACCTGCAGGTACAGCACCAGATCGGAACAAACCAGTCCATCAGCATCGCCTATGTAGGCACGCACGGGGCGCACCTCGTGCGGAATTACAATGCCAACCAGAATCT
>JABCZN010000020.1 GCA_013289665.1 Acidobacteriota bacterium | reverse complement strand
GTCGCCGCGCCGACCGCAAGGAGGCAAGCGCCCAAGGTATGACTCATGATTGGGGTGAAGTCGTAACAAGGTAGCCGTAGGAGAACCTGCGGCTGGATCACCTCCTTTCTAAATAAGAGAGATCTATTCCGCTCTGGTGTGCGGAAGATGTTCTCCAGTGCGAAGTGCGGCTCTCACGGGCTTAGTGCTTCGCTAGACTCAAGTTACCCATCCCTGATGGCTTCGGCTGTCGGGGCGGACAGATTCTGGCAGATCGATCTTGGTGTCACGAGAGCATAATTAACGAACGAAGGGCCGTCCGCCACTGGCAGACGGCCCTTTTTCTATTTTGAGACTCCATTATGACGGCCGTGCGAGGGGCAGCATGTTCGACATCAAGAAAGATATTCAGGCGATGACGACTTTCCGCCGAAATCCCGCGAAGATCATGAAGCACCTCAAGAAGACCAAGAAACCCTTGGTGATTACCGTAAATGGCAAGGCCGAAGCCGTCGTGCAGGATGCCGAAGCGTATCAGCATTTGCTGGACATCGCCGCGCGAGTCGAGAAGGGAGAAGGAATCCGGCAGGGTCTCAAGGATACAAAGCGGGGTTGCACGCGTCCCGCGCGGGAAGCGCTGGAAATGTTCCGGCGCAAATCTGCCATACCTCGTTAGGCAGACAAGACCACTCCCTGCGGGACCTTGCCTTCGCCAGTCGCGGTTTGGGAAGAAGCCAGACACCTGCAGAATTATTTATGCGCTGCGCAAGCGCAACCGCGTCGTGAATGCACTACCTGTCCGGCACGGCGCCAGAGATGCTTTCAACGCAGACTGAATGTCTTGCTGGCTATTTTTCTGCCGAGCGATTGGGAAACCGCGCCACCCCGGAATCGTTAGGTGCCGTCCGGTGAGCGGCAGCGGACTCCACTTTTGTGAGCAGGCTCGGCGACACGTTCCAGTGCTGCCCGGCATCGGTGACCACAGTGACGGTCCTCTTGTTGTAGCGCGTCAGGATTCCCACGAGCTCCGACTGCCCGTCCGGGTGAAATTTCACGCGTTCTCCGACGCGGAAATCAAGCATCGCGCTCCTGCGAGCGCATCTGGTTCAGGAATCTCAGCCGAGCCACCACCTTGTGATTCAACTCGATGAGTTCGGCTTCCGAAAGCAAATCAATATCAATGTGTGGCATGTTCGTTTCTCACCCGATCAGGACTCGCATATTCTAACCGAAAACCAAGGTCCGGCACCTCTTTTGAAACTGATGTAGTGTGCG
This sequence comes from Acidobacteriota bacterium, assembly GCA_013289665.1. Lineage (GTDB taxonomy): Bacteria > Acidobacteriota > Terriglobia > Acidiferrales > UBA7541 > Acidiferrum. The sequence continues at coordinate 86,920 of JABCZN010000020.1, read as the reverse complement.
CAGCCCTCTGAGTCGGAAGAAGCTTTGTTTTCCTTACGCTTTGCGGATCAAATTCATTCGGATACCTCGTCGGCCGGCAACCCCACTGCTCGCTTGACCCCCTCCGCGGAAAAGGATAGCCTCGCACCTAAATTCGTCCATTCCTGTTTTCCTGAAAGAGGTCCGCCCATGCTCTTCCTCGCCGCTCTTTGGCTCCCGATTCTGCTGTCCGCGGTCTTTGTTTTTATCGCCAGCTCCATCATGCACATGGTGCTTCCGTACCATAAATCCGACTATCGCCAACTCCCCGAAGAGGACAAGCTTCTTCCCTCATTGCGCGCCGCCGGTTTAGTGAAAGGGCTTTATATTTTCCCGCATTGCACACACAAAGAGATGAATTCGCCCGCGATGCAGGAAAAATACAAGCAGGGACCCGTCGGCATGTTGACGGTATTTCCCAGCGGCCGGCCCGCGATGCCGAAATTTCTGGGCATGTGGTTTGCCTATTGCCTGATCATCAGCGTCTTTGTCGCGTATGTCGCTGCGCACTCTGCGGGCCACGGGGCAGCCTACCTGATCGTATTTCGCGTTGTTTGTGCAGCGGCGTTCCTCGCCTACGGCCTGGCCAACCTGAGCAATGGAATATGGAAAGGCCAGCCCTGGAGCAACGTCATCAAAGAAGTCGTTGATGGACTCGTTTATGCCGCGCTGACGGCGGGCAGCTTTGCCTGGCTCTGGCCGCGCGGGTAGCATCTGAATTGGGAATTACGCCGCGCGGGAGGCCGTCTAAGGCAGCGGGTAAACGCTTAACTCTCGCATGGGAAAATCCTTGCGGTTGTCCGTCAGCAGCGCGCATTGCTCTTCGATCGCCACCGCCGCGATAATTGTGTCTGAAAGCGTGAGTGTCCGGCCTCTCGTTTGCCATATGCTTTTTAACTGGCCGGCTAATCGCGCGGCAGAAATGCGTAGTTCCAAGCATTCGAGCCCGCCAAGAAATTCCTCGGTCCTGGCTTCTTCTCCGGCTCGCATGCCCGCGTATAGCTCCGCGACATTCAGCACGGTCGTGGAAAGGGAATGGCCCTCGCCGACCAGTCGGTGGAGCAGCCGCCTCCGGTCCTTGCGTCCGCGCAGCACATCAATCAGCACCGATGTGTCCAACACAAGCCTCATTTGGAGCCGCGGCTGGCCCGCTTTCCTTTGCGACCTTCATTTTCCCGCCGGAGATTGCGAACCCACTTGGCTGTTCCCTTCGCCATCTCGGGATGATCTTCCTCCCTCCAGGCGGGTGAATCCTGTTCCAGGAATCGCAGCAATTTCCTGCGCCGAACCTCTTCCCGCGCCGTTTCCACCAGAAAAGCGGAGCGGCCGCGACGGCCTGCCAGTGCGTCGATTTCCCTGGCGAGATCCTCCGGCAAAAGAATGTGGGCACGTCTGGTTCGCATCGGTCACCTATGCACATAAGTAGTGTGCCATGAGTATGGGCGTATGGCAATTCCTTTCTCGAAACCTTCGGCAGGGGCGTTCCCTTATTAATGAATGTTGGATCCGATATCTAGGGCGCGCCGTTAGATGATTGCAAGGCGCCGAATTTGGGAGTAGGCTCTCCCTCAAGCGTTGCCAGCCTCCCATCCGCGCCAATCCCTCGCGGCAACGGCTAGTGCAAAACCGGGACTCCTGCGTTCCGGGGGAGGAAGGTTTCATGTCCGTCTCCCAAGCTCATAAGGAATTGTTCGGACGCCTTTACCATTCGATCTGGAATGAGCGGCGGATGGAATTCATTGAACACGTGATTGCCGACACCCACGCGCTTGGCGATCCCACAGTCGCCGGCGGAGCCGTCGGCCCCTCCGCGTATCGCCGGCAGGTGGAGCGTTTTCTTACCGGTCTGCCGGATCTGCGCTTCGAAGTGCACGAAACCATCAGCGAAGGCGACAAGCTGGTCGTTTATTGGACCATCACCGGCACGCACCGCGGCGAATTCCTCGGCGTTCCCCCCACCAACAAGAAGGTTTCCTTCAGCGGCATCACTATCAATCAGATCCGCAACGGCAAAATCATCGAATCCACCGTCATCTGGGATGGCCTCGGCCTCCTGGAACAATTTGGGATCGATTTGCCGGTCCGGTACGAGATGCTGGCTGCCTCAGCTCGCTGATTTTTCCCTGTCTCTCTGTGCCCGGTAGTTTGACTCTTTAGCGTCATTCCGCGCCAATTCGATTGTGTTTCGGGGCTTGCCCTTTCACTCTGGAGTCACACCTTGCACCACCGCTTCCGGGTCAAGCGCCTGGCGGTGGATCTTACAAATGAAGAAAAAAGGAGAGTTGCAGATATGACAAGAACAAAAGTTGCCCTCGGAGGCGTGCTTACCGTGGTCATGATATGCGCTGGCGCCGCCGTGGCCCAGATGCCGAAAGACAACGTCAGCGGCCGCAAACATCCGAATCTTGCCGAGGCGCAGCGCCTCTCGCGCGAGGCCTGGGAAAAAATCACCGCCGCGCAGAAAGCCAACGAGTGGGATATGGATGGCCACGCGGCAAAAGCCAAGGAGCTTCTTGACCAGGTGAATAACGAACTTAAATTGGCCGCGGAAGCCGCGAACCACAACCACAAGTAACGATCAATTCTTCTTTCATCATTCAAGGGAAAAAAGCCCAGCCCGGTCTCTCCCGGGCTGGGCTTCTGTTTCACCGGCACCCGTCGTCGTTGAGTTCCAGGAGGCCCGCTCCGCGCAGCCCGCCGGAGTCAGGGCGAAGCAAACTGATTTCATTCGTCTTCTCCGAAAACCTCGCGTATTGTAAAGGCTGACCTGCCCGAGGGAGCCTCTCATGTTTTTTTCGCCCGCGCGGCATCCAAATCTCACCTGGGCCACACGAATCTTCTTCTTTTTCGCGCTGACCTCGAGCTTCGGAATTTTCCTGTGCTTTGCACACCCGCAGGCCACGGAATCTGCCGTGGCGTCGATTCCAATTCTCGTCAGCGATTTTGAGTTATTCTCTGTGCCCGCCTCTGCCACCCCTCCCCCCACGCCCGTCTCCACTCACCCTGGCGCTCCGATTGCCGCTCCTTCGGCCACGGCCATCGCAGCTCCGATCGCCACTCCACCCGCCACGCCCATCTCGACTTCTCCTGTTGCGCTCATCTCCACTCCCCCCGCCACTCCGATCATCACCCCTTCGGCCACACCGATCTCCACTTCCCCCTCCACACCGATCGCTACTCCTTCCGCTGCCCCCATCGCCACTCCGGCGGCCGCGCCGAGCAAGCAAAAGCCTCCGTTGCCCCTGGTCAGCGGGGATAGCGACTCGCCATCGGTTCAAGCCCGGCGCCTGACGGATTTCTTTACCGCGACTCTGCTGCAGATCCTCGAGAAAAAGGGCTACAATGCCACCCGCGCAAGCGGCCAAAATCCGTCCAAGGGAGTGATGATCCGGGGAGTCTTTGCCGAAACTGATGCCAAGAATCGCATCCGGCGCGCGTTATGGGGAGGGACTTCCCCTAACTCCCGATTTTTGCTGTACGTAGGGATTTTCAATCTGACTCGGCCCGACAAGCCGCTTTATCAGCTTGTCCCGGAGCAACCCGGCGACGCCAAATACGGGCCAGTCATCACTTTCAACAACTATATCCCCCTGGCCAAATACGAACTCGACAAGAATCCGTCGGAAGAAAATGTCGGCAAGATTTGCGCCCAGATCGCCGCCAGTTTGACGGCCCTTTTGGCGGCCAATGCCAGTGCCTTTTCTGAATAGGTTCTTCGCAAAATTCCATCCTTGTGGCGGCCAGAGGCATCTATATTCCTGGAACGCGGGTGACCATTACGTTGTTGCACTGCATCTACTTCTAGATAACAATGGGGTGGTAAGCTTTTCGATTTATTGCGTCCTATTCAGTGGGGGTAGTGTTTGTTCGCAGGAAATGCAATGCAGCCAGCAGGGCCCCGGCCGAGCCGTCGGCTGGCCACGTCGGTCATCGTTTCGCTAGCGTTGCTTTCGTTTTTCTTCCTGCTACAAGTTGCCCCACACTCCCACGCTGACGGGCATGACGAAGCCGCCTGCCGCATCTGCCAGATAGCCCACATTGGCGTAGCTCCCGCGGTTTCCGCTGTACTGCTGAACCCGGTTCTCCTGATTTTCGGTGAAATCCTTGCTCCTCGTAGCTTCCACTTCACCGATTCGTTCTCCGCGGATTCTCCGTCTCGCGCACCTCCCCCTCTGTCCGCGTAATTCAGCCAACTACCATTCCAATCGAGCGCGGCCCCGCAATGGGTCTCGCCCCCGCCATTTTTCCCGGCGGCCACTATAGCTGAAAGAACCGAACCCAAACCATTGAGGGGGAGCAAATGAGAATCGGATTTAGAAGTGTTCGACTATTTGTTGCAAGCTTGAGCCTTCTATTCTGTGCCACGGTCGGCTGGGCTCAGTCGTCCGGCACAATCGAAGGCATCGTGAAGGACCCGTCGGGAGCCATCGTCCAAGACGCGACCATTAAGATCGACAATGCGGTCAGCGGTTACTCACGATCAACAACTACGGCTGCCGACGGCACGTTCCGTTTCACGAACTTGCCCTTAAATCCGTATCACTTGACCGTGACGGCGGGGAAGTTCGCTCCGAACCTGGTTGATGTTGAGGTGCGTTCCAGTGTGCCTGCGAAAGTAGAAGTGACCCTGAAGCTTGGCACGGAGGCCACTACCGTCAACGTCACGGAGAATGGCGGAGATCTGATCGAAAATGAATCCACCTTTCACAGCGACATTGACCGGAATCTGTTTGAGAGAACCCCTCTGGAAAGCAGCACGTCACCTTTTTCGTCGTTGGTAACGCTGACAACCCCTGGAATCGCCGCGGACTCCAACGGCTTGATGCATGGCTTGGGCGATCATGCGGAGAACTCCGTTTCACTTGACGGGCAGCCACAAACCGACCAGTTCAGCAAGGTTTTTTCGAACCAAATTCCCGCGGACTCGATTCAGTCGATGGAAGTGATCTCCGGCGCACCGCCCGCCGACTTTGGCGACAAAACCAGCGTAGTCATCAAGGTGACTACACGCTCCGGACTCGGCCAGAACATCCCCAGGGGAAGAATCTATAGTTCCTACGGCAGTTTTGGCACCGTGAACGCCGGTTTCGATGTCGCCTATGGTGGAGATAAATGGGGAAACTTTCTGGCGGTCAACGGACTGAATACCAGCCGCTTCCTTGACCCGCCGGAATTTACGGCTCTGCACGACAAGGGCAACGCGGAGAATGTCTTCGATCGTATTGACTACCAATTGAGCCAAGCGGACACCCTGCACTTGAATTTGGGCTTCACGCGCTCCTGGTTCCAGAATCCCAACACGTACGACCAGCAGTACCACTTATGCGGCCCCATTGGTTACACTTGCGACCCAACGAATACCTTTCTTATCAATACAGTGACTGGCGCTCCCCTAGGCACGACCGATCAGCGCACGCAAATCAAGAGCTACAACATCGCTCCATCCTGGACGCACCTCTTCAGCTCGAACGCGGTCTCGACTGTGGGTTTTTTTGCTCGCCACGACCAATATAACTATTACCCGAGCAGCAATCCCCTCAACGATTTGGCTCCGGATCTCCAAGTGGAAACCGCGGGGCAAGACCGCCAGCTAACTAACGTTGGCCTTCGGGGAGACATCTCGTATGTTAAAGGAATTCACAACATCAAGGCGGGCTTCGTCTATCAGCAGACGTTCCTGACCGAGAGCGACCAGCTTGGTATTATAGACCATACGTTTCTTCCCTCGCTAAATACAGAGAACCCTGATGGCACTACCATTCCCGGCGATCCCTGCTTTGTAAATCGCGTCGCCACGGGTCCACCTTGCACCACGCTTCTTCCCTTCGATCTCACCAATGGCGGCAAGCTTTTCAATTTCCATGGCCATACAGACGTGAAGGAATTGGCGCTGTACCTGATGGACACCATCTCCTGGAAGAATTGGTCGTTCAATCTCGGCCTGCGTGGCGACAAATACAACGGCATCAGCACCGACGGTCAGGTGCAGCCACGCCTGGGCGTCTCTTACAACATCAAACCAACGAACACCGTTCTTCGCGTGTCTTATGCTCGCATCATGGAGACACCCTTCAACGAAAACCTTGTGATTGCCAGCAACGGATGCAGCGATCGCGTTGTCGCGGCCATCGTTTCCCCTCCTGGCGTCCCCTGCAATCTGGGGGCGCTGACTCCGGGCTATCGGAATGAATTCCACGCTGGCTTCCAGCAAGCCTTCGGCAGGTATCTGGTCATCAACGGCGAATACATCTGGAAGTATACGCACGATGGCTTCGACTTCGGCATCGTCGGCGCTACGCCGATCACGTTCCCGATCGAGTGGCACAACTCCAAGATCCCGGGATGGATGCTGAGCGCCACTGTGCCCAACTTTCATGGCTTGACGGCTCGGGTGGTGATGTCCGGCGTTGCGGCGCGATTCTTCAATCCACAAGTTGCCGGGATTGCCTTTTTCCCATCCTTCAACGTGTTTCGCATCGACCATGATGAACACTACAATCAGACCACCCACATTCAATACCAGCCGTGGAAGCGGGGCCCGTGGCTTGGCTTCAACTGGCGCTATGATAGCGGCCTCGTGAGCGGCGCTGTTCCCTGCTTTGCCGCGACGGCAACTTGCGGTGCAACCACAGTGCCAGGTACAGGTGGACCAGGTGAGCCCCCGGCGCTGATCGCATTGAATAACGCCATCACGGGCCTGCCTTTGACTGCTGACCAGGAATTCCAGGCGGGGCTCACTTGCAATGGGGTGCCCGTTGTATCCAGCCCCTTCGGGGCGCCCGCTACGTCGTGCCTGGCTAGCCAATTGGGCTCCAAATATATCAATGTGCCTAAGCCCGGTACGGAAAACGACGATCACAACCCGCAGCGTATCGCTCCTCGCAACCTGTTCGACATCGCCCTTGGACACGATAATCTTTTCCATGGCGATCGTTACCGCTGGAGCCTGCAACTCAGCATGATCAACATCGCAAACAAAACCACCCTTTATAATTTCCTGTCCACGTTCAGCGGCACTCACTACGTCACGCCGCGGACAGAAACAGCCGAGCTCGCCTTTCACTTCTAGCGCTTTAACTTCCCGTCGGGAAGCCCTGCAAGAGCCGGCGACGGTTTCTTGCAGGGCTTTCCTTTTGCCTGTTGCGAATTCCACGCCGCACTTGTTATCTGCTACGCTGTCCGCCGGAGGTGATCGCCGGATGAGCAGCGCTCCAGCCGAGGTCCGCAATGTTTCCGATACGGCGTTGTGGGCGGCGCATTTTCGCGCCGAAGAATCGCGGCGTCCCGACGCGCTCTTTCGCGATCCTTACGCCGAAAAACTCGGGGCGCGGCGCGGCGGCGAAATGGCGAGCGCATTGCCGCAGGGCCTGAGCCATGCCTGGGCCTGGGTGGCGCGCACCTATCTGTTCGACCAGATGCTGCAAAAAGAAATCGCGGAAGGCGCGGACCTGATTGTGAACTGCGCCGCGGGGCTAGACGCGCGGCCTTACCGCATGCACCTTCCTGCCAAGTTGCAGTGGATCGAAGCCGATCTGCCTGATATTCTCGCCTACAAGAAAGAGATCCTCGCTGATGACAAACCGAGCTGCCAACTGGAGCGAATCGCCGTAAATCTTGCTGACATCCACGAGCGGCGACGCTTTCTTGCCGGGATTGCCGATCGCGGCAAACGCGGCGTGGCGCTGACCGAAGGACTGTTGATCTATCTGTCCGCGGAGGAGGTCGCGCAGTTTGCGGAGGATCTCTCCGGCGTCGCCTCTCTCCAGCGCTGGATTCTGGATATGCACTCGCCGCGCCTGCTGGCCATGATGCAGCGTCGCACCGGCAAAGCGCTCGAAAAAGTGGGCGCGGCCTTCAAATTCGGCCCCGTCGAGGGCCCGGATTTCTTTCGCGCGCATGGCTGGACGCCCGCCCAGGTCGAAGGCTTGTTGCACACCGCCGCCCGGTTCGGAAGGCCGCCTCTTCTCCTGCGCTTGTTTGCGAAGTTTTTCGACGTGCGTAGTTGGAAGGCCAGCCGGCCCTGGGCCGGCGCCTGCCTGTTGCAAAAAAATTCCATGTCCCAGGATGCAAAAGGTAAAACCTCATGAGCGGTGTTTCGCCTGAAGTTTCAGAGAAAACATTTCGGATCGGAGTGGACCTTGGCGGCACAAAGATCGAGTTTGTCGCTCTCGAGTCCGATGGAAGCGAGCTTCGCCGCTTTCGGGTGCCGACTCCGCGCGGCGACTACGGTGCCACCGTGCAAGCTGTTCGCGACGGCGTCCTGCAAATCGAAAAAGAATTGCAGCGCAACGCCAGCGTGGGAGTCGGCATTCCCGGCACCATCTCTGGCATCACCCACAACGTCAAAAACGCGAACTCCGTCTGGATGAATGGCAAGCCGTTCGACAAGGACTTGAGCACGGCGCTTGGCCGGGAAGTGCGTTGCGCCAATGACGCCAATTGCCTGGCGGTCTCCGAGGCCACCGATGGCTCCGGCGCCGGGCATCACATTGTTTTCGCCGTGATTCTCGGCACAGGCTGCGGCGGCGGAATCGCCGTTGATGGCCGGGTACAAAATGGGCGCAACGGCGTGGCCGGGGAATGGGGCCACACCACACTGCCCTGGATGAAACCCGGCGAATACCCGGGACCGGATTGCTATTGCGGTTACAAGGGCTGCGTGGAAATGTGGATTTCCGGCACGGGTCTGGAAGCCGATTACGAACGCGCCAGAAAAGTGAAAATCCTGGGGAAAGAAATCGTCGCGCGTTCCGAGGCAGGAGAGGCCGAGGCGCTCGCATGTCTTGAACGCTATGAAGACCGCCTGACGCGCAGTCTGGCGCAAATGGTCAATATTCTGGACCCCGACATTATTGTTTTGGGCGGCGGGGTTTCCCAGGTGCCGCGTCTCTATCGCAACGTTCCCTCACGCTTGAAGGAATACGTTTTCGGCCGCGAAGCGGATACTCCGATCGTCGTAGCCAAACACGGAGATGCCAGCGGCGTTCGCGGCGCAGCATGGCTCTGGCCACTGGAGCCAGGCGCTCGCGCATGACTGCAGTTCACCCTTTCATGGGTTCCCATACGCTGGCGCGATCGCGGTTTGGTCATGAAAACTCCCGGGCCTAAGGGCCCGAGCTACCAATTCAAAAAAACGCCCCCGGCAGTTGCCGAAGGCGTTTCGCGAAAATAACTGAAGGTTGCGTTACGCGATCAACTGGCCGCGCCGCAGCAATCCCACGCAGACGGCCAGCATCCCGCAGATCAGAAGCGCCAGTGTTCCCGGCTCCGGTGTCTGCACAATGAACTCCTGCACTTGCCCGGTCAGCGCCAGCGGCCCGCAATTTGTGACGATTTCGAAATTGTCCAGATTGATCGAGCCGTAGTTCTGGCTTGCCAGCATCAACCAGTTTTGCACGTCCGCGTCGTCGCTCCCGCGCGCGCCGGGATTCATGATGTCCCATAGAGCATATTGAAGGTTTACGAGATCACCGGGATTCGAGGTGAACTGCGTCGTCAGCCACGCCGCCTCTTGATAAGCAAGCGCCGGGTTGGCGAACACTGGCGAGACGGTCACGCCACCGTAGCGCGTCTGAGAAAAATTGTTCGTGTTAACGGCAGTGGCAAGATTGGTGACGTTTGCATCCCATGTCTGCCCAAAACTTACCTCGTTGATAATGTCGTCGCAGAAAAGCGTGACCGTCTGGCCGTTCAGCATTCCATAATACGGGCTAACGTAATACTGACCGTCGTTCGCGCCGTTTACGGTGCCAAATGCCATTGACACACTGCCATCCGCGTAAGCGAGCGGCACCAGAAATATTCCAACCAGCAAAAGGCCTAGCAGCCTGGCAAATTTCATCCCGTTTCTCCCTATTATCGAACCAAGCAAGGCTGCGGGCCCTGCGACGAGGATAGGGGCAAGTGGAATGCCACATCTGGAACCATTGGGCCTGTTGAAAATAAAGAGATTAGACCGCTTTGGGAGAAGGGTTCTCGAAGGAAGTGCAAGAACTTGTCTGCTAGATGGACTTAGTCTGGAAAATTTCTAGCTAAGGTAATCATAACAATGCAGATAGCGGTACTAGTGGCAAGTAGGAGCCTGGTACTAAAACCCGGCCGTAGCTCTGGGGTCGGGAGGCTAGACGACGCGCCTGGCCTCCCTATCCAGAAGTAGCACTGCTTTATTTCCCGGCCGCCTTGCTCATTTTGGCGGTGAACGCCTCAGAGCGTTTCTTCATCTCCTCTGGCGCCACATCCTCGATATGCTGAGCAAGTCCCCACCGATGCCCGAAAGGATCGCGAATCTTTCCATAGCGATCGCCCCAGAACTGGTTCTCGAGGGGCATTTCGACCTTGGCGCCCGCCTTCACCGCGCGATTAAAGACGGCGTCAACGTCTTCCGTATAAAGAAACAAATTGATGGAGTTCGGAGCATCCGCTGGCGGGGCGCTGGTCATCCCGGGAAACTCGTCGCTGAGCATCAGGACGGAATCGCCGATCGCCAGCTCGGCGTGCATGATCACGCCGCCCGGCCCGGGCATGCGCAGCTTTTCCTTGGCGTGGAATACCTCCTTGTAATATTCGATAGCCCGGGCGGCACCCTTGCAAACGATTGCCGGAGTGATGGAATGAAATCCTTCTGGAATTGCTCTAACAGCGCACATAGTTCCTCCTTCAGATTTTTTGGGTTGGGCGCGCAGGGAGGTTGAAGCAACGGGAGGGAACTTCACAGTTCACACTGCGCGTAGAATTCCTGAATACTCCCTGGTCGCGACCAAGTCAAGAAGGAAATCCACAAACAGAGCTCAAGGAATGTTTTAGCCTGGCCGGGACTTCGGAGCATCCAAGTGGCCGTGCATTTCCGGGAGGTGCTTCGTGCGTTATGACTTTTTATTGGAGACGTACGCCACAGAGCGCGTGAAAGTTTTGAGTGTATGGAGTGAATTTCGCGACACGGATCTGGAGTTTCGCCCGAATCCGAACGATCCGCGCGGGCGCAGCGTCCACGAGCAGATGGTGCACCAATGCGTCAGCGAGGATCTCTGGCTTCGCACGATGCTGGCGATCGACGTGTCTGCGCCGCCGCTGCCCGCGCAGGAGACCCGGGTCGAATTCATCCGCAGGTACGCGGAGGACAGCGCGAAACGCCTCGCCGTCATGCAATCGCGGGATGAGTCCTGGTGGGAAGGCGAAACCACTTTTTTCAGCGTCAAGCGCTCCGTCGCCTGGGTCATGACCCGCCGCATCGCGCACACCGCGCATCACCGCGGCCAGCAGATGGCCATGCTTCGCATGCTGGGGCGCGATCTGCACAGCAACTACGGCCCAACCGCGGACACCGGCGGCCTGATGCAGCAGCACGCGCCCACGATTTACGCTTACCAGGGACTGGATGAATTGCTTCGCGATTTGCCCGCAAGCACGCACAAATCACCGCTGCCCGGGGCGCAGGGCAAACCCATCACGGAACGGCCGAAATTGTAGCTCAGGCCCCGAGGCCTGAGGATTTTGCTAACCACACCACGGTATTGCCAGCGCTAGAGGAAACCTCACCCCTGAAGTGGCGAGCTCGAGGATTAGTATTCGCGGTAAAGCTCGGGGAACTGCTTCTTGAGGTTCTGAATTTTCGGCAGGTCGTTGATCACAATGTACGGATTGTCAGTATGGTGCTTCAGGTAGTCCTGGTGATATCCCTCCGCGGGATAAAAACCGTTCAGTGGCACCACCTGGGTCATGATCTTGCTGGAATAGATCTTGGCCGTATTGAGTTGCGTGATATAGGCTTCGGCGATTTTCTTCTGCTCCGGGCTTGCGTAAAAAATAGACGACCGGTATTGCGTTCCCCAATCCGGCCCCTGCTTGTTGAGTTCGGTTGGATTGTGCGCCACCGAGAAAAAAACCATCAGGATCTGGCCGTAGGTAATTTCCGAAGGGTCAAAGACCACCTTCACGCTTTCGGCGTGGCCAGTCTTGCCGCTGCTCACGGTCTCATATTGCGCCGTATCCGCCGTTCCTCCGGTGTATCCGGAGGTCGCGGAAATCACGCCCTTGGTGTGCTCGTAAACGGCCTGGATGCCCCAGAAGCAGCCTCCCGAGATCACGGCCACTTCCTTGCTCTTGGTTGCCGCCACCGGTTGATCCAACGCCGGCTTTGGAAACGTGGAGTTCGCCCGGGGCGGCTTGGCGCGCGAATTAAACGCCGCAAACATCACCAATGCGGCTGCGATCATTCCGAATGATATGAACCGAATCCAGCTTTGCATCATCTTGCTCCCGCCCGGCTCCATCGGTTCATCCGACGAACCTGCTCCCTGCAATATTCCTTGTTGGATGCCACCGAACGGATTTACGCTTCCAGGAAATCCTGCAATTCGGCAAAGGGGCCGCGCTCTTGGCACCCACCCGATTAGAGTGGGACGCCCCAGGGGAAGTTACACTGCCCCTTATACGCTAAATTCTTGCAGGAATCATCGAATTCCTAACCATGTCCAACCCACCAGCTCCCAAGAAGATGCCAGTCCTGTTCGTGGGACACGGTTCGCCCATGAACGCCATCGAGTCGAACACCTTCACCCGGGTTCTCGAGAAACTCGGGCCGGCATTGCCGCGCCCTCAGGCAATCTGTGTAGTTTCAGCGCATTGGGTCACTCGCGGCAGTCAAGTCCTCGCCGCGGAGTGGCCGCGCACGATTCACGACTTTTATGGCTTCCCCAAGCCGCTCTACGAAGTACAGTATCCCGCTCCCGGCGCTCCCGAACTGGCCAAGCGCCTGGCTTTTGAACACCATCTTGCCCCGGACCAGAAGTGGGGACTCGATCACGGCGCGTGGAGCGTCCTGCGCCACATGTATCCCGAGGCCGATGTTCCGGTGTTTCAGGTGAGCCTCGACCAGACGCGCACCTTCGCCGAGCATCTGGCGCTCGGGCGCGAGCTGCAGAAAATGCGCGAACGCGGCATCCTGATCCTTGGCAGCGGCAACCTGGTTCACAATCTCCACAAAATGAATTGGGAGCTTCCCCACGCTGCATATCCCTGGGCCACCGAATTCGATCAAATCGTCAAGCACGCCATCGAGCAGCGGGACACGGAAAAGCTTGCCGCCCCCGAACAGTGGGGGCCAAATCTTTTGGCCGAAGCGCATCCCACACTCGAGCACTATGCCCCGATTCTTTACTGCGTTTCCGCCACGGACGCCGGGGAGCAGGTAAGCTATCCTTACGAAGGCATCGAGTTTGGCAGCGTCTCGATGCGTACGGTATTGTTTCAGCCAGCCGGTGCCCCGCTTTTCTGATTTTCTACGTCCGGTGTATGCTGTTGTCTGAGATGGATTTGACTGAAAAGGGCGCCTCGTGCAGTCGCCTCTGACTCGATTTGTCTGCAATCTCAGTTCGGGAGAATTCGTATGTCGCTCCCAATCAATTCTGTGTTCGTTCTCGGCAGCGCTCTAATTCTTCTGCAGCCCGCTTCGGCCCAAGTCACCTACGGAAAGAAACCCCAGCTACCGGCTCCTTTCGCCACCAGTTCCGCATTCAAAAGCCCGTTGTGGGTCAGGCCGCCAAAGGGCTTCCTTCCCTCGGTTCCGGCCGGTTTTCACGTGAATGTCTTTGCGAAAGAGTTCGAGCGCGTCCGTTTTCTGATCACCGCTCCGAATGGGGACCTCTTCGTTGCCGACACCGGCGCTGGCCAAGTGCTCGTCCTCCGTGATCCCGGGCACACGGGCGGCGCTTCAGACCGCGAAGTCTTTGCCGACGATCTCAAACTACCCTTTGGCATCGCTTTTCACGATGACTACGTCTATGTCGGCAATACCGGTGAAGTGGTCCGCTTCCGCTATGACAAGATAACCTCCAAGCGCCTCGGGGAGGCCGAGCACATCCTGGATCTTCCCTCGGGCGGCGGCCATTACACGCGCACCCTGGCATTCAGCAAGGATGGCCAGCATCTCTACATCAGCGTCGGCTCTTCGGGAAATATGGAAATTGAAAAAGATCAGCGCCGCGCCGCTATTCTCGTTTGCGATCCAGTCGGCAAGAATGGCCGCGTCTTCGCTTCCGGCTTGCGCAACAGCGTTGGCCTCGCCGTCGAACCCACCACCGGGACGGTTTGGGCCGCGGTCAACGAGCGCGATGCGCTTGGCGACAATCTTCCGCCCGATTATCTGACCTCCGTCAAAGACGGTGGCTTCTATGGCTGGCCATACAGCTACATCGGAGACAACGTCGATCCGCGCGTGCAGCCGCAGAGACCGGAACTCGTTGCCCGGGCCATCATCCCCGATGTTCTTCTCGGAGCTCATGTCGCGCCGCTCCAATTCGCGTTTTACACCGGCCAGCAATTTCCAGAAGCCTATCGCGGCGGCGCTTTCCTAGCTGAACACGGTTCCTGGAATCGCGCTTCGCGTGCCGGCTATCAGGTTGTTTTCGTGGGATTCAAGGATGGAAAAGCCGCCGTGGATCCCATCCCATTCCTCACGGGTTTCGTTCCCAATCCCGGCGGTTTCCGGGTAAACGGCCGCCCCGTCGGGGTCGCCGTCGCGCCCGATGGCGCGCTGCTCGTCAGCGACGACGGCGCCAATGTGATTTACCGCATCAGCTACGGCAAGTGATTGCGCGGCGGGCAGAGGTTTGCGACTTATTTCACAACCAGGGTCAATGAAACCGGGAGAAATTGGGAAACTTTTCCTGGAGCCCGCGGGCGTTATGCTGGGCGTGACTGTCAGGGTGTATGATCCGGAGCTGTCCGCGCATGGTGTTCCAAAATGGAACACGCCCCCCGCCGCCGCCCCTTCCGTGCCAAATTGTCTGGATTGCCTCGCGTTACAGAGTCCCGCCGAACACATTCACATTCAGGAAATCATTGCGGAACTTGCCTCCGGGATCGAACTTTCTGCTCAAGGCCACAAACTCCGGCAATTTTTCGTACCGGGAGTCCAATCGCGTTGGCGTCATCGTGAACAGCTTTCCCCAGTGCGGGAGCGCCCCAAGCGGAGCCAGCTCTCGTTCGATCAGCGGCAGCAGTTTGCTCACCGCCGGCCAGTCCGGTTTCAAGGTGAAATGAATCGTCACGCAGTCCTGCTTGTAGCACGGGCTCATCCAGAAATTGTCAGCCGCGATCGTGCGGATTTCGGTGATCAAAAGATGCGGGCCCACCTGGTCGCGCAACGCCTCCACAGCAAGAATCGCCTCCACCGCGTTTTTGTTCGGCACAAAATACTCCGCCTGCAGCTCTTTTCCGACGCTCGGCGTGAAGCCCATGCGAAAATGCGGCAACCGATCGTACCACGGCCCGGGCACGCCCATTTGTTCGGTGCAATTCTCCGCGGAAAGTTCCGCAATCGGATGCAGATTTTTCGTGGCGCGCTTGGCCCCATAAAATTCCGCCGGCGCGTTGAAGGATTCTCCGTTCTCCATGCGGTGCTTCAGCCAGACCTCATTCATGCGTTTCTTCTGCCAGTCGGTGAACAGGCTCACGCTGTAGGCCGCCGATTCGATGGCGTCAAAATGTTCCGTCAATTCGCTAAGCGGAAGATTTTCGTAAACGTATTGTTGCATCCGGTAGCTGGGCTCGAGGTCCAGCGTCACCTTGGTGACGGCGCCCAGCGCGCCCAGTCCGACCACCGCTCCCTGAAACGTATCGCCGTCCGTCTGCCGCGAAAGCTTCACCACTTCGCCCGCCGCGTTCACTAGTTCCAGCCCCGAAACCGCCGTGGACAGGTTCCCGTTCCTCACGCCCGATCCGTGCGTGGCCGTTGCGCAGGCTCCTGCCACGGAAATGTGCGGCAACGAAGCCAGATTGTGCAGCGCCCAGCCTTTGCTCTCCAGAATCAGGCACAACTTTCCATACGTCATTCCGGATTCGATGGTGATCGTCCGGGCTTCCGCGTCCAGATTCACCACCTTGTCCATCGTCTTCATCGAAAGGAATTGATCACGGCTGTCGGCGATGTAGTTGAAGCAGTGACGCGTGCCCAGCACCTTCAGCTTGTTTTGCTTGCGGATAAACTCCTGCGCCTCTTCGAGTGAGCCGGCCGAATACACCCGGCCGGTGCCATATTCCACGTTGCCCGCCCAGTTGTGGAGTTTCTCGCCGCTCGCCCCGGCCACCAGGTTGGACAGGAACGGCCCGGTCATCGCCGCCGAGCAAAGCTGGATAAATGTCCTCTTGTTCATGGGCGTATGCGCGCCATCCGGCCGGTGTTTGTGTCTGAATCCGCAGTCGCGCCTAATTCTATACCGATTCCCCCTGTAGACAACCTTCGTTCCGGGCCATGAAACCCCAAGGAATCTCTTTTCAAAACGAAACGGTGGGGGTAATGTCTGTGAATGCCTGTTAATGCGGGCGCGGCTAATTTTCGGATAGATTCAAACGCTTATGCCTCCATTTAGACTCGACGTAGAAAAGCTTTCGAGCAGTACGGAAGCCCTCACCATTTACACGGCCAACGGTAAATTGAGCATTGAGACGGTCAACGAATTCCTGCCCCGGCTGCGGGCGGATTCCGCGCAGCGCGTGATCCTCGATCTGAAGGGCGTGAGCTTCCTGGACTCCGCCGGCGTCGGCGCGCTAGTTTCGCTCTTCGTCAGCCGTCGCAATCAGGGGAAAGAGTTCGGCCTAGCCGCGTTGCCGCCGCAAGCCGTCGCGGTCGTCACCGTCGCCGGCCTGCAAAACCTGCTTCCCATTTACAAAACCGTAGAAGAAGCCAGCGCCAAGAAAGCCTGAGAATCCCTGTAGGGTTTCGACTGCGCGGGCTAAATTGTGATGTGGCTGGGGAAACCCTCAGGACCTGCTTGTACCAGTCTGCGGCAGCAGGGCAGGCAAGCTAGAAGGCCTGAGCTAGAGATTGTTATCTCGGCGTCCAATTCGGATGGCTGGTAAACAACCCGTCCACAAACCCGATTTGGTAGGAAACAAATAATCCAAAGCACAGGCTCACCAATCCCGACGTGGTCACCAACCCGCGATTCACCCACGCAAAGCGAGAGCCCGCGTAGGAAAAAGGTAGCGCCAGCGCCACCGTTATTAACATCATTCCGGCGATTGTCCCTACACCAAAAATCAGCAGGTAGAAGACGCCCCAGCGCGGGTCATGAATCGTCGTCAGCACCAGCAGCGCCACCGCTGCGGAACCCGCCAACCCGTGCACGATGCCGATCAGCAACGGCCGCAACGAGTGAAAGATTCCGAGCTTCGCAAGTGGCCCGCGCAGCCATCCCGGAGCCGCCAGCGCTCCCCCGTGATGCTCTGCCGCCGGCTGGTGCGAATGCCAATGGTAGTGCACGCGCGACCCGTGTCCATGGATGTGCACGTGCTCCCCGATGACTTGCGGATGTACGTGAGAGAATTTTTCGCTCAACCACCTGGTCACTCCCGTGAGATTCAGGATCCCCAGCAGGATGAGCATCAGCCCCACGGCGAATTCCATCGTTAGGCCCACGCGCACCGGAATAGCAACGTTGAAAAGAATAATCGCCGCTCCAACCAGCAGAATCGTCAGGGTATGCCCCAGCCCCCAGAGCGCCCCGATCCATCCAGCCCGGCTGAGAGAAGGCTCGCGGCTGATAATTGTCGAGACCGCGATCACGTGGTCCGGGTCGGTTGCATGGCGCATCCCCAGAAAGAAACCGATCGCCAGTATGGTCAGTCCGCTGAACATAGATTGAGTCCGGCTCGAGCCGGTGGAGAAGCTAAAGGATACTGAAGGTTCCGCCCTCGCGCGAGTGATTCGTTTGCACCGCAGGCATCGGCGAATGCAGCTCAGGCCTTTTGGGCCTGAGGGTTTTCGCTGCTGCGACACCCTTTCTGCCGGGGTAGTGAATACCATCACCCATAATGGGGTGAGGTACAGGAATGGCCGAGACGCTTATGATTTTTTCAGCACCCGCATGAACTCCGCGGCGGTGTGCGGCAGCCGCGCCCCACGCCGCGTAATGATGTAGAGATGCCGCGGAATGCTCAACTGCTTAATCTTTACTTCTTTCAGCCAGCCGTGCTCCACTTCCCACGTCACGCACATCCGCGGCACGATCGCCACGCCCATCCCCATCTGCACGAATCGCTTGATGCTTTCAATCGTCGGCATTTCCATGGGCATATCCAGCGCGGTGCGATGCCGCGCAAACAGCTCGATCACCTTGCGCCGGAACGGCGATTCCACGATATGCGCAATGAACGCCTCCTTCCCGAGTTCCTCCACGTCCACTTCCTTGCGCCTGGCCAACGGATGTTTTGGCGGCACCACCAGTGTCAGTTCGTCCTTCAAGATTTCCGTGGCTTGCAGCTGGGCGTCGCGGGGGATAAAGGAAACCGCTCCGAGGTCCAGCCGGTAGTTCACCACTTCGTGCGGAATGTCCCTTGAAAACATGCGGTGCACGCGAACCTGCACACCCGGATGCGCCTCGCGAAACGCCGCCAGCGCCGGCAGCAGGGCGTGGATCGAGCTCTCATTCACGCCCAGCGAAAGTTCGCCGCGCTTCAGCCCCTCCAGCTCCAGCAGCCCTTTTTTCACTTCGTCGCGTAGATTCAGCAACCGCTCGGCGTATTCCCGCAGCAGGGTGCCCGCATCGGTCAGCCGCACCGGGCGCGCCCCCCGCACAAACAGTGGCTGTTCCAGCGAATCTTCCAGCTTCCGGATGGTCAGGCTGACCGCCGGCTGCGTCCGGTAGAGGCGTTCTGCCGCCCGGGAGAAGCTGCCTTCCTTCGCAACCGTCAAAAAGACCTGCAATTCGCCAAGATCCATGCGCAAACCTCATTTTGGAGAGTGGGGCAGCCAAACCCTCAAAAGTGGTGGATTTCAGGGTGCCGGCGTGCCCGCGGGGGATCCAGGCTGCTGCTGCCCTAAACCCCAGTATAAGATAGAATTATCAATTACAGAATGAAGATAAATTGGACTAGAACCCCCCGCCGTGCGTTACTGGTGGAGCAGGTCTGGGAGTAGCTATGAGCCACGTACGAATCTTTGATACTACGCTCCGCGACGGTGAGCAATCACCCGGCTTTTCCATGAATACCGAGGAAAAGATCCGCATGGCCCGGCAACTTGCGGCGCTGGGCGTGGACGTCATCGAAGCCGGTTTTCCGATCGCCTCTCGCGGCGACCTGGAGGCGGTGCAAGCCGTTGCGAAAGAAGTCCGCGATGTGCCCATTGCCGCGCTTGCCCGCGCCCGCAAGGACGACATCCTTGCCGCCGTCGAAGCGCTAAAACCCGCGAAATCACCGCGGATGCACGTGTTTCTCGCCACCTCTGATCTCCACCTGCAGGCCAAACTGCACCTTACGCGCGAGCAGGCGCTTGAAGCCATCGGTTCCATGATCAAGCTGGCGCGCAATTACGTGGAAGAGATCGAATTTTCCGCTGAAGACGCCGGCCGCACCGAAATTGAGTATCTCTGCAAGGCTTGCCAGATTGCCGTCGAGAATGGCGCCACCGTGCTGAACCTGCCGGACACTGTCGGCTATGCCGTGCCCGAAGAGTACGGCGCCATGTTCCTGAAAGTCCGCGAGCACCTGGGCGATCCGGAGCACATCACCCTGAGCGCCCATTGCCACGATGACCTCGGCCTGGCCGTCGCCAACTCGCTGGCTGCGGTTCGCGCTGGCGTGCGCCAGATCGAATGCACCGTCAACGGCATCGGCGAACGCGCGGGAAATGCCGCGCTGGAAGAAATCGCGGTGGCGCTGGCCGTGCGCAAGGACAGCTTCGGTGTGGCCACGAAACTCAATCTTAAAGAACTCTATAAATCCAGCCGCCTGCTCAGCGAAATTACCGGCGCGGTGATCGCTCCGAACAAAGCGGTTGTCGGCGCCAACGCCTTTGCCCACGAAGCCGGCATTCACCAGGACGGCATCATCAAGAATCCGCTCACTTACGAGATTATTTCTCCGGAAACTGTCGGCGTTCCCTCGCGCTCGCTGATTCTCGGAAAACATTCCGGCCGCAACGCCTTGCGCCAGTCGCTCAAGGAGCTGGGCTACGACGCTTCCGACGCCGAACTCGCGGAGTGCTATCGCCGCGTCACCTCGCTCGCCGATGAGTCCAAGAACATCCGCGCGCGCGATCTGATGACCATCGCGCACGAGGTGATTCGTCGCAAAGCCATCGCGGTTGCAAACGAAACCTCTTCGGCCGCGTAGTGCCTGTAGCCCGCCCCTTCAGGCGCGAGGATTTTCAAAGCGCGAGAAAGATCGTGCCGCGGTGACTAAAAATGCCAGGCCCTGCTTGCAGCAACCCGGATCAAAGGCCTGAGCTACAATTTAAAGAGTTATTCTCGGGGTGCCCAGGCTATGAAGTTGAAAAAGACGATTATCCTTCTTCCCGGTGACGGCATCGGTCCGGAAGTAACGCGTTCCGCCGCCAATGTTCTGCAGGAATGCGCGCGCGAATTTCAGCACCAGTTCACGTTTGTGGAGATGCCCGTCGGCGGCGCGGCCATTGATAAGACCGGCACGCCGCTCCCCAGCGAAACTCTGAACGCTTGCCGAAAAGCCGACGCCGTCTTTCTCGGCGCGGTTGGCGGACCGAAGTGGGATTCGCTCCCGGTCGGCCAGCGCCCGGAAAACGGCTTGCTCGACCTGCGCAAAGGACTCGGGCTTTACGTTAATTTGCGACCGGTAAAGGTCATCGAACCGCTGCGCGGAATCTCTCCGCTGAAACAGGACCGCCTCGGCGATCTCGATCTGGAAATCGTTCGCGAACTTGCCGGCGGCATGTATTTCGGCGAGCGCGGCACCGTCAAGGAAAATGGCGTCGAGCGCGCCTTCGACACCGAATCCTATTCCACGCCCGAAATCGAGCGCATCGCCGCCTTCGCCTTCACGCGCGCCGAAGCCCGTTCGCGCCGCCTGTGCTCCGTGGACAAGGCCAACGTCCTCAGCAGTTCGCAACTTTGGCGTCGCACCGTCAGCGCGATGGGCACCGTCTATCCCAACGTGAAACTCGAGCACATGTATGTGGACAACGCGGCCATGCAGCTCACCCTGAAGCCCACGCAATTCGACGTTATGCTCAGCACCAACATGTTTGGCGACATTTTGAGCGATGCCGCGGCCGCGCTCGTCGGCTCCATCGGATTGATTCCCTCCGCCAGCTTCGGCACCAGCGCGCCGATGTTCGAGCCCATTCACGGCTCCGCTCCCGCGCTCGCCGGGAAAGACATTGCCAATCCCATCGGCGCTATCTTGAGCGCCACGATGATGCTGCGTGACACGTTCGGCCTCAGCCTCGAAGCTGATTGGGCCGAACAGTCCCTCGTTCGCGTCTTAAACACAGGCGTCCGCACCGCCGACATCGCCGAACCCGGCAAGAAAACCGTCGCCTGCTCCGTCTTCAACGACATGCTCCACGACGAAATGCAGCGCACTTTCGAGCACGCCGAAAAATACGGCTGGGGCGTTTAAATCTAGTGGCCAGTCTTCAGACTGGCCAAAGTAGGGCCCGGGAACGCCAGCCTCCCGGTTGCCATTTTCTCTCTGTGCGAGTGTCTGATTCCGTTCTGGCCGGTGAACCGACTGCGTACACCTCTTTTCCGGCACTGTACCCATCACAGATCGCGCCGCGTCCCAATGAGTGACAACTCCGTGCCAATGGGAGCAGCCGAACCGTGCCGAGCTTTCAGGAGTCCCATCCAAACAAGACTCTGCGTCCAAGGAGCTGGCTTCTTTCTAAACTGGGCGTTCCGCATTTGATCCGCACAAACTCGCTGAAGTGCCTCGCCGCGGTCTCGCTGGTCGCGCTGAGCGGTTGCACCGCCGTAAAGGTCAAGCTCGGCATGAGGGTTTACCTGGCGAAAACTCCGGTTGCCTCCATGCAGGCGAGCCTGCCGAAGGGACCGGCAATCGCTCCGGGACAGAAGTTGGCGCTGGTGGTGCAATTCACACAGCCCGACGGCAAGGTTCTGCTGACGGAAGGGCAGGGTAGTGGAAAAGTGCTTTGGAGCGAAATTACGGTGACGCCGACGGTGGTAATAGCGGATCAGAAAGGCAATGTCACGCTGCCTCGAGATCCGCGGGTCAGCGACGGGAAGACGGGGCATATCGTCATCACTGTGCCCACCCATCCAGACCTGCACGCGGAACTCGATATCCCTCTTACCTACGATTATAAGTTCAGCGCAAGTTTTTCCGGCGGGGCCGGCTCCAGCGGCATGAACGGCACCGACGGAATCGACGGCACCAGCGGCAGCATGGGATCCATCGATCCGAATAATCCTTCGCCGGGTGGAAACGGTTCGAACGGCACCGACGGCTCGAACGGCCAGGACGGAGGAAATGGAGGCGACGCGCCGCCGGTGGTCATCCGCGTTGCCCTGCGATCCGGCGCGCGGCCGCTTCTTCAAGTAAGCGTATCGGCAGCAGGAAAACAGCGGTTCTATCTGCTCGATCCCCAGGGAGGCATGCTGACCGTAAGAGCTGACGGTGGCGCGGCAGGATCGGGCGGACGAGGCGGCCGTGGAGGCCGCGGCGGCTCCGGCGGGATCGGCACTCCCAGCGGCAGCAGCGGAATGGATGGTGCCAGCGGCCGAAACGGATTCGACGGTTCGCCTGGCAAAGGCGGACGCATCACCGTCACGTACGATCCTCAAGCCAAGCCCTTCTTGACCGCCCTACATTTGTTCCATCAGTACGGCCCTGATCCGATCTTCCGCGAAGAGCCGGTTGCTCCGCTGTGGTGAACGGAAATTTTCCGGAAACGATTCCGATTTGCCGAAGATGACGCCTTCTTCACTCTCATCGCGGTCGTACATCGCCTGCAGTATCTATCGGCAATCATCGATGTAACCCGTCGATTGCCCATGCTGTTTGCGGGCAGCGTCAAGTAATTGTCATATGAAGGCTTGCCTCGTTGACGCCAGCGCAAGCTGAGCTGCCGCAGGCCAGAATCGGTCTCTTGCCACTGCCGCCAATCCACCTCACAATCTCATTCACCCATGCGCTGGCTCCGACTCCTCGGCATTCTCTTCTTTCTCGCAATCCTTTTCTGCTTCGGCGCTTTCTACGCCTTCCGCGCCGTCGCCCGCAAGCACGCCCGTGAGCTCGAAACCCGACTTGCCACGGTTCCTGATCCAGCGGCCAACACTCCCTATCCAAAATTCTTCTTCCAGCGCGGGGTTAATTTCACCGCCGAATTTCCGGCTTTTTACGGCAACGATGCCGCCGTCGAGATGTTGAAAAAACTCCCCGCGCACGGCATCAATTCCATCGCACTGGTGCCTTACGGCTTTGCCTCCACCAAGGAGCCCAAAGTCCGCGGCTGGAACACCCGCTGGGAGGGCGACGCCGGCATCATGCAGCTCGCCCGCGTCGCGCATTCTCTCGGTATGAAGGTGCTCCTCAAGCCGCAACTCTGGATGCACGGCGGCAATCCCGCCAACATCGATTTTCCCAGCGCCGCCGAAAACTCCGAGTGGTTCGCGCAATACCAGCCATTCCTCGAGCACTATGCGCAACTCGCCTCCGCGATTCATGCCGACGTCTTCTGCGTCGGCGTCGAGCTCGAAAAAATGTCCGGGAACGAAGCTGCCTGGCGGAAGCTCATCGCCCGGGCCCGCGAAATTTATCCTGGGCCGCTCACCTACGCCGCCAACTTCGGCGCGGAATTCGAATCCATCAAGTTCTGGGATGCGCTCGATTACATTGGCATCGACGAATACTATCCGCTCCCCGACGACCTCTCCACCGCCGCTGTCGTCGAAAAAATATCCGCCGTGCAATCGCGCTTTCAGAAACCAATCCTTTTCACCGAAGCCGGCTTCCCCAGCGTCGGCGAAGCGAATCGCGCTCCCTGGGACGATCCTTCCCGTCCGGTAGACCTCCAAATCCAGGCCAAAAGTTACGACGCTCTCCTCTCCGCCTTCTACGAAAAGCCCTGGTTCGCCGGCGTTTACTGGTGGAAAGTCGGCACCAATGGCTATGGCGGCCCCGCCGACGCGTCCCACACCCCCTGGAACAAACCCGCCATGCAATCCCTCGATCACTGGTACCGCAGCGGCAAGCGCTGAAAGTGACCCGCGCTGGTTGCGGGAAGCGTAAGGGGATGATAATTTTAATGATTCGCAGTTTCCCGGGCACAAGAGTTGGGGGCCGGAAACCGAGCGGTCGGCCGGGGCAATCAAGTTTTTATAGCAGCTTCTCCCGAGGGGAACCTTATCGCCATTCATAAGGGCTGCCCTTCCCCCAGTTTGGCCGGATTTCATTGTTCATCTGAAAAATGCCAGCGCCTTCTTCCAATCAGAGTCGCGGTGAATCCGGGCGTGTGCCCGGGGTCACTTATTGGCGGGTCGAAGGTTCGCTGTTCGAAATCAGCGCGCTGCGCAGCGTCGGCTTCTTCAATTGGAACAGCCAGAGTTTTCTCGAGCGTTGGGTGCGCCGCGCCGGAATGATCGGGATGGGCCTGCTCCGCCCGCCGGCGTATCTCGCCAGCCGAACCTTCGCTACAAGGCTTCTCCATGGCGTCCTCGGCGGCATCACCCGCGACCGGCTCGATCTTCTTGGCGAAGAGTATTTCCAGTATGAACTCAAGCCCAGAATGCGCCGGGAGGCTGTGGACAAGCTGATCGAAGCGATCCGCAGCGGCGACCGCGTCATCCTCGTCAGCCAACTTCTCGAACACATCCTCCGCCCGATGACCGAGTATTTTGGCGCCGCAGGCTTCCTTGCCAATCGCCTCGAATTTCGCGGCGGCGAAGCCACCGGACGCCTCTGCGAACCGGTGATCCGCCCGCGTGGCCCCTTTGCCTGGCTGGCCAGCGGCTCGGCCGACGGCCGCATCGCCAGCGAAAAACTTCTTTCGCAACTCGGCTGGAATGGGAACTCGCAGCTCCTCGATACGGCTTCAGAACCCGCCGTGCGATCGCAGCTCTCCGGGCGAACTTCCGTTGACCGCCTTGGTAGCACGCCTCAAGTTCTGCATTTGTCCGTCCGGGAATCCCTCGCCGGCAAGCACCTTCTGCTCATCGGGGTCACTGGCTTCATCGGCAAAGTCTGGCTAGTGGACCTGCTCGAGAAAATCCCCAACATTGCCAAAATCACGCTGCTGATCCGCCGCAACCGCACTACGTCCGCCCAACGTCGCTTCGAGAAAATCGTCGAAGAATCTCCCACGCTTGACCGCTTGCAGGAAATTCACGGCGCGAATCTCGCCGCCTTTCTCCGCGAAAAAGTGGAAGTCGTCGAAGGCGACGTCAGCCAGCCCGGCCTGGGTCTGGACGCTGCAACCCAATTGCGCCTCCACCGCTCCCTCGACGTCATCGCCAACAGCGCGGGTCTCACCGATTTCAATCCCGATCTGCGCGACGCCCTCTCTTCCAACGTCGATTCCACCCGCTACCTGCTCGATTTTCTGTGCAAGTGCGATCACGCCGGTCTGATGCATCTCTCCACGTGCTACGTCGTCGGCATGCGCGACGGCCGCGTCAACGAAGAACTCCGCCCCGATTACAATCCCGGGGGCCACCCCGACTTCGATGCGGAAAAGGAAATCGCCTCGCTGCGCGAAATGGTGCAGCGCATCGAAGAACGCGCCGAAAGCCCGGAGCTCGCGAAAGCCCTCCGCCGCCAGGCCCTCGGCCGCGCGGGCGATCCCTCCAAAGTTGCTCCCGACGAGCTCGACGCCGTCACCAAGCGCAATCGGGCCCGCTGGGCGCGCAACCGCCTCGTCCGCGCCGGAATGAAGCGCGCCCAGCATCTCGGCTGGCCGAATACATACACGTTCACGAAAAGTCTCGGGGAATCCATCCTCGCGCAGCAGGGCCGCGAACTCTCTATCGCCATCGTGCGCCCCTCCATCGTCGAAAGCTCCGAGCGCACTCCCTTCACGGGCTGGAACGAGGGCATCAATACGTCCGGCCCGCTCTCCTATTTGCTCGGCACCAATTTCCGCCAGCTTCCTTCGAATGAGCGGAAATGCCTGGACGTCATTCCCGTGGACATGGTCACGCGCGGAATGACGCTCATCGCAGCCGCGCTGGTTCAGCGCAAGCACGCGCGCCTCTACCAGCTGGCCACGTCCGCCATAAATCCGGTAAACATGGCGCGTTCCATCGAGCTGACCGGTCTCGCCCACCGCAAGCATTACAAAACACAGCAGGGCATCGAGCACTGGCTGAAGGTGAAGTTCGAAACCATTCCCGTATCCAAGCAGCGGTACGAGCGCCTCTCCATTCCGATGCAGAAGGCCGTCGTCTCTCGCATCAACAAAGTTGCCACCTCTCTCAACATGAGCAAGCCGCCTCTTGCGAAAACCGAACGCGATCTGGTTCGCGCCGAAAAACTCATCGAACTCTACGAACCATTCATCCTTCACAACGAGCATGTCTTCGAGTGCGAAAACACGCGCCTGCTCTCCGCCGCGCTCTCCCCGGAGGAAAAAAAGATGTTCGACTTTTCGCCGGAAACCATTGACTGGTGGGACTACTGGATTAACATCCACATACCGGCTCTGCGCCGCTGGTGCTACCCATTGATGGAAGGGAAGCCGCTCGAGGCCCGCCAGCCGCGCGCACTCAACTGGCCGGTGCCACCGGAGGAAGCTGCATCGGCGGCGATTCGCTGAAGCGCCGACATCCGTCTATGGCTATATTCCTGACAGGTTCCACTGGATATCTCGGCAGCTACCTTGTGGCCGGTCTATTCACGGGCCACGCCGATCGTCTGAACCTCCTGGTCCGCGCAAGAACGGAACAAGAGGCTCGAGAACGCCTCTGGCAATCGCTGCAACTCCACTTCACCTTTCCCGAATTCCTGGAACACCTGAACTCCCGCGTGCGCATTTTCCGCGGCGATCTTACCAGCGAGCGATTCGGCCTCAGCGATGACGACTATCGCGCGCTGGTGGATTCCACCGATTCCATCCTCCACTGCGCCGCTTCGCTAAATCGCAAATCGGAAAAGCAGTGCCTCAACGTGAATCTTCGCGGCTCGCTCGAAGTCATCCAACTCGCCCGCAGGGCGCAGAATCGCCACGGCCTCCGCCGCTACTCCCATGTTTCCACCGTCGCCGTCGCCGGCAAGCGCCAGAACGAAGTCGTCACCGAAGACGCTTCCATCGATTGGAACCGCTCCGATTACGATCCCTACTCGCGCACGAAAAAATTCTGCGAGCACATGGTTCACCAGCTTCTTCCGGACGTGACGCGAACGATTTTCCGCCCCGCCATCGTCCTCGGCGATTCCCGCCGCCCGGAAACGTCGCAATTCGATATGGTGCAGGCCTTCGACACCCTGGCGCGCTTTCCCGTCCTGCCGTTGCGGCCCAACGATAAAATCGATATTGTTCCCGCGAACTACGTCGGCGCAGCCATCGTTAAAATTCACCAAATGGAAAAACCGAATTACGTTATCTATCATCTATCTTCTGGGACCGGCGCGCAGACCTACAAGGAACTCACCGATGCGCTGGCTGAAGTTGGCGGATGGTCCAAACCCAGCTACCAGCCGTGGCTCGGCGGGCCGTTTTCCAAGACCGTGAACTGGCTGGCCTTCAAGGGCGGTCCGGTTGGCTATGGAGCTTCTTTGCTGAAAGTTTTCTGGCCGTATCTCGATTGGAACACCGTCTTCGATAATTCCCGCGTCGTGCAGGAAATGGGCGAAGCGCCCGCAAAATTTTCTTCGTATGCCTACCCGCTCTTGCAGTTCAGCCGCGCCAACAAATTTAAATATCCCGCAAAACCCTGGCCCACCGATCGAGGCAAAAGTGTTGTTGTAACCGCGAGTGGAGCCGGCGCATGACCGATTTCCTTCTCGTCGCTTGGGTCAGTGCCATGATCGAGTTCCGGCGATTCACGTGGATGTTCGGTATCGGCAAGCGCTGGACGCCCGGCGAAAAACTCAAGCTGCTCTTTGCCGGTTACAACGGCACGCGGAACACCGGGAGCGACGTCCGTGTGCAGGAAACCCTTCGGCAAATCCGCCACGTCCTCGGCGCCGACAACGTGGACTTCAGCGTGATGACCCAGAATTTCGACCGCACCCAGGGCTACTTCGAAGGCTCACGCCAGGTGCATCTCCCCGACGTTTTCCCGCCGTTCCTTTTCCGCGAAGTCCACGCCAATCACGGTGTCGTCGCTTGCGAAGGCTCGATGTTCAAAAGCAAATTCGCCAACGCGCTGACGACGATGATGATCGGCTCGCTCGGCCTCGCCTCCGCGGAGAACAAACTTTCCGTCGCCTATGCAGGCGATGCCGGCCACATGGACGACCTCGTTCAAGGCATGTGCGCCCGCTACACTCGCGAATCGCTGGTTATCACGCGCAGCCTGGAATCGCAGCAGCTTCTCTCCGGCCTCGGCGTGCCCAACGAACTCGGCGCCGACACCGCCTGGACCTTTGAGCCGCGCCCTCCCGACTTTGCACGCAATAGTTTGCGCAAAGCCGGCTGGGACGAAAAAACTCCCATCCTGGTTCTTTGCCCGATTCATCCGTTCGTCTGGCCTGTGCGGGCTTCCATCGCCAAGTACATTGCGCGCGCCACCACGGGCGCTTACAAAGACAGTCAGTACCGCACCGTCTATTTCTTCGAGTCCGGTGCCGAAGTTGATCGCAAGTTCAACCACTACGTCGCGGCGTACGCGCAAGCCGCCAAAGCCTTTCTGCAGCGCCACAAAGTTTTTCCGATTCTCGTGGCCATGGAGCGCCTCGACGCGGCGGCCTGCCGTGCCATCGAAAAAGAAATTCCCGGCACTCCGATTTTCACTTCCGACAATTACGATATGTTCGAACTCGTCTCCATCCTTCGGGCATGCACCTACATGGTCTCATCGCGCTATCACGGCATCGTCACCTGCATGCCGGCCGGAGTCGTCTCCGCCGGGGTCACCATGGACGAGCGCATTGGTAACCTCATGCGCGAGCGCGGCCACCAGCACCTGCTGCTCAATGTCGACGACCCCGATCTCGGCCCCAAATTGCTCGATGTCATGGAAAAACTCGTTGTCGAAGCCGATTCCATCCGCGACTCCATTGGCCGCACCGTCGTCTCCAACCTCAAAGCGATGTCACGCATGGCCATTTTCCTCGAAGACGAAATTCGCAAAACCTATCCCGAATTTCCCCTGCGCAAGGGCGTGCTGAGCTGGGAAGACAACTTGCCGCCATTCAGCGAAAATTTGCGCAAGCTCGTCGAACAGTACGACTCTTCTCCGGCGGTTCTGGCCGCGGGGCGCTGAAGCCGATGCCTAATTTTCTCGAAAACACGTTCGCACAATTGCTCAAAGCTTCCAGCCGCGTCGTCCTGCGCGAGATTCACGGGACGGAGTTTGTCAGCGTGTCCGGAGCAGAACTTCTCGACCAGGTCGCGAGCGCGCGAGCCTACATGCGCGCCACAGGCTTGGAGGCCGGTGATTGCTGCGCTTTGCTCGGCCCCAACTCGATTCGCTGGGTTGCGATTGATCTTGCTCTGATGGCCGAGGGCATCGTCGTTGTCCCTCTCTACTCCCGTCAAGCACCGGCAGAGTTGGCCGCCATGATGAAAGACTGCACGCCACGCCTGCTGATCGCGAGCGATGCCGCAGTCGGCGAAAGCGTCGCGCAAGTCTGGCCGGAAGCCCCGCTCTGCGCCACGTTCGACGGAATTTTCCAGTCCGCTCCGCTGCAAAATGGCATTGCCGGCCCGCCCAATCCGCGCAAGAGCACTGATCTCGTCACCATCATCTATACGTCCGGAACTTCCGGCGAACCCAAGGGCGTTTGCCTCAACACAAAAAATCTCGACCACATGCTTTCCTGCACCACCGGCTGGATGGAGCGTCTCGACAGAAACACGCGTGAGCCCCTCCGCATTTTCCAATACCTGCCGTTCAATTTCGCCGCCTCATGGATCGTCATGATGTCCTGCCTGACCCGCGAAACGGTCCTCACGCTCTCCGCCGATTTGAACAAACTCGCCGACGAAATCCGCCTCTCCGCTCCCAACTATTTTTTCAACGTGCCCACGCTGCTAGAACGCGTGAAGCGCGGCGTCGAAGAAGCCCTCTCCAAGCGCGGTTCGCTCATCCAGTCCATCTACAAGAAAGGCCGCGCCGCGTGGCAAAAGCAAAGCGAGGGTGAATCGGGCGGCGGCCTCTGGCTCTTCGCCGCGCAAAAACTCATCTTCGGAAAAATCCGCGAACGCTTCGGCCCAAATCTGCGCGGCCTGGTCTGCGGCTCCGCTCCACTCGCTCCCGAAACCCAGGAATTTTTCGCCATGCTCGGTATCCCCATCTGGCAGGTTTACGGCCTCACGGAAACCTGCGGCATCTGCACCATGGACGACCCGGGCATCGCCTGCGAATCCGGCCGTGTCGGCCAGGCTGTTCCCGGCATTGAGATGAAAACCGGCGAAGACGAGGAAATCCTTGTCAGCGGTCCGAATATTTTTCCCGGCTACTGGAATCGCCCCGAAGAAACCGCTCGCGTCCTCGAAAACGGCTGGTTCCACACCGGCGATCAGGGTGAAGTGAACTCGCGCGGCAACTGGCGCATCAGCGGCCGCATCAAGAACCTCATCATTCTCAACTCCGGCCACAACGTCGCTCCCGAACCCATCGAAGAAAAAATCGCCCAGCGCCTTCCCGGCGCCCAACAGGTCGTCATCGTCGGCAACGGCCGCGGCTATCTCTGTGCTCTTGTCACCGGATCGGTTTCGTCGGACTCCGTTCAGTCTGCGCTGGACGTGGTCAACTCCGAACTTCCGCACTACCGCCAGGTGCGCAATTTCGTCATTCTCTCGGAAGTCTTCACACCCGAAAACGTTCTGCTTACCGCCAACGGCAAATTGAAACGCGACACCATCAACAAGCGCTTTCGGGATGAAATCGACCAGATGTATCGCAAACACGCCGTCGCCGCAGGAAGCAACGCATGAAGAAAAAGGGCCGCAATCTTCCGCCGGTGAAAGAATTCCGTGGCAAAGGACTCCGGTGGGAGTGGCGCGACGGAGTCGTCGAACTCACCCTCGACCACGAACCGCTCAACGAAATCGGCACGCTCCTCCTCGGCGAACTCGAACAATTCGCCGCCGCCATTGACACGCTCGCTCCCATCACCAGCGCTTGCATCATCAACAGCGCCCGCCCCGGCGGCTTCAGCGTCGGCGGCGATCTGAAAGAGCTTTACAACAACGCTGTGAAACTTCCGCCCAAGAAACGCGTCGCCGGCCTGCGGATTTTTATCAAGCGCATCCACCGCGTGGCCAATGCCATTGATGCCGCTCCCTTCATCACCCTCGCAGCCGTTCACGGCTTGTGCATGGGCGGCGGCCTCGAACTCGCTGTCCTCTGCGATCTCATTGTCGCCGACAAAATGGCGCGCTTCGGTTTTCCCGAGCTGCGACTTGGTTTCATCCCCGGCTTCGGCGGAATCCCCCGCCTGCGGCGCGACGTCGGCAACGGTTTCATCCGCGATCTGCTCTTCACCGGCCGCACGGTCAAAGCCGAAGCGGCTCATCAAGCCGGTCTCATCTCGCACTTAGCCGGCGAAGGCTACGCGCTTGAAGTTGCCCGCTCGATGGCCCGGCAAATCACCAAGTTCGACATCGAAGCCCGCGTCGCCGCCAAGAAATTCATCAAGCCCATCCCCTACCAGGAACTCCGCGAAGAAGTTGAACTCTTCTGCAAACTCTTCAACCGCCCCGCGGTCATCGAAAGCCTCCGCCGCTTCGTCGAATCCGACGACCCTATGAAGCACCTACCCGTCTCCCCCAAACAGTAATCCGCCTTTCCGCTGCTCTTTTTCTGTGGCCCTGCGTGTTCTGTGTGGTGAACTCCTTCTTTTCGTCCCACCTAGCCAAATGGCGGATGTCCCGAATTTCTTCCTCTGTCACTCTAATGATGGAGGTAAGAACTATGTCATCTGAATGGGCAACACTTTCAAAAGAGCTCGCCCAGACCACCGCTAAATCCGGTGCGCACGTCGTTGCGGTTCATACTGAATCACGCGGCTCATCGAGCGGCGTCATCTGGCGGCCCGGCATCATCGTCACTGCTGAGCACGCCCTGCAGCGCGATGAAGATATCCAGGTGGCACTGCCAGAGGGCAAGGTAGCGGGCGCCAAACTCGCGGGCCGCGACTCGTCCACCGACATCGCCGTATTGAAGTGCGAAGAAGCGAGCCGCGCCGTTCCGTCGTTCAGCGATAGTGCGACGCTCCACCCGGGCGACCTCACGCTCGTCGTCGGACGCACCCGCGCCAGCGGCCCCGTTGCCGCGCTGGCCTTCGTCAGCATGGTTGCGAACGAGCGCCGCCTCTGGGGTGGCCTTTCCCTGTCTCCCTACGTTCGCCTGGATGTCGCCTTGCAACGCACCGGAGTCGGTGGCGCAGTTGTGGACGCCGAAGGTAGCGTGGCCGGCATCGCCACTCCTAAATTCGCTCCTACGGGTGCCCTGGCTCTGCCCGTTGCGACCGTGAACCGCGTGGTGCAGGCACTCCTTGCCGAAGGCCGCATCCCCCGCGGGTACCTCGGAGTCGGATTGCAACCGGTTCGCCTCCCCGAGAATCTCAGAGAGACCTTGCAGCGCCGGGAAAAAACCGCCGCAATCGTACTGGAAGTCGAACCCGGTGGGCCCGCTCACAATGCCGGGGTAGTGATCGGAGACATTCTGGTCTCGCTGAACACCAAACCTGTCGCGCGGCTCGAGGATGTCCAGGCCCATCTGCATGGCGAGAACATCGGAAAATCCGTCACCGCCCGCTTTCTTCGCGGCGGCGAGCCCCGCGACGTCAGCATCGCCATCGCCGAACGCCCCAATGGGAGCGTCTGAGATGGGCGTCCCGGGACTCGGAGAGATTGCCGAACGCGTGCGGCGTTCCACTGTTCTCGTTCAGCCCGGCGGCCGGGGCAGCGGCTCTGGCGTGGTTTGGTCTGAAGACGGATTGATCATCACCAACGCCCATGTTGCGCGCGGGCCTCGCGCAAAAATTTCTCTTTGGGATGGTCGCGAATTTCAAGCTGAAGTCACCGCCCGGGATTCGCGCCGCGACCTTGCGGCGATCCGGATTCGAGCGACTGATCTCCCCTCGGCGACCAGCCGTGACTCCTCCGAAGTTCGCGCCGGAGAAATTGCTCTCGCGGTTGGCAATCCATTCGGTTTTCTGGGCGCGCTCACCACGGGAATTGTTCAAGCGGTTGGACCTTTGCGTGGCCTTGGCTCTCGGAACTGGGTTCAGTCGGACGTCCGCCTCGCGCCCGGAAATTCCGGCGGTCCGCTGACGGATGCGCACGGCCGGGTTATCGGCATCAACTCCATGGTCGCGGGAAGTCTCGCGCTGGCCATTCCCAGCAACGATGTGCGCCGTTTTCTGCAGAGCCAGTCCGGTAAAAACTGGCTCGGCGTTACGCTTACTTCCGTTCGCCTTCCAAGCGCCAGCCGGCAGGAGATTGGCCTGCTCGTTCTCGGCATTGAGCCAGCCGGCCCGGCTTTTTTGGCTTCGTTGCTGCCCGGAGACATTTTGCTTGGCTCGGAAAAGAAAACATTTCGTTCCCCCGACGATCTCGCAGACGCTCTCGACGAAAACGGCGGAAGCCTACTGCGCCTGCAATTTTTGCGCGGAGACTACACCCGTGTGCGCAAGGTCAGCGTGCAACTCCGCGCCAGGAGCAGGCAGGGAGGAGCCGTCGCCGCGTGATCAGCGTGCTCATCGTCGCGGCCGCGGCCCGCGCCCGGCGAGCGCTCGAATCCCTTCTTCACGCGCAGGGGTTTGAGGTTGTGGACAGCTTCGCCGTAGTCGAAGACGCCGCCGATGCGTTCGCCGAGAAGGATCTCGATGCCATCCTCATTGACGCGAGCGACACCTCGCTGGAGGACTTCTTCGAATTTCTGCAGCAAAGTGGCGTGGCGCGCGAATCACCGGTGATACTGCTGCTTCCCGGCGCTCCGCCCGAAGTCGTCTCCCAAGCCTTGCGCCTCGGAGTGCGCGGAATTCTCCCGCCATCTCCCGAACCGCAGCAGCTGGCCGCCGCCCTCGAAGCTGTCGTTCGCGAACTGGTCGTGCTCCCCTCCGAAGCAGGCTCCTCGATTCGTTCCGCGCCCGGCCGCACGGTTCCCCCGGACGAATTAGCCGAGCCCCTCACTACCCGCGAAAGGGAAGTGCTGCGCCTGCTTGCCTCGGGCCTCGGCAACAAGGAAATCGCCGGAAAGCTCAAAATCTCGGAACACACTGCCAAATTCCACGTCGCTTCCATCCTCGGCAAACTGGGCGCAGCCTCGCGCGCCGAAGCCGTCTC
This sequence comes from Acidobacteriota bacterium, assembly GCA_013289665.1. Classification (GTDB taxonomy): domain Bacteria; phylum Acidobacteriota; class Terriglobia; order Acidiferrales; family UBA7541; genus Acidiferrum. Next base: position 52,731 of record JABCZN010000020.1, on the reverse strand, counting down.
GATCGGCATGCGCAACGGCCTCATTCTTCTGTAGTCGCCGATCTTAAGATCGGCCACTACGGGTCATCTTGTTGTCCTCCGTGGTCTGTGTGCTGATATCTTCTCTTCTCCTTCCGTTTTCCTTCCAACCCCGGGGATGATAAATTGAACGTATATGCGCACCATCGAACAGACCACGCAGGAGATCCTCGAGCTCGCCACCAAGCAGTTCAAAGTTCCCGCGGGATCCCTCACGGCCGAGGACGATTTCTACAAAAAACTCGGCATTGACAGCCTGCAGGCTCTAGAAATGCTCTCCCGCCTCGAAAATCATTTCCGCATCGAGCTCCCCGACTACGAAGTTCAGGGCGTCAGCGACTTCAAAACCCTCGCCCAGCGCATTCAAGCCCGCCTCTGATGCTCGATTTAAGGAAATATAATTCCGTCGGTGAAGCGCTCCGCGACGCTTTGGAGACCTGGCCCACCGAAGTCTGCCTGATCGAGTCCGACCGCGGTGAGGAAAAGCAGCGCCTCACCTACCGCAACTTCAAGGACAGGGCTATTCCCCTCGCTAAATCGCTGCAGGATCTGGGCATCGTCCCCGGCGACCGCGTCGCCATTATCATGACCAATCAGTCCAAGTGGCTGATTTCCGCGTACGCGATTTTCTTTTGCGGCGCCACGCTCGTGCCGCTGGACTTCAAGCTCAAGCCCGAAGAGCAGTGGCAGCTTCTGAAACACTCCGCCGCGAAAGTTCTCATCACCGAATACGGCATCTGGCGCCAGCTAAGCATTCCTCCCGCGCGCGCCGCCGCAAATTTAAAGACAGTCCTTGCCACGGAAGCCCCCGAGAACGCAGATATGGCCGGCGCGGAGCGCTGGGAAGAACGCAAAGGGGTAAACGCACCCGCGTTCGTCCCGCAAAAAAGGCACGACGTCGCCTGCATTGTCTACTCCTCCGGCACCGGCGGAACTCCCAAAGGCTGCATGATGACGCACGAAAATTATCTCGAGCAGTGCATGGCGCTCACCTCGCTCTATCCCTTCTGGCCCGGCGTGCGCTACCTCAGCATCCTTCCCACCAATCACGCCATCGATTTCATGGTCGGTTTTTTCGGGCCCTTCACTTGCGGCGCCGCCGTCGTCCATCTCCGCACGCTGCGTCCTGAGTACGTCCGCGAAGCTTTTCCCAAATACGAAATCACTTACGTCAGCCTGGTGCCGCTGGTCCTGAAAAATTTGCAAAAAGGACTACAGGCGCGGTTCGACGCGCTTCCCGAATCCAAGCGCAAAGCGTTTGACGCCCTTCGCAACATCAATCGCTTGCTCACCAAAGACCGCCCGCGCCCCTGGCTCAGCCGCAAACTCCTCGGTGAAGTCCACGCTAGCTTCGGCGGAAAGCTCGAAGCTATCATCGTCGGCGGCGCCTTCACCGAGCCGCGGACGCTGCAATTCTTCTATGATTTGGGAATTCCCGTCGCCAACGGTTACGGCCTCACCGAAGCCGGCACCGCGGTCACCGTCAACGATCTGAAACCGTTCCGCGCGGATACCGTCGGCAAGCCGCTTCCTGGAATGGCGGTCCAGATCCGCAATGCCGATAGCGACGGCATCGGCGAAGTCACTGTTGGCAGCAAAACCGTCATGGCCGGCTACCTGAACGAGCCCGCGCTCACCGCCGAAACCGTCGTGGATGGCTGGCTGCGCACCGGCGACATGGGCCGCTTCGACTCCACCGGCCACCTGCAGCTCTTTGGCCGCAAGAAAAACATGATCGTTACCGAAGAGGGAAAAAACGTCTATGCCGAAGACGTGGAGCAAGCCTTCGAAGGCCTGCAGGTAAAGGAATTCTGCGTCTTCGCCGCCAACTTTATCTGGTCCCAGCGCTCCATGCTCAACGAAAAACTTCTCCTCGTTATTCACTTGGAGCCCGGCCAGGTGTTCAGTTCCGAACTCGAGTCCGAGATCTCCACGCGCAACGCCCGCCTCACGAATTACAAGCGCGTCCACGGCCTGGTGATCTATCAGGAAGATTTTCCGCTGACCGCCTCGCTGAAAATCAAACGCAGCGAACTAGCCCAGCGCCTTTCCGCGCTTGATCGGGAGCAATCCATCCTGCCGATTTAAGCGCGAAACAGGTAGAATGCCCAATCCGGCAAAACCGTGACCGATAAATTTCTAGCCATCGTGAATCCGGCAGCAGGCGGCGGACGCTCCGCAAAGCTCGCCGGAGCGCAACTTGCCCGCCTCAAGGCGAAAGGCCTGCGCGTGGACGCTATTGCTTCCATGGCTTCGGGGCACGCGTTACAGCTCGCTCGCGAAGCGTACGACCAGGGCTACCGCCGCTTCCTCGCCGTCGGCGGCGACGGCACCGCGCATGAAATCATTAACGGCATCTTCTCGCGCCAGGTAAAAACCGACCGCATCGAACTGGGCTTCCTCCCCATGGGCACTGGCAATTCCTTCCTGCGCGATTTCACCGACAAAGGAGCGGAATCTTCCATCGAAGCCCTGTTCGCCGGCCGCAAGCGCCGCGTGGATGTCCTCCGCCTGTGCCATGCCAGCGGCACCATCTATTCGCTCAACCTTATGAGCATCGGCTTCACCGCCGACGTCGGCGCTCTCGCCAACCGCCGCTTCAAATTTCTGGGCCATTTCGGATATCTTCTTGGGGTCTTTGTGCGCGTCGCGCAGCTCAAGCGCCGTGCTTTCAAGCTTCGCAGTGACGCCGAAACCTTCTGGGACGAACGCTCTTGCCTCTTCCTCGCGTTCAGCAACAGTAAATACACCGGCGGCACCATGATGATCGCTCCAACCGCCGACCCCACCGACGGTTACATCGAATTCGTCCGCTGGGGCCCTATCGGCCGCCTGGGCCTGCTGAAAATGTTGCCGCGCCTCTATGACGGCACGCACACCCAGCACCCGCTCTCTGAAACCCGTCGCGTGAGGAAAGTCGAGTTTGCACTAGACGCTCCCGTGGATGTGATGATTGACGGCGAAATTGTCACCGTGAATGTCAAAACGTTGGACATCCTGCCCGGCGCGATGGATGTCTACGTATGAAGCGTCTCTGGGAAATCCTGCGCAGCGCGTTTCTTTGGGGGATGAGCTGGCTGCACTTCCTGATCGTTGTGCCAGTGCTCATCGCACTCGCCGTCGTTCTCGATCCGCGCAAGCACGATTATCTCCAGCGTGGCCTCTGCCGCCGCATCGCCTTTTTCTCGGGCGCGAAAGTGGTGGTCAAGGAATCCCCCGGCTTCGACCGCACGCGCACCTCGTTCTTCATGGTCAACCACGTCAACCTGTTCGATCCCTTCATCCTTTATTGCGCCATTCCGCAGCTTGTGCGCGGCTGGGAACTTGAATCCCATTTCCGCATCCCGATTTACGGCTGGCTGATGAAGCGCTTTGGCAACGTTCCTGTCCCCAGCGTCCGCAGCCCCAGGGATCTGAAGCGTCTCTGGCGGCTCACACAGGAAGCCATCAACAGCGGCGTCAGCCTCATTGTCTTCCCCGAAGCCAAGCGCACTCGCGACGGCCACATCAACGATTTCGAAGAAGGCGGCTTCCGCCTCGCCCAGCAGCTTGGCGTACCCATCGTCCCTGCCAGCCTCGTCGGCTCGTTCCACCATCTCCGCACCGGCCACTGGCTCCTTCGCCCCGCCACCATCACCGTCTACCTTCACGACACCATCGAAACCAAAGGCCTGACCAAAGACGACATCCCCACGCTGAAACAACGCGTCCGCGACGCCATCGCTTCTCCCGTCGAGCAGTCTCTTGCCCCAAAATAGCAAAGGCAGGCCGAAGCCTGCCAGCCAAGAGTAATTCACCCCGTCTTCCCTTGATGGCCGGGTGTGACAGTTGCAAGTGGCCTATCTGCTCACTATGCATCACAGGCCACGGACGACGGGCGCACGTTCACGCACCCCTAAACCCCGGCAACACCCGTCCCGCCCGCGTCTCCTGCCAGGTATAAAAAATTCGATGAATCACCGTGATCGTCGAAATCACCGCAATCACCCAGAGCACCTGTGCCATGCGGTTGAACATCCCACCGATGATGAGCAGCACCAGCCGCTCCGGCCGCTCCATGAATCCCACCTTGCACAGCGGTATGAGCGATTCTGCCCGCGCCCGCGCGTAGCTCACCATCACCGAGCCCGCCGTCGCCACCGCCGCCAGCACCACATACGGCGTCCGCCCGCTAACCGAGTAATACACCAGCAGCCCCATGTACAGCGCCATGTCCGCATAGCGGTCCAGCGTCGAATCGTAAAACGCCCCGAACGCGGTCACGCGGTTCTGCCGCCGCGCCACCTGCCCGTCCAGCATGTCCAGGAATCCCGCGATAAAAATGATGATCGCGCCGGTGCGGAAATTTCCCACCGCGAAGCTCGCCGCCGCGCCGAAATTCACCACCAGCCCCAGAAAGGTCAGCAGGTTGGGATTGATCCCTGTCGCCGCGATCGCGCCCACAATGCGGTCCAGCAGCCATTTCGAGCCGGTTCCAATTGCGCCTGTAAATGTCGCCATGTGTTAAGCCAAACGAAATGATACTTCAGCCCGCCCGCTGAACCAAATCCCGACGGTTGCTGGGAGCACACCGGTTTCCAATTCCTCGACTTGCCCGGCGCAATATCCATTTCGTGATAAATTCTGATTGGCGACGTCCTCTTCCGTGGTACCCGGATTGATCGTGCATAGCCGCAGCACCGCTTGCCCGCGGAGTTCCGTGGTTAGCACCAGCCCAAAGCCCTGCTCCTGCATCCCTGCGGCAATCGCCTGGTTTAACGGGTTGATTCGCCGATTTCCGTCCACCGAGTCATCCGCACGCCCCGGCTCCTGCGTCTTTTCCAGCGAAAACTCCAGCAATGCATTAGAATTTTTCATACAGGCCATTTTAGCAGCAGAGCTCCCGGTTTTCGTGTTGACGCCACCACGCCCAATTCGTAAATTGATTGCACTACAGGGGGAACATGAACTCTTTCCATCCCGCACGCCGTGATTTTCTTCAACTCCTCGGAGGCACCGTCAGCGCCGCCTGGCTGACCGCAAACTGGCCCGCCCTCGTTTCCGCCGCCGAGCACGCGCACCAAGCCGCAAAGTCGGATCATCCCTCGCTCGAAGTTTTCACCCCCGACCAGGCGCGCGAGGTCGAGGCCCTCGCCGCGTGCATCATTCCTTCCGGTGAAACGCCCGGCGCACGCGAAGCCGGCGTGGTCTACTTCATTGACCGCGCCCTGAAATCCTTCTTCAGCGACGCGTTGCCCGTCTACCAAAAAGGCCTCGACGCCGTGCAGAAAAACACCACCGAACTCTTTCCAGGCGTCGCCCGCTTCTCTGCCGCCACGGAGGAACAAAAACTGACAATCTTCACGCAAATCGCGGAGGAGTCCGAGCGGCAGAATGACGGGCCTCGCCGCTTCGCACCCGGGAGCTCCCAGGATTTCTTCCAGATCCTGCGCGTACACACCATCTACGGATTTCTCGTCGACCCCGAGGGCGGCGGCAACTTCGACTACGCCGGCTGGAAAGCCATCGGCCGCGATCCGGCGCACAGCTTTTCTCCACCGTTCGGCTTCTACGACAAGGACTATCCCGGCTGGCAACCCGTGCCCGGCGAAACGGAGAAAAAATGAACCGGCCCATGGCCACCTACAAGCCGTCCGACGAAGTGGATTTCGTCATCATCGGATCCGGCGCAGCCGGCGGCGTCCTCGCGAAAGAACTCTCCACCAACGGCTTCCGCGTCGTCGTTCTCGAGCAGGGCGAGTATCTCCGCGAAAAAGATTTCACCCACGACGAAACCAAAGTGTTCCTGCAAAGCCAGCTCACCAATAAGGTCAATACCCATCCAATCACTTTTCGCAAGACGCCCGAGGAAACCGCCAGGAAGCAGCAAGCTGTTCTCTACGGCAGTTGCGTCGGCGGCAGCAGCGTTCACTTCACCGCCAATTTCTGGCGTTTCCACGAAATAGATTTCAAGGAACACAGCAAAACCGGCAACATTCCCGGCGCCAACTTCGCCGATTGGCCGATCTCGTACGCCAACCTCGAGCCCTACTACACGAAAGTCGAATGGGAAATTGGCGTCTCCGGCCTCGCCGGCTCGAGCCCCTTCGATCCGCCGCGCTCCAAGCCCTATCCCATGCCGCCGCTCCCGGTAAAGGGAAACGGCGTCGTCTTCGAGCGCGCATGCCGCAAGCTCGGCTATCATGCGTTTCCCTCGCCGATGGCGATTCTTTCTCAGCCGCGCGCCGGCCGCGCCGCCTGCATGAATTGCGGCTTTTGCCTCGGCTTCGGCTGCGAAGTTGGCGCGAAGTCCTCGTCTCTCTCCAGCGTCATCCCGATGGCGGAAAAAACCGGCCGATGCGAAATTCGAGCGAATTGCTATGTCCATCGCATCGAGACCGACAAGAACGGCCGCGCGATCGGCGCCGTCTATTTTGACGCCCAGCGCAACACGCACCTGCAAAAAGCCAAAGCCGTCATTCTTTCCGCCAACGGCGCCGAAACTCCGCGCCTCCTGCTGCTTTCCGCGTCCAATCAATTTCCCTCGGGCCTCGCGAATTCCAGCGGCTATGTCGGCAAAAATCTTATGCCTAATAGCAGCGCCATCGCCTTCGGCGTTTTCGATGAGCCGCTCAATGACTACAAAGGCCCCGCCGTCAGCCGCATCATGCACGATTTCTACGAGCTCGATCCGAAGCTAGGCCTTTACGGCGGCGGCGGATTGGACGCCCGCTTCGATTTCACGCCCGTCAGCTTCGTGTTTAACGGACTGCCACCGAGCACTCCAAGATGGGGCGCCGGCTTCAAACAAGCCCTCGCGCACAATTTCCCGCGCACCCTGGAAATTTTCTGCCACGGCACTTCACTCCCCGTCGAGTCCAACAGCTTTTCACTCGATCCCCAAGTGAAAGATGCCTGGGGCCTTCCCGCGCTGCGCATGACGTTCCGCGATCACCCGAACGACCTGAAGATGATGGAGTGGATGAAGGACCGCGCACTGGAAATTCTTGACGCGGCGGGAGCAAAAACCAGGTGGAACTCCCCGATTGAGGAGCAGCAATTCGCCGTGCACCTGCTCGGCACCTGCCGCATGGGCAACGACCCGAAGACTTCCGTGATCAACGCGGATCACCGCGCCCACGACGTAGAAAACCTTTTCCTCTGTGACGGCAGCAGCCTGGTCACCTCCGGCCGAGGCCAGCCCACCATGACCATCCAGGCGCTGGCCTACCGCGCTGCCGACCGCATCACCGCCCTAGCCAAGCGCGGCGACATTTCCACGTAACCCCGGGAGCACCACTCGGCCATTCTGAGTGTGACAGCGAAGCTGTCGCCTTTCAGGCGTGAACCCCGCCTCCCAATTTCAATTCGTCTCCACCCGTACGCCGGAAAAGTGGGAGTTCTGCTCCCGCACTCAAGACTGTCGCAATCCATCTTGCACAATCCACAGTTTCCGGCACAATCAATCCCTGTACAGTCCCGAGGAGATCCACGGATGACCCCTATTTCCGCGCGCCGATTTGGCAGATTCGCTGTTTGTCTCACGATTATTTTTCTTGCGGCCTCGCTCCCCTCTCACACCCAGGAACAAACGTCCGATGCCAAAACCGCCGCGCGGCAATTCAAAAATGTTCTGGTGCTCAAAGACATCCCCGCCGACCAACTCATCCCCACCATGCAGTTCATCGGCGGCGCTCTCGGGGTCGACTGTGAGTTCTGCCACGTCGAGCACGCCATGGACAAGGACGACAAAAAAGAAAAACAGACCGCGCGAAAAATGATTGAAATGGAGCTGGCCATCAACAAAGCCCACTTCAAAAACGAAATTGAAGTCACCTGTTACACCTGCCATCGCGGCTCGCCGCATCCCGTCGGGATTCCAATCCTCACCGCCAACGGCGGAAAAATGCCCGAGCCTGAACATCACGAAATCAACGCACAGGAAAGCCTGCCCTCCGCGGACCAGATTCTCGACAAATACCTCGCCGCGGTCGGCGGCGCCGACGCACTGCACACAATCAAAACCCGAATTCAAAAGGGAACTGTGAATGCCATGGGCCAGCAATATCCGATCGAAATCTATTCAAAGGCTCCGGAGAAACGCCTCTCCATTTCTCATCCGTCCTTTGGTGAAAGCGTGACGGCTTTCAACGGCCAGGCTGGCTGGCTCACCACGCCGCGCGGCGTCCACCCGATGAATTCCGCCGAGCAGCAGTCTGCGCGCATTGACGCACAGATTTATTTACCCGCGCGCATCCGCGAACTTTACCAGGAGTTCAAGGTTCTACCCGGCGAAACCATCGAAAGCCACGCCACATATCTCGTCACCGCAAAAGGTGCGTCCACTCCTTCCTTGCGCATGTTCTTCGACAAGCAAACCGGATTGCTTCTCCGTATGATCCGCTACACCGAGACCCCGCTCGGCCGCAATCCGTTTCAGGTCGACTACGGTGATTATCGCGATGCCAGCGGCCTCAAGCTGCCCTATCAGTGGACCCTAACCCGCACGAATGGCAGCTTCACCATCCGCATCGATTCTGTTACGCAAAACATCCCCATCGACGAAAAGCTCTTCGTCATGCCGGCCATCCCGGAAACGCCTCACCCGTAAGTCGCACTTTTCCTGGGCTGCATTTCAACAATTGCTCAAGATCAGAAGTAGCCTGTCATCCTGCCTGCCCCCCGCAGGAGGGACGGCCGCGCATTTTGCCTTCCAACCGCAGGCAGGCACCTCGAAGGACCACAGCGCAAGAAGTCAGCAAGATTTTGAAGCTGAGAACCTTCGGTTATCACAACGGGCAAAGAACACGAAACGAGAAGAGGCGACGGGGCGTCGTAGAGGCAGAGGCGGAATCAAAAAGGATCCGAGGAGAAGACGCATGCGCAAGATCATGTTACTGGTATTGCTGGGTGCGGTACCGGTGTACGGTCAGAATCCGACGGCGGATTTCCGGACAGGGGCGGGTTGCGGCCCGCAGAAGACGCAGTACGAAGTGACATTGGACGCCCCCGATAAGGGAGTGATCGCCCCGTCGCCAGGGAAGGCGCGAGTTTACGTGATCGAAATTGTGGGGACGAACAATACGGGTGTCACGACGCGGGTGGGCGTGGACGGAAACTGGGTGGGAGCGAATACGGGGAAGGGCTATCTCTCATTTGAGGTGGACCCGGGAGGCCACAACATCTGCGCGGACTGGCAATCGATTTTAAAGGCAAGACAGCAGGATGGCGGCGCGATGGTGATGAGAGCGGAAGAGGGGAGGACGTACTACTTCGTGGTGGGTATCCTGGTGCAGGCGCTGGACTTCAACTTGACGGAAGTTGATGAAGCGGAAGGGCAGTGGCTGCTCTCGATTTCGCAGAAGAGCGTGTGGACCCAGAAGAAGAAATAACTTCCGAGCACGCAGGAGCCGGTCCGGCTGAGCACGCAGCTGTCGACTCTCCTCCTTCCACACACCAACCCTGCCCGATGAGCTTCGCCACCATGGGTGATGATATCGCCAAGGACTCGTCCAGCCGTGCAGCGGTCTATTGGTTCCACAGTTTCAAGACCAGCGAAGCCAAAATGCGCTGCAAAATATCTGCTTTGCTCTCAGGCCTCAACTCGCTTCTGTTTCGGGCCATGCGGCACCCATCGAGCTCTTTTGATCCGCCGCAGTTGTGGTAGGCACAAATTCCGTCCGTATCTGAACCAGCAGGCGAGATCCCGATCGTGGTCACTAGTCTGCCCAGATGTGGTCATCTGTCTATCCCGGACATTTCCCGTTCATCCATTGATATCATCTCACAATATGTGATATCGTTTGAGGGTACTCGAGGAGTCGTGCATGCCGGCAATTGTTGTGCGCAATATTTCCGCAAAGACTCACCGGGCCCTCCGCTTGCGGGCGAGGCAGCACGGACGGAGCACTGAAGCCGAAATTCGCGCGATTCTTGATGGGGTCGTACAGCCGCGTCTAAAGCTCGGGTCTGCGCTCGCTGCGCTCGTGAAACCGTTCGGCGGCCTCGAGCTCGAGATTAAAAGAGACAAGAAGCCAGCGAAGCCGGCGAACCTGGCGTGATCCTGCTCGATACGAACGTGGTCTCCGAGCCGATGCGGTCGAACCCTGACCGAAGCGTACTTACATGGCTCGACGCGCAATCGGTGGAGAGCCTCTACCTAGCGACCGTGAGCCTGTCCGAGCTGCTGCTCGGTATCGCAAGTCTCCCGGCCGGCAAACGCCGCAGTGCACTCGCCGGTGCCCTCGACGAAAAGATCATCTCGCTGTTCGCCGAGCGGATCGTGCCCTTCGATATCGCTGGGGCAGAAGCCTACGCGGAGATTGTTATACGCGCTCGCCGGCATGGTCATTCGATCGCTGTTGCGGACGCCCAGATTGCGGCCATTGCCGCATCCCGTCGTTTCATCGTAGCTACACGCGACGAAGCTCCTTTCCGAGCCGCTGGCATCACCGTCATCAACCCGTGGACTGCGGCGCCCGCGGCTGAATAGGTGGTCGTCGCAGTAGGAAGGTTTGGGGTTTAAAAATTGACCATGGTGTAATGACCATGGTTCTAAGGAGTCCCGGTATGAAGAAGATGGCAGCGGGTGCCTTCAAGAAAAATTACCTTGCGGTCATGGACGAAGTCCAGGCCAAGCACGAGGCCGTGGTGATCACGAAGCACGGCAAGCCGGTGGCGAAGCTTGTTCCGATTAGCACGGGCACAGACGAAATCTACAATTTCCTTGGTGGAAGGGGCGCCGCGGTCGGCGATGTCGTTTCTCCCGTCATTTCCCCTGAAGAGTGTTCAGCCCCTACGACTTCGATCAATTTCTTACGATTGGGAGAATAAAAAGACATGTGGCGGCCCGGATTGTCATCTAAGGCTGTCCAGGTGTTGAAAAGGGAGACTGCCGCGGCGGACCACGAGCCCCTGGCGACTGCGTAGCGCGGATCAACCCTAGGCGCGCTCCTCGCTGACGCTGTTTTCACCGGTTCTTTCTGTGCTTCGACCGAGGAGAGGAAGGCACCGAAAAGGCGAACGTGAATGCAAAAGAGTATTACCCGCGACAATCGCACGATTTTCAGTCTGTCAATTGGACGCTGAAACCCAGCGAGAATTCTGGCACAAATCTATAACAACTGACAATTCTCGGTGCGTCTGATGAGTCTGGGGGAGAAGGGAATAGGGGACAGGCCCGAGGCCGATGGCCTAAGGTCTAAGGCCTGTAGTGGTGAGTGATTAGTGGCTCGAGTAGCGAGTGACTAGTGACGAAAGCGAACGCGAAACCCTGTGGTTCCTCGCGTTTCGCGGCGACGCCTTGCACTTCGGCTGGGATCGTGCGGCCGGGTCCCTGAAACAGTACATCACGGCTTTGGATAGCTCACAATAGGTCGCGGCCCGGACCCGAACCGGCAGCTGTAACCTACGCGGACTTTTGGTAAAATGGTTTTTGGGAGACATTCCCCGAAAAAGGAAAAGTGAGAATAGCCGCGTATTTACTGGCGATTCGAATGGTGGGCCCTGGCTGACGATCTTAGAACTACTGAGCTGGAACCCAAGCGTCTTCGTGCTCTCTTTATGAATGGCGGCTCTGGGGGATGATGAGCGCACCGGGGATTCGGCGGTCCAGCATGGCCAAGACGGCCTCGTTGGCTTTAGCGAGCCCCGCAAGGTGCCCGTCGGTGGTTTGCTTTGGGGTTCGGACCCACCTGGGGAGATGGGAGATGTCGCGGTCATCGGGAATGAAAATCCAGCGCATTCCACCGCTATTTTTCACCTTGAGCAAGAGCTCGCGCGCCTGTGCGATGGACGAGCCAAACTGTTGAGCCTGTCCTAGCACACGCGCAAAGCCCAATTCGGTGATCGAACATGTTGCCAGTTCAGGAACGCCGCTTGCGCCAAGGCGTTCCACCCAACTTGCAACCCGGGCATGAAACTCATGCTCCAATACGACGAGCGCAAGCAGGGTATTCACGTCCAGTAGGTATCTCATGGAAAATCGGCAAGGATTTCGCGCACTTCTGCACTCGTCAGGATGGGAGCCTTAGGACCCGCGGTTAGAACCGGCAATCCAGTGACCGGGTCCCGAATGATACGTGCCTTTCGCGAACGAACTCTTCGCGGAGTCAGGACAATATGTTGTCCCTCAACTCTGGCTTCCAGCGAGTCTCCCGGTCGCAGTCCGAGTTTGCGCCGGATCCTACTGGGGACGACAACTTGGCCCTTCGTTGAAACTGTTGTGAGCATGGTAAGACTATCTTACCACAAATGGGGTCGCTGAGCGGCCTGGGTGGACTTGAACCACCAACCTCGCCCTTATCAGTATGAAGGTCGTTAGTATAGTAGCCCACCAAGAAATGCAGGTTCTTTGAAGAGCATGGCTTTGACATGTGAACGACATGAAAGTATGCTTGTAGCATGTCGAAAATGATTCAGCTTCGCAATGTACCCGATGCCCTGCACCGCGGCCTGAAAGCTCGCGCTGCCATGGCAGGCATGTCGCTCTCGGACTATCTGTTAGCTGAGATCAAGGAAATCGCGGAGAGGCCAACGCTCGCAGAATTGCGGGAGCGACTGCATACACGTAAGCCGGTTTCAGCGCAGATCGATACCGCTCATCTGGTGCGAGAAGAGCGCGAGGCGCGGTGATCGTCCTGGATGCTTCTGCTGCCGTTGACTGGCTTCTTCAGACATCTGCGGGGCAGAGCATCGAAAGGCGCATTTATTCGCGTAACGAAACCCTGCACGCGCCTCACCTCCTAGATCTTGAGGTCACGCAGGTATTGAGGCGTCTAGCGTTGCAAGGAGCGGTCTCCGCACCTCGTGCTGACGAGGCGATCCGCGATCTGGTCGATCTCCGTGTTACTCGGTATCCTCATTTCGTGCTTCTGCCCCGCATTTGGCAACTCCGTCACAATTTTTCAGCCTATGATGCCGCCTACATCGTGCTTGCCGAGATGCTCGGAGCCGCGCTAGTTACAAGGGATGCTCGACTCGCTTCTGTTTCGGGCCATGCGGCACCCATCGAGCTCTTTTGATCCGCCGGAGTTGTGGTAGGCACAAATTCCGTCCGTGTCTGAACCAGCAGGCGAACGCCGCCGATCACGAATCTCGTCGATGAACTGGCTGCCGTGTCGTCCCAATTGATCGAGATACCGGGCCCGGTTTGCTAGGTCTTCCGCTAGGCGTTTTGCCACTTCCGCTGCGCTGTTCGTTCAGCAACCGGGCTCTCGCCGTCGCGCGTGCATGAGCCGCTCGAGATAGAAAAGATTGAGCGGCGTTCCGCCTTTCAGAACGAGCTTTCCGCTGAGGAGGGGATGCTTGCGGAGTTCGGTGAGCAGTTCGCGCAGGCGCGGGACTTTCTCGAGATTGTCGGCTGGAAAATCCGGGTCGCCTGCGCGAGCTTCACAGAATTTCAAGTGAAGCGTCATGGTGAAGATTCCCGTTTTGAAGGAAGTGCGATCCGCGTAGCCGCGAATGTACTTCGAGATCGAGTCGCCGACGTGTTACAGCCTGTAGACCTGGCGCGGTGTCACCATGCCTATCGCTGCCGGATGATGGTGGGACCCAGTTACCGGGCTGATATGTGGGCTGCCCTCGAAGAGGAACCAACCCTCTCTGCAGCGGCCTTAGCGAGGAGGACGTACGGCTTGTTTGCAACGGCTTGGCATGTCCGGCGCGATTTTGCTCTGCTGTCACGCAATTTGTCTCCAGGTTCTAAGCTCCTCCGAACACACCGTTCGAAGCACATAAACGACATAATATTGGTCGGCTTCGATTCGAGAGCGCGGGAATAGTCGCGAATAGCGTCCTGAAGTCGTCCCGTGTACCAGAGGGCTTCTGCGCGTCCGCTATAGGCCTCCGAGTCCTCGGAATAGCGGTCGATGGATCTAGAGAAGAACGCCCAGCGAATGACGGTGCGACGAAAGTTATGAAGCCAGGCGAACAGGCGCTCCACTTTCCAGCGACGCCGGTAGCGGCGCAGGACGCGGCCGTCCTGCGTGGCGGCTGCGTCCCGCACGAATTTGTGGGGCGCAATCAGTTGCACGCCGTAATGCTCATGGCTGGTCCAGCGGATCGCTGAACAATCCTACGCGGTCACTTTGTGATAAAGCTGGTAGTGCTCATCGCCGATTGCGTGCGTCCGCGAACCTCCTCGATCAGACTCAAGCAGGCTCGCAAAGTGCACGACCTTCGCGGCGCGTTGACATTCCCTTGGCTGCACAGAGTTAGATAGGAAGAGTATTTCGCTTTTAAGAGGGACGAAGCCAGTTCTCTCGTTGTAGGCCTCGCACCTGAGGAAACTCCCTTGTGTTGTCGCTAACCAGGGTATAACCAAGCGTAAGAGCATGAGCAGCGATGAGCAGGTCGTTGCCGCCGATCGGTTTGCCGACCCGCTCAAGCTGTGCTCGAACCCGGGCGTACGTAACATCTGCGGGCGAATCGAAAGGAAGAACCTGCAGAGCCCCCAGCACCACTTCGAGTTGTGTCGTGAGCCGCTGCGACCCCTTCTTCTCTGCACCATAGCGGAGCTCTGAGGCCACAATGATGCTGGTGCAAACTTTTGTTTCACCCACCTTCCTGACGCGCTGCGCAACAGTGCCCTGTGGATTGCGAACCAGATCCGAGACCACGTTGGTATCAAGCAGATAGCCCGTCATAGATCGACCCGATCAGGAGGCTCATCCAGAATCGGCGCGAAATTTTCATCGAGCCGGCTCAGGGTGGCAAGAACGGACAACAGGGACTTGGGCGGCGCAGGTTCGATGATCAGCCGGTCTCCCTCCTTGCGCATGACGGCGTCCTCACCGGGGAATTCGAACTCCCGAGGAATCCGCACAGCCCGGTTTCGCCCATTCTTAAAGACCTTCACGTGTCTTTCGGCTGTGACTAGTCGTCTTGGCATATGTCACAGCCTATGCCAATTTTAGGTCTTTGTCAATGGCGCACCATTCCCACTCGAAGGCCAGCACCCGACAACTTATCTCAACCTTTAGGCAACCACCGCTCCACTACCTCACGCGAAGCGTCCACCGCACAAGCGGCTTCGTTCTTGCCGACTATTCGGGGAGCAGCTACGAGAAAACATCCGCGAGCCCGCGGGGCTAATCTGTCGCCCGTGATACGAGGGCATCAAGTCGTGGGCATCGTGCCACCGTCGATAATGTAATCGGCCCCGCTGATTAGAGTGTCCGGCTCACGCAGGTTTCCAATGTAGACGTAGCCCCGACGAATGCCGCACTCCTGGGACTGGATATGAAAAGCGCGGGCGGCCACACCATTCAGGAGATTCTTGAAGCATCCGGCGTACACTAATTATTCAAAGGGAACTTACAGTCCATGACCCAACCAATCAGTCAACTCATTCGAAGAACCCTCATCAGCCTCGTTCTACTTTCGGTATGTCTAGCGGGAGTTGAGGGCCGAAAACATGCTTTTGCTTCCAGCATGCTGGCCCAAGCCCAGGATTGGGAACCATCCATCCGCAAGTTTGAAGAGCACGACAAAGTCGATCCTCCCAAATTGGGATGCATCGTTTTCGCAGGCTCCTCGAGTATCGCTCGATGGGACACCCTGGTCGAGGAAATGAAGCCCCTCGATGTCATTAATCGAGGCTTTGGCGGTTCGCAATATTCCGATCTCAACCAATATGCGAAGCGAATCGTCATTGCCTATCACCCCCGCGCAGTCGTGATCTACGAGGGTGACAACGACCTTGCACCAGAATCTTCCAAGACGCCGGAATCGGTTGCCAAGGATGCCCGGACGCTCGTCCAAACCATCCGCGCTGCGTTACCGGAAACCTGGATCTATCTGATTTCCATCAAACCATCCAAGTCGAGATTGAGCGCATGGCCCAGAATGAAAGAAGCGAACTGGATGATCCGAGATTTCACGCACACGCAGGAACGCGTTCAGTACGTAGACGTCGCCTCGGCCATGTTCGATTCGAAAGGAAATCTTCGCGCTGACCTATTCGTCGAAGACGGACTGCACCCGGCTCCCAAGTGTTATGCATTGTGGACCTCGATTATAAAACCCCTGCTTCTCGAGCGGTTTGGTCTCAACAGTCACAAAAGCTACAGGTAGAGACTGCTTCGCATCGGCGTCTGGGGTGATTTCTTCGGTGGCCGTAGTTTTAACCTGGCAATTGCATCCGCCACAAGTCGCGCCATTATGATGTAGCCTGCCGCGTTCGGATGAACGTCGACGTCACTAAATTCTGCTTTCAACCCATGTTGGTCATTGACTATCGCTGAGTAATAGCCCAGATAGCCGATGCCTTCTGTCGCCGCGTACTCCTTCATCCATTGATTCAGAGCGAGGAGCCCGGTCGCGGTTTGTAACAAAAACCTGCTCAGAAGGACTATCAAAGTAAGTTTCATCATGAGGGGCGGCACTTCGTCATGGATCGTAGAAGTCACACAGAAAAAGCGAGGAAGCTCTAATTTACCTTCCGACCTGGAAATCAAGAAGGTTCTATGCCGGTTTCGCCTGCCAAAAGGTGTGCCACCTCCTATTTGGAGCCTGACAACTCCAATTTGTCGTTCGCGGCTGGCGCTGAACGGTGTACCATCCGAGAGGCTGGCGGCTTCGATATGCTGAGATAAATCGTTTGTTTAACTCGGAAGGGAACTTTCCAAAAACTGGGGGGACGCGGTATGAGCAAAACTGGTTTTTCGCGCCGTGGATTTTTGCAGCGGAGCGCAGGAGTAGCAGGAGCCTCGCTGGCCGCTAAGTACATTCTGCTCGACCCCGATCCGTTGACGGCTCTGCCGCGCGTGAACGCCCCAAGCGATAAAGTTCGTTTTGGAATTGTTGGCGTTGGTATGGAGGGAACCGGACTGCTAACAACCGCCATCCAACTGCCTGGCGTAGAATGCGTAGCTGCCTGCGATCTTTACGACGGGCGTCATGAACTGGCGAAGGAAATCGCCGGAAAATCCATTAAGACCACAAGACGCTACAAAGAATTGCTCGACGACAAAGAGATCGACGCCATGATAATTGCGGTTCCGGATCACTGGCACAAACAAGTGTTTGTGGACGCCGTGAGCGCGGGGAAGGACGTGTACTGCGAGAAGCCCATGTCCCACAGCCCTGCCGATGGGTTGGCGATGGTCGCGGCCACAAAAAAGACGGATCGCATTACCCAGATCGGCGCGCAGCGTACGAGTTCGGTCCTGTGCGCGAAGGCCAAGGAACTCTATGACAGTGGAGCGATTGGTGAACTAAGTCTTGTTGAAGGGAGTTTGGGGCGCAACGATCCTACGGGGGCTTGGGAATATCCGCCCCCCGCGGATCTGTCTCCCCAAAATCTGGATTGGGACACCTGGCTGGGTACAGCACCGAAGAAACCGTTTGATCCTTATCTATTCGCCCGTTGGCGGTGTTGGAAGGAGTACGGAACGGGTCTGGCGGGAGACCTGCTGGTTCATTTGCTCAGTGGCATGCAGTTTGTTTTGGGGATCAATGAGGCTCCGAAGCGAGCGTCGGCGTTTGGGGGAATTTACCGTTGGAAAGATGGAAGGAATACACCCGACGTGCATCCGGTACTCTTCGAATACGGAGAGATCCCTGTGTACATGAGATTGACGCTAGCGACAGAGACAGCGGAAGTCACACGCTTTATGGGATCGAAGGGAATTCTTGAACTTACCGAGTTCGGATTAAGCTACACGCCGCAGGCCGGGGTCGACCTGGCGCCCAGCTACTACTGCTACGGACTTCCCAGCCGGCTGAAGAATGCGTACTTCAAACAATGGCATGACGAACACGATCCGAAACCCGGGCACGAGCCTGCCCCGAAGACGGAAAGCTATCGCGGAAATGACTATGACGATTTGAAACCGCACCTCTGGAATTTTTTCCAGGCCGTCCGTTCGCGGAAACCGCTCGTGCAGGACGTGGTGTTCGGTCACAACGCGGCGCTTGGGTGCCACATGGCAAATGAATCGTACTACCGCAAGAGCCCTGTGTATTGGGATGCCGATTCACAAACCATTAAGTCCTAGAGTGCGAATTAGCTGAGTTTGCTGCGAGGAGAAAAGATCGAAAATCTTATGAAGCTAAGAAGGATCGTAAACGTCCTAGTGGTGGCGAGTTTGTTGTTGGGCGCAAAAGCATACTCCCAAGCCGAAAAACCTGCGGGAAAATCCTCATCGCCTTCCAGCGAATCCGCGAAGGCTTTTCTGGGACGTTGGGATTTGACGCTAAAGGCTCCGGATCGCGAATACCCATCGTGGCTGGAAGTTCGACGGGAGGGCGAGCAGTTGAAAGCCGACATGGTGGGCCGTTGGGGAAACGCGAGGCCACTGCCCAAGGTTGAGCTCTCAAAGGACAAACTTACTTTCGTTTCTCCCAAAGACGAGGAAGCCAGTCCGGCCGACATGGTTTTTGAAGGTACGCTTGTTGGAAAGACGCTGTCGGGGACGGTGAATGGACCCGACGGAAAGGCCTGGCAGTGGACCGGCCGAAGAGCGCCAGCCTTGAAGCCAAGCGATGAACCCAGGTGGGGCAAGCCGATCCCCCTGTTTAACGGCAAGGATTTGAGCGGGTGGAAAATGAAAGGCCCCGGAGCGACGGTGTGGAAGGTCGAGAACGGCAATTTGATTACGCCTGGAAACGGCCCCGAGCTGATCAACGATTCCAAGTTTGAAGATTTCAAATTGCATGTCGAATTCAAGGCCGATACCAATTCCAACAGCGGCGTATACCTGCGCGGACGGTACGAGGTTCAGGTGGAAACAGACTCCGCCGAGGAACCGCAAAGCCATCATACGGGGGGCGTGTACGGATTTCTGGCTCCTGTGCCCGAATTGCAGCGCAAGCCGGGAGAATGGCAGAGCTTCGACATCACCCTGATCGGGCGATGGATCACCGTCGTTCAAAATGGCCAGACCGTCATCGATCACAAGGAAATTCCGGGCATCACCGGCGGTGCCCTGGACAGTCACGAAGAACTCCCGGGCCCCATCTATCTTCAAGGAAGTGAAAAAGGGCGCGTAACCTATCGCAGTATCGTTATCACACCAGCGGAGAAATGAAACCGATCGACTCGGGACGCCGGATCCAATGACTCACTTCTTGCGCGACATTCTTCGGCAGCCGATCGAGTTAAAACGAACCATCGACTTTCTCTCAGGAACGGGCCGGCCTGCTTTAGACGCGGCGACAACTGCAGTCCGCAACGCTCGCCATGTCTACTTGACCGGCATTGGCAGCAGCTTGCACGCGGCATTGTGTGCCGCAACTTTGTTTAACCGTAGCGCCAGTCCGGTTTATCTCTATGATGCCGCGGAGTTGCTGGAGTTCGCGGAATTTCCGCCTGATTCTGTGATCGTAGCGATTTCGCGGAGCGGGCGCAGCATCGAAATTGTCAAGCTGCTTGCTAAGGCGCGTGCAAGTGGAGCGATTGTCATCGCCATCACCAATTCCGCGGAGGAACCCCTTGCGCGAGGGGCGCAGATTCCCATCGTAATTCCTGTCGAACTGGATCACGCCATTTCTGTGAACACATACTCCACACTGGCCGCGACGGCTGGGATTCTCGCGAGCGCCGTTGCCGGAACATGGAGTGCGACCCTCGTCGCCGCGATTTCAGATGTGTTTATAAAGGCCGGTGCGGCAATTTCCGGTTGGCAGGCCCAGGTTGCCAACACAAATTGGTTTGCGCCGAGCGCGGTCACTTATTTCTTGGCGCGTGGATGCAGCACCGGCAGTTGCCAGGAAGCGCGACTGCTTTGGGAAGAAGGCGTGAAATCGTCTGCGACGGCAATGAATACCGGCAGCTTCCGCCATGGTCCGCAGGAAATGGTTACGGCGGGTGCGAGATTCGGAATCTGGATCGACCCGGATCGAATGCGCGAGCAAGACCTGGCGGTAGCGCGAGATCTGCGGAAACTTGGCGCCGCCGTTATGTTGATCGGCCATGATATTCCGGATGATGCGGGTGACCTTGTGTTTCGGTTACCCAGCGTGCCGCCCAGCTGGCAATTTGTGATCGACATTATCCCAGCACAGCTCGCGGCGGAAAAGCTGGCACGGCTTTCCGGAGTGGATAGCGACACGTTTCGCTATTGCTCTTTTATTGTGGAGGACGAGTACGGTTTGTTGCCGCATGAAAATCAGCAAAGGGACAAATTGTGATTGGCGCTGTTGATATCGGAGGAACAAAGATAGCTGTCGGTCTGGTCGACGACAGCGGGAAAGTACTGTCACGGCAGGAGTCCCCGACCGACGCTGCAGGCGGGTACGCAAACGGGCTTGCACGAATGATTGAAATGCTGCGCCGGACTTCTCGGGATGCCGATGTGGAAATTTCCGGCATTGGAATAGGTTCCACAGGGGTGGTGCATCCGGGGAGCGGCGTATTTGGAGATGTTGATCTACTGCCGGGATGGCAGGGAAACAATCCGGTGCAAGACCTGGCGAGAGAATTTAAGGTGAGGGTTGCGCTGGAGAACGATGGCGACGCCTCCGCGTTGGGCGAAGCAGGCTGGGGTGCGGGGAAACTGAAATCGCGATTGATTTACGTCACGGTCGGCACAGGCATAGGCGGCGGGATCATATTAGACGGACATCTATATCGGGGGGTGGATATGGCCCATCCCGAAATCGGTCACCATGTTATGGATTTGTCGGGCCCCCCCTGTACCTGTGGTTATCGAGGTTGCTGGGAATCACTCGCGACCGGGCCCGCAATGGCCGCATGGTTCAACGCGAAGTCCGCGGAAGTTCGAAAGACTCCCGAAAACTTGAGCGCCGCGCAAGTCTGCCAATTGGCGAAAGGCGGAGACGAGTTGGCCAGGCGAGCCGTGGACCGCGAAGCCTATTACCTGGGCCTCGGCTTGGCTAACCTGATTAATCTATTCGTGCCGGAGGTGATCGTCTTGGGTGGCAGCATGATAAAGAGTGCGCCGCTCTTTCTGGATGGTATCCGCAAAGTCATTCGCCAAGGTTGCCGTTTCGTTCCTCATGAAAAGACGGAACTGGCCCTGGCCTCGCTGGGGGAGGACGCCAATCTCATCGGTGCAGCGCGCGTCTGGCACCATCGCTTCAGGCAGGGAGTCGACCGGATTTTGTAAAATAACACCAAAAGTAACGGCGCTTTTGGCAGTACGGTCTAGCCGATCTCCGCGTTACGGGAAGCGCAGTGATTCGTTCCGATAGTGAATAAAATAAGTTATGGCGAGAAACCGCTACATGGTCGGCCTGGTGTTCGTTACTTTTTTCGTGATCTCCTTGCTAACCAATATTCTTGGCCCCGTTGTGCCGGACATTATCAGTAGTTTTCAGGTGAGTCTGACTGCGGCGGGATTTCTGGCTTTTGCTTTCTTCATCGCCTACGGAGTGATGTCTATCCCAGCAGGCTTCCTGGTCGAGCGATTCACCGAAAAACCTGTGATGGTGCTGGCCTTTCTGGCGGGAACACTGGGATCGCTTAGTTTCGCTTTATTCCCCGGGTATCGCGTTGCCATCATTTCCTATTTCACTATCGGCGCCGGAATGGCCGTTCTGCAGGTGGCCATCAATCCTTTGTTGCGGGTGGCGGGCGGCGAGGAGAATTACGCGTTCAATTCCACACTGGCGCAGTTGGTTTTCGGAAGCGCGTCCTTCATCAGCCCGCGAATTTATTCCTATCTCGTGCTGAACTTGAAGGGCACTTCAGACAGTCAAAATCTCGTGTTACGAATTTTGCGAAGACTGACTCCGGCAGATTTACCTTGGGCCTCCATCTACTGGATTTTCGCTTTTTCCGCCTTGCTGATGGTGGTGATTTTGTTCTTTACCCGATTTCCAAGAATTCTCCACACTGCTGATGAGCGCGTGGGGTCTTTGGATATGTACCGATCTTTGTCGCGGCAACGGGTCGTGTGGCTTTACTTCACAGCGATGTTTGCCTATGTCGGCTGCGAACAGGGAACCGCCGACTGGATGTCGACTTTCCTGCGCCAGTATCACGGTTTGGATCCCCACACCACGGGTGCTGCAGCGGTGTCCTGGTTCTGGGGCCTGCTCACCGCCGGGTGTTTAGTCGGGATGCTGCTGCTGAAAATCTTTGATAGCCGGAGAGTTCTCTTGGGGGCGTGTGCAGGGGCTTTGTTTTGTCTGTCTGCAGCTTTGTTTGGACCTGCAAAGATATCGGTAATTGCTTTTCCAGCAATCGGTCTGTTTGCGTCGGTGATGTGGCCTATCGTCGTGTCACTTGCGCTCAATTCCGTCGCGGAGTTTCACGGTTCTTTCTCCGGCATTTTAGGAACGGGGATTATAGGGGGAGCGATTGTGCCCGTGATCATTGGGCGCATAGGAGATTACGCGGGACTTCGGAGCGGCTTGGCATTTCTATACATTACGTTTGGGTTTGTTCTCAGCGTTGGCCTCTGGGCCAAGCCGATCATCAGCAATGCCACCATTCGCCTCAAGAAGGCGCCTGGGGAGCTTGTCGATTAATAGAGGACGCCAGCGATCCACCTGTTCAATGGACATCATCACGCTGCGTCTCGATCGCCAGCACAAGCAGTTCGTGATGGAGCTTTCGGAACTCAGCCACATCGCGGACGTAATTGGTGAAGGAAGGCATCACCGTTCGGGCAAGGGCGTCGGGGCGATCTGGCGCATTCCGGGCAGCTTCCATTAGCAGTTCGTAATCCTCGATGCCCTCCCGCATTACCTCGAGGCGCACCGATATGAACACTCCGCCGTGTTTTGGATCAGGGTAAACGATAGTGTTATCACCGGCGGGAAGAGTAATTCCTCCACCCCAATCTGGCTGAACATTTTCGAACGGCTGATCCGTCCAGAAATTTCCGCCCCAGTGCAAGTAACCTGTAAGCCCATAACGGTAGTTGACCCAGGGCAGGAGCCTTACCTTGACAGAAGGGAAGTCGATAAACCGATTGAGATACTTGCCGCGCGGATCGAGACAAATGTAATACCAACATTGGCCGCCGCGCGCCTTGTGCGCCACAATTGCGTCCAGCCGATCATCGAATGTGCTGAGCTTTGGCACCCAGATCGTGGTTTCTTCCTGGTCGGGAATATCTTCCTGAAGACTTATGGCGTCCAGTGTTGGCACACCCGGCAGTTCCTCGCTGACGACATGGACGAAGCGCCTGTAGAGAGGCATCTCTGTTCCATGCGGTTCGTCGTGAATATGCTGGACGTAACGGCCGAGCCAGCCTTTCTCTCTCAAGTGATTGCGAAGTTGCCGCAAAAACTCCCGGAGATTCTGTTCCGCGCGCGGATCGTCCGCGGGCAGGTCCTTACGCACAAGCTTACCCCCTTCAACCAAGTCCGTCGGGAGTACATAAGGTGAGTCATATCCACCACCGAGCCGCCCGCTTAAGTGACCTCCTTCGATCAGGCGAGCCATGCCGGCCTTATCAAAGGTTTCGATCCATCGGTCGACCAAGCCGAAATCATATTGGACGGCGCCATCGGTGACCCGCGCCTGGGCAAGAGTCCGCACCGGAACGAACACGACATTTTGTTTGTAGTCCGCCATCGTGCGCCCGATGTTTTCCAATATCTTCCAGTAGCGATCCGGATCGAAGTTCAATTGGGGATAGTGCTTCGCCATCCGTTCTTGTTCGAACCACAGCCAGTTCGTCACACAAAGCTTCTGTTCTTTCGGCACGGCTGCAGCGAATACTTCCACGTGAAAGGGCAGCCTTAATTTCTGCCTGCCGGCGTCGACTTGGATCATGCCTCGGTAAATACCCGGTCGGGCGTCCGCTGGTGTATAGACGGAAAGCCACACGGTCTGGGTGCAGGACGCTTCCAAGGTGATAGTTTTCTCCAGCGGGAACAAAGGATCGGGGTACAAACCTACCTCCGGGCGCACCACTTCGGCCAATGGTGTGTCGGCAGGATGAGAGTTCACCTTCACATATCCAACTCGGTAAGCCTGGACCTGAAGGGTTGCGCTCTCCAAACGTGGAGAGGTGACGCGCACTTGGACAACCTGGTGTGATTCGGAGCGCAACGCAACTTGCAGACTGGTGTGCGAATTGCGGGCTGATTCCAGAACCAGTTCAGAGTTTGATGTTGTTGCCGGGCTATCAGGGAAAATTTTTACCAGGGAATCAACGAACCAGGCTGTAAGGTTGTTCCGCTGCGCCGCCTGGAGCGGCAGAGGGAAAAAGCAAATAAACCAGACAAAGATTTTGCGCACAGGCAGCATGAATTATGGCATCCAGTTGAAGGAATAGGCCGAAAAACCAGTGGGCCGCAACACATCAAATTTAACAAGCAGCGGCACACCTGCCTGGCTGAAGGTCAACGCGGCGCTGGCTTCCGCTCCGGCTGCGATTTCAGGAAGTTCTATCTCCTGGCGTTCGATCGGGATTTCGCCTGCACCGTAAAAAGTTCCCCTGAGCTTGTAGCCCCGAAGCTTGTATGTCGGAATGTCACGCCGAGTCTTTAGCTCAAGCTGGAAGGTATTCAGATGATTGTTCACAGATAACGATTCGACCGGACTCGATTCCCGTCGCAAGGCATCGTAGGAAGCTTTTTGCGCGCCGCACACATTCACAACGCCGTGAACATTTTGCTTCAGCGCGCCCACGCCGCTGTAACCGATATGGGTACGGTAGTCGTTGTAGCAGAAGAAAATGGCCCCTGCCACGAAATCCTTGGAGCGGAAAACCTCGTCGTGGGATCGCAGAAGTTCAATTCTGTGCCCGTCGCCTTCCGGACGGTCCGCAGTACAAGCACAATATCCGTATTCGGAGATGACCACGGGCTTGCCGGGAAATGCGGCGTGAATTTTATCCAGATGCTTGGCCACCTCCACCGGAGTTCCCGGAGCCCAGGTTCCGAAGTATTCGTTCGTTTCAATGAAGTCCATCAATCCGGCGACGTCACGTTCCGGAGTCTGGTCCAGCGAGTTCGAGGCGTAGGAACAGAGCCGGTTAGGATCCAGCCGCTTTGCTTCCTCCAACAGATGCTTGGCGAATTGATACGCGGAAGGATTTTGACCGCCAATCTCATTGCAGAGGCCCCAGCACACAATCGAGGGGTGGTTTCGATCACGCGCGATCATTTCCCGTAATTGATCCAGGGCGTTTTGCAGAATGTCTTCGTCGGGCTCCGCTCCCATGCCGGCGAATGTCTCGTAGCCCCAGGCTGGGATTTCGCTCTGTATCAGAATGCCGTTTCGGTCGCAGTAGTCGAGAACTCTTTTATCCTGAGGCCAATGAACGCGCGTGAATACGCAATTCAAGTGTTTCAAATCATCGTGATCGTGCGTGATCCATTGGCTGGGTTCCGCCATTCCAAATTCCGGATTGCTCCCTGCCATGCGTTCAACGCCCATCAACTTCTCTCTCTCTTCGTTCAGGTAAAGCCCGCTGCTCTTAGCCTTGAATTTCCGAACCCCGAATGTAACTGTGAATTCATGCGTTTCTTGTCCGCCGCCGATTGAAAAAATAAGCCGGTAGAGATTCGGATGATCGAAATGCCACAACTTCGCCTTAGTGAGCGTAACTGCATATTTTGATGTCTGAGTCGCCCCGCCTTTGACGGTAAGCCTCGGAGTATCGGAACTGGTCATCACCGCCGAAGAGGTCTTGTCTTCGATAATTTGAAAGAAGATTCTGCCTGTCCAGTCCTTGGAACTCGTGTTTCGAAGATAGGCAGTAATAGCGATTTTCGCGGCCCCACTTTCGAGATCGGGATCAGCTTCGATATCAACACGCTCTACAAACGTTTTCGGGGTAATCAAGAGTTGCACCGGCCTGTAGATGCCTCCGTCATGCGCCCAATCGCTGGAGCGCCCTCGCGGCACCATGTGCTCATCGAATGCATTATCAACTCGCACTGCAATGGTGTTGGAACTTCCCAGCCGCAGCAGGCGAGTAATATCAAGCACGAACGCGGTGTAACCTTTGCGGACATGGTCTCCTGCCAATTGCCCATTTACCCAGATTTTCGCTGTGTGGAATACGGCCTCAAACTCGAGTCGTATTGCGGCGTCTTGCCAATCACTCGGAGCGTCGAAAGTTCGGAAATACCAGGCAACCCCTCGATAGTCGGCAAAATCGGAGTCTACTTGCCAAGTGTGAGGCACGTTCACTCTGCGCCGGGAGCTAGTCGATTGATGAGTTTCGTACCATCGCTGCTGCTCCCCGGCGGCCTCGGGATCGGTGCGAAACCACCATTCACCGCAAAGACTCACCGCTTCTCTCGAGGTCCTGCCCGCCGCATTGGGGCTAGACGCAGCTGCAGGCGGGCCAATGGCGCCAGCGGCCAAGGCTCCGGCTTGCGCTAAGAATTTCCGACGAGATGGCACAGCCACACTCCGAAGTGCCGGCTCAATTTGTCGCTTATTTTTTCTTCAGACAAAAGGCCGAATTTCCCTAAACCAAACTGCTTCCTGCACACAAGCGATATGATTTGGCTATACGCCGTTCCAGGCTGCTATTGCCAGGCAAAACTACAGTTCCCCTTCAAGCGGATATCCGCGGAAGAACTGCCCACCAGAATGCCATACTCTCCCGCCGGCGCGTTCCACGCATGCTTGTTCGTGTCATAGTAGGAGAAGGCTCGCCGGTCCAGTTGCAGACTGACCTGTTTCTTTTCCCCGGGCTTAAGGCTGATTTTGACGAACCCTTTCAATTCCTTGAGCGGCCGCGGCAAGCCATCCTGCGGATCGCCGACATAGACCTCCGCAATTTCCGCTCCTTCACGATCCCCCAAATTTTCCACTTGGAAGGAAACCTCCACCGTCGCACCGGTGCTTTTATCCGAAGGCTCTATTCTCAAATCGCTGTAGCCGAAGGTGGTGTAGGAGAGTCCGAACCCAAAGGGGAATTGCGGCACTATTTTGTTTTTGTCGTATCCACGATAACCTACGAAAATTCCTTCCGAGTACTCCACATGCTTGTCGCCTTTTTGCGGGAAATAACTGTGATAGGTAGGGTTGTCTTCCCACTTGCGCTCAAAGGTTGCCGGCAATTTTCCAGACGGGCTATAGTCCCCAAAGAGTATCTGAGCCAGCGCTCGCCCTCCTTCCTGCCCCGGATACCAGGTCTGGAGCAAAGCCGGCACTTTGTCGAGCCACCGGCTCATATCCACGTTGCCGCCCGCGTTTACCACCACCACTACATTTTTGTTGATTGCCGCGGCTTGTTCGATGAACTCATCCTGCCCTTTGGGCAAGCGAAAAGGCCGGTCGAACCCCTCGGACTCAGTATTAGGGCCAAAGCCCATGCAGAGAATAACGGCATCCGCGGCGGCCGTTATTTTTTTCGCATCCTCGCCGAACACAAGTGAAGCCGTTCCAATGCCGAATCGCACCGTCGCGGTGCCGATGTCTTCGAAGTATTCCAGGCGCAATTTATACGCTTTGCCGCCTTGCAGGTGCTTCGTAAATGTATTCAGGGTCTCGGCATGAGGTTTCCAGTCGTCGATTGCCAGCTCATCATCTATGAACAACCGCACGCCGTCGTCCGCCGAGGTGTAAAACCGATAGTCGTCCTCGTTCTTGGGAACGAAATATCCGGTCCAGCGCACTGCGAAATGGTCGACCGGTGCGCCGTCCATAAAACTTCCGGCCCCCCATCGGAAATCGATCCGCTCGTCCGTGCGGGTAAGCGCCGGCTCACCCTTGAATTCCGCGTTCGCAAAATACTCGCCCCGGAGTCCGGGCTTTCCACCAGGAGCAGTTACGAACTCGGTTTTTTCGACAACGGCATCAATCGAGGGCGTTTCGAACAAGCTCAAGACGGGCAGGTCGGTTCCCGCCGAGTTACTAATGCCTTCCAGGAAGCTGACAGAATTGTATGGGCTGGTCAAAGAACTCCCCCCGCCGCCGATGACCGAGGGATACGAATTGGGTCCGAGAATTGCAAGCGTGCGCAACTTTTTCCGCTCCAGCGGCAAAGTGTGGCGGTCATTCTTTAAAAGCACCATTCCGCTGCGTGCTTCTTCCAGCGCGATGTCGCGGCTGGTTTGGCTAAACAGCGGCACGTTGCTGTCCAGCTGCGGCCGGTCGAGAAAACCAAACTCAATCGCGGTTCGAAGGATCCGCCTCACTTTTTCATCGATCGTGGCTAACTTTACGGCTCCCCGCTGCCACGCGGGCAAAAGCGTGCCCAAGTTCATATACGCCGCGGACGGCATTTCCAGATCCAAGCCGTTGTTCGCGGCGCCGATTCCGTCGTGGGTCGCTCCCCAATCGCTCATCATGATCCCGCGGAATCCCCATTCTTTTCTGGCGATGGTTTCATTTAGCACCCCGTTCTGGGTCATGTATAAGCCATTCACGAGGTTGTAGGCGTCCATCACCGCGCCCACCTTAGCTTCCTTTACCGAAGCTTCAAACGCGGGGAGATAGATTTCCCGCATCGTCCGCTCATCCAGATCCGAGCTGTGATCCATGCGGCCGTACTCCGAATTATTGGCGATGAAATGTTTCGCCGTTGCCATTACCCCTTGCGACTGAATGCCTTCGATCACGCCGACCGCCATGCGAGACGCCAGGAAAGGATCCTCCCCGAAGTATTCAAAATTCCTTCCATTAAGCGGGGAGCGATAGATGTTCATCCCCGGAGCGAGAATGATGTGCACCCCCCTGGCGCGAGCGTCCTTACCCATCGAAATTCCCACGCGCTTCGCCAGATCCTCATCCCAGGAAGCGGCCAGAGCGATGCCGGCCGGATAGGCTGTCGTCGGCCCGTAGTCGTGAACTCCCATAGGCCCATCGGACATCTTCAGCGAAGGTATGCCAACACGCGCAATGGATTGTGTGAAGAAATCATTGATCCCACCAAGCAAGAGAATCTTTTCATCCAGGGTCAATTTACCAAGCAGGTTTTCGACCCGCTTGTCGATTTCGGTTTGCGTGGGCTGCGCATTCTGGGCCGTGACGGCGGCCTGCAAAAGCATAGCCGCCATAAGAAGCATGCCCGGCCTCGCGATCTCTTGCAGAGTCTTCTTGACCAGTTTCATTTCGACTCTCCTGCTTGTGATAGGCAATTCCCGGATTCGTTGAAACCGGAAGGGCTGCTTTAATTTAGATTCTCTAAAGTCGGCGCTTCGGATTGGCGGCCGCGGTTGTTCTGCAAATTATCAGCCCGGGTGGGACGGCAAACTATATCGGATAATTGCCAAATCCGTGGGGCCGCTGCAACAAAATTCGCGCTGCAGTTTTTCCCATATCTCGCAAAGGCTGCCGCATAGTCGTCAGTCTGGATGCATGGTAAGCCGCGAGTTGGATCGTCGAAGCTGATCACGGAAACGTCATCAGGCACGTCCAGACTGGCATCCCGCAGGACGCGAATTGCAGCCGCTGCGAATTCCAGCGTTGGTTGCCCGGCTCCCGCGAGATATTCCACTGCGGAACGAGGAGAGTATGGCCGGCGGAGTGTGTCATCTAGGAGATGGATCATGAGTTCGATGCGAAATCGGGAAGGTCATGAAACCGCCTTCTGAAACCGGTTTCACACTATCCTTTTTGTAAGTCCTCCCTATCCCCGCCGTCAAGTCATTTTCTCTTAGCTTTGGAAGCTGCTTGCGACTTAGAGCTTTTCTGTTTTTTCCTTTGTTGCAAACCAATTTGCGGACCGATCTTGCACCTGCCGCAGTCTGGCCGAACTCTCCCTATTGCCGCCTTTTGTACATTCGTTGAACAAGGCTCTACCGAGCAGTCGCGGTCGACCTGCGAACGACCAGTTCTGTTTCCAAATAGTAGTCTGCACCTTTTCGCCGTTTCAGCTTCAGCATCCTATCCAATGCCTCGAAGGCGGTCGTCCCCACGCGCTCGCGGGGCACCCGGATGGTCGTCAGCGGCGGCCGTGCCAGAAAAGCAAAGGAAATGTCGTCGATGCCGATAACGGAGATATCTTCCGGAATCCCCGCACCCGCCTCTTCGAGAGCACTCATGGCACCCAGGGCGATAAGGTCGCTGCCGCAAAAGATCGCCGTGGGTTTATCGGTGGTTGAAAGCATGGCACGTACCGCTGAGGCACCTGCATCGACGCGGTAGTTACTGTTGATCACCGGAAATGGGTTGAGGTTTCTTTTTTTCAATCCGGCAACCAGCGCGTCCTTGATTGTAATGGCCGTACGGTTGTCGCCTGGTCCAGCAATGACCGCGGCGCGACGGTGACCGAGTCCTACGATATGCTCGATGGCCTGCTCGATACCCCGCTGATAGTCTATCGAAATGGTGCTCACGAGCTTCCCGGCTGGGCCCACGTTGCAAAACACCACGCCAATTCCTGCGTCTATGAGTTCCGAAGCCGTGGCCTTGTCGATCGAAGAGGTCATCACCGCGACTCCGCGGACGTCACTTTCGATCAGCTTCCGCAGTATGGATTTTGTTCGGGCTTGGTCGTATTGGGTGTTGCAAAGAATGACGTCAAACCCGCGATCCCAAGCGGCAGCTTGGAATCCACGAATGACTTCGGGGAAATACGGGTTGGCGATTTCCGAAATCACCAGTCCGAATAAGTCGCTCCGGCCAGTGGCCAACCGCCGGGCATGTACATTCTTGAAGTATTTCAATTGCCTGACAACTTCTAAAACGCGCCTCTGGGTCTCCACAGAGATATAGCGGGTCTTGTTGAGGACTCGGGAGACCGTAGCAGGCGAGACTCCGGCGCGTTTGGCCACTTCCCTCATCGTGTGGCCCATGCGTTTTCCTCCGTGAAAAGCGAGTGTGCTGCCGACGTGACGCTACTGTAGTGGTCCCTACTCAAGCGATGGACACTGTTAGGAAAGCGCTTTCCACACTGTGATCACTCGCACGCCCAACCTATCATGATTTCGGGCCGTAGACTACGAGCATCGAAAAACAAGATAGCAACGAGAAAAAGAACTTGACAAGATTCAACCAGCGTTGATAAAGGGTTAGCAAGTAACCGGTTTCTGAAACCGATTGCATGAACGAATTGACAGACGTTTTTACCGGCGATGTGAGGGAGGCAGGAGTGCCTTGGTCGAGGCCCGGAGGGCTAGTCGGCGGAATCGAATGGCGTTTACAGGCATAGGTGGTCGTGCCCGATGTGCTGCGTTCTTTTGAGGTCGTTCTCGCGCAACGCGACCCGGAACGGCCGCTCGGCATTTGATAAGGCCGTGTTCAAACAGGTTGGGAGGCAAGTCTATGCGGTGTGTCGGCGTTGCTGCACGTCGTCTTCTTTTTGCTGTTTTTCTGCTGAGTCTTGCGGGCTTTGCCCTTCACGCTCAAACCAATAATGGCGCGATCGCCGGATCCATTTTGGATTCCTCTGGCGGAGCTGTCGCCGGCGCACAAGTCCAAGCCAAGGGTGTCGAGACCCACAGCGTCTACACCACGGTTTCCACCGCGACGGGCGCCTACCGTTTTTCAGACCTTGTATTGGGACACTACGACATCACCGTCACCGCAATGGGCTTCAAGGTTTCCACTTTGACGGGCGTCGAAGTACAGATCAGTTCCACTTCTTCGCTGGACATTACCTTGCAACCGGGCGACGTGAAGGAAACCCTGACGGTTGTCGCCGATGCACCGCGTATTCAGACGGAAACGTCCGAAATGGGTACGGTAGTGGGAACGAGGGAAATCCTAGAATTACCCATTTCATTGAGCGCTACTGGTCAAAGCCTTCTCCGCTCACCGGAAACCTTTGTCTTTCTGACTCCAGGAACCCAAGGACCGGGCACCAACCAAAATGGCAGCGTCTCCTCCGGAATTTTTGAGTCGAAATTGAGCGGCGGACAGAATTTCGGAACTGAAGTCTTGTTGGATGGAGTGAGCACCACGCGCTCCGACAGTGGCTCCGCATTCGATCAAACCGCCCCGTCCGTGGAAGTGCTGAGTGAATTCAAGGTGCTCACTTCCACTTTCAGCGCGGAGTACGGCAGGACTTCCGGGGGCATTGAAAGTTTCGCCACCAAGTCCGGCACAAACGACTATCATGGCACGGCGTTCGATTTGTTCCGCAATACGTCGCTTGATGCCAATTCATGGAATAACAATCGGAATGGCGTTCCTCGGCCACCGGACCATCAGAATGACTTCGGTGGCAGTTTGGGCGGTCCTGTCCGCGTTCCGAAGCTGTACGACGGTCGCGAGAAGACCTTTTTCTTCTTTTCTTATGAGCAGTATCGCAACAATCCGGGTACGACCAGTCTAACCACCCTGCCGACTCAGACAGAGATTAATAACGGAAATTTCTCCGCACTTCTCGGCCCGGGATTGACGACCAACGGTATGCCCGGCGGCCCGCCTTTGCTCAACCCCTGTGACAACACTCAGGTTTTCGTCGGGCAAATCTTCGATCCTGCGACCACAAAAACCGTGATGGTGGCTGGACAGCCGGTCCAATGCCGCACTGCCTTCCCGGGAAACATTATTGACCCTACGAGATTTGACTCCGTCTCAAAAAAAATTCTCAGTTATCTGACGGTGACTCCCAACCTGCCAGGCAACAACAACTTGGGTCTGCAGAACAACTTCGTTTATCGCTCCAGCCAGCAACAGCGCGACACGACCATGAGCTTCCGTATCGACCAGAATTGGGGAACGAAGAACAAATTCTTTTTTTCCTACAGCAGCCGCGATCAGGAAATTCCGGCCGGTGCTGACACGTTGCCGGGGGTTTTGAACCCCAATTTCTTCAATTCCAATTTTACTCACTATGTCCGCGGTGGGTGGAATTACACGATTGCACCGAATTTGCTCAATACCTTCACTGTGGGCTTAAACCGCCTCAACAATCTGAGTAAGGCAGACAGCGTGAACGGTACCGATTGGCCGTCCGCACTAGGAATCGGCAATGCCAATGGCTTGGTGTTCCCCCAAATCAGCTTCGGCGGCAGTCCCATCGGAGTCGGCTACCAAGGCTTCAGCACGCAGAGCTTCAACGGCCACGTGCCTAACAGTCTCGTCACTGCGGAGAATCTGCGTTGGATTACCGGCCGCCATTCCTTCGATTTCGGGTTTGAATGGAGAGCCTACCAGTATTCTTTCATCGCCCTTGGCGATACCTCTCCGAACTACGGATTTAGCAATTTTCAAACGGCCTTCGCCGCCAATAACTCTTCCACCGGCGATCCGTTTGCCAGCTTCCTTCTCGGTCTGCCTAACCAGGCACAGTTGTCCGATACCTTGGCCAATCCCCGGCTGAGCTCGAACTACTATGCGGCTTACGTCCAAGACGACTTCAAGCTGCGCCGTGACCTCACGTTAAATCTCGGACTCCGTTATGAAGTTGATACGCCGCGCCACGAAGACCACGGATACCAGTCAACCTTGAATTTGAATATCCCCAATCCCGGAGCTCCCGGGGAGACCGGAGCACTGGTCTACGGATCTGCGTCCAATCAAGGGCAAACCTACTACAAAGATTTTGGCCCGCGAATCGGTTTTGCGTATGCTCCGACTGAGTTGTTCGGGCACATTCGCAATATCGTTGTCCGAGGGGGATATGCCATTTACTATGCCGCCCTTTTCTATGATGACCTCCCAACCGGCACGATTCAATTCAGCAACGGTAATGTGGTTCAACCCACCTTTACCTCTCAGGATCAATTTACTCCCGTTCAATCTTTCTCTGCCGGGTTCCCCAATTACGCGCCTCCGATAAATAGCACTGACCCCTCCCGACTGAATGGCCAAAACGTCGGATATATCGCTCCCTCTTATGGGCGCCCCGCTAGGACCCAGAACTGGAGCCTCGAGGTTCAGAAGCAACTGGCGCAAGATCTCATCCTGAGCGTGGGTTATGTGGGCGTCAAAGGAGATTATCTTCACACCAACATTGCTCAGGTCAATGCCCTCAACCCGAAATACTATAATCTCGGCAGCTCACTTACGGACTCCGTCACTTCTCCCGCTGGCCAGGCGGTGCTGGCCAACTTGGGAGTAACGGTTCCGAGCTGGTTTGTCCCGCTCTATGGCTCCAACGCTTTGGTTGGCCAGTTGCTTCGCCCCTTTCCTCAGTATCTCGCCATTGGCGGCAGCAACAACAATATGTGCTCGTGTCTGGAAAATCTGGGTGTCTCCACCTACAACGCCTTCCAGGCAAAACTCGAACGCCGCTTCCGCAATGGTCTGAACCTCTTGGCCTCGTACACCTACTCAAAGACCCTGACGAATGCGGATAGCGCCATCCCTGTCTTTTCGGGGTTCCAGTCTAACCAGTTCGCGGCTCAGGATCCGTTTAACCCCAAATCTCAGAAAGGGTACAGTTTTCAAGACACGCCCCATGTGCTGGTTCTCAGTTATATCTACGAACTGCCTGCCGGACCCGGGAAAAAGTATCTGAATCACGGGGTTGCCAGCAAAGTTCTGGGAGGCTGGCAAATCGGAGGCGTGCAGAGGTATCAGAGCGGAACTCCGACCGTCTTGGACAATTACAATGTTGCTTCGGCGCCCTTCACGGACGGAGCATTCCGCAACAGCCTCGTTCCCGGGCAACCGATCCTGGCTCCCAACCATGGCTCGTTTAACCCCTTCCTCGGCAATAGCGGCTGCACCGAACAGCCCAACGGGACCTTTACCGCCAACAGTACCAACAACTACTTTAACTGTGCTGCCTTCATGGATCCCAACGCTGGTACTCTGGTCGCCCAGCGCGGGTACGTCTACGGCAACGCTCCCTTAATCCTGGGCAACGTTCGAAGTCAGCGCTACTTCAACGAGGACTTTGCGATCCTGAAACGCACAACCATACATGAAAATCAGTCCATCGTCTTTAAGATTGACATTCCAAACGCTTTCAACCGCCATGTTTTTGGCACGCGTGACGGGTACATCGGAGATAGTACCTTTGGCGTTTCCGGGGGTGGTGGCTATAACGTTGTAAGCCCGGTTCGCCAGATTCAGTTGACGTTGCGCTACCAATTCTGACGTTGGAGACATCGCGGGAATTTCCTCCTGCCGCGGTTGCACGCCGCAACAGGAGGCTTCGCAGGACGGCTACAGGCCGAATCGTTTCCCTCTATGGTGTACCATCAAGGTGTGAACTGGACGCAAGCTGTTCCTCGTGGTTTTCGGCGTGATTCAAGCCCTTATGATCGACTTGTTGGGAGGATGCCTTCGTTCGTATCCCTGATTTTGCTATTGCTCGTCCCTGCCGCTGTTGCGTGCGGCCAAACCACCCAGACAAGCCCAGCGATCACACAACAGTTTCAACTGGCTACTGAAGCCATGCGGGCAGGAAATCTCGATCAGGCCGGTGATGGTTTTGCCGAAATCCTAAAGCATGCGCCAACCTTTGCGGAGGCATTTTTGAACCTTGGCTTAGTTCGTGAAGAACAAGGCCGCCACGCAGAGGCCATTGCCGCTTTCCAGAAGGCCCTGCAACTCAAGCCCAGATTGCGCGGTGCAAGTCTGTTTCTTGGAATTTCCGAATATCGCACGAACCAGTTGGAGGCCTCTGTGGCAGCCCTGCGCAAGGAAACGTCCATCAGCCCAAAGGATCCTAATGGATGGATGTGGTTGGGAATCGTTGCGCTTGAAAAAGGAGATGGAGACGAAGCCGTCCTGGCCCTCGACCAGGCCGCAAAACTTGCTCCTGATAACGTGGATATCCTCTATCATCGCGGCCGCGCACATCTTTTTGTCTCCAACGACAGTTACTCCAGGATGTTCAAAGCCGACCCGAAATCGTGGCGTGTCCGCGAGCTTCTGGCGGAGGCCAACGCCGGAGCGGACCGGCACATGGATGCGATCGCCGAATACGAGGCGGCCATTCAGCTTGCACCCCATGAGCCCCGCCTCCACGAAGAATTGGGAACGGAGTACCGGACTATCGGCAAAATGCAGGAGGCCGAGGAAGCCTTCCGCAAGGAACTTGAAATCGCTCCGGACAACGTTGTTGCGCAATACAAGCTGGGCGTCCTGCTAACGGAGAAGGGGAATGCGTCGCAGGGAAAACAAATGATTGAGGCGGCCCTGAAATTGCGGCCGGGGCTGCGCCATGCGGACTACAATCTTGGCCGTGCGGAAATGTTGCTTGGAAATGATCAGGCGGCCGTCGAGGATTTCGAACGGGCCGTAAAAGCTGATTCCGATCAGGATGTTTTGGAACAGGCTTGGTATCAGTTGGGGACGGTCTTGCGGAGGATGCACCGGACGCAAGAGGCACAGCAGGCATTCGCCATGTTCCAGAAGTTTAAGGATGCCGAGCTGGAAGGATCGCAGAAGAAAATGAAGCAGTTTCAGCAAAAAAAGGATTCAGATACCGTGGCGCCGGAAGGAACTGAGGCGCCGCCTTCGAACCGATAAGTCTCACTGAACGCTTTTTCCACTTACGCTTTCGGCATCGCCACCCATTGTTATGGCGGGAACGCCACTGCGCAACCCGAGTTGCACGAACGTTTTCCCGATCTTGCGATCTGGATGACGGAATGCTCGGGGGGCAGCAGGCAAAGAGGGAATCTCCTCGATGAGCAAGTTCGCCTGATGATTGACGCGACGCGAAACTGGTCGCGCAGCGTAATCCTTTGGAACTCGGCGTTGGACCAGAATCAGGAACCGCATCTGGGGGATTGCAAAAATTGCCGCGGAGTGATCACCGTAAAAGATGCCGATGGTGCGGGTGAGGCGGTTCCAACAGTTGACTTCACGGCGCTTGCCCACGTCAGGGAATTTGTCCGTCCCGGTGCGCGACGCATCGAATCGAATACCTTCGGCCCGGGGAGCCTCGAAGACGTTGCGTTCCGAAACCCCGATGGCTCGCTGGTCTTGCTGGTACTGAACAGCGGTTCAAAGCGTGTGACCTTTAATGTCAGCTGGGAAAAGAAATACGCGGTGTACACGCTGCCCGCAAACGCAGTGGCTACCCTGATCTGGCGGTGCGGGCAGCACCGTTAATTCTTTGGCCGCTTCAGGTTTTGCACTTCGGCCGACTGAATTTCCGAAACTCGATCAAATTCCTGCTTCGCAGCTTCCATATTCTTAATCTGTTTGTAGTACCGCCC
Organism: Acidobacteriota bacterium; assembly: GCA_013289665.1. Taxonomy (GTDB): domain Bacteria; phylum Acidobacteriota; class Terriglobia; order Acidiferrales; family UBA7541; genus Acidiferrum. Next base: position 15,837 of record JABCZN010000020.1, on the reverse strand, counting down.
AAGCTGGTAGTGGGCGGTCGCATCCCGCGGATTAAGCCGTACAGCTTCCAGCAATTCCATTTGCGCTTCGTCCAGCCGGATCAGATGCAAATAAGCGGTGCCGAGCCGCAGATGGCATTGCGAATTTGTGCTCGCCAGCTCCACGGCCTTTCGGAGGGGTGAAATGGCTTCTTCGGCGCGGTCGAGGGTAACCAGCAGGCTGCCCAGATTCAGGTACGGTTGCTCGGAAGGTGGAGTGTTGTCCTTTTGCCATGCGATCGCGTTGCGGTAAGCTGCAAGCGCATCCTCCGTTTTTCCTCCGGATTCGTATATCAGGCCGAGATTATTTTCGGCCCTGGCGTCCCGCGGCTCAATTCGCAAGACTTGCTCGAAAGCGGCCCGGGCATCCGGAATCCGCGAAGCCGTGTAATATGCGCGGCCAAGATAATACCAGGCCTCTTTGTTTACCGGTTCCATCGCGACTGCCCGTTCCAGCCAACGAATCGCCGCGGGGTTGTCATTCAGAAGCTCGTAATCCAGCGCCACAATTTTCAGGTCGTCACCCGTGGGCGGCGTAATCTTCGCGGCTCTCGTGTAGATCTCCAGCGATTCGGCTGGGCGGTTCACCCGGTTCAGGACGTATCCCAGCAAATAAAAGCCGTTTGCTGATGCGGGATTCCTTTCCAGGTAGCGCCGGAGAGAAATCTCCGCATCAGCAAATTTCTGCAGATGGACGCTGGCCTTAGCGGAATAGAGTAGCGCGTCGGTTTTCCCCGGCTCCACGGATTCCAGGGCTTCAAATAACGAAACGGCCTCCAGATATTGGCCGCTCTGGAAGGCAGCCTTGGCCTTTTCGTAACCGTCCTCGGTTTGCCCGAAGCAGCGCGACACTAAAATAGGCAACAAAATCGCGAGCGCAAGGCCCACCCAAGCCGCTCGCAGGCGAACCAGGTAATTCACGGCGTGCCTGCCGGGGCGTTGCGGCCAGGTACCGGCTCGTCGATCTGCAAAATCTGATCCGCACGAACATCTCTCAGCGTTTGCGTGATTCCGCTGGGCCATCGAATCTCTATCGTCGAAGCTTGCGTTTGCTTGGCGAGTCCGAAGTGCACGCGCTTGTCTCCGGAAGAAAGATAGCTGCCGGCGGTCGTGACCATCGCGTACTGCGGCCCGTCGCCAGTCACTATTTTTATTTGTGCTCCAATTGCGTCGCGATTGCTCTTGTGTCCGACAAGTTTCAGCAGCAACCAGTGATTGCTTGTTTGGATTTCGTTATGGAGCACATACGCCGGGCCATCATTCGTTGTCACCACCGCATCTAATCGTCCATCGTTGTCGAGGTCGCCGATCGCCAGTCCGCGTCCCACCCAGCTCTGCTGAAACACTTCACCGGATTCGCCCGAAACATCCGTGAAGCCCTTGCCACGATCGTTATGTGCAAGCAACAGGTGTTCGCGGTATCGCAGGGTTGGCGCCGTCAATTCGATCGTATCCAGATCGTGCCCTTGCGCAATCATCAAGTCCTTCCAGCCGTCGTTGTCATAATCGAAAAAACGAACGCCCCAGCCGGAATGAAGCAGCGTCATCTTTCCAATGCCAGTCTCCTGGCTCACATAATTGAACGAACCATCGCGGTTATTTTCATATAGAGAGTACCGCTGGTTCGCCAAATCGGTGACTAGCAGGGAAGGCCATCCCGTGTTCCGATAATCGGCAAAGTCCACGCCCATCCCCGCGTAGGTTCTGCCGTCAGCATCGGCGGCGACTGCTGCCGTCAACCCCACTTCCTCAAACGTTCCGTCTCCCTTGTTGTGGTAGAGATATTCGAGCATCGAATCGTTGGCGAAGAATAGATCCAGATGGCCATCCTTGTCGTAGTCCTCGAAAGCCACGCCCAGGCCTTTGGCGGGCTTGGCCAATCCGAGTTTCGCAGCGACTTCCGTGAATGTGCCGTCGCCACTGTTGTGATACACCAATGGAGAAACCGCTTTGAAATTCTCGGGATGACAGTAGGCCCGATACCCTTCCCGGTGTTCACCGCACCAGACATCGGCAAAATCCCAATCCAGATACCTCAATACCACCAGATCTAGATACCCATCGCCATCCAAATCGACCCATGCAGCGCTCGTCGACCAACCCGATCCGCCGACACCGGCCTTTGCGGTGACATCGGTGAAAGTCCCGTTTCGGTTGTTGTGATACAAATGATTTCCGCCGAAACCAGTAACATACAAATCTTCGTAGCCGTCATTGTCATAGTCTCCGACAGCCACGCCCATCCCATAGCCCTCGCCTTGTAATCCGGCCTTCTGAGTTACGTCTTCAAAAGTTCCGTCGGCTTTCTGGTGGTAAAGGCGGTTCCAGAACGTCGAGCCGGACTTTTTCGGAATGGTTCCCAGCGGGGTGGGGTCGTCCAACGGAGCGCCATTCACGAGAAAAATGTCCAGCCGCCCGTCGTTGTCGTAATCGAAGAGCGCGACTCCGGGGCCCATGGTTTCAATCAAATATTTCTTGGAAGTGTGCGATGCTTGATACCTGAAATTCACTCCGCTCTTTTGAGTAATATCTACGAACAAACCCGGAGTTGCGTCTGAAGAGGGAGCGGCCGCGCTTTTCTGAATTTCTTGCGCAGTGATGCGGACGGGCATCGTTGCCACCAGAAAACTTGACCATACCACGCAAGTAACGACTTCGGTCGCGAGACGAACTCTCACTGCCCAACGACCCCCTTGCCCTCAACGACCATATAGATGCGGTCCACAGCGGGAAGTTCGATCGCCTCCTTCGCGCCGCTTGGCCAGAAAATTTCCACCTTCTCGATCTTTGTGGCCGAGGCCAATCCGAAGTGCAATCTTTGATCAGAGCTGGAAGCATAGCTGCCTCCGCTAAAAATATCCGCTCGCTGACGGACTCCCCCAGCCATCAGGAATACTTTGGCTCCGATGGCGTCACGTGGACTCTTTGCGCCGCCCACCAGCTTGAGTGTCACCCAATGGTTGGCGTTTTTCGTCACATTTCGAAGTAGTGTCGGCGTGGTATCCATATTGTTCAGCACCACGTCGATGTGTCCATCGTTGAACAGATCACCGAGCGCCGCTCCCCGAGCGGGGACCACTACTGCCAGGCCGCTTCCGGTGGCGGGAGGAACTTCCTGGAATTTCAGGCCGTCCACATTCCTGAGCAGCAGTGGACGCTGCCTGTAAGTAGTGCCCCAATCAGTCTTATCCACTTCGGGGTAGACATGCCCATTCGCAACAAAAATGTCGAGCAGTCCATCGTTGTCGAAATCGAGAAATCCCGTGCCCCAACCCAGAAAAGGTAGAGTCAAATTACTAATCCCCGCCTGGGACGTCACATCCGCAAAGCCTCCTTCGCCGTCATTCCGGTACAGCGTGTTGTAATCGTCGGAGAAATTCGTGATGTACAGATCAATGTGGCCATTGCGAACGTAATCTCCAACGGCTATTCCCATCGCTGCCTGCTCGCGGCCATCGTCGTTGAGCGCGAATCCCGACAAGTAGCTGACGTCTTCAAAGGTGCCGTCGTGTTTGTTGCGGTACAGATATTTGGGTACAGAATCATTGGCCACTGCCAGGTCTATCCACCCATCGTCATCGATGTCTACAAAAACCGAAGAAAGGCCATAATAGCCACGGCTGTCGTCAACGCCTGCTTTCACACTGACATCGGTAAATGTCCCGTCCTTGTTGTTATGGAACAGGTGATCAGGTTCGCCGGGAAGTCCCCGGGGGCCGCACATGACGGGAACTCCGCGAAATTCGCAGAAGCCTTGTGGGAGTCCTCCATGTCCCGAAATCGGTGGATTGTTGATATCAAATTTCACATAACCAGGAACGAACAAATCCAGATAGCCATCGTGGTCGTAGTCTCCCCAAGTGGCTCCCGTGGACCAGCTTCCCAGGGTGACCCCAGCCTTTTCTGCCACATCCGTGAAAGTTCCATCATGATTATTGTGATACAAGCGGTTCTTGCCGTAATTTGAGACATAGATGTCCGGCCAACCGTCATTGTCGTAATCGCCGACAGCGACTCCGAATCCCCAGCGTTCGTTGGCTACCCCCGCCTTATCTGTCACATCGGTGAATGTGCCGTCATGATTGTTATGGAGGAGCATGGCACGCGGCGCTGGCTCTTTTCCTTTCAATGCCCCGACGGTGGAACCGTTCAGAAGATAGATGTCCAGCCATCCATCATTATCGTAATCCAGCAATGCAACCCCGGATCCCGGTGTCTCCAGGATGGTTGTTTTTGCGGGTTCGCCCGATCGATGGTGAAATTTATCGAGACCGGCCTGGTGGGTCACATCCACAAAATAAACTGGCGCACCATCTACAAATCCGCCAGCGGTGATTGGACGCATCTGGGCGTCCTTCACTGGTGGGCGCCGCGTGCCGGTACGCATCCCGCTTCCCGTATCCGCGTCGGGCTTGACAGGCTCCTGCCCGCTCGCCAAGGTGCAAGAAATCAGAATAAATACCGCCATGAATAGCGCGCGAAAGCTGCGGAAAGTACTCTGTAATATACATTTAGGGTAGAGCGGAAACATGGCCTGAATGATTATCCCTCTTTTCCCGCGAGCTTGAATTGTCTCACGAGTCGCCAGTAAAAGAAGAGAACGTAACCAAGAAACAGTGGGTTTAAGTTGCTCTCCATTCACGCTGTTCGGCAAGGGCTTTAGCGCAGAAGGTCTAACTGTCTGAATAAGCCTGTTGAGTGCAGTGCGTCCTTCAGGCGACAATGCAGTTTAGAGAATTGCGGTCCTCGGGTTTTAGTAGGCTGGATCGGAAAATACAACAACTGAAGAGGCGTTTCATTGCCAGGACCGGAATCAACTCCGTTCGCATTCCCTTGCACTACAAGTTCTTCCTCTCTGACCTGGAAGAGGGATTCCGATTGCTCGATCAAGTCATTGGCTGGGCTGCAAAGTATCACCTTTACGTAATCCTTGATCCGCATTGCGCACCCGGGGGACAGACAGGTGCGAACATTGCTGACAGCTGGGGTTATCCGTAGCTTTACGAGTCGAAAGCAGATCAAGAGTTGACGATAGAGGTATGGAAGAGGATCGCCAGCCATTACAGAAGCAACACCGCCGTGATTGGATACGATCTACTCAACGAGCCAATTCCTCATTTCCCGGAATTGCGGAAGTACAATCCGCAACCTGAGCCACTTTATAGGCGGATTACCGCTGGGATCCGTGCTGCAGACCAGAGCCATATCGTCGTTTTTGGCGGCGCGCAATGGGACTCCAACTTCGACGTATTTGGCGCTCCGTTCGACATGAACCTGGTTTATACCTTTCACAAATACTGGACCGAACCCACGGAAGCAGTAATCCAACCATATCTTGATTTTCGCGATCACTATAAAGTTCCCATCTGGCTGGGAGAGTTTGGTGAAACACAGAGGCGTGGATCCGTGAGTTTGTAAAGGTGTGGAAAAAAACGAGGTTGGTTAGGCCCTTTGACCATACAAGAAAATGGATTCCGGTTCTTCGTTTGTCAGTTGGTCCAAACCGCCGTATTGGAATGAGATAGTGGCCTTTGGGAAGCTACCCGACATCACCGGTGGGACGGAGAAGCGGATCTCGGTTCGTCCGAGTTTGGAACATGCACGGGCAGCTTTTCGGGTTTTGCTGGACAGATTGAACTCAGAGCTTGCGCCATAAACTCAGGCGAGTTGGATGCGCTGGGCTTAAAGGTTCCTGAAATAAAAGAGAAGTGACGCTTTGTATGCCGTTAGATCTGCACAGCGCGAAAGCGCATGAGATCATCCATGGCGAAGTACTCTGCGTTCAAGGATTGGGATCAGACTATCACTTCACGGTACCGGTCGCGGCCCACTCCACGCCGCGCACAAAAGTGGTGGCGAACCCGGGCATTTCCATGGCTTTTACGTCGTGACCGAGAGCTGTATAGAAAGTTCTTCCTTTCCCGTAGTGAACGGTCCAGAGGATGGGTTCGTCCTTGCCAGTTGGGTTCATGTCCAGAGCCGGCATTTTGCCCGGCGCAGGAGAGGTTGCCGCGCCTTGACTGCTCGAGTCCGAGACCTTTCCGATCGAGGGTTCAGGCGTGATGCGAGGGTCGTCATAAGCGGTCGCAAGAACGTGCACGTTCGGAGCCATGTGCATGTTGTGGTAGAGTTCGTCGTCCGCCTCAAACGGTGACTCGACACCCACGGTGATCGGATCCTTGGTGTCCACAATCTTGACCTGAAACTTGTGACGCGGAGCATGTCCCGATGCTGGAGGCTTGTCCGACCACACTCCGCCGATCATCAACTTATATTCCGGCCAGGGTGGTTCCAGGATATCGGTAGGCCTGTGACCATCGCCGAGCACTACCAAACCACTGAAAGCCCAGTTGGCGCCGTGAACGCCAACCAGTCCTTTTCCCGAACGCACAAAATTCTCCAGCGCCTCTTCCCCCACGCGGTCCAAACGAGGCCCGTTGTAGTTGAGGATGACGACGTCGTAAGGCGCCAACGTAGCTGACGTCATTCCGGCGGGTTCTTCATTGACTCTTACGTCGAAGCGTCCGGTTTTCAGGAGCAACGTGCGCAGCAAGGGAGTTGTTGCGCGCCAGTCATGATTGTTCTGCCCGCTCAGGATGAGAGCACGGATCGCACCGGGCTTGAATAGAGAGACTCGCCCGGCAGTGCTGCCCTGGCCACTCGAGACCGCGGCCGGCAGCAGGAAAAGCACGAGGCAAACGGAAACGATCTTCATCAGCTTACTCCGCACTGCACCCCTCGGGAGGCCGGGTCTAGTGCTCAGCAAGGGCGAACGCATAGAGCTTCCCACCCGCCGCTAGCAATAAATATTGCCGGCCATCCAGTTTGTAGGTGATCGGTCCGTTAAACATCCTCTCGTTCAGGTTTACATGCCAAATCGTCCGACCGGTCAACGGATCGAGCGCCAGTGCGTTACCGGATCCATCGCCGCCAAAAACGAGCCGGCCCGCCGTCGTCAAAAGTCCGGACACAGCCTCCGCGCCGGTAGGATGGTCCCAAACGACCCGTCCCGTCTTGTAATCGATCGCCGCGATCGACGAAGGTCCCCGCTGAACGGGCTTGTCGATGCCGCCCCAGGCTTCTGGCTTTGAACTCGTGTCGGTCAGATAATAGACCGCAACCGAGCGGGTGACGCGGACATAAAAATAACCCGTTTCTGGGTCGAGACTCGGCGGGAACCAATTCGTACCGCCCTCTTCCGATGGCATGACCAGCGCCCCTGCGGGTTGCGGATCCTTCTTCGCATCGCGGATCGGCCGGCCTTGCGCATCCAACCCCTTGGCCCAGTTGTTCGGCGCAAACGGGGCGGTAAGAATGTGCTCGCCTGTGGTGCGATCCAGGACAAAGAAATATCCGTTGCGGTTGGCCTGAGCCAGCAACTTCCGTTTGCGCCCATCGAGGTCGGTATCAAAGAGAACCGACGTTTCCGCAGAGTCCCAATCGTGCGTATCGTGAGGCGTGGTTTGATAAAACCACGCCATTTTACCCGAGTCCGGATTGAGTGCAATGATGCAATCCGTCCAAAGATTGTCTCCGAGCCGCCCCTGGCCAGCCATCACGGGCTGTGGATTGGCGGTCCCGAAGTAGTAGAGGTTCAGTTCGGGATCGTACGTTCCCGGTACCCAGGCTGCGCCGCCGCCGTGGCTCCTCGCCTCATCGTTCGGCCAGGTTTCGGCACCGCGCGAGCCAGCATCGGGAGTGGCATACCACCGCCACTGCAACTTCCCGGTTTCCGGGTCGTACGAGTCCAGGTAACCACGGTTGTCTGTGGATTCAATGCTGGGGCTGACCAGAACGTGGTTCCGAATGATGACAGGAGCCACCGTAGAAAAAAAATCCAGCTTTAGGTCGGCGATTTCCGTGCGCCAGCGCTCTTTTCCAGTGGCAGCATCCAGAGACACCAGATAATTGTCCGGCGTGACCAGGAACAGCCATTTGCCGAACATGGCTATCCCGCGGTGCCCGATGTGTGTCCCACCGCGGCTCTTATTCTCCCAATGCCAGATCAACCGGCCCGTACGCGCATCGAGTGCCCAGGCTTTATCGGGAACAGAAGAATAGATAACGCCGTCGACGACAAGTGGGGTCCCCTTGACGGGATCCTTTCCCAAATCCACAGTCCAAACCAACGCTAAATTCGAGACGTTGGCCGCCGTAATCTGAGAGAGTTGGCTGAAGCGACGCCCGGAATAGTCGCCGTTGTAGGTGGGCCAGGAAGCACCCAGGGGATTCAGTAGGTCTCGCGGATCCAGATTTTGGGTGGCCGCGGACTTTGGGAAAAGGAACGCGAGAAGCAGCAGTAACAGGGTCTTCACTTCAAGGTCTCCAGAAAAGTCGTTACGTCGTGCATATCCTTATCGCTGAGTTGCTCGAGCAGCTTCCGGTGACCGTCAAGGGGATCCTGGATTTCTACTTTGGTTTCCGAGTTGAGTGGGAAGCTGCGGTAGTTTCCCTGCGAGTCGTAGAGCGACACGTTGAACTCATCGAGATGCTTCAGCTTGCCGCTATATTTCTGTCCAGTAGAGAGGCTGACACTCACGGTCACGTCCGCCGGACGCCGTGGATCAAGCCATCGTTGCTGCAATTCATCGCCTTGGTATTTTGATGCGATCCCGGCCAGAGCGGGGCTGCCGGCATGGCAAGCGGCGCAATGCGAGTCAAAATAGGCTTTTCCCGCCACCGAATCACCGACTGCGACGCTGGGGACTTTGTAGGTGAAGCGCAAGCGTGCATCTCGATTGCGCTGATGGAGAAAGGCCACAAGATCGGAGATCTGATTGTCCGGCAGATTGAAACCTGGCATTCCTTTGCCGGTCCGGCCCTGGTGGATTACAGGACCGATCAGTTCTCCCTTCTCATCATGGTTCACCAGCACAGAGCGGAGCAGGTCCGGCCCTGAGTTTCCACCAGTGGCCTCCTTGCCATGACAGAACGCGCAGTTGGCGTCGTAGAGGTCCTTGCCCCGTGCTACGGACGCAGGATCCTGATCTGGAGGCAGGTTCGGATAAATACTCCGGAGAGACTCATCGATGGCTCCCGCGTTTGTGGGTTCGGACGCGGTGGCATTCGGTTCCTTCTTTTCCTGCGCAGTTGACCGGGTGGGCCAGAAGATCGAGATCACGAGCAATCCGCACAGAATGACATTTGTTAAGCGCAGTGCCTTTGTTTTCGCAGAGCTGGCGTGCAGGTTTGAATGAACAGGGGGTTTCTTGAACATGGTCAACTCCTCTGCAGAAGATTTCTTAGATACGACAAGCTCTTCTCCGCCTGGGGGGATGTTCCACATTCAACCGACAAGACTCCTTTGTAATTGCCCGCGTGGAGTATGGAAATCATACGTCCCCAATCGATGACGCCATCCCCACACGCACAACCAACGGGTGTGCCGGTGACCTTGCCTTTCTCAGTCTCCGCCTGAGTTAGCGCGATGTCCTTCGCGTGAACGTGGACCAGCTTCGGAAGCACACTTTGCAAACCAGCGTATGGGTCAGCACCACCAAGAAAGGCGTTGCCAGTATCGTAATTCACCCTGAGCATCGGGGAGTCCACCAGGTTGGCAATGCGAAGCAGGCCCTCTGTCGTTCTTGAAATGCTCTGGTGGGGTTCGATCCCAATGAATATCCCGTGCCGTTCCGCCACCTGAAGAATTTTCTTTAGGGTGTATTTCATGACCTCGAAACATTCTCGATCATCAAGCCACTCTGGGCGAATCCCCTCGTCAGTTGCCAGAACGGGTGCACCAATCGCCGCGGCGAAGCGGACCGCCTTTTCAAGGTAGGGCACGCTGATCTCTGGTCGCATGAGAGGACAATGAGAGGAAAGTCCCGAAGGCCGCACCGAATAGCGATCCAGGATGTCTTTCATTTCCAGCGGATCGTTCTCCATCGAGAAGGAATGAAAATATCCGGCTTCGCTGAGCAATTCCCGGCCGTTGTGCACCATGGGCTCCACCCACTTGTAGCCGAGGGCCGTAGCTCGCCGGACTCCTTCCTCAAACGATTTGTCCTCAGAACGGATGAACTCCATGTTCACGCCGATTTCAATCTGCATAGGCCCTCCTTACCAGCCTGAGCTTCTATTCCATGGGAACTAAGAGAGTTTTATATCACTGATTCGTCCCGGCTTTTTTGAACCAACCCTAGAGAGAGTTCTCGGCAGTTTGGAAACCAAGGAAATTGCGGCTAGCCGCGATTCCGTCGGCGAATTCGTTCGGCGACTTCTCCCCAAGAGTCCTGCGAGGGTGCCTTTCGTTGTATTCGCAGGGCCAAGTCTCGACGATCCGGTGGGTTTCTGTCAACGAAGAGAACCAATCCCGGTTCCTCGAACATGCCAGTCCGAGGCACAACCATTCCCAATATCGAGTGCAACCCCACCGAAGTTGTGACGCTCACGAAGGATGGTCACCGGGTGCTGTCTCGGGGCCAAGTCGCTCGCCGCGACCAAGCTACCCATCACGGCCTGAAGAAACCCAGAGAAGTTGCTCATGATGCGGACCTCTATCGCGTCTACAACAAGGTCACCGATGAGATTGAAACGGAGGCGTCGGATGGATTTGTTCTCTTCCTGGATGAGCGGCCCGCTGCTGCCGCGAGAGAAGCTGGTGGACTCCCTTGAAGCACTCATTGCGCCGAAGGCGCGTTGGCGAAAGAAGTGTGTCGAGTCAATGCCGTGGACGATCACCAAAACAATCAGCGTCTCGGAGCCGGTTTAGTGATTCGCTTCAAGGTGATTCTGGCAGGGCAAGGAGAATATCTCACCGCGCTGGGAGTGGCTACGCAGTTGGTGCAGTGAAGTCAGAGAAGTGTGGGTTGGATTGTGGGTTGAGTCGGTTGAGATTTTAGGGACAACACCCGGTAACCTACTGAAATAAATGGTGGGCCTGGGTGGACTTGAACCACCAACCTCGCCCTTATCAGAGTAACGAGCATAGGTTTTACAACAACTTACAAGACTGCGGGGACTGCCAAACTACCCGGAAGTCGCATAAGACATCGCATGTTGTGGGTTGGATTGTGGGTTGAAAAAGTCCACAAATTCTGTGGCAATCCGCATCTTCATTTCCTGGAAATTCGTTGATCCGTAAGGGTCATTCTGAGGCGGCGGTTTGGAAAACCGCCGAAGCATTATCTTAATAAGATAGGGGTCTAAAATTTGGACCACCGGAAGACGGTTTCAGAGCTACGACGGTCTTGGAAATCGTCGCACGTTAGGAGTTGCTTCGCTTCCGTCTAAGACTGTTCCACCAATAGGAGGGCAGTGGCACCCAAGTCGTGCGGAGCGCGCAGCTTCCAGTCCCTCTCTCGCGACGAGCGGCACGAGAGCCAAGGCAGGCAAAATCCGTCGAGATCTTCTAAGGCAGTATCCTTGCCAGTGACCATCTATGACAGGCCTGCCGGGGCCTTCTATCTTTCTCCGACCCCAGCAAATTAACTTGACGCTGACACTGGTGGCCGCGATGACCGGACCGAGAACAGATACCAACTCAACGAGGCGGCCAATCTCAGTATTGGGTTCGGTGCTCCAGCATCGGGAAGCGAAGGCAACCTGAACGATTTGTGGATGTACATGCCTTAGTTAGCTACGCGAAACTCCTGCCATTAGCGTCTGCCGGGGAACTAAGCCGGATTGCGTTTACTTGTTTGGAATGGATAGGAATACTTGAATTAAATCGAAGCGGATCTCGATGGCAAACTAGGGGGTAGTACGTACTTGAGAGAATGCCGAGGCATCGTTGACCTGACGATGCCCTCGGCCTATTACGGCGGCAAAGTCCTGCTAAGTTTCGCTGAGTCGGATTCATTCCCTCCTGATCCTATCTAATCTCAACATGATTGCTTCTAGTGGTGGCCGCCACCGCCGAAACCACCGCCGCCGTGAAATCCTCCTCCGCCGCCATGAAAGCCACCGCCCCCGAAACCGCCGCCATGGAATCCACCGCCGTGAAAGCTACTGCCGTCGTATCCGCCTGCGTGAGCAAAACCTCGCCCCGAATGCCCCGAGAATGTTCCTCCGCCATAACGCGCTCCGTAGCGAACGCCACGGCCATAATTCGCAGGAAGTCTGTAATGGGCCCCCTCGCCCCAGCCTTGGGCCGTTGGATTGAAGTGGTGGTAGAAGCGGCCGCCGTTGTAGAAGGGCGCGTAATAGGCGCACCACGGTGAATAAAATCCCCAGCCGAATGGACTATAAAAAATGCCGTCCCCAGGAAGAAATGTGTACGCATCAAACCACGGATCCCAATACCATCCGTCTCCGTACCAGCCGGATCCTCCAAATGAGTACGTGCGGGCGGAATCCGCATTCGCTTCGGCAAGATACGAGGAGCGAAGGCTCGTCCAGCGATACAGGTCCTCGGATTCCAGTTCTTTCTTGTCGAATTTCACCGTTCTGTAAGGTTCGCTCGACGCCAGGTCTACCATGTGGCCGCCCTTGACCTTGATCCGCTTCCCGGTCCCTTCCAACATTGCCTCGCCATCCAGGACTCGCACCGCGCGCAGTCCCGCGTTAAAGTCGTAAAGCCCGGTTTTCATCAATTCCGTCGTTTTTCCGTCCACCAGAATTCGTAAGTCATTTTCCGGGTGGATTTCCGCAACCTCCACAAGGGCTTCTCCCTGGTCAACTGACATCCGGGTGTCTGTCAGACCGGAAGAGATCATCGTAGCCGAACTCTGCTCACCCAATCGGACGAATACGCCCGGCGTCAGCAGCATTTCCACCTTCCCGGTTGCTGTCGACAGCGTTTGGCCGGGATCCACTTCGACTTTTCCCACAGAAGAGCCGTCCAATGTTTGCGTGCCCAGATAAACCTGCCCTTCCACGTAATTTAATGTTCCGGGCCGTCCGGGTTGCTGATTATCCGCTCGAAGTGGGGATGCAAAGATTGCAAAGCCAGAAATTGCGATTATTGGAACTATGAGTGAGGTTTTCATTGCGCGCTCCTACCAGGACTGCGCGGCTTACTCCTGGAAGACACTTCCTACTAAGAGGCAATTAGCATGCCGATCCCATTGGCAGTCATCTTCCTGCTTAATTGCTTCCGTTTGTTCTATTTTGGCGAGACCCCGGACAAAAGTGAGAAATTCTGGCGGGCTTCTGTGCATAGTTCGCGCCCAGTGTGTGAAGAAAGCGAACAGGGAATCGCGGTGCTATCTTCCAAAGCGGAAGATCACCCCGGCGTTTACCTGGCCTTGTTCCACCTTATTGGCGGACGTTGACGGCGCGCATCCAAATTCGGGATCGCAAAACACATCTTGGCTGGATGTGCTATGCGTTGGTGACCACCTCAACTCCGCTCGCAATCCCCAGTGGCGATTGAAAAAATATTTCACGCCTCCGCCCAGGTTATAGGCGAACCGGTTGCTGAACCCCAGCGGCGACTGCCCATTCACCGGCTGCACGCCATAATGAGAAAAGCCTAGTCCGGCCACGACAAACGGCCTTAGTTTCCTCTCTGGCGAAAGGAAGCTGTACAGCACGTCGAACTGATACATGTCGAAATGCATGTTGGACACAAACGTATAGGACCCGTCAGTCGGGTTGTGCGCGCTCAATGAGGTGGGCTGGCGATTCCACATGAATTCGCCTTCAAAGTTCTGCCAGAATGTGACTCCGCCCATGACGCCGTAATTTATGCTGCTCTTCACTTTCAGAAAGTCGACATTCGGGTTCCCCTGCTGGCTGAGGTCAATATTTCCCCCAAACCTGCTGCCCACAAACGGAGTGATTTCATATTCTCTCTGCGCTTTAATGGCAGTTGCCGAGCAAAGCAACAAAAGGCCGAACGAAAGCGTCTTCCACCAGGACATTTCGCCTCCAGATGAAATCAGATTTGATCGGGTCGTAAGCGGCGCGTTCTGCCCCTGAATGCTGTTTTTCGCTCGCTCCACAGACCTTGACGCGTTAAGTTCAAGCAACCTCGTTGCCACGGTTGTTGCCGTAACAGGTCAAATAAATCCTTACAGTTCAAGGGCAAGACCCACGTCATAAACCAACAGCGAAAAATCTAGGCGTGAGTGTGCTGAAGGAGAACGGCGTGTGTGAAAAAAGCGAACACCAATTGATCGGCCAGCCACAAGAGGTCTTATTGGCGCGGCGATTCATTGCCCTTGGTGTTCTCGGATTTAACGGATCTTCTGCATGTCGAACTCGGTCTCCGAGTGCTGGCCATCCGGGGTGTCGACCACGATGGTCAGCGTGGAAGAGTCGAATTTATCAGGCTTAAATTCGAGGTCGACATACTCTCCGATGCTTGGCAAGCTGGTGTAGGCGTCCGTGGGCGGAAAATATGCCGAGCGCTTCGTTGCATCGGAAATAATTTCTTTATTGTTCTGAAGGATTGTAATCTTGACGGCGTCCGGCGGAGCGTTCGGCATATAGCAAATTTCGAAGTGCATCCGAAACGCCAACGATTTATCCCGGAAGTCTTTTTCCGCATCCTGGGCGCTGTAGGCAAGTGTTCGGCTGGCGTAGTCCGCAATCTGATAAAAAGGAGTCTCGAGTCTGATAAAGGAGACAAACTGCTCCACTTTTAACCCCGGAAAGCTCCGTGCGTATTGCTTCAAAAAGTCTCCGCTCTGATTTCCTTGGCGAATTCCCAGAAAGTACGCATCGCGAATCGAAGTTTCAGACAACGGGAAATCATAAGCGCATAGCGCCGCGGAACTGCTCTGGAGAAAAACGAGCGCGAGGAGTCCACGAACTAGCGCCTTTACCCAATTCTTCAGTCCTTGGGCACAAATACCGGCTGGAATCTCGGCCTTCATTCTAATCGTCCGTCGCGGAGGAGGCTGAGGAACGGTTGGGGTGGCCGCCCGTGAAAAAATGATGACGCGCCATGCTCAAGACAAGAAGGTAAACCAACAGCGCGAAGACTAGCGCAAACAGAAAGCTTCCAACTCCGAAGGATGGCTGCTTTTTCCCCGAGGAATCCGTCGCCGTCGAATGAGCCGTCATCAGAGCTCCTTTTCTCAGGTCAATTGCTCGCTGTAGAATCACCCTCTCTCGGATTCATCAATTCCAGGTTAGCGTTCACGACTGAACATGGTCCACCGTTGCGAATTCGCGGCCCCGGTTTTTCTAAAGGACCTTCGCTCCGAATTTCTCTCCCCGAAGCACTTCCACGTCGTCCAGAAACGCAATCATCGCGTAATTTTCAAAATAGTGGTCCGCGACGTGCTGAAAAATCCGCTCGGCCACTTCCGGCGTCGCGATGACCTCGATCTTTGCGTTTGAGGGTTCCGCATGCCTCGGCCGAACTCCCCTTGCTCCTTTTCCACGGACCAGGCACTCGGTGTATCCCGTGGCGCCCATCTCTTGAACTTCTTTCAGTATCCGGTACCTCACGTTCTCATCCCCAATGATGGTAATCCGCTTCATACGGACTGTCTTCATCACGGAACTCTCCCTTTACTCATCGATTTTGTGTTCCTCCATCTTGTTGTACAGCAACCGGCGATTGATCTGCAGCCGGTCGGATGCTTCCGACTTATTGCCTTCGGAATCCCTGAGCGCCTTCTGGATCAGCCGTTTTTCCAGCTCCGCGATGGATTTGTGAAAGGGAAGTGCCAGCAAATCCAATTCCAATTGGTGCGAATCTCCGTTCCCATTCGAGCTAGGTTTCGCCGGAAAGTGTTCGGGCATCACTACCCGTCCGCGCGCCATGAGCACTGCGCGTTCCACCATGTTTTCCAGTTCTCGGACATTGCCGGGATAAAAATAGTTTTGTAGCATCAGGACGGCTTCATCGGAAAAGCCCACTACCCCGAATCCATTTTTCTCACTGTACTGACGCAGAAAGTGTTCTGCCAGCGGCACGATGTC
>JABCZN010000019.1 GCA_013289665.1 Acidobacteriota bacterium | reverse complement strand
AAACAAGGGGGTAGGTTTTCACTACATCGACTTTCAGAGCGTGCGTTGTTGACCGGTAAGAACTTCCCGGCGAACTACCTGCGAAAAAATCAAAAAATACAGTTCAGTGACGAACTTCGGTTAGTGCATGGGACGGTACGCGGCAGGAAACGCTCAGAAAAGACAGCCACCCGCTACAATTCCCGCTACATCGTCTAAAAGAGTCAGAATGAGAAATGCCGTAAGTTGCTGAAAGAAGTGGTGAACCGGGGAGGACTCGAACCTCCAACCCGTTGTTTGCCTCCCGAAACACTAAATACTCAATGTTTCAAGCGGTTTCCTGGTTTCGGGAATGTCAGTAATGGGCAGTTTTGGGCGTAGTTGTTACCACAGATGTTACCAATCCAGTAACGCAAAGTGGTAAGAGCGTTTCCGAAAACAGATTGCGCAAGTGCGTCACCTGATGGTCTTGCGTCAGCACTGTGTCACAGATGGCAAAGACTGTTTTGGCTATCGGCTCGCGTCCGCCACTTCGTCCTCAATCGCCGCGACATACATACGGCTGTTTCGCGGAGCGGACCGGTTTGGCTTGACGTTTCTGAAAAGCCGTTCATAGTAGCTGCGAGGTATTACCTAGTTATGTGGCGCTTGAAAGAACTCGAAATCATTGAATTGTTTCGAAAGCCGGGTGGAGCAGACTTTGCGGAGTTCTGCGATGAGGTGATCCGGGCAACCTGCTGGGCACAAGGAGTACCGCAATCTGAGATATTTATGACAGCTCGGACGGATGCGAAAGACGGTGGAGTGGATGAGCGGGTTGCTCGCCCTGTCAACGGAGACAGTTCTGGGTACTTCGAGACGAAGAGCATATGGCAATTCAAAGCATCGGATGAAGCGAACGTCACTTCGGGGGACATGCCCAAGGAAACTAATAAGTCCTATGCACGTTCGTGCATTGAATCTGGCCACGCCTACAGAATTTGCGTCTGTGACCATCTAACCCCCGAAAAACGCGATTCACTAGAGAAGTCCCTTACGGCGGCCGTCTTAAAGATAAACCCTTCGGCTCCTGAACCGAAGGTTTTGGGCGTCAAGGAAATAACTGAATTAGCGAACACGTTTCCTGCTTTGGTACTGCAATACCGCCCTGGCTTGGCAGGCGTTTGCATCCTTTTTGGGCAATGGGAGCAAATGATGACGCGAGTCACGCGAAACTTTGTTCCCGGTGGTGGTTTCGAGCCGATGAAGGCCACGATTCTGGATTACACGGATTTCGCAAAACAGCCGGCCGAAGTTGTGTTGGCATTACATGGGCAGTCGGGGGTTGGCAAAAGCAGAACCGTGTTTGAATCCCTGCGAAGTCGCTCCGGCTCTCAAACGATGGTGATTTATTTGAACGATGAGGAACAGGCCAAAACGCTTGCCAACTTCCTGGTGAACGATCAAAAAGCCCACGCAGTTCTTGTGGCGGATGAGTGCTCACTTGCTACCCGCGTGAAGCTCTCAGCCACTCTCTCTTCGTGTAAAGGTCGCATAAGATGCATATGCATCGACAACAGTACACAACGGCCCGGCAGCGCAGCACCCGAGTTGATAGTTACTAAACCGAGTTATGTGGAGCTGCAGAAAATTCTTGCCGACAATTTTCCACAGATCGCACTCGACCGCATCCGAGCATACGCGCATTTGTCAGAAGGGTTCATCCGAGTAGCTGCGGATATGTGCTGTTACTATGACGAGACGATAGCGCAAGTCGGACATTTTGGCCCTATCGCTGAAAAACTCGAAGAATATTATCAAGATCGATTACAAACCAAAGAACGAATGCAGGCTGTTGAGGCAGTCGCTCTTCTAAAGCGTGTCAAGAGAAAGGGCGAATCCCCGACTGAGTTAGATATGATCTGCCAGCTCACGGGGCTAGACCGTAAGGAAGTTGAGCAGAACCTGGGGGAGATCAAGGACGCTCCGGGATTCGTGGAGCGGGGTGAGCTGTATTACCGCGTGACTCCGGAATTAATCGCCATCATTGCTTTTGAGGCCGCGTGGAGACGATGGGCTGAACGTGACCCAGATGCCTTCTTGCGCAGCATCCCGGAACAAATTCAAGAGTCTTTTCTTGAGCGAGTTTCCGAAGGACGAAGCGCGGAGGTGCGGAAAATTGTACATACATTTTTTCGCCGATTCGCCGATTCTTTTACGTCACGAGACTTGGCCGACCTCCATTTGGTTAGTAGATTTATCAAACTGATTGAAACGGACCCGGTAACATACTTACCCGTCTTGAGGCAGGTTGTTGAATCCGCTAACCCGGACGAATTGGGTGTTGGTAGTCGGTTTTCGCGCGATCCCTGGACAGGATCATGGGGACCACGGCGTCAACTCGTTTGGCTGGCAGAGCAGTTTGTTCAATTCAGAGAATACTTCTCGGATTGCGAACGGATTTTATACGTACTCGCAGTGCATGAGTGTGAGCCTGACCTTGGAAACAACGCAACACATATCTGGCAGCAACTCTTCAAAATGCAGCTGTCAGGAACTGCCATGCCCATTGAGAACCGCCTAACAATTCTTCAAAGCAGGCTCGATAGCGCCTCTGAGGAATCCATAGAGCTTCTGGTTGGGGCAGTAGGTTCCATCCTAGATTTTCAGGGCGGACGCTTGGTCGGGCCGCCCGTTGTTGCCGGACGGATGGTCCCCCCCGAATGGCGCCCAGAACGCAAAGACATTCGTGATCACGTGATAGCTGCCCTCAAGTTCATCGAGGACGCCAGCAGACACAGAGTCCTTTCATTAGCACAAAAAGCGAAGGAGGTATTTCTCCACGATATTGAATGGCTTACGCGTCAAGGTTGGCTCGATGAACTCAGACCCATTGTTGCCCAATCGCCACTTACTGAAGATGACCGCGCTGTGCTAGTCAGTAGACTAAAACAGTTTTTGGCATGGGCTAAAACTCCAGACGGCAGAAAGGTGGACGAGGATTACGCAAAAAAGATGGAGTCGTGGATCAAAGAGTTACAACCCCACTCTCTTCATTCAAGGCTGGTGGAAGTCGTTGGAAGCAGGCAATGGGATCACTTCGGGAGAGAAAGTGAGTGGGAATCGTCACTGAGACAGTTGGCGGAGGAATTAAATTCAAATGATAACCTCTTCGATGCTGAATTTGATTGGCTCACATCCCCAGATGCCATCAGTGCTTTCAATCTAGGCTATGTGATAGGTGCCACCGAAAAGAGTGAAAGGTTTCTGGACAAAATATTAAGTCGCTCTGTGAATCGGGACACTGGCCTAGCCAGAGGTTATGTGGCTGGTTTACTGTCTCGGTCGGGCGTCGAAGTCGACCCCATAGGCGTGCAACTGGATCACTGGGAGTCGGAAAATCCCGCTTTTGCGTTTCAGCTGGCATTAGCAGGAGGAGAGCGAGTTAACGTATTCGATAGAACGGTGCGCTTGATTAAATCAGGCCGATTACCTGCTTACTACTTACGAAGCTTTACGCACTGGGTTGGACGAAATCACGTGAGTGATACACAAGTCTTGATTGCGGTAAGAATTTTGCTCCCTCATGTCGATGCTGGCGAAGAGTTTTGCTCCAATACCTTAATGGATTTTTTGGGGGCGAGATTGCATGCAGGGGAGCTGATCAACATCATAAATGCGGATCCCGAGCTGTTTTGGAAAGCATTGACTGCCTTTACAGCGCACCCTGGTCGGCAGGAAGTATTTTGGTGGGCCAGGTGTTTGGAATTCGCGGCTCCGAACAATCCCAACCTAGCTATCAGACTAGCTTGCACAGCAGTAGTGGGTGGGAACTTCGATATCTCGAATGAAGCCTCAAACCTCTTGTCCGCTTGGGCTAAGCAATATCCCGACCAAGTTATGTCGGAGGTCGGTTCCATCATGCTCGACGAAAAAACCGGCCTTAACTTCTTCGTATCTAAATTTCCCGTGTTCCAAGTCCTACCTGTAGGGACCGTGATCGATTGGCTCAAAAAAGTGGGACCAATCGGTGCCCAGCGAATTGCGCGTCACCTTCCAACTCCCACGCTTGACAACAAAGGAAATCCTGTCGTTCCAGAATTGACGGCATGGGTGTTGTCAACATTTGAAAACGATGAACGTGTATTTGCAGAGTTTTGCGCCGGTGTCCATTCTTTCCAACTATACAGAGGGGATGCGGTAGCGGTGCATGAGACAGAAGCGGCTGCGGCACTCAAGTTCTTGTCTCATCCGTTGAAACGAATTCGTCAATGGGCCCAGGTCGAACACGAATCAGCCCTTAAATACGCCCAGTTACACAGAGAGTGGGAAGACGCGCAACGTTAAAGCGGTTTAGGCGATACCACAACATGCGTATCAGAAGCCTCGGTATTGCACGGCCCGCGTTCGCAGTCAGGCTCTTATCGAACGCAGTGGCATTCGATAACCGCGAGAATTGCTGCCGATCACTCTGGAGTTCGCTCGCAGGGTTTCGGACATTATGAAAGAGATACCGCCCAGCGAGGACCCACTGCCACAGGCGAAATTTTATAACTAGATTCTATTCGGCTGAAACAAGGAGCAAAGGCAACGCGTGAGAAGCTCGCTGCCTCTCTTTGTGCCTTCTTGTCCAACCAATCCCTTTCCCCACTCCCCAAGGCCATCCTTACCGCACCACATTTGAGCTGTCAGCAACTCTTCTTCTCTCCCGGTTGGGTGCTGTGCTTTTCTGCGCCTCCCCGGGACGCCGCCAAACCTACTCTTCCTCAATTGAATTGCATAACACCCGCGTCCGCCGCAACCCGAGCGGCTTCCGTCAAGTCGCTGTATCGAAAGCCGCGCCATCCCACCTTGCTCGTGTCCGCAACCCGCTGACTCGCGCTTCCGATACAGCGCTAAGACTAATCAGTTAGAGCGAAACCGCTTGAATCCGAAAGCCAACGCGATCGCGATGGTAAGGATGCACAGCCGGATCGTAACGCCTAATATGCCAAATTTCAGCCAGACGAAACGGCCGCGGTCGGCAATCGCAAGGAGATAATCACCCCTTTGCGCGTATGCCTTGCTCCGGTTGTAAAACGCAGCGGAATAGCTCGGATTGATTCTGAGCGCTTGGTCATAATCTTGGATTGCACGGTCATAATCACGATTGTGCGAGTACGCAAAGCCGCGGCCATAGAATGCATCGGCATCGCTGGGCTTTAGCCTCAGCGCTTGATCGTAGTCCGGAATCGCGCGGTCAAAATCACCCTTGTACTCGTAAACCCGCGCCCGGTTATAAAACGCGTCAGCAGAACTTGGGTTGAGGCGCAGAGCCTGATCAAAGTCCTGAATAGCGCGGTCGTAATCGCGCTTCAGATCGTAAGCGTTGCCGCGCGTGATGTAGGCATCGGCAAGGCTTGGATTCAGCCGTATCGCCTGGTCGAAATCCCGAATGGCACGGTCAAAATCGCCTTTATGCTTGTACGCCACGCCGCGCCTGTAGAACGGATCGGCATCGTTGGGCGTAAGTTGCAGGGCCTGATCGAAGTCCGCAATAGCTCGATCATAGTCACCCTTATCTGCGTATGCCACTCCGCGACTGTAGACCGCATTGACAAGACTCGGATTCAGCCGTAGCGCCTGATCGAAGTCTTGAATGGCGTGGTCGTAATCACCCTTGTGCGCGTACGCCGAGCCCCGGCCGTAGAACGCTTCGGTAAAGCTTGGATTCAGCTGTAGCGCCTGATCGTAGTCTTGAATGGCGTGGTTATAATCGCGCTTGTGGCCGTACGCCGCGCCGCGGTCGTAGAATGCGATGGCATCGCCATGATTCACCCGCAGCGCGTGATCGTAGTCTCGAATAGCAAGGTCGTAATCATTCTTATGCGTATAGGCAATTCCTCGTTCACGTAAAGCATCGGAAAGATTTGGATTCAGTCTGAGTGCTTGATCGAAATCCTGAATCGCGTGGTCGTAATCACCTTCGTGCGCGTATGCCCAGCCGCGGCCATAGAACGCGTTGGCGAAGCTTGGAATCAGTCGCAGGGTCTGAGCGTAGTCCTGAATGGCACGATCATCAACACCTTTGCGTGCGTAAGCCGAAGCCCGGCTGTAGAATGCCCTAGCCAGGTCGTGGCCCGACAGTTGGCCAGACTCGATGAGCGCCGAGCATGCTTCGATGGCCCGGTCTGGATCGTTCTCCCCGCACCGCTTCCAACTTTCGTCTCGCGTCTGGCCACGCACAACGACAACCCCAACCAGCAGCATTACCAGTGCGGTTATCGACAGAAAACTAATGGATTGGCGAGAAATGACCATTTGCTCTTCGACAGTCTACCATCGCGGCTAAAGACTGGAGATTTATCAAGTCCTGGTAAAACGCGGTAACCGGATATCGAGTTCCAGTACGGCACTTGGCCGCTAATCCTCGGCAAAATCATTCCCCTTGGAGCGAAGGCGGCAAGAACCCTTCGGAATGGAGTTGTCCTGAACGCACGTGCGCTAAGCGGGTAACCTTGCCCTCTGTGGGTCCCAAAACAAGCCACGAGACTCAAGAGGGCGTAACGTGCGCACGTGCGGCCCCCTTGATAGGACGCCCTCGGCAGGATTCGCCTCCATCGGCCTCCCCGCTGTGCGCTAGAACCCCAAAAACACAAACCATGCATTTCCATAAAACCTTGTCAAGGGGGTAGCGCACGCGCGCGCGCGCGTGCGCAAAATCCGGTTTTTCGACCACCCCTATACTCCGCGCATGCGAGAGCAATTCAACGCAAGCGGAGGCAAGGCTGTGAAACTGGTAGCAACAGATACACCGCAATTCATCCCTGGCATAGGGGAAATAGTGTGGCAACCCGCCCCTTCGATCCAACGAATGCTTCACACCCCCCACGTGGCATGTGCGCACGTGCGCTTCTTCCTCTCGGATAGGGGTCCCTCGGCAGGATTCACCTCCCCTGGGCTTCCCAGCACGTGCTTAAAACCCCGAAATACGGAAATCCCGCTTTCCCCCAAAACCCTGTCAAGGGGTAGAGCACGCGCGCGCGCGCGTGCTAAATCCCGATTTTTAGACCAGCCGTACAATCCGCGCATGTTAAGGCAGGAAAGCGTAGCCCGGACCAACCCAGGCCAAAGCGGAGCTAAACCCGTGAAACGACCACTCGCCCTGACATCGCCCACGTGGGTGCAAGGCCTTAGCCGTGTGCTGTGGGAAGGTGCGCGCCCACGTGGGGCAGAAAACTGCGAAAAACAGAATTCCTGCTTTTCCCCAAAACCTTGTCAAGTGGTTGCCCACGCGCGCGCGCGCGAGGGGAAAATCGGGCTTTTCGACCAGCCGTACAATCCGCGCATGTTAACGCAAGAAAGCGTAACCCGGACCAACCCAGGCAAAGCGTGGGCACCGCTTTTGGCCTGCGCCGCCAGTGACGGGTACGAGGGCATGCGTTCGAGGTCGCCAATTGCGGCGCGTTACGGTGCGTTGTCTGCCGCTGGATGGGTACAGGAGGCTTTCAGAAATTATCTCGCGGGAAATCGCGGGGAATCGACGGGGAACCGGAGATTTAACGGGATGGCTGGTGAGTCTGTGGCGCTAAATCCGGCTCTGCGGGAGCGCAACCGGAACCTCAAGGGTTGCGGACTCACCGGCCTGTTGTTTTTGGGTTGGCATGGCCCCTGCAACCCTTAGGTCCAAAAACTCCCGACAGTCCCCGCGCTGAGGTTGCGCGGGGGCGTCGTCGGAAGGGGGCGGATGGGGTTTTCGGGAAAGTGCGGTCCGGCGCATTTCGCCGGATCGCATGGCAGCAACTGATTCCCGCGCACTAAGTAACACGTGGGAATCAGTCCACCAATTCGGACTACTGGGAAACGGAGTGGTTATTTGAAATCGATGTTTGATACGGTCGCGGGCAAATTCGAGAAAGGTCCGTACTTCCCTAAGGATCAAAGCCGAAACTCCTGGGAGAAGCGCACCCGTGAGTATTTCGACACCAAGCTCGACTCTCAGCAGACTTCAATCGTCCATACCTTTAATCGGCCAGAGGCACGGGTTGCAATCTATGGCGACGGGGCGATTCTCCAGGTCGAGGCCTCGCTGCCAAAGCTCCTGTACGGAAACAATCTAGCGACCGTTTGTGACGCCGACTTGCCTCTGAAGCGCCTCCACGAGTTCGTCTCAGATCACGTGAACGGTGAAATTCCAGACCTAAGTGGGATGGATTATTTGCGAGTGGACTATTGCCATAACTTTCGGGTCGGTCCGTCGCTTGCAGACTACGTAAGCACTCTAGGCGGGCTAAGTTTCCTTACGCATCGACGGACAACCGACGGGTATGGCGGGGTTGAGTGGTGGAGCAACAATGGTCGCAGAATTCGAGCGTATAACAAGTACAACGAAATTTTGGCGAACGATAAAAAGAAGATTGCCGAGGCACTTGGAGTTCTCCGGTTTGAAATACAGCTAAGGAAGAAGAGTGGGTATCTCCAGAGGCGGCAAGGAAAGAAAAAACTAACATTGCAGGATGTTCTCCAACCGGAGATCGCCTACTGCTGCCTGGTTGAAATTCTCGACAAAATGTCGTTATCAACCGAGTTTCTGGCGCGAGACGCTGCGCGGAGCGTTTTGGACGCAAATTTCGGCTTTCAGAAGGCTACACGCCTCCTCGGATTCCTTCGCCGTCTTGAAACCGAAACGATGGAAGATTTGAAACGGGCCGTCGCACGCAGCAGCTATTACAAGGACAAAGGCGAATTGAGCAGATTAGGGCTTTGGCCACCTTCCGCCGGTCCAGTGAGTCTCCCCGCCTTAGCGATGCCTCCGCTGGAAGAATTGCCTTCGGATTCCTCAATCCTACCTGAGAAGGCCGCCTAATCGTGGAATCAGTGAAACAACCCACGCCAATAACTCCGCAAGGTCTGCTAGACGTGTCCGCGACCGCTTCTCTGTTAGGCGTATCGGAAAGTTGGGTGCGCCGACACACTAGCGAACTGCCTGCGGTCCGTGTAGGCCGTCTCGTTCGTTTTGACCCCATATTGCTTCAGCGTGAATTTCAGGGTAGAAGAGATGCGGGAAACCGCTTGAAACCCGAAAGGATCGTTCCTATGGGGTTCAAGCGTTATCAACGTGGTTCTGTACTAAAGAAAGGAAGTAAGGGGAAGCAGATGTGGTATGGGATGTGGCGTGAGGATGTGCCAAAACCAGACGGAGGATTTACCCGCCGTCAGCGAAATGTGAAGCTCGGTCCAGTTTCCGAACTCACAAACAAGGCGATGGCTTTGGAACGCCTCTCGGTCCTAATGAACCAAAAACCTACAGCCCAATTAAACTTCGGAGAGCTTTTCGAGAGATGGAAGGCGGCGGTTGTGCCAACTCTCAAAGAAAGCACTTCGGACACTTACATCTACAACCTGAAGTCGTATATCGTTCCGGCCTTTGGAAGCCGCCAAGTTTCTGAAATCAGCCGGTACGACGTGGAGACATTCCTTGCAGACAGAGCGAAGAAGTTTTGTCGCAATACTCTGCGCGGAATGAGGGCCTCGCTCAGTCGTGTTCTTTCGTGGGCTGTGGCATGTGACTGGATTGTGAAGAATCCTTGCGCCGGAGTGAGACTGCCGCTCGCTGGCTCCAAGGTGAAACGTACAATTCTCACTCCATATCAAGTCGCTGCGCTCGCAGCACAATTGGAGGAACCGTACTCAACACTTGTGATCTTTCTTGCCGCAACAGGCACTCGAATCGGAGAAGCCGTTGGAATCAAGTGGTCGGATTTCGATGGAAATACTCTGCACATTCAACGCCGTATCTATGAGCGAAAAGAAGGAACCACTAAGACGAAGGGCTCGAATCGCAGCATTCCAATACCTACTGCCTTGCTCGAACGGATGAAATTGCTTGGTGAGGGTGAATGGGTTTTCCGATCCCAGACCGGGACACCGGTGGACCCAAAGAATGCCGCCAATCGATATCTCCGACCAGCGGCGGAGGCACTTGGAATAAAGCTCGGTGGATGGCACGACTTTCGCCACACGCTGTCCACGCAAATGCTCAAGCGTTATCCAACAAAGGTGGTCTCGGAGCTACTCGGACATTCAAGCGTGCAAACAACACTCTCTGTATATCAGCACGTAGATACCGAGGACTTCCGGGCTCCAATGGACGAGATGACGACCGAGTTGTTATGCGATGTTACCAAACTGAAGTTGGCGGCGGCTTGATGTATTGAAAATGAAAGAGTTGGTGAACCGGGGAGGACTCGAACCTCCAACCCGTTGATTAAGAGTCAACTGCTCTACCATTGAGCTACCGGTCCACGGGGAAACTGTTATTTTACACACTCTGAAAATTCTTGTCGACTCTCACTCAGCGCAACAGCTTGAAAATTTAATTTCAGTCCGGAGGGCCCGGATTCGCGAGGGAAGTAAATTCCGCCTACTTGGCGCGCAGCACCGCCGCCAGATCCCTGGCAACCTGCTTGGCTTTCGCGATGTCCTGCGGGTCGAAAGAGATTGCAGAGACGCGGGGATGGCCGCCGCCGCCGTATTTTTCGGCCAGCGTTGCCAGGTTCTGGTCAGCGGTGGCCTGATTCCAGGGATTTGTCCCGAGCGATACTTTGGCGCGCATCGGCGATGCGCTTACGCTGACCGAATAGACGCTTTCCGGGTGCAGCAGGTACGGGACGAACTTGTTGTAGCCCTCGAGGTCCAGATCGCTTACGTCAAAGAACACTACACCTTCCTTCGATTCGCAGCGTTCGCGCAGGATTTCGATGGATTTGCGGTGGCGCTCGAGCAGCGGCCCAAGATATTTTGTGACCGCCGGGAGTTGGACCATTTCGGCCAGGGGGCGATAGGCCAGCTCCGCAATCAATTGCGCGGGCACTCCGTTATCGGGCGCGGCCTCGATCACCAGGGCGAGTTGCGGGGCGGGTTCCGTCAATTCGGTGGCCGATTGCGCTGTGGGAAATTGCGCTCCATCGATGATGTCGCCCCAGTGGATCAGGTCGGCCAGGGGCTTGGTGTTGAATCCGAACTTTTCCTTGGCCACGGTGGCGATCAATTTGGTGCAGGATTTGTATTCCGGGTCGTAGAACATGTGCGGGCCGGGGAAGCGCTTGAAATACTCGGCATCCGCGGGGGTCAGAAAAGCACTCTGGTGATGGTCAAACCACCAGGTCACTTTCGGCGAATTCGAATACTTGAAATCAACGATGGCGTTTTCGTCACCGTCGAAGAGGCCCTCTTCCCAGGGATGCTTGGCCTTGTGGGTCATTCCGCTGAAATGGAATTCGGCCTTGGGATCGAAGCATTCCCGGTAAAAGCGGTAAAAAAGCGCCGCGGAAGCGGTGCCGTCGAAACAGCGATCATGGAAACACAGTCGGACCTTGGTCATAGAGAACGGGTATGCCCCGCGTCTGCCCGGTAGCGACCGCAGAGGGGAGCAAAGCTCTAAACGATGTACGGGTTGTGAATGAAAGTCAAGTGCAAAGCAAGGAGATTGAAATTTTTGATCGAGGAATTTTCACCGGCGGGCGGCAAACGCACGGTCTCTGCCCATGCCAGGACGCAACGCAAACTTCAGCTGGAAAAAAGGGGCTGCCGACAACACGCTCTGCAAGTCCAGATCATCCATATAGCGCCGGCGGGGAATCCGTCGCGCCAGCAGAGCGAATTCCAGCGGCTGCCTGCGGAAGGGGTAGGGGTCCAGCGTGAATTCGTTGGCTCCGGCGGCGCGCAACTCCCAATCCGCCTCTTCCCCATTCTCATCCATGGGGACGCCCTCAATCGTTGTGTCGTGCTCGGCCCCCAGGCAGAAATACAAGGACAATCGATCGAGCGCGGCCAGCCTTTGGATATTCGCGGTAATCAGTTTTTCGTCGGTCAGGTCCTTGGTCGCCGCGTCGCTGCGCAGGTCTACTTTCAAACGCAATTGCTGTAAGCGTAGCCGCTGCACAAAATCGTTGGCGTGATGCTGCTCCTGCGATTTCACGTACTTCGCGGAATACCCCGGCATGGTCGCCCTGGCGCGGTCGTAGAGTCCCATGCAGTGGCTGGCCACGAGCAGGCCGGCGTAGAGATCCGATTTCACCACCCGGTCGATTCCGCGCTGGTAAAGCAAAACGTGCTCATCGGTGGGCACGCTCATGAAGGTGTATGGGGCGAACGATTTGGGATCCACGCCCGGCGTCATTTCCCATTCCTGCCAGCCGTTGTCGTGTTCCGCCGCCGCCAGGCAAAAGGATAGAAAAGGCTCGGGGCGGGGGAAAACTTCATTCCCCCATTCCCTGGCAAAAAAGCCCGAAAGGATGGCATGATCCGTTTGCCGGATGACCAACATCGGGTCGTTAGTTTGCTGAACGATCATGACCGCTGTTCGCCGCCTTACCGGTCTGCGGGGCGCCCCATTATCCTCCATCCGGCTGGGGGATTCCAGCACAACCATTCGGCGGGCTATGGCCAAAAAGCCGCCATACCAAGTATCATTCATTTTGGCGGTGCGGGAGTGGCGGAACTGGCAGACGCAGTAGCCTTAGGAGCTACCGGACGCAAGTCCTTGGAGGTTCAAATCCTCTCTCCCGCACCAAAATTCGGCTTCCAGCCGCACATTCCTTGATTCGCCTGGAAGGGCCACGGTTTTCTTCCACTTGCGCCGCTCTGTGTTCCTGCAGGAGAATGAAGCCCACTAGCTTCTTCGTCATTCCTATTGGAGTCATCGGTTATGCACGAGCGCAGCGTTCGCGATCTGCTCGATCTTTATAACCCGGCTAATCCACTGGAAAAAGCGTGGACTATCCCCGCTCCGTGGTATTTCGATGAACGCCTTGCCGAACTGGAGCGCGCATCCGTTTTTGCGGCCAACTGGCAGGTGGCCGGCCACCTGGACGAGGTGAAGGAACCCGGTCAATTTTTCACCATTGACGTCAACAAGGAACCGTTGGTCGTGGTTCGCGGCGATGACGGCAAACTGCGGGCGTTTTACAACGTATGCCGCCACCATGCCGCGGCCGTTGTGCCCGAAGCGGCGGGCTGCGCGAGGAATTTCCGCTGCCCGTATCACGGGTGGACCTATGGCAACGACGGGGCGCTGAAGGGCATGGTGGAGTTTGAGGGCGTCTGCAATTTCGATCGCGCGGACAATGGCCTGGTGCCCGTGCGCGTGGACACCTGGGAGAATTTCGTTTTCGTGAATCTCGACGGGCGCGCCGCCCCGCTGACTGAATTCCTGGGGAAAGTTCCCCAGATTGTGGCCCCGCTGAAGATCACCGAGTCGCTCAAATATTTTGATCGCCGCATCTACACGTTGAATTGCAACTGGAAGGTTTATGTGGACAATTACCTCGATGGCGGCTACCACGTGCCGCACGCGCACAAGGGACTGAGCAGCGTCGTCGAGTACACGAAATATACCATCGAGAATTTCGAACGCGCCTGCCTGCAGTCCAGCCCGCTCGACAGTTCGGGAGCGCTGGAATCCTCGATCGGCTCGACGCGCCAGGGCACGGCGTTTTATCTGTGGGTCTATCCGAACTTCATGCTGAACGCTTACTCCGGGGTAATGGATACCAACCTGGTGCTGCCGCTCGGGGTCAACAAGTGCGCGGTAATTTTTGACTATTATTTCGCCGACACCAGCCCCGCCGCCGCGAAACACCACGAGCAAAGCATTGCCGTCAGTGAGAAAGTGCAGGATGAAGACATGGCGATCTGCGATTCGGTGCAGCGCGGCCTCCGTTCGCGCGCCTACGTAGCGGGACGCCTCTCGCTGCGGCGCGAAGCCGGGGAGCACCTGTTTCACCGCCTGCTGCATGCGGATATGACCAATGCCCTGGCGCGACCGATGGCCGCCGACTGAGCTTGTCCATCAAAAGAGAAACCCTGCCGGATAATTTCGGCAGGGTCAGATTTCTGGGAAAAACTCAAGATCACTCTTCGTGCGTTGCCAGGTCTTCTCCGGCAAGCATTAAAGTTTTTCGAAGAAGTGCACCACTTTCTTGCCGGCGCTCTCTGAGTAGTAGACGGTTACTTTGGCGCCCTTTTCGGTTCCCTTCCCCGCGTCCACTGCGGCTACTTTGGTGTCGTGGCCGACCACCTCAAACGTGCGCTCGGTGCCATCGGCGGCTTTGACGGTGATCGTCTTGCCGCCTTCGCCGACCTTGGTTACCGTACCTTCAACGGACTTCATGCCGTCCTTGCCGACTTTGTCCACTTCCACGGCCGTCTTTTCCGTTCCCTTCACCGTGTAGTGGGCGACAACTTCCGAGCCTTCCTTGACGCCGTGAAAGGTGTCTTTGGCACCTGTTTCGACGCCTTCTGCGCCGCGCACGGTGGTCTTATCCACGAAGTGGATGGTGTGCTCGGTGCCATCCTTGGTCTTCACGACGATTGTCTTGGCAGCCGCGTCCACCTTCGTGACCACCCCGTGAAGAGCGCTCACAACGTCATCTGCCGCCACAACCATCACCGCAAAGAATGCGGCCAATACCACAACCGAAAGCAATTTCTTCATTACGACGGACCTCCTGTTTGTCCATGAACTGCAATGTGGTTCGAAAGGGTTCGAGGTTCTGTCCCACAAAAAGGTTAGCGCAAGCTTGTGGCGAAAACTAGAAAAAAGAGGCTGGCGTGGAATTCGTTTTAGGCAAGTCGAAATAATTCAGAAGCCCATAATACCACGCCGCCGAGCAGCACTTCGGAACCTCCTTCCGGTTGCCAGCTTTCCGATCGCGCGACGACATTGAGCACACTGTCTGTCGGTGAATATTCAACTTCGAATGCCGTGGTGCCAAACTGGGAACGCGGGACTATTTTGGCAGCGATTTCGCTGCCGAGGAGCAGCAGGAAACCACTGAGTTGCGACGTGCCTGCCGTCCTAACTCGCCTAATCCGTGATTCGAATTGGAACAAGACAAAACGCCGGGCGAGTCAGGCGGTCCGGCGAGCGGTATCCAGCCTGTCCCAGTAAAATTCAGATTGCACATATTCTTATTTCCCAGGTTAGATAAATCAGGGTACGCTACAAGAAGTGGAAAGCCATTTGCCAGTCGAGCCAGGCACCCCTGAAGTTTCCGCCCTGTAAAGCCTGCAGTTCCGCCCTGTAAAAATCGTTCGGTAATGGAGAGTCGATGAGAGGAACTACACCTCCTCGCCAAGTCTTCCTCCCTTTCATCAGGGTGATTTTGTTTTCCTTCGTGACTGTGAATGCCCTTGCTCAGGAGCAGCCGGCTCAGGATCCTGCGCCCCCCGCCCAGGGAGAAAATCCATCGCAATCGAAAACCGCGGTCCCGCAGGCCGTAACGGCGCAGGAAAAGGCCAGGACGCCTCCGCCGACGGGACCCGACGGCGACTATGTCGGCAGCGAAACGTGCATCACCTGCCATGACGACCAGAACCGCCGGTTCAAGAACACGGTGATGGGCAAAGTGATGCTGGCGAACCCCCACACCCCGGAAGAAGCTCGCGGGTGCGAAGCGTGCCACGGGCCCGGCCGGGCCCACGTGGAAGCGGGTGGGGGAAAGGAGACCATCCCGATTCGTTTCGGCAAGGATTCGAAAAACTCCGTTGCCGAGCAGAACTCCGTTTGCATGGACTGTCACGCGCGCGGCACGCATCTGTTCTGGAAAGGCAGCCCGCACGAATCGCGGGGCATCGCCTGCGTGGACTGTCACCAGGTGAAGCAGGGCGTGCATCTTTCGGCGTCTTCCGACGCCCGCTACAGCGCGCCGCTTTCAGACAATCAGGGCGTGAAGCTGAAGCAGCCGGAACTCTGCCTCGGGTGCCACCAGATGCGGCGCGCGCAATTGCAGCGCTCTTCGCACATGCCGTACCGCGAAGGCAAAGTGACCTGCACGAGCTGCCACAATCCGCACGGCACGCCGAACCCCGCGCAACTCGTCCAGAGCAGCACCAACGAGAATTGCCTGAGCTGCCACACGGAGCGCCGCGGTCCGTTTTTGTGGGAGCACCCGCCGGTGCTGGAAAACTGCGCCAACTGCCACGAACCGCACGGCAGCAACAATCCGCAACTACTAAAGGTGCGCATGCCGCGGGTGTGCGACGACTGCCACGACAGCAGCCGCCATCCGACCCAGGCGCAGCCGCTCAGTTCCATCAAGAACTTCAACCGTGGCTGCACCAACTGCCATTCCCACATCCACGGCTCGAACCATCCGTCGGGTTCGGCATTCCTGCGATAGGAAGAGAGAGCTGGCGAACATGAGAAAATCGAGTGAATCTGCGCTTGTGGTGATTCTGGCGCTGTTGCTTTTCCCCGCAGGAGTGTTCAGCCAAGACAAGGATACCGAGCATGGCAGCGTTGAATTTGGCGTGCGCCTGGCCACGGGCGACGTCTATGGGCGGCCCGACCTGCCGTTCCAGCCGTCGCTCAAAACCTCACAATTCAACGAGTATCAGGATGTGCGCGACGGCTTTTATGTGCGGCGCTTCGATCTGAAATTCGACAACGTACTGCATTCCAAGGACTATTTCTCCCTGAAGTCGCAGAGTACGCTCTACCGCGACCAGAGTTATTTGGCGACCTTCGGGAACTACGGAAAGTTCAAGGTGCAATTCCGCTACGACGAAATCCCGCATATCTACAGCAACACCACGCGCACGCTGTTCACGCAAACCACGCCAGGCAACTGGAGTTATCCAGCCCTCATCCGCCAGCAATTGCAGGCCGCGGTTCCCGCGGGCACCAGCCTGCAGGCGATCATCAACACGCAGGTGGTGCCGCAATCGGGTTTCATCACCCCGCAAATCGACCGGAAGGGCGGCACGGCTTCGGTCGGCTACAACCTCACCCCGCACTGGAATGTGAACGGCCTGTTCTTCCGGGAAAGCCAGAAAGGCACGCGACCGATCGGATTGATCATGAACTCGAGCCCCAGCGCCAGCGCCACTTCTGGTTACGGAGTCGAGCTTCCGGAGCTGATCAACTACTTCAATAATCTGGTGAGGGCTGGCGTCGAATACGGCAGGCAGAGCTTCGTCGTGCAAGGCGCCTATTTGGGCTCATTCTTTGAAAACAATACTTCCCAGATGTCGTGGGACAATCCGTTCCGCTTGACCAACGAGACCATCACCAACCCGCTCACGGGTCGCGCGAGCCTGTATCCGGACAATCACGCGAATTACCTGAATTTCGCCGCCGGGGCCGATCTCGGCAAATACCTCCACGTAACCGCCAGCATCAATCCGGGATGGCTGCGGCAATCTGAAGCGTTCCTTCCCTACACCAGCAACACGGCCATCAATACTTGCGGCACCGGCGCGCAGGCGTGCACTTCGCTCGCCGTACTGCCTGCGGCCAATCTCGGCGGCGACGCGCAGACCTTGGCGATGAATTACACGGTCTCTACCGCCAGCTGGAAGAATATTTCGTTCAAGGCCAATTACCGGCAGTACGATTACAACGACAACACGCCCGTGCATACCTTTACGCCCGTCCAGGGAGATGCGGCCGCTCCCAGTGCCGCGGACAACACGCCCTTCGGCTTTAATCGGAAAGACCTGGAAGTCAGCGGCGTGTGGTACTTCGCGAAAAAAAGCTCCATAAAAGCAGGCTATGACGCGCTCTGGATGGATCGCACCGACCGCGACGTCTCGCATTCCCTCGACAACACCTTTTTCATTTCGGGCGACTGGGTTCCGATCCGCGATCTTCTGGTGCGCCTGTCCTACCGGCATTCAAACCGCACTCCGGACTCTTACCAGGACGATCAAGCCTCCGATCCCACCACCGGCGCAAACGTCGGCTGCACGGACACCACCAACGTATCCTTCACCGGCGACCAGCGTTGCCATCGCCGCTTCGACGAAGCCGCGCGCACGCTCAACCGCGGCGACTTTCTAGTGCAATACAGTCCTTCCGACAAACTCACGGTTTCCGCTTTTGGCGGCACGCTAGAGAACAACTACAACCGCGCTGGCGGCGTCAACAGCCCGACGCCTCTGAATTTTCTTACCGGGGCGGCGGCCACAACCAATCCTTACTTTCTCTACGGCCTGCTGAAGGACATTTCCTACAACTACGGCTTCGACGCGGATTACGCCATCTCCACCCACGTGACCTTCTATGCCGAGTATTCGCGCGAGCACTATTACACGCGGATGATCACCCGCTATCGCACGCCACCCTCGGGCATTCAAACAATTCTGACCTGCACCGGGTGCGACACGCCCAACAACGACTGGCAGAGCACCACCCGCGATCCCGTGGATGTTTATTCCGTGGGCGTGGATCTCTATTTGAGCAAAAAGATCTATTTCACCACTTACTATTCACTTTCCGCGGGCAAGGGCAATGTGGACTCGCATTTCCTCGGGGATCCGACGATCCTCACCGGCCCGAACGCGTTTCAGCTGGTCGGGACGAATGCCGCGACGCCCTATCCTGAAACGGTCGATCGCAGCCACGAAGTCGGTGTGATTTTCAAATACAAACTGACCGACAGGTTGACGCCAAAACTCGAGTATCGCTATCAGCAGTGGGACAACCGGGATTATCAGACCACGGTAATGACCCCGTACATGGGCTGCGTGAGTTCGCCACCCCCGAGCGCGCCCGTGCTTGGCTGCACGAATCCGATTTTGAACAGCGCCACCTCGCCCACACCGGTGCCCGGAGCGGCCAGTCCGTTCTATCCCGGCTTCGTGGTGGGCGATCCCTCCGCGGCAAGGTATCTTTTCCTTGGAGTGGACCAGCCTTCCTATCATGCTCACACGGTGACGGCCACGCTCGAGTATCGCTTCTAAGGCGAGTGAACGAACCACAACGCGACAGAAGAAACACAGCCAATCTAGCCAGTCCCTCGGCTTCGACTTCGGGTTCCCACAACCCCGTAACCCAGGAGCCACATCTTTCGGGCAGTTGCTAACGATTTGAAGCGGCCATAGTCTATGGCAAGAAGGCGGACGGTTGTGTCCAAACGCAACTCACTCTGGGATATCCACAGAGAGAATGGGTCCGTGAAGCCAAACCACAAACCGGCAATCAGTGCGCTCAACCCCCGTAAATTCGGATGGACGAGGTAACCATTCGTCCGACAGATGATTCGGCGATGAAGTAGCGCATGGATTCTGCCAGATTCCATCTCCACAAGAGTCGAATTCAGCGGCCGGAGAACGACATCACATGAAAGAATTACGGAACTGCGCGCTCGTTTGCTCTCTCCTATTGATTCCCCAACAGGCTGGGGCTCCGCGTAAATGGATCGCCACCTGGGCGGCCAGCCCGGAGCCAACGGCCCCCGATTCACAGAAACCGCTGCTCAATGTCGAAGACCAGACGGTGCGAGAGCGCGTGCGCGTCTCGATCGGAGGAGACCAGATCTGCCTTCGCCTTTCGAACGAATACGGCTCCGTGCCCCTCCTCGTTGGCTCGGCCACGATTGGGGCGCCAACCGATCCAAGGAGCGTCAGGCCAGGCTCGATTCAGGCGGTCACTTTCGGGGGGCGCAGTTCGGTCGCAATCCCCGCCGGGGCGCCGGTCCTGAGCGACTCGGTGGACTTCCCCGTCAATTCCGGAGCCGAGATCAGCATAAGCCTCTATTTCCCAACGCGGGTCGTTCGTCCGACGCTGCACGCGCTCGCGCTCAAGAGCGCCGTCGTCTCAGAACACGGTGACCATACCCGTGCGGAAAAGATAACGGGTGGAGCTGAAACGGAGTCCTCAATTCTCGTTAGTGCTGTATTCGTTCCTGCTCAGCCGTCGCAGCGGCTGGTCGTAGCGTTTGGTGACTCGGTCACCGATGGCGATGGGTCTACCGTGGATGCGGACCACAATTGGCCGAGTGATCTCATCCGTCGCCTGGGAAAGACGCCCGAAGGTTCGAAGCTGGCGGTGGTCAATGCGGGTATCGCCGGTAACCGGCTGCTGAGCGATTGCTTCATCGCGAGCTTTGGGGTCAGCGCCCTGGCTCGGTTCGACCGGGACGCCCTGGCGCTACCCGGCGTCACGCACATTGTGCTGCTCGAGGGAATCAATGACATCGGATTCCCCGGCGCAAAGCTGGGAGCGGACTACCTTGCCGAGGCAACCGATGTTCGCACTCCCGAGCACTTGATCGACGCCTACCGGCAACTGATCGCTCGCGCTCACGCTCGCGGGGTCAAGCTGATTGGCGCCACGATTAGCCCTTTTGAAGGCGTAGATTTGCCGGGCTACTACTCGGAATCGAAGGAAGTGACTCGGCAGGCGGTTAATCAATGGATCCGGACCAGCGGCTGGTTTGACGGCGTGATCGATTTCGACGCGGTTCTCCGGGATCCGGACCATCCCCGCCGACTATTGCCACGCTTCAGTTCGGAAGACCATCTCCATCCGAATGATCTTGGCTATCAGGCCATGGCCGACGCAATCAACCTGGCTCTTTTCAGGTAGGGTCGCTCTGAGCGCGCTTCCTTGGTTCCGGCTTCGAGATCGTGGCCGGGAATCACTGGGCGGAATGCCTGCAAATCATTTGTGGACGAAACGTGTGCCTCAGCCGGCCGGATTGCTAGCGGCTGCAGAGTTTGTGTTATTGCGGCGCTTGTTCGCCGGCGGCGGCTTGCTGTTCCGCCATTGCTTTTTGCCAACTGGAATCCGGATTGAACTCGCGCATGGAGATGGCGAGGGGTTCCGTCTTTTTCCCGAGATCCTTCTCGTAGACCACACCGTCTTCGCTGACCAGGAAACTTTTCACGCCCGAAGTGCGGTAGACCGCGGGAAACGCAACGAACGCGAAGCCGGTCATTTTGCCGTCCACGAGGTAGCTCTTCGCGCCGCCCGCGGCGTTCTTCCCCTGGCGAGTCAGGATATGAAAATAATAGCCGCGGAACGGGACAGGCTGGGCGCCCCGGCTCTTGGTTTCCTCGTCAAACACGGCTTGGGCCACCAGGGGGCCGATCGGGCTTGCCGGCTCGTTTTCAGGCGTTTTCCAGTACAGCCCGTCGTGCTTTCCTTCCGCGCTGTGAATCCTCGCCGCGTACACGTTATGCTGCTCTGAATAGTATTCTTTCTGTGCTGCCGCCAGTTCGCGGCACACGTGAATGGCTGACATTTCGTTCTGGCCGACGCGGCGGAACAATATTTCCTGTCTCCCGGTGGCGGTGTCGAAATACCAGGCATTCCCTTTGTGTACCAGCGGGATCGGGCAGGGCCAGTTATGCGCGCCGATGTACAAAGTGACGCTGCCGTCCGGTTCTTTCACCAGGCGTTTCATCTCTTCATATCTCGCGACGAAATTGGCGCGGGATTGCTCGTCCTCGGCTGGATCGCCTGACGAGATGATTTCCTTCCCGTCCGGACCCAGTACATCAAGCACGGCTTTTTCGTCGTTGTTCTTCGCCGCCTCGAACAGGGCCTTGCTCGCTTCCTCGGGCGAGGCAAAAGTCTTCTGCCCTGCTTGCTGCCCCTTGGACGGCGGGGCAAAAGAGCCCGCTAGGAGAATGGCGATCACGGCCAGCTTCTCCAGATTGCCGCCACCAGCAGCGCCAAAGTTCATATTCCCGATCCGCATAGCACTTCCCTCCTCTTACCGATCTTCTTGTTCCCTGCGGAACTGCGCAATTCCCAGCCTAGTGGTGGCCGCCGCCATGCGAGCCTCCGCCGCCGCCGCCGTGAGAACCGCCGCCAACGCTGGCGCTTCCCCGGGCTGAGTAGCTGCGGGATTCACCACCATGGTCATAGCCGCTGAACGCGCCCGATCGCACGTTGCTCTGGCCATGCGGTTCGGCATAGCCGCGAGCCGCATGCGTGTTTCCTTCAAACGGCCGGGGCGAACCGCCCGGGCGGTTGTAGACATTGCCGTGGGCCGCGAAACTTCTGTCCTGCGGGCGGAAGCCTTCCCGGCCGGGCGCGCCGGCGCCACCGCGTCCGCCGCGGTAATAGACATTGCGGTTATAGAAGGTTGTGCTGTGCGAATAGTACCGCTCGTGATCGTGAATGGCGTAGTGGTTGTGCCAGTCGTAACCCCAGTGGCCCCAGCCCCACCCGTAGCCGCCGAAGAAGCCGATGCCGAAGCCGACGCCGAAGAACAGGTGCGGTCCTCCGTACCAGATTCCGGGATAGGGATACCAACCGGGCCAAGCTACGATTCCCGGACCGTAGACGAGCCAGGGATCGTAGGCGGGTACGTAGACTACGTCAGGGGCCGCGGGCTCAATAATGATGTTGGGGCCCTGCTTCGTCACGGTTTGTTGCTGTGTGGAACTCAGGTTGCCCGCCTGCTCCGCCTTCTGGCGCATGACCTGAACGGCGTCCGTCACATCCTGCTGCTGGTTGTAATAGGCGTCGCCCAGCGAGGAAGTCCAGGAAAGGTTTTTGTCCATATTCCCCAATACGGAGGGAAAGGCGGCGAGGGCCTTGACGCTCGGGTCCCATGGCTCCTTGTCTACAGCCTGCGCCAGCGCGTCGCCCTTCAGATCCGGGTGGTTTTGCGCCCAGCGGTCTGCCTCGACCACTTGCTCGGGAAAGGTGGATGCCGTCAGAATCTGCGCCACCAGAGAATCCGGATAGAGCGCGATTGGCGCCACCAGTTGCTGCAACTGTTCGGGAGATTGCGTCTGGTACGCCGGGCCCTCCGGTGTCTGCGACGTGGCGGGCTGATCCTGAGCCGCGCGAGTATCCATCGGTCCAACCGCGAACAACAGCGTGAACCCCGAGAGGAGAGCAGCGGCCCCTCTGCTCCGCGAGATCCGTGCAACGCTGGCCACACGTTTGAATATGTTCATGCCCGTCAACCTCCGCGCGCCTGGTGCTCGATTGCGCTCTATTTCTATTAGATGAGCGAGGCGCGAATTGAGTTTCTGTTTTCTTACTCTACCACCCTATAGAACACCGCGGCGCCGGTTTCGTTGCGGAGTATGCCCAACTCCCACTGCCGTTTCTAAAAGCCGGGTCGCACGAGGGATCGGTGGGGTCGCGGGAGGTCCGCGCCGGCGCATTTTCAGGCGGAATGGCGGAATCGTCATTCGTTGACCCCGGCCGCGCGCTAACTTATACTAAGGGTTCGATGTCGCTTGCAGGATTTCCGCTGGGTTCCGCACTGTAATCCATAATAATTCCGCAGCATGCGCGGGATGGAGTGAAGGAACCCGGATGCGTGTTTTTGGCCCCGCACCATCCGCCTGCCGGACCGGCAATTTCAACTTTTGATTTCCTTTGAGGGAGAAGACGAATGGCGGACGCTAGCTGCCGTAGAGAACTGGAACTGGAAATTCCCGCCGAAGAGGTATCGAAGGCCGCTGAAAAAGTCGCCAAGGAGTTTGCCAAGATGGCGCGCGTGCCGGGATTCCGCCCGGGGAAGGCTCCGATTTCGCTGATCAAGCGTCGCTTTGCGGAAGACATCAAGAGCGAAGTGCTGCAAAACCTGGTGCCGGAGACCGTAGAGAAGGCGGTGGCGGAGCAGAAACTCTCTCCCGTCTCACAGCCCCAGGTGGATAAGCTGGAATTCAAGGAAGGGGAACCGGTGAAGTTCCGCGCTTCCTTCGATGTGCTGCCGGAATTTACTCTCGCCAACTACAAGAGACTCGAAATTGAAATGCCGGAAATGGGCCTCACCGATGAGGATGTGACGAAAGCGCTTACCGAGATGCAGCAGCGCGCCGCTGCGTTCACCCCGGTCGAGGGCCGCGCCGTCCAGAACGACGATTTTGTGCAGGTCAAGCTCAATGGCAAGCCCGAAGACGGCGGCGAGCCGCTGCGGGCTGAAAGCGTGCTGTGCCACGTTGGCGCCGAAGAGACCATGGAGCCGTTCAACGAAAACCTGCGTGGCGCCAATATCGGCGATCACAAGGATTTCGACGTCAATTATCCCGCTGACTATCCGGACCCCAAACTGGCCGGCAAGCTCCTCCACTATTCAGTGGACGTGCTGGGCATCAAGACCAAACAGCTTCCCGAATTGAACGACGAATTTGCCAAAGACGTGAGCGAAGCCACTTCACTCGATGAACTAAAGACCAAGATCCGCGAGAGCCTCGAGCACGAGCGCGATCATCGTCAGAAAGATCTGCAGCGTGAAAAAGTGATCGGCGAACTTGTGAAGCTGCACGACTTCCCCGTACCGGAAACGCTGGTCGAGCATCAAATGGACGTGCGGCTCGAGCGGGTGGTACGTTCTCTCGCCCAGCAAGGCGTGGATCCCCGGCAAGTCAATGTTGATTGGGCGAGCCTTCGCCACCGCCAGGAAGAACGCGCCAAGGATGACGTGAAGGCCGAACTGGTGATTGACCGCATCGCCACCGAGGAAAAAATCGAGGTGACCGACGAGGAACTGGACCATGAGATCGGACATATGGCCGGCCACTCCGGTGAATCGACAGAAGCGTTTCGCGCGCGTTTGACAAAGCAGGGGGCGCTCGATAGGATGAAAGCAAAGCTGCGGAGTGACAAGACCATCGACTGGTTGGCGCAGAATGCCAGCGTCAAAACGGTTGCCGCGGCAAGCGCCAAGTGATCCTGACCCCGCTCCTGCGAGCCAAATCTCTCACATGAAAAACTACGACCAACCTGCTTATTACGCGACCACTCTGGTTCCCATGGTGGTTGAACAGACCAGCCGGGGCGAGCGCGCTTACGATATCTACTCGCGCCTCCTGAAAGAGCACATCATCTTTATTGGCACACCGATTGATGACCACGTTGCCAACCTGGCCACCGCGCAGATGCTCTTCCTGCAGGCCGAGGACCCGGAAAAAGATATCCAGCTCTACATCAACTCCCCGGGCGGCTCCATTACCGCTGGCTTTGCGATTTATGACACCATGCAGTTCGTCAAGCCGGACGTGGTTACCACCTGCGTGGGCCAGGCCGCTTCGATCGCCGCTGTGCTGCTTGCCGGCGGCTCACCGAAGAAGCGCTTTGCCCTGCCGAATGCGCGCATTCTGATCCACCAGCCGTGGATGAGCGGGCTGGGCGGCCAGGCCACCGACATTGACCTGCATGCCAAGGAAATCCTGCGTATGCGCACGACCATCAACAGCATCCTTTCCAAGCACTCCGGCCAGCCCGTGGAGCGCATCGAAAAGGATGTGGAGCGCGATTACATCATGAATCCGGAGCAAGCCAAGGAATACGGGATGATCGATGAGATCATCTACAAGCACCGGTAGAAATTCACCGCTTGCCGGCCGGGCCGGGTGCGGCAGGGAATCCACAAGCGTTTCTGTTTGATGGCAGGGCTCACAGTTTCTCTTTCACCCAGGGGAAAAATCGGCCTAGAATGGTATTCAGCATCTCCGGAGCCTGTACCGGAGGAGAGGCCCTCACACACGTGAAAAAATATACGCCAGACGAACCACTCCGTTGCTCCTTCTGCCACAAGACCCAGGAGCAGGTGGAGAAGCTGATCAGTTCGCCTTCCGACTATCCCCGGGCGTACATATGCAACGAGTGTGTGGGCGTTTGCCAGACGATTCTCGAAGATGAAAAGCGCGAGCAAGCTGCTGCTGCGCCGACGCGCCGCCTGCCTCGCCCGCCGGAGATCAAGCAGTTCCTGGACAGCTACGTCATCGGCCAGGACCGCACGAAGAAGAAATTGGCCGTCGCTGTTTATAATCACTACAAGCGCATTTTTCTGAACAAGCAGCCCGGCGAGGTGGAGCTCAGCAAGTCCAACATTCTTCTGATTGGGCCGACGGGCACGGGCAAGACCCTGCTGGCGCAGACTCTTTCGCGCATGCTCGATGTGCCATTCGCCATCGTTGACGCCACCACGCTTACTGAGGCCGGCTACGTCGGCGAGGACGTGGAAAACATTATCCTGAAGCTCCTGCAGGCCGCCGACGGCGACGTGCAGAAGGCGCAGCAAGGCATAATCTATATTGATGAGATCGACAAGATCGCCAAGAAGGACGAAAACCCTTCCATCACCCGTGATGTCAGCGGCGAGGGCGTTCAGCAGGCGCTGCTCAAGATTCTCGAAGGCACCGTTGCCAATGTTCCTCCCCAGGGGGGCCGCAAGCATCCCCACCAGGAATTTACCCCGGTCGACACGACGAACATCTTGTTTATCTGCGGCGGCGCGTTCGTGGGTCTGGAAAAGTTGATCGAAAAGCGTGTCGGTCGCCGTTCCCTTGGCTTCCATACCGAGTCTGGAGCGACCTCTGCACAGCGCCGCAACACGGAATTGCTGGAGCAGGTCCAGCCCGGCGATCTGATCCGGTACGGTCTTATCCCCGAATTTGTAGGCCGCTTGCCTGTCGCGGGAGTCATGAGCGACCTCGACAAGGGCGCGCTGATGAAGATTTTGACCGAGCCGAAGAATGCCCTGATGAAGCAGTACCAGCGCCTGTTTGAGTTCGAAAACGTGCGCCTGCGGTTCACCGACGACGCTCTTGAGACCGTCGCGGAGTTGGCTCTTCAGCGCAAGGTCGGCGCGCGCGGCTTGCGTATGATCCTCGAAGACCTCATGCTGGAATTGATGTACCACCTGCCGATGCAGAAGAGAGTGCGCGATTTTGTGGTCACCGCCGAAATGGTCCGCGGCCATGAAATCAATTGGAGTTTGCTCGAGAAGGCTGGCTAGCAGCCTCTTGGGCTCTGAGGATGTTCAGGGGCCTGCATGTTCACTCGTGAGAAACAGGAAATGAAACGCGTACCCATGATGCCGGTGCGCGATATGGTCATCTTTCCGCAACAGATGACCCCGTTTATCGTCGGCCGCGAAGCAAGCGTTCGCGCTCTGGAAGAAGCGCTTGCCGGCGACAAGAAGATTTTTCTTTCGACCCAGCATGACGCGTCGATTGACGATCCGAAGCCCGAGGAGATTTACGCCGTCGGCACCCTCGCGAACATCGTCCAGAGCGTCAAGCTGCCCGACGGCAACATCAAGGTGCTGGTCGAAGGCGTCGAACGCGCGCGATCCATCTCCATCACCTCCGAGGAAGGCTTTTTTCGCGCCACCATCCGGCTTCTCGCCGCGAAAATCGAAGCCACTCCCCAGGTCGAACAGCTCGTGCAAAAGGTCACCGGCCTCTACGAGCAGTTCATCAAGCTCTCGCAGAGCCTGAATTACGACACCATGATCGCC
This sequence comes from Acidobacteriota bacterium, assembly GCA_013289665.1. Lineage (GTDB taxonomy): Bacteria > Acidobacteriota > Terriglobia > Acidiferrales > UBA7541 > Acidiferrum. Next base: position 68,838 of record JABCZN010000019.1, on the reverse strand, counting down.
GCCGCGCGCGTGGACGATCCTTCGCGTCTTTCCGACACCATCGCTGCGAATCTCCAGCTCCCTGTCGACGAAAAGCAGGACCTGCTTGAAACCGCCGACCCCCTCGAGCGCCTGAATCGCGTCTCTGACATCCTGGAAATCGAACTGGAAAAACTGAACGTCGACCGCAACATCAATACCCGCGTCAAGCGCCAGATGGAGCGCGCGCAAAAAGAGTATTACCTGAACGAAAAGCTCAAAGCCATCCAGAAGGAACTCGGCCGCGGCGAGAAGAATGAAATCGAGGAACTGAAGAAGAAAATCGATTCCGCCGGCATGCCCAAGGACGTACTTGAAAAGGCCAGCACCGAGCTCAAGCGCCTGGAGCTTATGCCGCCGATGTCCGCCGAATCCACCGTCAGCCGCAATTACATTGATTGGCTGCTCGCGGTGCCCTGGAAGAAGCGTTCGAAAGAGATTCGCGACATCAAGGCCGCCGAGGATATTCTGAACACCGAGCATTACGGCCTGGAAAAAGTGAAAGATCGCATTCTGGAATTCCTCGCCGTCCGCCAGCTCGTCAAGAATCCCAAAGGCTCCATTCTTTGCTTTGTCGGGCCTCCGGGCGTTGGCAAGACTTCGCTGGCCATGTCCATCGGCCATGCCACCGGCCGCAAATTTGTTCGCGTTTCTCTTGGCGGCGTGCGCGATGAAGCCGAAATCCGCGGCCACCGCCGCACCTACATTGGCGCCCTTCCCGGCCAGATCATCCAGATGATGAAGAAAGCCGGCACGGTCAATCCGATTTTCGTTCTCGACGAAGTGGACAAGATGTCCACTGACTTCCGTGGCGACCCTTCGGCCGCATTGATGGAAGTCCTCGATCCGGAACTCAATCACGCGTTCACGGATCATTACCTGGACGTCGAATACGACCTTTCGAAAGTCATGTTCGTGTGCACCGCCAACGTGATGCACACCATCCCGCAGCCGCTGCAGGATCGCATGGAGATTCTTCGCTTGCCGGGCTATACCGAGCAGGAAAAGCTCGAAATCGCCAAGCGCTTCCTGGTGAAGCGCGCCCGCGAAGCTACCGGCCTCACCGACAAGAATCTCACCTTCACCGATGAAGGCCTGCTGCATATGATCCGCCACTACACCCACGAAGCGGGCGTGCGCAACCTGGAGCGCGAAATTCAGAATATCGCGCGCAAGATGGCTCGCCGCGTTGTTGCTGACGGCCCGGAAACCACCATCCGGATCGACGTCGCAAACGTAAATGAATACCTCGGCGTGCTGAAGTACCGCGAGTTCTGGCTCGAAAAGCAGAATGAAATCGGCCTCACCACCGGCCTCGCGTGGACCGAAGTCGGCGGCTCCGTTCTGGCCGTCGAAGCCACCACCATGGAAGGCAAGGGCCGCCTGACGCCCACCGGCAAGCTCGGCGAAGTGATGCAGGAATCCGCACAGGCTGCCATGAGCTACGTTCGCTCGCGCACCGCCGCGCTGGGCCTGGAAAAGGATTTCTACCGCACGCTCGATATCCACGTGCACGTGCCCGAAGGAGCCATCCCCAAGGACGGCCCATCGGCCGGTATTACCATCTGCACCTCCATCGTCAGCGCACTGACGAAGAATGCGGTTCGCCACGACGTGGCCATGACCGGCGAGATCACCCTGCGCGGCAAGGTTCTGCCCATCGGCGGCGTCAAAGAGAAGCTGCTGGCCGCCCATCGAATGGGCTTGCGTACCATCATCCTTCCGAAGGATAATGAGAAGGACCTAGCGGAAATCCCCCAGGAGATCCTCTCCAGCCTGAAGATGCACTTCGTGGAAACCATGGATGAGGTATTGCAGGTTGCCCTGGAGCGGCCCATCGTGCCGCTTGTAAGCACTGGGGTTGCGCCTGTCGCGGAGCCGTTTACTACCGGCGCTGATAAAGACACGAGTTTGACAAACTAAGCAGCTCAATCCGGGAGCAGTCTGCACCTGCAGCCTGCGAGTATTCGCCCGCATCGAGCCGCTTCTGGTTGCAGATAGTTTGGTTGCCCGCCCTGGCGGAAAGGTCTTTTTCGCCGGAAGGTACACCACCACGCAGTCCAGTTCCGTGTAGTAGTTCGGTCAAGGAACAATCAACCAAAACTTAAAGTTAGGATATATGGCAAAAGAAACGAGTACAGAAGGAAATAATCAAATCAGTATCAGCCTTGCTGAGCTGAAAGAAAAAAACATCACTGACCTAGCGAAAATCGCCAAGGAATTGAACATTCCTGGCGCCAGCGGGATGCGCAAGCAGGAACTGATCTTCCAGATCCTCCGCGCGCAAACGGAGAAAAGCGGCCTGATCTTTTCAGAAGGCGTCCTTGAATGCCTGCCCGACGGTTTCGGATTCCTCCGCGCTCCGGAATACAACTATCTCCCCGGCCCCGACGATATCTACGTCTCGCCTTCGCAGATCCGCAAGTTCGACCTGCGAACCGGTGACACCGTCTCCGGCCAGGTGCGCCCTCCGAAAGACGGCGAACGCTACTTCGCTTTGATCAAAGTCGAAGCCGTCAACTTTGAGGACCCCGAAGTTGCCCGCAACAAGATTTTCTTCGACAACCTTACGCCGCTCTATCCCCAGGGCCGCCTGAAGATGGAAACGAACAAGGACAATCTGACCGGGCGCGTGCTGGATTTGCTCTGCCCCATCGGCAAGGGCCAGCGCGGTTTGATTAACGCTCCCCCGCGCACCGGCAAGACGATGATGCTGCAGTCCATCGCCAATTCCATTACCGTGAATCATCCGGAAGTCGCGCTGATCGTGCTGCTGATTGACGAGCGCCCGGAAGAAGTCACCGACATGCAGCGCACCGTAAAGGGCGAAGTCATCAGTTCTACCTTCGATGAACCGCCGCAGCGCCACATTCAGGTCGCCGAAATGGTGCTTGAGAAGGCCAAGCGCCTGGTGGAACACAAGCGCGACGTCGTCGTGCTGCTCGACTCCATCACCCGCCTCGCGCGCGCCTATAACGCCGTCACGCCGCCTTCCGGGAAAGTTCTCTCCGGCGGTATTGACGCCAACGCCTTGCAGCGCCCGCGCCGCTTTTTCGCCGCCGCTCGCAACGTGGAAGAAGGCGGGTCGCTCACCATCATCGCCACCGCGTTGATTGATACCGGCAGCCGCATGGACGACGTCATCTTCGAAGAGTTCAAGGGCACCGGCAACATGGAAATCTATCTCGACCGCCGCCTTGCCGATAAGCGCGTGTTTCCAGCCATTGATATCCAGCGCTCCGGCACACGCAAGGACGAACTGCTCCTGCCACCCGACGAGTTGAGCCGCGTGTGGGTGCTGCGCAAGGTTTTGAGTCCGCTGTCGACGGTTGAGGCGATGGAGTTGTTGCTCAGCCGCCTTTCGAAAACGAAGGCCAACGCGGAATTTCTCAATTCGATGTCCGCGCCGGCCTGAAGATCGTCAGTCGCCCCACGGCACCCCACCCGTTGGCCTTGTCCCGGCCATCGTCACCGTGGTTCCGAGAGAAACGGCTCGCCGCGGCGAGCCACGGTGCCTGCATGCATGAAAAATTCATTGCCCGTCAGCCCATTTTTGACAAGCAGCTGCGGGTGTATGCCTACGAGCTGCTTTTCCGCGGCGGCCCGCAGAATTTTTTCCAGCCCCGCAATCACGCTTCGGCCAGCGTGATCGCCGATTCGTTGACGCCCGTCGACCTCGAAACCCTCACCGGCTCCGCCCGTGCCTTCATCAATGTGGATGAACTCGCTCTGCGCCTCGGCGCGCCGCGGCTGCTTCCCGCCGACCGCATCGTTGTTGAAATTCTTGAAAGCGTGAAGGCCACCGATGAAATCGTCGGAATCTGCCGCGAACTCCGCCAGGATGGCTATTCCCTGGCCCTCGACGATTTTCTGGGCGATCCCGCGCTTCAGCCATTAGTCGATCTCGCCCACTACCTGAAGGTGGATTTCACGCTTCTCGATGGTGATGGACGAAAACGCGTCGCGGGGGAATATCTTGGCAACGGCCTCTCTCTCCTGGCCGAAAAAGTGGAAACACAGAACGATCTGGACGAAGCGCGCAATCTCGGTTACTGCTACTTCCAGGGCTATTTCTTCTGCAAGCCCTCCATGCTCGAAACCCGCGACATCCCCGGCAACAAGCTCATTCTGCTGCAGCTTATCAGCGCCGTGGCCGCCCTGGAACCGGATTACAACGCCATCGAATCGCTGCTGAAGCAGGAGCCTTCCTTGCTCTATCGCTTGCTTCGCTATCTCAACTCGCCCGCGCTCGGACTGCGCGCCGAAGTGCACAGCATCCGCCACGCCATCACGCTCCTCGGCGAAACCGAATTCCGACGCTGGGTTTCCATTTTTGGGGTCATCGCCATGAGCTCCGGCAAGCCGTCGGAATTGATCCACACCGCGCTCACCCGCGCGTATTTCTGCGAGGAATTTTCCGCGCCCGCCGGCTTCGGCGATAAAAGCTCCACGATGTTTATCATGGGGCTGCTGTCTGTCTCTGACGCGCTGCTCGACAGGCCGATCAAGGATGTTCTGGGCTCTTTGCCCATCGACCCCGAAGTGAAGTCCGCGCTCTGCGGCGGCCAGAACCGATATCGCGACCTCTACGAAGTCCTGCTCGCTCTCGAGCGCGCCCAGTGGCCCCGGCTCGCCACCTTCACCGAACGCCTCGGCTGCCCCGAAGACAACGTGCCCGACTCCTACCAGTCCGCCCTGCAAAAAGCCTCCGCCGTCAGCGTGTAACAGGTCCAAATCGGGAAGGATAAACCGGGATAGGATCGGAGCGCCGGGTCCATCTTCGGCGCCCGGCCGGAACGCGCCGGCCCCCGGAGATTTCAGGCAGAAGTTTTCTCTCGCTCGCGCGCCAGCAGCACGATCAGCCGCGCAGTCTCTTCAATTCCCATTGCCGTGTTGTCCACCAGCACGGCGTCTTTCGCGCGAACGAGGGGCGAAACTTTCCGCTCGCGGTCCCGTTTATCCCGTTCGCGCACTTCCTCCATCACCTTCGCGACCGTTACCTTCTCGCCTTTTTCCTGGTGCTCCATCCAGCGCCGCTGCGCCCGCGTGACCGCTGACGCCTCCAGAAAGATTTTGAGTTCCGCGTTTGGGAAAACCACCGTGCCGATGTCGCGGCCCTCCATCACAATGCCGCCGCCCGCGCCAGCCTTCTGCTGCTCGGCGACCAGCACATGGCGCACGCTGCCAATCGTTGCCAGTCGCGAAGCCGCCTGCGCCACTTCGTCCGTGCGAATCTCCCGGGTCACTTCGCGGCCGTCCAGAAACACGCGGTTCGTCATCCCGGCTGCTTCCTGCTCCGGAGCCGGCGGCTTGAGTTCGATATGTGTTTCGCGCGCCAGAATCTCCAGCTGGTCTTCGTTCTCGAGAGGAACTTTTCGTTCGAGCGCCTTCAGCGCCACGGCACGGTACATCGCTCCGCTGTCCAGATAAACATACCCGAGCATCGCCGCTACGCGCCGCGCAACGGTGCTCTTCCCCGACCCTGCTGGCCCATCAATTGCAATCGTCAGTCGCAATGGCATTCCAAGGCAAGTGTTTGCCGCTTCAGTCTTGACGCATCGTGCGCGGGATTTGTTTCCTCTTGCTTCCCGGCCGCTGTTTTCTGATCACTGCTATCTTGCTTGTTGATTCGCCGAATCCAGTCCCAACTAAAATCCCATAATGTTATATCCGCAATCGACGTACAGCGTCTCTCCCGTAATTCCCGAACCAGCGGGCGACAGCAAAAATGCCGCCGTGCCTCCCACTTCCGCTGGATCCACGTTTCGCTTCAGCGGAGCCCGCTCTGCATGTGACTTCAACATTTCTCCCAGTTGCGAGATTCCTCGTGCCGCCAGCGTCTTGATCGGCCCCGCGGAAATCGCATTCACGCGAATTCCTTTCGGCCCAAGATCATTTGCGAGGTAGCGCACCGTAGCCTCAAGCGCCGCCTTCGCCACACCCATCACGTTGTACTTCGGCACTACTTTTTCCGCGCCGTAATACGTCATCGTCACGATCCCGCCGCCGTTGGTCATGAGCGGCGCCGCCGCCCGGGCCACGGCGATCAGTGAATACACGCTCACGTCATGCGCAATCCGGAATCCCTCGCGGGTCGTGTTGACGAACTCCCCCTTCAACTCCTCCGCCGGCGCAAACGCCACGCTGTGCACCAGCCCGTCCAGCACGCCATACCGTTCCTTCAACTGCTCAAACAGTTTCGCGATCTCCGCGTCGGAGGTCAGATCGCACATAAATCCGTCCGCGCCCGGCAAATCCGTGATCAGATCCTTCGCTTCCTGCTCCAGCCGCTCGTTCTGATAGGTAATCGCCAGCCGCCAGCCGGACTCATTCAGCTTCTGCGCGATCGCCCAGGCAATGCTCCGCTTGTTCGCCAGCCCAAAAATCACCGCCGTCTTCTGCCCCTCGCTCACATTCCCTCCCACAACTAGTGTTGTAGCTTCTTCTTTCCCGATCGCCGCTATCTGGTCGCTGTTATCCGCTCTGACTGATTACCGATTACCGGAAGCTGATTACTCCGGACTATTCGCGACGCGCGCCGCGCCTAAATCCTGTGAAATGCGCGCTCGATCTCCCGCACCGAATAGCGCAACACCACCGGTCTCCCGTGCGGGCAGCTCATCGGGCAATCCGTCTTTGCCAGCGCCCCCAGCAGCCATTCCATCTTTGTTTGGTCCAGTGGCATATTCACCTTGATCGCCGCGTGGCATGCCGTTGAGGCCGCAATCTTCGCCTGCACTGTGTCGATCGAAATCGCCGCATTTTCTCGTTCGATTCCGTCAATAATCTCCGTCAGCAAATGCTCGGCATCACTCGCGGCCACGCCCGCGGGCACGGCCTGGATGGCCACGCTCTTCGGCCCCATCGGCTCCACTTCAAATCCATTTGCGGCCAGCTCTTCTGCAATTTTTTCGAGGGTCACGATCTGCCGCGGCGAAAGCTCGAATACCAGCGGCATCAGCATGCGCTGCGTTTCCACTCGTCCCGCGCGCCGCGCCTCCAGGTGCTGCTCGAACAGCACTCTCTCGTGCGCCACGTGCTGGTCCACAATCCACAGCCCTTCGCCGTTCACTGCCACAATAAAACTAGCGCTCACTTGGCCCAGCGGTTTCAAATCCGCGATCTGTTCAGCTCGCGGCAGCGTCGCCGGAGCATCCGCGCTCGCTCGCGAAAAATTCTCCGTCCAGTTGGGCTCGCGGCCCTGCCCAGCCGGCATCGCTCGCGGCGAATAACCGCCGGCGAGGGAACTTTCTGGCTCGAACGGAAATCTCTCTGGCACCGGCTGCGCCGGCGCCGTGGCCAGGTCAAATCCATTTCCCGCCGAATCATCCGAGCCTACGCCCGATCCGACGCCCAGCTCTTCGATCATCGGAACAGCCGCCCGCGGCAGGCTCGAATCCGGATTCGCCTCCGCCAATCCGGCGGCGAGCGAGGCCCGAGGCGCTGCGGGATTTGGGGCGATCGCCGCCCCCGCCGCTGTGGCAAAACTCGCAATCGGCCTCGCGCCCATCAACGCTTGCCGGATCGCATCGCGTGTAAAATCGTGCACAAACTGCGACCGCCTGAACCTCACCTCGATCTTCGCGGGATGCACGTTCACGTCCACTTCGTCGTAGGGCATCTCGAGAAACAGCAGGGTCGCGGGGAATACCGACGGCGGCAGAATATTCCGGTAGGCTTCATGAATCGCGTGCAGGATCAACCGGTCGCGCACCAGCCGCCGGTTTACGAATACGTAAATTCCATTGCGGTTCGGCCGCTGAATGTCCGGCCGCGAAGTGAACCCCGCGACCGTGAGCGTCGCCGACGCTTCCCCGGCTTCCATCTCTGGCTCCGTGATTGCTGCGCGAAACGCCGCGGAAACACCGGTGATTTCGACCAGCTCGTCGAGCGCCTGCCGCCCAAACAACTGATAAACGCGGTCCCCCAGCTTTTCCGTCGGCGGGCAGTTCACAATCTCCTGCGTTGGTGTCGTGAGCGTGAACTGTTTTGCCGGATTCGCGAGCGCGTAGTGCGTCACGAGCGAAGCGATGTGCCCGAGTTCTGTGGTGTCCGACTTCAAGAACTTTCGCCGCGCAGGCACGCAATAAAACAGATCCGCCACGCTCACCGTCGTTCCGGCCGGCAATCCTGCCGGCTTCACGCCAACCAGCTTCCCACCCGCAAATTCCACGCGTGTTCCTTCCGCCTCGCTCGCGTCGCGCGTTTCCAGCAGCAGCCGCGATACCGACGCAATCGAGGGCAGCGCTTCGCCGCGAAATCCCAGCGTCGAAATCGTGATCAAATCGTCCGCCGACCGCAGCTTACTCGTCGCATGCCGCTCAAACGCCAGCAGCGCGTCGTCATGCATCATCCCGTGGCCGTCGTCAATGACGCGGACGATCCGCTTCCCGCCCATCTCCGTTTCAATCCGAACGGAATTCGCGCCGGCATCCAGCGCATTCTCAAGCAACTCCTTCACGACCGAAGCAGGCCGCTCCACCACCTCCCCGGCCGCAATCCGGTTCGCCACCGCCTCCGTCAATATGCGTATTCTGGACATTCAAACGCCTCTTTTTTCCAACTCCCTTTCCTCAGGAGGCCGGGACTTGAGCCCCGGTGCTAGCCCGTCCGTCTCCTATTCCGCCGCCTTCCGAGCAGCCTTGATCGCGATTCCAAGCTGCTCCAGCTGCGCCTGATCTACATCGCTCGGTGATTCCGCCATCAGATCGACCGCCGCCGTCGTTTTCGCAAACGCAATCACCTCGCGAATCGACTTTTCGCCTGCAAGCAGCATCGTCACGCGGTCCAGCCCCAGGGCGATCCCGCCGTGTGGAGGCGTCCCATACGTCAGCGCATCCAGGAAGAATCCAAACCGTCGCCGCAACTGCTCTTCGCTCAGTCCGAGCGCCTTGAACAGCCGCTCCTGAATGTCCTGCCGGTGAATTCGAATGCTGCCCGAGCCGAGCTCCACTCCATTTAAAACCAAATCGTAGCCCTTCGAGCGGACTTCCCACGGCGCGGTCTCCAGCTTCTCCAGGTCCTCATCCACAATTCCCGTGAACGGGTGCTGCGCGCTCACCCAGGTCTTGTCCGACTCGCTCCATTCAAACAGCGGAAATCCCGTCAGCCACAAAAATTTCCACTGCGTCCTGTCAATCACGCCAAGCGCTTCGCCCAACTGCAACCGCAACTGCCCTGCGACCAGCGCCGCCGCTTCGGTGCCCTTAATCTCTTCCTTCGCCGAAACCGCAACCACCAGATCGCCCGTTTTCGCGCCGCAGGCTTCCGCCAGCTTCTTCACGTTCTCCGCGCCGATCAGTTTTCCGACCGTCGACGTCGTTCCCTCCGGCGCCAGCTTCACGAAATATGCCCCGCGCGCCCCGTGCGATTTTGCCTTTTCCGTCAGCTCATCCAACTGCTTTCGCGAATACGCCGCGGCACCGGGCGCGGTGAACGCGAACGCGTTTCCGCCGATCTGCAGCTTCTCTTTCGCCTCTGCTGGAAAACACGATGTCACCTCATGCAATTCCATTCCAAACCGCATGTCCGGCTTGTCGCTGCCATACTTCCGGATCGCATCCTTATAAAGCATGTGTGGAAACGGCGCCTTCACTTCCACGCCCGCCACCTGGCAAGCCCGCACCATCACGTTTTCAATCACGCCAAAAATATCTTCCTGCCGCGGAAAGGACATCTCCAGATCCAATTGCGTAAACTCCGGCTGCCGGTCGGCGCGCAAATCTTCGTCGCGAAAACACTTTACGATCTGAAAGTACCGGTCCAGCCCGCCAATCATCAGGATCTGCTTGAAAATCTGCGGCGATTGCGGCAAGGCGTAAAACTGCCCGTGATGCACGCGGCTGGGCACCAGGTAATCGCGCGCGCCCTCGGGCGTCGAGCGCGTCAGCATCGGCGTCTCCACCTCGATGAACCCCATCTCGTCCATCGTCTTGCGGATTTCCAGAATTATCTTGTGTCGCAGCGCCAGGTTGCGGTGCGGCTTCGGGCGCCGCAAATCCAGATAGCGGAATCTCAGCCGTGTCTCTTCCGCCGCGTTGATTTCCTCTTCAATCGGAAACGGAGGCGTCTTCGCGTTGTTCAGAATGTGCAGCCGGGCCGCCACAATCTCAACTTCGCCGGTCGGCAGCTCGGGATTGGCCTTTCCCCGCGTGGTGATTTTTCCCTCCACTGCCACCACGAATTCGCCGCGCGCCTGTTCCGCCTTCGCGTGCGCTTCCGGTTGCGCCTCCTTGTTGAACACCACCTGCACAATTCCCGAGCGGTCGCGCACATCGAGGAACAGCAAGTTCCCCAGGTCGCGGCGTTTCGCCACCCAGCCCATCACCGTCGCGTCGCGCCCCGCGTCCGACGCCCGCAGCGCCCCGCAATAATGTGTCCGCCTCAAATTCCCCAAAAAGTCCAGCACGATTTCGTTCTCCTGGATTTCTCCTTCGCGCAGCTTCGTCGGGTGCGCTCAGGATGACAATCGCTTGCCCTTTCGCGACATCTCCAAAAACTCCGCCTCGCTCATCTTCGCTTGCTCGCCACTCGCCAGCGTCTTCACTGTCCACTGACCAGTTCTGATCTCGTCGTCGCCCAGAATCAACGCGTATCTCGCGCCCAGTTTGTCTGCCTGGCCCAGGGCCTTCCCGAATTTCTGTTCCACCGGCGGCAGTTCTACGCGAAATCCCGACGCCCGCAGCTTCTGTGCCGCCAGAATCGCCGCCCCCTGCGCTTGCTCACCCATCCACGCCACAAAAACGTCGCGCCCCAGGGCCGCGCCGCCCTTGCCCGCTTCTTCGAGCGACAAAATCAACCGGTCTTCGCCAATTGCGAATCCAATTCCCTTTGTCGGCGGCCCACCCAGCAATTCCACCAGCCCATCATACCGCCCGCCGCCGCACACCGCATTCTGCGAACCCAATCCCCGCGCGGTGATTTCAAACGTCGTCCGCATGTAGTAGTCCAGCCCGCGCACCAGCCGCCAATTCTCCGCGTACGGCACGCCGCGCATCCCCAACTGCCGCTTCAGTTCCGCATACTGCGCCGCGCAGTTCGCGCACAAGTGATCTGAAATCCGCGGCAGCCCCGCGATAATTCCCTGCTCGCTCTCCAGTTTCGAATCCAGCACCCGCAGCGGATTCGTCAGAATCCGCCGCTGGCTGTCCGGCCCCAGCTTGTCTTTCACCTTCATCAATTCAGCGCGCAGCAACTCCACATACTTCGGCCGGCACTGGCGATCCCCAATCGAATTGATCGCGAGCTCCACCCCTTCAAGGCCGGACCGAGCGAAAAACGCCATCACCATCTCGATCACTTCCGCGTCCACCGCCGCGTCTTTCCCGATGTTTTTCGCGGGGTCCTGGTTCGGCGGCACCATCTCCAGCACTTCCGCCCCAATCTGATAAAATTGCCGGTATCTCCCCTTCTGCGGCCGCTCCCGCCGGAACATCGGCCCCGTGTAATACAGTTTCACCGGCTGCGGCCAGGCATGCATTCCATGCTCGATATACGCGCGGCAAACCGATGCCGTCGCCTCGGGTCGCAAACTCACTGAGGTTTCGTCGCGATCTTCAAACGAATACATCTCTTTGCCGACAACGTCGGTATCCATCCCAATCGAACGCGCAAACAATTCTGTCGGCTCAAAAATCGGCGGGCGTATTTCGCCAAATCCAAAGGTGCCGAACACCTCGCGCGCCGTCTGCTCCACCCGGTTCCACAGCTCCGTATCCGGCGGAAGCAAATCCCGCGTGCCCTTGATTGCCTGGAATTTCTTTTTCTCTGCCATGAGTCCCTGGAATGCCGCTCCCGCCCCGTTCAACCTTCCAACTCGCTCCAATCAATCCGTTCCCCGCGCCCGGCCGCTTCCTCGCGGTAAATTTCCCGGTACCCCGAATACCGCTCCGCATATTTGCCAATCGATTCGCAGTCCGCCTCCGTCAATTCTCTTTTCACTTTGCCTGGCGAACCCATCACCAGACTTCCAGCCGGAATCACGGTTCGCTCGGTGATCAAAGTCCCCGCCGCAATAATCGAATTCTCGCCAATCACCGCCCCGTTCAAAATAATCGAACCCATCCCAATCAAAACGTGCGAATGAATCGTGCACCCGTGCAGAGTCACCGAGTGCCCCACGGTTACTTGATCCCCCAGCACCATCGGATACTCGTCCTTCATCACGTGCAGGACGCACCCGTCCTGAATGTTCGTTCGCTTCCCGATCCGGATATGGTGCACATCCCCGCGCACCACGGTCATTGGCCACACGCTCGACTCCTCGCCGATCATCACGTCCCCGACGACCACCGCCGCCGGGTCAATGTAGGCCGACGCCGCAATCTGCGGGAATTTGCCTTTGTATGGACGGATATCTGGTGTGCGCATCAAGAATCAGAATTTCCCGTAAGTGATTGCAGGAGCATGAAATACACGGCTCCCGCGAGCTCAGCCGACGCTCCGCGAACACTTCAAGATAGCATCCGCTTCGCCCCGCTGACAAGAAAACCACGAGCGCCTCGCGCACCAATTTGTCCTCTGCTGGACGCCCGCCACAGTTCGGGCCATAATTTCATGGTGGAAACCCGCTGCTCCCAGTGCAATGCGCCCATGACTTGTCAGAAAGAGGCAGGCTGCTGGTGCGCCGAGCTGCCTCACGTCATCCCGATGCCCGCCGGCGACGCGCGATCCGCAGGCTGCCTCTGCCGCGCCTGTCTCCTTGAAAAAATAAAAGCCGCTGGATCTTCCGCCAGCGGCATACTTCCAATCCCAAATTCTTCCGCGCCCCGCGACTAGCCTGCTCCTGGGCCCTCCGCTTGCGTCACAGATTCAATCAATCTCCACCGCAGGTCCGGTCGACGTCGCGCCCACTTCCGCGAGCCGCGCCTTCACGGCCTTCGCCATGCGATACAAACTCAGCGCCGCTGGAGCAGATTCTCCCCCGGCCGCCACGGGGTTGCCGGTATCTCCGCCCATCCGGATGCGCGGATCAATTTCAATTTCTCCGAGCACCGGCACGCCGTAAGCAACCGCCGTCTTCGTGCCCTCGCCATGGCCAAAAATATCCACCGCCTTGCCGCAATGCGGGCAACTGAACGTGCTCATGTTTTCCACGACGCCGAGCACCTCGACATTCACCTGGCGGAACATCTCAATCGCCTTGCGGACATCCGCCACCGCCACCAGCGAAGGCGTCGTCACCACGACAGCCCCCGTCACCGCCACCGTCTGGATCAGCGTCAGCTGCACATCGCCCGTTCCCGGCGGCAGATCGATCACCAGATAATCCAGCTCGCCCCATTCAACGCTGCGCAGAAATTGCGTGATCACGCTGTGCAACATCGGTCCGCGCCAGATCACCGGTTTGTCGCCGGGATTGAGCAAGCCCATCGAAATCATCTTCACGCCTTGCGCGTCCACGGGGATAATCCGCTGCTGCGCCGTAGCCATCGGCTCCTCTGTCGAGCCCAGCATGATCGGCACGTTCGGCCCGTACACATCCGCGTCCAGCAAGCCGACTTTGTGGCCCAGATTCGCGAGTGCCAGCGCCAGGTTCACGGCAACGGTGGTTTTTCCTACGCCGCCTTTTCCGCTCGCCACCGCTACAAGGTTCTTCACCCCTGGTATCCCCTGTCGCTGCGGCGTCGGCTGCTGGCCCGGCATTGTTGCTGGCGGCATGTGTCCTCTTCGCTTCCTGAATCTCAGGCGTACTGTGTTCGTTGTTCGTTTTTAGTTCGAAAGCTTGCAAAAATTCACCGATTGGAGCCGACTCGCCATTCACCAGTTACCAGTTCCCAGTCACTTCCTCAGCCCCCGTGGCACTTCTTATACTTTTTCCCCGAGCCGCAAGGGCAGGGATCATTGCGTCCGACTTTTGCCCCGGCACGCACCGGCTTCGGAGCCTCCGCCTGCGCCGCCCCGGTTTGAAACTGCAAATCCTTCTGCTGCCGTTCCTGCCGCTTCTCGAGCGCACGCGCAAAATCCGGCAATCTCTGCGCCGGAGGCTCTTCTGCACGTGCCGCAGCGCTAGCTGCTGCTGCGACCGCACTCGGCGGGCGATGGCGTGGCGGCTCCGGCTGAGGTTCCCTTGACGCCGGCGGCGGAGCCTCTCCCTGCTGAATCTGCACGTGGTAGAGATACCGCACCGTCTCGTTGTCGATTCGCGCCATCATGTCCTCAAACAAAATGAACGCTTCCTTCTTGAATTCGACCAGCGGATCTTTTTGCCCGTAGCCGCGCAGCCCGATCCCTTCCTTCAAGTGGTCAAGCGAGAGCAGGTGGTCCTTCCACTGCGTATCCACCACGTCCAGAATGATTCGCCGCTCCAGCCAGCGCAGTAAATCCGGACTGAACTGCTTTTCCTTCTCCGCGTAGCGCGTCTTCACCGCTTCCGCCAGCGCTTCGGCAAGTTCATCATGATTCAGAGCCGCCGGGTCCGCGCCCATGGCCTTCGCGTCGAATCCGAACTGGCTGTTCACCTCGGCCAGCAACTGCGTGGTGTTCCACTGCCCGGGATGCTGCTCGCGCGGGCAATACGTTTCCACCAGTTCGCGCGCCACGTCTTCCGCAATTCCCAACACATAATCCCGCTGGTCTTTTCCTTCCAGCGCCGAGCGGCGAATCGCATAAATTGTTTCGCGCTGCTTGTTCATCACGTCGTCGTATTCGAGCAGGTGCTTGCGCGCATCGAAGTTCTGCGCTTCCACGGACTTCTGGGCGTTCTCGATGCGGTTTGAAATCAGCCGCGACTCGATCGGCACGCCTTCCGTCATCCCCAGCCGGAACATCATCTGCTTGACGCGCTCACCCCCGAAAATCCGCATCAAGTCGTCTTCGAGCGACAAAAAGAATCGCGAAGATCCCGGGTCGCCCTGGCGTCCCGCGCGCCCGCGCAGCTGGTTGTCAATGCGCCGCGCTTCGTGCCGCTCGGTGCCCAGAATGTGCAAGCCGCCGAGCGCCACCACATCGTCGTGCTCCGCTTTACATTGATCCGCGAACTGCTGGTACATCGGATCCCAGTGATCTTTCGGCACCTGAAAAATCTTTCCTTCGTGCTGAAACAAAACCATCGGCACAGCCGCTGCCGCCGGCGCGTCCCCATTCGTGCTGTCCACGCCGATCACCGCCGGCGCGGCCGCGTATGGTATCGCCAGCTTGTCCTTCAAAAAGTGCTCGCGGGTCATGGCCTCAGGATTCCCGCCCAGCAGGATGTCTGTGCCGCGGCCGGCCATGTTCGTCGCCACGGTCACCGCGCCCTTGCGTCCCGCCTGCGCCACGATGCGCGATTCGCGCTCATGCTGCTTGGCGTTGAGCACCTGGTGCGGCACTCCGGCCTTTTTCAGAATCTCCGCAATCGTTTCCGACTTCTCGATGGAAATCGTGCCCACCAGCACGGGCTGCCCGCGTTCGTGATAGTGCCGGATTCCGTTTGCCAGTGAATTGTCTTCCTGCAAGATCCCGTTCACGACCGCTTCAAACTTTTCCGTCTCCGTGCGGTACACCACGTCCGCGTGTTCCTTGCGGATCAGCGTGCGGTTGGTGGGGATCACCACCACGTCCAGGTTGTAAATCTTTCCGAACTCCGCCGCTTCGGTCTCCGCCGTTCCGGTCATGCCGGCCAGCTTCTTATACATGCGGAAATAGTTCTGAAAGGTGATCGTCGCCAGGGTCTGGTTTTCCCGCTCGATCTTCACGCCTTCTTTGGCTTCGACCGCCTGGTGCAAGCCGTCTGACCACCGCCGCCCCGGCATCTGCCGCCCGGTGAACTCGTCAACGATGATCACTTCGCCGTCTTTCACCACGTAATCCACATCGCGCTTGTAGAGCGTATGCGCCCGCAGTGCCTGGTAAACGTGGTGAATCTGCTCCATGTGCGCGGGGTCGTACAAATTCCCCAGCCCCAGCAGCCGCTCGCACTTGCTCACACCTTCTTCCGTCAAAGTAGCCGTACGGTGCTTTTCATCGAGCGTGTAATCAATGTCCTGGATCAGTTTGGGAATAATCTTGTCGATCTTGAAATACTTGTCCGTGGATTCTTCCGATGGCCCGGAAATAATCAGCGGCGTCCGCGCCTCGTCAATCAGGATCGAGTCCACCTCGTCCACAATCGCAAACTGGTGCCCGCGTTGCACGCAGCTCGCGAGATCGTACTTCATGTTGTCGCGCAGGTAATCGAATCCAAACTCGTTGTTCGTGCCGTAGGTCAGGTCCGCCGCATAAGCCGCGCGGCGCTGCACGTCATCGAGGTCGTGCACGATCACGCCGACCGTCAGTCCCAGCGCCTTATAGAGCGGGCTCATCCACTCCGCGTCGCGCCGCGCCAGGTAATCGTTCACCGTCACGATGTGCACGCCGCGCCCTGCCAGCGCGTTCAGAGCCGCGGGCAGTGTCGCCACCAGCGTCTTCCCTTCGCCCGTCTTCATTTCGGCGATTTTCCCGTCGTTCAGCACCATTCCGCCGATCAACTGCACGTCGAAATGCCGCATCTTCAGGAATCGCCGCCCGGCCTCGCGCACCAGCGCAAATGCGGGCACAATCGCATCCACCAGCGCCTTCTGCAATTCCTCCTTATAGGTGGGTTCGGCGGGATCCGCGTCCTTCAACTGCTCCTGTACCTGCGTCCGCAGCGCCGCGAAGCGTTCCTTCAGTTGCTCGTCGCCGTACGCTTGCACTTCCGGTTCCTGCCGATTGATCGCAGCAACCAGCGGCTCCAGCTTTTTCAGGTCGCGCTCGTGCTTGGTCCCGATAAATCGGGCGATAACGCCGTCAACTGCCTTGGCTAAATCCATGGAAGGTTCGCCGTCTCCTGACGGGGGTATGAAAGCTCGCGGCCCCGCTCACTCCAGCCGCACCACCCAAACAATTCATTGTAACTGGTCAGGCGCGCTCCCGCCAAGAAACACCGCCCCTTGGAAGCGTTGCGGGTTGATTGCTTGCAACAATCGATCCTGAAGCAAGCAGTTTGGGGCTGGCCGGGTGGGAAATCAGTGCGCCGGTTCGGATTTTTGAACGGTTGTGGCGGGCGAGGTGACCGGATGAATTTTCAGATTCTCAAAACCTTCGCGTTTCAGACGCACTTCTCCGTCGACAAGGGCCGTGAATTCCAAGTCCTTCGGGATCGCAACATCCTTGCCCGAACTGAGCGGCAAAACCGCGTCCGCTGAGGTGTTCGAAGATCCGGAGGCTTCCTGGTAGCAGCGCACCTTGACGGACTCTCCGTCGGCCAGTGTCATGGAAGTAATGCTGAAAGCCAGCTTGCCGCCATGGCCAAAACGCTTTTTGGGTTCGGCCTCGGCAATGACGCCGTTCACCTTCGAGCCAGCGGGCAATACAGTGACGCCATCGACAATCACGTCTTCGACAACTAGGAGTTCGACCGCGTCCCCCACATGCGCCGTAGCCGACGAAATCGTCTCGCTGAGTTTCATGCGGATGGGCGTATTGTTTGCCAGCGCGAACGCAACCGCGCCAGCACGCGCGGGCGCAGCCGCCTCGCTGCGCGGCTCATCGTAGTGGGTGCGTTCCCGCGTTGGCGGCTTCGCCGCCGGCGTTGACAGGCCGGTCCCCGTCTGGTCCTTCAGTAAAACAACGCTCGTTCGCGGAACAAACCCGGCTTCGCCCGCGGCGGTCCGCACGCTATAGTAATCATCGCTGCGTCCCGTGATGCGCAACACTTCGCCGCACTGCAGCGTCATGCGCACCTCGAGTGTGGTCATCGAGCTGTAAAGGTAGACGTAACCGCCGTCCCTCGCGCAGTCAATCCGCCCGGTGCTCTGCGCTTTCAGGGGCAACGCGGAAAAAAGGCAAAGTGCACCGCCACAGCAAAAGGTGAAGAGTTTCATCCAGTACCCGCCGGTTCAATTGGATTGGAAACTACCCTTCTATACCAACGCAATGCGGCGGTGGTGACAAGGGCCACTGCCCGGGCATTGTGCATAAAACGATACGAACAGGTTCGGACACCACGCGCTGCCGCGCCTGTCGCCAAGTCAAGTGGCGCACGAGTCATTCCCGACTCCGCCCAGACGGTCAAGCAGTCTCATAAAAAATCCCGCGGCCCTATATAATGCGCCCATGGCAAGCATTGCACCAGAACCGCCGGAAAGCGCGAATAGCATCCCGCCGCGCCAGGAGCCTTTCCTGCGCTTGCAGTCGGTGATGGTCTATGTGCGGAACCTCGACCGAAGTCTGGAGTTCTACCTGGATCTGCTCGGTTTCCAGATCGTCTTTGACGGGCGGACAGAATCCGCCCAACCAGGCCAGTCCTGGGTCGTCGTCGGCCCGCCCGATGGCACGGCCAACCTCACACTGGTTGTCCCGCGCAGGGACTCCGAGCAATTCAGACAAATCGGCCGCGCCTCCCATGTAACCTTCGTCACCGAAGACGTGCTCGCCAAATTCCGCGAATGGAGCAGGCGCGGCGTTCATTTTCTCTCCAACCCGCGGCTCAGGCGCTTCAAACACGCTTTGCAATCGAAGCCGCCGCTCGCAAGTGATGCCGCCGCTTCCGGCCGTCACGCTCCTCCAATTTGGGGCGCCGTCTTCAGCCGCTTCCAGGATCCCGACGGCAACACTTTTTCGCTCGTCAGCTTCGACGAAGTGACTCATGCGGTCGAGACGCAGCGCCGTGCCATCGCCAACCGTCAAGAGGCCGAACGCCGGGCCGCCCAGGAACTCGAAATCGCCCAGCAGGTGCAAGCGCGGCTGTTTCCGCAGACGCTTCCCCGCATGCGCACGCTCGAATACGCTGGCGTTTGCCACCAGGCGCGCCAGGTCGGTGGCGACTATTACGATTTTCTCGACCTGGGCGGGGAGCGTCTGGGCCTGATTGTTGGCGACATTTCGGGAAAGGGTATCGCGGCAGCCCTGTTGATGGCCAATCTGCAGGCCAATCTTCGCAGCCAGTCCGCGCTCGCTTTGGATCAACCGCAGCGATTCCTCTGCGCCGTGAACCAACTTTTCTGCCAGAACACTTTCGGCGGCTCTTTCGCCACGCTGTTCTTCGCCGAGTACGACGACACGGCGCGCCGCCTTCGTTACATCAATTGCGGCCATCTCTCCGCGCTGCTCCTGCGCGCCGATGATTCCCTCGATCGGCTCAGCTCCACCGCGACAATTCTTGGCGCTTTCAAGGAATGGGAGTGCGAGATCGAGGAAAGCCAGCTCTATCCCGGCGACACCCTCGCCTTGTACACCGACGGCGTCACGGAAGCCTTTAGCCCGCACCGCGAGGAGTTTGGCGAAGAGCGCCTGGTCGAAGCCCTGCGCCGCCACCGTTCGCTTGCCCCCTGCGATCTGCTTTCTTCCGTCGTCGACGAAGTCCGCCGATTCAGCCCCCACGAGCAGCACGACGACATTACCCTCATCATCGCCAAGTGCCTCCCGGCATGAACCGTGCTATTCAGGAATTTGGGCAAACATCAGGGGTGGCAAGTCTCGAAAAAACCTTGCTGACGGACAGCCTTCAGCGTCAAACGATCTGCACCAGCTCCGGCGGGCAATCGCGCAAATTCTCGATCGAAATGCTCTTTTCTGAAACGATCGCTGTCGGTGCCGGCACCAGCCCGTAACTCCGGTTGCGCCCTTCGCGCTTCGCCAGATAGAGCGCCTTGTCCGCCAGCTCAATTACGTTGTCGATGGTAAGCATCTGCGTGTCTCCGGGCAGCCACGGAAACGGCGCCCAGCCGATGGAGCACGTCTTGTGCAGCTGCACTCCATTCCCCACGTCGAACGGCAGGTCGCGGACAGCCTCCAGTACGCGATTGCACAGCAGCGCCGCGTTCTCCCGATCGGTCGTCCGGCAAACCAGCATGAACTCTTCACCGCCCCATCGCACCAGGTCGTCCGAGCGCCGCATGACCGACGCAATGCGCTTCGCCACTTCCTGCAGCAGCCGGTCTCCTGCCGCGTGGCCCATCTCGTCGTTTACGCGCTTGAACCGGTCAATATCCACCAGGACAAAAATCAGCTCCCGGGGCGTTCCAGCCGTCCGTTGCGCATCGCCAAACCTTTGATGCGAGCGCAACGTCTGCGCCTGATCGGTAGGAATCGTTTCGTAGAAATACCGCCGGTTTCGCGTTCCCGTCAGCGGATCGGTCAGTGAGATTTGTTCGAGCTCCTTGTTCTTCTGCAGCAGTTCCGCGCTGCGTTGCGCCACCGCCTCTTCCAGCTCGCTTTTTCGCCGGTGCAACGTCCGCGTGCGCAGCGAAACGAATCCCCAGATTCCGCCCATCAACCCCACAACCACGAGTCCCCGCATCCAGCTCGACTGCCACACGTTCGGCAGGACCCGGAAATAAAAACTCGTCTTCGCCGAATAATTCGGCGCATCTGCCAGCTTGCACTGCACCCAGAACTCGTAACTTCCCGGCGGCAGGCCGCCATACCGCACTTCGCGCTGCAGCGTTTCTGTAACGTGTTTTTCCAGTCCGTTCAACTGGTAGCGGCAGGAAACCTGTTCCGGCGTGTCCAGCACGACCGGCGAAAACTGCACCATCAGTGATCCGTCGGTCGAGTCCACGAGGGACTTCTGGTTCACACTCCTTTCCGTACCGCCCAGCGAAAGCGAGGTCAGCACTACCCGCGGCGGACCCTCTTTTTTCACTTCACCCCCGGGCTTGTAGCGGGACAATCCTCGCGACGTCGCGATCAGGTAACTTCCGTCGGCCTCTTCCCGCGCACCCGTCCACGGACTCAGATCATCCCAGATCAACCCGTTCGCGTGGTTCAGCCGCTGCAGATGCCCGTCCGGCCAAAGGATCACGATTCCATCCGTGCCGTTAAACCACATCCGGTTGTGCGAGTCGCGGCCCACCACGGTGCGGTCCCAGTCGCGAAATTCAAACCGTGGCAATCCGTTCTCGCCCAGGGTCACGTGGGTCACGCCAACAACGTCGTTGTATGCCACCCAGACTTCATTGTCATTGAGCGCTGCGAGGCTCGTCATCGTCTGGCCGTTCAAGCCGTCTCGCACCTTCAGGACTTTCCAGATTTTCCCGTCGTAGCGGTAAAGCGTCCCGGGCCCCGTCGCCCACAGAACGCCTCCGGGCGAAAACGCCAGGTACTCGATCTCCGCCTCATCCATCGCAGGCAGTGGCACTTCGACCGCTTTTGTGTCCGGCCCGCGCGGCACAAATCGAACCAGTCGCGCGCGCGTGGTCGCCCAGATGGTTCCATCCGGCGCGGCCTCAATGCTCACAAAATTTCTTCCCCGGAAATTCGCGATCGTCGTTGTCGAATATGATTCCGGATCAATCTCTACGATTGCTCCGGTGATCGTCAGAGCCCAGATGGAACCGTCGCGCGCAATCTGCATCTGCCGGATCTGCCGCCCAGCATGCTCCTGCAGCGCTGGCACATTTTCCCAGCTGCCCTTCTGCCCGTTCCAGATTCCGATCCCGTGGGCTGTGCTCACCCAAAGCCGTCCGTGGCGATCCCGCAGCGTGGCCCACGTTGAGTTGTCCGGCAATCCCTCCGCTGTTGTCCACGCCGACCACTCACGCACTCCCGCCAGCCTGTCCAGCCCGGTGCCCGAACCGCCCACCCACAAAGTTCCTTCGCGGTCTTCGATTGCGCATTGAATCAGGTTGCTCGCCAGCCCCTGCTTCACATTCACCAGCCGCCAATGTCCGTTCTCCTGCCAGTAGAGTCCCGATGAACTGGGCACCAGCAGCTTTCCCTGGGCATCCACCGAAGGTTTCCCCTCTTCCTCGTTCTCCTCGGCAACTACTTCCTCTTCAAAAATCAGTTTGTGCGTGCGCGGGTCCACTCGCGCCAGCCGGGTGGCCGTGCGCAGCCAGAGCATTCCGATTCCGTCGAATTGCAATGCCACTACGCGTTCAGCCGGCAGACGGGCCCCGGGTTCCACTTCAATCTCGTGGGATCCCGCTGCCAAATGCGCCAGCTTTCTGCCCGCGGTGAACCAGATCGAATCATCCACCGCCCGGACAATCCCTTCCGGCGTTTCCCAATTGCCCAGTCCCTGGGCGATGGTTTCCGTCTTGCGGGGATTTTTCGGATCAAGGATCAACAAGCCGCGTTTGTACATCAGCGCGTAAACAACTCCCTTGCTGTCGACTGCAAAAATCTGCACTCCGTTCAGCAGCGGCATCGAGCTGGCTGGAATTTCCAGTTTCTGAAATTGTCCGTCCCTGTAGTACGCGATTCCACGGGTTCCGGCAAACCACGGTGTCCCGTCGGGAGCAATCAGCAGGTCCACGACGTAGTGCCCGATGATGCTCTCCACTTCGAGCATTTTTTTCGCGCGCGTTCCGTCGTAGCGGTAAAGACCTGTCTGCGTACCGATCCACAAGAAGCCCTGGGCATCCTGTCCGAGCGCGGTTGTCGTAACCGCTCCCATGCCCTCCTGATCCTCGAACCTCTGCACGGTAAATCTTGGATTGTCTGGAAAGTCCGGGCGCGCTTCCTCCGCTCGCGCTCCCGCAAGGAGTGTGGCAGCGGCACACAATACCGCGCAAATCCGGATTCGGACTCCACTAGACACTTGCTCAGACACCCTTAGTCCAGCTTTCTCTCGCCGCAACCGGGCGCGCCTCAGCGCACCGCTGCGTGTGAAAGCCAGATTAATGACGAATCTGTGTTGGGTAAATGCCTCAAAGGTACCGAGGTGTAGTACTTGCGAATAGTTACTGCTTGCATACTAAATGCACGTACCGGACGAATCATGGCCTGGCCCGGGGCCGCCCTTACCGGCCGGCGAAGTCGCCCGAGCGAGCCTATTCGATGTTGCCTTTTCTGAAACTCTCCATCAGCAGCTTGCGCAGTCTGCCCCGCTCATCCATCCCTATGTCTATGATTTCAAATGACATATCTTGTGCCCGATAGTCCCGCATCAGGGCCGTCGCCTGCACATTCCGCAAACCCAATTGCATCCGCAATTGCACCTTCGTTCCGGGTGCCAGGTGCATATTGGTCGTCGCCAGCCCGCCGGCGAGGCTGGCGGTCTTGATTTCGAGCCGGCAGTTTTGTTTCAGGTTCGTGCTAACCGCGGCCACGCCTTTCAGCAGCCGGATACGCGCGTGCCTGCGCTGCCGCACAAACTTCGAGCCCACGGGAATTTCCAGCGGTTCGAGCGCCAGATCCTCCGCCTCGATTCCGCACTCCGGCAGGAATTTCCTGGCCCACTCCGGGTCCATTTTCGCCAGAGCCTGAAACGCCGCGATCCGCAATTCCTGCGGGTTCGCCCACCCGAAAATCTTTTTCGCTTCCACAATCCGCCGCAAGGTGTGGATCGATTCCGGAGCTCGCAACCTGCCCAGCGCTTCGAGCGCTTTCACTCGCAAATAAGGAGCAGCATCGGTCGGCAGGTCGCCGTCGGCGATCGTCAACAATCTCCCGAGCGACTCGCGATCCCCGGTCATACCAATCTCGTCAATCACGAGCGGCATCACCAGCGGATCAACATGGTCCAGCAGCGCCAGCAGCAACCGGCATGTTGCGGGTGCGCCGCTTGCCGCAACCTGCCTGATGACGCGGTCTTGCGACGTTCGCGGAAAATCCTTCATCCGGGCAGGCAGGAAAACTTCCGCGGCCTGCGGGTCCAGACGGGTCACGAGCCCCACCATTTCCACCGCTTCCGCCAGCGGTCCGCCGCGAACCGTACTCCGCAAATATTGCAGCGCCTCTTCGCCCAGGTCCTGCGCCAGGTTGGCCACATTTTCCAGATCGCTGCGGAGCTGGGACCGATTGAAGCGCGCGGACAACTGTTCCATCGCCGTTTGCGGCAGATGCTTGAGCACCCCGGTCAGTCCCGCGGCCAGCTCTCTCGCGCGCAGCGCCTCCTCCACAAACTCCGGCACCCGCTCCTCGATCCCCATCTTCGACCGCAGCGTCCTGCCAATTCCCGGGCGTTGCGCCTCCACTCCCTCGAGTAAACCGAGCGCTTGCGACATCGCCGCATACTGGCGGTGAGTCGCCGCTTCCTGACTCAGTCGTACGAACGCCGCGCTCACCAGTGACTGCAAATCCTGATCCTGTTCTATGTTCAGCCGCAGCCCGATGTGGCGCAGGGCTTCCTCGAGCAGTCTGGGATCGGCCTCCGCGTACAGCCCCGCCATTTCTGAAAGCCCCGTTGCCGCCCGTTTCCGCGCATCCGCCTCGTCGCTATCCGCGCAGCTTGCGTAATTCTCGAGGATGCTGACGGCATCCGCCTTTTCTCCCTGCTTCAGCAGTTCCGCCACATACGACTGCACGTTCTTCGGCGGGATGCACCACGCTTCCTCGGACAACAGCACTTCCCGTTTCGCGCTCTCCGGCACCGAGGCCCAGAACACACGGTCGAGCATCTCCCGGTGCGACTCCACCAGGATTCCCGCTTCGGTCATTTTGTCTTCGTGCTGCCCCAGGATACTTCGCAGATGTTCGATTTCCTGGTTCATGCGGTCCAGCATCTGCCGCACCGCGTTCACCTTCACGTCACCGCGCTCAAACTGTTCGAGCGCAAACCGGATGGACAGGTGTTCCGCCAGCTGCACCAGCACGCCCTCGTCCAGTTTCTTGTTCTTCCCCTGTTCGGCAAGTCCGGCCAGCGCATTCCTCAGCGTCTCTTGCGCCTTGCCAGGCAATTGCGACACCTGATCCTGAAACTCCACCGTAGCCGCGGATGGGTTCGGACTCGTTCCAATGCTCCCGAACGTCGCCAGCGCGTGCAGGATTCGGTAAATCGATTCGTCATCCGGGCCTCCAAACATTCGGCTGCCGCTACCCGGGCCTTTCGGAGTGCCGCCGCCAAGCCCCGTGCCCCACCCTGGTCCGTTGCCAATTCCCCCTGTACCCGTGCCGCTTCCTGATCCTCCACTGCCCCAACCTGCTCCGCCTCCAGCGCCACTTCCCTTGCCAGGGCCTACGCCACCTGCCAGGGCCGGAATTCCCGCTCGTGCTCCGGGTCCTCCGCTTCCCACCCCGGTTCCGCCTGGCGCTCCGCCAGCGCCCGGGCCGCTTCCAGCACCAAGTCCTGCACCCCAACCTGCTTCCCCTCCGGCGCCACCACCTGTCCCGCTACCCCAATCCACGCCCCCGTCGCTGCCTGCGGTCCCGCCGCCCCAGCCTTCTCCCCGGCCGGGGCCCGAGCCTTCACCCCCAGCACCGGGGTCTCCGCCGGTTTTCGATCCTTCCGCAGCGGCGATCAACTCGAGCAGTTTTTTGGGATCGTTGAGCATTCTGCGGAATTGATCCTGCTGGTCGCCCATGGATGCAGCCGCGATCTGGGCGGCCATGCTGGATTCCTTCAGCCGGGAATCGGTGGCCACGAAGCAGACTTCGTTCACACGAATGCCTCGGGCATCGGCAATCGCGGTTTTCAATTGTTCGGCAAGTTCGGCAGGCTTTGCTTTTCCGGCGGGAAAGGCGTGGATAAATCTGGCGAGTTCCGCTTCGGTCACCTGCTGGGTGAACTGCACGCTGGCCAGCCCGGCCGCGGAAAGCAATTGCGCAAACTGTTTCTCGGCCGGCGACCCTTCAAGCGGCACCCCATCGAGCAGCAGCTGCGCCCCCGACGCCCCCAGCAGCAACCCGGTCTCTGCCCCTTCGGGAATCGCCGTTCTGAGCTCATTCCAGGCGACTGAAAGCTGCTCCACGACCCGTGTGTGATCGTGCCCGTACAAACGCGCAAACTTCAGCAGAATATTCAGGCTGCGCACAAATGCCCGGGCCGCGGTCGCTTTGGGATCCGTCTTCATTCCGCTCTGTGACGCTCCGTGGCCCACTGACCTTCGAGCCACTCCGCTGGGACTTTCTCACTAGTACCGTAGAACTCTTGCACTGTCCCCACAATGGTACAGAGGTCCCGTGTGACCCGGTCGTCATTCCGCCATTCGGACAGTCGGACACCCTGCACGAACGAACGGCGCCACTTTTTCCGAGTACAGGTGCGTTGTCGGTAATTTATTGCCGAGATTTACTTCATTAGGGCCAATCGCCCGGTTCGCTTGGTGCGATTCACCACGTTCGATGGTTGTGGCAAGCCGCCCAATTCCAGCAGTAATTTCCTCAGCCGTGAACGCTCGTCCAACTCCATGTCCACAAATTCAAATGCCATCGCCTGGGGTCTGGCGCCGCGCACGATGGCCTGCGCCCGTATGCTCCTGACTCCGTGTGCAAACTTCAAAGCCAGCAGCGAGCCGGGCGCCAGGTGCCGGTCCGATGCGCCGATCCCTCCGCCCATATTCAGCTCCGCAATCGTCAGACGCATGTTCTCGCGCAAATTCGTGGTGGTGGCTGGCACGTGTTTCGTTAATTTCAACCGCGCATACCGGCGCTGCCGGGTGACCGACACATTCGGTTCCGGGTCCGTCGGCTCGAGCACCAGTTCTTTCCGGTCCAGTCCGCTGGCCATGATTTTTTCAATCGCCAGCGCGGGTTCCACTTTCTGCAGGGCCTGGGCCGCCGCGATTCGAAGCTCGGTGTGATAGGCCCAACGCCACACCTGTTTCGCTTCCAAGAACAGTTGCAGCATTGCGCTTGCGGCGCTCGCTCGCAAACGTCCGGCCGCTTCAATCGCCTTGATGCGCGTGAATCCCGGCGTGTTGTCGTCCCGGATCAGATCGAGCAGCAGCGGGATCGACTCCGTCCGGCCGCTCATCCCCATTTCGTCCAGGGCCAGTGGCCGGATCAAAGGATCGAGAGAGGCGTACATGGATACGAGCAGCAGCGCCCGCTGCTCCGGCGGCGTGGACGACAACTGTCTGACCGCCCGGTCATGCGAGGTTCTCGGCCACTGGGCAAGGCGGGTTGGCAGAACCTGCTCGACGGATTGAGGCGAAAGCTGGCTCAAGAGCCCAATCACTTCGGTTGCTTCCGTTGCGGGCGCTGTTTGCAGCGTCTCGACCAGCCGATGCACCGCTTCGTCGCCCAGTCCGCGCACCAGCTCGCCCAGCAGTTCACAATCTTCCCGGAAACCGCAATTGGCGAACCGGTTGGTTATGTAGTGAAGCGACGCCTTGGGCATCAGTCCCAGGATGTCCAGCAACCCGTCCTGCGGGTGTCCGGCCCGCATCGCGTCTTCGATGAATTCCGGCAGCCGCTCTTCGGTTCCAATCCTTTGCCGGATGTTGGTGGTCGTTCCCGGCCGCAGGGTTTCGACGCTGTCGAGCGAAGCCAGCGCCTGCTGCATCGCGGGATAAAACCTCTTGGCTCCCGCTTCCTGGCTCATGCGTACGAACGCGGCGCCAATCAGCGTCTGCAAATCCGATTCCCGCTCGACGCCCAGCTGATTCCCGAGCCGCTGGATCACGTCGATCAACGCGCTCCCATCGCCGCTTCCGTAGAACTCCGCAAGATCCGACAAGCCAATCGCGGTGGTTCGCCGCGCTTCCGGCGCTTCCAGCCCGATGCAAGCCGCATACTTCAACAAGATTTCATTGACCGTTTTCAATTCTCCGCGGCGCAGCATCTCTTCGAGGAAGCCCCGCACATTGCGCGGGGGCACGCACCACGCCTCTTCCGAGGTCAAGACTTCTTTCTTGTTTTCCTCCGGAACGTTCAGCCAGAACTCCTGGTCCAGCAGTTCCGTGTAGGACTGCATCTGCAAGCCCGCGTTGGCCATCGTCTCCTCTTGCTGGCCCAGAATTTTTCGCAGCGCTTCGATCTCGGAATTCATGCGGTCCAGCAGCTGCTTCACCGCGTTCACGCGCAACTCGCCGCGCTCGTAGCTGTCCAGCGCGAAGCGGATCGCCACGTGCTCTGCCAGCTTCAACAGCATGGGCTTGTCCGGCTTTTCGTTGGGCGCTTGTGCCGCCAGTCCCGCCAGCGCCTGCTGCAATGTCACCTGAGCCCGCACCGGCAGCGTCGAAAGCCGGGATTGAAATGCCGCCGGATCCATCCGCGAATCCGGATCCTTCCGCGCCTTCCCGAGTTGCGCAAACAGTCCGATCATGGACCGGACATCCTCTTCGGCGACCGCGTATCCGCCCGCGCCGGCCGCACCGGACATTCCCGGCATGCTTCCGACCATGCTGCCCTTCAGCATCGCCGTGGCCGTCAACCACCTACCCGGCTCACTCGCGGCACCTGACCCGCCGCCGGCTCCGCCTCCGGTACCACCTCCACCGCCAAACCCACCGCCACCCGGTCCCCCGCCAGGCCCGCCACCGGGTCCGCCACCAGGCCCGCCACCAGGTCCGCCACCAGGTCCACCACCAGGCCCACCACCAGGCCCACCGCTGCCACCAACTCCGCCACCGCCACCACCCGGTCCGCCGCTGCCGCCAGCGCCCGTCCCACCTCCACCACCGCGGCCATCTCCACTTCCCCCGCCCGGGCCACCGGCACCAGTTCCGCCGCCACCCGGACCGCTACCAGTTGCTGTGCCAGGCTTTCCGGCTTCCCATAAGTTTCCGGTACCGCCCGTGCCGCCGCTCCAACTTGCCGAGCCGCTGCCGCCCGTGCCGCCGCCTCCGCCCCCGGGGCCAAAACCTAGTCCCCCTCCGCCCCCGCCGCTTCCTCCACGATTGCTCTCCGCTGCCAGAATCAGTTGCAGCAATTTCTGCGGGTCCTCAAAAATTTCGCGGAATTTATCACCCTGCGCCCCCAAGACCTTGGAAGTCAGTTGCGCCGCAACCTTTATTCCCGCGATCGATCCATCTTCCGCTACGAATCGAATTTCATTGATGCGGATGCTCGGGTCGCCGGCCATCGCAGTCTTCAATTGTTCGGCCAGTGAACTTGGCTTGGCGTTCCCGCTCGGAAAGGCGCGCACAAATCGCGCGAATTGCGGTTGAGTAAGATTGGGTGCGAAGTGGATGCTCGCAATTCCAGAGGTAGTCAGAAGTACCGCGAAACTTTTTTCCGCCGCCGCCGCTCCGAGCGGGACTCCGTCGAGCAGGATCTGATTCCCCGAAGCACCGAGCAGCACTCCTGTGTCGCGGCTTTCTTGCAGCGCAGCGTGCAATTCTTTCCACGCCGTTTCAAACTGGGCCATTGTCCGCACGTGCCCGAATTCATACAAGCGGGCAAATTTCAGCAGAATGTTCAAGCTGCGAACAAACGCGCGAGCCGACTGTCGAGTATCTCCAGCCATTCTTGCGAATTTCCCTCAGTGGAACCTTACTCCTACACTAGGCTGCCTCCGGACAGGAAACAAGCTTTCCCGTGTCTCGTGTCGCCATCTGACTAATATAAGTATCATTTCCGGTACATTCCTCTGCTGTTGCCCTCTTGGGTTGCTCTTCTGCCCGCCTCATCAGTACAATCTGTCTTGGCCTGTTCGGCTTGTGCCCATCCCGGCTCCCTTCCTGGGCTACTTGGGCTCTTGAAGGCCCACTAAGAAAATGGCAGATTACCAAACCCCGGCTCATTTGAAAGCAGAGATGCCCCAGATTCCGGGCGTCGGCGGTCCCCGCCGCCCAGCTCCGAATCCCATGCTGCCGCTGGTGATCGGCCTCGTGGTTATTGGCATCATCCTCCTGTTTGCTGTCCGTTGGCTATCTCGATCGAAACCCGTCGAACCGGCTCGCGCCGAGCAGGCTCCCCAACTTGAAATTCCTCCCCCGCCCCCGGATCCCGCCACCCTGCTGCCCCATGCCACCGAAAATGACCCGATCGTGGCCAATGTCTCCGAGCTTTCCAAGCCCTGGGCCTCCGCCGATTTCTTCCTGCGTGATCGCCTGACCGGTGAAAATATTCCCGCGACCATTGTGCGGCTGCCCTCCGGCTCCGCAACCCTTCCCACGGGTTACTGGGCGTTCTCCCGCAAAGCTCCGTACGGCTCCTGCCAGCTCGAATACGTCGCCGACCTGCGCAGGTTGCACGACGACTACGGCTTCCCCCGCGCGAATCATCCCCTCGTCGGCAACCCCTGCAGCCGCACTCTATACGATCCTCTGAAGACTTCCAATCTTCCCGGCGACATCTGGATGCGCGGCGGCATTGTCCAGGGCAGCGACATTCGCCCCCCGTTCGGCGTGGAAATCAAAATCCAGGGCAAGCAAATCCTCGCCATCCGCTCGGAATAATCCCGGCGCCGCGCTGCGTTCCCCTTGTGAGCGCTTTTTCAACCGTGACGGCGGAAGTGAAAACGTAAAGCTGTCCGTGGTAGCGAATTTCCAGACAGCACGAATCGAACGCCAACCACTGGCGAGAGTTGGCTGCCAGTTTCCAGTAGCGTTCGGGAAAGAAAAAAAGGCCCGGGAGATCAACTCCAGGGCCTTGTGTGAATTGGGAGCTGCCTAAAAGATCAATTTGGCCGCGACCTGAATTTGCCGGGCGCTGGTGGTGCCGTCGGGCCTGGTCACGGTCGAAGTAGACAGGCCAAAAGTGCCGGGAGCCGCGATGGCGTTGCCGGGCTGTCCGAATTGCGTGTGGTTAAAGAGATTATAGAACTCGAATCGCAATTGCAATTTGAGGCGTTCGGTGATGGATGTGTCTTTTAGCAGGGACGAGTCCACATTGACTTGGTTCGGACCGTAGAAGGCATTCTTCCCGAGGTTTGGCTGCTGATCGTAAGGTGTCAGCTCAAATGCGCTGAGAACCGGCCCGGTAAATGTCTTGTCCGCGCCCGCGGGTTGAGAGGGATTGCCGATGATGGTGGCCCTGGCAGACAGTCCGGTGTGGTTGCTGTCGCGATTGCCAAAGATGTCGAAGGGAAGGCCCGTTTCTGCGCTTACCACGCCGGTGATCGACCAGCCTTCCAGAACGCGGCCAACAAAACCCTGACTCAGATGACCGCGGCCCTTGCCGAGATTCGGTTCGTAGATGAAATTGACCACCCCGCGATGGCGGATGTCGAAATCGGAATTTCCGCGCTCCGCCCGAAGATCGAAGGAGTTGCGAGGGAAGCTTCGGTTCCCGGCAGCAGCAACCAGGGGATCGTTCACGTCGTCAATGGAATGAGAGAAGGTGTAAGCACCTTGGATCTGGAAACCCTTGCTGATGCGCCTCTGAAGGTTCACCTGCAGTCCGTTATATGTGGAGTTGCCAATGGACTTGTTCAGTGAGGCTCCCGGAGTGGAGAAGGGCGACTCGAAGGCGTTATTGTTGACGGCATCGAAGGGTAGCGCGCCAAATTCCGCACCGAGCCAAAGATTGGCGAAGGTGAGAGTGCTGGTTGAACATCCGAAGGCATTACCCGGGACACAAAAGGCGAGCAGTTTGGCGAGAAGAGCCGGCTGGGGCGGATTGCCGTCCACCACGCGGAAAAGACGGGTACCTTTGACGCCGACGTAGTTGACTTCCAGGGTCGTCGAACTGGTCAACTGGCGCTGTATGCCGACATTCCAGTTCTGGCTGTAGGGAGTCTTAAAATTCGGATCGAAAAGAGTGGGGAAAATCTGGCCGCCCACAAACGTGTTGGGGTCGATGTCGGTCACCACCGGAGAAGTTGGCACGGTCGTCGGTGTCGTCAGAGCCGTAGTCTGAGCGAACGGGCTTTGTGAGAATGACTGTTGGAACGGCGGGTTCCCCTTGGCGTTTCCGACGAGGTTGCCAAAGACGCGGTCGTGAAAGATACCGTAGCCCGCACGCACGGACGTCTTGCCGTCCTTGAAGGGATCCCATGCAATGCCGAGGCGAGGCTCGAAGTTGTCGAACTGATTGGCGTAGAGAGTCTTGCCCGTGCCGGGTCCGACGCGGGTAAAGGTAAACGGCGCCGGTCCGCTCGGGTCAGCGAAGAGGTTGGACAGGTTGTTGTTGACTTCAAATGGCACGCCGAAATACTCCCAACGCAGACCAAGGGACAGGGTCACATTCGACAGGAGTTTCCAGGTGTCCTGGGCATAAGCGCCCCATTCGCGCTGGCGGAAACCACGGATATCCTGGGCCGACCGTATGCCTTTAAAATTGAAGAACTGGGATTCCGACTGCGAATCGACGAAGCCCAGCAGACCTAGAGTCTGATTCTGGATCGCGGTGTTGGAGTCGACGGCCGCATTGCCAGTAGAAATTGCCGGGACACCGAAGTTTGAGAACGCCGAAAAGTCCAGCGATTGACGGGTGTTGAAATCGTCGAAGGAGTTGGAGTAAACGGCTCGGAATTCTCCTCCGAACTTGAAAGCGTGCTTGCCGCGCGTCCAGCTGATGCCATCAATGGTCTGGTAGGTGCCGGTGAATCGGGCTTGTCCGTCGGAATCTCCCAAGTTGAGGCAGCCGAATCCAGAGATGCCGGGAAGGAGATAGTCGGGCCCACGGCCGACCGAATCCAGGTTGCCAAAGCTGTCGAAAACACTGGTTCCGGTGCAGTTGAACTGGAGATTGGTCCGGTTGGCTCCAAATCGGAATTCATTCACGAGATTGCTTCGGAAGGTCGTGGTCAGGCCGATGGCCGCGCCTTGTGTTCTCTGGTAGGTGTTGACGGCTCCCAAACCGCCGGGCAGGAAATCGTCGTGGAAGGGGTTGGGGTCGGTAAAGCGGTTGAAAGAGTAGCGAACGAACAACAGGTTCTTTGCGTTGATGTTATGGTCCACTTTGATCGTGAAGTCGTCCACGCGCTGGCGGGACGCGCTCGGAAAAAACAGAGTTCCGCTGATATCGTTTACGGGCGGCCCGTTGGGATTCGGATATAAGGCCAGAATCTTCTGAATATTGGGGTCGAGCGGCAGCCCCTGAGCGTTGTTTGATGAATTCGGCTGACTGACATCCACATTGACGGGAGTGATCGGGTTTCCGTTCTGGTCTTGAGTAATGGTGAATTTTCCCGTTTTAAAAGCGGCTGTAGGCACAGTGCTGAAGTTGGTAACGCTGGTCACATACCGCTGACCTTCATAATTCCCGAACCAGAAAGTTTTGTCCTTCCTGATGGGACCGCCGGCTGATGCCCCAAAGTCATTGCGGATGTAAGGATTTTGTGGGCCGCCGTTGGGTCCCGTCGCGGGATTGAAAAAGTCGCGAGCGCCCAGGGCGTTATAGCGGCCAAATTCGTAAGCGGTGCCGTGAATCTGGTTGGTACCACTCTTGGTAATGGCTTCGACTACCGCTCCGTAACTGCGGCCATACTCCGGCAGGAAATTGTTGGTGATGACACGGAATTCTTGCGTCGAGTCAGGGTTCAGGGCATTCAAGCCGCTCGGGATGCCCGGAACCTCGGTGTCGTTGTTATCCACTCCATCGAGCAGGAAATTGTTGCTGCGCTCGCTTTGCCCGTTCACGGAGAAACCACCGAGACTGCTGTTGCTCTGGACCACGCCGGGGCTCAGGAGGACCAGAGAGTAAGGGTCGCGCACGAGGAGCGGTAGCTCGGTGATTCTCTTTGCGTCTACCAAGTTGCTGATCTGAGCATTCTCAAGTTCGATCGGAGGCACAATGGAAGCTTCGACCTCCACGGTCGCCGAGACGGAACCGATCTCCAGACTCGCATCCACGGTCAAGATTTGGCCGACAGTCAGCGCGACTCCGGCAAACTTGGCCACCTTGAAACCCGACTTTTCAAACGTGAGGACATACGTACCTGCGGGAAGTTCGACGAGCCGGTAGATGCCGTCTTCATTGGTGACGTCAGAATGCACAGAATTGGTTTCCGTATTGCGGGCGGTTACGGCAACGGAGGTAACGGGAGAGTGGCTGGGATCCGTTACGCTCCCACTGATGGTAGCATTTTGAGCGTGAGACGTTAGAGGCCAACCAAGCACGGCTAGCAGCGCCATTGCCGCCCAAATCACCCAATACACCCTTGTCATCCTGCGGAAGTCCATGCTTCCTCCTTGAAACAACTAGGATCCTTCTCGTGGCCCGACTGCTGAATATGGGCGGATCCATCTTCAGTTCGGTTTCGAGCTGCTCAACTGAGTTTTAGAAGAATTTCCTGCCGCTTGGAGTCATTTCCCACCCGCTGAGAAATCACCGGCGACACAATGTGCTGGCGGGAGGAAGTGCAATCAATTTTCCATTCGCGATTTCTTTTCAATTCCTGTTTCCAAGATAACTACCTTTTTTTCAATGTATTGCAAATCGCTTCCAGCTGACCTTGTGGCCTGTCGAGTAGTTTCTCTATGTTTATCCGTATCCCCTCCGAAATTGCGGAGATCTTCTGCCGAAAATCCATCCGTCTGCCATGGCTCAGCTCCACCATTTCTCTCCAGTCGACTCGCCGCCCCCGGCGGTATTTTTCGGGCGGTCGGATCTTTGCCCCGGTACCTTTTGAAATCGATTTCTGTGAGCAGCCCGACCCTCCGGAGAGGGGCGGGAGAGTGAGGTTCCCCATGAGCTTCGCCTTCCTGGACTCGGAACGCTAGGCTTTCGGTCGATCTAAGCCCTTGATCCCAGTCACCAGAAAGACTCGGCTTAGGCAAGGCGCTCTGCTCATTTTCAGGCGTTCGACACCGAGCATGTGACGCCCGGTGCTTCCCGAGAAAGAGCGTTGGCAGTAGGCGGAGCATGAATCGTAGAGCGTCCGGATGGCATCACCGCCTTTCAACTACCCAAATTGCGTGATCCCGTTAACGCGCTTCCTCGGTTTGCGTTCCTTCTTCACTCCGCGTTAGATTTGCTGGAACAATTGGACGCCGGGCGCATCAAAGGTCCCACAGGCACATTTGCCAGAGTCCCGGTAGAAGCGCGCAACCAATTGTCCCCGGTCTTGCGTCTCAAAAATAACGGAGGCACTATGCTTCGCCGAAAGTTAGCTCTCTTCACTTTTTCTCTTTCACTGCTCTTTGCTTTCGCTTGCAACAAGCCCAGCGACGACGCCGTCGCTACCAGCATCAAAGCCAAGCTGTACTCCGAGCCGCTTCTGAAATCCGCCTCCGTTGACGTCACGGCCAAGGACGGCATCGTCACTCTGTCCGGCCAGGTGCCCGATGACGCGGCCCGCTTTGCTGCGCAACACATCGCCGCCACTACGCCCGGCGTGAAAACCGTCGTTGATCAAACCACGATGGCTCCGCCGGCGGCGACCACGGCGGAAAACCTCGCTCCTCCGGCGCGCCCTCTGAGGCCAGCGCGGCCCGCGAAGCCCGCACGAACTCCCGGCAAGCCTGCTGCACCCGCGCCCGCTCCGGCACCGGCTCCAGCCCCCGCGCCCGCTCAGGATTCGGCGCCCAGTCCGGGGCCTCTTCATGATCCAGCGCCAGAAAAACCGTCCGCCCCCGCGCCGCCTCCTCCACCACCTCCGCCGCAGCCCATCACCGTCACGATTCCGGAAGGCACCATCGTCACCGTGCGCACCATCGATTCCATCGACTCCAGCGTCAATCGCACCGGCCAGTCCTTTCGCGCTTCTCTGGACGCGCCCGTTGTCGTCGGCGATCGCGTCGTCATCCCCAAAGGTCTCAACGTAAATCTCAAGCTCATTGACGCCAGCTCCGCCGGAAAATTCAAAGGTCGCAGCGAACTCACCGTTTCGCTCGACAGCTTCACCTATCAGGGCAGGAGCTATCAGATCGCCAGCAGCGATGTGCAGGAAAAGGGCGGCTCCCGCGGCAAGCGTTCCGCCGAAGTCATCGGTGGAGGCGCCGTGCTTGGCGCCATCATCGGCGGCCTCGCCGGAGGCGGCAAAGGCGCCGCCATCGGTGCAGGCGCGGGCGCGGGCACCGGCACCGCTGTTCAGGCCCTCACTCACGGCCAAAAGGTGAAAATCGCGTCCGAAACTCGCCTCGATTTCACACTGCACGATCCTGTCAACGTCACCTACTTCCCCAGAAAATCTTCCTACCCAAGCCAGTCCGCTCCCGCGCCGCAGCAATCCGATCCACCCGCGGACGCGCCTCAACAATCCCAACCAGGCAGCACCGACCAACCACCCCAACAATAATTCCTGCTTTCGATCGCCAGGCGACTTCTCAAGCCCCGAGGCCCAAGCCTCGGGGCTTTTTTTTGAGTGCGGGAGCGAAGCTCCCGCTCGTAGGAGAGGCAGTGTGCTCTAACTGAAGTTTGGGCGGTTGGGTTGTGCGCCTACATCCTTACCCCTTTACTTCTTCTTTCTCTTCTCTCATCCTTTTACTCCATGACAGCCATCTCTCGCCGCAAGTTCCTCCATTCCACCGCCGCAGCGTCCGCCGTCGCTTTCGCTTCTCCGCTTCCGCAGACGCAAAATCCTCCCGCCTTCTCCACCCTCAAGCCGCTCGGCGACCGCGTCCACCCGATCACCGCCGACGAATTCCACTCCCGCCTCCTGCGCGCGCAATCTCTGATGGCCCAATCCAGTCCCGCCTTTGACGCTCTCCTCATCGGCCCCGGCACTTCCCTCTACTATTTCACCGGCATCCGATGGTGGCCAAGCGAACGCCTCCTCGCCCTCATCATTCCGCCGACCGGAGAGCCAATCCTCATCACTCCCGCCTTTGAAGAATCCCGCATGCGCGAATCCCTCCTTTACTCCGCCGAAGTCCGCGCCTGGCAGGAAGACGAAAGCCCCTCCCGGCTAATCGCCACCTCGCTCGCCGACCGCGGCCTGCGCACCGGCCGCATCGGCATCGAAGAGCGCCTCCCCTTCACCTTCTTCGATCATTTCCGCACCGCCGCGCCCGCCTACGATCTCGTCTCCGCCGATCCCGTCACGATCGCCTGCCGGGCCGTAAAATCCGCGCACGAACTCGACCTTATGCGCCTCGCCTCGGAAGCCACCTGCGACGTCTACCGCGCGGTTTTTGCAAAATTGAAAGAAGGAATGACGCAGGAAGAGGTCAGCGACCTGGTCTCGGCCGGCTACGCGAAGATGCGCCTGCGCGGAGACGCACTGGTGCTGTTCGGCTCATCGGCGGCCCTGCCGCACGGCAGCAAACAGCCGCGCAAGCTGAAAGAAGGCGACGTTGTGTTGATTGATGATGGCTGCACGGTCGAAGGCTACTGCTCCGACGTCACGCGCACCGGGATTTTCGGCAAGCCCAGCGAAGGAATCCAGCGCGCGTTTGAAACTGTCCGCAAAGCCCAGGACGCGGCCCTTGATGCCGCCCGCGCAGGAAAATTTTCCGGCTCCGTGGATGACGCCGCTCGCGCTGTCGTCACTTCAGCCGGCTACGGCCCCGGGTACAAATTCTTCGCGCACCGCCTCGGCCATGGCATCGGCCTCGACATCCACGAACATCCTTATCTCGTCCACGGGAGCAAAACCGTCCTCGATCCCGGCATGACCTTCTCGAACGAGCCCGGCATCTACCTCCCCAACGAATTTGGCGTCCGCTGCGAAGACGTGATGGCCATCACCTCCGAAGGCCCGGCCCAACTCCTGACTCCCGGCTTCCAAGTCTCCCTCGAAAAACCATTGGGCTAGCTTCTTGAGTGCGGAGGCAAGGCTTCCGCGTTTACCACCCGAACCCAACCGCTCAACTCGCCCCGACCTCTGCCTCTCTGCGTTCGTGTCTCTTGGTTTTTCTCTACAGAGTTAGTTCGTTACTTCCTTACTTCTCTCTTCCACAAACTCCACCACTCTCTCCTCCACCCAAAATCTCTCCGCACCCTCCCACCGCGAAATAAACCCGCAATGCCCGCCGCGCGCCGGCGCAACAAACCTCACCCGCGCATTCTTCTCCACGTCCGTCCGCAAAAACGCCTCATACGGCACAAACGGATCATCCATCGCCGTAATCATCAGCATCGGCACGCTCACCTGCCCGACCACCCTCTTCGCCCCCGCGTGCTCGTAATAGTCCTCCGCATCCCTGTAGCCGAACTGCGGCGCCGTAATCGCATCATCAAACTCCCGCACCGTCCGTATCGCCGCAAACCCGTTTCGCGAATATCGCTCCGGAAAAAGCTCCGCCTTCCTCTGATATCGCGTCATCAATCCCTTCACGAAATGCCGCTGGTAGAAATAATTCTCCGTCTCCTCCAGCGCATCCGCGCAAGCCGACAAATCCAGCGCCGGGCACACCGCGCACACCCCGCGCAATTCCGCGGGCGGCGCCGCTCCCCACTCCCCCGCCATCTTGGTCACCAGATTTCCGCCCATCGAATATCCGGCAAAGTAAATTTGCGTAAATCCCTCGGCCATCAATTCCAAAAGAATCGCGCGGTAATCCCCGCTCAACCCGCTGTTATATAACGTTGGCGTCAGGCGCTCTGTCCCCCCGCAGTTCCGCTGATTCATCCGCAGCGCATGAAATCCCCGCGCCCAGGCCTTGTCTGCAATCCCCCGCACATAATTCGAATCGCACGACCCTTCGAGGCCATGCACAATCACAACCACCGGCAAATCCCGCCGGCAATCGCCTCCAGCCATCGCTCGCTGCCAATGGCAGATCCCCTTCAGCTGCGTCTCCGCATCCACGCGGAACAACCGCTCCTCCCCCTCCGGCAGCGCAAACTTCCGCCGCAAGAACGCCCCCGCCATCGTCTGCAGGTGCGCGTTCCGCAGCCACTCATGTGGCTCAAAGTTCCGAATCTCAGTTCCCATGTCCTGATTTTATCAGTTCTTATGGCTCCCTCTGCCTGCACGCTGGGTCGCCTGCTCGCCCAGCGTTGACATGCGAACAGAGGGCGACCTAAGCTGCCGTAATGGCCACCAACCGATTGTCGCTAAATGTGTTTGTCTTTTCCTTGCTGGTGACAATTGGCGCCCCATCTTCATATGGTCAGAGTGTCATTCCTCCACCCAAATTGATTCTCTACGACGGAAAACATAAGGAGCCGAAGAGCGGAGTCGAACTGCACGGGAACCAACTCGTCATCCAATCCGGGGTGGGAACGCCCTCAACCATCAACGTGCTTGCTTTTAGCGGGGACGGAAAATTCCTTGCGGCAGGAAAAGACTTCGGCCGCGTCGTCGTATGGGATGTCACTCGACGGTCATTTGTCTGCGCACTGGACACCGGGCAGAGTATTGTCCGTTCAGTCGCCCTATCTGCTGACGGCCAATTGCTTGCCACATCCGGTTCAAACATGGACCCAAATATAAAGGTTTGGCATCTGCCCGACGGCAAACTTCTGAACGATCTTCGCATTGGAAACTCTGGGGCGCAAAAACTCCTCTTTAGCCTGGATGCTTCCTCCTTGGTAGTTTCCGAGAATAACTCCGTCTATGTACTGGACATTACAACCGGCAAGCATACACAAGAGCTATCCGGCGAATGGGCGCCAGTTTTCTCTACCGACGGAAAAACGCTGATGACGGTGAGCAAGACCGCGATGGTTCTGAGGGACTTGAACGATTGGCAACAGCAAAAGACCCTTCCGAAGCTCACCAAATATCCAATTCCGCTCGCATTGGCTCCGGAACTGGACATCTACATCTTCGGCGACGGTACCCAAGAGGATAGTTTCTTCGCTGCGCGCCTGGGCACGGGCGAACTGCTCCGGAATCCCCGGAGCAGAAGACTTCCGCGAGTCAACTTTGGCGCAGGTACGTTTGCCTCCGTGGAACCTCGTTCGGGCATTGTCTTCGGGCATAGTGACGGCAGAGTTTGGGCCTGGGATTTCCAAACAGGGAAAACATGTGCCTCAACGATTCTGTACAGCGAAAGTGGCGCGCTTAGCCCGGATGGGAGTCTGCTCGTCGGAGCTATCGACAATTCCATCATGGCACCGGATAAGGTCAAGCCTGGCGTTGGTTTGTGGGAAACCGCGGCCATTCGCAAAGTTTGTGGCCTGAAATAGCACGACCGGAAGGGTCCTGCCTGAGAGAAGCTGCAGGCCTCAGAGCGAACCACCCTCTCTGGACTGTTAACATCCGGGGGTCTCTCTGCGTCTACCGAGGAGAGATGCTCCCGATCTCCATCGACCCAACGTGGCTGCACTTTCAGAAATTCGCTCTCCCCGCTCCGGTCCACCGGCCGTGAACCAGCCTCAGGAAACCGCCGGCACGGACGACGCCCTTGTTCGCGCCGCCCAGCGAGGTGATCGCGCCGCATTCGGCCTGCTCTACGCCCGCTACTCCAGAATGGTTCACGGCATTCTCCTCGCCCGCGTACCATTCTCCGACGTCGACGATCTCGTTCACGACGTCTTCCTCCATGCCCTGCCGCACCTCAGCACTCTCCGCGACGTCTCTCGCTTCCCCGGATGGCTCGCCTCCATCGCCCGCAACCGCGCCACCGATTTTCACCGCCGCGTCAAACCGAGCGACGAACTCGACGAAGAATCGGCCTCCGCACAAACCGAAACGCTCACTCCTTCCGTGCGTCACGCCTCCCAGTCGAGCGCCGAGGCGCACGCGGTGCTCGACGCCATCCGCTCGTTACCCGATGCTTACCGCGAACCCCTCATTCTTCGCCTCGTCGAAGGCATGACCGGCCCCGAAATCGCCTCCCGCACCGGTCTCACCCACGGCTCCGTTCGCGTCAATCTTCACCGCGGCATGCTGCAACTCCGCGAACTTCTTGGCCGCAAGGCTTTGCCACCCACTGGGGGTGCGCTATGAACACCAACCAAACCGATCCTGAAAAAGAAAAAATGATGGACGAAAGCTATCTCTGGGACGCCTCGGGCGCGCCTGATCCGGAAATCCAGCGCCTCGAATCGCTCCTCGGCGATTTTCGCCACGTCGAGAGCGCACTTGTTGTGCCCGCCCGACTGCCCGTCTCGCCCGGCAAACTTCGCGGCTTGCTGGTCCAGATGCCCTCGCTGGCCCGCCTCGCGGCCGCAGCGGCAATTCTTCTGGCGCTCGGCCTCGGCCTGTTTTTTTCCCTGCGACCACAACATGCAACCGATACCGGCCCCTCGTGGGATGTCGCCAATCTTCAAGGTGCGCCGCAAATCGGCACGAAACAAATCGCCCCCGGCCAAACGCCCGCGAAGCTTCATGTGGGCCAGACGATCACGACCAACGGCGACTCGCGCGCGTCCCTCTCTGAAGCCGATCTCGGCGAAATCCGCATTGAACCCAATTCCCGTGTGCGCCTTGTGCAGACCGACAGAAATCGCAAGCGCATTCAACTCGACGTCGGCACCATTCACGCCGCCATCTGGGCTCCTCCCGGCACGTTCGTCGTGGACACGCCTTCGGCCGTGGCCATCGACCTCGGTTGCGCCTACACACTTCAGGTCGCGTCCGATGGTTCCGGCACCATTCGCACCACGCTCGGGTGGGTCGGCTTTCATCTCAAGGGGCGCGACTCCTTCATCCCCGCCGGCGCCATGTGCTCCACGCGCCCCGAACTCGGCCCTGGCATTCCCTATTTCGAGGCCGCCACGCCCGCTTTCCGCCAGGCCATCTCGCAATTCGATTCGAGCGCACCCGATTCGCCCGCCAGAAGCGCCGCGCTCGCCAGCATCCTTTCTGAAGCGCGCGCCCAGGATGCCTTGTCCCTCTGGCATCTTCTCTCCCGCACCACCGGCGCCGAGCGCCCCCAGGTTTACGCGCGTTTCGCCACCCTCGTTCCTCCTCCGGAAGGCGTCACTCGTGACGGAATCCTCAATCTCGATCAGTCCATGCTCGACCTCTGGTGGAACTCTCTCGGCCTCGGCGAGATTTCCCTCTGGCGATTCTGGGAACAGCCTGGCTCTCCAGAACCGTCTCCCAACTCCCAACAATTGCTCCAGAAGAAACAATCTTCTCTAAAAAACACGCCCTAAATCATTTTCGAGGGCCGGCCGACCGTGGTTGGCCGTTGGTCGCCATTCAATACTCACGAACCAAAAAAGGCCTCTCATCCTGAGGTCCGGCGCAGTTTGCCGGGCCGCGGGACCCCAACTTTGCATTCATGCCGGGTCGCGCCATTTCCAACCCCCGTTAACACTCACTCCTTTTCACGCGTCTTCTCCATGGAACGCCCCGACCGCCCGGAAGGAGCAACTCCCATGAAACCTAATCGCAGTTCCCGCCCCGTTCTCGCCATCGTTATTTTCTTCGCAATCTCCTTCTCGCTGTTCCTCGCAAGCGCAAAACAACTCACCGAGAACGACCTCACCGCCCACGAATGGGGCACCTTCACCTCCATTGCCGGCCCCGACGGCAGCTCCATGGGCTGGCTTCCCCTGACCGGCTCCACTGACCTCCCTTCCTTCGTCGAGCATTTTCGCGAGGTAGCCTTCAAAGGCGGCCTGCGCGGCACCGTGCGCATGGAAACCCCCGTCCTGTATTTCTATTCCCCGCGTGCGACCACCGTCTCCGTCAACGTCAGCTTCGCCAAAGGCCTCATCACGGAATGGTATCCGCACGCAGATTCCCTGAATCCTGCCCTTACCAATCGCGATTACTCCCTCTTCAACATGAGATCTGCCGGCGCCATCTCCTGGAACTCCGTCAGCATCGATCCGCAGGGCTCCGCCGATTTCCCGTCCGACCATTCCGATCATCACTACTTCGCCGCGCGCACCACTTCCTCGGCTCCGCTCTCCGTCGAAACTCCCTCCGGCCCGCAGCGCGAAAAATTCCTCTTCTACCGCGGCGTCGCCGCCTTCGCCGTTCCCATTGAGGCTACCGTCGCCGCCGATTCCACCATCCATCTGCAAAATCAATTCGCCGATGAGATTCCCGCCGCCATTCTCTTCGAGCGCCGCGGCGCGCAACTCGGCTACCGCATGCTCGGCCCCCTGAACGGTCAGGCCGCCTACGCCCCGCCGGAACTCTCCGCCTCGCTCGATTCCCTTTCGACCGCTCTTGAAGGCGTTTTGATTTCCCAGGGCCTTTCCCCCGATGAAGCCCACGCGATGATCGAAACCTGGAAAAATTCCTGGTTCGAGGAAGGCTCCCGCCTCATCTACATCGTTCCCCGCCATTTCATCGATTCCGTTCTGCCGCTCCGCAT
Source organism: Acidobacteriota bacterium (assembly GCA_013289665.1). Classification (GTDB taxonomy): domain Bacteria; phylum Acidobacteriota; class Terriglobia; order Acidiferrales; family UBA7541; genus Acidiferrum. The sequence continues at coordinate 26,275 of JABCZN010000019.1, read as the reverse complement.
TACGCCTGCGCCAGCCAGAACCACCCGCGTCTTCGTCGGCCGCCTCGAACTCGTCACTCCCGCCACCGAGCGAGCCGTCGAATCCGCCTTTGCCTTGAACGATCAGCTCACTCTCGCCAAATACAACCGCTTCCTCGAGCCTATCCTCGCCACCATGATTGTAAAATCCTCCGACCCCGCCCAGAACGAGCGACTTGAGCGCTACCTCCAGGACGTCTCCACCAGAGTGCATGCAACCGCCAAAAATTGAACGAAAATCCGCGCTTTCGGCCTTACTTGACCGAAGGCCCCTCCACCCCTAAAATAGAAGTTTCACCGTGACGCAATTTTCTGATCTGTTGAACTCATCCTCCAGCCCAGTGGCCACCCGCTGGGCTGCGCTGTTTCTGGCCGCCAGCCCTCTCTCTCCCACGCGCTGGCCGTCCCGCAACAAATTCAAATACAAGAGGCGCCCATGATTGATGGTCCCATACCCGAAGCTCTTACCTTCGACGACGTCCTCCTCCTCCCCGGTAAATCCTCCATCCTGCCGACCGAAGTCGACCCCACCACGAAATTCACCCGCAAGCTCGCCCTCAACATCCCCCTCGCCTCCGCCGCCATGGACACCGTCACCGAATCGCGCCTAGCCATCGGCATCGCCCGCCAGGGCGGCATCGGCATCATCCACCGCAATCTCCCCATCGACCGCCAATTCGAGGAAGTCGACCGCGTCAAGCGCTCCGAATCCGGCATGATCGTCGACCCCGTCACCATCTCTCCCGACATCACACTCCGCCAGGCACTGGAAATCATGACCAAGTACCGCATCTCCGGCCTCCCTGTCACGCGCGGCACGCGCCTCACCGGCATCCTCACCAACCGCGACCTTCGCTTTGAAAAGAATCACACTCAACTCGTCGGCCAGGTGATGACCAAAGACAATCTCGTCACCGTTCCCGTCGGTACCACCCTCGAAGAAGCCGAAAAAATCCTCCAGAAGCATCGCATCGAAAAACTTCTCGTAGTTGATCAAGACTTCAACCTCAAGGGCCTCATCACCGTAAAAGACATCCAGAAAAAACTCGAATACCCCCGCGCCGCAAAAGACGACCACGGCCGCCTGACCGTCGGCGCCGCCGTCGGCGCCACTGGAGATTTTCTCGAACGCGCCGTCGAAATGGCCAAGGCCAAAGCCGACGTTCTCGCCATTGACACCGCTCACGGCCACACCGAACGCGTCATGGAAGCCATCAAGGCCATCCGCCACCGCCTGCCCGAATTGCAAATCGTCGCCGGCAACGTCGCCACTTTCGAAGCCGCAAAGGATCTCATCGCCCTCGGCATTGATGGCCTGAAAGTCGGCATCGGCCCCGGCTCCATCTGTACCACGCGCATCGTCACCGGCGCAGGCGTTCCGCAAATCACCGCGATCGTTGAAGCCTCCCGGGCCGCGAAAGGCACCGACGTTCCGATCATTGCCGACGGCGGCATCAAATATTCCGGCGACATCACCAAGGCCCTCGCCGCCGGGGCCTCTTGCGTCATGATCGGCAGCCTCTTTGCCGGCACGGAAGAAGCCCCCGGCGAAACGATTCTCTATCAGGGCCGCACCTTCAAGTCCTATCGCGGCATGGGCTCCACCGGTGCCATGAACGCAGGGTCGGACCGCTACTCCGTCGTTCAGGATTCCACCGAAAGCGGCAAGTCCGTCCCGGAAGGCGTCGAGGGCCGCGTCGCATACAAAGGTCCGCTCGGCGGCCTCACCGACCAGCTCGTCGGCGGCCTCAAAAGCGGCATGGGCTACGTCGGCGCGCGCACCCTCAAGGAACTCGCCGAAAAGAGCAAATTCGTGCGGATCACCGCCGCCGGCCTCCGCGAATCCCACGTTCACGACGTAGTCATCACCAAAGAAGCCCCCAACTACCGCATGGAGTAGTCTTCGCACTAGTAACTGCCACCTTCAGGTGGCCCCGGTAGCTCAGGCTTCAGCGCGTGTTTTCAGGTTCCTCTTTCCTTCTAGGGCCCGCCTTCCAAAGGCATGCCGCTCTCGGTGCTGACACAAATTGTGCTGTTTTCCACTCGCCGATTTCCGCCTAGAATTAACCCATGCACGCCACCCGAATCATGTATGTCGAGAACAAGTCTGCCGGTCCTCCAGGCCTGCAGGGTTTTACGGGCCCAGCCCAAATCGGACGCGTCACATTTTCCAAGACTGCGAGGAGTCTCTATTACAAAGGGAAGACATTTCGAAGTCTAAAAGGAGCAGGCTTCAAAGCGAATTACTACGACGTGGACACGAAGGAAAAATACTGGATATCCGGTCCGAAAAAGAATGGCGAGGACGGCCTATACGGGCCACGCCCAGCTCCGATCGACGAAGATGTCCGCGAGGAATACTGGACACTGATTCGGAAACAGCCGGAAAAGAAGAACCGGAAGAAGACCTAGGATCGAGCGCAATTCAGGGATCCTACATCGCTCAATAGTCATCCCTTGATTGCCGTCCCCCACCGGCCGCTTGTCGCTGGCCACCTCCCCAAATACCCAACTCGCCTCCCGGCACATCCAATCACCATAGGCCGGCAACCGGTCAGCCGGCAGGGAGTCCGCGCTTGAGTTCTCGAATCGCCGTAGCCGTTTCTATCATTCAGTCCATTCTTCTCCTGGTCCATCTTCTCATCTACGAAACCTGGATCGCCCTCTCTGGCGCGCCGCGCCAGCCATGGCTTTTCATTCTCCAGATCTCTTTCACGATACTCTCTGTCAGCTTCCTGGCCTCTTCTCTGCTCGCCCATCGCTTCTTCAATCGCCCCGTGCGCACCTACTACCGCCTCGCCAGCATCTGGCTCGGCTTCGTGAATTTTGCTTTCGCGGCCGCATGCCTGGCGTGGATTGCGGTAGGCATCACGATTGTTTTCAATCTGCCCTTCAGCCAATCCGGGATCGCGAACTTTTTCTTTGGTCTCGCGCTGTTCGCCACACTCTACGGCCTCGCCAACGCCGCCACTCTCCGCATCAGGCGCGTCACCGTGAAACTTCCCGGCCTTCCCGCCTCCTGGCGCGGACGCGTCGCCGCTCTCGTCACCGACACGCATCTCGGCCACATCAAGGGCCGCAATTTCATCTCCCGCATCGTCACCAAGCTTCGCCAGCTCCGCGCCGACGTCGTCTTCATCAGCGGCGACATGTTCGACGGCACGCACGTTGACGCGCCTCGCCTCGTTTCTCCCTGGCGCCAACTCACTCCGAAGTTCGGCTCCTACTTCGTCACCGGCAATCACGACGAGTTCTCGGGCTTGAATGGCTATCTCAGTGCCATCCGCAATTCCGGCATCCGTGTCCTCAACAACGAAACCGTTAATCTCGACGGCTTGCAGGTCCTGGGCGTCCCCTATCACGACTCGGCGGATCCCGAGCGCTTCCGCTCCATCCTCGCCAACGCCGACCTCGACCGCTCGCGCGCCAGCGTCCTGCTCTCCCACGTCCCGCACAGCTTGCCAATCGCCGAAAAGCAGGGCATCTCGCTGCAGCTTTCCGGTCACACCCACGGCGGCCAGATTTTTCCCTTCACCTGGTTCACCTCGCGCATCTTCGGCGCCTACACGTACGGCCTCAAGCGCTTCGGCGATCTCCTCGTCTACACCTCCAGCGGCGCCGGCACCTGGGGGCCACCCCTGCGCGTCTGCACCGCCCCCGAAATCGTCCTCATCCAGTTCGAGTAATCAGATGTAGGGACGGCTTTATGCCGCCCTCTTCTCCGTTCCCGGGTGCTCCTCGGCACGCCGTTTTTGCGTGTGGGGTTCTTGATTTTTCAATTGTCATTCTGAGGACATCCGATGAGAAGGATGTCCGAAGAACCTCAACCCAATCCGCTCCAATGAACCGGCAACGTCGACTCTTCTCTGCGCCGCTCACGGGCCACCCACCACGTTCCCTCTTACCTCGCCGTCCACCCACCATCAATCAAGATCGTCTCCCCGGTAATCAACGCCGCCGCTGGCGAAGCCAAAAACACCACCGCCCCCGCCACCTCCATCGGCTCGCCAATCCGGTGCAATCCGGCGATCCGCTCAATCGTGTCCGCGCGAAACGCCGCATCCGCTAGCGCCGTCTCCGTCCCCGGCGTGCGAATAAACGTTGGCGCCACCGCATTCACGGTAATGCCATGCTTGCCCCACTCAACCGCCAGGCATTTCGTCAAATGCGCGATCGCCGCCTTGGTCATGCAATAGATCGATTCCGTAGGCAGAGCCGCGAACCCTGCCTGCGAACTCATGTTGATGATCTTCCCGCTTCCCTGCCGGATCATCACGCGTCCCGCCGCCTGGCTCGCAAAAAACGTCCCCTTCAGATTCACGGCAACCGTCAGATCAAAATCTTCCTCGCGAACTTTTTCAGCCGGATTTTCGGGCCCCAGCCCCGCGTTGTTCACTAATATATCCAGCCGGCCAAACTCTCTCGCCGCTTCTGCCACCGCCCTGTGAACCTCCTCGAGCCTCGTCATATCCATCTGCAGCGCCAGCGCCCGCCGTCCCATCGCGCGTATCTCCGCCGCCACTCCGCTGTCGGCTTTCACGTCGCGCAATCCCAGCGCCACGTCCGCTCCCTTATGCGCGAGCGCCAACGAAATCGCGCGCCCCAATCCGCGCGCCGCTCCGGTTACCAGCGCCACCTGTCCCGTCAAATCAAAACTGGGAAAATCCATGTTCGCCTCGCAAGCCGTGCCGCGGTCGAGTATATCCCGCTCGCCACCTGCCAACGCCATCCTCTTTAACTTTTCCTCTGAATCTGCCCGTTGCATTCTTCCCCCGAATGATCTAGAAACATCTCTCGCTCCTAGTTCGGAAAATAAATCCCAGGAAACTATTCAATGAAACCCTCACGGATCTTGCTCGGCATCTCTCTTCTTCTTCTCGCAACCAGTTCCCTCGCTCAAACGCCCGCTCCAACCAAATCCCTCAAAGCCGTCAAATTTGGCAAGCTCTGGGACGCCCGCGGTAAGCTCTGGACGAGCGCCATCGTCCTCATCGAAGACGACAAGATCAAATCCGTCACCACCAACCCCTCCGACATTCCTCCGCACGCCCAAATCATTGATCTCTCCAGATTCACCGGTCTCCCCGGCTTGATCGACGTCCACACCCACATGACGCAGTACACCGACGAAACCCCTGGCAAACCCATGCTGAAGCAGCTCGTCGACAATCCCCCCGCAGTCGAACTCTTCCTCGCCCGCAAAGGCGCGCTCCGCACTCTTGAAGCCGGGGTCACGACCGTCCGCGATCTCGGCGCAGATCAATACTTGGACATCGCCATGCGCGACCTCATCAATCGCGGCGAAATGCTCGGCCCGCGCATGTTCGTCTCCGGCTACGGACTCACCGTCACCAGCACGCCGTACAAGCCCGGCTTCAATCCTCCCGCGGGTGGCATCGCCGATGGAGTCCCCGAAGTTCTTCGCGCCGTCCGCCAGCAAATCGCCGCCGGCGCCGACCTCATCAAGCTCTACGCTTCGACCGGAACGGACGACGACGTCACGCAATTTCAAACGTACTCCTACGACGAAATCAAAGCCGCCGTTGATGCCGCCCACCAGTTCGGCAAAAAAATCGCCATCCATTCCTATGGCCCCGATGGCGCGCGCGACGCCGTCCGCGCCGGCGCCGATTCCCTCGAACACGCCACCGACATGGACGACGCCACCATCCAGGAAATGGCCCGCCGCGGCACGTTCTACGTCCCAACCATCGACCACAACCGCTACTACCTGGACAACTGGCAGAAGATTGGTTACGCGAATGGATTTCAGGAAAAGACCAAGGCTTTCATCGAACGCAATCTCGAAACCGCGCGCAAAGCCCACAAAGCCGGCGTGAAATTCGCCATGGGTTCTGACGCCATCTACACCATGTTTGGGGAAAACACACGCGAACTCGGCTGGTTCGTCAAAGCGGGCATGACTCCCGAGCAAGCCTTGCGCACCGCCACCACCAACGCCGCAGAACTCCTCGGGCATCCCACGGAACTTGGCGCCGTCGCCCCCGGCTATTCTGCCGACCTCGTCGCCGTCGAAGGCGACCCGCTCTCCAACATCGACGCAGCCATCCACCAAGTCCGCTGGGTAATGAAATCCGGCCAGGTAGTCGTTGACAAAACTGCCCCGACGAGCTCCCGCTGATTCGAAGCGTAGCAGCCACTTTCAAGTGGCCCCGCTTTCTCCGCCCGCCTCTCTCCGACCGTGGCACAGCGATTCTTCGCCCGGCCTTTGGCTGTGCGCTGCGTCTGGCCGCTCGTCGGGCGGAATGTCAGGGCTGGGGATACGGCAGGCGGATGCGAGAGGAGCTGCAAACTCTTTCGATCGTGAGCGGCCCGGGCCGGCCGCGCGCCTCGGTCACTTCCTCGCGACCGCGAAAGGGCACCTAATCTTTTCTGGCAATTACAAACACCAGCGGGGATCGCTTGTGTGCGGTCACCCCGCCAAATCCCGCCCGCGAGGCATAGGACAGAAACTCGGCCGCCGTCGAATATCTTGGCATGTACGGCGGGCGTTCCATCTCCCCGAAACTCAGGGCATCGTTGGTGAACATCTTCCAGCCGGCGTCCGACTCCAGATCAACGTTATCAATCGAGAGCCTCCCGCCCGGGCGCAAAACCCGGAATGCCTCTTCCACATACCGCCACCGGTCAATTTCATCCAGGTGACAGAGCATATTGGTCGCAAACACAACATCGAAGCTTCCCGCCTTGAACTCGCGCAGCCCCCCGCGCCGCAGTCGGACCAACCGGGTGTTCTCCGTCCCCTTCAACCGCTCTTCCGCATAAGCCAGCATTCGGGCCGAGACGTCACACCCAGTCCAGCTCTTAGAGTGCGTGGCCAGTTCCCGGCCAACCCTCCCTACGCCGCAGCCAATCTCCAGGACTTCGTCCTGCGCCGTAATGCGGGCAAGTTCCCGCAGGTTGCGCACGCAACTCTCTACCGAACTCCGCACCCCCGTTTCTTCGCGCTCTCCGCACGCGGACACGGTGGCTAATTCACGGGTTGCCGCCAGTGAGTCCCACACGTCTCGGTACTGCTCTCTTTTAAATTGCGTCAATGCCGGAGAAAAGAACAGCCGGAAAGCCCGATCGGAATACCCCCATGCATAAGAGCACAACAGCGCGGTTGCTGCCGACACCAAGACCAGTGGTTCACTTCTCTGCCAGAAAAATGCGGTCAGAAACAGCAGCCAGCTCGCGGCCGCCGCGGCCCTGGGTAGCCAGCGATGCCGCCAGACGAACTCCTTGCCGAGTCCGATTTTAGGCACGCCGCGGGTTGGGGAACTGATTTCGTGCATCGCGCTCGATCCGGCTTCCGGCTGATACCAGTCCCGCCTATACCTCTCATTCGCGGCTGGCGTCCGATGAACTACCCGGATCCCTGGCAGTTTAGGCCGGCAGCAACCCCAAGTTGTCGCCAAAATGTCACTTTTCTCACACTTTTGCGTTTAGCCGCCGCGCGGGTGCCCGGGGCACCCGCGCTGAGTTTTCGGCTGTCCGATCGAACCTGCTACAGGGAATTCAGGAACGTAAGCAGGGCTTGCTTGTCCTCTGGGCTCAGTTCGCGGAAGCGATTCCTCACGTGTTCGGCCTCGCCTTCGTGACGTTCGATGGCGCTTTCCAGCGTCAAGGATTTCAGATCATGCATGTGCCGGGGGTGCGTGCGGAGTCCCCACAGCGGCACGGTACGCAATTTGTTGGCGGTATCCTGCGGCGGATTCTGAACGATGCCGTCGCCGGTTCCAATGTCGTGGAGCAAAAAGTCGCTGTAAGGATGAATGATCTTATTCCCCAGGGCTTCCGGCACGGTGAACGCTCCGCCGTTAATAACCGTTCCCGCAGGCGCGGTGACGATCGAGCTCACGTGGCAGGTGGAGCAGCCGATGTTCTCGAACAGGGTTTGCCCTGCCTGAGCAGCAGCGGTGGCCGCCAGAGCCGTGTCGCGCGGGGGGACCTTCGTGCCGCGGATGAACTGCGCGAAATGGTCAATGTCCGCCAGACCCAGATTGTCCGGAACATCCTCGGGGTCCGTGGTGGTTTTGCCGATCGTGGTCACATCCTTCGGACGCAGGCGATTTGTGACTCCCATTTCATTCAGATAAGCATCCCCGATGAAGGAGAGCAGGCTGCTGTGCTGGTCTTTCCAGCCAAAGCGTCCAATGCGCGATTGGCCGGGCGATTCGAGGACCGGAACCTCCACGGCTTCGCCATGAATGCGGCCTTTACTGGCTTCGATCTGGTTTTGTGCGATTGACTCGAGCGTACTGTCGTCAATCGCCTCGACAAATCCGTCTCCCAGAGTGTTCAGAGCGGCGCGTAAGGCCCGAATGTCTTCGGTATCGGGTATGTGCTCCTGAGCTTCCGGAACCAGCGCGCGGTCATTGATGATCGAGCGGTTGGCGATAATGGCCGCGCCATCGTGAATGGGGACACTCGCGGCGACGAAATTGCCGTTGGCATCCAGGTGGCCGGCGCGAATCTCCGTGAACTGGCTTGCTCCGCCGCTGACGGGATTCTGATGGCAGTCCACGCAGGCTCGGGCATTGAAAACGGGGCCAAGCCCCGTGCTGGCGTCGTGAGGTTGTTCAAAGTTGGTCTGGTCGAGGGCATAGGTGTCGCCCTGGGGTTCCACGAGACCGTTGCTGACGCTCTGTGCGCCGTGGTTTTGGGCGAGTGTCGGGGTCTCGAATCCTGCCGGCGCCTCCGTGGGACCTTGCTGGGCAACTCCCACGAGTCCGACAGCCATTACACCGACGAGTAAGACGGCAACCGAAAGCCATTTATGCGTCATGGTACACACTACCTTCCCTGCGGGATTGAGCATCCTCCGCGAGCCACTTTCCAGGGAGCCGTGGAGAAAACCCCTTACAAGTGGCTAGGACTTGGTAGTGCCGGGATTTATTCCGCAATCGAAGATTAAAACTGGGTGAATGCGGCGAGCGGCCGATCCCGGACGCTTCTACTGCAATTTTGCCGGGTGCGCCACCGGCGGCAGTCATCCGCCGGTTCGCATTCGCCGAATGCTTCACCCGTTGGGGTGATGACCCATGTTCTAGATAATCACGGACGGCTGAATCTCTTTCTCCTCTGGCCAGTCGATTGCTGCAAGCCGCCAAAAAATGAGGGCAAAATCCGGGGCATCCCCTCATTGCACCCTGGGCTTGGTACTTGTACAGGGACTAAAAGTACTATGGCTCTGGACAGTTTGAATCCAGATACTCAGGCAGACAGCAGGTGAGGAGATCGTGCCTCTGTATGAGTAAAAAACACCAATTCCCGAAACTGCGGTGCCGGCAAGCCGGTTTTTCTATTCTCGAAATGGTAATTGTCGTTGGAATCGTCCTGGTGGCTGCGGCGGCGGCCTTGGTCAACATCATCCCTTCGATGAAGACCTCCCGATCGAACGCAGGCATGGAACTCGTTCTCGGAGAGTTGCGCCGGGCACATGAACGATCGATTGATGAACGCCGAATTTATCGCGTTACCTTTGTGGCGCCCCAGACGATTCAAGTTGACGTCGGAACCGTAGGCATCGTCGGTTCAACAATTACAGGAAGTGCGCCGGCGTTCGTGCAGGCACAACCCCCGCTGACGCTTCCGGCCACCACCCAATTTATTGTCGTTCCAGGAATCCCCACAGCCCCGAATACCACCCCCGATGGGTTTGGCTCAGGCAACACGGCCATTAATTTTGATCTGGCCATCGGCGGCGGGGGCACACAAATTTACTTCCAGCCCGACGGAAGAGCGTTGGATGGAGGGAACCAGCTGAACGACGGCGTTGTTTACCTCGCCGAACCGGGCAATCTTTTTTCGAGCAGGGCGGTGACCCTGTACGGCTCCACAGGGCGCGCCAAAGGCTGGATTCTGGGCCAGGTCAACGGAGCCGCCGGGTGGACCCAATGAAATCGAAGCTCAGACCGGGTGTCAGGCGAAGCCACGCGAGTGGAGCGGGTTTCGGGCTGATCGAAGCGATGTTCGCCGCGGTGATCCTGACCGTTGGCCTCGCGGCGCTCGCAGGGCTGTTCGCGCAGTCGCTGACCTCTCTGCAGTACACGCGCGAAGATCTCATCGCCAAACAGAAGGCTCGCGAGGCGTTGGAGGCGGTCTACAGCGCTCGCAACGACGGTTCGATCGGTTTCGCCGGAATCCAGAACACCAATAACGGGGGAATCTTCCTGGGCGGATTTCAGCCCCTGTTCCTTGCCGGTCCGAACGGCATTGTCGGAACGGCTTCTCAGACCAGCGTCCTAGACCGGCAGGTGTTGCCGGGACCAGACGGCATTATTGGGACGGCCGATGACGTCATCATCCCCCTGAACAATTTCCAGCGCCAGATTCTGATTCAACCGGTGTTCGATGCCAAAGGCAACATCAGCCCGGACATCCGGCAGATCACCGTGACCGTACAGGTGACCTCTGTAAATCGCGGCACGCGAAATTACACCGTCAACGGCTACATCTCACGCTTTCAGTAGAGGGAAAACTCATGGCTCGTACTTCAATGCGGTCGGAGCAGGGGTTCACGATGATTGAGTTGCTGATGACCATGGCGGTCACCATCGTCATTGTGGGCGGAGGTGTCCTGCTTTTCACCAGCTCCGCTCAGTCTTCGACCCGCTCCTTGAAGTATTCCGAAATACAGACCGAAGCTCGCGCCGCTCTCGGCCAGATCACGCGCGATCTTTCGCAGGCCGGTACGGGCGTTCCCCTGAACGGCATCCCCATCCCGTCCAAGCTGGCCGGCGGCGCCAATCCGAATTTCGCTTGTGATACCTCGCAGTGCTATACCGCCACGGACGGTCCCTACACACAAGGATTGCTGTACAAAGTGACCCCCGGCAACGCGATCGGCCCCACAATTTCCGAGCCGAGCGATGCGATCAAAGTGGTCTATGTGGACCCGACCTTGAACTGGTCAGCGGTTCAGGCAGCCGCGATTGACTCCGTTGGCGGCAGCGTGACTATGCCTCTGGCCACTGTTCCTCAGGTAACCGATCCTGCCGTTGGCATCACCCCGGGTGATGTCATTTTGCTGCAAAATACTAACGGCTCCGCGGTTGGCGTGACCACTGCCGTGGCCGGCCAGACCATCTTTTTCGCTGCGGATCCTCTCAATCTCAATCAACTAGCGGCTCCCTCCGGGAACATCAAGGCCCTCGCTACCGCCGGTTCCAATCCCGTCACCTATCCGGCCACGCAGGTTTCCCGTCTGGTCATGGTTACCTATTTCCTTCAGCCTTTTGTTGGGCCCACGGGTCCAGATGCGCGCATCATGCGTCAAATTGGCTCCCATCCTCCGGTGCCGATCGCCGAACACATCGAAGATTTGAAATTCACCTATGACGTTGTGGATCCGATCACCAACGCTCTGACCGCCAATACCACTTCGGCCGTAATTGGCGTTCCCCCCACTTCGCAGCCCAACCAGATTCGCAAAGTCAATATCAGTGTTACCGCCAGGGGCACCCGCAAGGAACCCGGTGGCGATTATCAGCGAATCAATTTAACGACATCCATCGGTCCAAGAAATCTCAGTTTTCGCGACCGGTACAAATAGGATTCCGAAAGGAAAGTGAGCGCATCTATGAAATCCAACTTGGTTGCTCGCGTCGCACCCAGGTCGCATCGTGGCGCCGCTCTGATCAGCGTCCTCCTTTTGCTCGCCATGATGTCCGCCATGGCAGTGGCACTCGTATACAAAGTCAACCATGAACAGCACCTGCAAGCGGCCGATTCGGGAAATACGGCTGCCTACTACGGGGCGGAAGCTGGCATGGAAAAAATGATGTCCGACCTTTCTCTCCTCTATACCCAGATAGCCGCGCCCACCAATTGCGACATCGCCACGCTCGAGAATAACCCCCCGCAACAATCCATCGTCGGCAGCACCTATCCGGAATACGTTTTCAACGTGCCCACCGTCGGAGGCGGTTGCACGGCCCCGCCGACCAACGTTCAGACCATCAGTAGCGGTCCTAACGCCGGCTTGCAAGCCGGGATTGTGCGCCTGAGTTTACAGGTCACCGCCGACAGCACTGCAGGTGACGAAGTGCGCCTCATCCGCAACGTCGAAGTGGCCGAAATTCCCGTCTTTCAGTTTGGCGTGTTTTCCGACAGCGACCTCAGCTATTTCCCGGGTCCCAACTTTGATTTTGCCGGCCGCGTCCAGACGAATGGAAACCTCTTCCTGGCTGAAGGCGGCGGTGCAACGCTCACCTTCCACAGCCCGATGCGTGCCGCGGGTGACGTGGTGCGCGACCAACTGGCAAACGGCGCAAGTACCTCGGCCCAGGGTCGCACGGGAAACGTTTTGATCCCAACCGCTCCCGGCGGCTGCGATGGCGCACAGCCGGCTTGCCGGAATCTGACGGTCAATCCGAATGACGGCAGCTCTATCGGAGGCCCCACGCCCGCCTATTCTTCCACCGGAACAGGCACCGCAAATCCGATCTGGAATTCCCTTTCCACTTCGACCTACGCAGGCATGATTCTGAGCGGCACGACCGGCGCGCGCCAGCTTACTTTGTCGTTCGTACAGCCTGGCGTTGGCCCCATCGAAATTGTGCGGCGCCCTCTGCCGGGCGAATCCCCCACATCCCTGGTCGGCGAATCCCGTCTCTACAACCAGGCGCAGGTTCACGTCCTGCTCAGTGACGATCCCGCGGAGTTGCCCGGAGGCGCGGGCGACGGGCAGAATATTCGCCTGGCAAACCTCCAGAGCAACGGTGCGGCGCCGGATTACACCAACGGCGTCCCTGTTGCGGGACAAGCCGGCAATACATTCTTTGCTGAAGGAGTATTAACGACGGATACCAAGGGTGGCGTTACAACCAGCAGAGTGGGTCCGGGCGGCGAACTCAATTGGAACATCGTCCCCACAACTCCTCCCGCTGGAAAAACCACGCTGGTCCCCGCGACGGCTCCGTTGCTCGCCTCGACAACCACGAAAGTCGCGGGTGTCACTACCGTCGTTCAACCCTGGAATCTCCTCGACGGCTATCTCCGCGTTGAAATTCGCCAGGCCAATGGCACTTTCCTGCCGGTTACCCAGGAATGGCTGCAGCTCGGTTTCGCGCGCGGAGTAAATCCTCCCTCGAACCTCGCGCCCAACACCGTTCACCCCAACGCCATTCTTCTCCTCCAGATGCAGGCAGACCGCAACGGCGATGGCGTAGCCTCGAACGTCGAACTGGTAACAGACGGAGGAACCAATAGCGTCGTCAACGGGCCGGCTACCCGCAATAACTGGTATCCCATCAATATGTACGAAGCCAGGGAAGGCGAGTTCCGCGAGAACCAGCGCGCCACTACCAACTGCAGTATCGGCGGCGTTCTGAATCTCGTCGAAATTGACGTAAACAATCTGAAGCGCTGGCTGACAGGTGCCATCGGGGCAACCGGCGGCGTCACCGAATTTGTTTCCCAAAATGGCTATATCCTCTACCTCTCCGATCGCCGTGGCATGATCGCGAGTCCCACAGCTGGCGTCAAAAACGGCGAGTATGGCTATGAGGATGTGATCAATCCCTCGAGCGCGGCGGGCCTGCCCGATCAGACATTAAATACCGGCGAAGATGTTAACGGAAATGGGATCCTGGACACCTATTCCGCCAATTTCCTGGGCCTGGGATTTGGCGCGGCTCAACCAGGCAGTCTGCCCAACAAACCCGTCAGCTGCATGGCCGTTGCCCGCCCGAACTGGGTCTCCGGTCCGCGCCATGCGGTGCGGCTCGTCGATGGCAGCCTCGGCAGTCTCCCGGTTCGTCCCGACAATGGTTTGGGCGGCTTTAGTTTGGCCGCGGAAGAACCCGCCTATATCCTCGGGAACTATAACGCAACCAGCGCTGGTTTTGGGGATCCCCACTCCGAAGCGGCCGTGATGGGCGACACCGTGACCCTGCTCTCGAATAGCTGGAGCGACCTGAGCAGTTTCACCAGCCCGGCTACCGTCGCTGGCCGCACCGCTACCACCACCTATTACCGCGTGGCCATCGCCACCGGCAAGAACATGAATTTCCCTCAGCCCGGTTTCGCGGGCGTCCCTCAGGATTTCGGCACCGACGGAGGGGTTCACAACTTCCTGCGCTATCTCGAAAATTGGGGTAACGCCACCCTCAACTATCGCGGCTCGATGGTCAGCTTGTTTTATTCGCAATATGCCACTGGCGTCTTCAAATGCTGCGGCACGGTTTATTCTCCTCCGACCCGCAACTACGCCTTCGATACGGATTTCCAGGATCTCTCGAAGCTGCCTCCGGGTACGCCCAAATTCCGCGACATCGTCAACGTCGGCTTCCAGCAAGTCTTCTAGCAGCGCGCAAGAGGCGCGCCCGGCCCTTCCTGTGGGTCCGCTCTTCCTCTTCAGGAGGCCGGGGCTTCCGTCTCGGCGCAATGCCCGCAAGCAAAACTGCTCCCAAATCTTCCCCCTGACTCACAAGCCGGTGATTTCAACCGGCATGAACAACTCTTCTCGCCTTTCTCTCGGCTTTCTGGTCGGCCCTGTATCTTTGGCAACCCATTGCTCCCAGGTACGGAAGTGGCGAGCGCGGCAGAAGCTTGGCCCGCATTCAAGGTGACCCAAGACAGACACCCTTGCGTGAACCAACCCCGCAAGGAAGGATGGGGAGAGCCGCCCGGAATAATTCTTCCTATATACCCTCCTGAATGCGCCAAGGGTTTGCCACTTTGTGGAACAAAAGAGGGAGGAAGCCCCGCACATCCCCTAAGGCTATCTAACTATCTGTTAGGAAGGAGGTTAGTTACTGCAGTGGGATGATTTGTCACGTCGGCAGTGTGGTAGAACGAGTTAGAAGGCTCCGCTTAGTTCTGCCCTCAAACTACCCTCGATGCAGACCCAAATGCGTCCTTTTGGACAGTTGTTCCGACTCAGATAGGTCACTATCAACAGAGTGGTCGCCAGTTCTCTGAGCCTAACCCACCCCCAGCTCTCTTCAGTTGGCTTGCTACTTGAAAGTGCATAACCGCCCTCCTTGGGGGATGTGTGAAGAAAGCAGTTTGGGTATTCTCGTTCCTTTTCTCATTCTTAGCGGTCTGCTTGCCTCTGACCGCACAGACGCCGCCGACGATTCGCGTAAATGCGGGCGGTTCAGCTTATCGAGATACCCAGAGCCAGCTATGGAGCGCCGATTACGGATTCAATACCGGCACTCTCTCTAATTCCGCACTGAGCGCGACGGTAACGGGCACGACCGACCCAACGCTGTTTAAGAGCGCACGAGTCGGTACCGCAGTAGGGGCAGACCTTCAGTATCAATTCGCGGCCGTAAATGGAATGTACAATGTAAACCTTTATTTTGCAGAAACTTACTATTACAGTGCGGGGAAACGGGTCTTTGATGTACAGATTCAAGGGACGACCCTCTTCAGCGCCCTGGACATTTTTGCCCTAGCCGGGAGAGATCACGCGTTGGTGAAATCCGCCCAGGTTTCCGTAACCAACGGGCAGCTCGTTATCGGGTTTGCGCACCGTACGAATGGGAATGTTCCGGTAATTAGCGCCATTGAGATTCTCCCCTCGGGGGCCTCCACAGCTCCTTCAGTCACGATCACATCTCCAGCGAACGGATCAACGGTAAGCGGGACAGCAGCGGTAACGGCGAGTGTGACGAGCAGTGTAGGTGTGGCGAGTGTGCAGTTCCAGCTGGACGGAGCGAACGCGGGCGCAGCGGTAACAACGGCACCGTACAGCTACAGTTGGGACACGACGAAGACGGCAAACTGGATTCATACACTGCAAGCGGTCGCCAAGGACACAGCGGGGAACAGCACGACGAGCGCGGGCGACACGGTGACGGTGAACAATGCCGTGGCACCACCGGTGGTCACGATCACGGCTCCAGCAACCGGATCAACGGTAAGCGGGACAGCAGCAGTGACGGCCAATGCGACGAGCAGTGTAGGTGTGGCGAGCGTGCAGTTCCAGCTGGACGGAGCGAACGCGGGCGCAGCGGTAACGACGGCACCGTACAGCTACAGCTGGGACACGACGAAGACGGCAAACTGGATTCATACACTGCAAGCGGTCGCCAAGGACACAGCGGGGAACAGCACGACGAGCGCGAGCGACACGGTGACGGTGAACAATGCGGTGGCGCCACCGGTAGTTTCGATCACGGCTCCAGCAACCGGATCAACGGTAAGCGGGACAGCAGCGGTGACGGCCAATGCGACGAGCAGTGTAGGTGTGGCGAGCGTGCAGTTCCAGCTGGACGGAGCGAACGCAGGCACAGCGGTAGTGACGGCACCGTACAGCTACAGCTGGGACACGACGAAGACGGCAAACGGGATTCATACACTGCAAGCGGTCGCCAAGGACACGGCGGGGACCAGCACGACGAGCGCGAGCGACACGCTGACGGTGAACAATGCGGTGGCACCACCGGTGGTCACGATCACGGCTCCGGCAACCGGATCGACGGTAAACGGGACAGCAGCGGTAACGGCCAATGCGACGAGCAGTGTAGGTGTGGCAAGTGTGCAGTTCCAGCTGGACGGAGCGAACGCGGGTGGGGCGGTAACGACGGCACCGTACAGCTACAGCTGGGACACGACGAAGACGGCAAACGGGATTCATGCACTGCAAGCGGTCGCCAAGGACACGGCGGGGACCAGCACGACGAGCGCGAGCGATACGGTAACGGTGAACAATGCGGTGGCACCACCGGTGGTTTCGATCACGGCTCCAGCAACCGGATCAACGGTAAGCGGGACAGCAGCGGTAACGGCCAATGCGACGAGCAGTGTAGGTGTGGCAAGTGTGCAGTTCCAGCTGGACGGAGCGAACGCAGGCGCAGCGGTAGTGACGGCACCGTACAGCTACAGTTGGGACACGACGAAGACGGCAAACGGGATTCATGCACTGCAAGCGGTCGCCAAGGACACGGCGGGGACCAGCACGACGAGCGCGAGCGACGCGGTGACGGTGAACAATGCGGTGGCACCACCGGTGGTTTCGATCACGTCTCCGGCGAACGGATCAACGGTGTCTGGAATTGTGACGGTATCCGGAACGGCTTCAAGCAGCCTGTCGATTTCCTTAGTCCAGCTATCTGTTGATGGCGCGAGTTTCGCAAATGCAACAGGAACCAATACCTGGACATTTACTCTCGATACCGGTTCCTTGTCGAGCGGCTCTCATTCTCTCGCCGCGAAGGCTACAGACAGTGCAGGCAACACGGCACAGAGTGCTTCTATTTCAGTTACGGTCACCGGCACAACCGTCACCGTAAACTGGACAGACGTGCACCAGGTGATCGATGGTTTTGGTGCTTCGAGTGCTGCGACGGGAGATGGGATTACGGACGCTCAGGCGGACTTGTTCTGGTCGACGACGAGTGGTGTAGGTCTTTCTCTTCTGCGGGTGCAAATCCAGTCCAACGGAACTTTTCCGGACGTAGCGACGATGCAGAAGGCGATGGCACGCGGTGTGACGATCTGGGGCACCCCATGGAGTCCACCGGCCTCGATGAAGTCGAACGGTTCAACGACCAATGGTGGCAGTCTGTTGGCCAATGACTATCAGGGGTGGGCGGACTATCTGACCAACTATGTTCTTCAATTGAAGAACACGTACGGTGTGAATCTGTACGCACTGTCGGTGCAAAATGAGCCCAATTGGACCGCGAGCTGGGACTCGTGTATCTGGACGGGGCAGAACTTCCACGACTTCCTGGGGAACAATCTGATACCTGACTTTACAAAGAATGGGATCACCACGGAGATCATGATGCCGGAGGAAACCGGCTGGTTTTTCAGCATGGCGACGGCAACCCTGGATGATCCGACAACGGCGGCGGGGGTCAGCATCATAGCAGCGCACAATTACGATGGAGCGGCGGCGGCGCCGTATCCGCTGGGTCAGGGGATGGGCAAGAAACTCTGGGAGACGGAAGTTTCTACGACGGATTCCTACGATGGGAGCATTGGCAACGGACTTTACTGGGGCCAGAAGATTAATGATTTCATGACGGTTGCCAGTGCCAATGCATGGCACTACTGGGTGTTGCTGAATCCCGGGACCTCGGACAATGGAGGGTTGCTGGGGCCAAGCAACGAAGCGACGAAACGGTTATACGTGATGGGGAACTTCAGCAATTTCGTACGGCCGGGGTACTACCGGATCGGGACGAGCGGGAGTCCAGTGAGCGGGGTATCGATCTCTGCGTACAAAGACCCGAGCAGCGGGAAGTTCGCCATTGTGGCCATAAACCACAACAGCAGTCAGGTCACATTGGATTATGTGCTGAACGGCTTCACGGCGAATACGATTACGCCTTGGGTAACGTCCGGGACGTACGACTTGGCAGCGCAACCGAGCATTCCAGTAGGTGGGAACTCCTTCTCAGCGACACTCCCCGCCTCCAGCGTGACAACCTTCGTCGGGCCATAGGAGGCTTGCACGACGAGGGTTATTGGAAATTGAAGCAAGCGATACGCGAGACGCACGGATGTAGCTGCAGTGTGCAGGAAGGCTGAAAAGTCCTAATCTAACAAATTCCTCATGGACTCCTCAGGACTTTTCAAAGCCCGCTCCCTGATCCTGTCTCCCGTGGAGGCAGGACCCCACCCGTCCTGGCGTAGAAACGATGGCCCTCACCGTATTCTTTGCTCTCGGCATTCTTGGAATCGATTTCATGCTCTACGTCCTCTTTCAGTGGACCTGGGGCGACAAGCGCCGGGCCATCGCCCGCCAGGTAGCCTCCTACAGAAGACAGTTCGACGCGCAGGCCCGGCTCCCGTTCCTTGTCCCGTCAGAAGAAACTCGTGGCTCCAGCCAGCGCAGCGCGGGCACCAAGGCGGAGGCCCTCGTCCCGCGCCACTCCCCCAACACGCGCATCGCCTGAGTGCGCCACACGGGGCCGTACAGCTCCTCACTCCGGGTGTCCTGAATACGCGTGAGAGTTGTACTATGGTAATTGTTCCGAGCGCGGCTCAGAAGGTTTCGTTCGGAACTCAAACGGGTTCGACGGATTTTCCGCCCACCGGCGATTCCCGAATCGTTCGGCTGGCGAGTCAGATTACCAAGGCGGATCCGTGACCAACAAAATGAAGATGGCGGGGCTTTTCCTGCTGGCCCTCAATGTGGTGGCGTGTTCAGAATCTTCCCGGCGACAGAAGGAAGCAGATTCCAAGCCTCTCGCGCCGGCAGAAACGCCCAGTTCTGTTCCTGGTGCGGAAACTCAGGCAGTTGTGACGCCGCCAGAGAGCGGGCACAGCGTGAAGACCGAGATGCGCAACGTGATGTTTCACCTCACGGACGAGGCTGCCGCCCACGTCGAATCCCTGTCCGGTGAAATGTGGCCAACCGGCAAGAACGAGATGCCCATTTTTGACGACAAGACCTCGTTCGTGGTGCGCGTTGCCGAAGGAAGAATATCAATCACTCCGCAAGCCATGGCTTCGATCCTGAATACGCAGGTGTTTGCCGCGAATGATTCCCCGTTTAAAGACATCTCCATCACCATTGATCGGGACCGCCTGCGCATTAAAGGCAGGCTGCACGCAAAAGGCGACATTCCGTTTGAAACCTCGGCCATCCTCACTGCCTCTTCCGACGGCCGAATCCGGGTCAGCACGGAGAAGCTGAAGGCTCTGCATGTTCCTGTGAAAGGGATGATGGACAAGTTGGGCATCGAACTGGCGAGTCTCGTGAGCACCAGCAAGATTCCCGGCATGGTTACGGACAAGAACGATGTATTGATGGATCTGGGAGTGCTCTTACCGGCGCCCCACATCAAAGGAAAAGTCTCCGCGGTCTTGATCGGGAATGATTCGATCGTCACCATCTTCGGTGACGGAGCCAAGCCCGGCTCGGCGAACGATCCCGCCAGTTACATGAGCTTCCAGGGAAATCCCGTGCGATTAGGGAAGCTCACCATGGACAGCGCCGACCTGACCGTCGTCAATCTGGATTCCGACGAGCCTCTCGATTGGAGCCAGGACCACTATCGCGACCAGCTCGTGGCCGGATATTCCAAAATTACCCCAAACTTTGGCCTTCGCGCCCATGCCAAGAACTTCTCGAAACTCACGCGGCCGGCATCGCCAGCTCCAGCGTCGGTACCGCCCAAAAACTGAAATCCGTCGCGCGAGGTGGCCGCGAGCGCCGCCGCGTGAATATTGGATTGAGGTTCGAGGCTGAGGATAAACCAAATGCGCGTCGACGCCCTATGCGTGACGCCCAGTGATTGTTGCCCGAGAGATTGCTTAGATCTTCACGCCCCAGAAGCCGGCGTCGGGCTCGGCGAGGGCGATGCCCACTTCCCACGCTTCGTGGCCGCGCCAGACCACTTCGCCGCTGGCGCTGCGGCCCGTTTCGGGCAGCACCAGGCGAACTTGCCGGCGGAGGGGCACATCCGCGCCCACCACGGCCATGCAACCGGAATGGCTGACGTCCACGGTCAGTCCGTTCGCGGTGCGGCGAGCTTCACCTTCATCCCACTCCAGGCGCAAGCGCAGGCTGGCGATCGCGCGTGGGTGCGAGCGCATGCTGGCCCAGCGCTCTTCCATCAATTTGATCTGCGAAACCGTCTGTTCGGGGGTTAACAAGGCCATGGAATACCTCACGGGGAAAATTGCAGTCCGGGGGGCCAAATAAGAACCTAAACCCGCGCCAGCCATACGTCAATGGTACTCTTCGAGAAATGTACCCCTCCCCGGCCGAGCCCTGGCGCAACGAGGCCTTCTCGGGCTCCAGCCGTTTCACCGAGCAGGGGTTCGATCCTTATCGAGAGGTCCTTTGCCCTAAAGGGCTTCCGGATCCAGGCGCGGGCGGGTGGACAAACAAGAAGCCCGCAACGGTTTCCCGGAGCGGGCACTGGAATCGTTCTGAAGGCGGGGTCTAGCTCTTGGCTTCGACCGCTTCGGCGACCTTGCTCTTTTCCTTCTTGTCCTTTTTCTTGAACTCGTAGCCGACGAGTTCGAGGATGGCCACTTTCGCGCCATCTCCCACCCGAGTGCCGCCGTGGATGATGCGCGTATAGCCGCCGGCGCGATCGGCAAACTTCGGCGCGATTTCGCTGAACAGTTTTTGCGTCATGGCCGGGGTCATCAGGTAAGCCGCGGCCTGGCGGCGTGAGGCAAGGGTGTCGCGCTTGCCGAGGGTGATGATTTTTTCGGCGACGGGGCGCGTGGCCTTCGCGCGGGTGAGCGTGGTGGTGATGCGGCCGTGCTCAAACAGGTTCGTGACCAGGTTGCGCAGGGTCGCGCGCCGGTGCCACGGATTGCGTCCAAGTTTTGATCCCGACTTCAGATGTCGCATGCGTTATTCCTCTGTTCCTGCGGTAACCTGCCGCCCGCCTCAGAAGGCGGGCCCTAAAACGGCTCGAATCGAGTCACCCGCCTGCTTGCCGTTGGCGGACCTACATGGTGCCGGGCTACGGGTCGTGGTGGCCGGTGGCAAGACCGGCCACGACGGGCTGGGCCATTAGAGGCCGATGGATTCGTCGCTGGTTGGCGGGGCGGTCTGGCTCGGGAGCGGCGGCCAGATAATGCGGCCGTGTTCGTCGAACTTCATGCCCAGGCTGAGGCCCATCTTCACCAGTATATCCTTGATCTCGTTGAGGGATTTCCGGCCGAAGTTTTTGGTCTTCAGCATTTCGTTTTCGCTCTTCTGCACGAGTTCGCGGATGGTCTGGATGTTGGCGTTTTTCAGGCAGTTGTAGCTGCGCACGGAAAGCTCCAGCTCTTCGACGGAGCGGTCCAGGTGTTCGAGCCGCGGATCATGAACGGTGTCCTGCGGCATCTCAACGTTTTCGGGCGGCTCGTCGATGTTGATGAAGATAATCATGTGATCCTTCACCAGCTTGGCGGCGAGTCCGATGGCGTCCTGCGGGGTGATAGCGCCGTTGGTCCAGACTTCGATCATCAGCTTTTCGTAGTCGGTCATCTGTCCCAAACGCGCGGATTCGACCGAGTAGTTGACCTTGCGCACCGGCGAGTGAACGCTGTCAACCGGAATATAACCGATCGGCAGGTCTTCGTCGTAGTTGCGGTCGGCAGCCACGTAACCGCGGCCGTTCTTGACGCGCATTTCGATTTGCAGCTTTCCGCCTTCGCTGACGGTGGCGATGTACACGCTCTTGTCGAGCACGGCGAAATCCGCATCTTCCTCGATCTGGGCGCTGGTGACCACGCCGGGCTGCTCAACGTTGAGGTAGATCGTCTTCGGCAGATCGTTGTTCAGCTTGATGGGCACCTGCTTCAGGTTCAGGATGATGTCGGTCGCATCCTCAACCACACCGGGGATCGAAGAGAACTCGTGCAAAACGCCCTCGATTTTCACCGCGGTGATGGCCGCGCCCTCGATGGAGCTGAGGAGCGCGCGACGCAGTGCGTTTCCAACCGTGGTGCCCCACCCGCGTTCAAACGGCTGGGCGGAAAAACGGCCATACCGTTCGGTCAGCGATTCGAGCTCCGGCGCAAGACGCTTCGGTTTCTGAAATCCCTTCCACATCGTGTTCCTTCCTTCTGGCCCGATACCATCGGGCCTAATACCTTTGATGCCTTTGTGAAGCGGCCGGTCCAGAGACCGGCCACGACACGGTTTTTACTTCGAATACAGTTCGACGATCAGCTGTTCGTTGATCGGCGGCGTCTGCATGTCTTCGCGCTTCGGCAGAGCTACGACCCGGGCCTTGAACTGCTCGCGATCCTGCTCGAGCCACGGCACGGAATTCTGGCTTTGCGCAACGTTGCGCGCTTCGAGCACCATGGCGTTCTGGTGCATTTTGTCCTTGATCGCGACTTCCTCGCCCACGTTGACCTGATACGACGGGATGTTGACCTTCTTCCCGTTGATCCGGACGTGGCCGTGGAGAACGAGCTGGCGGGCCTGGGCCCGCGAGGACGCCAGTCCCGAGCGCCATACCACGTTGTCGAGGCGGCGCTCCAGCATGATGATCAGGTTTTCGCCCGTGGGACCCTTGGCGCGCTCCGCTTTGTGAAAATAGTTGCGGAACTGGCGCTCGAGGAGGCCGTAGGTGCGCTTGGCTTTTTGTTTCTCGCGTAGCTGCAGGCCGTAGCCCGCAACTTTCGCTCGCCGTGACTGCCCATGCTGTCCCGGTACAAAGTTGCGCTTCTCAATCGCGCACTTGTCCGTGAAGCAACGCAGCCCCTTCAAAAACAGCTTCTGCCCTTCCCGACGGCACAGGCGGCAGACTGCATCTCGGTGTCTTGCCAACTTCTGTTCTCCCTTCGCGAAAACTTCTCTATCGAACTTTTCAAAAACCCCCAGGCCTGGAAGGCCCGAGCTACAAATCTTTCCATCAGACGCGGCGGCGCTTTGGCGGACGGCAGCCGTTGTGCGGAATCGGCGTGATGTCGCGGATGGCAACGATGTGCAGGCCGGCGGCAGCCAGCGCGCGCACCGCGGATTCGCGGCCCGAGCCCGGACCCTTCACTTTCACTTCTACGCTTTTCATGCCGAACTGGTCGCGGGCGGCGCTGGCGGCGGTCAGCGAAGCCTGCTGGGCGGCGTAGGGCGTGCCCTTGCGCGAGCCCTTGAAGCCGATGGAGCCAGCGGAAGAATTGCAGATCACGCGGCCATCGGGATCGGTGATGGTGATCTGCGTGTTGTTGAAGGAAGCCGCGATGTGCGCCAGACCATGGGGAACGACGCGGCGCTCCTTCTTCTTCTTGAATTCCTTCTTCTTTTTGTCTTTGCCCGTCGCCGCCGGCTTTGCCGGTTGGGCGTCTGGCGCTGTGTTCTGCTGCTCTTTTGCCACGTGTCACTCCATTTCGAAAATTGCTTGCTTACTCCGCCCCCGACCGGGTCGGGGCCGCTGGAAATCCTTAGCCCTTCTTGCCCTTGATCTGTTTCTTGCCGGCGACCGCGCCGCGGCGTGGACCCTTGCGGGTGCGCGCGTTGGTGTGGGTGCGCTGGCCGTGAACCGGCAGATTGCGGCGGTGACGAATGCCCCGGTAGGCCTGGATTTCAATCAGGCGGCGGATATTCATCTGGATCTCTTTGCGAAGATCGCCTTCCACGCGGCCTTCCTGCTCGATGACCGTGCGGATGCGGTTCACTTCGTCTTCTGTGAGCTCGCGAATCTTTTTCGTGGGATCCACATTCGCCTTCTCAGCGATGGTTTTCGCGCGCACCTGCCCGATGCCATAGATCGAGGTCAACCCGACCCAAAGGCGCTTCTGCGGCGGAAGATCAACACCTGCGATACGTGCCATGATTTCTCCTCAATTCCCCAATCTTGCTATCCCTGGCGCTGCTTGTGCTTCGGGTTGGTGCAGATTACCCGGACCACGCCGCGGCGATGGATCACCTTGCACTTGTCACAAATCTTTTTGACGCTTGCCCGTACTTTCATACTGACTGCTCCTCGTAGTCCCGCCGAGCTCTAGCCCGGCACCTACAAAAACCTGCCGCTACTTGTAGCGGTACACGATCCGTCCGCGGGTCAGGTCGTAGGGCGAAAGCTCGACCGCGACCTTGTCTCCCGCGAGAATGCGGATGAAATTCTTGCGCATCTTGCCGGAAACGTGCGCCAGCACCTGGTGCTTGTTTTCCAGTTCGACGCGGAACATCGCGTTCGGCAACGGCTCAATTACCGTGGCCATCACTTCGATTGCGTCTTCCTTGGAATTGCCGGAGTCGCTTTTCTTCTTTTCTTCAAAAGGCTGCTTCGCCATAAGCTCCCAAAAGTGTACTTCCCTTACTCGCAGCAGCGCCCGCCCCGGGAGGCGGCCGCTACAACTGCCGGCAGGCTCGAGCCCGCCGCTACCACGATGGCCCGGTCATCTCTTTCGGCCGGGTCAAAATCCATGGGCCGTTGGAAGTGACGGCGACGGTGTGCTCGAAATGCGCCGATGGACTGCCGTCGGCGGTTTCCGCGACCCATTCGCCGCGCATCTGCACTTCCGGTCGGCCGGCATTCACCATCGGTTCGACGGCGATGACCATGCCTTCCTGCAAACGCGCTCCGCGTCCCGGTTCCCCGTAGTTCGGAAGATTCGGTTCATCATGCATCTTCGTACCGATGCCGTGCCCCACAAACTCCCGCACCACCGAAAAACCGTTCTGCTCGACCCAGCTCTGCACCGCGTGCCCGACATCGCCCAGCCGGTTGCCCGGGCGCATTTTGTCGATCGCGCGGTCCAGCGACTCGCGGGTCACATCCAGAAGCTTCTGCAGCTCCGGGGTGATTTTCCCTACGGGCACGGTAACGGCCGAATCGGCGTAATAGCCGTCGACCTCCATGCCGAAGTCGATCGAAACGACTTCGCCTTCGCGCAACTTGCGCTTCGATGACGGAATCCCGTGAACGATCTCGCTGTTCACCGACGTGCACAACACACAGGGATACCCGCGATACCCCTTGAACGCGGCCTTGCCGGGCCTGCCGGCGATGAGCCCCTCGGCGATTCTTTCAAGGTCCATCGTCGTGACTCCCGGCTTTACTTCAGCCCGAAGCTTGTTCAGGACTTCATGCACCACCTGGCCGGCGTGGTACATTTTTTCCAGTTCAGCGGCGCTGCGTAATTGAATCGCCATCTCCTCACCGCGTCCCGCGCATGGCGGAAACCAGCTGGCCAATCTCCCGCCGTACTTCTTCCACGCTGCGGTTGGCGTCCACATCGTGAAGCGAGCCCAGCCGCCGGTAATACTGCACCAGGGGCGCGGTCAGCTTCTCGTACGCATTCAACCTGGGCGCCACAACTTCTTCGCGATCGTCCGGGCGGTGCAGCAGCTCGCCGCCATCGTTATCGCAAATCCCTTCGACCTTCGGCGGGCGCTCGTAAATATTGTAAATCTCGCCGCCCTGCTTGCAGGTCCTTCGTCCGGTCAACCGCTTCATCAGGACCGAAGTCGGGATCACCATGTGAATCACGAACGGCTGCTTGAAACCCTGCCGCCTCAGCATTTCGCCCAGATACTTCGCCTGGGCGACCGTTCGCGGAAACCCGTCGAACACGAAACCATGCTCGCAGTCTGGCCGCTCGATCCGATCGGCGACCATCTTGAGCACCAGCGAATCCGGCACCAGTTCGCCGCGCTCCATAATCGGCTTGGCCTTCAAGCCGAGAGGAGTGCCATTGCTGACATGCTCCCGAAGCATGTCGCCGGTCGAAAGATGTGGCACGCCATACTGCCTGGCCAGCTCTTTCGCCTGCGTGCCTTTCCCGGAGCCCGGAGGCCCGAGGAAAATCACCGCGCGGTCGAGTTTTCCCACGGGACGCTCTTCCAGCGCCACGCTTGCTCTCCCTTAACGACGGCCGCGCA
>JABCZN010000018.1 GCA_013289665.1 Acidobacteriota bacterium | reverse complement strand
ATCATTTTACGAAGTCGGGTCATGGGGATGGCCTCCTTATGACCCGACAACTTACCTCAACCGTTAGGCAATCACCGCTCCACTACCTCACGCGCAGCGTCCGCCGCACAAGCGGCTTCGTTCAAGCCGGCCATCCGCCCGGAATCAGTGTGAGCCTACAAGTCGAACACAAACAATTCATTGGAAATGGGCACCTCATCGGCTCATCGCTTAGGTGAACCGCATACTTCTTCGCCTTGATGTGCAATCGGAGGGGTCACCGCATTTTATAAGAGTGCCACAGGAAAGACCGATGTATCATTCGACATCTAGCCCGCGTACCTCACGTTCACCGTGCGAGGAATTATCGGGACCGAGGCGCGGGCCTTCCGAGATTGGGTCACCCACAAGTACACGAAATCCCATGGCAGATTGGCAAATGCGAGAAAAGCGGCCGCTCCGAGGACCGGTGCGCGAGGAAGCGGGGCCGACGCTCAAAAACTACATCACGCCCGCCGGGTTCGCGCGGCTGAAAGACGAGCATCGGTTCCTACTGAGTCGCGAGCGGCCCGCGGTGGTGGAGGTCGTAGCGTGGGCTGCTAGTAACGGGGACCGCAGTGAAAACGCCGACTACCTCTACGGCAAACGACGGTTAGGCCAGATCGATTCGCGGATTCGCTTTCTCACGAAACGCATTGACGCGGCCGTGGTCGTCGATCCCGCCGCTCCAAGGCCAGGGTCAGCCGCTACGCGCGTCTTCTTCGGCGCAACCGTGACCTACAAGGACGCCGCCGGCCTCGAACACGTCGTCTCGATCGTAGGCACCGACGAGGTGGACCTCGACCGCGGCTACATCAGCTGGCGCTCGCCTCTCGCCAATGCGCTGATGAAGGCGAGCCCCGGCGACCGCGTGAACCTGCGCGCGCCAGCAAAGACGGAGCATCTCGAGATCATCGACGTCGAGTACGCGCCGATTCCGATGGATCCTTTCCGCGAGCCGCTAGGAGCTCAGTCGACGCCCAAGGTCGAACGCTCCTAGACCAAGCTGCCTGACTCTTAGCGTTCCCCCAATCTTTGTCGTTTTTGCACACTCCGGTTAGCGTTAGTGCTGGCCGACGATTCGGACATCGACGCGGAAATGTAACCCAGGCAGGCTTTCGCTGGATTACTTGGGCTAGACCTGTTGTGGTATCCTCGGCCACTTCGCGGAATGTGCTGGTTGCGGTTGAAGAGAGCTTGTCGTCCCTCAAAGTAAACCCTCAATCTTGTCGAACTGTTGATCCCAGGCAACCCTGGACAGGATCTTCACGATCAGTGGAAGCCCTACCTCCCTAACAGTGACCTTCGTCTTTCCGTTCGACTCACTGAATTCCACCGTGACCGTAACCGCATTCGGCCAACGGCCCGGGACTGGGGCTTTCGAGCCAGGAACGGCTTTACCGGTCTCATCGGCAAACGAAATGGTGGAGACGATCCTTCTGTTTGGGACCACTTCCTTATAAACCCCGGTGTTCCAGAACATCTCCCCTTTTGGTGACTTCATTGCCCACAGATACGTCCCGCCCACTCGAAGATCATTTCTGATGAATGGTGCTGTGTAGCCCCTCGGCCCCCACCAGTGTTTAATCGAATCCGCATCGTTCCACACGCGCCATACCTTGTCCTGGGAAGCATTGAACGTACGTTCATAGGAACCAGTCGTACGGACCTCTAGGGCGACAAGAACGAGCACGACCAGCGCTAAAACGACCGCACCCAGTATTTTGTAGATCATATGACGCCCCTTATCGTCTTCGCGCCAGACGGAGAGCAGGCCGCGAGTCGTCAATGTTTACCGCGAGTGAAACGAATTCTGTTAGAGAAATACCGAATCGAACCGACTGAGACAAACACAAGAGATGCGCCAAACGTGACGCCTAAGAGGCTGAAATAAACGTCACCCGAGGGAAAATGAATCGGAAAAAGGAAAAGCCCAAATATCGCAACTGCGGAACCAATGAAGATCGAGCTCACTCCTGCACGAAATCCCTGCTTGTAGTCCAGCACCATGGCTAATGCAATGCACCCTGCCAAACACACAAGGACGCCCGCTGAGGTCACCGAGGCATAATGTCGGACCGCTGCGTAAAAAACACCAGGATCTCCGAACGCATGATCGTCCAGTCTCTTCAGAAAGAACGCACCGACACCGATGATGGCAAGGCCTGTCGAAATAATCGCAACTGACGCCCCAAATAAGACAGATTTCGCCTTGGGCATACGCGTTTTCTCTACCGCTTCGGCTAGCAATATGACATCGACTCCGCTGGATGATAACAGGCGATACGACCTACGACGAGGAAAGGATGGTCCGAATTCGGGTCGCATGACGGGCCACTCGGAAGTTGCAGGCCCTTCGGCGGTTCAGTACCGACAAACGCCAGCAATGACCAATCAATCGCTGGCGAGATGCCGACCAACTATCCAGGATTCTCACCCATAAGATGAAGTGCGCGGTTCGGGCACGATCCCGTCTCGAAGAGCGTGGCGGACGGCCAGTCACGGCAGGCCTACGCGCCGGAGAAGATCTTTAAAGCGTTCATCCGAGCGGTATCGGTCAAAAACCGGATCGACTGCGAGATATCCCATCCAAACCGCGTGATCGTCATAGGCCATTTGGAGCCATTTGAACGTGTCGTCTTTTCTGTTTAAGGCGGAGTAGATTTGCGCCAGGCCGTAAGGGGAAACGTAACGAGTCCTCGACATGATTTCCAGCTCGCGGGCCATTCTGAGTGCGTCGCGATTCCGCCCTGCGACTGCAAAGGCAACCCCTACCTGCGCGATATATAGTGGGCTGCCTCCAGACAGATTTGCCGCCCTCTTCAGCTCGTCAACCGCTTCGCTGTGCAAACCTGCCTGAATATAGTCCTCTCCGAGCAGAAGGTGAGCGCCTGCGAAGTTCGGATCGAGTTCAACGGAGCTTCGATTTTGCTCGATTGCGTGAGAATAGTCGCGTGCCAGGTAGTAGCGAAGTCCCAGCCATGTGCTGATCATGAGGTTCAGGGGATCGAGTTGTAGTGCACGTCTCGCTTCCGCAAGTGCTTGCTCGTGCCGGCGCTGGATGGAGAGGTAGTCCCCGTACCAATGGTGCGCGTTCGCGTATTGAGGATCCAACTGGAGAGCGCGTCTGAACTGGGCTTCCGCTCCGGTCCAATCCCACCGATGACTCATGGCAAGGCCCAGCGAGGCGTGGGCTTCAGCCGAGTCTGGATTAATGTCGAGCGCTTTGCGTGCCGCTGCGTAAGCATTCGGGAGCGCCTCGGTTGGGGACCTAAACCCATGCCACGCCAGTCCGCTGTTGCAGTCGGCCAGCCCCGAATATGCCGCGGCATACGCTGGATCGTTATCGATCGCCTTCTGAAAATATTGCTCCGCCTTTTGCATACTGGCGCCGGTTCGCTTGTTCCAGTAGTAGCGGCCCTTCAAGTACGCCTCGTATGCTTCGGGGCTTAGTTGTCGCGGAGTGGCTAAACGCCTTTCCTGTTCTTCAGTAAGAGCGATGTGAATCTGGCTCGCTATGCTTCGCACAACGGAGTCCTGCACGGCCAGCACATCCTTGAGTTCGCGGTCGTAACTTTCCGTCCAAACGTCGGTCTGATCCTGTGCTTGAATGAGTTCGACCGTGACGCGTACACGGTCTGACCAGCGCCGGACACTACCTTGAACAAGATAATCAGCGTTAAGCTCCTTACCGATCTGCTTCGCCGACAGCGTGCTCCCTTTGTACCTTGCGACAGACCTGCGGGCAACCACCGTGAGTCGATCC
The DNA here is from genome assembly GCA_013289665.1 of Acidobacteriota bacterium. Lineage (GTDB taxonomy): Bacteria > Acidobacteriota > Terriglobia > Acidiferrales > UBA7541 > Acidiferrum. Next base: position 99,251 of record JABCZN010000018.1, on the reverse strand, counting down.
GGATTCAACTTCGCGATTTGGGCGACGATGTCTTCAGTCAGTCCCTCACTAAAAAACTCCTGGTCCGGATCTCGGCTCAAATTGTCAAATGGCAAGACAGCTAAAACTGTCTTACGCTGGAGAACAGGTCGCACGCGCGAAGCTCGCCAGCCCCAAAATGTCAGCAGTGATAAAAAGGACACAACTGCCAGCGAAGCTAACCCAACGAAAAGCCATCTCCGCGCACCCAGAATCACTCGTCCACGACCAGCTTCAGGCTCCGGCAACTGCTCCGCTGCCCCTTCTTGTTTTTGGTAGACCAGGTCGAGGTTCAGGCCTCGAAACGAGCTGTCTGGCTGCGAAATCTGCTCGTGTGCCGAGGCTGTTGATGGTTCACCTTTGGGCTCCGCGCTGTGTTCTCTCTCGGACGACAGAACCGGGGCAATGAAGCGATACCCGCGTCCGGTCACGGTCTGGATAAACCGCGGAGTTTCCGGATCGTCGTTCAGCACCTGGCGAACCTTTCGGATTGCACCCCTGATGCTGTTGTCCGTATCGAGGAAAACATCACTGCCCCAGACCCTAGCCACGATTTCGTCGCGACTGACGATTTCTCCCCCGCGCTCGAGCAGCAGAATAAGAATTTCCAGTGGGATCCGTTCCAGCTTCAATGTGTGACTGCCGCGACGAAGCCGCCTGGGACGAAGGTCGAGTTCGAAGTCCTCGCCGAACCGGATCGATTGCTGCATTCCAAGTGGCTGAGAAGTCATGGATACGCCCTGGAAAAGTTGAACGATCTTACACCAGTTGAGAAAGAGCGACCTAAGTGCAAACAATCCTGGTGCTTGGCGGGACACAAAACATAACGCCGCGACACACGCCTCGCTATGGACACTCAGGTTCCTAAAACGCGACGATGTCGTTCAAGCATACAGCTTGCACTCGGAGGACTGACAATGGAAAAGATGTATGGGAAACCCGTAAATCTCGGGCTCTTAAGCGTATTGATGGTAAGTGTCTGGTTCGGATCCGCCGCGGCGAGAGCCGATGCCGTTTTGGATTGGAACGTAATTGCCGTCAATACCGCCGTCGTCAACCACCAGAACCCTTTTGCCCAGGCGCGATACGCGGCCATCGTGCAGCTTGCTGTGTTTGAAGCTGTCAACTCGATTACAGGCGAGTACAAGCCATATCTCGGGACCATCACAGCGCCGCCGGGCGCTTCAGCTGAAGCAGCAGCCATAGAGGCTGCCTATCACGCGCTTAGTACTTATTTTCCAGCCAGCTCATCGGCACTCCTCGCCGCGCGCACCAACTCGCTGGCGCAGATACCGGATGGCCAAGCTAAGAGCGACGGTATTGCGATAGGGGACGCTGTGGCATCGGCTGTGATCGCGCTCCGCGCTAACGATGGGTCTTCTCCACCGCAATTCAAGGTTCCCGGCCCGGCCGTCCCAGGAGAATGGCAGGCGACACCAAGTTGTCCAGTTGTGAATGGAGTCGCGGTCGGAATCGCTTTGCAATGGCAGAACATAACTCCGTTCGGCATCCCAAGCGCTAGTGATTTTCTCCTCGGCCCGCCACCGGCGCTCACAAGCAACGAATACGCGAAAGCCTACAACGAGGTGATGACGGTTGGCGGCATCGACAGCACTGAGAGACCGCAAGATCGTTCTGACGTCGCTCTCTTCTATGCGGCTTCCTCCCCAACTCAAGTGTTCAATCAGGCCGCCCAGCAAGTCGCCCAGGAACAGGTACATTCGCTCTCGGAAAATGCCCGCGACCTGGCCCTGATCAACATGGCCATGAATGACAGCCTGGTGGCGTCATTCCTTAACAAGTACCACTACAATTTTTGGCGCCCGGAAACAGCAATCCTTGCAGGGGCCAGGGACGGCAACCCGAAAACCGAGTCCGATCCCGACTATGCGCCATTCATCGTGACTCCATGCTTCCCGAGTTATCCCTCAAACCACGGCAGTGCAGGGAGCGCAGCGTCCGAAGTGATGAGGCGTCTTTACGGCGAAGCGGCGCACTCGATCACGTTGAGCAATCCCACGGTGCCCAGAATCGTGTTGCAGTACACATCATTCAGGCAGATTACTGATGACATTTCCGATGCACGGGTCTACGGGGGGATACATTTTCGAACTGATCAGGAGGCAGCTGCGGACCTGGGCCGGGCTGTCGGCGCCGCAGTCTACAAGAACAACTTGCGTCCTGCGCACGATGACAACTAATTCGTCAGCGCGAAAAAAGCTCCCGTTTGTGTCATTCGACGGCTAACGGCCCGGTAGCACACGTGGAGATAATGCTCTCCTTAAATGGTTTTCCGCTCCGATTCGGAAAGGCTTTCGCGTTTCTTAGCCGATGACGGGGCACTCGGAAGCGGACTCAAGAATGGGCCCTTGACCTTTGAGAACAAATGACGGGCAACTCTGACCGTACCGCCGCAACATTCACCCCAATCATTGATCGGCGGCGTGGAGGCCACCGGTCATGAGGCGGAAACCCTACGTACAGAGAAAACGCACCACCACAGAATCTGTCCTGCGCCTGCCAGACCTCGAGCACGCTAAAGCCGCAGTCTTGAATAGCCTCAACAGCCTGGACGCCCAACGGGGTTATCGCAAGCTCAACCACACCAGGAGGTGATTTTGGGCGTACAATGCCTCCTGTTCTCAGGGTCAAAGGGCAAAGCTCGGTCTAACAAGGAAGGTCCCCATGCGCCGACGCGAATTCCTGAAGCTCGGAGCCGTAGCAGGCGGAACGTTCCTGGTGGGCGGCACGGGCCGCTTCGGAAGTTTCCTCGATGCCTCGAAGGAAATCCCCACCACTGACCGCCTCGTTCTCACCAACCTGGTGGACAACATTTACGACGTCTACGCCAAGGGCGGGAAAATCGGCAATCTCACGATCACTCGAAATACTTTGCCCCATCCCTACGGGTCAGAGGTCTCGTTGTTGTCGGAACATGGGTTGGCCTTTCATTTGGAGTCCTTCCGAGGCGCAGAGGAAAAACAGATCCTGCTGGACTTCGCGCTCACGCCCCGCACCCTCGAAAACAACTTCCAAAGCTTGAAAGTCGATCCCGCCAAGGCCGACGCCCTCATCGTCAGCCACGGGCACGAGGATCATTACGGTGGACTGCCCGACTTGGCACAGGTACTCCAGGGAAAAGCCAAGCCGGGGCTCACGCTCTATGCCGGAGGACGCGATACGTTCTGCCATCGCTGGGTGGTCGGACCCGATGGCAACAAACTCGACTACGGTGAGCTCAAGCGGGATGAGCTCGAAGCGCGAGGGTTGAAGGTCGTGATCGCGGAGGGGCCCACCGTAGTGGCGGGCCACGCCTTCACCTCAGGTCACATTGCGCGCATCACCGATTTCGAGATGTCCCCTCCGGCAGCCCGCCTCGAAGCCGGCGCGCCCGGCTCTGCCTGCGACGCCACCTTCCACTTCCCTCCCGGCACAGTCAAGATGGAAACCAAGCCGGGCGAGTTGGTGAAGGACATCTTCTGGGGAGAGCACGCCACTGCTTACAACGTGAAAGACCGCGGACTCGTCGTGATCTCATCGTGCGGCCATGCGGGCATCATCAACTCTGTCCGCCAGATCCAGAAGTCCACCGGGATCGAAAAGGTGCACGCCGTTGTTGGCGGGTGGCACCTGGCCCCGTATCCTGATGAAATCATAGCCAAGACCGTGGAAGCCCTGAAGGAGATCAATCCGGACTACCTGATTCCGATGCACTGCACTGGCTTCCGCACCATGATGGCAATAGAACGCGAGATGCCGCAGAAGCTCATCCTACCCTCCACGGGCACGCGCGTGGTCTTCGGCGGCTAGCCGCAGTCCCTCCTTCGTAGCGGATGACGAGCTAGACGCTTCGTCCATTGGTTTTCTATTTGCTTTTGATTGCCTGCACGCAGTCTACGACAAACTGCCCCAACCCCCACGCGCCCCCACGCGAATCTTCCTCACTCCGTGGGAACCGACAGATTCCTTGAGGTAGAATCCCACATCATTACTTTGAGGTGCCCTGTGGATACTGGCAACAACGCATTTTTGCCACGCAAGAATGCCTTCGTAAAATTTCTTCGTGGACTCGCGGCACTCGCAATCTTCTTTCCTGCCAATATCGCTTGCGCACAGGACACTTACGAAAAAGCACCTGAGGTGGTCCGCAAAGTCTTGAGCGCTCCCGTCACTCCGCGCGCCAGCGTGGGCCGCGCTCGTGACATTGTTCTCTTCTACTCGCCAGTTCCCTATCCCCCAATCGCCGACGTCGCGCAGCCCTTCGAGCGGCTCGCCGGCCTGCGTATCGACGTCGCCACCAACGGCCCGCACAACCCGCCTCGCTACAACAATCTTGTTTTGAAAACCGTCGCCGATGGCCACGAACAAAAAATCAACCTCCCCGCCGAATTCTACGTCTTTCAACCCTCCTGGTCGCCCGAAGGCCACACCATCGCTTTCACGCACGCGACCGATGCTGGCGTAGAGCTCTGGCTCGCCGACGCGCGCACCGGCAAAGCCTCCTCGGTCCCCGGTTTGAAACTCAACGCCGCGCTCAGTTCCGTAGGGCCTGCCGCGGAAGAAAACACGCCTTGCCGCTGGATGCCCGGCGGCAAATCTCTTCTTTGCCAGACCATTCCCGCTTCTCGCGGCGCCGTGCCAAAGCCTCCTGCAGTGCCTCTCGGCCCTCGGGTCCAGGAAAGTTTTGGCCAATCCGCTCCCGTCGCCACTTTCGAAGACCTCCTTGAAAACGACTACGACGCCGGGCTCTTCGACTACTACGCCACTTCACAACTCGCCTTGGTTGAAATCGACACAGGAAAAATCACGGCCATCGGCACGCCCGCGATTTTCCTTGCTGCCGATCCCGCCCCCGACGGCCAGCATCTTCTCGTCGCTCGCGTTCACCGCCCATATTCCTACATCGTCCCCGTCGAGCGCTTCCCTCGCGACGTCGAGGTCTGGGATCTCTCCGGCCATTCCGTTTACAAGGTCGCGAGCCTCCCGCTTCACGAAAACGTTCCCATCGGCGGCGTCCCCACCGGCGCGCGCGACATCAACTGGCATCCGGCAAAGCCCGCCACTTTGGTTTGGGTCGAAGCACTCGACGAAGGCAATCCCAAAAAGGAAGTCAAACAACGCGACAAGGTCATGTGGATTCATGCGCCCTATACCGATGCGCCTGCCGAGCTCGCACGCACCGAAAAACGCTTCGCCGGCCTTGCGTTCGGCGAGCGAGGCGACTTCGCCATCTTGCGCGATTTTGACCGCGACACCCTTCGCGGCCGCGCCTGGTTCTTCAATCCTCAGCCCACCCCGAATGAGTCCTGGTCCTTCCATGCCGGCATGCCAAACGAAAAGACTCTCGTCTGGGACATGAGCACGCAGGACCGCTACAACAATCCCGGAACGCCCGTGAACTGGCCCTCGATCAACGGCCACAGCGCCATCCTGCAGCAAAGCAATTTCATTTTCTTGATCGGCGCCGGCGCTTCTCCCGACGGCGAGCGGCCTTTTCTCGACCGCCTCGATATCAACACCTTGGAATCAAGACGCATCTTCCAGGGGGAAGCAAAAACCTACGAAGAAATCGTCGCCATGCTCTCAACTGGCGGCACCGCCCTGCTCACTCGCCGCGAAACTCCTCAGGATCCTCCCAACTATTTGCTGCGCAATTCCGTATCCTTCAACGGCAACTTCGCCGACCCCGGGTCGCTGACCAAAGTCACGCCGTTCACGCATCTCGTTGATCCTGCGCCCGAACTCCGCTCCATCCAAAAACAACTGGTCACCTACAAGCGCGCCGACGGCGTCGATCTTTCCATGACCGTCTATCTGCCGCCCGACTACAAACAAGGAGAGCGCCGTCCGGCCGTCGTTTGGGCCTATCCTCTCGAATTTACCGACCCAGGCGTCGCTGGACAGGTCAGCGGCTCGCCGTATCGGTTCACCACCTTCATGGGTCCCTCGCCGCTATTCTTCCTGCTTGATGGCTACGTTGTTCTCGACGGCGCCTCCATGCCCGTCGTCGGCAATCCCGAAACCGTCAACAACACATACGTCGAGCAAATCACCTCCAGTGCCAAAGCCGCCATAGGCAAAGCCGCGGACATGGGCGTCATCGATCCCAATCGTGTCGGCGTCGGCGGCCACAGTTACGGCGCCTTCATGACTGCGAATCTTCTCGCGCACTCCGACCTCTTCCGCGCCGGAATCGCCCGCAGCGGCGCCTACAACCGCACGCTCACTCCCTTCGGTTTTCAAAATGAACGCCGCACGCTCTGGCAAGCGCCCGACCTCTACCTCAAGCTTTCGCCCTTCATGTTCGCCGACAAGATTAAAGTCCCCATTCTTCTGATTCACGGTGAAGCCGACAACAACTCCGGCACCTTCCCGATCCAGTCCGACCGCATGTACCGCGCCATCAAGGGCAACGGCGGCTCCGTCCGCTACGTCACGCTTCCCGACGAAGCCCACGGCTACTCCGCGCGTGAATCCATTGAGGACGTCCTCGCCGAAATGCTCAACTGGTTCGACAAATTCGTCAAAAACGCCGCCCCACGCGAAGCCACCGCTTCCGCCGCTTCGACCGCCCAAAACTGACCTCACTACAACCAGCGTCTCCATTTTCCCTGGACCAACCCACGGGTAGAGTCCATTTGTGTGGAGCTGAGGCTTCATGGAGCTGGAATCGCTAAACTTCGTGGCTGGTTGGATTTCCTTAGTTCGGTGCTGGGCGAAGGGTTCGTTTTCAAAGCTGTCGGCAACTTTCACTTCAAGCAAGACCCTAAGCCCACCAAGCGAGCTGCGATGCCGATGGAGTTAATAATCCCTCATTTGAGCGGGGCTTTCCGAGTGATTTGAATGCTGAATGGTGGGCTTTGCTGTTGGTAAAATTGGTCGTAATGGAAATATCCGTTCCACGCCGCACAGTCCTTAATGTGCCATGTTCTGCCAACCTGCCGCCACTCTACTGATAGTTGCCAGGTTCCTTCTTTCAATCGCAATGGCTCCATCGGATATAAGTCTTCCACTTTGAATTTGACCAGGGCGGCGATGCTTTGGCCTGGTTGAATTGTAAGCAGACTCCCCGCAACAAATTTGGAGCCGTGAAGCCATTCGGTTGAACTTTTGAGCATAAACCCGTGTCTCGCTTGGTCTCTCAAGAAGAAGTCGAAAGTTCCTCCTTCCCACTCCATGTAATCCTCGATCTGACCTTCCTCTATTACACTCGGATCAGTGCTCCACGGAATCTGGATAGAATGTGCATCGGTGTTACGAAGTTGAACCGTTGCTTCAACCTCGCTATCTAGAGCAGGCTTCTCGTCTTTTACACTGAGCACCGCGACTTCGATATGGCGCCGCTTGTGATCCTCTGGTTCCGGCCACCCATCAGCAATTCCTCCTGGCTTTAAGTTCTTGCACGCGGCGGGAATCGGTCGGTTGTGAGAGATACTCGGCGGCGCTGGACGAGTTAAATCCACTGAACCAATTTGCTGAAGCAAGGCCAACCCGACGAGCGTGAGGAGCTTTGGCCATGCATGCATTCCGGTGCCTCCTGGAACCACTATAAGCCTCAGATGCCCAAGATGGAGTTTCTCGGATGGTAATGCCTGATAACAGGTTGCCTGAGAAGCGGGTGGCAGCAGGAACTTGATTGCGTAACAATGTCGAGTAATCCGACGATCCGTCCCTGTGGAATCAGGCGAGGTTTCCCCGGCGGCGCATTGTTGATTTCTTGTGTAGCAATCGCCAGAGAAACTTAATCCTCAATGATATGGCCTCGTTGAACGGGAGAGTTCGATGGAAAATGCACACGCCGCTCGCTTTTCAGTGGTGGCTGGGCTGCTGTTGTTGTTCATGGCGATACTGGCCGGGGGCGCTGCCTTGCGCGAGTCCGTGACCATCGATGAAGTGTCCCACATCGGCGCCGGCGTAAGTTATCTACAAAAATTCGACTTACGGCTGAATGAAGAACACCCACCGCTGGCCAAAGTTCTGGCGGCGCTGCCCTTAGTCCTGCGCGGAACGCACGCTGATTATTCGCATGTTTCATGGACGGTCAGCGAAAAGTTTTTTCCTGCCTATCTGGGGCAGTGGGTCTTCGGCGAGTGGCTGCTGACAAAGTGGAACGATCCGGTAACTACGCTGGCGTGGGCCCGCCTGCCCATGCTGCTTCTAACGCTGGCGCTCGGATGGGTTTTGTACGTATGCGCGCGGCGCCTGGGAGGGAACTGGGGCGGGCTGCTTTGCCTGACCATGTATGTCAGTGCGCCGGCCTTTCTCGCTTTTGGACCTCTCGTCCATACCGATATCGCGGTCACACTGTTTTCTCTGCTGGCGTTGTGGCGTTTTGCGGAAATATGGCAGAACCCCAGCAGAAAGAATGCCTTGCTGTTTGCTCTAGCCCTAGCGGGCGCGCTTCTTTCGAAGTTCACCGCGGGCATTTTATTTTTTGCGTTCGTGGCATTTGCTCTGAGCACGCGTTGGCGAGCGGTCGATGGCCAGCCTCTTGCCAGACCTGAGGCGCGTTCCTGGCGCCGGCTGCGATGGCGCTCCACTCTTCAGGGCATTCTCTGGGCCGCCGTTGCGGTCTACCTCTTTTATTTCCTCTTTTCCCTGAACCAGACGAGCGATGTGCTTTACCGTCTTGGCCACGGCTCAGCCGCAGTACCACTGCGCCGGTTCCTTATGCCCCCGTGGCTGTACTTGCGCGGCGTGTTGATGGTTTTGATCACCGGGAGCCGGCCGACGTTCATCCTGGGCCACTCTTATCCCCACGGCGTTTGGTTCTATTTTCCTGTTGTGTTCGCGCTCAAATCCCCTCTGGGCTTTCTCGGATTGCTGGCGCTGGCGGTCGCGCTTGCGTTAAGGCAGAAGGGACGCGACAGGGTGAACGCTCCAACGATTCCGGCGGAACTCGCCATTCATTGGCGCGTCCTCTGGGTATCTCTTGTCGTTTTCGCCGGATTTTGTCTATTGAGCCGACTGGACCTCAGTATCCGTCATTTCAGTGTCCCCTTGGCTCTGCTCATGCTCCTGTTGGCGGCCGTGCCGCCGATGGTGGAGCGGCTCTGGGTATCCGCTCCGACGCGAGGACGGCTTGTAGCGGCGATGGTAGGAGTGCTGGCTTTGAGTTGCCTTTTCACTGCCGCGCGCTTGTACCCCTACTTTTTTCCTTACATCAGTGCACTCAGCTTCGGGCATCCCGCCTATGCCCTGGTCAACGATTCCAATCTCGACTGGAATCAGTCGCTTCCGGAAGTGAAGCGGTTCGCTGATCAACACAGTTTGCAAAGGATTGATCTGGATGAGCATGGTTTCAACGATCCTGCCGTCACCGTACCGCAGGCGGAGTTCTGGGATTGCCAGAGGCCGACACGAGCGGATGATGGGCAGTGGGCGGTGGTCTCAGCCACCATGATTATGGACGATCACAACTGCGTCTGGCTGATGCAGTACGCACATCAAACGCTGGCAGGTGGAAGCATGTATGCCGTTCATCTGCCCGAGCACATCCCAGCATCTGGCGACTTCGGAGGCCCACCACTTCCCTCCGCATACCGAGAATTTGCGGGCGCGCCCTTCGATATACGAAGCTTTATCCTAGACCTCAACCACCACCCGGACAAGCTTCCGCAAGCCATGGAAGAAATGCGGGCCAAATTTGGTTCCTCGAACAAAGCACAATCAGACCCTGCTACCCCGTAGAACGCGAAGTGAGACAAACAGCGGCTGCGTGGAGCCGTTCGTGTGCGGTGCCGCCATAAACCCTCTCACCTAACGTAGGAAGACAATTGCAGGATGCGGAGACCGGGTATGGCCGGAAGGTCACGATCGTTCGTAAGAAAAGCCGTACAGCCGACCGCCAATGCCGCCACAACCTGGAGGGAATCAGGCGTCTTGACTCCCGTTGCGGCTCTTAGCTGTGCAGCGGCGCAGAGAAGGTCACGAGAAATATCTGCAACATGGACGCCGCGACTCTGTGTGAGAAGAGCTTCATATCGCCCGGCCAGCAGATTGTCTCCAGAGCGGTAGGGGACGACCAAGACTTCGAGCAAGGTTAGCGCGGATGTAACCAACTCCTTGCGGCCCTCATTCACTTCTCTGAAAAGGGGCTCGACCAGCGCAAGAAACGTGGGATGTTCTTCGATAAAGTAGATGAAGATGGCCGTGTCCACCCCTACAGGGCCGCCGCCGAGATCGGCCATCAATCCCATGAGGCCCGTTCTCGCTCAACATGTTTCGATGGGTCAACTCCTCTCCAGTGCTCTTTGCCCAACCCCTTGAGATCAAGAATCGACAGAGGTTTCGGCGTTTCAAGAGCATCGCTGAGAACATGAGTAACTTCCTGAGCGACCGATCGATGCTGGCGCTTCGCTCTCGCCTGGAGCTTCCTGTAAAGAGAGTCGGGAAAGTTCTTGATGTTCAAAACTGCCATCGTGTTACTCCCAAACTCCTCCATAATGGAGGAACTGTGAGCGGCGTGTCAGGGCCATTGTTGGCGTCAAAAAACTTACACAAAGGTTTGCGAACTTGTAGTCCAGCCACCTCTGAATCGTTGAGGTTTGTCTCCGTTCTCGAAGAGACGGCCAAGGTGACCACCACTCTTGACATGTATTCGCATGGTTGAGTCTAAATTAGCGGCGCACAATGACGGGGTTCAACTTCCCTCGATTCTGGTCGTAAAAGGTGGAAAGGTTGAATACCAGTTAATGGGCTCGACCTTAAAGCTGATTGTTGCCGGCGTTGTCTGAGTCAGCCCCCGGGTGGCTAGCGGAGCGGAACTCGATAGAGGTTTCGGTGAATGGTCTGGCGGGAGAAAGCGTAAACATCAGGCGAAGCGCCGGGAGCTATATCGGCTTTCGCCGCTATCCCCGCGACCAGCGAGATAGCCTTAAGACTTTTGTTTGACCTACCAGGTATAAGCACGTAAAATGGTGCTGCACGTAAAAAGGTGCCAGCATGAAAACCAATATTACGTTAAAAATTGAAGCAGAACTTTTGCGGGAAGCTCGTGTTCTCGCCGCCGAGGAAGGCACCTCGATTAGTGCTCTGCTCGCTACTCGGTTGGAACAGGCAGTGCGTGAACGCAAGGGGTATCATCAGGCACGCAAGAGTGCCTTGGCCCGTCTTCGCAAAGGCTTTAACTTGCGCTGGACGCCCCCAAGCTCACGGGATGAACTTCATGAGCGATAAGTGCTTCGTCGACACCAACATTCTGGTATATGCACATGACCGTTCAGCGGGAGTCAAACACCAACGCGCTCAAATGGTGTTGGAACGGCTCTGGGATTCGGGGCAGGGGGTATTGAGCACGCAGGTTTTGCAAGAACTGTGTATTAATCTTCGGCGCAAAATCAGCCACGCCCTGCCCGTGGACGAAGTTCGCCGACTGATTCGCGATTACGCGACATGGGAAGTGGTCACCAACACCTCTGAGTCTGTTCTCCATGCCCTCGATATCGAGTTGCGCTATAAGACTTCCTTTTGGGACGCGCTTATTCTTCAGGCTGCTGAAAGTTCAGGCGCGTCGATCCTCTACTCCGAAGACCTGGCAACAGGACAGCGGTACCGAGCAGTTCAGGTTGTGAACCCTTTGATCCAACCCATGGGCACGCAATAAGGATCTCTTAGCACGGGATGTTCCCAGATTGAAGTGGAACGAGAATGTTGGCCGACTAAACTCCGCCAGTACGTTTTTGGCAGAAGCACTGTGCAGCTGTTTGCTGTCTAAGTTAGCCGCTCGGAAGGACCCACTTGGGGAAAACACCAATTTACAGGTGAAGAATTACAGGTGAAGTTTCTGGGAGATTCCGAAGAAAACACTCTAAGGTATCGAAAACGATGGTAGGCCCGTGGGGACTCGAACCCCAGACCTCTACCGTGTCAAGGTAGCGCTCTAACCAACTGAGCTACGGGCCTGCAGTCCTTTAAGAATATCACGCATCGGCCCGGCTGAGAATTTCGTCCACCGCCTGCAACTCCTGTTCGGATTCCGGGCGCCACGCGGCTCCCAATTGCGCCAGCCCGCCCTGCACGTCAGGCCAAGGCCTCCCCGAAAAAGCCTGCCGCAGCGCCGTCCATTCTTCCTTTACGTTGCGAATCTGGTCGCCGCTCGCGTCTGAAACCAGAGCTGCGAACGCCCGCGCGGCGGAGCCATACTCCACGCTGTAATCCTCATGCAAATACGCCGGCAAAAATTCCATCAGGGCCGGATAGCTTTCCGGGTCAAAGTGGTCTGACTTCTTCTCGTCTTCTGTCATTCCCGCGCCTCCGGGTAAGTGGTCAACACGTAGAAACTCTCCGGCCCGTCCGCCCGCAATACAATCACCGCGGCGGAACAGTCGACGGCTTGCGAATCCCCGCGCAGCAGACTTCGGCCGATTACGCGGCCCGCATTATAGTGCAGCGCCAAATTCGCGCGTGGAAATCCGCGCCGCGTCCAGCCATCCACGCGACGACGTTCCGCCGCCAGGGCTTCCGCCACAACGCTCTCCGCCGTCTCGCGGTCGCTCCATGTGGAGGCAGCCGAAATATTCCGTTCTTGCGCGAGCCTTCCCCGCAACTCATCGTCGGTGCGTGCCACGTGCCTCGCCAGCGTATGCCCGCCGCGCTCCTCGTCACGTCCCAGATTGTAGCCAGTGGACGAACCACGGGAGTCGATGCTGACCCTGGGCTGCTCTTCCCGTTGCCCACTTTTCGGTGAAGGCCTCGATCCACATCCGGAAACCACAAACACGCCGGCAAGGAAGCAAAATATAAGGCAGATGCGGGCATTGGCGGTATTTTTATTCACGATCGCGTCGCCACTTCCGGCCGAACGAAGAAATTCTTCCGCTAGCATCCTCGAGAGTATACGAAAACCACCCTCTCCCCGCACATCCCGCCTTCGGTTGTGAGCCCGCCGAACCCGATGCTATTCTCGTCTTCATGGCGAAGCTGTCAGACACAACTCCGGAACTTGTACCTTCTTCGCCCCTCGCGCAACCCGTGCGGCAATTCGAGGCTCTCCTTGAAGTCAGCGAAACGATCGCCCAGCAGCGCGACCTCAAGCTGCTTTTCCACGAACTTTCCAATCGCCTCCACGCCGTGCTGCAATTCGATTTTCTCGGCCTGGTTCTTCATGACCCCGCTCGCGGCACCATGCGGCTCCATATTCTGGAAACGCATGAGCCCTTTGCCCAGGAAGGTCCGGAAGAACTGCCGACGGCCGACTCCCCCTCCGGCTGGGTTTTTGAAAAACAGGAGCTCTTCCTCGCCCAGGACACCTCCAAAGACGCGCGCTATCCCCACTTCATGAAAAGGTTGCAGACCGTCGGCGTACATTCCGTGGCGATCCTTCCGCTCACCACCGCGCATCACCGGCTGGGCACAATGGTTTTTGGACGGTACGTCCCGCAAGGCATCAGCGAAGCCGAAGTCCAGTTTATGAAACGCGTGGCTGCCCAGGTGGCGGTGGCCGTGGATAACGCCCTGAATTTTGAAGCCGCGGAAGCCTATCAGAAACAGTTGGCGCACGAACGCGACCGATTGCAGGTTCTTCTCGAAATCAACAATCTGCTGGTCAGCACCCGCGATCCTGCCACCGTGTTTAAAGGCATCGTCTCCTCGATCAAGCCTGTTCTTCAGCACGATTACACCAGCCTGGCGCTGCTCGATACCGCCTCCGGCCTTCTGAAAATTCACTATCTGGATCTGCCGGGGAATTCCTCGATCGCTAAACCGGAAATCACCGTTCCGCTCGAAGGCTCGCCCGCCGGGCAATGCTTCTCGAGCGGCCAGGTGCTGATCACCCGCGGCAAGGATCTCGATCGATTTCGTCATGACGTCTTGCGTTTTATGCGCGAACAGTCGGTAGAGGCCATCTGTTGCGTGCCATTGACCACCCACGGGCGCACGTTTGGCACCATCAATCTCGCCAGCCGCAATCCCAATGCCTTCACGCCCGCCGATGTTGAACTCCTGCTGCAAGTCGGGGTACAAGTTGCCATCGCCCTTGAAAACGCTTTGGCCTTCAAGGAAATTGACGCGCTCAAAGACAAGCTCGCGGTCGAAAAACTCTATCTTGAGGAGGAAATTCGCTCTGAATTTAATTTTGAGGAAATCATTGGCGACAGTCCCGTGCTGCGCCGCACCCTGGCGCAAGTCGAACTCGCCGCCCCCGCTGGAACCACGGTCCTCATCCAGGGCGAAACCGGCACCGGCAAGGAAATCATCGCCCGCGCGATCCACAACCTCAGCCCCCGCCGCGAGCGCACCTTCGTCAAAGTAAATTGCGCCGCCATTCCCGCCGGCCTGCTCGAATCCGAACTCTTCGGCCACGAGCGCGGCGCATTCACCGGTGCGCTCACCCAGAAAATGGGCCGATTTGAATTTGCCGATCGCGGCACGCTCTTCCTCGACGAAATCGCCGACCTGCCTCTGGAGCTGCAGCCCAAGCTGCTGCGCGTCCTGCAGGAGCAGGAATTCGAGCGCCTCGGCGGCAATCGCACGCTACGCGTGGATGTGCGCGTCGTTGCCGCCACCAACGGGGACCTCGCCCAACTCGTCGCCGAACGTAAGTTCCGCAGCGACCTTTACTACCGCCTCAACGTTTTCCCCATCTTCGTCCCGCCGCTCCGCGAACGCCGTGAAGATGTGCCTTTGCTGGTACGTTATTTCGTCCAGACATTCAGCCGTCGTCAGAACAAGACCGTCGAATACATCCCCGCCGATGTCATGGACGCGCTGGTCAACTATTCCTGGCCGGGCAATATCCGCGAACTGGAAAACCTTGTCGAGCGGGCGGTCTTGCTTTCACCTGGGAAAGAATTGCGCGTGCCAATCGGCGAATTGAAGGCGGCCACCGCCGCATTCTCAGCCGCCGCTGGCGCCGCAGAGCAACTGGCGAACCCTGGGGCAATCGTCGCCGCTCCCAGCGCTCATCCTTCTCCCATTGCCACGCTCGAAGACGCCGACCGCCAGCATATTCTCCGCGCCCTGCGTCAAACCAACTGGCGCATCGCCGGCCCTCGGGGAGCTGCAACCTTATTAGGCTTGAAGCGCACCACCCTGCAAGCCCGCATCCGCAAGCTTGGTATCAAACGCCCCGTCTGACGAGAAACGCCCACTTGGATTAACCGCGGGACTGTGCTCTTCTGAAATGGTAGAACAATGAAGCTGCTGCCAAGTCCGAAACACCTTCTCTTACCCGCGTTCGCGGGCCTCCTCGCGGTACTCCTATTGTTGCCGCTCGCAAGCTCCTGCTTCGCTCAATTACCCGTCATCCGTTTTGTTCGCGACCCCGATCCGGCTCCCGATTTCAAGCTGAAAGAACTCACCGGCAAGGACCTGACGCTCGAGGCATCTCGCGGCAAAGTCGTCCTTCTGAACTTCTGGGCCACGTGGTGCGGCCCGTGCCGCGTGGAAATTCCGGAATTGGTGGCCTTGCAGGATCGCTACAAGGACCGCCTTCAGATTATCGGGCTGGTGGTGGACGACGAGGACGAAAAAGGGATTCGCAGCGTGATCGAATCCGAGGGCATCAATTACCCCGTCGCGCTGGCTGATTCTGAAACGCGCTTTGCTTACGGTGGTATCGCCGCACTGCCCACCGTGTTTGTCATCAACGCCGAGGGCCGCGTCGTCCAGAAGCACGTCGGCCTGTTCAATCCTGCGCTCTATGAAACCGAAGTGCGCGCGCTACTTGGCCTTCCCGTCGCTGCCAAGGTGGAGACCTTTCAGGATGAGGGTGACATTTTCCTGAAGCACGCCGATCGCGCCAGGATTCTCCCTGGCGTCGACCTGTCCAAGCTTTCTGCCGAGCAGCGCGACGCCGCGTTGCACAAATTCAACGCCGAGGCCTGCACCTGTGGGTGCAAATTTACCCTGGCCCAGTGCCGCATTTACGATGCCGCCTGCCGGATCAGCCAGCAGCGCACGGCGGAAATCATCAAGGCACTCGCAATCAAAGAAACCAAGCAACCGTCAAAAGAAGTCGAAATAAATCCTGCTTCCGTTCCTTTGTCTGCTCCGCCAGAATCACCAAAGCCCTGACGCAACAAGCCGCTTCTAGCCAATTTCTTTTCGGTCGTCTCTGCCCGCTTCCACTGTGACCTTTGTCGGGAAATCTTCGCTTTTTTTCTGATCCTTCCAGGCAGCAGATTACTTGCGCAGCAAATCAGTGGCCGCGCTGGTCATGGCCTTCACGCCCGTGCGAATCGCCGGCTCCGGCAAGGGTGCAAATTCGCTCGAGTGGAGCCCTGGCACCCGCGTTCCTTTTTCTTGCGCCTCTTTCCACTTCAGTGGATCGACAGCCCCCAGCCAGAACATCGTGATCGGCGGTTTCGGGTCTTCCAGCGTGAACAAACTGAAATCCTCGCTGGCCATGATCGGCTGCCCCGGCCACACATTTTCCTTGCCCAGCGATTTCTCGAGCGCCAGGGCCACGCGCTGTGTCAGCACGGGATCATTGATGGTTGCCGGCACATTGTCTGTTGCCACTTCAATGATTGGCGCCCGCCCGGGCGGAATCCCCGCCGCTTCGGCAATCCCATTCGTGATGCGCTTGATCGCAGCCAGCACTTTCTCGCGCTGCGCCGGGGTCATCGTCCGCACCGTCAACTGCAAGTGCGCCTCATCCGGAATAATATTGTGCTTCGTCCCCGCGTGAAACGATCCCACGGTAACCACCGTCGGCACCAGGGGATCCGATTCCCGGCTCACGATCGTCTGCAGCGCCATCACCAGCTCCGACGCGATGACGATTGGATCCTTCGTCACGTAGGGCGCCGCCCCGTGCCCTCCGTACCCTCGAATTGTAATGTCCACGGAGTCCGCTCCCGCCAGCATGGGCCCGGCATGCCAGGCAACTGTCCCGGCCGGCAGAACAGAGGAATCGTGCAGCGCAATCACATAATCCGGTCTGGGAAATTTCCTGTACAAGCCCGCGTGCAACATCGCCGCGGCGCCGCCGACGGTCTCCTCCGCCGGCTGTCCAATCAGCACCAGCGTTCCGCTCCAGTGCTCCTTGGTTTCCGCCATCATCTTTGCCGTGCCCAGGAAAACAGTCATGTGCAGGTCATGCCCGCAGGCGTGCATAACACCCACTTCGCCGTTCGGCCGCTTCTCCCGTACCTTGCTCGCGTACGGCAAACCGGTATTTTCTGTCACGGGCAAGGCATCCATGTCCGTGCGCACGTAAACGGTAGGTCCCGGTCCATTCCGCAAAACCGCCACCACTCCATAAGCCGGATTTCCGGAATCGTATTTTCCGAACTGATCGGTCACCTCATAGCCTATCTTCTTCAATTGAGCGGCGACCAGCGCGGAGGTCTCTTTTTCCTCCGTCGAAAGTTCCGGATGTTCGTGCAAATGCTTGTAGGTACCGACCCAGTCGTTGATGTTGCTGTCGATCCTTTGATCCAGGTCGTCCTGTGCCGCCGCCGGGATACCCATCGCCAGCAGAATCGTTAGAGTCCCAATCGAGCAGCTCAGTCGGGTTTTCATTTGAGGTCTCCGGATGCGCGGGCATTCTATCAAATGTCAGCTCCGATCCCGGCCGAAATCCATCGTCGCCGCTATTCACTTGCTCTCCCCTGGTCCTCGATTTACACTCGCCTTCTCGCGCAAATCTTCTTGATCAGGAGTTTTCCATGAACCGTCGTGTATGGATTCTATCGGTCGCTCTCGGTCTCTCAACCGTCCTCACTGTCCGTGGCGCCTTTTCGCAGGGCGGGGAGCAATCCAAACGCCGCGCCATCAACCTGCCAGGTCCGGTCTCCCAGTTGCCTTTCAGCAAAGCGATCCTGGCTGGGGACACGCTGTATCTCTCTGGGAGCATTGGCCTTGATTCAAAGACCGGCAAGGCCCCCGACAAAATAGAGGACGAAATCAAGAATCTATTCGATGACTACAAAACTACCCTTTCGGCCGCCGGCATGAGCATGGACGACCTTGTTTTCGTTCAGGTTTTCTCGACCGATCTCTCGCTCTATGACAAGTTCAATGCTGCGTATCGCACGCAGTTCTTGAAGGATTTCCCCGCGCGCGCCTTCATCGGCACAGGCTCGCTCCTCCGCGGCGGACATTTCGAGATGCAGGCCATCGCTGTTCGCCACTAGTCGCGGCCGGGAGAATCAACCGCTCCTTCTGCGGAACGAGTCGAGGAACCCAAGGAGCGACCCCTTGCCATGAAATGCCAATATATGGTCTAATGACTATTGCCATATATTGGACATATGCCCATTTAGCGGCACATGGCCCTGGGTTCCGCCAGGCAGATTTTTATGTAACATGAAGTAATAAAAGCCGTTATCTGTGAACACAATTAAACATTAGTTGGCACTCTCCGTGCACTCTTCCTAGCAGCGAGACCCATCACACATGTTAAGAATCACCACCGAAAACAGGCGGGGAAAACTCTTCCTCAGCGTCGAAGGCTCACTCTCTGGCCCCCGCGTGGCCACTCTCGAGCAGTGCTGGCGTGAACTTTCCGCCACCTCTCCCCGCCCAAAGTTCTGCATAAACCTCTGCGGCGTCAGCTTCATTGACAACGCCGGCAAAGTGCTTCTGAAGGAAATCTACCGCCAGGGCGCGGAACTCCTTGCCGAAGGCTGCCTCAATCAAGCCATTGTCACTGAAATCATCGGGCCGGGCCGCAAATCGGAAACCCGCGATTCTAAAGATAAAGTCAACGATCCGTCCAAAGGTTCGCCGTTTATTTTCTACGTCATCTTTTTCAGCCTGCTGCTCGTCCCCACTTTCGCCGGGGCGCAGACCAAGAACCCGGCGCTGCCCGCCAACGCGCCAACCGACACGCTCAAGCTGAGTCTGGAGCAATCCGTGGCACTGGCGATCAAGCAGAATCCGACGCAGCAAATCGCCGTACTCAACGCCGCTCAAAGCGTCCAGGACAAAAACATCAGCCGTGCCGATCTTCTGCCGCAGGCAAATTTCGAAGTCGCGGATTCCGCCAACCGCGAGAACGTCAAGGCGCAGTTTGGCGGCAAGCTTCCTCCGGGATTTCCCTTTCCGGGCCACATCGGTCCTTACCAGATCTTTTCGGCCGGTTCGACGTTCGGCAGCAACATTTTCGACTTCACACTTTGGAAGCGCTACCAGGCAGCCCGCAGCAATGTGAATGCCAGCAAGGCCGACAGTCTATCCACGCGCGAGCAGGTCATTCTCCTCGTCGTCTCGCAGTATATCGGCACGTTGCGCGCGGTGGCCAACGTCGAAGCCTCAAGATCCCGCGTGGACCTGGCCCAAGCGCTCTACGATCAAGCCGCCGATCTGCAAAAAGAAGGCGTAGGCACGGGCATTGACACGTTGCGCGCAAATGTCGAGCTCCAAAACGAAAAACAACGCCTCATCGAGGCGGAGAACGACCGCGAAGCCTCTCTTTTCGGCCTCAGCAAGCTGCTGAATCTTGATCCGCGCCAGAAAATCGAGCTGGCCGATTCGCTCAGCTTTTTTGATACGCCGCAGCCGGATGTGGAAGCCAGCATCGAAGACGCACTCACTGCCCGCCAGGAATGGAAAGCCATCGAAGCGCAGGAAAAATCCGCGAAGCTTGAAAAGCAAGCCTCGCAGTATCAGCGCCTGCCTTCTCTGCGTTTCGACGGCAATTGGGCATACTATGGCAGCAACTCCAGTAGCGGCATTCCCACGTATCAATACCAGGTTTCCGCAAACATGCCGCTCTTCACGGGCGGCCGCATCCGCGCCGAAATCGTCAAGGCCGATCTCGAGTTGCAGAAAATCGATCAGCAGAAAGCCGACCTGCGCAACCAGATCGCTCTCGACGTGAAGACCGCGCTGCTGAATCTCGAATCCGCCCGCAACGAAGTGCAGGTCGCCAATCTCGGCGTCGAACTCGCCAAGGAAGAAGTGGACCAGGCCCGCGACCGCTTCAAAGCTGGCGTCGCCAACAATATTGAAGTCATCTCCGCCCAGGATTCGCTTTCCCGCGCCAACGATAACCAGATTGCGGCGCTCTACCGTTCAAACCAGGCCCGTGCAGACTTCGCGCGCGCCGTTGGGCAGATGGAAAAAACTTACGCGAAGTGAGGACCCATGAGTGTTGAGATCGATGTAGGACTAGAAAATGCGGCAAATGTAAAGCTGCCCCATGGAGAGACCCAGAAGCTCGATCTCGGGCCCGACTCGAGGGTGAGTTCCAAGCTCCGTGAGCGCTTAATCGTTGGCGGCGTCATTCTTCTAGCCGCCCTGCTCGGCTTGTACCTTTACTTCCACAATCGCGAAAGCACCGACGACGCCCAGGTTGACGGCCACATTACGCCGATTGCCGCGAAAATTTACGGACGCGTCGCCAAAGTTCAGGTGAACGACAATCAGGCGGTGAAAGCCGGACAAGTTCTGGTCCAGCTCGATCCTGCGGACTACCAGGCCGCTCTCGACGAGGCGAAAGCCGCCCTCGCGCTCGCCGAAGGCGAAGCACGCTCCGCCGGCGTGGACGTTCCACGCACCAGCGAAGACACCGCCAGCGGCACTTCGAGCGCGCAGGCGCAACTGGCCGGTTCCGAGGCCGACTTGATGCGCGCCCAGGCCACTTACGAGCAATCACAAACCGCGGATCTGGCCTATGCGCAGGCCAACATTGAGAAGAGCCGCGCCAATGCGCAACTCGCAAAGGCCGACCTCGCCCGTTACCTTCCGCTCATGGAAAAAGGCGAAATTTCCAAACAGCAGTACGACGCCGCGAAGGCCAACGCCGACGCTACCGCGAGCGCGCTGAATGCCGATGAACAAAAACTCGTGCAAGCCCAGCGCAGTGTCGAAATCAGCCGCGCACAGCTGGACGCCGCCAAAGCCCGCGTTCTGCAGGCCCAGGCCGGCGTAGCCAGCGCGCACGCCGACGTCAAGCGCGTGGCCATGCGCTCCGCCGATGCCCAGGCCAAATTCGCAAAAGTCGATCAGGCGCGCGCACAAGTCGAGGCTTCGCGATTGAACCTCAGCTATTGCAGCGTCGTCGCCCCGATTGATGGAGTGGTCACGCACAAGCAAGTGGAAGACGGCCAGATCGTCCAGCAAGGGCAGGGCTTGATGGTGATCGTCCCGCTGCAAGACGTCTGGGTAACCGCCAACTTCAAGGAAACCCAGTTGCGCAAAATGCGCGCGGGCCAAAAGGTTTACGTGGAAGTCGACACCTATGGCAAGACTTTCCCTGGCCACGTGGATTCGATCGCCGGGGCTACGGGAGCCGTCGTCAGCCTGCTGCCGCCCGAAAATGCCACCGGGAATTTCGTCAAGGTGGTGCAGCGCATCCCGGTAAAGATTGTTCTCGATCCAATTCCTCCGAACGAAGCCGTTTTGCGGCCCGGCATGAATGTGGATGCGACTGTGATCACGAAGTAACGCGATTTTTTCGAGCGACCGTTATGGAAAGATTCATCTCCAAGCTGCGCATGCCGGACGGCACGATCAACCCCTGGGTGATCGCCATCACGGTGACGCTTGCGACGTTCATGGAAGTCCTCGACACTTCCATCGCCAACGTCGCTTTGCCGCACATCGCGGGAAATCTTTCCGCGAGCAGAGATGAATCCACCTGGGTTCTCACTTCCTATCTCGTTTCGAACGCCGTGATCCTGCCGCTCTCGGGCTGGCTCTCTTCGCTCCTCGGCCGCAAGCGCTTTTACATGGGCTGCGTCGCTATTTTCACACTCAGTTCGTTCTTGTGCGGCTTTGCCGCCAGCCTCGGCATGCTGGTGTTCTTCCGCATACTTCAGGGAGTCGGCGGCGGCGGCCTGCAGCCCAGCGAACAGGCAATACTGAACGACACTTTCCCGCTCTCCCAGCGCGGGATGGCATTCGCGGTTTACGGCATCGCCGTAGTCGTCGCACCCACGCTCGGCCCATGGCTCGGGGGTTGGATCACCGACAACTTTTCCTGGCGCTGGATTTTCTACATCAACGTCCCCGTGGGGATTATTTCGCTGGGTCTGACGTACTTCCTGGTTTCCGATCCGCCCTACATGAAGCGCATCAAGCTCAGCGACGGCTTCCGCATTGATTACATCGGTTTGGGTCTGATCAGCTTGGGCCTTGGCAGCCTGCAAATTATCCTCGACAAAGGCCAGCGCGACGACTGGTTCGATTCCGGTTTCATCCGCCTGTTTGCGGTCCTGATGGTGGTCGGCTTGATCGGCGGCGTCATCCGCGAGCTTAAGTCCAAAGAGCCCGTCGTGGATTTCCGCATGTTGAAGGATCGTAATTTTGCCATCTCCACGCTGGCCATGTTTTTCCTCGGCTTTGTGCTCTATTCGAGCACAGTCTTGATTCCCCAGATGCTGCAGGAACTTTTGGGGTATCCCGCGGAACTCGCCGGACTCGCACTTTCTCCCGGTGGAGCAACGATCATGCTGTGCATGCCCATCGTCGGCTTCCTTGTTTCGAGGGTGGACACGCGCTACCTGATTACCTTTGGTTGCACGATCTCTGCCTCGGCGCTGCTGGTGATGGCCGGCTGGAATCTTTCGCTCGATTTCAAACACGCCGTTCTCGGCCGCGTGTTGCAGTCCTTCGGCCTCGCCTTCCTGTTCATTCCGATCAACGTATCGGCGTTCGCCACCGTTCCACGCGAAAAAACCAACATGGGCACCGGCATCATCAATCTCGCCCGCAACATCGGCGCCAGTGTCGGCATCGCCACAGTCACGACTTTGCTCGAGCGGCGAACCCAATTGCATGAGGCACGTCTAATGGATCATGTGAATGACATGAATCCCGCGCTGAAGACCACATTGGCTGGGTTTGCGGCCACATCCCTATCCGGGGGGTCCTCGGGTCCTGGTGCCGCTGCGCAAGCCCACGGCATGCTCTTCAACATGATTGAGCGCCAGGCAACCATGCTTGCATTTCTTGACAATTTCAAACTATTGGGCGTTATTTTTTTCGCCATAATTCCTATCTTCTTTCTTTTGAAGCGCCCAAGGATGGGCGGCGGGAGTGTGCCGGTCCACTGAAGATAATTTGTAACCTTTTCGTGCGTAGTGACTCTTATGAAGCTACTTGGGGGGAAGAAATGGCAACGCAAGTGATCAGTGCAACCCAACTTACGGAACAGAAGTTGATTCGTGCAGGTCAGCGTGGCGACGCTCAAGCGATTGAAGCGCTGTTTGGCCGTTACCACCGCCAGTTGTTCCAGACCGCGCTTCGTGTGCTCGGCAATGCCGAAGACGCCGAAGATGCCCTGCAGGACGGATTGCTTTCCGCTTATCGCAATCTGAAGCGCTTTGAGGGCCGCTCGCAGTTTTCCACCTGGCTCACGCGCATCGTCATCAATGCCGCGCTCATGAAGCGCCGCAGCGCCAAGGCTCGCCCCGCGGTTTCGCTCGATGAAACGCATCACGAGGACGAACTGCCGGCCGCCGAGCGCTTCGCCGACGATGGCCCCACGCCCGAGCAGGTCTACGCCGGAACGGAAATTCGCGAGATCATCAACGAAAATCTCGACGAACTTTCGCCCTTGCTGCGGAACGCCTTTCTACTCCGCGAAGTGGAAGGCTATTCCACCGGAGAAGCGGCCAAGAAACTTGGTGTCACCGAAAACACGCTGAAGGCCCGCCTCTGGCGCGCTCGCCATCAACTCGCCGAGCGTCTCGGCCGCCGTCTCCGCCGCATGAAAGACGGCATGTCCGGCACCACGGTCGGCGACGAAGCTTGCAGCTACTGCTAATTCATCTGTTCGATCGAGCGGGGCACAAATTTCCTGTGCCCCGTTTTCCATTTCTGATTCACCGGCGCGCTGCCACGTATTTGCCCAACACCCGCAGCTCGCTTGTCGCTTCTCGCGCCTCCCTCAGCGCTTGCTCCAGATGCTCCGGCTCTTCGGCTTCCACGTCCAGATAGAACTGATATTCCCATGGCCGTCCATGAATCGGACGGCTTTCAATCTTCAGCAAATTCACGTCATGGCGGGCAAAGGGCTCCAGGGAAGCCAACAACGCTCCCGGCTGGTGTGCCAGCCGCATCGCCAGCGAAATTTTCGTCGCATCGGCGCCCCTCCTGTAAAGCTTTGCTTCGTCCGGCGGCAACAACAAGACGAAGCGCGTGAAATTCTCCGCGTTGTCCTGAATGTTCTCCTCTAGGACCACCGCGCCATAATGTGCAGCTGCCCGGCGCCCCGCGATGGCACCAAACTGTTTTTCGCCGCGCTCCATCATTTCCCGCACGCTGCCCGCGGTATCCTCGGCTGGCACCCGCCGCAATTGTGGGTTCCGCGAAAAAAATCGTTCACATTGCGCCAAGGCCATCGGATGAGAAGCCACGGCCTGCAAATCCTCCCGCCGCGCTCCTGGCATGCCCATCAACTGGTGCTCGATCGGCAGAATCGTTTCTCCGCACATCTCCAGGTTGCTTTCGAGCAGCAGGTCGTACACCCGCACCACCGAACCCGCCAGCGTATTCTCCACCGGCACCAGCAGTGCATCTGCCGCCCCCTCACTGATCGCCCGAAACGCCGCATCAAACGTCGTTCGCGGCACCGTCGGAATCCCATCTCCCAGCAATTCCAGCGCGGCGGCCTCGCTGAATGCCCCCGATTCGCCCTGAAACGCCACCCGCATCTTCCTGAAATTGAGTTCCGCCATCCGTGTCCCTGCCGCTCAATTCCTCCGCGCCCGCTCTCACGTTATAATCTTTCTCTCACCACTCGCTGGAGGTATCCGCATGATGACACAAAAGCGTCCGCAGCCGAACGACTACGCGCCATATTACGGAAAATACGTGATGCTCGTTCCGGACGGGGATTTTCTGGAGATTCTCGAAACTCAGCTTCGGGATATGAAGCTATTGTTGGAACCGCTGACCGACCATCAAGCCGATTTCCGTTACGCCCCCGGCAAGTGGTCTATCAAGGAAAGCATCGGCCACGTGAACGACGCCGAGCGCATCTTCGCCGTCCGCATGCTTCGCATCGCCCGTGGCGATCAGACGCCGCTACCCGGCTTCGAGCAGGACGATTTCGTAAAGGTCTCAAACGCCTCTTCACAGAAGCTCTCCGTTTTGCTCGAGGAGTTCACCGCCATTCGCCGCGCCACCATCGCGCTCATCCGCTCGCTCGATGATGCCTCCTGGCTCCGCCGCGGCACCGCCAGCGGCAAGGAAGTCTCCGTCCTCGCGATCGCTTTCATCATCGTCGGTCACGTACTCCATCACCGCGCCATTTTTGAAGAGAAATATCTCCAGGCACTGGCGCGCTCCTGAAGCGGCGCTACATCGGCCCCAGCAACCCTTCTTTTTTCTCCGCGCCCAGCCTGGCCCCGCCGGTACCTGTGCCGCCTCTTCGTATTTATCCAATGGGGCTTCTGATGGCCATGCCGCAGGCTTCTCCGGGGGCGATATCGATCCTCGCTTGCCCGGCCCGGCCTGGTAGAAAAGCAGCACCGACGCCAGTCGCGGGAACAGTCCTCCGCGAACCACGGAAAACGTCCCGGCATCCGGCGTCTCGAGGATTGCCTCCGCCACCAGATGACTTCCAGAAAACAGCAGGCTGGCTCCCGGAAACACACCCGGGCCCAGCAAAACGCGCGGCAGGCTTCCTCTCACAATCAATGGTGTTTTGTGCCGCCCGGATGTTAGGACGACCTTCAGTTGCTCCGCCCTCGAACCCGCTGCTACAATTGACTTTTTGCGGGACCCGCTTGCGTTCCATTGGGCAATTCCGTCTGCATCTTCCATGTTTGCCCGTCCGTTTCTGCGCTTGCGGTGGAGTTTGGCCTTTCCGAAGGGAGACTACGCGTGGCGAAATATGATGTGGCAATTATTGGCAGCGGGCCCGGGGGTTATGTCGCGGCCATTCGCGCCGGCGAACTCGGGCTGAAAACCCTTGTCGTCGAGAAGGATCCGTTCCTCGGCGGCACCTGCCTGCACGTCGGCTGTATCCCCACCAAAGTTCTCCTGCACCACGCCGATGTCTACGACCACTTCAAGAATGCCGAAGAACTCGGCTTTGAAATTCCCGGCGTGAAAATCAATTGGCCCAACATACTGGCCCGCAAGACCAAGATCGTCAATAAGCACGCCAAGGGCATCGAGTTTCTTTTCAAGAAAAATAAAGTCGAATGGAAGCAGGGCTGGGGGAAATACGAAGGCCCCGGCAAGATCAGCGTCGAAAAAGACGGCAAGAAAGAGACCATCGAAGCCGGCGCCATCCTTATGGTCAGCGGCTCGGAAGCCAAGTCGCTTCCCGGCATCGAGCCCGATCACAAAACCATCGTCACCAACCGCTCCATCCTCGAACTTCCCGAAATTCCCAAGACCCTCATCGTCATCGGCGCCGGCGCCGTCGGCGTCGAATTCGCTTCCATCTACAACTCTTTCGGCACCCAGGTCACCATCCTCGAAGCCCTGCCCCGCGTCGTTCCTGTCGAAGACGAGGAAATCTCCGCCGAACTGGAAAAGACCTTCAAGAAAAAGGGCATCGCCGTTCAAACCGGCTGCATGGTGGATGGCGTGAAAAAAGACGCCAAGGGCGTCACGGTCTCCTTCAAGGATAAGGATGGAAAGGCGCAAACGCTGCAGGCGGAAAAGCTGCTTCTCGCCGTCGGCCGCAAAGCCATGACCGATAATTGCGGCCTCGAGAAATCCAAAGCCAAAGTCGAGCGCGGCTTCGTTCACGTCAACCAGTTCATGGAAACCGCCGAGCCCGGTCTTTACGCCATCGGAGACATCGTCGCCGGCCTACCGCAACTCGCGCACGCCGCCATGATGGAGGGCATCGTCGCCGTCACCCACATCGCCGGCAAGCCCACGCATACCATCAACAAGCTGCGCATCCCCAACGCCACCTATTGCGAACCGCAGATCGGCTCCATCGGCATGACCGAAAAGCAGGCCCGCGAAGCGGGCTACACCGTGAAAACCGGCAAGTTTCCCTTCGTCGGCAACAGCAAAGCCACCATCCTCGGCAACCATGGCGGCTTTATCAAAGTAGTAACCAACGAACAATACGGCGAAGTCCTGGGCATCCACATCATCGGTCCGCTGGCCACCGAAATTTTGTCCGAAGCCGCGGCCGTGCTGAATCTCGAAGGCACCATAGATGACATGATGAACATGATTCACGCCCATCCCACGGTCTGGGAAGCCATGGGCGACGCCTTCGCCTCCGTCCGAGGGCTGCAAATTAACGTCTGAGGCTTTAGATTTTGCGATCAGCGATCAGATGAGAGATAGCAGGAATCCAGTGGGACGTCGCCGCGCTTATTAGCCAGCTGATTCAGCCAGACTTCCTCTTGATTATCATTCGCGCTGATTTGTTCGGAGAGGTTCCCGTTCGCTGTTAACTGTTAACCGTCCAATCTCATGGCGCCTCTCATCATCAGCGACGTAGGCCTCCTCTCCTGGTCCGATGCCTACGCCCTCCAGCAGCGCATCGTCGCCGCGCGCAAAGCCGGCGCCATCGACGACGTTCTCCTGTTCTGCGAGCATCCCCACGTCCTCACCCTGGGTCGCAACGCCAGCCAGAAAAATCTTCTCGCCTCCGAAAATGTACTCCGCCAGAAAAATGTCGAGCTCCGCGAAACTAACCGCGGCGGCGACATCACCTATCACGGCCCCGGCCAGATCGTTGGCTATCCCATCCTCAATCTCGATCCCATCCGCCGCGATGTCCACTGGTACGTCCGCACCCTCGAAGAAGCCATGATCCGCGCCTCCGCTGATTTCGGCATCAGCGCCTACCGCATCACCGGCAAAACCGGCATCTGGGTCCAGCCTCCCGGCAATACCCCCGAAGAAAAACTCGCCGCCATCGGCGTCCACATCAGCCGCTGGGTCACTTCCCACGGCTTCGCCTACAACGTCTCGACCGACCTCCGCTACTTCGACCTCATCATTCCCTGCGGTATCGCCGACCGCAAAGCCACCTCTCTTGAAAAACTCCTTAACCGCAATGTTTCTCTGGGCGAAGTGAAGCCGCGGCTTACCGATCACCTCGCGGATCTTCTCTCACTCATTCCTCGTGAAGTCTCCTCCCAACAACTGCAGGCAGCGCTCGATCGTGTAGGATCCGCCTTCTGAGGCGGGCCGTTCTTAATTTTGAGGTGCGGGAGCGAAACTCCCGCTTTTGGGCCTGCGGTCTTATCTCCCAACCATGAATCTGTCCGGAGTCCTGACAACCTAGAAAAAGCCCCACGCTTGGAACATCCGCATGGGGCTCAATTTCACTTCTCTCTATCTTTTGCCGTGCTGGCCGGACGTTACTTCATCCCGCCAACATGGAACATGATCGACCGGGTCACCTCGGATCTGGAAGCTTCCGGGTCCACCACCTTCAGGAATTCGGCGCTGATCACGTCCTGCTCTTCCTGGCTTCTCTTTTCCCGATCGGCCGCATACGCCGAGCGAACCTTTTCCATCGAAGCCAGATCTTTCGTGGCATACCACACGAAATGCGTAAAGTCGCCGTCCGTGCGCACATCTTCCACTGCCAGGCCGTACGCCAGCACCACCCCATCCGCCACTAGCTTGTCCAGCACCGGCTTATTGTACTTTTCCCAGAGCTTGCGCAAATCGCTGCCCTTGCCGGGCCGGGCCTTCAGATAGTTGAACCGCGTATAGGGCAACACCCCTGCCGGTGGTGCGCCAGAACCATGCACGAACACCAAATCCCGTGTCAGGTAGTCCCGCGTCTTGCTGACGTCAGCCGCTTCCATCATCCGCGCGGTCACCGTTGCCCCGCCCGCGGACGCTTTCTTCCCAGTGCCGGACTTCATCGCCTCTTCATCGAGTTTCGCGATCTGCGCGTGCATCGCGTTGTCCACCTTTTCGATTCCGCCCCAGTCCGCAACCGAATACCAGATCACATGAGTGGCGGCACCCGGCATGCGCAGCAAGGGAACTTCCACGCCCCAGGCGAGAACCACTCCATCCGCCAGCATTTTTTCGCGTACCGGCGCGCCGACTGTCTTCACCAGTTCCAGAAACTGCGCTTCTTTTCCCGGATTCACCGTGTACTCATACCAGAACGTCAGCGGCTGCATCTTCGCATCCTGCGCCGCCGCCCTGAGGCACGACGTCAACACCAGGGCTAAACAAAGCAATATTCTCTTGTTCATATTGGAAAATCTCCTTGAACGAACGAGTGTTTGCCTGCGCTGGAATACACCAAAAAGTTCTTGGGCGGAAATTGCACAAACGAGGATGCAGGCACTCAACGTCTGGGCGTCGGAAAGGGCCGACCTGGATCAGAATGGCCTTGTTTGTAACACCGAATTCCGTAGAGCGTCAAGCCCGCGGGAATTGCGCTTGACAAGCCGCTCCCTTCCGGTCAATACTAAACCATATGGTTAAGTATTCAGCAACCCTTGATTCGACCTTCGGCGCTCTCGCCGACCCCACCCGCCGCGCCATCCTCGCTTCCCTCACCCTGGGCGGAGCCTCCATGTCCGACCTCGCCGGCCCGCACCTCATGTCCCTTCCCGCCGTGATGAAGCATGTCCGCGTCCTAGAGAAAGCCGGCCTCGTCTCGCAGAAAAAAGTCGGGCGCACGCGCTTCTGCCAGCTCGCGCCCGCTCCCCTGAAGCAAGCCGAAGACTGGATTGCCCAGTACCGCCGCTTCTGGGAAGGCGCTTTCGATTCCCTCGAACGTTTCCTCAGCCAGGATCCACTGCCTGAAAGGCAAAAAGAAAAGCAAAAGGAGAACCAATCATGGCCACACCGCAATCGCAGCCGGAAAACCCGCTCCAGGTAAAACGCACCTTCGCGGCTCCCCGCGACCGCGTGTTTCGCGCCTGGACCGATGCCCGGGAATTCGCCCAGTGGTTTCATCCGACGGCGGACTACAAAACCGTCATCACCCGACTCGATCTGCGCGTCGGCGGCAAATACGCCATCGAGATGCACGATAAGGGAGGCAGCATCCACCGCATCAGCGGCGCCTACGAAGAAGTCCGGCCCCCCGAAAAGCTCGCCTTTACCTGGCGCTTGCAGGATGACGAAACGGCGACGGAATCCCTCGTCACGGTGATCTTCAAAGACCTCGGCGGTTCCACCGAAGTCAGCCTGACGCACAAAAACCTGCTCACGGCCGAAGCCCGCGAAAAGCACAACCAGGGCTGGCTCGGCTGCTTCGGTCAACTCGAAAACTATCTCGTGTGATGGCCCTAGCTAGACCGGCCATCCGAACTCTCCTGGTTTTCCTTTTGGATTTTTCAGGGCCCGTCCGCCGCGGCGAACGGGCCTCTCTTTTCTCCGCGTTTCCACTCTGAACTCAGCGTCTCTGCGTTATCTTCCTCCGTCTTCGGACAAATTGTCCTTCTCCCGCCATTCTCCCTATTAGCCAACCGCCTCCATTCGCCGTAAGATAGACAACCGGACGTCCATCCGGAGAACCGCCGAAGATGCCTGCCACCGAAGCAAGTCCCAAAACGAAACTCTCGCGCCAGCAATACCTCGACCTTTACTACTACATGCGGCTCAACCGCGAGGTCGAGGACACCATGACCCTCCTCTTCCGCCAGAACAAAATCGTCGGCGGCCTCTACTCCAGCCTCGGCCAGGAAGCCGTCTCGACAGGCAGCGCCTACGCCCTCGAGAAAAAAGACTGGATGGCCCCGATGATCCGCAACATCGGGGCGCTGCTCGTCAAAGGCGTTCCCCCGCGCGACATCTTCACCCAGCACATGGCGAAATACACCTCGCCCACCAAGGGCAAGGACGGAACCAGCCACTTCGGCGATCTCGAAAATCTCCACATCGTTTCGCCCATCTCCATGCTCGGCGATCTTATCCCCGTCCTCACGGGCGTCGCCATGGCCGGCCGCTATCTCGGCCAGAAAATCGTGGCCATGACCTGGATCGGCGACGGCGGCAGCTCCACCGGCGTTTTTCACGAAGGCTTGAATCTTGCGGCGTCGCAAAAAGCGGCCTTCGTCCTGATTCTCGAAAACAATCAGTGGGCCTATTCGACGCCGGTGCGCCGCCAGGTGCCCATAGAAAATTTAGCCGACCGCGCCAAGGCCTACGGAATCTCCAGCTACATCGTTGATGGCAACGATCCGGTCGCTGTCTACCTAACTGCCAAGGAAGCCGTCGATCGCGCGCGCGCCGGTGAAGGCCCCATCCTCATCGAAGCCAAAACCTTCCGCCGCCGCGGCCATGCCCAGCACGACCCCGCCGAATATGTCCCGGCCGAGCAGCGCGAATACTGGGAGAAGCGCGACCCCATCACCCTCTACGAGAGATTCCTCACCGCCGAAAAAATCCTCGACGCCAGAGGCAAGAAAGAGATCGAGGACAAGATCACCGCGCTGCTCGAAAAAGACCGCGAGTTCGCCCTGAACTCACCCATGCCGCCCGCGGAGTTCGCCGCAGCAGGCGTCTACTGCACCGGGGACGATTGCCACAAGATTCGCCCCAAGTGGGAGCGCCCAATCTCCGAAGTGACCCCGCCCAAATCCAGCGTCGATCCCGTCTGGATCGTCGAAGGTTTCGGCCGCGGCAAGACCTCTTCTCGCGAAAACGCCCCCATCCATTTTGGCGACACCCAACCGGCCACAGAGGAACCGGCACGGAATGGAAAATCCCCGTCAAAACCGGCCGCGAAACCTCCCGCCAGAAAGCCGGCGCCCGCGAAACCCGCCGACCGCGGAAAGGCCCGGAGGTAGCCCATGGCCCCCATCACGTTTCTCGAAGCCATCCGCCAGGCCATGTTTGAAGAGATGGCCGCCGACCCGAGCGTCGTGCTCATCGGCGAAGACGTTGGAGTCTACGGCGGCGCGTTCAAAACCAGCGAAGGACTGCTTGAAAAATTCGGATGGGAACGCGTCATTGACACGCCCATCAGCGAAAGCGCCATCATCGGCGCGGCCTGCGGCATGAGCTACCTCGGCCTGCGCCCCATCGCCGAGATGCAGTTCATCGATTTCATCGCCTGCTGCTTCAACCAGCTCACCAATTTCGTCGCCAAGGGCCACTATCTCTGGAACGCGCCGGCGCCCATCGTCGTCCGCGGCCCTTCCGGCGGCGGCGTCCATGGCGGCCCGTTCCATTCAGCCAATCCTGAAATGTATTTCCTGCACACGCCGGGAATGAAAATCGTCTATCCTTCCACGCCATCTGACGCCAAGGGCCTGCTGAAGGCCAGCATCCGCGACAACAATCCCGTCCTTTTCTTCGAACACAAATTTCTCTATCGCCGCATCAAGGAAGAGATTCCAGCAGGCGATTACACCGTGCCGCTCGGCAAAGCCGTCGTCCGCCGCGAAGGAAAACACCTCACGATTCTTTCCTACGCCGCGATGATGCACACCTCCCTCGAGGCCGCCGAAGCCCTCGCCAAAGAAGGCATCGAAGCCGAGGTCATCGATCTCCGCACGTTAATGCCGCTCGACGAGGAGACGATTCTCCAGTCCATCCGGAAAACCAACAAGTGCCTGGTCGTCCATGAAGACACAAAAACCGGAGGCATCTCCGGTGAAATCGCCGCCATCCTGTTCGAAAAAGCCTTCCACGACCTCGATGGCCCGGTCCTCCGCGTCGCTTCTCTCGACACGCCCGTCCCCTATGCCCCCACGCTCGAGGAAGCCTTCCTCCCCAACGCCCAAAAGATCTTCGCCGCCGCCCGAGACCTGGCAAAGTTCTAGCTGCGGAGCGGTCAGTCTCAACTGGCGCCTCTTGCCTTTCCGAGAGGCCGCCTTCTGAGGCAGGGTCTGTTCGATTTGCCCGGCCCCTCTTTTATCATCAAAAAGCTACTAACCGATTGAACCCGCGTATCCCCATTCGCAATCCCGTTTACCACCGCTTGCGTAAAATTGAATCTGCACGGGGTTGGCACGGCATTCTCTTCCCAGTTTGGTTCTTGCTCCGCGTTGCCGCGTTTCTCAACTTCCGCAAGGTCCAGAATATTTGGATTCCCTGGCCGAGGAGGCCTACGAGGGATGCGGTTGGCAAACATTTACTTCGCAACGCTCCTGCTCGCATGCGCTCCCGCTGCGCTTTTCGCCTTGCCCGGCGGCACGAAACTCAGTGGCAAAGTCACGCTCACCGGCTCTTCCGCCAAGCCCAAGCCCCTCGATCTTTCGAAAGAGCCCGCCTGCGCGCAAATGCACGCTGGCAATCCACTCTTTCCCGAATCACTGGTCCTCGGTCCCGGCAACTCCATCCGCAATGTGGTCGTCTACATCTCCGAGGGCGCCCCCTATCCCGGCCCCGTTCCCCCGACTCCCGTCCTTTTCGACCAGCAGGGCTGCCACTACACCACGCATGTCCTGGCCTTCCGGGCCGGACAGGAAGTGAAAATCTCCAACAGCGACCCGCTCTCCCACAACATCCACCCCCTCGCCAGAGTCAACCGCGAGTGGAACAAACTCCAGCCCGCCCGCACCCCGCCCTTCGCCTACGCCTACGAAAACGAAGAGTTCATTCCCGTGAAGTGCAACCTCCATGCCTGGATGCAGGGTTACTTCGTCGTACTAAGGACGCCGTATTTTGCCGTCACCGGCGACGACGGCAGCTTCGTGCTGGCGGATCTTCCTCCCGGCCGCTACACCATCACCGCCTGGCATGAAACCCTCGGCACCCAGTCCCGGGAAATTGAAATCAACTCCAGTGGCGAGCCGCAAACCCTCAACTTCACCTTCACCGCCAAGCCATGAGCGCAGCTTGTCCGTTCCCGGGCCGCCCGCAAAACCCTCCGGCCCCTCGCCCTTTTCGCGCTTCGCCTTTCGCTGTAAACTAGAAAGGTTCCGCGGAACATGCCAAGAGCGCCACGCATTCCGGAAGTTTCACACGGCACATCAGGCGAAGGAGAGCAATCCCATGGCAGTTGATGTCGTCATGCCCCAAATGGGCGAAAGCATCTTTGAAGGCACCATCACCAAATGGCTCAAGAAACCCGGCGACAAGGTCGAGCGCGACGAGCCGCTCTTTGAAATCTCCACCGACAAGGTGGATGCCGAAATTCCCTCTCCCTCCGCCGGTGTCCTCAAGGAAATAAAGATTGCCGAAGGCCAGACCGTGCCCATCCAAACCATTGTCGCGGTGATTGACGGCGCGGGCTCCGCCGCCCTACCCTCGTCGGCCCCTCCCGCGGCTCCAGCCAAAGCTGCCCCCGCACCGCCTCCCGCACCCGCCGCAGCCAAACCCGCCGCACCCGCACCTGCGGCTCCTGTTTCGGCCGCGCCCGCTGCCGCCGCCTCTTCCGGCTCCACCGAACGCATTCACTCCTCGCCGCTCGTTCGCCGCCTCGCCAAGGAACATGGCGTGGATCTTTCCGCCATCGAAGGCACCGGCGCCGCCGGCCGCATAACGAAGGAAGACATCGAAGCCGTCATCGCCGGGCAATCCGCACCGGCCGCGGCAGCAGGTCCTGCCCCGGCCGCAGCCGCGCGCCCGTCCGTGCCGCCTCCCGCGCCAATGGCAACTCCAGGCGCACCCGCCGCGCACGGCGCCCAGTACGTTCCAGCGCTCGAGATCGGCGTTCCCCGCGAACGCATCTACTTCGGCAATTATGAAGTGCAGCCGCTCAGCAACATGCGCCAGAAAATCGCGGAGCACATGGTCGCCTCCAAGCACGTATCGGCGCACGTCTACTCGGTTGACGAAATTGATATGACCAAGGTCGCCGCCATCCGCGCCAAAGCCAAGGAGGAGTTCGAAAAGCGCTACGAAACCAAGCTCACCTTCATGCCCTTCTTCGTGAAAGCCGCCGTCGCCGGCCTGCGCGCCTATCCCACGCTCAACGCCTCTCTCGACGGCACCAGCATGGTTTTGCACAAGGAGATCAACGTCGGCATCGCCGTGGCCCTTGACTGGGGCTTGCTCGTGCCGGTCATCAAGAACGCCGACGAAAAAAACCTTCTGGGCATCCAGCGGAACCTCAACGATCTCGCCGAGCGGGCGCGTTCGAAAAAGCTCAAGCCCGAGGAAGTCCAGGAAGGCACCTTTTCCATCACCAATCCCGGGGTCTTCGGCGGTCTGTTCGGCCTGCCGGTGATCAGCCAGCCCAATGTGGGCATTCTGGGCCTCGGCGCAATCGAAAAGCGCCCGGTGGTGATCAACGACTCGATCGCCATCCGCTCGATGTGCTACGTCACGCTCAGCTACGACCACCGGGTCGTCGACGGCGCCGTGGCCCACCAGTTTTTGCACAAGGTAAAAGAGACCCTGGAAAACTGGTCCGAGCCGCTCGTCTAGTGACTGGTAATTGGTGACCGGAACTTATCTGGTTCTGGGCGTTAATCAGATGGGACCTTGAGCGATTCCATTCAAATTCCCCCCGACCGGCAAGGGTGGACAATGGCAAGCCGGGCCGAAGCGTTAGCTGCTCCGGTCCGCCAACATTTTGGATGGGTTCCGCTACGGAATTGGAATCGTTTACTACCGTAATCACTGCGGGTGGATAGCAACGCAGAGAGTTTTGAAAAAGGCACGTTTCATTACTGGGAACGACGATGAACTTGGTGCGCCGAATACTCTCAAAAGCGGGCCCTCAACAACAAAGTCTTACAGCTCGCTGGTTGCAGCCGAGTGAGAACGTCTGGCGCCTTTCAATCCTCGACTGCACCCAATTTGCCGACGGCATGACAAGTTTCACCTCTGACCAGCAAATTGCGGAGAGTTTTAACCGACTTCGGACGGAATCTGGGCAAGAGTTATCTAATGCGAATCTCACTCCCCGCCAAAGTCTTCGATGTAATCTAGCTTACGAGATTAATAAGCAACCACCAGACGGACCGGTTTTTAAGTCGCGTGTCATGGAGGAGAAGTGGGACATCTACCTCTACGACAGTAAACCTACTTTTGCCGCAGTTGGACCGGTGAATTGGTCCATTGTGCCGCTGTTGAATCTGAACCGAAGAGGTTGCGAATCGCGTCGGTTCAAAGTCTCCAGAACCTGCCGAACAATCTCGCTGTGCGCCAGGTGGACTTCCTTGTCAAAAGTCACCTGTTGTTGGCTGTGGCACTCCATCCATTGCTTCTAGAACTCGGTCATGATGCAGAAAAGCAGGCGCTTTACACATTCAATTGTTTCGGTTGCAAAGGGCGTTACGGAACTTTAGAAGAAACTCTCGGCACGCCTTACTATTGGAACCAATCTCCAGTCACAGGCGGCTAAGCTGCGAGAGCTACTTGGATTTCGGTGTGGTCCGTAAGAGCCCCGGCCATCCCCCCAATCTGAACGAGTGAGTACTGATACCTACTTCACCGGTTACGGCTAATCAGGGAAGAATCACGGGCCCTGCGCTATAATTCAGCAAACTCAAACCTGATCCATGCGAAGCATCCTGGAATTTCCCAAAGGAGCGTGCCATGAAAAACCCCGTCTCCATGAGTCGACGCGATTTTGTTCGCTTAGGTGCAGGATCCATGGCCGCAAGTCTCACCGGCAAGAATGTCACGATCCTGGAATCAAGCGTTCTCCGGGGCTCGCCGAGGCCCGCACCGTCGGATACTGTGCGCTTCGGCATCATTGGCACGGGCACACAGGGCTGCAACTTGCTGCGAGCGAGCCGCGCGGTGCCCGGTATCGAGTGTGTGGCTGCCGCGGATCTTTACGACACGCGTCACGAGTCCGCCAAGGAAGTGCTGAACAAAAATATAGACACAACCCGCGAGTACCGCCGCGTTCTCGACCGCAAGGACATCGACACTGTGATTGTCGCGGCGCCCGACCATTGGCACCGCCGCTTGGTGGTCGAAGCAGCGCAGGCTGGCAAAGACATCTACTGCGAAAAGCCCATGTCCCACACGGTTGAGGACGGTTTTGCCATGATTGACGCAATACAGAAGAACAAGCGCATCTTGCAGATCGGCAGCCAGCGTGTCAGTTCAATTCTTTACGCCAAAGCAAAGGAAATCTGGGACTCCGGCAGGCTCGGAGAAGTGGACACCATCGAAGCCGTGTGGGATCGCAACAGCGATAGTGGCGCTTGGGTAAACCCAATCCCTCCCGATGCCAACGAACACACCATTGACTGGAACACTTGGCTCGGCGACGCGCCCAAGCGGTCCTTCGATGGACGCCGCTTCGTTTCCTGGCGTTGCTACAAGGACTACGGCGCGGGACTCCCCGGCGATCTCTTCGTGCACCTCATCTCCGGCATTCACTACATCACCAGCACCAATGCGCCGGCCATGCGCGCTTTCTCCACCGGAGGGATTTACCACTACAAGGATGGCCGTGAATTTGGCGATCTCCAATGGACGATCTACGACTATCCGAAATTCCAGGTGGTCGTGCGCTGCAACCAGAACAACAAATATGAGGATCAGTTTTTCGCCTTTTACGGGAAAAAAGGCACCATGTTGATTCGCGGCGAGGGCGCCCCTGCAGCTTTAGGAGCTGGCGCATCCCTTGTTTTTCATGCAGAGCCTGAGTTTCATACACGCGAGAACTATTCCATCGGCTCCTGGCCGGAAAAGCAACGCCAGGAATACATCGCGGAGTGGAATCGTGAGCATCCCAGGCCGGCTCCGGGTAGCGACAAAGTGGAATCGGAGCAGGAAATCTATACGGTTCCCGACGGTTATAGCGACCTGGTGGATCACCTGGCCAATTTCTTCCAGGCCGTGCGCACGCGCAAACCGGCAGCCGAAAACGAAGCCTTCGGCAACAACGCTGCGCTCAGTGGCTGCCACATGTCGAACTATTCCTACTTCAACAAGACCGTCGCCCTTTGGGACTCAGCTTCTAACACCATCAAAACCGCGTAAGCTCGATTTTTCAGTTAGTGCCCGGCAAGCCCGTTACCGGAAACATGGTCCTAGCCTTCTCCGGTAACCTGTTCCTCCATCCTGCCCACGCCAACCCTCTTCTCCATTCCAGCCCGCCCGCGCCAAGAAAAAGGCTCCCCGATTTTCTCGGGGAGCCTCTGGTGAGATTTAGGCAACCGCGCGGGGTCGCTACCGGCGCCGCTTCTTGGCCTTCTTCGCCGCCTTCTTCTTCTTCTTCGGCTTGGCCTTCGCTTTCTTGGCCGGCTTCTTCTTGGCCTTTTTGGCGGGCTTCTTGGACTTCTTCGCGGCCTTCTTGGGAGCAGCTTTCTTGGTTGAGGGCTTCGGCGTCGGCTTCGCCGCCGGTTTGGCCGCGGGTTCGTCCCCCTCGTCGGCGGGCTCTTCCTCAACGATCAGCAGCTCTTCCTCTTCTTCGACGACGCCTCCCGGCTCTCCGCCGAGCTCCTCGTCGTCTTCCAACCGGGACAGCTCTTCGTCGTCCTCAAACTGATCTTTCTCGAATTCCATGCTCTCCTCCCCATGGGGATCCTTCTTACCCGTTGTTCTTGGCACGCTGCACCAGTCGGAGACGTCCTGCACTCCGTCCTTGCGATTTGTTATCCCACTCCAACGTCCTTGTCAAGCTTTCGTGACAAAATCGGCCCGTCTGTAGGCAAAATATTCTGCCTCTTTCCTAGGGCTCCGTCCAGTCTTCGCCAGTCAAGGTTTCGTCTGGCTTCCGCCCGTACTCCCCGGCTTCTTGTGCCGCGTTTTCGCCGAACTCTTCACCGTCCGCGTCTCCGGTGCGCCCCCCACAGTGTAAATCCGCAAGACCATTCCCCGGCTCACCTTCCCGCCCTTGAGCCCGTTCCATTTCCGGATGTCCCCGTCCGTCACGCTGAACTGGTCCGCAATCCCCCCCAGCGTATCTCCGCGCCGCACCCGATATCTCACCAGCCGGCTCTTGGTCTCTTCGACCGGACGCGCCGCCGGGATAATCAGCTTCTCGCCCGCCTCGAGCCCTGTCCCCGCTTCCAGGTCGTTCGCCGCCGCGATTGCCCCCGGCGTCACCCGGTATTTCTTCGCGATTGACGTCAGTGTCTCTCCGCTCTCCACCCGGTGCCGCCGCCAGCTCACCCACTTCTCCGCCGGAATATCGGCAATCTCCGCCAGAAATGTTTCCGCGGTCCCCTTCGGCAGGTGCAGCAGAAAAGCCGGATCGTCCGGGGTCGCCATCCGCAGCAGGGAAGGATTGAGCGTCCGCAGCGTGGCCACGTCCACGTCAATCGTCTCCGCCACCAGCCGCAAGTCAATCGCCCGCCCCGGCTTCACCGCGTCCGTTTCCACCTCG
This sequence comes from Acidobacteriota bacterium, assembly GCA_013289665.1. Taxonomy (GTDB): domain Bacteria; phylum Acidobacteriota; class Terriglobia; order Acidiferrales; family UBA7541; genus Acidiferrum. Next base: position 60,241 of record JABCZN010000018.1, on the reverse strand, counting down.
TGTTCCGGGTCAACCGAGATCCCATAGTGCGCCGCGTCCTTGGCGATCAGCGTCAGCGCAAGGATGATCGGCACATAATTCTTCGTTTCCCGCGGCAGCACGTTTCTCTTATACAGCTCCCAGAAATCCGCGTACCCGGTCCGCTCCACGCCCTTCTGCACGTTTCCCGGCCCGCAGTTGTAAGCCGCAATCGCCAGGTACCAATCCCCGAACAGCCCATAGAGATCCCGCAAATGCTGGGCCGCCGCCCGCGTGGCTTTTTCCGGATCCATCCGCTCATCCACCCACCACGTCCGCTTCAGTCCATATTCGTTCCCGCGCCACTGCACGAACTGCCAGATCCCCCGCGCCCCCGCGCGCGAAAGCGCCAGTGGCTGAAACGCGCTCTCCGCCTGCGCCAGGTAAATCAGGTCCTGCGGCACGCCCTCTTCCCGCAGCACCCGCGCAATCATGTCGTCGTATTTTCCCTTGCGCCGCAGCCCCGTCTCCACGATCGCCCGCCCGCGCGGCGTTTGGAAAAAATTCAGGTACGACGCCACCACGTCGTTCACCGTCAGCGGCAGATCGTGCGAAACGCTCCTCGCCGCCTCTTCCGCGCGCTCCCTCAACTTCGGGTCCACCGGAAAGGTCATCTCCGCCACTTCGTCAATCGGCGCCGGCACCGCCGGAGCCTCGCTGAACCCGTCGCCCGCGCGGAACGCCTGCAGCTCATAGGAATAAATCGTGTCGGTGACCTGGTGAAACAGCTCACTCAGCTTGGGGTCGCTGTTCGGGTCGTACCCGCTCTCCAGCATCCAGTCCACCGCGTCGTCAAAGTCCCGCCGCGCCGCCACCAGGTGCCCAGCCTTGTAGTTGGCCTCTCCCGCAGCAAACCTTTCCTTCACTTTTTCAATCAGGTAGGGGATCCCGCCCGGGGTCCGCGGCGCCAGCGAAATCAGCGGCTGGGCCTTCAGGTTCCGCACCGGCAGATTGCCGACCGCGCCTGGCCCCGCCTGCGCCACCCCTCGACTCGCCTCCTGCCCCTGTGCTTGGGTCCCCTTGACTTCTGAAGGTTGCAGTCCCGGAGCATGCGCCTTGACGGGCCGCTTCGCCGCATCCTCGCAACCCGCCAGGCTCATTGCCACCACCAGCCAAGCTCCAGCGCGCATCAACTTTCCTCGATCTCTTCCCAGGCTCATCCCCCCATGGTAAGGACCGCCTCTGTCAGAGGTCAACGCTTTCGCCACGCGCCGCGACCCATCCCGCACCTCCCCATCTTCTCCCCCGGGCGCCCTTTCCATCCCTTGTTGCACGCTTCCCGCTGCCTCCCTCGATCCGTTCCGAACAGGCCGCTTTTCAGTCCTAGGGAATCACCACCGTCCCGTTCTTTGCGCCCATCTGCGCGCCCTCCGATTCCCGCACCACCTGCCTGACCGTGTACGTTCCCGGCTTCAACGCAAAATTCGACTTAATTTGCAATCCGTACCGGCTCACCTTTTCATACGTTTCATCCGGCAATTCCAGGTTCACAAGCTTCTGCTCTCCGGTTACATACTCCCCGTTCTCGTCGAAAATCACGGTCGTCACCATCAGCTTGTCGAAGCTCCGCCCGTCCTCCTTCCTGAACCGCAGCCCCTGCGCACCGACGCGAGAAGTCACGCTCAGATACGGGTTCGCCGCATCCGTCCGGACGTACTCCGTGTGCATTTCCAGCCGCAACTCGTCAATTTCTCCCTGCGAATAGACAGCTTCCTGGATCTCCTGGTTGGCGCTCTCGTCCGGGTCATTCACTTTTTTAGGCGCGTAATAGCCGTGCCGCGCCTGCACTTCGTATTTCTTCCCCGGCAGCGCCACCTTGATCCGGTGATATTTCCCGTCCATCTTCTGATCCTGCGGCGAGTACCCCAGCAGGTAGGACACTTCTGGCGCCGCGCCCAACTGCTGCATTCCTCCCGCCAGGTCGTTGGAGTTGTGAAAAAATGTCCCTCCCGTCGACTCGGCAAAATCTCGCAGCACCGAATCAGCGTCAATCTGCGCGGCCATCCGGTAATTCGCCTTGTAAATCCGGCCGCTCATCGTGTCGGTTACAGGCTTCGATATGTCGTCAGCCGCGACTCCTGGATTAAACAGGCCGCGGGAATCGAGCGTGTTGATCACCACTCCTGCCCGGTTCGCTCGCTCGATCATCCCCATCTCGTCTGAATAGAGCGAGGCCAGCAGGAATCCCGGCGACACAAGAATGACGACGCGTTCGCCAGGTTTCCTCGATATCTCCCTCACCGTCTCCTCCAGCCGCCGGTAACTCGCCTCGTTGTCCGCGTTCCCGGCGGCGAGTTGCTGTCTCAGCATCGATTCCGCGAGAGATTTCGCCGCCATGCTCCTCTTTCGGTCGTTCCGGAAGTTGCACTCCAGCACCTCTGCCGTCGCCACGTCCAGGATCTCCGTGTTGTGCTCGTTCACGTACTGGTCCGCCATGTAATACGTCACCTCCGGGCAGGTGGAGGTGGCGTTGATTTTGCCCATGATGGGCCGCGGCGCCAGCGATTTCAGTTTCTTCTTCAGCGCCTCTTTGTCGCTCGTAAACTGCTCGGTCATCTGCCCCGAGGTCGAAAAGATCCCAATCCGGTCGCCCTGCTTCAAGCTATCGATCAGTTTTTCAGACCCCGCCCGCACAGGCAGAATATCCGTCGTTTGCATATGAACGTCATCGAAGACCACCGCCACATACCGTTGTGCTATCCCCTCTCTCTCGATCCCGGGGGAGCTTTCTACCCGCTCCGTCTTCGCTGCCGCCTCTTCTCTTTTCCGGAAAGTTTCTGGAGTTTCCACCCCGAATGTCGAAATCAGCTGCAATTCCCCGTTGTCGTAAAGCTGAAAATCCTCCCGCTGCAGGTTTTTTGCGACTTGCCCTTTTTCATCGCGCACCACCGCTTTCACCTGCACCAGATTCACGCGCACCCTGAGCGTCGGCCCCGGATCCTGGCTAGGCAGTTCCGCTTTGGGCTGGGCGGCCGGCTTCGACGAAGCAGGATTCTCGCTCGCCTGCCCGGCACGCGCAATGCTTGCAAATGCCAGGGTCGCCGTCGCGATCGTACCCGCCCGAATCAGCCCTGCTGTTCGCATCGCGTACCCCTCGCGGGGAACCTCTCCCGCTGCTCGGTCAGATCCTCACAACCCGTTCAGCTCATCGCCGGCAGCAGCCAGGCCCTTGCAGCAATTATCTTCCATGGACTCCGTCTGTAGCGCAGCACCCCATGGTAAGTACCCGCTCCGCCGCAGGTCAACGCTTGCGCTTTGCTCCGCGACCCCTCCCGCACCACCCCTGCCACCGCCACCACCCGTGGCCCTCCTGCCCCCGTCGAACTCCGTCCATTCGAAGCTACCATTCCGGCACCGCCTCAATCGGGCATTGCCGGGCAAGCGCTAAACATGCTCTGATGTCGCCATGCGAAAAGTCCCTCTGTCGACCGGTTTCCCCCATTGACCAGCGGTGACCTGCTTCTAGCCTCGCTCTCCGCTGCGCTCAGAAGCATGCGGCACTGGCTGTTTCACCTCGGCGGTCTCGGACTGATTCCCCTCGGGCTCCTCGACAACTCCCCTATTCCGCTTCCCGGCATCATGGACGTGGCCACAATTCTGTTTTCCGCGCGCCACCAGCAGCTGTGGCTGTATTACGCCTTGATGGCCACCGTTGGTTCGGTGCTCGGAGGCTTCCTCTCCTATCGGCTCGCCCGCAAGGGAGGCAAAGCCGCGCTCGAGCGCAGGTTCTCGCCCCGGAAAGTGGACAAAGTTTGCAAAATCTTCGAGCGCTGGGGATTCGCCGCGATTGCCATCCCGGCCCTGCTGCCTCCGCCCATTCCCATGGTTCCCTTTCTGCTGGCGGCGGGCGCCCTGCAATATCCGGTAAGAAAATTCCTGCTGGCGCTCACGCTTGGCCGAATCTCCAGATACATGCTCCTGGCTTATCTGGCCGCGCTCTATGGGCGGCAAATCATCGCGTTTATCGCGGCACACGGACACCCCGTGGTTGTAGCGATCCTCCTGTTGCTGGTCGCGACCGCCGCGGGGCTCTACTATTTCTGGGGAGGAAGGAAGCGCCGGAAGCGGGCCTAGCAATCGCACATCAGGCGCTTACGATCTGCGCCCAGCCTTGGCCCGCTCAATCAAATGGTTGGAGGGCAAGCTGGGGTCGGCCAGCTTTCTCGCGGTTTCAACGCCAGCGACGGGCAGGTTCTCCGCATCCAGTAGCCCCAGCTGCACCAGCACCGAAGCTTGATCCCAGTAGATATGTTCGTTGGAAAGTTTTCCCTCGCGAAACTGGACGATCACCACCAGCGGGCATTCCACCCGTTTGCCCGTGGGAGCAATGCCGGGAAGCATCCAGTCCATCTCAATCGTGTGCGTAAAGCGGAAAATCATTTCGTCCACCAGCCGCTCCGCGCCGATGGTTCGCGAGACGGGAACGATTGCCGTATCCGGAGGCATCCTGGGGATGAAGTGCCGTGAATAGAATTCCCGTAATTGTTCCTGGCCCACACCGCCGGTCAATACCGGGACGTGGTTTACGTAGGCATCGGGCACCATGGTCTCGAGCGTGGCGGCTGTATCCTGGGTCGTAAACTCCTGCCGCAGGTGCTCTTCCCATAGGCCGTTGAGAGTCTGTTGCCCGGAACTTAAGCGGGCTTCTGTGCTTCGCTGCTCATCCATCCTGGCTTCCTTTCCGCCTCGCGGATTCGCCTGCATCTCATCTCTGAGGCTTCCCGGCGGTCACCAAAACGAATTTCTGAATCCTCTTGCCGGTGTCCACTTCTCCGGTATAGAGACTCCCCTCAGAATCGGACGCGATCTGGTGGATCCAGTGAAACTGCCCCGCGTTGCGGCCGTTGTGCCCGGTCTGCCCCAGCACGGCGCCATCCTCCCGCCGGAGGGTCCAGATCACATTGTTCTCGCCGTCGGCCACCAGCAGAAACTTCTGCCGCTCGTCGGTGGAAAACGCGAACTGCCACACCGAACCGATCCCCAGCGTTTCGGGGCGCACCATGAACTCCTTCACGAATTTCCCCTGCTTGGTGAACACTTGCATGCGGTCATTCACACGATCGCAGACATACACCAGCCCATCGCGTGAAATGTGCACGCAATGCACCGGATTGCGAAATTGCTGATCCGGTGGCGCGCCGGGACTATACGCACCGGGGTCGGCATCGTTCGGAGCGTTTCCATAAGCTCCCCAAAGCCTCTTGTAGACTCCCGTGCCCGAGTCGAAAACAATCACTCGCTTGTTCAGATAACCGTCGGCGATGTATACCTCGTGCGCCTCCGAATCCACCTCAATGCCCGCCGGGCGCCCCAAAATATCCGTGCGCAAGCTGTCGGGCGGTTCAGCTGAGGGATGCCCGATCTGCATCAGGAAATGTCCGTCCTTCTTGAACTTCAGAATATGCCGGTCGGTCGGCGCGCTGCCCCCGATCCAGACGTATCCATCTTTGTCCACATAAATTCCGTGCTCGTTCTTCGGCCAATCAAATCCCTCGCCCGGCCCGCCCCACGACTGGAGCAGATGTCCCTGCTTGTCGAACTCGAGCACCGGCGGAGCCGCAATGCAGCACTCGGAACGCGGCGGCGTAAGCGAAGCGCCAATTTCGTCCACCGTGTTTGAAGCGGGCCGCTGCAAAACCCAGATGTGGTCCTCGCGGTCCACAGCCAGTCCGCCGATTTGCCCGATGATCCAGTTGTTCGGCAACTCCTGCGGCCAGGACGCGTCCACCCGATACTTCGGCGGCTCCTGCGCGCACAGAGCAAGAGCCCAAGCGCCAGAAAGTATCGCCAAGGTAACCCCGATGCGGACCGGGGCCCCTGCGTGTGTCTTGTGAAAAGGGAAAATGTGCATGAGGCACTCCAACCGAACCATTTTCTTTAGTTCAGAATCGGGGCGGAGTATAGGGCCGCTCCTGCCATGTGTCAACGCGTTAACGGGATAGCGGATAGGGACGGGGAAAAGGGACCACCCCCTGTGCGGTGTGCCGAAAGAAAGTCGAACTCATTCGATTTTGTGACGTGAGCGGTTTCCCAAAGATGCTTACAGTGTTCAGTCAGCCAAGCGAAACCATTTGCCTTAAGTATTTTTTCTCCAATCTGCTCAAGGTCTGCTGTTTTAATTTCTCCCGCCAACACGCCAGGACCTTGCTTTGCACTTCTGATAGCATTTCGACATGTTTGACATTATTGTCCGTCTAATCATGAGCCTTGCGCTAATCTGGATGGGGCTTAATCTCTTCCTTGGGCCACGGGAGTACAAAGCTTTTGCCCGAAATCTCAAAGGCCCGTTTTTTATCCGTCTGTTTGTCGGCTTCCCCAACTGGGCAATTCGCGGGTTGGGAATTCTGTTGATTCTGGGCGGCGTTTCCTTTTTTGCGAGCGTCATCCACGACTGGCACCCGAGATAGAATCCCAACGAATCTGGGAAATACGACTGGTGAAGCACTTGTGCGGTTTCCGCGTCAACCCAGACTTGACTCAGACTGCCGGTCAAGAGAATGTCATTGAAGGCAAAAGCGTGAAACCTTCTCATCGCGAAATATTGGCTGACTCTCACATTCCGGCGGTTGCCATTACGGTTCTACTCTTCTGGTCAGTCGAATCGGGATTGAAAGCTCTATTGAGGCCATTTCTGCGTGCTGTTGATTTTTTCCCTACCGCTGTGGCAATTCGCGGTGTTCCTTACTCCGGTCCCAACGGTATTCAGGACCGCATCCTTTTGACCACCACATTTGTCTATCTCTTTGACGCCGTTGTCAGCCTTTTCGCAGCTTGGCTTCTATCCCGTTGGGTGTATGGAGTGGGGCCACTCCGGTGCTTGAGCAAATACAGGACGAGACTAGCAAGGGGGGATCATGTTTGAGCGGTTGAAGCGGGTTCTAGTGGAGAGCTTTGTTGGCGCTATCGCTCTTGGGTACCTGCTCGCACAATGCATTCAGCAATTCGTGAACATCTTTACTTCACCTGTAGTGGGTTGGGTTAGGAGAAACGAGTACCGGGATGTCATGCAAGTCATCTCGCCCGGTAAAGCCTTGCCGGGTTTCTCTCTTGGGGAATCACTGCCTTATTTGGCTGAGTTCCTTTTTCTTGCTTTGGTTTGGTATTACCTGTTGCGCTGGCTTTACTTCACCCCTTTGAAAAAAGAGACCGCCCCGCCAGCACCAAATCTAGAACAAGCTGCATAGGCACCGAAAAAACAGCGAACTGCCACGCGACTTCCGAGTCAACTCCTGTGTAGTCGTTTATTACCGGACATCTTGCTCCCAGTACCCTTAGTCGTGTCGGCGAAGCGGGTCGTTGACGGCCGCAGCGCGGTTCGCAACCGTGATGTGCTCAACGCCAGTTTCATCCGTGAAAAAGCTGGGGCGCCCCTCGCCGTACGTTTCAGGACGAGCGACAAGCGTGTAATGAGTTATGCGACCGCTGGCCTCCGGCTGAGCCGCGTTTAAAGTGAAGGCGTGTCCTGACTTTCTCCCACTAGCGAGGACCGAGTCGATAAGTTCATCGCCGGGAGCGGGGCCCAATTCGGCAAGCGCAGAAGCGAATCCTTTGCCCGGGTGAGTTTGAGCATAGACGACTTGCGCCCCGTTGATTGTCCGGAGAGGGTCTTCCGAAGGGGTGTCGATACGGCGGGATTCTCGAACGAAAATCGCGATTGCGGCTGCGAGGACAACTAAAGCGAGAATTAGTTTGCGTCGCATGGTCATTGGACAATATAGAAGCCCAAAATCCTAAATCAAAGGGTTCCGAGGAATCGGGTATCGAGAAGCGCCACACATGGCTCAACTCCCGATTTGTTGTGCCAGTTCAACCGGTCGATGCAACACCATCTAATCAGTTGACCTGACAATACTTTCCATTGAGGCCCGATCTGTTTGGTTGTAATCGGTCAAAACCTAGCCAGGGTAACGTTCCGGCTGATCTAACCTAGCGAGCGCTTTTAGCTTTTGTTTTCAATGCAAGGCGGGTTCGAGCTGAGTGTTGCGTCGACCCATTGAGACCACCTGGCTTACCGGACCATTACTCCTTGTACGCCTCGTAGCAAACCGAATTAATTGACACCCGGATGCCAGCCAGCCTTGCCAGTGCCAGCCAATGTCGGGGATGCGGGATACACCGCGCCGCACGGATGTTCGAGGCGTAAGGCTTTGAAATATCGAGTGTCCTCATTATTGTCGGAACAGTGACCTTTGCGAGACGCGGTTGGATCTGATTCTTGTAAGCACTCTCACAGAGCCAGTCCGGCTTATCCGACGGATTCCACGACTTCAAAGCAACAGCTTGGTGTTGTTGTGTACTTGAACGTAATGCCTGCGCCTTTTCGTTAGTTGTCGCTATGCGTCCAGCCTTCGCAGCTGGGGGGTGGTCCCTTTTTTCCGCCCGTATCCGCTATCCCGTCAACGCGTTAACGGGTATATTCCGGGCAGGCGAGCGGACTCGACGATCTTGCACAATTTAGGTCGAACGCTCGGTCCAGATCACCACAGCTCGTTGCGCCGAGTCCCAAACTGACATGCCGGGTCTGAAGCCTTGGCGCTACTTTTCTATTTCTTCAACGGGATGAATCTCCCACCAGTGAGTGCCGACTTTGGCGTCGTATCGGGTGATTCCCTTTACTGTAACGGGTTTGCCCACTTGCGGCACGTCGCAAGGAAGCTTGGCTATGCATTTGGCCACAATGCAACGCGCGCGATCCATACCCTCGATTCGGGGGTTTTCACAAATGCGAATGTCGGTATCGCCGTCGTTTTCTTTAGATACCTGTGTGACGAACCCGCTGACCGCGGCGTGCGCGGACATTTTGTCGGACCAACGATTGGCATCCTCAGCAATCAACTCACCGATGGTGAGTTCAGCGTAGGCAATTTTGGCGGATTGTTGCACCGCCTTAGCCGAGGAGTTTGAGGCCTTTGCGGAGGAGGTAGAACTCTTCTTCGAAACGGGTTTGGGTTGTACATCCTGACCGGCAGACAGCACGGGAATCGTCAGCAAGGCGCACGGCAGGATCCAGAGGTGTTTTATCATTTTGAACCTCGCAGAAATCTTTAGGAGGAATCGCCTACCACCATCATAAATATCGGCTGTGGCAGGACTAGGAATTGTGGCGAGGATTGACCCTAAAGAGTACCTGGGCACGCGGACAGGTGTGCCCGGCGTTGGCAGACACCGGCTCAAACACACACCCAATCGATCTCCACGCCCTCCCGCGGCACACTCCCTTCTCTCGCGCCGCCAGCGCCCGATCTTCCGAGGCCCCGAATTCCCTCGCTACCCATCGCCCAGAGAAAGCTATAAGATACAATCCAAATCCCGAAGGCGGAGAACCCGGATCAGGCAGGCAGCTGGCTCTAGGAGAGGCACGCCATGTACGTCTATTTGCTCTTGGCCTCATTGTTAGTCAGTCCTTGTGTAGGCGCCGCCCCACAAACCGCGCTTGTAAACGTAAAAGTGCGCGTCCTCCTGGTAGACAAAGATTTGAATCAGAAGCCCGTCCCCTTCTACCTCATCTACTTTCGCAACCTGGGAACAGCGGACGCACCAACAGCGCTCAAGACGGATCTGGATGGCAAAGCGGAAAGACAACTCCCGCCCGGGCACTATTCCATCTCCTCGCCCAAGCCGGTGGAACTGGGCGGCAAACGATATTCCTGGAACCTGGAAATCCAAATCACCGGCGCCGAGCAGCGCATCGACCTCACCAACGACAACGCCAAAACCGAGGACTTGCCCTCCACTGCCTCCGCTACCGGCGAGAACAAGTCTTCCTCCGGCGTCGCCGGTGGCGAACTAACGGCCCTGTTCGACCGGCTGAAAAATTCGGTGGTGGCCATTCATTCTGAATCCGGCAAAGGTTCCGGCTTCCTCGTGGATTCCACCGGCCTGGTGGTGACCAACAACCACGTGGTCGATTCCTCCAGCTACCTGGCCGTTCAGTTCGACGACAAGCGCAAGGTGCCCGCGCGCCTGGTCACCGCTAACGTCGACAAGGACCTCGCGGTGATCCGGTTTGACCCCGCTGCGTTTCCCGAAGGCGTCGTTGCCCCGCTGCTGTCGAATGAAGCCGCTTCGCATCTTGCCGTCGGCCAGCGCGTTTTCACCATCGGGAATCCGCTGGGCCGCGAAAAAGCGCTGACCACCGGCGTCGTCAGCAAAATTGAAAGGGACTCCATCAACAGCGACATCAACATCAACCCCGGAAATTCCGGCGGCCCCTTGTTCACCCTGGATGGCCAGGTCGCAGGAATCACCACCAGCGTGCTGCGCAATCTGGCCTCGATCGTGCCGGTCGAACTCGTCCGCCCTCTGGTCGAGCAGGCCAGGAAAGATATCGTCAGTCAAGCGCCTCCGGCCCCGGTCCTGCTTCCTGTTGAACCCACGGATTATTTCCCCCCGGATGCGCTTCGTGAACTTTTGAAGCAAGAGAAGCTCGACACCAAACCCTACTTTTTTGACGCCGGAGAATTTCAGGTGGGGCTCATCACGCCGCCGATGAACTATTTCCTGCGCCACGAGCAGGAGATGGCCGCGGCGCGCAAAGCCGCAAAGCGCTCCGGCGGCGACGCCGCAACGGCCAAGCCCCCGTCCAGCGCGCTCGAAGACGCGCAAGACTATCGTCCCGTTCTGCTGGTGCGCGTTCGGCCGAAGTTCAGAGCATTTTTTAAAGTTCGTTTCAAGAATGGATTCGTGCGCATGCGGCTCCTCTGCGGCGGCAAGGAGTTGACGCCGATACTGCCGGGGCGGTCTGAATTCGATTTGTACGACCAGCGCGAGCGCAAGGTGGACACCGCGTTTCAAGGCATCTACGAATACCAGGCCGATGCCGTAACACCCGCCTGCGGAAACGTGGTCCTGGAAATTTACTCCGAGAAAGATCCAAATACGCCAGAGAGCAAGCCAATTGACGCCGCCACCGTCGAACGCGTCTGGATCGATTTCGACGCATTCCGGCAGGCACACCCGGCGTCATCGCCCGCGCCCGCCGCCAAACCTTGAATTTCCTTGCGGAACGCGTGAAACGCGTAGTTCCTCAGGGAGATCAGGTGTGGCCTCCCGATGGAGAATTTCTTCCCTGTGTCGGCAGACGTCGCGTTGGGTGTATGATTTGGGCCGTGTTTGATCGGGAAAAGGTTTCGGCTGGCTTGTGCTCAGGCGCCGCGATCGAACAGGTCAGGGGATCCCCAAATGGAAAAAATTCTGGTCACACTTGGTTTTGCGTGCGCCTTTGTCGGCTCTGCGCTGGCACAGACTGCGCCCCCATCTTCCGCCGCTGCTCCCGCGGCAACTCCGCAAAGCGTCGCCCCGGTGAAAAACCCGGTCAGCACTGTGCTTCGGACGACGCTCACCTCCCGGCAGAAAAACACCCTCGCCGCCATTGACGCCATGCCCGCCGACAAGTTCAGCTACAAGCCCACCCCGGATCAGATGAGCTTCGGCCACCTTGTCGTCCACATCATCGAGTCGAACAATGGCATATGCGCGAAGCTTGCCGATGTTCCCGCCCCCAAACTCGACGAACTCAAGGAAACCGATCCGAAAGACAAGCTGCTCTCCGCCGCTAGGGCCTCCTTCGATTTCTGTTCCACAGCCCTCGCCAGTCTGGACGACTCCAAGCTGGGCGACAACGTGGACTTCGGCCGTGTGCAGGGCCCTCGCGCGATGGGGGTTTTCTTTCTCGCGGGAGGCTGGGCCGACCATTACGGCGCAGCGGCCATGTACCTGCGCCTGAACGGCATCCTGCCGCCCAGCGCGCAACCAAAGAAATAGAATGTGGATGGCATTTCATTTCTGAGGCTTCCCTCCGTTCAGTAAAACGAATTTCCGGGATCCTCCTGCCCGTGTCCAGTTCTCCCGTATACAGATTGCCGAAGGAATCGGACGCGATCTGATGGAGCCAGTGAAACTGCCATTCGGCTCCTGTCTCCTTTTGAACAGTGCTCGGGATGGGAAAACGGGAATAATTACCCCCATGCCACGCGAAATCGCGTCCGACAATCACACACTGTACAGCAGGAAAAAAAGATGAGCGGGCAGAAAGAAGGTAGGGCGATGCGTCCTTTCGTCGTAATCCGTTCGTTGTTTTTCGCAGTCATATTGATGGCTCTTTCGGCTGCTTCATTCGCTCAAATTGGTATTTCCGTCTCTTTTGGTCCTCCTGCGCTCCCGGTTTATGAGCAACCTGAATGCCCCGGGGATGGCTACATCTGGACACCCGGCTATTGGGCTTGGGATGGTGACGACTATTACTGGGTGCCCGGCACTTGGGTCGAAGCTCCCGAAGTCGGCTTCCTTTGGACCCCCGGATACTGGGGTTGGGGTGACAACGCCTTCTTCTTCCACGAAGGCTATTGGGGCCCGCACGTTGGATATTATGGCGGGATCAGTTACGGATTCGGCTATGGTGGTCACGGCTACGAGGGCGGCCGCTGGGAAAACAATCATTTTTATTACAACACCTCGGTCAATCGCATAAACAACACCAGCATCCGCAACACCTACAACACCAGGGTCGAATCCAACTCGGGAAACCGCGTCAGCTACAATGGCGGCAACGGCGGGATCAATGAGCGGCCGTCGGCCCAGGAGCAAACCTACGACAGGGAACGCCACACCGGCCCGGTCGCCGCACAAAACCAACACATGCAGCAAGCTCGTTCCAACCCGGAGTTGCGCGCCTCGAAGAATCAAGGCAAGCCTCCGATTGCAGCCACGTCCAGACCCGGAGACTTTAAGGGCAGCGCCGTACCTGCAAGGGAAGCCGGCGCTCCTTATAAAGCTCCCGAACGGCCCGCGAGTGCGAATGAAGCTCGTCCTGCAAACAACAGCGCAGCACGTGCCAACGCCAACATTCATGCCAACGAAGTTCAAGCCCACAAGTACGTTGCTCCGGCCACTGGCAACCCCAAAACGGACCAGAAATATCAACAACAACAGGACAAGCTGGCCGCCAGACAAAATCAGGAACACCAGAAGCTGCAGCAACAGCAGGAAAGAGAACACCAGCAAGCGACTGCGAGAAACACCAGTGAACCTCAAAGACAGCAGATGGAGCAGCGCCACGCCCAGCAAACCCAGCAGCTTGAGCAAAAGCACGTTTCACAACAGCAAAATATACAGACGCATCAACAGCCGCACCAGAGTGCACCGCCTGCGCAGGGCCATCCTCCAGGAGGAAAGCCCTAACCAAATATCAACGGTCGGACAGACACATTATCTTCATTTTCATTCGCATATCTTCGGCCGAGTTAAATACTGCGGAGGTCGGGCGCCCATCTTTCGATATTTTGAAAACTACAACGACGCGGAAGTTCGCCAGGACAGTAAAAATCCTTTGCGACCACCTCGAGGCGATTCAGGAAAATAGCCGTTTCTGGTATCTAGATTACAGACTCGAATCCTAAGCTGAAGAGTCGACTCCCGATTGCCGGAGTCTGCCCTCCTTCTCCCCTCTGGACTTCCTCGCGTCCCTCGGGCACACTCTCCTCAGTCCAAATCGCTTACCCGCCGGGCCGCTCCGCCCCCCTACCCTGGCGCACAATCTGAAGGAGGCTTCCATGTTTCATCCCCGGGTTCTATTCGCTCTCGTACTCTGCGCATTCCTCCCCGCCCGCCCGACTTCCCAGGAAATGCACATGGCCACGCACACCACCCCCGCATTCGATCAACTGAAATCCCTCGCCGGCCACTGGGAAGGCAGCAACTCCGCCGGCAAGAAAGTCGAAGTCTCTTACGAAGTAATCTCCAACGGCAGCGTCCTCATGGAACGCCTGCACCCCGGCAACGAACCCGACATGATCACCATGTACTCGCTCGATGGTGACCGCATTCTCGTCACTCACTATTGCTCCATGGGCAATCAGCCCACCATGCAGACCTCCGCATCCCCCGCTGCCAATGGCAAGCTCGACTTCACATTCCTCCGCCTCGCCGGCGCCAAATCCTCCGATGAAGGCCACATGGCCGCGCTAACCGTCACCATGACCGACAAAACCCACCTCGTGCAAACGTGGACCTTCGATGATCATGGCAAAACCATGACCGAAAATTTCACCTACGCCCGCAAATCCTGATCGCGATTCGCCGTTTTCCTGTCGGAAGGGCGGGAATTGTCATCCTGAGGCTACCCGACGAGATCCGGTTTGGATTCCGATGACGTTTACCGGCGATAGCCGAAGGACCTCAACTCTAGACGACTGGCCAATTTGGCCTTTTGCCCCTGCATTTTTCTTGTGACAATTCACCTGTACTCTCAATCGAATTGCCTGGAGGTCCTGACCATGTCCAAGTCCCGGCTCTCGCTTGCTTTGGGTGCGGGTCTCCTTTTCTCCCTGTCCGTCGTCCTTATCCTCCACTCCAAACCTCCCGCCGCTCGCGCCGTCGATCCTTCCGCATCCCAGCGCAGTTTCTCCTTCACCTATCAGGTCCACGTTCCCGCCAATGCCGACGGAAAATCCAGCCACCTCTGGATTCCGCTCCCGCAAAACGATGCCTTCCAGTCTGTCTCCAACCTCAAAATCGAAAGCTCCGTCCCTCACTCCGCGGGCCGCGATCCCCAATATCAGAATCCCTTCGCCGTCTTCACTCCCTCCGCCGCACAATCCGCTGCCGGCTACGACGTCACGCTCCTGTTTAACGCCACCCGCCGCGAACATGCCGTAAACATCCATTCCCACGTGCTTGAAAGCGCTTCTGCCGTGACTCCCCCGAGCGATCCCCTCCTGAAGCGCTATCTCGAACCCGACAAGCTTGTTCCCCTCACCGGCGCCATAGCCGAACTCTCCCGCCAGCAGACCGCCGGCGACACCACGCAACTCCAGAAAGCCCGCCACATTTACGATTACGTCGTCGCCACCATGCGTTACGACAAGACCGGTGAAGGCTGGGGACGCGGCGACGCCGTCTGGGCCTGCACCTCCAAGCACGGCAACTGCACCGACTTCCACTCGCTATTTATCGGCATGATGCGCTCGGCGGGAATTCCGGCCCGCTTTGAAATCGGCTTCCCGCTTCCTGAAGGAAAAACCGAAGGCGATATTTCCGGCTACCACTGTTGGGCCGAATTTTATCTGAACGGCGCCGGCTGGATTCCCGTTGACGCCAGCGAGGCCTGGAAAAATCCCGCCAAGCGCGACTACTTCTTCGGCGCCCACGACGACAATCGCGTCTTCTTCACTTACGGCCGCGACCTCGTTCTCTCGCCCGACCAAAAAGGTCCCGCCCTCAACTACTTCATCTACCCCTACGCCGAATCCGACGGCCAACCCCTCAAGGGCCTAACCACCCACTTCGCCTTCCGCGACCTCGCTCCCACTGACACCGCGAAACCATAAACCTTGCGGGTGGCCTCCTACCACTGAACGCCGCCAAATTTCCGTGTTCCGCTTCTCCGTGTCCGGCTTCTCCGTGTCCGGCGTTTCTCCCGACCCGGTCGGGGTGCTCTTCCTCTGCGAACCTCCGCGTCCTCTGCGTTATCTTCCTCCACCTCTTCCGCCGTATTCCAACATTCCTCCCGGCCTGCGTTAAAATCTCGTCATGCTTAAATCGCTCGACGCTTCCCGGGCATTTCCCGTCATCGAAACCCCACGCCTCCGTCTCCGTCACCATCGCCTCGAGGATTTCCCCGCCTGCCGCGCCATGTGGGCCGACCCCGCCGTTACCCAATTCGTCGGCGGCCGCCCGCTCACCGAAGAAGAAGCCTGGGTGAAATTCCTCCGCAACGCCGGTCACTGGCCGCTCCTCGGTTTCGGCTTCTGGATCCTCGAGGAAAAACCGACCGCCGCCTTCGCGGGTGAAATCGGCCTCGCCTATTTCCATCGCGAACTCATCCCGCACATCGAAAATATCCGCGAAGCCGGGTGGATTCTCGCTCCCTCCATGCAAGGCAAGGGCTACGCCACCGAAGCCGTCGCCGCCGTCCTCGCCTGGGGCGACGCCCACTTTTCCGATCCCCGCACCATCTGCCTCATACACCCCGATAATCTCGCCTCGATCCGCGTAGCCCAGAAATGCGGCTTCCACGAATGGCAGCGCGCCAGCTACCGCGGCGAACCCACCATCGTGTTTGAACGCACCACGGAGGCCGCGAAAAGACTGCCTTTGTAGCGGCCGCCTTCTGTGGCGGGCGCTTTTCGCCCAACCCTCCGTAACCACTCCGCCGCTCCATCCCGCACAATCCATCTTTCTGCGCCCAACACCCTGTAAACTCTCCCTATCAACAACATGGCCTCTAGACCCCGGCCTGAGGTGCCATGGAGTTTTGGATCCTTATCCTGACCGTGTGGGCCTTCTATCGTTGGGTCGAATCCCGTATCCACCGCCAGAAGGACGATGAGCGTTTTGCCCGCGTCGTCGAAGCCCTTAACAAACTCGAACCCCGCCTCAAAGACCTCCACAAGCTCGAAACCCGCGTCCACGAACTCGAAACCCGATTCCTGACAACGGCTCCTCCCGCCCCCATCCAGCAAGCCGCCGCGCCAGCTCCTCCTCCGGCAGATCCCAAACCGATCGAGCCTCCCCGTTCCCTAAAGCTCCCTCCCACCGAGGAAATTCCCAAGCCGCCCAAACCTGTCGCTCCACCAACACCTCCCGCTCCTTTACCGCCATTTCCTGCACCAGTCGCTCCGCCATCCGCAACGCCTCCCGCAGAAACGCCTCCTCATCCGCCAGCGCCAGGGCGACCAGCTCCTCCTCCACTCTCCCCGCCGCCAGAACCCGTGCACCTCTCCGCGCGCGAAGCCACCTCTCAAATCGAGGAAACCCTAGGCAAAAACTGGCTCAACAAGCTCGGCATCATCGCTCTCGTCATCGGCATCTCACTCTTCCTCGCCTACAAATTTCCCTCGCTCACCAATCCCGAAAAGGTCGGCTTGGGCTATCTCATCAGCTTCGCAATTTTGGCTACCGGCATCTACCTCGAACGCAGCGACCGCTACCGCATCTTCGCCCGCGCCCTCATCGGCGGCGGCTGGGCGCTCACCTTCTTTGTCACTTACGCGATGCATTTTGTCCCCTACACCCGCGTCATAGACACCGAAGCGGTTGACCTCGTCCTCCTCTTCCTCGTCGCTGCCGTCATGGTCGTCCACACCCTGCGCTATGATTCCCAGGTCGTCACCGGCCTCGCCTTCCTTCTGGCCTTCTTCACCGTGGGTATCAGCCAGGACACCATCTACTCCCTTTCCGCCGGCGCCATCCTTGCGCTCGGTCTCATCGCGATCGTCCATCGCCGCCGCTGGTTCGAACTTGAAGTCTTCGGCATTCTCGCGGCCTACGTGAATCACTTCATCTGGCTCGCTCGCGTCGTCATTCCCGCCGTGGGCCACCACCGGATGTTCCCCGAGTTCGTGCCCAGCACCGTTCTCCTGTGTCTCTACTGGGCCACCTATCGCTGGTCCTACATCGCGCGCCAGATTGATAACGCCAATCAGGAAAGAATCTCCACCCTCGCCGCGCTTCTTAACACCTCTCTTCTCCTCGGCCTTTTCAAATATCAATCCGTCCGCCCCGAACTCGCCTTCTACGCGCTTCTCCTGCTGGGTGCCGTCGAACTTTCTCTCGGCCAGCTCCCCGCCACAGGCCGCCGTCGCATCGCCTTCATCGTTCTTTCCACCATCGGCATCATCCTTCTTGTCGCCGCCATTCCCTTCAAATATTCCGGGATGGACACCGCCGTCATCTGGCTCGCCGAAGCGCAAATGCTCATCCTCGCCGGCGTCTTCACCCGCGAAATTCTCTTCCGCCGCTTTGGTCTGCTTGTAGGACTGCTCACCTCTGCCGACATGCTCGCGAACCAGGCCCTCCCCACTCTTTACGACCGCCTCTCGCTGTCCCCGCACAACGTCTTTGATCGCTACACCCCAACCGTCACCGCGCCCGACTTAGAGCTGGCCATCAGCTTCCTCGTCGCCGGCCTCCTGTTCTACGCCAACGCTCTCGTCATCCCCCGCCGCTGGAAAGATCTCCTCGCAGGCGAAAGCGAATTCATTTTCTACCGCGCCCTCTCCTACCTTGCTGCGCTCATGCTTTTCATTTCCCTCTGGCTCGCGTTCCCCGATTCCTGGACCGCCGTCCTCTGGGCTGCCGCCGCGTTTCTCCTGGTCGCCTCCGGCCGCGCCCTTTCCGCGGAAGATCTCGCCTACCACGCGCATCTGTTCTCACTCGCCGCATTTATCCGCGCTCTCGATGTCAATTCCTTCCTCAACACGCCCTATGTCCACCACACCAGCCTCTCGCTCCGCCTCGTCACCCTCTCTCTTGTAATTGCCCTTCTCTATCTCTGCGCGCGCTGGCTCAGCCTCGATTCCTCCGGCGCCGCTATCCATGCCTCCGAGCTTTACACCTCCGCCGCGGCCATTCTCGCCGTAGTCCTCGCCTACCACGAATGCCACTGGGCCTGGATCTCCATCGCCTGGGGCGCCTTCGCTCTCGTTCTCGCCGTCATCGGATTCTTCCGCGACCGCCGCGACATGAGCCTGCAGGCCCACATCCTCGTCCTCGCCGCTTTCGGCCGCACCCTGCTCGTCAACATCGACGCAACCCTCGAATGGCACCACTTCACCCTGCGCTTCATCACCTTCTCCCTCATGGCCGCGCTCCTCTATCTCTGCGCCTACCTCAGCGGCCCTCGCGATTCCGACCTGGCGCGTCTGTTTTCCGCCCTGCACACCTGGGCTGGCTCCATCCTCATCGCCGTTCTCGCTTTCAAGGAAGTCTCCTCGCCCTGGATCGCCGTCGTCTGGGCGCTCTTTGCTTTCCTCTTGCTGGTCATCGGCGCTCGCGTCAAGCGCATCCACCTGCATTTCCAGGCCTACCTGCTTTCGATTTCCGCGCTCTTCCAGATTGCTTCCGTCAATTTGAACGCCACCCAGCCGTGGAGTCCCTTCCCAGCCGTCTCGCTTCGCCTGATCACCGTCTCCCTTGCGGCCGCGCTCTTCTACCTCTGCGCCCGCTGGGCCGCCAAGGGAGAATTTCCCCTTGCCCCTGCCGCTGGCACGGGCTACACCTGGGTCGCTTCGTCACTGGTCGTCTCTTTGATTTATTACGAGGTCGCTACCCACGCCATCGCCCTCGGCTGGGCACTCTTCGCGCTGCTTCTTTTCGAAATCGGCCTCCACTGGAAATCCCTCAACTGGCGCGCGCAAGCCTACGCCGTTTTCGCCTTTAGTTTCCTGCGGCTCGCTTACTTCAATCTCGATTTCGGCCCGCGTGAACTGTTGCTCACCACCCTGCCCATCGCCTTCGTGTTCTATTACGCGTATCTCCGCATAACGCGCCTCACGGAAAACCCCGTGTCCGCGAAAGGTTTTGCCTTCGACCAGAAATTCCTCGCCGCTCCCGCCCTCGCCTGGCTAGGCTCCGCCACACTTGTCTTGCTCGCCCATTCCTATTTCCCCGGCGGCTCCGCCCTTGTCGCCTGGGCCGCGCTGGCCGTCCTCTTCATCGGCATCTCCCGGGCCGCCCGGCGCGACGTCTTCCTGCACCAGAGCGTCATCCTTGCCTTCCTCGTTTTCTTCCGCGGCCTTTCCTACGAACTCCTGGCTGCCACCCATCCGAGCTTCCCTGGCAGCTTCGACCGCTGGGTCTATGTCGCCATCGCCGCCGCGCTAATCTTCCTCGGCCAAGCCTTTGCCTTCCCCCTCGGCGACCGCTTCGCCGCCGCGCGCTCCAAGCCCCCTGCCAGAAGCGATCTCTCCGTCAATCTCTCCGATCTCCTCCGCCGCCCCGAACAGATCTATTTCTTCCTCCCCATGATTCTCGTCACCGTCCTCATCCTCAAGGAAGTCTCCGAAGGGCGCGTCACCATCGGCTGGGGCATCGAAGCCGTCGCCGCCTTCCTGTTCGCTCTCATCGTTGGCGAACGCAGCTTCCGCCTCGCCGGCCTCGGCCTCCTCCTCGTCTGCGTCGTCAAAATCGTTGTGCTCGACGTCTGGCGCCAGGAGCGCTCCGACCGCTTCATCACCTTCATCATCCTCGGCGTCGCCCTCCTCCTCGTCTCCTACCTCTATACCCGCTACTCCGAAGCCATCCGCCGCTATCTATGACTCCGCCGGCGCCAAGAGAGTTGATGCTTCGGAACAAGGCCGTCTTTCTCGTGGCTTCGATGAGTCCTGGAACGTAAACTAGGAGACATCGTGCTCGAGCAGAAAATTAATGAATTCTTCGGCGATGCCGGTTCCACCGGCTTCGGAACGGGTTGGTGGAGCGGGATATTGTCGGCCTTTTTTGGATTTCTTTCCTTCGGTGGAGTTTTGTGCCTGCATTTTCCTCAGCTGCTAAGCTCTCCCGAACTGCGTCCCCATTATCCAATGCACACCATGCGGGTTTTAATCCAATGCCTCATCGTGGGGGCAATTTTGTTCGGAGTCATTTCTTCGATTCTGCGCAAGAAAAAGATTTTGGCGTTGAGTGGAATGTTGCTGGCCATCGCGGCAACGGCTTTGGGCGGATCAAGCGTAGAGATTAACGAAACTCCGCACGGGGGGCTTGCAATCGGCCTGGACTGGTTTTTGCTCGATTTGTTTTTGATGGCGCTCATCTACGTGCCACTTGAACGGCTCTGGCCGCAGTATCCACAGCAAGGAACATTCAGGAACGAGTGGACTCTGGATGTGGTTTATTTCATGTCCACTCATCTCCCTCTGCAAATTTTATCCTTTCTGGTTTTATTGCCCGCTACCCAAGCCACCCGATATCTGGGGGTTCCGGTTCTTCAGGAATTTATCGCTCGAATGCCCTGGTTTCTGCAATTTTTCCTGGCCGTTGTGGTTGCGGACGTTGCCGAATATTTTATTCATCTGGCTCTGCATAAAGTGCCATTTCTATGGCGTTTCCATTCCGTTCACCATTCTTCGAAGGCGCTTGATTGGATCGCCGGCTCGCGCTCCCACTTTGTGGACGACACGCTGGTGCGCGGATTTATCCTTGTCCCTATGATGCTTGGATTTTCGCAATCGATTATTCTGGCGTATCTGATTTTTGTGACTCTTCACGCTACCTGGACTCATTGCAATTTCGGCCCCAATGCCAAATGGCTCGAAGAGTTTCTGGTTATGCCCAGATACCATCATTGGCACCACACTTCTCAAAAAGAGGGCATCGACAAGAACTTTGCGATTCATTTTCCGTGGATTGATAAGATTTTTGGAACGTACTACTTTCCTGAGGAATGGCCGGCGCAATACGGCCTGGACGGCGAGGAAATTTCGCCAAACTTTCTCGGGCAAACCATTGAACCCTTCACAAAAAGAAAAAGAACGCGTTAAAAATTCAGTGCGCCCAATGGAACGTCCTTGGGCAGCTCTGCACCCGTTCTTGTTGCCTTCACCAGGCCCAAATACTTCATCACTTTGACCGTTATAAATCCAAAGTCATATTCGGATTGGTCGTGGCTCAGTCGCAAAAGTCCCTCATAGTGGTGATGATTATTTTGGAGACATGCGCTGAAGGTCGCAGTAACCGGCAGCCACTCGCCAATATTCATGGCGTTGTCGTCTTCATCGTGATACCGCCGGTATCCAAATTCTCGAGTGTGGGTCCAATAGTTTTGAATCATATTTACCCACAGCGAAAAGATTCGTATTCCAAACCACATCACCAGCGCAAACTTCAGATCTCCAACCAGCTTCCATAACAGATAGAAACTAAGGGCTTGGGCAAGGATTGCGAAAACCGGATTCGCAACCACCCGGAAAGTCCAGGACTTCAAGATTTTGTCGCCGGCGAAATTTTCTTTGCATTGATACGGCATCACGCAGAGATACAGCGTTCGCCAAAAACCATCCTCGGAAAGTTTATTGGGATCCCCGGGATGGTCGGAATGTTTGTGATGCAATCGATGGCGATTCACCCAGGCGATCGGATCTACATAGATCGCAAAGGTGTTGTTCACGGCAGTGACGGCTTTCATGAACCATTCCTTGTAGTCGAGTGAACGGTGAGCGATCCCCAGATGAAGCACGTCGGCCAGATACAACCCGCCCATAAACCAGCAAAAGATAAAATAAGCTCCGCCGATCAACATTCCAATCCACGGTCCCAAATGAGTTGGGGCGGAGTACATGCAGGCCAGCACGTAGGCGAGAATAATCAAATACCCAGTGACGTTGTATATTTTCACGTTGACTCCCCGTGGCGTTATTCAAACAGAAATCGGAGCCCCTTTCAAATCGCAACTTGAGGAAGCTGCCACTGCGTTTCGAACGCGCTCCGACCGCTTCATCACCTTCACCATCCCCGGCGTCGCCCTCCTCCCCGTCTCCTACCCCTACGCCCGCGACTTCTGAAGCCATCCGCCGCCAGATCGAACTCCTCCTCTTTTCTCTGGATTCCTCCCTCGAGCGCTGATCTTTTAAGTCAGCTCTTGAGTCTCTTAGAGAAAACAGGGGGGCCCTCCTGGTCATACCGAGTTCCCCGCGACCGAACAACTGCGTTGTTTTGCCTCGCCAACCCCCTGTACTTCCTTTTTGCCTCCTCCTTCTCCATTCACCGCCCATTCACAATCCTGTTACCTTCCCTTCACCCATCTTTCTCCCTCTCTTGTCACAATGCTCCCCAGTCAGGGGACCAACTCTTACACCATGCCTATCGCTATCCCAATGCCTACGGTACACTTCTACCGATGCGATCCGCCCGGCGAGATCCGCTCATGAAACGCGTTTTAATCATTGAAGACGATCGCGACATTGTCGAACTCGTCCGCTATAACCTTGCCAATGAAGGTTTTCAGGTCAACGCCGCTTTCGACGGCACCAGCGGCCTTTCCTCTCTGAAGAAAACCCCTCCCGACCTGCTCCTTCTCGATCTCATGCTCCCGAAAATGTCCGGCTTGGACATCTGCCGCGAAATCCGCAAAGACGAATCCCTCAACCGCCTTCCCGTCCTGATGCTTACCGCGCGTGGCGACGAAGCCGACCGCGTCGTCGGCCTCGAAATGGGTGCCGACGATTACGTCACCAAGCCCTTCAGCCCCCGCGAACTCATCGCCCGCGTTAAAGCCCTGCTCCGTCGCGCCGAGCCGCCCGTCGACTCCCCGCGGATCATCGAAATTGGCCGCCTCGCCATCGACCCGGCCTCCTATCGCGTCAGCCATTCCGGAAAGCCCGTGCCGCTCAGCACGCTCGAATTTCGCCTGCTCTACTATCTGGCCTCGCGTCCCAACCGCGTCTTCACCCGTGACCAGCTCCTCGACGCCGTCTGGGGCACCGACCGCTTCGTCACCCCACGCAGCGTGGACGTCTACGTCCGCCGCCTGCGGGAAAAAATTGAATCCGATCCGGAAAACCCCCTGCACCTGAAAACCGTCCGCGGCGCAGGCTATCTGTTCGAGACACGTGCGGCGTAAATTTTTCTGGAAACTCGCGCTCACCGTCCTGGCGCCCTTATTGGGCGCCGTGCTGGCCGTGGATTTTCTCGCCGAGCGGGCCCTGCGCGCCAGCTATGAACATGACGCCTATCGCGAACTCCAATCGCTCGTTCACCTCATCCGCGTTCATCCGCTTCCTGTAACTTCCCTCCCGCCACAAACCCCTGACGAGCTCTCCGTGCTTCGCGGCTGGGTTTCCAACGCGGCCGAGAGCGGAGCCCGCGTGACCGTCATCGCATCCGATGGCCGCGTCCTCGCCGATTCCGAGTCCGAAACCGGCACAATGGAAAACCACGCCGGCCGCGAGGAAGTGCACGACGCCCTGGAAAAGGGCGAAGGCCGCTCCATCCGCGAAAGCATCTCCGTCAAGCGTCCCCTCATCTATTACGCCGTCCGCGAAAACCTCCCCGACGGTTCGCCGATCGTCCTCCGGCTGGCACTGCCCATGGAGGGAATCGATGAATCTCTGGCGCAGTTCCGCGCCAGCTTGTTGCTCTGGTCGCTGCTGATCTTTCTGGCGGCCGCCGCGGTTGCCCTGCTGATGTCGCGTACCTACGCCGATCGTGTTGAGCGCTTGCGCGAATTCTCGCTCCGCGTCGCCGAAGGGGACTTTCGGCCGCTTCCTGCCGATGGCACTGGCGACACGCTCGAAGCCCTCGGCTCTTCGCTGAACCAGACTGCCGCGCGCCTCGATCGCACGATCCGCACGCTCACCGAAGAGCGCAACCTCTCCTCCGCGATTCTTGGCTCGATGGTCGAAGGCGTTGCCGTCGTCAACGCCGCGGAGCGCCTGGTGTTTACCAATCCCGGCTTCGCGGCCATTCTCGGTCTCGACGTACCCCCTGTCGCCGGTAGTTCGTTGCTCGAAGTGGTCCGCCAGACCGAACTCATCGGAGCCGTGCGCCGCGTCCTCGAGGGTGAGCCTCGCGTGGAGGCGGAAATCTCCACCGGCACGTTGCGCCAGCATTTCTTTGCCGCGACGGTCGCCTCCGTTCGCGCCGGGGACACCTCCGGCGCCGTCATCGTGCTCCACGACATCACCGAACTCCGCAAGCTCGAACGCATCCGCCGCGATTTTGTCGCCAACGTCTCCCACGAATTCCGCACCCCGCTGACCGCGATTCAGGGCTTTGCCGAAACCCTGATTGCCGGGGCGCTTGACGATCCCCAAAACCGCGGCCGGTTCCTTAACATCATCCTCGAACATGCGCGGCGCCTCGCCCGCCTCACAGAAGACTTGCTGAAGCTCTCGCAGATGGATGCCGACCGGCTGGAACTTGAAGTTCATCCCGTCAAGGTCTCACAGCTTGTCGAGTCGTGTTATGAAACCGCGCGGCATCGCGCTGCCGAAAAAGAACTTACGCTCACCCTCGCTCCCGGTCTCTCCGAGAACTTGCCCGACGTTGCCGGCGACGCCAGGAGGCTCCAGGAAGTTCTGCAAAACCTGCTCGACAACGCCATCCAGTACACCCTGCCGGGAGGCAAAATCGTTCTGAACGCCGAGCTCAAAAATGACTACGTAGTCTTCACCGTCTCCGACACCGGCATCGGCATCCCCACCGCCGACCAGCCGCGCATCTTCGAGCGGTTCTACCGGGTCGACGCGGCGCGTTCCCGCGAAGCCGGCGGCACTGGACTGGGCCTGGCGATCGCCAAGCATCTCGTCGAAGTGCACGGCGGACGGGTGTGGGTTGAAAGCGACGTAGGCGTCGGCTCCCAGTTTCATTTTTCCGTTCCCCTCTTCGATCCCGAGCGCGCCACGGCCCGTTCCGTCTCCACCCCTGCCGGCGGCCGCACCAGCCGTCAGAATCCTCAGGCCAACTCCTAGCGCCCCAAGTTTTCGCCATATTCATTCCGTTGTCACATCGCCGTAATGTTTTCAATGCAAACTACTTAGAGCATGCAAAGGTGTGCCGCCCACATTCTGCCCCGGAGGTTCTAGCGTGACCCCAGCAGCCGGCTTGACTGAAGCGGTTCTCTACGACACTCTCGTCAACTACCTGATTTCCATGGCTCGCGTCGTTGAAAGCGCCATGAATCGCGCGCTCGACGCCATCATCGCCTTCGATAATCCGCGCACTTCGGCTCTTCCCGGCGAAGTCTTCCTGCTTGAGCCGCGCATCAACGAGATGGAAATCATGATTGACGAACACGCCATCCGCTTGCTGCGCCGCGGCTCGTTCACCGACGACGAGATGCGTCTCGTCGTTGCCGCACTGAAGATCACCAACGATCTGGAACGCATCGGCGACATCGCCGTCAATCTTGCGGAGCGCGTCATCTCCCTGCGCGAAATGCCCGACGCCAAGCCGCCGGAAGAGCTGGCGCCGATGGCCGAAGCGGTGCGCTCGATGGTCAGCCGCAGCCTGGGAGCGCTGATCTTCCGCAACGCGGAATTGGCGGCCCAGGTTCTGGAAAGCGATGACGTTGTGGACCAGTACCGCGACCGCATCTTCGAGAACCTGCTCCTGCGCATGACCGAGAACGTCGCGTCGGTCAGTCCCGGCATGCAGTTCGTGCTGGCAACCCGCCATTTGGAGCGCATCGCGGATCACGCCACCAACATCGCCGAAGACATCATCTTCTGGGTACGCGGCCTCGACGTGCGCCACGGCCGCGGGTTCGCCGTGCGCCCGGAATCGGAAATGACCACGATGGGGTTGAGTTCCGAGGTCACCGAGAATTCACACGGCCTTCATTCGGATGTGACCCCGAACTGCGAAACTCAGCGCGTTTGAACTTCACTCAATGTCCTACCTCGGGGACCGGCGCACCCCTGGCACCGGTCCCCATCTCCTCCCCTTGAAGGCATAAAGGCACAGGCCTGCAGGCATCCTCTTGACCCCAAGACAGAGTCGAACTAGTGTTAACAGATAGGCAGGAGAAGAATGCGCGACCAGAGACACTCCAATCAGGAGCACCGATTGAACGAGTGGGTTTGTCTGCTCCTGGCGGCATTTATCCTCTACAATCCCTTCGCGGCTCTCTGCTATTCACACGGTTTTGTTGAAGTTCACACCCTGCAGAGGAATCGAGCGTCGGTCGGCGCCTCGGAATTGCAGCATTTCAGCCCGGTTCAAGACGACATCAAGCTGGCGGATCTGAATCTGGAAGCATATCGCCGACAACTCGCGGCGCCCGCGGGAAGTTATGTGGCACGGTGTTTCGAGCGCGAAGAAGAAGTTCCGCAATCCGACATTGTCGCCAGGGTCTGGTCGCGGCCCCCACCTCTCGAGTAACTCCGTTCCGTTTACCGGCCCAGGCAAGAGCGAACCGGCAGATCCCGATTTATTTCCCTTTCTGAAGTTCTCCTAGTTCCTTTGTCCGAACATCAAAGAGGATGAGCTCTTCCGATTGTTCGTGAACGACGGTCGTAACAAGGACATGCAATGTCAAAAAAGAGCAAGTTGGTAATCGCGGGCCTCGTTTTTCTGGGGCTGATCGCGTTGTGGGCCGGATGGCGCCACGGGAAAACCGAAGCCGACGACGCGGAGCCTGGGAGGAAGGCGCATGGCGAAATCGTGGCCGCGGTGGTCAAGGTCTCGCGCGGCAAATTGGGCGCGCCCCTGACACTGGCCGGCGCGTTCAAGCCATTCCAGGACGTGGACGTCCACGCCAAGATTGCGGGATATATCAAAACGATATCCGTGGACGTGGGTTCTCGGGTCAACGCAGGCCAGACCCTGGCAATTCTGGAAGTGCCTGAACTGGCGGCGCAGCTCGCGGGCGCCGATGCAGCTGTGCGGCGGTCGCGCCAGGAAATCAGCCGCGCGCAGGGAGACGTGGAGCGGGCCAAGTCAGCCCACGTGGCCGTCCACGCGATGCATCAGCGATTGCGGCAAGCCGCCGAACAGAAAGCAGGGCTGGTGGCTCAACAGGAAGTGGACAACGCGCGGGCGAAGGATCTCGAGGGGGAAGCGCAGGTGTCCAGTGCGGAAGCGGCGTTGAATGCAGCGCAGCAGGCGCTCGAAGTGGCCGAAGCAAACGCCAAGCAATATTCGGCGCTGTCCCAGTATACCCGGATCGTGGCGCCGTTCGCGGGAGTGGTGACCGTCCGCTATGCCGATACGGGCTCGTTAATCGCTGCGGGGACAGCGTCCAGCACGCAGTCAACGCCGGTAGTGCGCATCGCGGAAATTTCCGTTCTGCGATTGGTCCTGCCGATTCCGGAATCGATCGCGGGGGAAATCCGGCTGAACGATCCGGTGAAAGTGCACGTGCAGGCGCTGAATGCGGACTATGTGGGAAAGGTGTCTCGCTTTGCGGATTCGCTCGATCCGCAGACGCGAACGATGGAAACCGAAATCGATTTTCAGAATGCCGATGGTCGGCTTCTTCCCGGAATGTACGTGCAGGCGATTGTTGCACCGCCCGACAATCGGGACATTCTGACCGTGCCGCTAGAAGCGGTGGAGTTGGGCGGGGACGCCAGCGAAGGAAGCGTTCTGGCGGTGAACGCAAAGAACATTCTGGAAGAACGGAAAGTGCAATTGGGTTTAGAGGGAAGTGTGCGGGTTGAGGTACGCGGAGGATTGATCGAGGGAGAGCGAGTCGTGGTTGGAAGCCGGAATGAGTTCCGGGCCGGGATGAAAGTGGCCCCGAAAGAAATCGATTCCAGCCGGCCGGGCGAGACGGAGGCGAAGTAATGCCGAGGTTCGCCCTGGCGTATCCGTATTTCATCATCATGATATGCCTGGTGGTGGCGGTGGTCGGCGTGACCACGGTCGCGCGCATGCCCGTGGACCTGTTCCCGCAGATCAAGATTCCCGTCGTCGTGGTAGCAACGTTTTATTCGGGCATGCCGCCGCAACAGATTGAGGCGGACATTACCAACACCTTCGAGCGATTTTTTACGCTGGCGAGCAATTTCGATCACATCGAATCGCGGTCCTTAACCGGCGTTAGCCTGATCAAGATCTATTTCAAGCCGGGAACAAATGCGAATGCAGCACTGAGCAACGTCGCTAATCTGGCGATGGCCGACCTCCGGCGATTGCCGCCGGGAACTCTGCCGCCGGTGGTTCTGAAGTTTGATGCTTCGAGCCTGCCCGTCTGCCTAATCACGTTAAAGGGAGAGGGCCTGAATGAAACAGAACTGAAGGATCTGGCCCAATTTCAGGTGCGGAACCAGGTGGCAAACGTGAAGGGCGCATCGGTGCCGCAGCCGTTTGGGGGAATCTACCGCCAGATTCAGGTGTATGTCGATCCCACAAAGCTCGAGGCGTACCAGCTCAGCTTGATGGACGTGGTCACCGCTGTTAACAATTCAAACTTGATTCTTCCCGCGGGTGACGTGCGCATCGGCAATCGCGACTACAACATTTACGCCAACAGCCAGGTACCGTCGCCTGCCGACGCCAACCAAATTCCCCTGAAATCCGTGGGACTTGGATCGGTCCTGGTCGCCGATGTAGGGAAAGCGGAAGATTCCGGCGCGATCCAGACCAACATTGTGCGCATTGACGGCCAGAGATCCGTTTACATCCCCATTCTGAAGCAAGGCGGTGGTAGCAACACCATTGCGATTGTAAATGGGGTGAAGGAAGCCACGAAACATCTGGTGGATATCCCAGACGTTTTGAAAACCGCCGTGGTGTTTGACCAGTCCATCTTCGTGAAGACCGCGCTAAGAAATCTGGTGAAAGAAGGCGGCATCGGCCTGATCCTGACCGGATTGATGATTCTGCTGTTTCTCGGAAGTCCGCGCGCCACGTTTGCTGTGCTTCTCTCCATTCCTCTTTCCGCGTTGGCGTGCTTACTCGTGGTCAACGGCATGGGTGGTTCGATCAACACCATGCTTCTTGGCGGCCTCGCGCTGGCGCTTTCCCGCCTGATTGATAACTCGGTGGTGGTGCTGGAGAACATTTTCAGGTTTATGGAGCAGGGAACATCGCCGCGTGAAGCGGCGGAAAAAGGGGGGATGGAGATCTCGCTGGCGGTCCTCGCGGCGACCTGCACGACTTCGATCGTGTTTTTTCCCGTGACGCTTTTTTACGGTGTGAGCCGCTATCTGTTCACCGACCTGGCACTGGGCGTGGTGCTATCCATCTTTGCTTCCTATGTGTTCGCGCTGACGGTGGTGCCGTTGTACTGCGCGCAATTCGTGCGGAAGGGCGCGCACGGGGAAGAGGTCCACGAAAATCCGCGTGGCGTGCTCTCGCACGCCGTGCATCGCTTCAACGCGTCCTTCCAAAGAATGCTGGAGCGTTACGAGAAGACTGTGACCAGCGTCCTCGATAAACCGGGACGGACCGTGGTGTACATCCTCGGCGGAATCGCTTTGGCTACGGCGATTGCATTTCCCTTCGTGGGACGCGCCTATTTCCCGCGCACCGACCCGGGGCAATTTGTGATCAACCTGAAAGCGCCGACCGGCACACGGCTGGAAGTCACCGAAAAATACATTGCGCGGGTGGAAGCGGATGTGTGCGCGGTGATTCCGCGCAGCGACCTGGAAATGATCGTATCCAACATCGGGATTACGCCGGACATCTCCGCGATTTATACCAGCAACTCCGCAATGCACACCGCGTTTGTGCAGATTAATTTGAAAGAGGGACATGCGGTCGGGAGTTACGAATACATGGAGCGTCTGCGGCGAAAACTGGCAGACGACCTGCCCGAATTAAGCCTCTATTTCCAGACCGGCGGACTCGTAGACTCGGTGGTGAATCAGGGCTTGCCCGCTCCACTGGACATTCAAGTCAGCGATAACGACATGGCCGAAGGTTACGGCATTGCCCGTAACATCGCACTGCAACTGAAAGGCTCGAAGCGGGTTAGCGATGTGCTGATCCCACAGGACATCGATTACCCCGGACTGGAACTGAATATTGATCGCGAGCAGGCCAGTTTGCTGGGATTGAGCCCGAAGGACGTGGTGAACAACGTGATCACCGCCCTGACCTCCGACGGCATGATCGCCCCCAGTTACTGGATCGATCCGAAGAACGGAAACAACTACATGCTCACGGTGCAGTACTCGAACGAAAAGATCGCCTCGATGACCATGTCCGATTTTCAGAACATTCCGCTGCGGGCAAACAGTTCCTCGAAATACACGCCTTTACAATCGGTGGCCAGGATCGAACCCATCAACACGCCCACGGAAGTGGATCACTACCAAATTCGCCGGGTGATTGACGTTTACGTGATGCCCAGAAGCGAAGACCTGAGCGGCGTGAACGGCGAAGTGACGCAAATGCTGAAGGGACTTTCGCTGCCGCGAAACGCGCGCGTGCGGGTGCAGGGCGCGGTTGTGGGGATGAACCAGTCGTTCACCCGCTTTGGCGTGGGACTCTTGCTCTCCGTCATTCTCGTCTACCTGATTTTGATGGCGCAATTCCGCTCATTCGTTGAGCCCTTCATCATTCTCACGGCGATTCCTCCGGGTCTTGCGGGCGCGCTGGTGTTTTTGTGGATGACGCACACGACGCTGAACATCATGTCGCTGATGGGAGTGATCATGATGACCGGGATTGTGGTCTCCAACAGCATTCTGATCGTGGAGTTTTCGGGAATTTTGCAGGAACGCGGAATGAGCGTGAAGGCAGCGGTGGTGGAGGCGTGCAAAGTGCGGCTGCGGCCGATTCTGATGACCTCGCTGGCAACGCTGCTGGCATTGCTACCGATGGCGCTGGGATTGGAAGCGGGGAGCGAACAGTACGCGCCGCTGGCCCGCGCCATGATCGGCGGGCTGGGCGCATCGCTCGTTCTGACCGTCTTCCTGGTGCCGGCTGTGTATCTGGTGATTCACGGGAAAAAGCATGCGGCGCAGGAGGCGTTCTGAGGCTGCTTTGCGTTCGCGGGAAGCGCGAAATGTGGATGGTTATGAAAATGAGAGCGAAACAATTTGCTGACGGCGGCTCTAGCGCCGCGGGAGAAGCGTAATGCCGAAGTTTGCGCTGGCGTATCCGTACTTCATCATCATGGTTTGCTTGGTAGTCGCGGTGGTGGGTGTAACCACCGTGGTCCGCATGCCGGTGGATTTATTCCCACAGATCAATATTCCTGTGGTTGTGGTTGCGACGTTTTATTCGGGTATGCCGCCGCAGCAGATCGAAGCGGATATTACCAACACCTTCGAACGATTCTTCACGCTGGCGAGCAATTTCGACCACATCGAATCGCGCTCTTTGACCGGCGTCAGTCTGATCAAGATTTATTTCCAGCCCGGAACGGATCCCAACGCAGCGTTGAGCAACATCGCGAATCTCGCGATGGCAGACTTGCGGCGGCTCCCGCCGGGGACGCTGCCGCCGGTGGTGCTGAAGTTCGATGCCTCGAGCTTGCCTGTTTGCCTGCTGACCCTGAAAGGCCAAGGCCTGAACGAAACGCAGTTGAAAGACCTGGCGCAATTCCAGGTCAGAAACCAGGTGGCCAATGTGCCGGGTGCGTCCGTGCCTCAGCCGTTCGGAGGAACCTACCGGCAGATTCAGGTTTTCGTGGATCCCGTCAAACTTGAAGCACATCAACTGAGCTTGATGGACGTGGTGACCGCGGTCAACAGCTCCAACCTGATTTTGCCCGCCGGCGACGTGCGCATCGGCAACCGCGATTACAACATTTATGCCAACAGCCAGGTGCCCCGCGCGGAGGAGATTAATCAGGTTCCGTTGAAGAGCGTGGGCCTGGGCTCGGTATTGGTTGCCGACGTGGGAAGGGCCGAGGACGCGGGGGCAATTCAGACAAACATCGTGAGAATTGATGGACAGAAATCCGTCTACATTCCCATTCTGAAGCAAGGCGGGGACAGCAACACGATTGCCATCGTCAGCGGCGTGAAAGAGGCGATCAAGGATTTGGTGGATATACCGGTGACCTTGAAGACCGCGGTGGTGTTCGACCAGTCCGTCTTCGTGAAAACCGCGGTCAAAAATCTATTGAAAGAAGGTGGCATCGGGTTGCTCCTGACAGGGCTGATGATTCTGCTGTTCCTGGGGAGCCCGCGAGCGACGTTTGCGGTGCTGCTCTCGATCCCGCTTTCCGCGCTGACGTGCTTTCTGGTGATGAATGGGATGGGCGGGTCCATCAACACCATGCTGCTGGGCGGATTGGCTCTGGCGTTTTCGCGATTGATTGACGATTCGGTCGTCGTGCTCGAAAACATTTTCCGATTCATGGAAAACGGAGCGCCCCCGCGTGAAGCAGCGGAAAAGGGAGGCATGGAAGTGGCGCTGGCGGTGCTGGCGGCAACCTCGACCACTTCGATTGTGTTTTTCCCGGTCACTTTCTTCTTTGGCGTGAGCAAGTATCTCTTCACGGATCTGGCGCTTGGAGTCGTGCTGTCGATTTTTGCGTCATACATCTTCGCGATGACAGTGGTGCCGCTCTATTGCGCGTACTTCATTCGTTTGGATTCGCATGGAGCTCATGGAGAAGAAGGCGCGCACGAAAAACCGCAAGGATTCCTGGCAAAACTGGTGCATGGATTTAACGAAAAGTTTCACCAACTTCTCAGCTTTTACGAAACGTGGGTGACGCGAGCATTGGTGACGCCGGGTCGGACGGCGCTGTTCATTTTGGGAGGAATTGTGCTGCTGGTGGCAGGCGTTTTCCCGTTCGTGGGCAGAGCCTACTTTCCGCGCACGGATCCCGGGCAATTTGTGATCAACCTGAAAATGCCAACCGGCACACGGCTCGAAATTTCCGACAAGTATGTGGCGGATGTGGAGCAGGAAATCCGCTCGCTCATCCCGAAAGGCGATTTGGACATGATCGTGTCCAACATCGGCATCACGCCGGACTTGTCGGCGATCTATACGAGCAATTCCGCCATGCATACGGCGTTCGTGCAAGTCAGCCTGAAAGAAGGGCACGAAGTGGGGAGTTACGAGTATATGGAGAGGGTGAGGCGGAAACTCGCGAACGATCTGCCAGAGGTGAGCGCGTACTTCCAGGCGGGAGGACTGGTGGATTCGGTGGTGAACCAGGGCCTGCCGGCGCCGCTGGATATTCAGGTGAGCGACAACAATCTAAATGAAGGAAATGACATCGCGCGGCAACTGGCGTTGCAACTCAAGGGCTCAAAACTCGTAAGCGACGTGCTGATCCCACAGGACATCGACTATCCGGGGCTGGAACTGAACATTGACCGCAAGCAGGCCAGCCTGCTCGGGCTGACACCCCGAGACGTGGTGGATAACGTCATCACCGCGTTGACCTCGAATGGAATGATCGCCCCGAGTTACTGGATCGATCCGAAGACCGGAAACAATTACATGCTCACGGTTCAGTATTCCAACAACAAAGTAGGTTCGATGACCATGTCCGACTTCCGCAATATTCCGTTGAGGGCGGCGACGTCGGCGAAATATACGCCGCTGCAATCGGTGGCGAAGATTGTGCCGATCAACACGCCGACCGAGGTTGACCATTACATGATCCGGCGTGTTATGGACGTCTATGTGATGCCGAAAAGCGAGGATTTAAGCGGCGTGAGTGCGGAAGTAAATCGGCTCGTGAAGGGGCTGAAGCTGCCGAAGAACGCGCTGGTGAGGGTGCAGGGGGCGGTAGTGGGAATGAACGAATCGTTTTTCCGGTTTGGCGTCGGGTTGATGCTGTCGGTGATTCTGGTTTACCTGATCCTTATGGCGCAATTCCGCTCGTTCATCGATCCCTTCATCATTCTGACCGCGATTCCGCCGGGGATTGCGGGAGTAGTGGTGTTCCTGTTCCTCACGCACACAACGCTGAACATCATGTCGCTGATGGGGGTGATCATGATGACCGGGATTGTGGTTTCCAACAGCATCCTGATCGTGGAGTTTTCGGGGATCTTGCATGAACGGGGCATGGGCTTAGAGCAGGCGGTGGTGGAGGCGTGCAAAGTGAGGTTGCGCCCGATTCTGATGACGTCGCTGGCGACACTGCTGGGGTTGATTCCGATGGCGCTGGGCGTGGAGGCGGGCAGCGAACAGTATGCGCCGCTGGCCCGCGCGGTGATTGGGGGACTGGGAGTTTCCGTGGTTGTGACGGTGTTTCTGGTGCCCGCCGTCTATCTGGTGATTCACGGAAGAAAACACGCGGATACGGCGGAGGTGGCATCGTGAAGGCGGCAATGCGTTTGGCGTTGTTCTTGGCTTTACTCGGGAGGTCGGCAGCGGCGCAAGAGCAGCCGGGCGCTCCCGGCGGGACCGCCGCTACCGCAAATTCCGATGGAAAGTTGCTCACCATTGAGGAAGCCGAAGCCATCGGCGTGCGAAACAATCCACAGATTAGCGCGGGGAAATTACGCGCGTTAGAATCGCGCGAATTTGTCCGGGAAGCGCGATCGGCGCTCATGCCGGAAGTGAGCTTGAGCGTCACGGGAGTGGACTCCAATCCGGGATCGAGAATCGCGGCTGGATTTCTGACGAATCCGACTCTCTATCCAAGAGCCGCCGCAGGAGCAACGGTCAATCAACTGATCACGGACTTCGGGCGGACGACCAACCTGGTGTCCAGTTCGGAGTTTCACGCTAAAGCCGAAGACCAGAATGCCCTTGCGACAGAACAGGACATTATCCTTGCTGTGGATGAGGCGTTCTACAACACGCTGGAGACCCACGCATTGTTGCAGGTGGCACAGGACACGGTAACGACGCGGCAAACTCTGGTCGACCAGGTGCAGGCGCTGACAGACGCAAAACTTCGATCTGATCTGGATCTGAGCTTCGGCAAGGTGGACCTGGCGCGCGCGAAACTCCTGTTGCTTGAATCGAATAATAATTATGAAGCTTCGCTATCCACCCTCTCCGCAATTCTCGGATACTCGGACCGCCAGAATTTCAGACCCGTTGAGCCGGAGCAGCAGCTCTCGGCGCCGCCCCTGCTGGATCCCGCTCAACTGATTCAAAAAGCCATCGAACAGCGGCCGGAAATTCAGGCCATGCAGAATGAGGTGGCCGCCGCGGAAAAATTCGGCCGATCGGAGCACGATCTTTGGCGTCCGACTGTAAACGCCCTGGGAGTGGTGGGCCAGGCGCCGGCCCGTGACGACCATATTGCGAGCTGGTACGGCGGAGTGGGCGTGAATATCAACATTCCCGTTTTTAACGGGTTCCTGTTCAGCGCGCGCGCCAAAAGCGCCGACCTTGAAACGGAAATGAAGCGCAAGAAACTCGAAGACATGGAAAACAACCTTGCCCGGGACGTGCGCGACAGCTGGCTGGATACGCAAAAGGCGTATGCCCGGCTGACGGTGACGAAGCAGCTTTTGGAACAGGCGAACCTGGCGCTTGAATTGGCGCAGGCGCGGTACAAACTGGGTTTGAGCTCGATTGTCGAATTCAGCCAGGCGGAACTCCAGAAGACAGACGCCGATCTCCAGGATACCGATGCGAAATATCAGTACCGGCTGAGGCAGATCATGCTGGCGTATCAGATGGGCGAACGGCGCTGAGCGCGCCTCCCCTCAGGCGAGATCTTGCTCTTCTGAACGTCCGGGACTTTCCCTTCCCCGCCAAGCCTCGAGCGAAGCTCGCCTCGGGGCCGGTTTTAGGCACCCAATCAATCCGGCAGAGCCGCCCAGGGTGCCAAATGGTGTGCCCGGAGAGCCTAGTCGGGCAGACAGTAACAAATTGTAAGGTGATGTAATTAAAGGGGATAGGCAGCCACTCGAAGCGATTGTTACAGACTATTTATATTGGATTGATATAGCCGTAAGAGTCCCCACATAACGTCCCAAACGGGGTGGTACGCATTTCCCGGAAACTTATTCGAAATCTGCTGCAAAAAAAAGAGAGAGGCAATGAGAAAAATCGCATCACTCGCACTATCGCTGTTCCTGGTGACCGGAACGGCCTTTGCTGATTCACCGAAAGACTCGCCCAAGGATTCGCCGAAGGATGCGCCGAAAGAAGCGGCGGCAAATGCCCTAACGAAGACCAACGCGGAACTTGCGGCGCAAATGGAAGAGCTGCGCCAGGCATTGGAGGCGCAGCAGGCGCAACTCCAGATGCTCAAGGAAGAACTCTCGAAGCGCGACCGCCAAATCGAGGAAGCGCGGGAAGCGGCGGCGTCGGCCAATGCGCGCGCGACGGAAGCCAAGACCAAGGCCGTCGAAGCGGTCGCGACCTCGGCAGAAGTGAAATCCACGGCGACGGCGCTGAACTCCACGGTGGCCAGCATGGCGGCGACGAACGCGGCCGTTGTGAACTCCACGGTGGCGGGTTCGGGCGCACAGCAGGGAATGGCGGAGGAAAAGGGGCCGATGACGATTCGCTTCAAGGGAATCAGCATTACTCCCGGGGGCTTTATCGAAGCAGCTACCGTAAACCGCCAACGGGCAATCAGCGGCGACATCAACACGCAATTTTCCGGCATCCCGTTCGGCGGCAACGCGCTCAGCCGGACGACCGAAATGAATTTCTCGGCACGGCAGTCGCGTCTAAGCTTGCTGCTCGAGTCGAAGGTCGGAAGCGCCAAGGTAACTGGCTATGTTGAAACCGACTTCCTCGGCGCAGGCACGACCTCAAACAATCGCGAGAGCAACTCCTACGTCCTCCGGATGCGCCAGGGTTGGGGCCGGGCGGAGTTTGACAACGGATGGGCGTTCACGGCGGGGCAGATGTGGACGCTGGCCACAGAAAACAAGAAAGGCATCGCCAACCGCGGAGAAGTCTTGCCACAGATGATCGATCCGCAGTATGTGGTGGGCTTTACCTGGGAGCGCATCCCTTCGGTACGCGTGACGAAGAGTTTCGGAGACAAGTTCACCTTGGGGGTTTCGGCTGAGAATCCCCAGACGACCATTGGCGGCCGCGGATTTGATAGCGTGACCACAAGCGTGGCAGGCGGCGCGGCCGCGACTACCTCTCAAAACTTCTTCTTCAACGCGCCCGGAAATAGCGCCGGCCTCTTCAATGCCTTCGATCCCACGGGATATACGGTCAACAAGATTCCGGATTTCGTGATCAAGGCAGCCTTCGATCCTGGATGGGGCCACTATGAAATATTGGGCATCGTGAGCGAGTTCCGGGATCGCATTTACCCATGCGCAGTCGTCAGCCCGCTAGCCACCAATGCCGCCGGCACCGTCATTCTGAACGGGAATCCGATCAATCCGGCCCAGTGCGTGTCCGGAACCGGAGCCCCGCTGACAGCTCCCTCCGCGTTCGGCGCGACGAACGACTCGAAGACCGGCGGAGGCTTTGGCGTAAGCGCCTCGGCGCCGTTCTTCAGAAAGAAGCTGGATGTGAGCATCAAGGGCGTATACGGAACCGGTATCGGGCGATTTGGTTCGGCGCAGCTTGCCGACATAACCGCACGGCCGGATGGCACGCTGGCGACGATTCACAACGCGCAGTGGCTGGGCAAACTCGAATTGCATCCCACGCCGAAGGTAGACATCTATGGCTACCTGGGCGGTGAGTATGCCTCCCGGGCAGCCTACACCGGATACTCTTCAGTGAAAATTGTCACCACGCCGGCGATTCCGGCAACGAGCACATCGCCCGCCATCCCGGGAACCACGACGTATACAACTTCAACCAGCGGGATCGGCGGCTATGGCTCGCCTCTGGCTAACAATACGGGGTGCTCCACAGAAACCGTACCTGCTGGAACGGGGGCTCCCGGGGCAGGCGGCACCTGCGCCGGCGATATCCGGTACATCGGCGAAGGCACGCTCGGCTTCTGGCACAAGCTGTACCAGGGCGAAAAGGGCCGCGTGCAGTGGGGCATTCAATACTCCTACATCTACAAAGTGGGTTGGTCTGGCGGAGCCGTCGGAGCCGTGGCGATTGCGCCGAAGGCGGTGGACAACATAGTGGAGACTTCATTCCGTTATTACCTGCCCTAGTTCAGGGTTTGACCAACGGCTCGAAGCGTGAACGAGGAGGGGTGCCCGGAGAGGTTGCCCCTCCTTCATTTTTTGCGCGGAGGCAATTTTGGACTGCCCTGTAACTATAAGGGTTCAAAGACGTTAGGGGGCATTAGAGAGAATGTTTCGGAATTTTAACAGACTCTACCGGGATTGTAACAATGCCGTAATGGGGGGTGGTCAGACTGAGGTGCTAGCCGCCTAACCTCGGGCAGCAGGAGAGCAATCTCATGAAGCGATTTGTCGGACTTGCAGTAGGTGTGCTTGCGCTCTGGGCGCTGGTGCTCGCAGACAACGCATTACTGATCAACGGGGCCGGTGCAACGTTCCCCTATCCCATCTATTCGAAATGGTTTGACGTCTACCACACGAAGAATCCCAACTTTCAATTCAATTACCAGTCTGTCGGTTCAGGCGCAGGCATCAAGCAGGTAACCGAAGGAACGGTGGATTTCGGCGCAACCGATGGTCCGATGAATGATGACCAGCTCAAGGCCTTCCAGGACAAGCACAACGGCACCGGGATTCTGCATTTTCCGACGGTGCTGGGGGCGGACGTACCGACCTATAACATTCCGGGAGTGACGGGTGCCCTAAATTTCACGCCGGAAGCGCTAGCCGGAATTTTCCTTGGAAAAGTTACAAAGTGGAATGACCCCGCCATCGCGGGCTCGAACAAGGGCGTCAATCTGCCGGCGGAGGACATCATTGTCGTGCATCGCTCGGATGGCAGCGGCACAACCTACATATGGACCGATTACCTCTCGAAGGTCAGTGACGAATGGAAAACCAAGGTCGGCAAGGGCACATCCGTCAACTGGCCTACCGGCATAGGAGGGAAGGGGAATGAAGGCGTCATGGGCAGCGTTAAGACTACGCCGAACGCAATCGGCTACGTTGAGTTGATCTACGCGGTCCAGAACAACATTCCCTATGGCAGTGTACGAAACTCCTCGGGAAATTTTGTGAAAGCGGATCTGGCGAGCGTCACGGCAGCAGCAGCGGGCGCGGCGAAAGAGATGCCGGACGATTTCCGCGTGAGCATCACAAATGCTGCGGGGAGCAAGGCGTATCCGATCTCCAGCTTCACGTGGCTGCTGATCCCGCAAAAGTTTCAAGACGGCGGGAAACGTGACGCGATCAAGGGCTTCCTCCAGTGGATGCTCAACGATGGCCAGAACTCGGTTGAAGCGCTTTCCTACGCAAAACTTCCGAAGGAAGTGGTCGAAAAGGAAAAGAAGGCAATCAACAGCATCCAGTAGCACTGCCGGAGAGATGTGGCAACTACCACGACAACGCTGAAAGGCGCGGGCCCGGTATCGGGTTCGCGTTCTTTTTTTCTGAAGCTGCGTGATGGGGATGAAATCGCGCGGCTGGTTACTTTGGTATTTGCGACGACCGTGGTGCTGATTACAGCCGCACTCGTTTGGGAACTGTGGATAAATTCAGCATTGCCGCGGCAGAAGTTTGGGTTCCATTTTTTTGTAACTTCGGTCTGGGACCCGATCATGGATCAATTCGGCGCGCTGCCGTTCATCTACGGAACCATGGTCACCTCGGCGGTCGCGTTGCTCGTTGCCGTGCCTCTCGGAATCGGCGCAGCCATCTTTCTCGCGGAACTTGCGCCACCGCGCGTTTCCGACACACTGCAGTTCTTCATTGACCTGCTCGCGGCGGTGCCCAGCGTCATTTATGGCCTGCTGGGTGTCTTTATCGTGGTGCCGCTGATGCGAACGGTGATCTATCCGGCACTGAACAAGCCGTTCGGGTATCTGCCGATTTTCAAAGGGCCTTCCTACGGCGTCGGCTTCATGACCGCGGGCATCGTGCTGGCGATCATGGTAATCCCCTACATCATTTCGGTATCGCGCGAAGTCCTGCTTTCCGTGCCGCGCGACCAGCGGGAAGCCGCGCTGGCCCTGGGTTCGACGCGCTGGGAATCGACGTGGAAAGTGGTGGTCCCCTTCGCGAAGACCGGCATCATGGGTTCGATCTTTCTGGCGCTCGCGCGCGCCCTGGGCGAAACGATGGCCGTGACCATGGTCATCGGAAACACGCCGAAGATTGCGGCTTCGCTCTTTGCCCCCGGCTATTCCATCGCCGCGGTGATTGCCAATGAATTTACGGAAGCCACAGGCGAACTGTATTTGCAGTCGCTGATCGCCCTGGGACTTGTGCTCTTCCTGCTGACGTTCATTCTGAACGGGCTGGCCCGCATTCTAATCGTTGTCACCACGCAAAAGGGCAGCGAGGCGGGCGGATGAGCAACGGGCGGCTTCGCTGGCGAAAATTTGTCAGCAACTTCATGCTGGCGATGACCGGGGTCTGCGCGTTCGTATCAGTTCTCGTGCTCTTCTTCATCCTCGGGTACCTGCTCTTCAACGGCGGCACTTCGATCAACTGGGATTTCTTCACCAAGCTGCCGAAACCCGTGGGAGAAGCGGGCGGCGGCATGGCCAACGCGATTGTGGGCAGCGGCAAGATTCTGCTGCTGGCGTCGTTGATGGGCGTGCCCATCGGCTTTCTGGGCGGGATCTACCTTGCGGAATTCAGCGGCAAGGGCATGGCGTCGGTTGTGCGTTATGCCGCGGATCTTCTGAACGGCGTGCCGTCGATCGTGATCGGTATCTTTGCATACAGCCTGGTGGTGCTGCCGTTCAAGCATTTCTCGGCGCTTGCCGGGGCGTTCGCTCTCGGGATGATGATGATTCCGATCACCTTGCGGAGCACGGAAGAGTTCCTGAAGAGTGTGCCGCGAATGCTCCGGGAAGCGGCCATGGCGCTGGGCGCTAGCAAATGGAAAACGATCGTGACGGTGATTGTGCCCGCGGCCTACCGCGGCATTATGACCGCGATCCTGCTGGCGCTGGCGCGCGTAGCGGGAGAAACTGCGCCGCTTCTGTTTACCGCGTTTGGAAACCGGTTCGAGAGCCACGGATGGTCGCAGCCGACGGCCACGCTTCCGGTCATGATTTACACGTACGCGGTTTCGCCCTACGATGACTGGCACCGGCAGGCGTGGGCCGCCGGGTTGGTGCTGCTGGGGCTGGTTTTGATCATCAACATTCTGGCGCGCACGATACTGTCCCGTGGCATCGCGGTACCGAGGTCTTAAATGCAAGCGTCCGCCAAGCCGGAGTTTTCCGTGAATATCGTCACCAATCTGACCACACCCGCAAGCCGCGAAACGTCCGCGGCGCTGCCCATGCGGATGACCATTAGCAAGCTGAATTTCTCCTATGGCCCGAAGCAGATCCTGTTCGACATCAACATGGGAATTGCCGACAAGAAGGTGACCGCGCTCATCGGGCCTTCAGGATGCGGGAAATCCACGCTGCTGCGCACTTTGAATCGCATGTACGAAACCGTTTCCACGTCGCGGCTGGAAGGCGAAATCCTGCTGGATGGCCAAGATATCCTGGCCCAGGACGTCA
This sequence comes from Acidobacteriota bacterium, assembly GCA_013289665.1. Taxonomy (GTDB): domain Bacteria; phylum Acidobacteriota; class Terriglobia; order Acidiferrales; family UBA7541; genus Acidiferrum. The sequence continues at coordinate 18,630 of JABCZN010000018.1, read as the reverse complement.
CCGCACTGCGCCGCCGGGTGGGCATGGTATTTCAACGGCCGAACCCTTTTCCGAAATCGATTTTTGACAACGTGGCGTACGGCCCGCGGATCAATGGGTACAAAGGTTCCCTGGCCGATACGGTCGAAAAGAGCTTGCGGCACGCGGCGTTGTGGGACGAGGTGAAGGATCATCTGCACAAATCGGCGTACGAGCTCTCCGGCGGGCAGCAGCAGCGGCTTTGCATCGCGCGGGCGCTTGCGGTTGAGCCGGAAGTGCTGTTGATGGACGAGCCGTGCTCCGCGCTGGACCCGATAAGCACGGCAAAGATCGAGGAACTGATGGTGGAATTGAAGAATCTGACCACCATCGCCATCGTGACGCACAACATGCAGCAAGCCGCCCGGGTCAGCGATTTCACGGCCTTCCTGCTGACCGGGCAGATTATCGAATTCAGTCCGACGCCGCACCTGTTCACCACACCGAGCGATCCACGAACGGAAGCCTATATCACCGGGCGCTTCGGCTGAGGCCTGGAAGTTTTCTGCGATTTGGCGGTGCGCGGTAATCGGTAAAACGCGAATGGGAAGGGCTTCATGGAACGTCACTTCGAAAAGGATTTGAACGAGCTCAAAGAAAGGCTGCTCTGGATGGGCAGCCTCGCGGAACGCGCCGTGCACCAGTCGGTGCACGCCGTCCTGGAATCGGACGAGCAATTGGCGAAGCGGGTTCTGGACGAAGAAGACGCGATCAACGAACTGCAGCTCGAAGTGGACGACCGCGTCGTGCAGTTGCTGGCCCTGCACCAGTTGATGGCGGTGGATCTGCGGCTGGTGCTCGCGGTTTCGCGCATCAACAACGACCTCGAGCGCATTGGCGACCAGGCCGTGAATATAGCGCAAGGAGCGCTGCGCATCCTGCGGCATCCGCGCGTGAAGCCGTATGTGGATTTGCCGCGTATGTCGGAACTGGTGGAAGAGCAGGTGCGCAATTCGCTGAATGCCGTGGTGCGCCGCGACGTGGAGTTGGCGCAAAAGGTAATGTCGACCGATGATCAGGTGGATCATTACCGCGACCAGATTTTCCGGGAACTGTTGACCTACATGATGGGGGATTCGAGCGTGGTCTTCCCGGCGTTCGAATTGATCCTTGTGGCCAAGAATCTGGAACGCATCGGCGACCACGCAACGAATATCGCGGAAGATGTGATTTACATCGTGCAGGGGCAGGACATCCGCCACCCCTCGGTCGACCGCCGCTAGGCTTGCGGCGATTTTCGCGGCGCGAGCAAGCCGGCCGCGATCAAGAGACTGAAAATCGAAACAGCAATTCCCGCCGTCTGATCCTTGGGGCGCACATATCGCACCTCGATTTCAGACTTGCCGGCTTCAATCGGGACCAGCATCTGGTCCAGGTCGTCGGGTTTTTCCGGCGTTACCGTCTTGCCGTTCACCGTCACCCGCCACGCAGGGTAGTTGAGCAAACGCAGGGCCACGCGGGCGGGCGCCCGGCACTCCACTGAAATTCCGTGGTTCTCTGTCTGCCACGTTTCGATCTGGATTTTTGCCTTAGGCGGCCCGGCGCGAAGATCTTCCTTCTCGTCCTCGAAAATCCTTGCCAGGGGGGCATGTTTCGGAAGTTCCATATGATCGTCGCCGAGGGGATCGTATTCATCCACGCCTTCATAGCCTGTGCCGCTCGTTATCGCGGCCAGTTGAGTGGACATTTCATCGGGATCCCACCACGTGTTTTCGACCAGGAAATATCCAAGCGGGAAGGAAGCGATTAGAATCAGAACAAGCCAGAGCCAGCCGCGGCGGCGTTCGATGGCCGCGGCGAGAAAACAGCACGAGACTACGGCGATGATGGACATCCATCGCCAGGGAAATTGTACAAAGCGCATTTTGGGGAGCAGGTCCCAGAACGGGGCGGTCAGCCGGAACATCATGAGAGTGGCAAGCGATCCGAGGAGGAGCAAGCCGCCCCAGAGTGAATGGGAGGCGCTCGCACGGTCTCGCCTTCTGGCGAGCCGGCCCGAGGCAACGGCAGCGAGCGCCGCCAGCAGAATGAGCACGAGGGCACAGAAAGAAGAGATCCAGTTGAACCAGGTGTGCTCCACGTCGGCAGTTCGGGTGAAGAGAAAATTCTGAGCAGGTAGCAGACCGCTGGACAGCGCCTGGCCGATGTTTACCCAGCGCTGTTCATAAGCCGCGGGCAGAAGATAGAAACCGGCGAGACCGAAGCCCAACAGAAGGCCGCCGATAGCGCGAAGCGCTACTCTCCACGAGCGTCGGGTAAGCGCCGCCCATGTGAATAGCAGCGCAACGGAATAGCTGGCAATGACGCCGGCGGGAGCGTTGGACAGCCACACGGCGGCGAAAAGGACGGAGAAAAAAATAATCGTGGATCGTTTGGGCTTCGCTTCCGGGAGCAGGCCGGCGACGCGCAGCGCGGCCAGCAGCAGGATGGGCAAAATGGCGCAGGCAAGTTGCTCGGCGAAGTCACTGCGGATATAGCTGACGAGCAGGACATAGGGATTTGCGGCGTAGAAGACAGCGCTCAGATAGGCGGGCGTCTCGCCGGCCAACCGGCGCCCGAGAAAAAAGGCGGACATCCCGGCCAGTGTCTGGGTGAGGAAAATGAAGGCCGCGGGAACCCACGAAATCGGCAAAATGAGGCTGAGGGCCGCGCCGAGGATCCAGGAAAGCGGCGGATAGAAAATGAAGCGTGGTTCGCCGAAGCCATAGTTGGTCCAGGCGGTCCAGTGCGGAACGAGAATGCCCTGCTTCCACTGGTAAGCGACGTCCAGCCAGGATGCCACGTGGAACTCGAAATCGTGGCCAGAGGCGCTGCCGAGCCAAAAGAACGGGAGCAGCAGGGCCAGTGATGCGACGAGGGACAGGCCCAGGGCGATCAGCCACGAGGGCAGACGAGCTTCTGACAGCGGGACTGCCGTTGGCGGCGAAGTGTTCATCGGGGAGTCAAGAAATTGTAACCGCATTCGGAAGAATTCTCCGAATGGCGCTCATTTGCGTGCTTCGAACGACAAAACTAAGCGATAATACACGTGATTATGAGTACGACAACGGCAGGCGTTGAACCCATTATTGCGGCGAGCAAACTGGAGAAATTCTATCCCCAGCCGGATGGCAGCCGCATCCAGGTAATTTCGCCGACCGATATCGCGATTTATCCCGGTCAAATTATTGCACTGCTGGGGCCCTCGGGTTGTGGGAAATCCACGATGCTGCGCATGCTGACGGGGCTTTCGCCGACGTCGGGTGGCACCGTTTTCTGGCACGGGCAGCCGGTCGGCGATGAATCGCCGAATGTGTCCATCGTATTCCAGAGCTTCGCGCTGTTTCCGTGGCTGACGGTGCTGGAAAATGTGGAAGCGCCACTGGAGGCGCGGGGCGTGCCGGATGTGGAACGCCACAAGCGGGCCCTGCGAATCATTGATTCGGTGGGGCTCGACGGATTCGAGTCCGCGTATCCGAAGGAACTGTCGGGCGGAATGAAACAGCGGGTCGGGGTCGCACGGGCGCTGGTGGTCGAGCCGGAAGTGCTTTTCATGGACGAACCGTTTTCCGCGCTGGACGTATTGACGGCGGAAACGCTGCGCGGGGAATTGATGGAGCTGTGGCTGGGGAAGAAAATTCCGACGCGCGCGATTTTCATCGTCACCCACAACATTGAAGAAGCGGTGATCCTGGCGGACCGCATCATCGTGCTGGGCCGGAATCCCGCGCATATCCACGCGGAATTCAACGTGAATATGGCGTATCCACGGGATCGCAAGGCTGCGCACTTCACGGAACTGGTGGACCTGATCTATAAGGCGCTGACGCAGCAGGAGCATCCAGAGAGTGCGCTTGCCGAACAGCACCGGGCAGCCGAAGCCGCCCGGCGAAAAGATGTTGTGATGCTGCCACACACGCGGCCGGGGGGAATGGCCGGATTGCTGGAAATTCTGGAGGACCACAACGGGCGGGCGGACTTGCACGTGCTTGCCGCGGAACTAAGCCTGGAAGTGGATGCGCTGTTGCCAACCGTGGACACGGCGGTTCTTCTCGGATTGTTGAAGCTGGCCGAAGGCGACGCCATCCTCACACCGGAGGGCAAGGCATTCGCGCAAGCGGACATTCAGGGGCGCAAAGCGATGTTCCGCAAGGCGGTGCTGGCGAACGTTCCCCTGCTGCGGCAGATGCAGCAGGCACTGAAATCGAAAACGAACCGCACGCTGCCCGCGGAATTTTTCCAGGATTTGCTGGACGAGCATTTCAGCGAAGACGAAGCGCGGCGCCAACTGGAGACGGCCATCCAGTGGGGCCGCTACGCCGAACTTTTCGTTTTCGACGCGGCGAGCGGGAAGCTGACGCTCACCGAGACCTGACCTCCCCGTGCCCTCCGCAGCCCCTCTTCTCGAGCACCGGACCCCGCTGCCGCCTGCGACCGCGCGGCCCGCCGGTTCGCGTTGGGCGTATGCATTTCTGATCGATATCGCCGTTTTTGTTTCGTTGTTCGCGGTGATTTACGGCGTCTATTCGATCGGAAGGTCATGGCTCGGGCCGGTACGCGCCGAGTCGGAGATTTCGCAGGACCCTCGCAGCCTGCCGCTGTATGCGCTTTATTCGCTGGTACGCATCCTGGTGGCGTATGTGCTCAGCCTGATTTTTGCGTTGGCGTATGGCTACACGGCGGCCAGGTCGCGCCGCGCGGAAATCATTTTGATTCCGCTGCTGGACATTCTGCAATCGATCCCAGTGCTGAGTTTTTTGCCGGGCGTGATGCTGGCGATGGTGGCGCTGTTTCCCAACCGGCAGTTGGGAGTGGAGCTTGGCTCCATCATTCTGATCTTTACGGGGCAGGTTTGGAACATCGCGTTCAGTTTTTATTCTTCGCTGAAAACGATACCGCGGGATTTGCGGGAAGCCGCCATCATTTACCGGTTCAGCGCCTGGCAGCGGTTTCTGGAGCTGGATCTGCCGTTTTCCACAATCGGGCTGGTTTGGAATTCGATGATGTCGGTGGCGGGCGGATGGTTTTTCCTGATGGCCTGCGAGATGTTTGTGCTGGGCGACAAGGATTTTCGCCTGCCCGGACTTGGATCGTACCTGCAGACCGCGGCGGGGCACGGCAACACGCGAGCGATGTTGTGGGGACTGGCGGCGATGGTCGCCGTGATCGTGCTGATGGACCAGTTGATCTGGCGGCCGGTGATCACCTGGGCGGACAAATTCAAGTTTGAGCAGGTGGAAAGCGCGGCGGCCGCGCAAAACTCGCTCCTGAATTTCATCCGCAGGGAGTCATTCTTGATTCGGATTTACCGGCGGATTCTCCATCCGGTGGTGGAATGGCTGACGTTGCGATTTGCAAGCGGGGCGAAGCGCGCGGCGGCAAAGATTAAGGCGAATCGAGCGGCGAAGCCACGCCGATGGCATGGATGGATATTTGCAGTGCTGGCCGGGATCGCGCTCGTTTATGGAGCATCGCGGGCAGTGGCTGAACTGGCACATCTCGACCGCGGGGATTATTTCGAACTGTTCCGCAGCGCAGGGCTGACATTCTTGCGGGTCAACCTGGCGCTGATCGTGGGCGCGCTATGGACCGTCCCAGTGGGCGTGGCCATCGGATTCAGCCCGCGCTTTGCCCGACTGATGCAGCCGCTGGTGCAACTGGCGGCGTCCATCCCGGCGACCGCGTTGTTCCCCGTGATTCTTCTTTTTCTTATCCGCATGCGGGAAGGGGTGGAGATTGCCGCGATGGCGCTGATGCTGCTGGGAACCCAGTGGTACATCCTTTTCAATGTGATTGCGGGAGCAATGGCCATCCCGACGGACCTGAAAGAGGCGGCGAGCATTTTCAAATTCGGTTCGCTGGACCGCTGGCGCTACCTGATTTTGCCGGGAATTTTCCCCTACCTGGTTACCGGCATGGTGACCGCGTCGGGCGGCGCTTGGAACGCCAGCATCGTGGCGGAATATTTTCATTTTCAAGGGAGAATCGTGAAGGCGCCGGGTCTGGGGAGTACCATCAGCAGCGCCAGCGACGCCGGTCGTTTCGATCTGCTACTGGCTTCGACGCTGATCATGGCCGTGATCGTGGTGCTGATTAACCGGTTGCTCTGGCGGAAGCTCTATCGCCTGGCATCCACGCGATTTAAGCTGGAAACCTAGCATGCAGGTTTTCTGAAGTTCCCTGCACAAATGACTGATTTGCCGACTGGATTGTGCCAGCCGCCAATGGGAATTAGTGCGCCAGGCCCGCAGTATCATTGCGGAAGATCACGCCCTCTTTCATCACGAAGAACACCTTTTCGACCTGGCGAATGTTTTCTGTGGGATCGCCCGGGACAGCGACGATGTCCGCGAGCTTGCCGGCTTCGAGCGTGCCAATCTTGTCGGCAAGCCCCAGGAGTTCCGCGTCAGAAGAAGTGCCGGCCTTCAAAGCGTCCACAGGTTTCATGCCCAGATCCACCATCTGGTGAAATTCCTCGGCGTTGCGCCCGTGAGGGTACACGCCCGCGTCAGTCCCCAGGCCAATTTTCACTCCTTTGGCCAGCGCGCGCTGGAAGGTGAGATGGATTGCGGCAATCGCGGCGCGAGCCTTGGCTTCAATGGCCGGAGGCATGTAAATTCCGCGATCGAATTTCTCCTGGATGCCCTGAATGGCCATCAGCGTGGGGACCAGATAGGTGCCGCGCTTCTGCATCATGTCCAGCGCTTCGTCGTCGAGAAAGCTGCCATGCTCGATCGAATCGATGCCGGCGCGGATGGCACGCTTTGCCGCTTCCGCACCGTGGGCGTGCGCAGCTGTTTTTCTTCGCAGGGCGTGAGCTTCATCCACGATGGCGTTCAGTTCTACCTGCGTCAGTTGCGGCGTATCTACGTCGTCGGTGGGAGACAGCACGCCGCCCGAAGCACAGACCTTGATCATGTCGGCGCCGTACTTGTGATCGAGGCGAACAGCATAGCGAGCCTGATCGGGGCCGTTGATGACGCCTTCGATCGGGCCTGATTCGTGGCCGAAGACGCCCTCGCGGTATCCGTCCTCGTGATCGCAGTGTCCCCCGGTAGCGCCAAGCGCGTGCACGGTAACGAGCATGCGCGGCCCCGGAACGTCGCCGGAGCGGATTCCGTTGCGAAGGCCGACGTCGAGATAATCACTGGAGCCGACGTCGCGCACGGTGGTGAAGCCGGCCATTAAAGTCACGCGGGCGTTGACGCTGGCGTCGAGGGCGCGCTCAGCGATCGTTTTCTCTAACCCGTCGAGACGCTGCTGCTTGTAATCGTCGGAGTAGGCGAATGTCAGGTGCGTGTGGGCATCAATGAAACCCGGGAGCAGCGTGGCGTCGCCAAAGTCAATGACCTGGGCGTCGGCGGGAATTTTGCCGGAGGCGCCGACTCCGGTGATTTTGCCGTCGCTCACAACAATGAGGCCTGGCCTAACGACGGCGTCGCTTTTACCATCGAAGAGCCGAGCTGCCTTCAGGACGTACGTCCTGGAGGCAGGTTTTTGTCCCTGTCCAGATCCAGGCGCCCACAAAATCAGGCTGCAGAGAAAACTGCAGAGCAGTTTCAAACGCATCGAAGACTCCTTTGGCCGTCGTCTAAATGAAGAGCAGACTCTACCTTGCCTCTGATAAAAGTCAACGGGAAGAATGATTTCCGAACCGATTGGATGCGTTTGCCCGCGTGCTACCATCTACGATAATGCGAGTGGATGAGGATGACACGGATGGCGGAAGTCTTTATCTATCGAAGCAAGATGCCCGCCTCCGCCGAAGAGGTTTTTGATTTTCATGCCGCGCCGGGAGCCTTGGAGAAACTGATGCCGCCATGGGAGAAATCAAAGGTAGTGGCACGCACCGGCGGAATCGAGCAACCGGGCTCGCGCGTGACGTTACGCGTATCGGTCGGGCCGATTTCCAAGAATTGGGTGGCGGAACACAGGGAATGCCAGCCGGGCCGGATGTTTCGCGACGTCATGGTGTCAAGTCCGTTCCCGCTCTGGGAGCACACCCACAGTTTTCTGCCGGAGAGCGCTACGTCCAGCTGGCTCGAGGACCGTGTGGAATTTGAACTGCCGCTCGGCTGGCTGGGGAAATTGATGGGCAGCAGGTACACCCGGCGAAGACTCGAGCGGATGTTTCAGTGGCGGCACAAAGCGGCAGCCGAGGAATTGGCCGCGAGGGCGGCAAAAAGGCAACGGTGAAATGCCCGAGAAGCGCATTGAAAAGGCACTGCTAGACGACTACAGGACACCAGATGGCCGGAGCCTTGCCGCGTTGATGGAATCCGGGCCGCTGCTGCTGGTTTTCTTGCGCCACTTTGGTTGAACGTTTTGCCGCGAGGCGGTCGCCGAGCTCGCTAAAATTCGCAAAGATATCGAATTCAGGGGCGTGCAGCTCGCCTTCGTGCATCTGTCGAACGACGAAGCCAAAGCGCTGAAATTCTTTGCTCCACACAAACTGGAAGATGTGCACCGCTTCGCTGATCCGGAAGCCCGGCTGTACCAGGCGTTTGGGCTAGTCCGGGCAGACTGGCGGCAGTATTTCAATCTGGAAAGCATCGGGCGGATGTTGGGAGCATGGTTGAACGGTCATCGGGCGGGCCTCCCCGCGGGAGATGTGGAGCGGATGCCCGGTGTGTTTCTGCTGACGAATGGGGAAATCCGCAAGGCATTCCGGCACAAACTGGTGTCTGACCGGCCGGATTATCTGAGCCTGGCCAACGTCTCCTGAAAAGCGAGGCGAAACGCCCGATCTCCAGCTCGGGCTTGCGCGAAATCCGCTGAATGACGCAGGATATGGCATTGGCCCAGTGGCAGCGGGACCTCTCTTCGGTCCGTTCGTAGAAAGAAAAAATGTCATCCAGCCCGGACGTGTTAATCGTTGGCGCCGGCTTAGCCGGTTTGTGCTGCGCGCGCGAATTGCAGGCAAAAGGAGTCAGCTTCCAGATTCTCGAAGCGTCGGACGGAATTGGCGGCCGCGTGCGCACGGACGAACAGGACGGATTTCTGCTCGATCGCGGATTTCAAGTTCTGCTGACCGCGTATCCCGAAGCAAAGCTCTGCCTCGACTACTCCCGCCTGGATCTCAAGAGTTTTCTGCCCGGCATTCTTTCCTGGTACGGCGGCCGACTGAACAAACTGGTCGACCCGTGGAGGACCCCCGGGGCGTGGACGGAAGCGTTGCGATCCGAATTCGGGACGCTGGGGGATAAACTGCGCATTGCGCGATTGCGAAGCCGGTTGCGGCGCACTTCGATCGAGGATATTTTCCGGCGCCCCGAGCGCAGCACCAAAGAAGCGTTAACCGCCGAAGGTTTTTCGAGCGAAATCATCCACCACTTTTTCCGGCCGTTTCTGGGGGGAATTCTGCTCGATGGCGAGCTGAAATCCTCGAGCCGCATGTTTGAATTCGTGCTGAAGATGATGTCGGAAGGAGACGCCTCGCTTCCCACGCGGGGCATGGGAGCCATTCCCGCGCAACTGGCCGAGAAATTTCCGGCCGACGCCGTGCGATTGAACACCCGCGTGGAGGCCTTGCACGAAAACGAATTAACATTGGCGGACGGAGAGACGCTTCGGGCCCGCGCAACGGTGATTGCCGCCGAAGGCCCATCGGCGGCCCATCTTGTGGGGGAAGTGGAACCCGCCTCCCGCAGCGTGACGTGCTTTTATTTTGCGGCGGAGGAAGCGCCAGTCGCCGAGCCTATCCTCGTTCTGAATGGCGACGGCGCGGGGCCGATCAACAATTTTGCGGTGATCTCGCGCGTTGCTCTGGCGTACGCGCCGGCCGGCAAGCACCTGGTCTCGGTCTCGGTTCTGGGGATTCACCAACTGACGGACGCACAACTCGGCGGATTCATCATTGCGCAGATGAAAAACCTGTTCGGCACAGTTGCCAGCGGCTGGCAGCTGCTGCGAAGCTACCGCATCACGCACGCGCAACCGCAACAATACCCCGGCGCGCTCGAGCCGCCGCAGCGCCCGGTCCGTATCCGTCCGGGCATCTATACTTGTGGGGATCACCGCGACAACGCCTCCATCAACGGCGCGATGGCCAGCGGCCGGAGAGCGGCGGAGGCCGTGCTTTCCGACCTGCAAAGATAGCTAAGGGAAGCGCGGAAGCGACGGCATTTATGTGGAAACGAACGTGTCCTTTATGTTTTGTGCGAACACCGTGGACGGCGGCGCTTGCGCACTCCTACGAAATCACTTGCCCGGCATGCCGCGCGCCGCTCGAACTCTCGCGATTTACGCGCATATTTGGAGCGTTTGGCGGAATCGCCGGGGCGTTCGCTGCGCTTTACCTCGGTCGCGGAATTTTCCACGGCTGGTTCTGGGCGACTCCGGTTGTGGCGGCAATTCTCGCCTTCGGATTTGTTTCGGCGCTGTTTGTGCTGCTCGCCGGCGATCTGGCGGTCCGGCCGACGCCGGCAGCTGCCGCGAGTTTTCCACACACAGCGAAGTAACAGTCCATCGGTACTATTGACCCCTTTCGGGCCCCCCAGCAGACTCGAAGAAATGGCGTCATTCGCTCAGTTTTTGGGCCGCAAGGTCACTGTGCAATATCGAGTGGGCGATGTTCTTTTGCCTGCCTCCGGCACGTTCGCGGCGGATTCCGGGCGCTCGATTTTCCTTGAACAGCATGTGGAACAGCGCGGCAAGCTGAGTTACTTCCGCTGGGAGATTCCCTACCAGTATATTCACCGGATCGAGGAGGCCGAGGAGATTCCGGAGCCGCCTGCGGCCCCCGAGGCCGCCCCAGTCGAGCCGGAGAACCCCCAGGCTTCTGCGGCGAGCGCCGGGCTCGGGTTGTCCTCTTCGGCGGCTTCGCTGCTATCGTTGCCACAACGTCCAAAAACCGTCTGAGCTGCTCGTGTAACCACACACTTCCCCGAATCGGCTACAATTTAATCGCATAATTCGCGCGTGGTTGACGCTCCAACCAGAAGTTGGCGTCAGGAGGCGTTAGGTGAGCAATCCTTCCTGGAAAATCGGTTTCATCGGACTTGGCCTCATGGGGCGGCCGATGAGTCTAAACCTGCTCAAGGCGGGCCACTCGGTTACGGTGTGGAACCGCACGGCGTCGCGAGCGTCGGAAGTGGTAGCCGCGGGAGCAAAGCTGGCGAAAACGCCGCGGGCGGCCGCGGCGGCCGCGGACATTCTGTTCACCATCGTCAGCGATCCCCCGGCGCTCGAAGAGATCCTTTGGGGGCATGAAGGGAAAGACGACGGAGCGCTGGCCGGTCTCGGTCCCGGAAGCGTTTACGTGGACTCCAGCACGATTTCCCCGGTGATGGCGCGCCGGATTTCGGCGGCGTGCAGCGAACGCAACGTGCGATTCCTGGACGCGCCGGTAACCGGCGGCGACTGGGGAGCGCGCGAGGGCAACCTGGTGTTCATGATCGGCGGCGAAGCGGAGACCTTGCGGTCGATCGAGCCGGTTTTGGGTGTGATGGGAAAGAAGTGGTTTCACCTGGGGCCGAACGGCGCGGGGCAAACCATCAAGCTGGCGATGAACGGGATTTTGGCGTTGCAGGTTGACGCCATGGCGGAGGCGCTTGCCGTCGTGAAAAAAGCCGGCCTCGTCGAAGAACAATTGATCGAAGTCATGCAGTCCAGCATGGCCCGTTCCGGCCTGCTGGATCTGAAGGCACCGCTGATGGCGAAGGGCGAGTACAAGCCGAGTTTTCCCCTGCGCCTGATGCACAAGGATCTGGGGCTACTGCTCGATCTGGCGAATCAGTTGGGCGTGGCGCTGCCGGCGACCGCGGCGGCGAGGGAAGTCTACAGCTACGTAAAAGGCGAAGCGACGGAGGATCTGGACTACTCCGCGGTTATGCGTTTCTGGAAGAGGTAGTCCGCTCTACTTGTATCCCTTGGGCGGGAAAAAGCCGATCGCCAGATCGCGCGAAGTGCGAAGTCCCGCCGGAGCCTCCAGAATTGACGGAATCGAATTGACGGCCACCGAAGCGGTCGCAATGTCTCCATGGGAGCCGCCCGGAATCACCAGGCTGATATTCGGGTGGCCTTTCAGTTCGACCGTATCGGCGGGATCCTTGGCGCCCACATACATCTGAAGCTCCATGTAGATGAGTTCTTTTCCGTCGGAGAGACCGCGCGCAATCTGATGCACGCCTGCGGCTTGGCCGGCTTCGACGGTGAGAAATTCAGTCTGCACTGGTTCGCTCGCGACCTTGGGCTCGATGGTTTCCGTGATCTCGTCCACGCGAAGGCCCAGCCCGTCTGCGACCATGGCGACGGATTCGGGGAGGCCAACGTGCTTGATGACGCCCTCTTTCACTTTGGCACGGAATTCTTCCACGCTCAGGCCGGCGCCGATTTTCTTCTGCAGGGGCAAGCGGCGCCTGGACGCGTCCACGATGCGCAAAGCCCTGGCATACTCGACGCGCTGCGATACGGCCGCCAGCGTGATGACCAGTTTGTCCATGACGAAGCCGGGATTCACGCCGGTTCCAACCAGGGCGACACCGTTTTCTTTGGCGGATTTGTCCAACTGCGTTGCCAGCTCGGGATAGGTGCGAAACGGGTATGAGAGTTCTTCGCAGGTGGAAACGACGCAGGAGCCGACATCCATCGAGGCGAGCAACTGATCAACCACTTTCGGCAAAGAAGAGGAAGTGGTGTGCATGACCACGTCCGCTGACTGTTCCAGCACTCCCCTGGCGTCGCCAGAAACCTTCACGCCCCAGGGCGCGTCGGCCGCACCGACCACTTCGCCCAGATCCTTGCCGATTTTTGCCGGGTCGTTATCAATGGCACCGATAATTTCGATAGCTTCTTTTTCCCGCATCAGCTTCAGGATTGAAGCGCCAATCGGCCCGATTCCATACTGAATCGCACGAATTTTCTTTTTCACGGCCATCTCCGATCTACGGGGCTCCGATCCACAGGGCTGAAAGCGCGCACAGCGCGCAAAATCAGCACGAGCGAATCTCTAAGCCTACTGGAAATTCAGAGCGCGTTCAATCACCCGTGCTTGCCTCCCGTCGCGTTGGATTCTTGCCGGTCCGTGCCTGTCGACGCATAATGGAGCCAGCGCGAAGGCCGGGTTGGGGAGGGTAGGTCCATGCCAGCACAAAAATTAAGCGACGTCGAGATTCAGCAGCACCTGCAATCTCTCGAAGGCTGGGGTCTCCTGAACGGAAAGCTGCACCGGGCGTTCGAGTGCAAAGATTTTGCGGCCGCGTTCGGTAAAATGACGCAGGTAGCACTGGTGGCCGAATCCATGAACCACCATCCGGAATGGTCGAACGTGTGGAACAAAGTGGTGATCGATCTGAATACCCACAGCGTGAAGGGCATCAGCAACCTGGATTTCCAGTTGGCGGCCAAAATCAACGAGATTTTTGGCAGCTAGGCTGCCGCGGCTGAATGATCGGCGCCCACCACTCTGGGAATCGCAACCGCGGCCGATTGCTGATTGCGCTGCGCTGGCTGGCGGCGGCAGTGGTGATCGGTGTCCTGCTGCGCTTCCTTCCCCTGCATTTGCTCGCCGAAGCGATCCGGCGGGTTCCCGTTTCCACGTTTCTGGCGATTCTGCTTGGGTACCTCTCTGCCCATGCGGTGGGCATCGCCAAGTGGCGAATGGTGGTGAATGCCGCGGGTGCGCAGCTTGATTTCCGCACCTGCGCCCAGTGTTACGCGGGAGGGCTCTTCGGCACCCTGTTTTTGCCGTCGATCATTGGCGGCGACGTGATCCGGCTGGCGGTGGGTTTGAGACGCAGCCCGAACCCGGCCGCGGTGCTGGCTGGCAACGTTGCGGACCGCTGTATGGACGTAGCGGCGCAAGGTGGGCTGGTTCTGGTTGGGATTCTGCTCGTCCCCGGTGCCTTGCCGGCGTCACTTCAGGGGCCAGCAAGGAGAGCGTTGCTCTATCTTGGCGCAGCTTTCGTCGCGCTGATTTTGTGTGCGCTGCTGCTCTATCGCCCGCTTCTAGGAGGACGATCGATCCGTTTCCGGCGGCGACTGGCGCGTTTAGGGCACGCTCTCGGGAGTGTTTCGGGAGTGCCGCACGTCCTGCTGGCGGCATGGCTGTTGGGAACGGCGGTTCAAGCGGCATTCCTGGTGCTTACGGTGAAGCTGGCGGAAACCTGCGGTTTGGTACTACCACTCCGTGATTGGTTTTTTGCCTGGCCGCTGGCGAAATTGGCAGCGGTCTTGCCGCTTACCCAGGGAGGCATTGGGATACGGGAGGCAGCGCTGGTCGGACTGTTGTCCCCGTTTGGAGCGGCACCTCATCTCGTCCTGGCGACGGGCTTGGTCTGGGAGGCGGTAGTAATTTCGGGGGGCCTGGTGGCAGGGCTCGGTGCATTCTTGCTGGGCCGGAGAGAAACTGCTGCGGCAAAGTTAAACAACAGGGAATATTGAGTTTCATTGACTTCAATCTTGCTGTCTCTGAAGGGCCTGCGGCCCGACGCCTCCGGCAAGCACGACGCGGGAGATCCTGGAAAGTTGGCAGGCAGGATTGATTCGGCCGCATCGACAGATAATTTCTCGGTATCGTCCTTTTTTGATTGACACCCGCCGCAGGCAATGTTAGAAAACCCGAAAGACAAGCCCTCTGGTGGTGAGTCTCTTTCGCGATGGCAGTCGCGAACCGCGAGTGAGATGCAGGCCTGCCTGGCAGGGCAGGCGCTGCTGTTCCCCTCCAAGGGTTTGTAATCTAACACCCACCCCACCCCGGGAGGCGGAGACTTCCAGTTTTCGCCTCCTTTTTATTTTCCACTGCGACTTTCCCTATACTTGATGTCTATGCGGATCCAGATGATCGTCGCCCATGACTGACCTGACTGCCCCGCTTCTCGAACTGCGAAACGTTTCCGTGGTGCGGGGAGAGAATCTCGCCCTCGACCGGGTCTCGCTCCGGATTGAACAGGGCGAGCACCTTTGCATTCTGGGCCCCAATGGCTGCGGCAAATCCACGCTGATCAAAACGTTGACGCGCGAATGCTATCCCATTACTCGCGCGGATTCTTCGATCCGGATTCTGGGGCGTGACCTCTGGAATGTCTTCGAACTGCGCTCGCTGCTCGGAATTGTTTCGCCGGACCTGCTGGCGGCGTGCACCACGGACGCGACAGGCGCGGACGTGGTGCTCTCTGGATTCTTCAGCAGCACCCGCATCTTTCCCAATCATCAGCCGCAGGCGGAACATCGCAATCGCGCGGAGACGGCGCTGGCGCGGCTTGGCATCGGGCATCTCGCGAAGCGGCCGCTGGCGGAAATGTCGTCCGGGGAGGCCAAGCGCACGCTGATCGCGCGGGCGCTGGTGCATGAGCCGCAGACCCTGCTCTTTGATGAACCGGGCAATACGCTGGACATTGCCGGGCAAGTGGAATTGCGGGAGACGATGCGGGAACTTGCGCGGGCAGGGTTGGGGATTGTGCTGGTCACCCACCACGTTTCGGAAATTATTCCGGAGATCGAGCGGGTGGTATTGCTGCAGGGCGGGCGAATCCTTGCCGATGGCGCAAAAGAAAAAGTGCTCACCGACGAAAAGCTATCCGACCTGTTTGGAGTTTCCGTGCGACTGTTTCCTGAAGACGGCTACTTCTATCTGCACGCCTGAGCGCTCCAGTGCCGGTTATTTTCCTGCGAGGCTGTCCGCAATGTCCGCGGCGATGGGGATTCGAACCGTTTGGTGCTGGTAAGCCTTGACCATCAGGAAAATCCAGAGAACCAAGCTTACCAGCCCGATCAGCCCAAAGATCGCCCAACCTAAAAAGTGGCTCATGAAGAGAAGCCCGATGCGGATAATGGTCAAACCGCCAAACACAGCGATCGATTGGGCCGCATGGAATTTGACCCACGGGCGCTTGTCAATGAGCAGGAAGATGAGCCCAGTCACCCAACCAAGCGAGTAGCACAGCAACCCGGCGACATTTTCAGCGAGGCCTTCGCTGCTGGCGGGGATTGGCGCCGCAACTGGTGTGGCGGCGACGCTTTGGCTCGCGCCGCACTTGGGGCAAAAAGCAGCCGTGCCGATGTCCTGACCACATGATTTGCAGAAAGCCACGGGGAGTACCTCCAGACGAGAACGTTGGCGGGAGCGTAACAAAGCTATCCTGCGGCCGCAATGAATTTTCTTGCTTCCGGTTGAAACTTAGTCTTGCGGTCCGCTGCTAGGCAGGGGAGTCCGGCAGAGGAAAATCTTCCGCGGCCGCGGAAGCGGTCGGGAAGATGCCAATAACCTTGTCCACTTTCGTCAGCTTCAGGCTGGAGTCAATCATGCCGTTGCAGCCCGCCAGTCGCAGCATGCCTCCGGCGTTCTTGAGTTTGGAGTAGCAGCGGACAACCGTGCCGATGGCGGCGCTGTCAATGTGCGTGATGCCGGTGAGATCAAGGATTGCGCGGGTCTGGTTGCCGCGAACAAGATCATCCACTTCCTGCTCGACGCGGCGGCAATCCGGGCCGGTGTGGATGCTTCCGCGCAAAGTCAGTACCGCTATGCCGTCTTTGAGCTGCCCTTTGGTGATTTCGAGAATCACGGTGTTCAGTCCCTCCAGAAGGGAAATTTGAATCGGGTCACAAAGCGGTGCTGGATGCTTACGCCCGGACCGGCGGCTCCTCACCTTCATACGGAAACTGGCGAATCAGGCGCACGCAATCCACCAGGGCATTGAAGACGGTGTTGCCCCAGCCGCAGGGCACAAACGACGCCGTCTTTTGATTCACGGGCTTGTCCGCTTCGGCGAAGAAGCGCAGCCGCTGGCCTGGAGGCGGGGCCGCGAATTCCTTGACGGTGATGCGGAAGGGGATGTCGCCCCCCGTCTGGCGCTTCATGATAGAAAAAAAGTAGAGCTGGGCGAGCTGCTCTGCAGGATTTTCCTGGGCAAATTGCCAATCGTTCATCCGTCGATTCCTCGGGTGGGGTAACTCTCCGGCTCGGGAGGCAGTCAGAGTGTGGCGATGTTAGGCCACCGCCCCCAGTAAGTCAACGCGGACGGGTATGCGGCGGTATGCGGATACAGACGGGGAAAAGGGACCACTCGGCTGGAGGCCAGAGCTCGACAAGCGGAAAAACAGCGCCAAAATGCCGTGAAGGTGAAGTCTTGGGGACTGGAATTTACTGTATTGGTCGCTTCGTCCGGCACAAAGTAGATCGTCAGAGGTCGAACGGAACCGGAGAAATTCCACTTGTCCTACAACGCGTGCAGACACTGGGACAACGGAGTCCGGATTTCTTTCCTATGAGCCCTCCTTAACCAGCCTATAATCAATTGACGTTTACCGATTCCTCGATATGTTTCAGCACATCGTTCTTCTCGTCCTCGTCGCTTATCCCGCGCTTTGCCTCATTCCTTTCAATCTCATTCGATTTCGGTGGGGCTTCATGAACGGGCCGGCCTCTATGCCAAGGGAAATGGAAGTTAAAGCGGAGGTCGCGGACCGCACAGCACTCTTCGTCATTCACTTCATGTTGTTTGTACTTGTCGCCGCGTCAATACGCGGATCTTCGATTTCATTGGACGAGGTCGGCCTTTCACTAGCTAACTGGAAAAGGGCGTTGGGAATGGGGTTGATGTTCAGCCTTTTTTTTTGTGGGTCTCGGTGAACTGTTTCTTTCCAGGGTACCGCCTGAGGACAGGCGCAAAGAAGCCGAGTCTCGTGGGCCTGTGGCTGTTTGGTGTGGAATCATTTTGTCCGGTTCGTTCTCTCTTGAAATCTGGCGTGCGTTCTGCATTGTGGCGCTCATGCGTTCGGGTTTTCCTGCATGGCTTGCCATTGTACTGACAACACTTTTTTCCGCTGCGGCATGGTTACAAAAGAGTGTCGCCACAGCCCTCGGTGCAGCGGCCGCTGGCTGCGCGGCGGGATTCCTCTTTGTTGATTCGGGCTCGTTGCTGGCACCAGTTTCGATGGGCATCATCGCGGCGTTAACGAACCTCTACCATGTCAGGCATGCGCGTTCTGGTGCTCCTCGTGCATCGTCGCGTTTCTCCAGGCCGTGTCCGGCCTGCGGCGAAGCCATTCGTCTTTCGGAGGTTCGCTGGGCTGGAGACATGATTACGTGCCCAAGCTGCGCCGAATGCCTGACAACCAAGAAGAAATATCTTTGGGCCATCGGAGCAATTAGCGTTGGAGTGGCAGGTTATGTAATGAGGCGATTCATCTCTGGAGACCCAGGGTATTTCTTGGTGGCCGAAGCAATCGCACTTGTGCACTTTTTTATTTTAGCTGTCTGTTTCAGCATCATAGTTCCCCCCACGCTCAAACGAGTTCAGGGGAGGGCTTTCGACAAGGAATTGTCTCTGTTCGGAACTGACCAACCCGATGAGAACAAGAAACGGCTACCCAAATAGCCGTGCTTGCACCAAGCGCTGATCGTACATGTGGGTGCTGGGCTGGTAATCCGATAAATCAGTTGAGACGGAGTGGAGCGGAAGTTGGTTCACCGCGTGTCAGGCAGATTCATGGAAATCTGTAATATCGTCCCATCTGTTGCTCCTCCTTGGCAGGATTTCTTTCTAGACAAAAGCTTGGAGAGTTATCCCAGGTTCGTCACTGAGAGGGCCAAAAGCGGGTTAAGTCCTTTCAAATCAGTCTAGGCTATGGCTGAGTTTTCACTACATTTTTGAATTCGTAGCGGCTCCAGACGCTCGGGCAGTGTAATTTTCA
>JABCZN010000017.1 GCA_013289665.1 Acidobacteriota bacterium | reverse complement strand
CCGGCGAAGATCGGTTCTTCATTAAGAACGCCCGAAACCAAAGTGAATGATCCCTTTTCGTTGATGAACGGGATTGCCTCCTGAACCAGATTAATCTGACCCATGAGCTTGCTTCCCAACGAGAACTCCCATTTTTCAGCGGTGAGTTCCGAAAGCGGAGCAAATGCGACTTCACCTGCTGCAATGGCCACCGCATCAAACGAGCCGACGGCTTGATAAAGCTTTCTGACACTTTCGCGGTTCTCGATCTCGACTCGGAAATTGCCCGATTTGCGTCCGACCTTGACTATCTCGTGGCCAGCACCCGCCAATGCTTTTTGAACCAGCTCCCCGATCTTTCCGTGTGCGCCAATTAAAACAATTTTCATAAAAGCTCCATTCTGCCCGCAGTGCTTGTTGGTCATAACAAGCTTTGAATTAATTGTGTGTGCCAAGCATGCGATCAACCGATCGGCTCATTTGTTTCAAAATAAATCCTGGCGCCACGCGACTCATCATTTTGAGCTGATTCGCCTGACCTGGACGAATTTCAAATCGATCGGTTTGCATTCCTTTGACGGCGACTTTAACCATGTCTTCCACCTTCATGATAGAAACGCCTTTCATGTCTTCAGAATTAAAGGCACCCAAGAGTTCGGTTTGTGTCGCCGGCGGTGCTAGCTCAAATACCTTCACTTTGGAGTTTTTCAATTGCACACGAAGAGACTCGGTGAATGAATGCAGACCGGCCTTGGTGGCGCAATAAACCGGTGAAATGGGCAATGGAACAAATGCCAATCCCGATGAAACGTTCATGATTGCGGCCTGTGATTTTGTTTTCAAATGCGGCAAAAACTGTTTCACCATGCGAATCGGCCCGCTCAAATTGATTTCAATCTCTCGAGTGATGTCTTCGAGGCTTCCGGCTTTGTCGTGAACATTGATCTCGCGCATAATGCCGGCGTTGTTGATCAAAATGTTGAGCTCGGGAAATTGTTCGGTGACCTGTTCGTAAAGAGTGGCGATCGCTTTCGGATCGGAAACGTCGCTTCGAAAGGTGTGAATTTTTGGAAAGGCCGCTTTCGCTCGGTCCATGTGAGCTTGATTGCGGCCCGTGATGAGAATCGTGTTACCAAGTGCCGTGAGTTGTTTGGTGAGTTCGTAACCGATGCCGCTGCCACCGCCGGTGATCAAAATCGTATTGTTCGTGAGTTTCATAATTAAATACCCCGCTCTACTCAAAGACGCCGTCCGGCTTCCGAACACTTCGGACCCTATTGTTCTTCTTGGTGCCGATCCTCTCTGGTTGCTCGATGACTGCGTGTCACAAGGTCCCGATCCAGTCTTTAAGCCTCTTTGCCTCCATCACCACCACCTCGCGGTCGTTGGTGCCGAGCGCAACAGCCGCCATGCCCTGAAAGGCGCAGAACAAATGGACCGCGAGTTCTCGTGAATCCTTTTCATGGCCAACGGTCCGGAACTGCTCCTCAAGCCAACGCATGGGCTCATTGAAGAGCGCCGCGGATCTCTTCGCGAGAGCGCCGCCCTCCTTGTGCAACTCCGTGCACAGTCCGCCAAGAGCGCATCCTCCGCGCGCAAGTTGCTCCCGGTTCGCTTGGACGCTCCCCACGAAAGCCAACAGCCGCTCCTTCGGAGAACTCAAGCGGTCCCACTCCGCCCGGGCTGCGCGAAACTCCTCGAGGCGCCGTTCTACCACGGCTTCGGCGAGTTCTTCCTTGGTTTTGAAGTAGTAGTAGACATTGCCTACCGGAACGCGAGCCGCCTCGGCGATGTCCGCCAGACTCGTCTCTCGGAAACCGCGTCCATACGCCAGCTTCGTCGCAGTCTCAATCAGTCGCGTTCGCTTGTCCGGTTGTGCCGTTCGCATATTCTCCGACTCACAGGAGTTAGTTATTTAACTAACTCAGACCATAAACCCGATGCGCCCGTGTTGTCAACCAAAATGTTTCGGTCCAATTACATCGATTTCAGTACAACTACAACATAGAACTATACGTATAGCACCATAAAAGCCCCTGATAAGGTCGCGTTCCTGAGGGGGAGCTTCCCAGTTACGGACTTGTGGACCGGAATTCCGGTTGTCACCCCGTGCCTCTGCAAAGAAACACAGAACCGGATATCCCTGAGCGTTGGGAAGGATTGCTACGTGAGAGGTTCGGAAACCTTTTCCGACAGCGCGCATCTAATGTGAATAGGACACCCGAGGTGATTGGCATCGGTCAGCGATACTCCCAAGAGGTGGCTCAAATGAAATGCTCGGGGGCGGCGCTAAGTTTCGGTGAAAAGATCATAACGGTGGTACTGGTGGGGCTCGGCGGATTCGGGATACAAGCACGAGCACAAACCTCCCTCGACAACTCCCTGTCGCAGCAGATACAGCTCTCGCAAACGTTGGATTCACTCTCGCGCGACCTGAAAAGGACACAGGATCAGGCGAGGACTGGAACACTTGTTCACACCCAAAACGAAACTCTGCACCCGCAAGCCGAAACACGCATGTTAACCGCTCCCTCTACGGAAACCACTGCGGCAAACCTCAGGCGTGAGCTTAGAGCCGAGCGGGCTGAGCTGAGCAGGAATCTGTTTAACATTTCATTTGAAGGATTGTGGGCGGTTTTAACCTTCGAAGGGGGTTCCCCTGCTGCCGAATGGGAAGTACAAGAGGCTCGTGAGCATGGGCGGAAGATCTGCGAACTCGAAAAAGAGCTCGAAACATTGACGGGCGAGACGAGCGCTTACGAGAGGACTTGGGCCGCTCGCGAACAGAATCTTCGCATTCAAGCTCTCGGGCATTACGCCGTTCATAGCAGCGACTCGACCGTAACAGCAAGCTTGCATCCTACACAACTTGCAGACCCGACTACCTCTGTTCGCAAAGGAACTCACACTGAGTACAGGATTGAAAAAGTTCCGAAGGTCGCAGGTTTCAACAAGGACGGCACGCCCTATTACACGACGGGCTATGACGTCGTGCAAAGAGAAGTCCCCAACAAGTGATCCTGTGCTGAGTTCTGGGGAGGAGTGAACTCCTCCACTCTGCATCATCGAAAGACGAATTGAAGCGGCGGATCAGGACTGCGTGACAGCGGGCAAACACGCAACAGGGGAAAGAGCCTTGCGGATCTTCACTTCGTTGCGACGAATGGCGTTAGCGGCCTTCTCGTGTCAGCCCTGTCCACGGCTCATCTAATGGGAAAGATTGAGTGAGATGTCTTACAGAAATGCCACGCCCGGACTTCGCAAGGCAAGGGCAGCGGCAATCCGGGCGTGAGCGTTACCATGGGTGGTAACGTAGCAGCAGGTATATCAGAAGCAGTTTCTCTAATAGATGCCCTAAAGACCTTGCGGCCTCGTTCGCCTTTCTCAGAAACTTTATCGCTTCGTCCATACTGCTGCGTTTACGCTTCGCCATTGAAGGCTCCCAATCACGTACACGCTGGCTGGGAATCTACGCCCGCATCCCGCATTTGTCAATTGCAGTGGACAGCTTCTCTAGGTTATGAAGGAACTTGCGCAGGAAGCCCCAGCGCCGTGCGGTGTTTAGCGGAGGCGCAGGCCCGATGAGGTAAAGCGGTTTGGCGGTGTCGTCGCCAGTGAGAGGTCGGGAGCGCCGCTGCGAGGCGATGGGCCAGATTGAATCGGTACTTTCACAACCATGAGGTACTTTTCGGTACTTCCGTACCTTTTGGCCCTGCGAAACCCTTGGAAAGATTGGGAATTTGGTAGGGGCGGTGGGGATCGAAACAACCCACGCTTGGCATTTCAACGACTTACGAAGTAGGGCTCGGACTGAAAAAGAAGGACTTGGTAGTCCTTGGAACCCTTATTGCCGCCTCGGGGGCAAAGGTGACGGCACAAAAGCTTTCACCGTCTCGTTCGCTATAGTTGTCGAGACGTAAGTTCCACGCTTTGAATGCATCAATTCTCGCATTGCTCTTCTGCAAGCTCGCTTTAATAAGCCCGTTCTCTATTAATAACCTAATTGGCGCAATCGCAGTGGAACTTCGGCACTACCGCTAGTATCGTTAACCTCTGTATAATATCGTATCCTAGACGCGCGATCGCACCCAGATGCCTCAATCGGTGAGCCCTTCGCAGTGCTTCGTGGCGGCTGTGTGATCATCGACAGTCCGCGAAATAGAGCTGCATACGGCCAACTTGTCGACGTGGTTCGCTCGGGACACTCGCTTGCGTTCGCCGGCGCTGGCGTCACCAAACCTTTGGGCTATCCAAACTGGCCAGAGCTAATTGAGCGCCTTGCCCTCGAAGTTAGGCACGCACGCGGTGAGAATATCGAATCGAATGGCCAACCCATTACGGTCCAACAAGTATTGCGCGAATGTAAGCAATCGCCACTGGTGCAGGCGCAAGTACTTAAGGAAAATCTCGGCGAAGGGTACTTTCCACTTATGGCCCAGCTCTTCGGTAGTCGAGAGGGTGTCATTGCATCGATTGCGGACCTCGTCGAATTGCCTTTTAAGCATCTCCTGACCAGCAATTACGATACGGGCCTTGAACAGCATCACTCGCCCTCTGCCCAGCCGCATTCTATTTGCCTGCACGATGCCGCCGCTCCTCAATTCATCACTAACTACGCGGATGATGGCTATACCAGGCGAATAGTTCACGTACATGGAAGATACGACAGTCCCCAACAGATTATCCTCACCGAAGACGACTATGGAATATATGTGCGCTCCCCAGTTTTTCAACAGTTTTGGAATACCATCCCGGTTGGGGCCCGGCTGGTCTTCTTTGGATTTTCCTTTGAAGACCTCGATTTGCTCTATGGTTTCCGACACGCCAGAATGGCTCTCGGAGGGAACGCCCAACCGCTAGAACCCAGGCATTTCGGTGTCATGGCGCTTCCCGATCCTGACCGCGAATCAGTTGTCACGCTGAACTTGCTGATACGATACGGAATCCAGCCAGTTTTCTTCTTGAACCGGACAAAAAACTTCGCCGAGTATGGTGAGCTGTTGATGCGGTTAAGGAGGGACATTTCCGGCTTGAGTGCAGAGCGGCTTGCTGATGAGCATCCTGCCGCAGTACACGAACAGGTGTTCGAAATAGTCGAGCCTGGAGGAGTTGCGCCACCCCCTGCCGAAGCAACGCCGGAGGCTTTGCAAGTTGGTGTTGAGCATTTGAAGCAAATCACCCGCCGGAATATCGTCCGACGCCAGACAGGGGATTTGGAATGATG
Organism: Acidobacteriota bacterium; assembly: GCA_013289665.1. GTDB lineage: Bacteria > Acidobacteriota > Terriglobia > Acidiferrales > UBA7541 > Acidiferrum. The sequence continues at coordinate 103,957 of JABCZN010000017.1, read as the reverse complement.
GAGTTACGACGAACAGAACTGTTCAACAGCCTTGAGCAAATGGCGCAGGTTGGGTCACTGCTGGTGGTCGGCGGGCCCGGGTCAGGGAAGAGTTGGCTTTTACAGCAGTTCGCGGCACGCCATGACAAAGCGGGAGATGACGTACTCCTTCTCCTTGCTGAAGAACATAACTATGTCGAATCCCTAAGCCAGCTGGAAGCGAGCCTCAAAACCCCTGCCGGTATCATCCCAACGCTAAAGGCCTACAAGGGAGCACGCAAATTTCTCATTATCGATTCGCTAGATGCTCTCAGGGCAGAAGCATCACAAAGAGTTTTTAGGCAGCTCATTCGTCAGGTGCACCGCGAGCTTCCCGAATGGACTGTTATTGCCAGTATCCGATCGTTTGATGCTATGGAGTCAGTTGAGGTTCAAAGACTATTCGTCAAGAAGCCCGACGATGCACCTGCACTTGGGCTAATTGGACGATACATTTGTGTTCCTGTCTTCAGCGACGTAGATCTTAATGAAGCCGCGGAGCAGGACACCAGGCTCGCGCCGATTCTGTCGTCCGCATCAATCGAGCTGCGAGAGATATTGCGCAACGCATTCAACCTCTGGTTGGTGATCCACCTTCTTGACGAAAAGATTGGTATCGATTGGCTTCCTGAGATCGAGTCAGAAGTTCAGCTCTTTGAACGCTACTGGCACTACCGCATCTCGGTTCGCGAGGATTCCTACGACCGAATCCGGATTCTTACAGACGTTACAACTGAAATGGTCAACAACCGCACCTTATCCGTGGCTTTACAAGATTCATACAAAATGACGGGGGCCTCTAGTACGTTCAAATCGCTTCTCAGCGATGAAGTCCTGCGTAGGACTCAGACGGAACGAATGGCCTACTCCCATAACATTCTGTTTGACTTCGCCGTGTCCAAACTTTTATTGGATGAACATCGACTCTTTCCGTTCCTGCAAGACCCACGTAAGAGCATATTTTTCAGACCGAGCCTGTCCTACTTCTTTGCACTACTTTGGTATAAGGATCGCGATTTATTCTGGGTTGTCACCTCACGTTTCTTCGCAAAGGACTCCGCGCTACCTGCAAGAGTAACGGTCATCCCCGGCATTACGATTTTCCGAGCCGCAACGGCCAAAGATGATTTCATACCTTTGTGGAAGCTTCCTCGTGAGGTAGGGCTAAAGGCAATCGTGTCCCTTCTGCGAGCGATACAAGCTTTTGGTGGAATGACTTCTCATCGTGCTTCACTCTGGCTCGGCCTGCTAAGTGAACTCTCAGACCGGCTGGACATCGCCTTTCTAAATGAATATCTAGCCCTCATTGAAATTGCATCCCGTAATAGTGGCTGGGCGACAGAGGAGCAGGTACAGCTGGCCTCTGCCTGCATCCGGCTATTGAACTGGATGTGGGAAGAGGCCGAATCAGATCGATCGAAGGACTCTGGGGACCAAATATTGGACATCGCGGCAGGGCGTGTCATTCCGCTGGTGACAAACTTCTATCCGATTGACCCCAATGGGGTCCGGGGCGTGCTGCGTCGCGTGCTACAGCGAATTGGCAAGCGAACAGCATCACCTAAAGAAACCTATTGGGTGGCAAACAAGCTCGATACCATCGTTGAAAACGATCCCGAGTTTGCAGTGGAGGTATACGCCGCTGCCTTTGCATATAAGGAGGAATCGAGCGAGGAAACGAACATCAGTCGCAGCAAAGTGCTCATGCTCACGAGCACACGCGCTCAAGACTATTCAATGGCGTACTACATTCTTGGTGTGCGGTTCTCGTATTTCTTGAAGCGAGATCTACTCAGAGCAACCTTGGCCGCCGTTCGTTCGGTGTCCGCCGAAGTGACACGCGAGCACGCCGGCGCCGCACGACGAATTGCCAAGTATTCGACCACATTCGAATTTGCTGGAATCCAGTCACAGTTGATAACGGATAGGAGCGAGATCTGGGACCAAGGTTATCGGGACAATGTGAGCTTGCAAATGTTAGATGCCCTTCTCCATCACCTATCTGACAGCCTGAAAAGCAACGCTTTGACGCAGGAGGCAGTGTGGACCGTATTCAAACTCATTGCAAAAGAGACCAAGTTTCCGGTGGTCTGGAAAAGGGTTATAGAACGCAGTACCCACGATCCCGAGTTGCTGCCTTTTGTCTTACCGCTACTGCAATCTCCACAGATTCTCATCGCCCCAGAGACAACCGTTGCGGCTGGCACTCTGATTGCCCGTGCATTCGACTCCTTGAATGACAACGCGAAACGAGGCGTCGAGGAAGCTATTTGGTCTACGCCGAATACCGAAATCTCAAAGATTTATCGCGACCGCAATGGCGAACGCGACAGACTTCTCGCCTGCATTCCTGAACACGACCGTAGTCAACGCTCCAAGACCGCTATCCAGTCGGCTAAGTTGAGGAATAACTTGCGGGATAACAGGCCCCATTTCACGGTAGGCCCCGTTACCACGAGGCCGGTAAGCGCTGAGGATTGGCTCAGACACAAAGGCGTCGATACTGATACGAAGGCGAATCGCGATTTGATCGCCGCCAAGGAGCCCCTGGCAGCATTTGAAACTAAGTACGTTAACGGAGTTCCGCCTTTAGATGAAATCGATGGTGTTTTGATTCCATTAGAGGCCGCTTACGCCAAGCTCAAAGATTCCAAGGACGTCGACGAACAAGTTGTTACGGACGTCTTTACGACGGTAGCAGCCGTAGCACGCTCTATTGTGAAAAATGGAGAGCTGCCGCCGCTGAGTAAAGCTGTGACAGTGTCTCGTGCCATTACCGCCGACGCCGCTGTCTATCCGCACCCACAAGTCTCAGAGAAAGCGGATGAACATTTTGATCGTCCCATGTGGAGTCCGACCCCGAAAATTGAAGCAGCCCAAGCGATGATCCACTGTATTGATAATTGGGGAATAGATGCACAACTTCAGAGCCTGCTTAGAGCGCTCAGCGCCGACAAATCACCTGCCGTTCGATTTCAGATAGCGATTGGTCTGGGTGGTGTCTACAAACACGACAGTAATTTATTTTGGGAAATCGCGAAGCTGATGCTGGCGGCGGAACAAGCTACCGGGGTTTTGGTAGCACTTGTGCGTACAGTTGGCCATCCTTTCATTGCCAAACGTGAGCCTCAAAGGGTTGTCGTTTGCCTTAGGAGTTTGTTACGTCGAAAGTTGCCTAAGCAACGACCAGAGGATGTATTCGAAGTTCTCGTCGATTCCTTGACCCAGTTTTATGTTTATTTAGGCGAACAGTCAGCGGATAAAGCCTTACGGTCATTTGAAAAGTCTCCCCTCAGGTACGCAAAGCACTTGCAGCTGATGGCTTCGTCCGCTTCCGCTTATTTGACTTATCAAATTGAGAGCAGCGACGCTAGTAGCAGCGCAATCCGTTCCAGAGCACGGGAAATTGAGTCCCGAGTGATCGTGGCTGTCGACCTGGGGTTCCAAGTCCTTGAAGAGAAATCAAAAACGAGTGTTCGTGCCACACCCAAGCTAGCAGAATCTTGGAAGCAGCTTCTTATGACGCTCGATACCTTGGTATTCAAATTAAAAATACTGGTAAATGCGGACCCTCAGTTAACAGCGCCAGATCGGAAGCCGACCGACGATCTCGCCGTCGGGGTATTTTTCAAGGAATCCGTGGACGTGTGGAACGCGATTGTAAACGCTGATTCAGAATATCGACATCCTATCGGGCCATCAACCGCTCACAATCTAATGGAATCCTTCAACAAGCTGCTCTCTTACGATCCAGCACATGTCCTGAAGTTGACGGCGCGGCTCATTACTGGACGCACATTCGGCTACCAATTTGATTCATTTGCAATCGGTGAATTCGTTAAATTCTCCGAAAGGTTGCTGGCAGATCACAAGGAATTGCTGCGAGAAAGTACCAACGCCTTGTACTTTGCCGAAATCCTCGATGTTTTTGTGAATGCAGGGTGGCCGGACGCTACGCAGATCGTCACAAGATTAGACGCCGCCATCCGTTAAATGTTCGAGCCCGCTCTCTGCGTCGACGCTAGATTCAGCAATCGACTTACTACGCAATGCGCGGTGGGATGAAAAATGCGTCAAGGTCGATGTCAGCGTAGTCTGGGTTCTGTCTCTTTTCTTCGAGGCTAGCCTCAAGCTCGGACCTGTAGCCCCTTATTCGATTAAGGAGTCGTTGAGTTTCACCAGTGAGTTCGATTGTCATCGACGGCATCAACGTGCGGACAAACTGCCAGTCTTTCCGGTCGCCTTCCGTGGCGGGTTGAGCAATGTTCTTCTCGATGTGTTGCTTGACGCGCGGCTCACCAAAGAAACATTCAGCAACGCGCTTGGAAACGATTCTTGCTTCAACTTCAATTGGAATATCAGACCACTCCAAGCCCAAGCTCTGGATAGTCTCCCGCCTTAAGTCGTTGGCCACGAGACTGTTTACGGCCCACATTTCCCGCGTCTGAGAGTGTTGAATCGCGTGCTGGAGTTCATGCGCCAATGACATTGTCAAACCCACCTCATCGACGCGAGTACTTCCGCGCAGATAAACAAGGTCGTCGATAATGCGGGAGCGACCGCCGTAGGGGTCGCTTGGGTAGATGCAATCCCTAACGCAATTCGGCCATCCTTCCAAATCTGCAATGTCGTGAATAGGCGCATAGAGTGCACGATTTGCGGGGCCAAGATCGTTCCTAACGGAGGGCGAGCTTGCCTCGTCTATGAAACAGAGCAATCTAGAATCTGGTAGTGACGGACCAAAATAGTCTATTACCCGCTGTGCCGACGCCTTCCGCTGAATTTTGACCGCAGAGTCGTCCGTCTTTACTTCAACTCTGGGTGTGGAATTCTGCTGCATTCTGAAACTCCTCGGTTACCACTTTGGGATTCACTCCTCCAGCCTTTCTTCACAGCAAGTTTTCAGCTTTCGTTGTTTCAACCGCATGAATTTTCCTATTTGGCCGCACGGAGCCAGCCGTTACTTTTGCGCGAGACATGAGAGGAAGTATAGCCCCAGTTAGGTTTTGCAGGCCATGGCCGCGCCGGGCTTTATGTAGACGCGTGAGCCTAGAAGAAGCCATTCGCGGAGCACCCCGACACGAACTCGCCCAGAATCCTAGATTTGCGTGGGAACATGAGAAAACCCTAAGTCCTTCACACTGGTTGCCGGTTTTACCCGGTCCACGGCATATTCGCCCTGCCAAGGATTCGTTGAAGCCTGGTACAACCCTCCGTACTTTGCTTCGCGCAAAATAATTCGTTTGCACAAGTCGTGCAGGTGCCTTGCGAATTCGAACCAACTCCGAAGGGACCGGACATCCTTGATTCGCAGAAAGCCGTTGTGTATGACCTCGCCTCGCACGGCTGAGAGGATTCCGGCCCAAGATTGCCCAAGTCCAAGACTGCCATAGTGAAAGTCCAAGACCTCCGCATCCTGGAGGCCCAAGTCGGTTAAGAGGTCTTTTACTGCGATACCGAAATCCCTCGATTTTGAGGTCGCATTCGCAACCCTGCTGACGAGTGTATTGAGAACATCAGTTTGTTCCTGCCGTCCTTTTGCAGTGTTCTCGGCCAAAACCACGCCCAACCCCTTACGAGCCTCCGCAAGAATGCTGACGACGCTCTGCTGATTGTCTTGATCGAGGCGACCAAGTAGGTCTTGGGTGACAAAGCCACGTGCCTTACATAGGTTATCGAGAGCCTTCACCAAATCCGTAATCGAGTCCTCGATGTTGAAGGAGCCAGGTGCGCCAGAACGAATTAGATTTAGAGGCGGAATCAGGGCGGCCCGTTTATCTTGCGTTAGAGCGAAAAACGTTTTCAGGAACGCTCCAATGCCTGATCCTGACCGAAACTCGTTGACCTTGGAAAAGGCAGCGAATCCCTCAGGTGCTGAGCGATGACCGACACGAAAGAAATACCTCTGTATCAGGCTTCCATCATCTCCACGAAGTTCAAACCACGGCGCGGTGACATCCGCTCCCACGGCGAAGCTAAGAGCTTCGACTAAACCTCTTGGAAGCGTATCCCAAGTCTCTTGCAACGTACTCGGCGCTCCGCGAACCTCACCAAAGGCAAGCGCGTCATAACTAGCGGCGTGATGTGACGGCTTCTTTGACGGATCGAAGATTTGCAATCCACATTCAAGGCCGTCCACGGAAAAGGTGACATAGCCTTCGCCATCGAGTGCGATTGGATGCGTTCCGCTCGCGCGTCTTAGATAGTGTTCTCCAAAAGGCCCAACGAGAGGGAGGAACCAATATTTTGCGACCTTCCCGGCTTTGGGGCTGAACGCAAGGTCATTCAATATCAGGGAGAGCGTCTCTTTGGCTTGGAAACCCAACAGAACCGGCGTGATGAGAATGCCGGAGGAAGCCGAGAAAATTCCCTCTTCCGACTCCACCGTGAGCGAAAGAATTCTCCTTTCATCGGCACTAGCCGGGATCGATACAACCATCTTTTCGCCTTGTCTCTTGGGCGGGGATGCATTTAGAAATGCCAGGAGATTGTCGCCGTATTCAGGCGGAGCCTGGAATTCCTCGATCGATACCTCAGCTTCGGCCCTAGCATCCTGTCCGAGGCGAACCGTTGCCGTGCCCCTGATTTCGCCGATCGGATCGTCGAAGGCCACGGCGCAGGGCCCAGAGTAGTTGCCACTCTCTCGAAGTTCTTGAAATAAGCAGTCATGATTCATTAGAAGCGCCCCGATCATTTACGTACGGCTCAAACGAAACTCGTCAAGACATTTGACACTCACGCCTCACAAGTCAGGACATCAATTACTTGCTCCTCCACTCGCTTAAACTCCTCCAAATACCGAGCTGCCAGGATCGCCGCCGATTCCGTCCTCCGTTCCCTAAACCTCATTTGCAGCGCGATCCCTCTGCCAACGAAAGCGACTTCTAACATGTGTGAGCCACGGAACGTGAAAGGATCGAAAAGCAGGCGCTTCACCTCCTCGCCCGCGATTCTCCGCCGCTTTTTTCCGTGCAAGAGATCGTATCCGTGGTCGGCTTCGTACTCGGCTTTAAGGCGGAGCAAATCTAATTGCTTCTGCGCTGACAACTCTTTCCTCATTTCAACCTCCCGCGCAAACCAAAAGACCCTGCTTTCTAAACTGATCGGTGGCCTCAGTCCGTTCCCGCTGCATAAAATCGCACCCTCGAGATCCGCTGGTGCCTCCCGAAGCCTTTCAAGCACCATATGCTTTTCGATATCGTCCACCTCCACGACTTTAATTCCCCTCCGTCGCAAAACATTCTCTAGCCGGTCCACCGTTCGCTGTTCGATATCAGGCGGGTACGTCCAAAATATCTCGCCAGAGCTCGCCTGAAAAATCGGCCATTCGGGATTCATCAGTCGCCGAACGACATCCTGGCCCCATGCGCTGACTCTAGGCGACTTTCGGAAGACGTATCCCTTTGCGTTTGCCACAAACTGCCTCTGCCGAAAACCCAATTCGTACGCTTCCAGAGGACTAATCCGCTGTTCTCCAAAGACGCTGAGCCTCGTGCCAGTCGCCGGATGCTCCCACGTTGCATCGTTTGGGTCGTTTGGATCGCTAGCGTCAACGAAATCGGAACCTGGAACCACTCCCCATGTCCGTTCGCTGCTTAGATCTGCCGTGCCAACCTTGACGTAGGTTTCCAATCCTGCCACGGTGGCCAAGATGGGTTTTGCGATGTCCTGGGCGAACACAAACGCGCTTGCCGCTGTGAAGACTACGTGCCACCAATGCTTTGTATCCAGCGGCGGTAGGACTCCCCCCAGAAGCTTTGCCACTTGGTCTCTGTACACTTCAGGTTGAAAACTCTCCACAGTCGGCGGTATAGAGCACTCCACCCTAATCGCTCCAAGCGGAGCATCGACTGGAAGAGCTCTTTCCTGCCCCAGAGGAAAGTGGATTCCCAGATCGTACTGAGTTCGGAACCAATTGCTCAGATTCACGCGGAGTCCGTCCTCTAAAGTGAGCGTGAATGATCGCTCCTTGAGGACCGATGGGATTCCACGCGCTCGTTTCAGCTCCGACGCGAAATACTCTGCCTCCAGATCAGCGCCATCGGCATCAGGCATCTTGTGTATAACAAAGTCTCCATAGAATTTCCTTAGGCCGTGCGCCTGTGCCATCCCTCCAAACCACTTATTCAGGATTTCACTTCTACGCGCAATCCGCTTCCAAATTCTGGAGCCGTTCCAATAATCGACTGCTGGTAGACTGTCCACATGGCCTTTCCATCCTCGGGAATACTCGCCGTCGGTAACATATCGCTTTGCTTGAGGAGTAAGGTCGCCGTTCGTAACGAACGTGGCGCTCTGGCAGTTTTTTCGCAGACACGCCGCCAGGAGTAAATCCAGGTCGTCTCCATTCGCATTCCGCTCGGAGTCACTCGTATGTTTGCACTGTGTCAGATGTCTCTGCCCGCCTCGATCAAGGCTCAAAATGTCTTGTTTTTCATCTCCAGGGCCGTCGGTAACATCTATAAGAGTGTGCCCTTCGGCCTGAACGAGAATGTCAGAAATAAATTCTACAAACTGATCGCTGCCGACCTGCTCCAAATACCCGTCGATCGCCCGTCTTTCGGGTGAGACCGTGACCCGAGATATTTCGCTCGGCACCACATGGAAATAGGATGTTGTTGCTCCCTGGAGTGCGCGGATTTTACCCATGCCTCACCTCGATGTACAAAATGCGATAGTGCCAACCTTGGCCAAGCAAGCGTCCGATCAGATCGCACTTGGTTATATCGAGAATGGCTGGTGCGTCAAAACTCATGGTCGTTCCCTTCTGCCCGCTGGTCGCCACCTTCCGCAACCTCTTTCCTGATATTCTAGAGCCTCCCGTACACAGCCGCATTGTCGAAAGGCGGAATCGCAGTGCCCCAACCTATCCCGGCCGGTGTCGGCGACGCTGAAATGCAAAGGCGTTTCATTGAATTGCATGGGCCCTTTATTCAAGAGTTTCGCAACGTGGAAACATTCGAGAAGCGCATTTCTGATCTGACTATCGAGAGGTACAACCAGATTCCAAGCAGCGGGGCTGTATCGCTTGCCCACAACACTCCCGAATTCGAGGCGAGACTAGCTCACCTAGTGCTGCATAGCCTCGCGAAAGCCGCCTTTGAGGATTTTGGCGAGCTGCTCGTCCTCGCAGGGAATGGGCTGGGGTTCGGTGCCACGAAGATTCTTCGCTCGCTGTACGAACGGGTTGTGATGGCGGCCTTCCTAGGTAACAAACCCTCGGAAGCGGCGATTTTCGTCGAACAAGACGCGATTGACCTACACAAACTTCGACAGCGCCTCTTCGACATCGCCCCAGAACTCAAAGCGGATTTTACGCCTGAAGACATTCAAGCCTTGGATGACCGTTACCAACAGTCTCGTGCAAGAGCCAAATCAGAGATCTGCACCAAGTGTGGACAGCCGAAAAACGATGACGCATGGGCGAGGGTGGCGTTAGACAAAAGAGCTGAAGCTGTGGACAAGGCCGCCGGGACAGATTTTGTCGCGCTGTACGCCTTTTGCTATCTCGTGCCGACTTACCACGCTCATGCGAAGGCATCCGGCCTTCAGATGCGTTTGGAAATGACAGACACCGGTTGGAGCGACAAGAAGTCCTCCGAGAATGAAGCGCATGCTGCGGTCATGCGTGGGCATTGCCTTCTTCTCAAGCTATTCAAGCAGCGAAACGAGTACTTCAATCTCGGTTTACAGGATGAAATTCGTGCTCGCTGGGACGCATTTGACGCGGTATGGGGCGTGGGGGATTGCCAGGGAAAACCATAAGAACCGAGAAGATGGTGGAACAGTTGATGTTCCCCCTGATAGTTCATCGACGATGCTCGGCGTGTTGGACTGGCCGTTACTCAAAGCAAGTTATATCGGCGACCACGCATGGTCGGGTGCAGACGGCTCATTCCGCCAAAGCCAAACCGATTAAGCTCAAGAGACCGACGGCAAGGACTGCTGTGAGTGCCTTTTGCTCTTGCCGCGTCTTCTCAATTTGTGCCCATGATTCTCCATTGAGTAAACGAAGTGTTTCCTGAATATTGGGGCGTACTCCGGGGTCGCTATGGCAGCAGCGAATAATCGTTTCCCGAATTCTCGGGGCTCTGTTGAAGTGCCTCAGCGCCAAATCAAACCGCTGCCCGTCCACTGGCTTCTGTCCCGTTAGCACGTGAAAGAGCGTTGCGCCGTAGGAATAGATATCTCCCGATTGCGAAATCGGTTTCCCGCCGAGTATCTCTGGAGCCCAGTAACCTGGCGTGCCTCCATGGTTCTGAGAGAAGAAAACCGTACAGCCGAATCCATTGCCGAGCGGATCGGCGACTTGGAGCTTTCCGTCATCGGACACTAGAATATTGTCCGGTTTGATGTCGCCATGCGCCACATGGTTCGTGTGCAGTGTGGCGAGAGACTGCGCCACGTTGACGGCAACTGCAAGCAACTGCTCGTCCGAAAGCCTGCCAGCGTAATGAGTTAAACATCCACCCGTCAGCAACGGCATAACATAGTATGGGCGCTCGCCGTCGATGTTAAAAAAAAGAATACGCATCATGCCCGGAAAGTTCCGAGCGAGAATGCGAACTTCCCTTGCAAACCCCTTCCTTGCATGAGGCGATTGGAATTCGCGAAGAAATTTGACAACAACCCGTTCGCCAGTATCGCTTCGTTGGCCGATCTGCAAGTCAGCGTTGCCGCCAGAACGGAGCGGGCCGAGACATCTCACGTCAAAATTCATCGGGACCTTCCTTTCGCGCCTGCGTAGGCCATTCGGAATAACAGATACAAGAACGCGCCCCTCTCGTTCTTGGCGGCTCGCCTAATCGCTTCCGGGGAATTGCCGGCCCGAATTGCTGCGTCCATCGCGGTGTATAGATCGAGTGTTGGGCCGGTCGGTGCCGAATGGCCGCCCTCCCAACGATTAACGCTCACAAACGATACACCTAGCAACCGAGCCATCTCTTCCTGGGTTATGCCCAGCTTTCTCCGAACCGTCGATAGCCGAGCCGCATCGAGCACACTACAAGTATATGCTTTCGATCTTCGGCTGAGCAACACATTTTATAAAACCTGATATATCAAGAACGTCCTTGTGAAGCATCTGTTGTTCTCGACTGGTCTCGTTTACTATCCGACGCACGAAAATGATCCGAGCTTCCCGACTTTTCCCACGGTCCCGTACTGGATAATTCTATTGCAGAGAATGACGCATGGAGTATCGCCATTGATTAAAATTGAATAACCTCTACCACCATATTTGTATTAGAATCCCCCACTGTCACCGTTCCCCAGAGACGGTTTCATGGGTCTTCCGCTAACTACTCTCGCCTCCCCGCCTGCTCGCTATAACGTAGATGATTCGCGTCCAGGGATCACCCCTCAGGTTTATCTCAACGACCAATTAAACGATTGCGTCATCGCGGCCAGGGCCCATCACAACGTCCGGCTCGCTTACGTGCCGGGCGCGCCGGTTCTGGACATTTCGCCGACCGAGATTGCGGATGAATACCATCTCGAGGCCGGCCCTTTCAATCTAGGCATTGTTCTTGGCAAATCCTTGTCTCGATGGAGGGATCACGGGTGGAAGGCGGGGGGCTTTTTGCGAAGGATCGAATCCTGCACCGGCCCGTTGAGTATCACCGGCGCGGGCATGCTCGCGGGTGACGCCACAAAGGATTTGGACCTTTTGCAACTGAAAACCTGCATCATCCAGCACATAGGCGTTCAGATTGATCTCAATCTTCCCGCCAGCATAACCGTCAACGACAAGAAAACGTATGGTCCTGATGCGCCTTGGACGAGCACGAGCCTACCGCCGCTCGTAACCAATCGACATGTGATGTTGTTTACCGGCTACGACGAAGGCGGCTTTACCGGAATTACCTGGGGGGCCCTTCAATATATGAACTTGGCCTTTCTTCAGAAGTATTACACCGGGATTTACTGGGTGCAGTATGACGCATCGACTTCGCCCTGACCGCGAGATGAATCGAGATATCCGAAAGGAAATAAAAATATGAATCACTTCAAGCAGTTATTGTCTTGTCTAATCGCGGTCTTCCTGTTCGTTTCCGTCGCCTCCGCCCAGAAAAAGGGCGGCGCGGCGGCGCCCGCCAGCGCCGCGCCTGCTCCCGCGGCGGCGACCGCGTCAACCGCCCCGTTCGAAGTGGAAATGCTCTCTTACAGCGCGCTCGACAAAATCATGGACAAACTGTCGAATTATGCGTGCCAGGCGACACCCAGAAATGCCGGAGCCGCGGCCTACTCGAGCGTCGTCGTGCTTGATTCTCCTGCTCTTCAGGCTCTGCAGGCATACGACGCTTTCTCCGTAAACGCGAAGGCGATAGCATCGGGCTTCAGCGCCCTGCAGGCGCCCGCGGGCGCGGGGGCCGGAATAGACGACTTCGCGGACATCACCAACGCTGTCGTCGCGGCCGCCGTTTCCTCTACCAGCGAAACGTCCTTTTCGTTCACCATCCAGGACCCGACGGCGGCCGTCGTGTTGCTGAATCATCTGCGAACAGAAACCGCGCCCATCTGCAAGAAGGCCTTTTACGCGGGCGTATATAGTGTCGACCTAACCGTGACGCCAACATTTCATGGCGTTCCGATCAGCTCTGTGTCGGATCAGCTGAACGCGCTCGCCGGTCTTCGGATCAGTGCGCTTTCGGCGATCATGTCGGCCGGGCAAGGAAATACGGCAGCGCTCAGAAACGCCGCCGGTTGTGCCCCGACACCCTCCGGCGCGGCGACCCTGAACCTGGGCGGCGTACCGGTTTACCCCTTTGCCGCGCAGGACCCTTGCATTACCGCGTTCAACAATCTGGACGCTTCCTACAACGCCTTTCTGCAGGGCCTGTCCACACCCAACTCGACCACCGGCGCCCCCGCCCTGTCGTCCATCCTCCAGGGATATCGTCTCCGCGCGCTATTTGCGAGCGCGACGGTTGCGAATCCTATCCTCGGAATCTATGTGAACGTAGCTGCCGCCGGCGGAACCCAGCAAGTCCGAAAGAACCTCATAACAGCCGTGATTACGGGAGACTGGATCAGATACAGCGGGGGCGTCAGCGTGAACGTCATCGCCTTTCAGATCGCGAATGGGGCCACGGCCGTGGGGGATAAGTCCGAGATCCTTTTGTCGGATCTGATCCGCTATCGCACTCCTCTTGGAACCATCAAAAAGCCGGGCGGGTACGACCACGCAGCTGAGGCGGGAGACAATCTCGACAAGATTAAATAGGAGAAGCGAAAATGTTTGAACTGCCACCGCCGACCCCCACCCAACTTGAAACAGGTCTGAAAGCCATCTCCACTTGGGTAACCACGTGGGGTATTCCCCTGGCCGCGATAGGGACGATAAGCATGGCCCTTCTGCAAACGGCGAAGAACATATTCCCGCTTCGCCGCCGCTTTCAACAAACCCGTATCGAGGCTTGGCTGCGCGGCAGGAAGGCTGAAGCTGCCTCAAGAGCGGAGGAGGAACTCGTTGCACTAGCGACCGCTGGCGACTGGGATGCCTTCTACAACTCGGAGATAGACCAGGTGTGCGGACAGATTAAGAACTCCCTGACCGCCGTTCTCGATTATCCCGATCGGCATCGGAGCTTGATCGCATGTCTTGCGAGCACGGCGTCGCATGAGGACCTAGATCGTCTTTTCAATCCGCCCGACGCGGACATCTTCCTAAAGGCCGCTCACCAGTCCACAGCCGAGGAACGTCAGGCCGTTCGTCAATACGCCATCGCCAAGGTTCGAGTCGGCGCCGAGATGCGGTGCGCGGTCGACGCCATACAAAGCTCGATAACCTTCAGGTGGAAGCAACGACTGCAAATCATTTCACTTTTCTTATGCGCAGTCGTCGGCATCTTTGCACTTCGTCTTGGCGCGAAACCAGGGCTCGCTCCGACTCTGGGCGGGTCGCTTATTATCGGTCTCCTCTCGGGTTTCCTAGCGCCCGTCGCTCGTGACTTGGTTGCGGCGATCGAGAGCTGGCGGAGCACCTAAAGGTCACGGCTCACTACTAACTCGAGCGAAGCAAACCCGCGCCTTGGCTCACGCGGCGAATTCGGGAATGATAACGTCTTTTGTCGATATCCGAACTAGGCGAACAGCGCAACGGCAATCCTCCCACAACAGAAATCATCAATTCGCGTAAGCGAGGTACAGCGTAGGTACACGGTGCACTTCATGGGGATTAGATTCTCAAGGCTTTGCTGTCGAATCAGATTTTAATGTCTATGGGAGTCCATCCTGATGCACCCTACAGAATTGCATCTTTCCGGAGTGACTGGCGTTACTTTTTCGGCCTTCATCGATGGTTCTAGCAGACATGCATGTCTCAGAGAAAGGCACTTTACTCATCCGGTTCTGAGCGACATAATTGCCGGCCAGCTCCTGAGCAAGTACGCCAAGTACATCACCTTGATACGCATCGTCCAAATCGCGCACCTAACCCTCATCGTCGTTGCTGCTGCGCTTTATGCGTGGTTGATGGCTACGTTGCCGACAGACGATCCGTGGCGCATTCGTATTACCACAATCGTGGCGATCGCTGGAGCTTTTTGGGCAGCATTGGTGTTTATCGAGACGCTGCGGTCGGTGGATCAAACGACTTTCAAAGATCGCTGTATCGCAGCCTATCGGCGCCTACTTACCCGCTTATCGACTCTGGTCGCGTCCACAGTTGTTCTGGCCTTGGTGACCCTCGGATTGCTTTTCCTTGGAGTGGGATATAGCGCAGTCGAGTTGTCGTCGGAGGCGGACCAGGACGTGTACATGTTTCTCAGCAATCCAGGAAAGGAACCGCAGCGGATTGCTCTGATTCCTTCCGGCAAACGGATTATGGTGCGTCTGCCGATCGGTCGACAGTGGATCTATTTTGAATCCACCAAGGGACATGCCGTCTCCTATCGGGCCGGAAAAATCGATGTGCTCCCGTTCTGGCGAAATCACGATCCACAGACTCTCGTCGCACCCGAGGTACCGAATTATGTGGGCCAATAGAGCTTTTCTACTTCTGATGGTCATCATGCCCGCGGCCAGCACTTCTGCGACTGACGATCTGAAGATTGATCGATGGGAACTTACGAATACGAAGTTCTACGATGACCTCAGTGCGGCAGCTCCGGCTGGGCAGAAGCTGTACCGAATTAAGCGCGCTGCCGCAGCGGATGAAGGCGCGGAGCGGTGCGTCAAGGAATGGCAGGAGAGCACAGCGAGAAGAAAGCCCCTTGGAGCGTTCTGCCAAGCTCTATTCAGCGAAATTGCGCCGACCTTTCGTGTCGTATTGCACACCGGGGAAACGGATGCCGTCGTGTTGCAGGACATAAACATCGAAGTCAAGAACGCGAGCGTGTTGAAAAGTGGACACGGTTTTTTTGCGGATGAGGCCTACTACGATCTCTTCATCAAGGCTGCGCCCGGTCAAACTTCCAGCAAGTTGCGGCAGCCTCTCAAGTTCACAACCCTCGGAAGTGTAAACCTGCGGCTAGGTTTTGACCTAACCCCTCTTGGTCCAGATACACCATCAGCCGCGATTGAGTTCATCTTGACATTCGACGTTGAAGGCAAAAACGGATCGGTAAGCGCGAAGACCGGTTTGATTCGCATCGAGCTCTAGATCGAGGTTGAAAAGTGCGAGTCCATCGCATCGGTCTAACTTTCATTCTCTGGTCCGTCGGAGCTGCGAGTCTGTACGGTGCTCCTAAGTGTCCTCTTGACTTGGCCCCGGTGAAACTTCCGGAGGTGGCAAGTTGGCGAGTGGCACTAGCGTGCAGTCGAGCCCACCAACAGTCATCACCGGAATGGTCCGCTGCACGCTCTGGCATTGAACGCGCCTGGCGCAACTATCTCGATGAAGATCTTCTGGCAAGCCGAGTAGAACTTGGGAAGTGGCTGCCGGAGTTGCTGGAGCACGGCGACCTTACAGATGTTGCGTTGGCTCTCTCGATAGGAAAACTCGAAAGCGTCGTGCGCTCAGGCACATCGCTCGCCGACAGTCTCACCGAGGCACGGCCCTCCTGGCGAGAACAAGCAACCCTCAGTTCATGGGTAAATCTGTTTGATGGAGCGGTTGCCGAACGCAACCGAGATGCATCTCAAGCAGGGGAATACTGGACCGCTGCCCTAAGCATTCAAGATGCGCCGTTGCAGGTACGAGGCTTGGCGCAACTCGGATTGGCGGAGATCGCATTGAACTCCGAGACCACAGCACTTACTCACCTCGAAGCCGCACAACAAGCATTTGACTCTGCGGGGGACGCCCGCGGCGTAGCGGCCGTACTGGTCCTTCGCGCCAGGATATTTTCCGCATTCCACCACAACGAGCAGGCGGATTCTGCAGAGAAGATCGCCGAGTCGTACTGCCGTCAGCATCAATTGGCTGACGGCGTTCTGGAAAGCTTGCTGGCAGCCAGCGATGCGGCTTTAGAGTCGGGCAATCAGCAAAATGCAGCAAAAGCATGGGCGCGTGCCGAGGACGCGGCGTTGCACTCTGGTCTCATCTCGGTTCGCGTGCTCACTCCGAACGAATTCGTGCAGTTGAAGCAGTTTTCGCAACGACAGCTGAGCCTTCCGAAAGCACGCGAGTATTTCAAATGGGCCTGGGGGAGCAGAAACCTCGTTCTCATCGAAAGTTCTGCGCGGGCGATGAGCATGGCTCTCAAACAAATTGGGCAAGAAGGCGCTTCGGGTTGGTACGACATCATGGGCGACGATGCCGCTGATTTTCTAGCTAAGCTCCCGACCAGCACGCGTGTCCTTCATGCGGCCCTTATCGACTATGGTCTTCTTCAGGCAGGAGTAAATCCAGCAAGTCGGCAGGAACTCTTCGTCGGGACCGATTACCGAGCCTTATGCAGGCAGCTAATTGCTGGCATGGGACGTACCTTGCCGCTTTTGCCGGGTGATGAACCTGAAGAGTTAAAAGAAGTTTCGAAGGTGATCCTACCGCTCGCGGACCGCTCTGATGAGCACCGCGTCGCCGGACTGGAAGCGCTTTCTAAGGCCGACGGGAAGCGTGCCGCGACGGAGTTTGGAGTTTTCTTCAAGAGTGTACAACCGCTTATGGATCAAATCGCTGACCTGGGCCCCAAGGAGACAGCGAGCACGTCACAAGCGGCGGAAATGCCGGACGACATCAGTGAGGTCAAATCTATATACGCCGCAGGCCTGTTGGATGCCTGGTCCATGCATAGCCCGCCACGACTGCGAAACATCCTTTCGGCACTCGAGGGCAAAACGATGCCCGTCGATGTCCCCTTACTATTGCCGGCTGCTAATCCCTCTAAAAGTCGCTTTCGACCAGAAGTGAATGCGATGGGAGGTGGGTCAGGCGCGGAAATGTTGCGCGCGGCGATAGCGCTCGGCCGGGCTCCTGAACGCCGTTCGTGGCCCCGGCTCGTGGCTCGTTCTGCGGCACAAGGCGGGATTGGAGCAGTAAGCGCATCGGCCTTCGGAGTAGAACCTGACCATTTGAATGAAGCTGAGGCCGCACAGTTTCAGATAGCGTACGCATCTCAACTCGCGCTGGCAATCAACGGAGAACTTCGCCACGTGGCTTTGGGGGGGAAACAGCCTTTTGAGTGGTTCATGAGCAAATTAAAAAGAGACTCGAGTGTGCAAAGGGATGTGCAGCAGGCCAGCCAATTCGGCCTGATGATGCGCTTACTGCAGATGGCCTATATGTCGACGGATTCGGGTGCAGCGCAACTGGCAAAGGACCCCTATTTTCGAATGGTTATCGCCATGGATCCTGAACCACCGGACTTCGATTCGCTTGCGGAGGATTCTGATAGCAGCCCAACGACGCCGGAGGACGATTCCAAGGAAAAGCCCGAAAAGGATTTGGAAGAGTCGAGCGAACTACACTTCCCGGCAATGAAGAGCGATCCAGGATTTCTTAGGAATTTTGAATTTGCGGTTTGGAGCATCGGATATCCAGTGCTCCTCGATTCCGTTTTCGGCCCGGAGCCCTCCTACCTGGACAAAGCGATGTCTAAGGCCCTCGTCAGCTTGGCCGCTAACCAACCCCACATCGAGTCTTCACTGCCGCCGCAACTGGCGCAGGAGTTGGGAGACCTTGAAAAGATGAAGCGGCAGATCGTGCTCGATCTCGCACTGAGCGCGCTTGCCGGAAAACGCTATCACATCGCCATTGCACGCTTGTTGAGTTTGGAAGGAATGGCACCGCCGCCGACGACACTGGAGCGTGTGCAGCTGAACTACGTCATCGCCATGTGTTATCGCGGTTTGGGCGACGCGCGCCAAGAGGAGCAGCTATTGAGGGATGCCGCAGACCAATTAGAAAGCCTGCGTCGGTCCGTGGCCACACGCAACGCCTCGCTCCGTCTGCGAGATTTGCGGCAACTTATAGAGGAAGAATACTTATCTGCTCTCTATCGCCGCGGCGACTCGGCTGCGATGACGCGAGCGATAGCATCCTACCGATTGGCAAGCGTACTGCCGGTTGCGATCCTGGCCTCGGCGCCGCACAACCCACTCGCAGAAGAACTGGAGACGCTGAAAGACACCTATCATACCCTGTCGGTTGGCACAGAAAATAGTCCTGTAACGCGCCAAGACTACCGCGAGCTTCTGAAACTCTTCGGCCAGCCGGAGAAGCTGCCGGCCGGCGACCCCACACTGAATGCGATCGAACAAGCAACATATCTAGTGACAAACGAACTCTACGCCCAGGACGCAAGTCACCGAGAGCGCAAGGACGCGATTCGGCCTGCAGCTCCTGGTGAACTCCTGATTCTGCAAGCAGTGGGACACACGGGTGTGTACACGGTTACGATCGACGACGGGGGACGCACTTCCGCATACTTTCGCTACTTACCGATTGGTTCGCTTCAGGCCCTTTGCGAAAGCTTCGAGAACGCTCTGCAGGGAGGAGCGCCATCCGACGAGGTTGGCACCCAGCTCTACGACAAGTTGCTCGCCTATCTTCCAGAGATCAGCGGCAAGAAGCGACTGAGTATCCTGGCAGATGGTCCCCTGCAAAACTTGCCTTGGGCGGCTCTTCCAATTCCGTCCGGCAAATACCTGATCGAGAAATACGAAGTTGGGATTCTGTCGGGTGCAAGACCTGTTTCAAAAAACAGCGTACCCGTGGCCCGGAGGCAGCTCCTCGCCATCACCAATCCCGAGATGGAAAAAAACACGGACGATCAACTTGCGCCGGTCCGCAGTGGAATGCCCATCATTCCTCTAGTCGGTGCCGATGCGAACTTAGCAAAAATTCGCGCGGGGTTGACGGATGCAGACGCTGTTTACATTTCGACGCATGGGCAGAGCGACTACTTGCGACCGGACTATTCATTTCTAGAGCTGACTGGCGGACAGCGCCTTTATAGTCTGGACCTCGGAGATCTGGACTTTAGCGAGCGACAACTGCTGCTAAGTGCCTGTGACACCAGAACTGGAATTACGTATGGAGGCGAAGAAGAGTACGGGCTTGCGGACG
Source organism: Acidobacteriota bacterium (assembly GCA_013289665.1). GTDB lineage: Bacteria > Acidobacteriota > Terriglobia > Acidiferrales > UBA7541 > Acidiferrum. The sequence goes on along the minus strand of JABCZN010000017.1, from coordinate 84,486 downwards.
CATTCCTGGCGCGTAATGCTTCCACCGTGGTCGCGACAAGATGGCAAGTGGAGGCGCCTGGAGCTCGGGCCTTCTCCGAGGCTTTTTATAAGAGCTTGAATAACGGCACGGATTACACTTCTGCTACGACCCTGGCAGCGCGCGAACTAATCGAGCGACAGGGTTCAAAGTGGAACGCGCCGCGCCATTGGGCGGCGTTCGAGCCCGTGACGCGTTTTTTTGATGCGGAAAGAACAGCTGCGCTGTCAACACGGCGCGGGAGTGTGGATGCATCTGAGCGCGTTCGCATCACAGATTTGATAGACAAGGAGCATAAGCAAGCCCAGTTGGAAGAGCAGCAATTAACAGCCAAAGTGACCGCGTTAAACGCGGAACTTACCGCTGTGAAGACAAAGACGGCGGTTGAGGAAGCAAAAAGTTCCATCCTTTACGCGCAAGTTACTGCCGGACGCCAGAGAGAAAAGAGGCTGTCGACCGTCCTTAAGGCGGCAACGAGTAATCTCGCAGCGGACCCGGCCTGGAAACCCTCGCAACACTTTCATTTAACAGTCAGTGTGCAAGATGAATCAGGCAAGGGCATTCCGGGCGCTCTGGCATCAGCCGAGGATGTCGGCACCGGCACTGTACGAACTGCATCGACTAATCGGGAAGGGCACGCCGTATTTTATGATATGACAACCGCCGAGGCTTATCACATCAGCGTTGATGCAAAAGGGTTGGCGATGGCGAACTTCCGAGCCGCCGACCTGGAGGATTTCGATGTTTGGTTTGCCGATGCGGAAAAGGTCGTTACCATGCAACCCTTGAAAGACGTAGTTCGAGTGAGTCGCCGCTCCACTTCAGATCCCAAGCCGGCCATGAAGAATGAGGTCAAAATAGCGAAGGTACAGCCGCCGGATCAAATGCCCGCGCTGCAGACGCTACTCGAAGAGCTCAACAGAATTGAGGCTTCGAATGATACCTTCCCGCCACGCGTCGCTTCTTTAGACGACGAGCGCTCAGATGCCAACGATGCGTTGGAAAGCGCTCTTGCAGGCCAATCCTCCTACACGAAGGAAATCGCCGAGATGCAGACAAAGTTGGCCGGAGAGTCCGCGGAGCTCAACGCCTTATTGAAAAGCGTGCACCTCTTGGAATTGCAGCCCGACCGCCTAAGAATCTCGGGTGACGTTGCGAATCATCACTTCAAAAGGGTTCGTGCTCGGCTAAAGCTTCGGAAAACAAGCAGTGGAGAAGAGCAGACAATTCTGTCAGATCGGTCTGGCAAATTCGCTTTCGATGACGCCAGACCCGGCGTCGAATATGTGCTGACGGCTGAGGCTGACGGATATGACATCTGGAGTAGCCCACCGACGGTTTTCTACTCCTCATGCTCGATTTCCATCGAGCTGTTTACGTTAGAGGAATTGAAACAACCCCGCAAAACACGATAGTAAGTTCGCAAATACTTTCCATGTCTCGGTGGCGTGCGACTCGAGTTCGCTCGCGTCATTCGCAGCTCACGATATGCTGCCGATGAGCCACGGTGAGTTGGAATGGCACTCTGCGCGACTCTTTCAGAAAGTATGGCAGTTGTCGACTACAGAAACGATTGAATAGGCACCACCGGACGCTTATTCGCCTGCGCAGCAGGAGGGTTTGCAGGAGTGCGGCGGGGATCGACCCACATTCTTTCCCGAGAGCAGCCTAGATTCCAACTAGGAGGTCATCACAAGCCGATGTAGATTCGATGGAGCCTTGGAGGATGAATCCGACGCTCAGCAAGGCATGTAGAGGTTTTGCGTTATTTTTAGAAGATAGACAGTTTCCGCTGAGCGATGGGATCACGGGTTTACCACAGAAGATTTGTGTACAACTTGTGTACAAGAAGGCGGTTTTAAAGGGCCTGAAATTGGACCTAAGCAACGCAGAATCAACAACAGACTCTTGGGCTACAGGCCCCAACATCGCGGGGAACCGCTCACAACCATCTCATTGTACGGTAGCTTAGCGCATTTCGCAATCGTGGGGAATCTGCGCTTTGGTACAAGACAGCAACTTCTCCGATGCACTTATTATGCATGATCTCGAAATCACGGTTCGGTCAATCGTGGGGTGTACAGCCCACGGAGCGTCAGGATGTAGTGGCAAAGCTGAAAAGTGCGATGTTTCAGAGAATTTCCAACCATCAAACGGAACCACAACGTCGAGCGCTCGAAGATAGGTTCGCAAGAAGGAAACCCATAGCGTGGGAAATTGAGCTTCAAAAGGCCCCTAGCTCGCGGCCACCTGAGCCAATAACTCAAAACAATTCTCAGCGTTCTGCCTCATCGGCTCGGAATTCCATGAAATCCGCTCGACCTCGAACGAGAGCACCGGCGGTCCAACTTCCCGACAATCCGGGAGTGCTCGCCTGTTTGTGGACACAAGCGCTTTAGTGGTACTGATTCACACGACCTTTTAGACCGCTTCCGTGAGGGTTAGCGGGTCACAAGGATGCACGCGAGGCAGCGCGGCAATTTTGGGAACAGGGAAGTGGGGACATGCGGCTGTCGGATGGTGCTCGGATGTTTTGTGCAAGCAACCTGAAGCTCCTTGCGCGATAGGCTGGCGGGCCCTATTATGCGTGATCGAAATCCAATAGAACCTCGCCACCACGCTCGGAGTGTTCGATTGCTTCTTTGATTTGGGACGGTTTGTATGTCGTGGTGACTGGCAAACTTAATTTGCCAGAAGCGACTACTTTTGTCGCCTGAGTAAGTGCCGCTCGCATTTTGGGGAGAAATTCTTCGTAATACATCCAGAAGCCGTGGATATTCAACCTCTTGCCAATGAGATCGCCTTGCGGCAAGTGAATCGGCAAACCACCGAGCCACGCATAGCTGACGAGATGAGCCGCCGGAGAGAGCACGCTTGCCAACGTCGCTGTCGCTGGACCACCTACGGCATCAAGACCCAGGGATATTGGCATTCCGCCGGTTGCAGCCCGAATTTGCTTTGAGAGTTCCGGCGATTCGACTCCAACAAAGTCAACATTCAGTTTTTCGATTTCTGGGATAAGTTCGCGCCGTCTCACAATACCTACAACGTTCAGATCGAGCGATTTTGCAATCGCGATCAGGCATCGCGCAACGTGGGAGTTTGCTGCGTTTAACACAATCCAGTCATTTGGCTTTAGCGTTACAAATTCGTTTAACAGAAGAACCGCGGTCGTAGGGTTGATATTTAGCATCGAGGCGGTCTTGGTCCACGGCGTCGCAATTTGTTTGCAGCCGCGGAATGCACGGTGCACGCGGTCCGGTTTCCAGAGTAGGGAACCGAGCCGTGCGGCACATCGGAGTGAGGATCAAATGAACAGACAGTCGAAGATGATCATTGTGGGTGGCGGATTTGGAGGCTTATGCGCAGCGCAGGCATTGAAGTCCGCGCCTGTCGAGGTGACGCTCATCGACCGTCGCAATTACCATCTGTTTCAGCCACTCCTTTATCAGATCGCCACCGGTTCGCTGTCGCCTGGCGAGATCGCGGCGCCATTACGCAGCGTACTGAGCCGCCAGGAAAACACTCGCGTGTTGATGGGTGAGGTACAGGATATCGATCCCGTATCAAAACGCGTGTTGCTCGCCGATGGGGCGAGCCTCGAATACGATTCGTTGATTGTCGCGGCAGGTTCGCAGAGCTTTTACTATGGCCACGAATCTTGGCGGGAGTGGGCTCCAAGCCTTAAGAGCGTGGAGGAAGCGACAACCATCCGGCACAAAATACTCTACGCTTTCGAAGCCGCCGAACGAATTTCTGACCCTGCTAAAAGGCCCGCATGGCTCACGTTTGTCATTGTGGGTGCGGGCCCGACGGGAGTAGAGCTTGCCGGGGCTATTGCCGAGATTGCAAGGCAGACGCTGAAGCATGATTTTCGCTCCATCCACCCGGAAGAGGCCCAGATCATTCTAATGGACGGAGCGCCGCGCGTGCTTCCGCCCTTCCCGGAAGACTTGGCGGAGAAAGCGGCCCGCTCGCTCGGGAAACTCGGAGTGCAAGTGAAGACTGGCTTAATGGTGAAAGACATTGATAAGGAAGGGCTGACCATCCAGAACCATGACGGCATAAATCGTCTGGAAGCCAGGACCGTCATTTGGGCAGGCGGCGTGACAGTTTTCGGAGTTGGGAAAGACTCTCGCGAAGCGTACGAATGCGGAGACAGACAAAATCGGTCGAATTAAAGTAGATCCCCAACTCACGATCGCAGGTCATCCAGATATTTATGTCGTTGGGGATCTGGCTCTTTCGCTAGATTCCAACGGAAAACCGCTGCCCGGTTTAGCTCAGGTGGCTATCCAAGGAGGAACCTACGGCGCAAAGGCCATCGTCCTGAAACTACAAGACAAAAAGGAGATTTCGCCCTTCACGTATTTCGATAAGGGCAGCCTGGCTGTGATTGGCCGGTGGAGTGCCGTCGCGAATGTGTTCGGCTTCCACTTGTCTGGACTGCCAGCTTGGCTCGTGTGGGTGTTCATCCATCTGATGTACATCGTCCAGTTTCAGAGCCGCATTCTGGTTTTTATCCAATGGGCATTCGAAGATCTGACTTTCAATCTCGGGGCACGCCTTATTACCTGGACTGCGGCTACGGACTTCAATTTCAACAAGGAGCTTTCTTCTGTTGTAAGTAAATCCGGAGCCAGTGACAACGTCGTATTGAAGGCGTAGCTGAGGCTACAACTCCGACTATGAGTCTGAAAACTGCAAATCCGGTTGTCACCCGCGTCGCGGTAATTCGACCCAGAACCGGATCATCGGCCTAGTCTGCCCCTTGCTGGTCCCGCGCGTTTTTTGTTGACTGCCCATCCCCACCTTCTCACTTGCACAACGCTCCCACGTTAACCCCCGCCCTTTCCAACGCTCTCCTCACCGCCTCCGCAATCCGCTCCGCCCCCGGCGTATCCGCGTGGATGCAAATCGTCTGTGCTCCCACTGCCACCTCGGCGCCCTCACGCGTCAACACGCCTCGCCCTTCCGCAATCCGTGCGGCCTGTTCCGCCGCTTTCTCCGGCGCATCCAGCAGCGCATCCCGAAATGTCCGCGCCCGCAAACTTCCGTCTTTTTCATACCGCCGGTCCGCAAACGCCTCCGCCGCCACGCGAAATCCTGCCGCGCGAAACTCCTGCAACATCACCGAGCCCGCCAGGCCCACCAGCACCACGTCCTGCCTCCACCGCCGCACACCCTCTGCAATGCCCCGCGCGATCCTCGCGTCCAGCGCCGCCTGGTTATACAGTGCCCCATGCGGCTTGACGTGCTGCACCTCCGCGCCACACCTCTCCGCGATCTTCCCGAGTGCCACCACTTGCCGGTAAACCGAATCCCGAACCTCTTCCGGCGATAAGTTCAGCGTCACCCGCCCAAAATTCTCTCGATCCTCGTATCCCGGATGCGCCCCCACCGCCACGCCGTGCAGCATCGCCTGCTCGATCGTCGCGCGCATCATGCCTTCATCCCCGGCATGCCCGCCGCAAGCCACATTCGCCGACGTCACAAATTTCATCAGCGCTTCCTGGCTTCCGTCCGCCAGCATCTCCGGCAACTCGCCCATGTCGCAGTTCAAATCCACTCGTTTCATGCGAACAGCCGCTCCTCCGAACCTAACAATCTCTGCTGCTCGATCCACAACGCCCGCGCCTTCACGAGCGAAACCTCTTCGAACTGGATCTTATCTCGCGGCCGCAATTGTCCAACGCAATGCAAATCCGCTCCAATCACATTCGCGATCTTCGGGTAGCCGCCGGTCGTCTGCTGCTCCACAAACAAAATGATCGCCTGCCCCGATGGTGTAAACTGAATCGCTCCTAGCGGCGTACCCTCGCTGATCATTTCCGCCTTTCCGCGCGCTGCCAGCCGCGGTCCATCCAGCCGTAACCCCATCCGATTCGAATCTTCGCTGACCATAAACTCTGCGCTCGTCATCGTCCTCCACGCTTCTTCCAGAAACCAATCAGACTGCGGCCCAAGTGTCACTCGCAACGTCTTCTCGGGCTTCAGCTGCTCTAAAACGCCAGCTCTCGGTTTTCGCCGCCGGATATTTTTCTCGAGCCCCCCAAGCGGCAACACATCGCCCTTCCGTAGTGCCCGTCCCTCCCATCCTCCCAATCCGCTTAACAGATGCGTCGAAGCGCTCCCCAGAAATTCCGCCACACCAATCCCGCCCGCCACGCACAAATAGCAACGTGCAAAATCTCGCGTCGCCCCTAGCACCACTCTCTTCCCCGGCATGATCGCGTGCGGCCGCCACAACTCCAGCGCCTTGCCATCCACCTGCGCCCCAAAATTCGCCCCCGCCAGGCAGATCACTGCTCCATCGGGAAACAAAAATGTCCCGCCTGTGAGCGTCATCTCCAGCGCCGGTGTCCCGGCTTTATTCTCCAGCAGCAGATTCCCCAACCGCAGGGCCACCGCATCCGCCGCGCCCGATGCCGAAACTCCCAGCGCGCCGAATCCCTCGCGGCCAAAATCCTGCACCGTCGTCTGCAATCCCGCCGATTCCACCACCAGCAAACTCATGCCCGCCTCGCCGCCAGGAACTCCGCCCGTGTGACCGGCCGGAACTTCACCTGGTCTCCAATCGCAATCAGCCCCATCGGCTCGCGATCCCGCCGAAACATTTCAAGCGGCGTCCTGCCAATCAATCGCCAGCCGCCCGGCGTGGCGAACGGATACACCGCTGTCTGCCGCCCCGCAATCCCTACGCTTCCCGCCGCCACTTCCTTCCGCGGCGTCTCCAATCGCGGGGTGGCAATCTCATCCGGCAGATCTCCCAGGTAGGCAAACCCCGGCGCAAATCCCAAAAAGTAAGCGTGATACGTTCGCGCGATGTGCAGTTCGACAACCTTCTCCGGCGACAATCCTCGCTGCGCCGCCACTTCCTCGAGGTCCGGCCCAAACGCCCCGCCATAACACACCGGCACTTCCACCAGGCGAGCCTTCGCCGCCGGCAACTTCTTCGCGCGCGTTTCGTATTCGGAAAGTTTTGCCTGAACTTCGGCGTGATCCACAGCAACCGCGTCAAACGTAATCAGCAGGGAACAGTACGCCGGCTGGATGTTCCGTACCCACGCAATCGGCTCCTGCTGCAACAGCCGCAGCAACCGCACCACCCTCTCGTGTACCGCCGCACCGATCTCTTCCCCCAGATAAACCAGCAGCGCCTGGTCGCTCGCGGCCTGAAATCGCACTCTGGTCTCCTGCGTTCCCACCCTCTACTGCACGAACCCGATGTTCGCCCCTGGCACCGGCGCGCCTTCAGGCCCCTCTTTAATCGGCCCGTACGCTGCCTCAAACCGCGCAATATTCTCGCCCAGCGCCCGCCAGATTCGCTTCGCATGCCCGGGGCTCACAATGACGCTGCTCAGCAACTTCCCCTGCGTGCCATTCGGAAAAATGTACACAAAATTCAGCGTAAATTCCTCCGCGTGATGCTGGATCATAACCAGGTTGCTGTACAGCCCCTGCAGTTCCTTCTCATCCGCCTTGATCTGCACTTGCCCCGGCTGCGCTACTTGTTTCTCATCCATGTTCTTCTCCCAAAATTCCTCTCCCAAAGTATCACAGCCCAACCCGGCACACCCCGCAGTGGCCGATCTTCAGATCGGCCGCCGATCTAGCGGCCCCGACCGAGTCGGGGCCTGCCACGTCCCCCGCTAGCGATTGTAGGGCCCGCCGACCGCCTGCCCGCCGCAGGAAGGTGGCGGGCCGCTCTTCTCTCTATCCTCAGTGTTGTCCGCGCACTCTGCGGTATCTCTTTATCTAACTCTTGCGTCCTCCCCCGATAAGTCCTATTGACATCCGCCCTAGTTAATTCTACTTTATAAGAGAAGTTAACCATAGTTAACACAAACGATGTCCGACATCTTTTCCAAGCGATTCTCCACTGCCCCGGCCCTCCCGGCCGACCAGCCCGAACTCTCCGCCTGGCGCCGTGCCCTCACGCTCCCCTCGCTCCCTGAATCCCACCGCAGCATCCCCATCTCCCACAACGCCCACTGGTTCCGCAAAATCCTGGCCTTCGCTGGCCCCGGCTATCTCGTCGCGGTCGGGTATATGGACCCGGGCAACTGGGCCACCGACATCGGTGGAGGCTCGAAATTCGGCTACTCGCTCCTTAGCGTCGTTCTCATCAGTAATCTGCTCGCGATGTTTCTCCAGGCGCTCTCCGCGAAGCTCGGCATCGTGACGGGCCGCGACCTTGCCCAGGCCTGCCGCGACCACTATTCGCGCCGCGTATCCGTTTTTCTTTGGGTCGCCTGTGAACTCGCCATCGCCGCCTGCGACCTCGCCGAAGTCCTGGGCTCCGCCGTAGCCCTCAATCTTCTTTTTCACATTCCGCTGCTCCTCGGGGTTCTCCTCACCGCTTTCGATGTTCTGATCGTCCTCGCCCTGCAGGGACGCGGCTTCCGCCTAATCGAAGCTTTCGTGATCACGCTCATTGCCAGCATCGGACTGTGCTTCGCTTACGAAATTTTCTTTGCGCATCCGATCTGGCGGGAAGCTGCCCGCGGCTTCATCCCCCATGCCGAAATACTGCGCAATAAGGAAATGCTCTATATCGCCATCGGCATTCTCGGAGCCACCGTGATGCCTCACAATCTTTATCTTCATTCGAGCATCGTGCAGACCCGCGCGTTCGGCCAAAAGAAATCGGAAAAGCGCGAAGCCCTGCGCTATGCCGTCATCGATTCCACCGTCGCCCTCTTTTTTGCCCTCTTCATCAACGCCGCCATCCTCGTGCTCGGCGCCGCCGCGTTCCACACCCGCGGCCTCAGCGAAGTCGCCGACATCGCCCAGGCCTACAAACTCCTCAGCCCGCTCCTTGGCGCGGGCCTTGCTAGCACGCTCTTCGCCTGCGCCCTGCTCGCCTCCGGGCAAAACTCCACCCTCACCGGCACTCTCGCCGGCCAAATCGTCATGGAAGGTTTTCTCGATATTCGCCTGAAACCGTGGCTGCGCCGCCTGATCACCCGCTCCATCGCCATTATTCCCGCGGTTCTCGTGATCGCCATCGCCGGGGAAGGGAAGCTCACCACGCTCCTGATCCTCAGCCAGGTGATTCTCAGCTTTCAGTTGCCCTTCGCCGTGATTCCGCTGGTGCAATTCACCAGCGAGCGCGCCAAGATGGGCGACTTCGTCAACTCCCGCGCCACCACCATCATCGCCTGGTGCGTCGCCGCCGCCATCCTCTTCTTCAACGGCGAACTCCTCTGGCTAATCCTCCGCCCCGCATAATTGGACTCACGTCTTTGTAGAGGCCGAACTCGCTCGGCCCTTCCTGCTTTTGTGGGGCCCGATTTCAGCGGCGGGCAGTTCTTACTGCTGAGTGCAGAAGCGCAGCTTCCGCTTTAACGCACCTAACGCTGTCCACCAACCCAGTTCCCATCGAAAGGAGCCTTGAAGGGTGCGGATTTTCAACCACCAAATCTCCTCGAACTCTGAGGCCCATCTGCTAGCGGCGTTTACCCCGGCCCGGTCGGGGCATTGAAATCTTCTCATTCCACCGGTCCCCTCTTCCTGTCCAACCCCGCCTATGCGAAACTTTCCCTGTGAATAAACCATGACCGCTCCTGCCAAGAGACAAAAGACGCTGCAAAAAATCCTGTTCGCCCTCGTCATCCTCCTCATCTTCCTTTCCATCGGCCTTGCCGCCTTGCACAAAACGCCATGGAAAGTCCCTACCGAAGACAAACTCCGCAAGAATCCGCTCGCCGCCTCCGACGCCAATTTCAACGCCGCGAAACCCGTCTACAACGAGTACTGCGCCAACTGCCACGGCGACGCTGGCAAAGGCGACGGCTCCGACGCCATGATGTACGACCCCGCGCCAAGCAACCTCACCGAACCGAAGCACATGAACAGTCTCACCGACGGCGAAATTTATTACCAGATCACCCAGGGCCGCAAGCCCATGCCCTCCTTCCGCAAAAAGCTAACCGATGACCAGCGCTGGCAGTTGGTAATCCTGGTCCGCTCCTTTGCTTCGCCCACCACGCCACCTCCCGCCTTAATTAAGACTCCCGAACCTCCCGCAAGAAAGTAGTGGCCGGTCTTTGGGCCGGCCACCAAAACTCCTGGATCGATCTTCCGAGCTAGCCCAGGAACCGCGTTCGCAATCCTCGGGGAAGCAGCGGGCACACCTCCTCGGTCGTCCCAAAGATTCGCTTGCGGACGGATGCGATGGCGTCATACGCCACATCCCGCAAAGCTCGAGGCATCAGGCTCAACAAGGCGCCGCCAAGGAACCACAGGCCTCCCAACCGCTTCAGCACATAAATCACCGCAGTTGATCTCGTAAGGATATTCTTGTTTTGTTCGACGACCGCAACACTGTCCGGAAGCTCGGCGCGCGCGCTGTCCGTGATACTTCGCTTGATCGCCTCTCCCTGCAGTGGCGCAAACGAAAAAGGATCCGCCGATTGATCTTCACTCAGCACGAAACGCACCAGTCCGTGGCACAGGCCGCAATGCCCATCATAGAAAATCGGCTGTCCAGCAGGTTTCGGAGAGGGAATCCACGCCGGGTCGAAGGTAAAGAAATGCAGTATCAACATGCCGACGGTGAGATCGGAAAAATTCACCAAAACGAGCAGGCCCAGATGCAAACCGACCATCGCCAACCAGAGAAACGGCCGCAGCCGGCGGAAAATTGCCAGCGGAGCGAAAGACAATTCCAGGGAAAGCGCGGCCCATGTTGCGGTTTTCAGCCACAAGGCCGGAAGCGCCAGTAAGGAAGTGCGCACCACAGTATCGCGCGCCAGTGGATTGCTCAGCACATGACCGAGCGCGCTGCCATCCATCCACGACGGGCTGATCAGCTTGTTATATCCGCTGTAGCTATAGGCAACGGCCATCAAGATCCAGGCGGCGGCGTAAACGTCCGCCGGCATCTTCCAGGAGCCGGTGTCTTCGCTGGTGGAAGCTAACTCTTTGCGATCGGAAAGGGACGGAATCAGCGCGTAGGCCAGCAGCAGCCAGCCGATGAAGGGAAGGGAGGGATTTCCGATTAGCGGATTTCTGCCATACAGACTTGCCCACACGTACCACACCAGGACGGCCATCACCCGATCGAATTTGCCAATGGTTAAAAGCGCGCTGAAAATTGCCGCCGCCAGCAAGCAAGCCTGAACGAACAGCGGCGAGTCCCACAGAAGAAATAGGTTGGGAAAGAGGTGAAACAAGGGACTCATCGCACCTTGCGGGAGTACTCCTTGTAAAGAGAAGAGTTCCGGCCCCCAAGGCAGGAGGCTGAGAAAGTGGTAAAGCAGATAAAGGCCGAAAGTCACGCGGAAGATGCGAAATTGGCCCCTGGTCCAGCCATTTTTCATTTGCATGGCGGTTCGTACTCCAGCGGCAAATCGCCAGTTTGCGTTCCAGCCCGCGTTTCAATGCGAATGCGGGGCACTCCGCGAATTTCTGATACTGGAATCCCCAATTCCCGCAAGAGCGGCGCGTCTCCACAAAGTGCGTAACGCGAAATGGATTCAAACATCGCACGCACGGAAGGATCCGAATGCAGAACCGGTCCGTAGGCGAGGACCGCGCCGTACACGTTGCGCCGGTTGTAGGGACCCCGTAAGCCCGCGGTTGTTTCCGGCCTGATCTCGATGGAATGGAACACCCCAGACTCGTCAGTCCACTCGACAAAAAACCGGGACGAGTAGGTCTCCAGACCGCGCACCGAAGAAAACACCTTTGGCGCGGGAGACGCAGCGGTTGCGGCCGCCACACCCTTCAGTGCCCACAGATGCAGCAGGTCCGCAGTCATCTGCAACATGCCAAGTGCGAGCAGTGCGATCACCGGTTTTCTCACGGCCGCAAATCCTCCGTCTTCATTGCGTGAACATCGCGTCCCGCCAGCATTTCCCCGAACCGGAGTTCCTGGGCGGGTTCAAAGCCGCATTGCGCATTCCACTCGCGCGGATTGCGAAAGGTGCCGAAAAGCATGTCCCACACCGGCAGGTCAGAGTAGTTGAAGGAATGGACGCCCTTTTCATGATGGATGCAATGGCTTTCGGGCCGCTGAAACACAAAGCCCAGCCAGTACGGCGTGCGAATGTTCCAGTGGTAGACCAGTTCGGCGAGTCCGCTGAGCAGGACGCCACCCGCAGCCGCCGCCGGGCCCAGCCCCACCACGAAATACAAGATCGCGCTCGACAGCGCGCTGTCCGCCAGAATTTCAAACGGATGTTTATAGAAGCTGGTGATCACTTCAATGCGCTGGGGGCTGTGATGCACCTGGTGAAACCACCGCCACAGGAAGTCGCTTTCGTGGCGCCAGCGATGCCACCAGTAGAAAAAGAAGGTAATTGCCAGATAACCGAGAAGGGAACCGCCGGCGAGTCCAAGCGCGTCGGCACTCCAGGGCCGATGTCGCAGCATCCAGCCGTTCCAGACCATGCCGGCAATCCACACAGCGCCCACCTGAAACCCGTTCAAGAGCAGCGCGCGTGCCCACCAGCCGCGAACTTGTGGCCACTGGCGGCCGCCCCGCCGGGTTTCCACGATGATCATTCCCAGCGCAGCGATCAACACCAGCAGGGGAATCAGAATCACATTCAGGAATTCCGCGATTCTCATCGAATTGGACCTCCCTGACGCACACGCTTCCCGCCATGAGCCCGGGGCGTTTTACGTCTCTTTCAGCAGCAGCGCATCAAAATTCCCCGCAAAGATTTCCAGTGCCTGCGAACTGCGCTTTTTATCGCCGCTGGAGAGGTAGTCCATCAGCAAGCCGACGACGGTACTGACGGCGAGTGTGGCCAGGGAGCGGCGTTTGGCCAGGGATAACCGCGCGGGCAGAACCACCGCCATCATCTCCACCCAGGTGCTGACCGCGCCCTCCAGGTACCCGCCGTAGCGCGCGGGCTTCTGCAAAGCGAGTCCGTGCACTTCAAAGAAGAGCCGCAGGTAGCGCTCGTGCTGCCTGGAGGTTGCCCAACGCCAGAACGCCCGTATGATTTGCGATTCCGAATGCCCACGGCCATTTTCAACCATGGCGGCGAAGGCTTTCTGGACGCGATCCCGAACGACAACCATGGCTTCGCTTACAAGGGATTCCTTCGAGTCGAAGTGATAAATGAGGAGCCGCGCTTTGCTGCCAATCTTGGCGGCCAGCGGGCGAAGGGAGAGGTCGGCGACCCCGTGCTTCAACATGTACTCGATGGTGGCGTCGAGGAGGACAGCGGCGCGGGGAGGGTAGGCCTGTTTCATGTAACGACTGTTACATGAAACGCCTGTTACAGTCAAGACAAACGGAAAGCGAAACTGCGGTGGCCTCTTCGCCGCCTGCGCAACGTCTACCTTCCGATGGGTTTGCCCGGTCCGCTGCATCCACGGCCAGAAAAGCAGAGCCGGGCAAGGCGCCCTTTTGAATGCGCCTTGCCCGGCTCGTGACTCTACGTTCCGTTCCTTTACTCCCTAAATTTTCCCTAACTCCTCTACTTCACGCTCCCCAACGCTGTCGCCACTTCCTTCACGTCCGGCACCACGGGAATGTCGTAATTCTTCACCCATGCCACTTTCCCGCCTTTATCAATGATGATGATCGACCGCCCCGTGATCCCCTTGTCCGCCATGTAGACGCCGTATTTCTCGCTCATCGCGCCCTTCGGATGGAAATCCGCCAGAAGCGAATACTTGATCCCCATCTTTTCCGCATACGCCTTGTGCGACCACACGCTGTCCACGCTGACGCCCAGCACTTCCGCATCCAGTGTCTCGAAATTCCGCATGTCGTTCACGAAGCACGCGTGTTCGGTCGTACAGGTCGGGCTCCAGTCCAGCGGGTAAAACACCAGCACCACTCTCTTTTTCCCCGCGAAATCCGCAAGCTTTACTTCCTTCTTGTTTTGATCTTGCAGCGTGAAATCCGGCGCCTTCTGCCCAACCGCAATGCTCATAAACTCGCCCTCCGGTGAATTTTAAGTTCCACCAGCATCTTACCGAATCCTGTCCCTGCCGCCAATCTGCGCGCTTCCCCCTGCGAAGCCGGCGCGATACACTCCGCAAAGCAGAATCCCGGGCGCGGCGCCATTTATCCGCGCGCTCCCGGCTGCCTTCCCACCATGCTGAGTCTCAAAGAAGTAGTCGACCGCTACTCCTCACTCGCCAAACAATGGGGCGAACCCGTCGCCCTTGAAGCCTTCGGCCTCGATCCCGAAGAAACCATCAAGCTTTTCACCTCTCTCGACGAGGACTACCACATCAGCCGCTTCTTCAACTTCACTTTCGACCACGGCCGACTCTACCTGATCAGCGGCAATCCCTCCACCCATATCCGCATCGGCGAAGCCATCCGCGCCCTGCTCTGACTTGTGAGTGCGGAAGCAAAGCTTACGCTTTTACGCTCGATACTCATTCGGCCAGACTAAGTTTCATCACCGGTCGCCCATGTTGGGGGGCTTCCGTTTATCTCTGCGCTCACTGCGTCCCTTCTGCGAACTCTGCGCTGAAATCTTTTCTTCACTCTTCTCCCCTAAAAAATCAGCTTCAACGAAAATTGGATTTGCCGCGAAGTCCCCGCTGTATGGGAAATAATCCCAAACCCGCTTCCCCGAACCGTATTCGACGGCAAACTGAAATTCACAATGTTAAACAAATTGAAAAACTCCGCCCGGAATTCCACCAGCCCCAGATCGCTTTTCCCCCGGCGCCCAAACGGTGTGTCCTTGATCAGAGCAAAGTCAAACTGTTTGTATCCCGGTGCGCGAAACGTATTCCGCCCCAAAGTCCCGAACTGCCCGGCAGGAACGAAAAAGAATGTGTAGTTGTTGTCGCCCCGCCCAAAGTAATCCTCCCGCCTTGTCCGGCTGGTCGAGAAATCCGGCATCGTTAATAAATCTGGCCGGTCTGCTCCGCCCGCCCCCGCGCTCGTCTGCTGCTGTCCCGAGTAAACCGAGAACGGAGGCCCGCTCAGGATTGTACTGATGTTCAACAGTTGCCAGCCGCCCGTCAAGTACCGGCTCACCGGCTGCAGGAAAGTCACCTTATCGAACGGCAGCGCCTGAAACACGCTCGCCGAAAAAACATGCGTCACGTCAAACGTGGACGGGCCTTTCTCCGCCCGTTCGTCCAGCGGGTTCTGCGCGAACGTCTGCAAGATCGCTCCCGCGCTTCCGGGTATTCCTCCGAGCACCGCGCTCGTGTCGTCGATGGACTTCGAAAACGTATAGCTCGCCGAAAAATTCAACCCGATTCTCGCGTTCGTTCCGCTCACGCTGGTCTGCAGCGCGTTGTAGCTTGAATGCGAATCGCTGGTCATCACGTACTCCGGCCCGAATCCGCTGATACCGTTGCCATTGGAATCAAATTGAGTGAATCGCGCAAACTCCGGTCCAGCGCCCGCGTATCCGTTCGGTGCAAACACCCGCGCCAGGTGAATCCCCGCCGTCCCGACGTAGGCCGTGTTCCAACGCACCCACCCGAAATCGTGCTCCACTCCCGTCGTGTATGTGCCGATGTACCCATTCTTGAAATGGCGCGACATCACGCTGACGCTCAACAGTTGCGCATTGCCCGGCGTCAGCGCCTCCAGGTCCTGCTGAAACTTCGCCAGATCAATCGGCGTGTTCGCGGCAACATTCGAAGTGTTTCCCGATGCAAACAACGGTTGCCCGGAACTCGTAAACGGTTCCGGCACTTGCAAGGGAGTAATGGAATTCGAAAAGGGAACTGGCGCGCCCGCTTGCGCCGTCACCAAAGGCTGCACCACAAACGGCAATCCCCCGGTCACAAAATTGTCCTGCCACAAATTCGGCAGAATCGTGGTAATCGCCCCGCCCGCGTGCAGCGTCGTCCGCTTCGTCAGCGCATAATCCACCGCCACGCGAGGCGCCCACCCGTTCCCATCCAGCGGATAAATCGGCTGCGGATTGTACAAGAACTGTTGCGTCGCTCCCGGCGTCAGAAAGTCCGACGGTTGTCCGTCCGGCCCTACCGGCGTTGCCACCGATGTCCTGTGATTCGCTTCCTTGATCCGACTGTTCACTTCATAGCGCAGCCCGTAATTGATGCTCAGCCGCGGCGTCGCTTTCCACGTGTCCTGAAAATAAAACGCGTAAGCCTCGCGCCGCACCGCCGCTTCGTCAAATCGATCTCCCGTTGGCGTCAACCGGTAGGGCGCTGCAATCGTGTACTCGTAAGGCGTCGCGGTCAGCAAGCCCAGCAGGGAATCGGGCAGCGGATCGCCCGGAAGAATGTTGTGCGTGCCGCTCGCGGATTGGATGAACTCGGGCGAATACGCCCTTCCTCCCCCGAAGGAATAGGCACCGCTTGGATTCGTACCGAAAACTGTTGAGTCCCGGTTCCAGCGAAAATCCAAGCCCCACTTGAACACATGGCCCCGGTGGACGTAGCTCATGTCGTGCTTGAACTGAAACACGTTTCCATACGACCCGAAGATCGATCCGTCGGCCGAATTGAATCCCTCGAAGAGCCCGTCTCCGAACGCCAGCGCGATATCCGTGTGGTTGCTCGAAGGAAACACCGGCGTGCTGCGCACATAATCAAACATCGTCGTCGAAGTCAGTTGAGGCGAATATGTCCGCGCGTAACTAACCGCCGCGTTCCGCTGGTGATCAAAAAATATCACCGCAAAGCTCGGATCGATCGCCGTCTGATCCGGATTCGTCGTCGGCCCATTCACGTTGTTCAAGCTGAAGCGCGTGAACAGCGTCGCCTTGTCCGAAAGCTTGCGGTCCACGCGAATCGAAAACTGGTCCGTATCCGTAGCCACTTTCGAGGACGCCGCGTAGGTCCGCGCGCCGAACGAGCCCGTGGGATCGTTCGGCAACGGATAACGCGCCAGCAACGGCGCGATCTCCGGGCTTACCGGCACAAACAGCGTGTCGCCCGGGGAAGTAGCCGTCTTGGGAAACGTCGTTGTGTCGATCCCTTTTCGTTCGTCCGCCGTCGGCACCGCGAACACCTGCGTCGTCCCCAGCACCTGCCGGAATCCCGCGTACTCGCCGAAGAAAAACGTCTTCCCGCTCCCGTCGTAAATTCCGGGCAGCACCACCGGCCCGCCAATCGTCACACCAAACTCATTGCGCACGAACGGAGGGATCCGCCGCGGGTCCAGGTCGCTCGCGTGGTCAAAGAAATTTCGCGCATCAAAAGCTGCGTTGCGCACAAATTCAAACGCGCTCCCGTGTAGCTGCCCCGTCCCCGATTTAGTCACCACGTTCGTGAAGCCCGCCGCACCCTGCCCGATCTCCCCAGGCATCACACCAGAGCTCGACTGTACCTCGTGAATCGCGTCCACATTGAAATTCGCAAACGTCGCCCCGCCCAGCTCCGGATCGGTCGTCGTCCCGCCATCCATCGCAAACACGGACGCCACCCCGCGTTGACCGTTGACCGCAAATTGCTGCGTAAAATTCGCCGCGCCATTGGTGTCCGTCATTGTGCCCGCGGCCAGCAGCAGCAATTTGCTGAAGTCGCGCTCGTTCAGTGGCAGGCTCGAAACCTCTGCGCTCGAAAGATGTTCGCCGCCGGTGCCCTTCTTCTCCGTCCCCTGCGACTGCCCGGCCACAACCACCACGAGTGTCTGATCCTGCGCGGAAAGCACCAGTTCCAGATTCGGTGGGCTTCCCTCCCCGATCACAATCGGTTTCGCCGCCCTCCAGGTTTTGCCGGCGGTCTCAGCCACCAGGGTGTACGTCCCCGCCGCAATCCCGGCAAACACAAACGTGCCGCCGGCGGTCGTCCGGATTTCATATGTGCGATTGCTGGAGCTTCCGTGCAAAGTAATCTTTGCGTCCGCCACCGGCTTACCCGCCGCGTCGCGCAACACACCATTCCAGGTTGCAGCTGGGAACGAGCGAGGGGCAATGAACAGTGCCAGCAAAAATAGGCACACCAATAGCCGCTTGGAAACCGAGAGGGCCGCCGACATGGTTGACGATTCTACAGCGTTTTACGGAAACGTCACTTTCTGTTCACGTAGCTGATGTTAAAAAGTTATCCCGGCGTAGCGTCCATCTTCAGGTGGACAAGCCGGCAATCAAGCCGGCACTGATTTCTGAAACCGCCCCACCACCGCCTCATGCTCTTTGCGCAGCTCGGACGGCAACTTCTCCCCGAACTTCGCCAAAAACTCTCGGCTGTCCGCGAGGTCGCTTTCCCAATCATCCCCATTCACGCCGAACAATTCGTCCAGCGCCTCCGGCGAAATCTTCAGCCCATCCAGCGCCAGCCCCGTCCGCGTCGGCACGTACCCGATCGGTGTTTCCCGGGCCTCGCCGCGCCCTTCCACTCGCTCCAATATCCACTTCAGCACGCGCACGTTCTCTCCATACCCGGGCCACAGAAATTTCCCATCCGCGCCCTTCCGGAACCAGTTGACGTGAAAAATCTTCGGCGGATTTGGAATCTTCTTCCCCATCTCCAGCCAATGCTCAAAATAATCCGCCATGTTGTAGCCGCAGAAAGGCAGCATCGCCATCGGATCCCGCCGCGTGACTCCCACGTCGCCTGTCGTCGCCGCCGTCGTTTCCGAAGCCATCGTTGCCCCGACAAACACGCCGTGCTGCCAGTTGAACGCTTGATAGACCAGCGGCGCCAGCCGCGCCCGCCGCCCGCCAAAAATAAACGCCGAAATCGGCACGCCCTCCGGCGCTTCCCACTTCGGCGAAATGCTCGGCGATTGCCTGGCCAGCACGGTGTACCGCGAATTCGGTTGCGCCGCCACGCCCTTCGAGGGATCCCACTTTTCCCCGCGCCAGGTGATCAAACCCGCCGGCGGCTCGCCGCCAATCCCTTCCCACCATGGCTCGTTTTCCACCGTCAGGCCCGTGTTCGTGAAAATCGCGTTGGACTTCACCGCGTCCATCACGTTCGGATTGGTCTTTCTGCTGGTTCCCGGCGCAACGCCAAAAAACCCCGACTCCGGATTGATGGCATGGAGATATCCGTCCGCGCCGATCTTCATCCAGGCAATGTCGTCGCCAACCGTCCATACCTTATAACCCTGGCTCTCCAGTGCTGATACCATCATCGCCAGATTCGTCTTCCCGCAAGCGCTCGGAAACGCCGCGGCCATGTACGTGACTTTTCCGCCTGGCGACTCCAGCCCCAGGATCAGCATGTGCTCGGCCATCCAGCCCTGCTGCCGCGCCATATAACTCGCGATCCGCAGCGCAAAGCATTTCTTCCCCAGCAGCGCGTTTCCGCCGTACCCCGAACCCACGCTCCAGATCAGCCGTTCTTCCGGAAAATGTGCGATGTACCGCCGCAAAGGGTCCAGGTCTCCCACCGAATGCAACCCCGGCACAAAATCTTTCGAGCTGCCCAGCTTGTCCTGCGCCACCTTGCCCATCCGGCACATGATCCGCATGTTTGCCACCACGTACGGGCTGTCGGTCACCTCGACGCCAATTTTGCTGATCGGCGAATCTACCGGCCCCATGATGTATGGCACCACATACATCGTCCGCCCGCGCATCGCCCCGTCCAGCAACTTCCCGATCTTGAACTTCGCTCCTTCGGGGTCCATCCAGTTGTTGGTTGGTCCAACTTCTTCTTTGTTCGGGGTGCAGATAAACGTCAGGTGTTCGGTGCGGGCGACGTCGCTCGGGTCACTGCGATGCAGGTAACAATTCGGGTAGGTTTTCTCGTTCAGCCGGAAGGAATCGCCCTTTTTCAGCATTTCCTGCAGGATGGCCTGGTTTTCGGCTTCCGACCCATCGCAATAGACAATCTTCTCTGGCTTGGTCAGCCGGGCTGATTCTTCCACCCAGGCTTCCATTGGCGTCGCCACGGTGTTACCCCCAAGTTCTTTGTAGGCTGCATCGAAGAATTACAGGGATGAGCCCCATCCGGCCCGTCCGGATAGCGCGGACTCGTATCTGAGACTGGCGGAACATTCTGGTGCGTTTTCCAAACCTGCCCAGTGTATGTTACCGCCAACCCTCGAAGCAAGTTTACCCGTCACGTGGCTGGACTAGTTTTTGATTGCGGCGGCAATCAGTTGAGGCGAACGGCACAGACCCATGATTTCACTTGGTGACCTCTTGGCCGCACAAATCCCGCCGATCCAATCCCTTCGCCCCCTGGTGCTATCATGCCTCTATGTATGCCCAAAAATTTCAGGTCGAAGTACTCATCTGCGGCGAACGACGCCCCTGTCCCCTCGAATGGCTCGATCAATTTTCCATGCGCAATTTCACCAACTCCGCCGATTTCGACGACACCCTTCCGCTCGCCGACGGCCGCCTGGAAGCCAGCTTCCGCCTCACCCCCAAGCGCTTCGCCGAAGGCTTCGCCGCCTGGCTAACCCAGCGCGGCAAAGGCGAAGGCCAACCCGTCCAAGTCGAGGTAAAACTCCTCTAAAAATCCCGCGGGCGACCTTCGGGGCGCCCACCCCCCTTTGTAGTGACCGATCTTCAGATCGGCCAGTCTCTAGCGAGCTGTGGTCCTCGAACCCGCATCCTTTGCGGCTGGGGGATCTGCTTTTTTCGAAGGTTTCTCTACTCCCCCACCTTCTTCCGCTTCCCCTCAATTGCCGCCCGGATCGCCGGCAACGCTTTCAACGTCGCTTCCTCTCCCGCCCTCACCATCTCCGGCGTCTTGGTAAAATCGTCCCAGACAAACGGCGTCACATCCGGCTCAATTATCACGTCCGCATACTGCCGCCACTCCAGATCCGCGTGCCTCTGAATAATCGTGAACGACCGGCTCAGCACATCCGTGAATGTCCTCGGCTCCCCGCTCATCCCCGGCTCCAGGTACACGGCAATCACTACCTCCGCGCCCAGCAACAGCAATCCTTCATAGGGCACCAGCGCCGTCAGGAAGCCATCGACCAGCGTTCGCCCTTCGTGTTGAATCGGCACGAACAATCCCGGGTACGCGCAGGAAGCCCGCAGCGCCGGCCCAATCGGCCCTTTCTGGTAGTAATAGACCGGCAATCCCGCATTGATATCCGTCGCCGCTATCGCCAGCGGCGTCTTCAGCTCTTCAAAATTCTTGATCGTCGAAAAGCGCGCCAGGAACTGCTCCATCCGCTGGTTCGTGGCGAGCCCCAGCCACGACGGCGTCCAGCGGCCAAAATCCGTGAACTTCGTCTCGCACGCGATCTCCTCCATCATTTCAAGCGATGCCCCGGCGCAGTAGCTCGCCCCGATCAGCGCGCCAACGCTCGTGCCAGCCACCATGTCAACGGGTATCCCCGCTTCGCGAAACACCCGCAGCACGCCAATATGCGCGATTCCGCGCGCAAATCCGCCCGCCAACGCAAGACCTACGCGCGGTCGCCGCTCCAGACTGGGCGAATAGCCATTGGTGAACGCGCGAAACCATTCCTTCGCGCTCCGCAGCACGCTCTGCGCATTTACTTCTTTCTCTTCTCCCATACCCTGATTTTAAGCCGCTCCCGCCCATTGCCAAACACCTGTTTGACCCGTGGCGTCCCATTTTGTAACCTGTTCTGCCGTCCTAATCCCGCTGCGCAAGGTCTGCTCATGACTCATCCGATCCAGAAAGCAGTTGTTCTCGGCGCCGGCACCATGGGCGCCCGCATCGCCGCGCATTTCGCCAACGCCGGCCTCCCGTGCTTGCTGCTCGACATCGTTCCCAGGGACGCCGCTCCCGCCGACCGCAACAAAATCGTGCTCGCGGGGCTCGACGCCGCCAAGAAGGCCAAGCCCGCCGCTTTTTTCACGCCCGCGCTTGCTTCCAGAGTTTCCGTCGGCAATTTTGAAGACGACCTTCCGCGGATCGCCGACGCCGACTGGATCATTGAAGTCGTCGCCGAAAATCTCGAAATCAAGCGTGGCCTCCTCGCCAAAGTCGCGCAGTTCCGAAAGCCCGGCTCCATCGTTACCACCAATACCTCCGGCCTCCCCGTTCACCTTATCGCCGAAGGATTGCCGGAAGAATTTCAGCAGCACTGGGCCGGCACCCACTTTTTCAATCCGCCACGCTACATGAAACTCGTCGAGGTCATCCCCGGCCCCAAGACCTCTCCCGAGGTTCTGCAAACACTTTCCGATTTTTGCGATCGCCAACTTGGCAAAGGCGTCGTCCTTGCGAAAGACACGCCAAACTTTATCGCCAATCGCATCGGCACATTCTCCATGCTCAATGCCCTCCGCTTGATGCAATCGCTGGGCATGACAATCGAGGAAGTGGACGCCTGCACCGGCCCGGCCGTCGGATGGCCCAAGTCCGCCACTTTTCGCACCGCCGACATCGTCGGGCTCGACGTCCTGATGCATGTCGTCAAAAATATTTATGAAACTGCTCCAAACGACGAGTCCCGCGAAACTTACCGAATTCCTTCCTTCGTCGAAGAGATGGCCAAACGCAAATGGCTCGGCGACAAAACCGGGCAGGGATTTTACAAACGCGTGAAGGGCGGCCAGGCCGAAAAAGAAATCCTCACCCTCGACCTCAACACCATGGAGTATCGCGAAAAGCAAAAAGCTCGTTTCGCCTCCATCGAAGCTGGAAAAGCCATCGAAGACACCCGCGAGCGATTGCGCGCCCTGCTTACCCCGCTTTTCGAAGGCCAGAAAACCGACAAGCCCCAGCAGTTCATCTGGGGCGGCCTCTCCGAAATGTGCCTCTACGCCGGACGCCGCATGCCGGAAATCGCCGACAACATCGTGGACGTGGACCGCGCCATGCGCTGGGGCTTCGCCTGGGAACTCGGGCCGTTTGAAATGGTCGACGCGATCGGCCTGGCTGCCTTCGCCGCCCAAATCAAAAAGGAAGGCCGCGGGCTTCCCGCCGTTTTTGAAAACGCTCTGGCTGCGGGCCGGACCAGTTTCTACGAATCCAGCAAGGGCGAAACCTCCGTCTTCGATCTTGCCACCAGCAAGAACAAAAAAGTTGAGGAACCCGCTGGAATCCTCATCTTGAAAAATCTGAAAGACGCGGGCCGCGAGGTCGAGCGCAACTCCGGCGCCAGCCTCATCGATCTCGGCGACGGCGTCGTCTGCTGCGAATTCCACTCCAAGATGAACGCCATCGGCGCCGACCTGATCGCCATGATCCACAAGGGACTCAAGCGCCTTGAAACCGATTTCGACGCTATGGTCATCGCCAATCAGGCCAGCAACTTTTCCGTTGGTGCCAACCTCATGCTCGTGCTCGTTGGCGCGCAAGAGCAGGAGTGGGACGAACTCCACATGGCCGTGAAGCAGTTTCAGAACATCAATCTCGCCATCAAGTACGCTCCAAAACCCGTCGTTGCCGCGCCGCAAGGCATGACTCTCGGCGGCGGCTGCGAAATCAGCCTGCATGCCGCGAAAATTCACTCCGCCGCGGAAGCCTACATCGGGCTTGTTGAAGTCGGTGTCGGCTTGATTCCCGGCGGCGGCGGCACAAAAGAAATGCTCATCCGCGCCAACGAAAACGCGGCTTCTGGCAACGACCTCGACCTCTTTCACACGCTTCGGCCATTTTTTGAAAACATCGCTACCGCAAGAGTCGGCACAAGCGCCGAAGAGTGCCGGGACCTCGGTTATCTCCGCTGCGCGGACACCTATTCCATGAATCGCGAACGTCTCGTCGCCGACGCCAAGCAAACCGCCCTCGGTCTCGCCCGTGGTGGCTGGAAGGCCGCCGCCTCTTCCTGGCAGGAAGGCGCGCAATCCACGCAAATCAAAGTTCTCGGCGAATCCTTTCTGGCTGCCGCCAAAATGGCCGTCCACCTCATGACCCGCGGCGGTTACGCTTCCGATTACGACGCCCACGTCGCCCGCAAACTCGCCAACATCCTCGCCGGCGGGGCGCTCTCCTCCCCACAACTCGTCAGCGAACAATACGTGCTCGACCTCGAGCGCGAAGCCTTCGTCTCCCTCTGCGGCGAAAAGAAAACCCAGGAACGCATCGCCCACACCCTAAAAACCGGCAAACCTCTTCGCAATTGATTTGGACTGCGAAGGCAAAGCCTCCGCCCCTTCCGGGAACGGCAACTCCGCTTCATCCTGTGGGCGCAGCGGGGTGAATCTGCAGATTGGCGTTCTTCTCCGCGTTGGCCGCGCCATTCAGGAGAATGACGTACCCAGGTTCGTCTTCGCACGACCTTCCACAATTCCACGTCCCTCTTCCCTCTGCAACCTCAGCGCCCTCTCGGCCTCTGCGTTATCCCTCTGTTTCCCCTGTGTACTCCGTGGTGACAGATCCCGCCCACTAATCGCCTGAAATCGTATTGTCTTATCGCTCAAAATCGTCTATCCTCATCTTCATGCAAAGACTCCTTGCCCCCCGCGAAGCCGCCAACATCCTCGGCATCAGCTATCCCACGCTGAAGCAATGGATCTATCGCGGCAAGCTCAGAACCGCAAAAACCCCCGGCGGCCACCATCGCGTCCCCGAATCCGAAATCGACCGCCTCATTCCCGCATCCCTCAACCGGGGCGAACCCTCCTCCCGCCGCGGCAATTTCCGCAAAATCAGCGGTCGCAACCAGCTTGTCGGCCGTGTCACGGCCATCAAATACAGCGGCCTGCTCGCACAGATCACGCTCGCTATCGGGGAGCAGCACATCACCTCCATCATCACTGCCGACGCTGCCAAGGAAATGCGCCTCAAACCCGGCGAACGCGTCGCCGCGCTCGTCAAATCCACCGAAGTCATGATCCTCCGCGTCTGATGAAAATGGTTGCAGCGTTTCTTAACATCGCTTGTGGGTCCCGCCTTCTGAGGCGGGCTGCTCGCACTCGGACTGCACCTGGGGCACGGGCCCTCTTTGTTATTCTTTTCGGCTGTTTTTTCTTCTCTTCCACCGTCTCCGCCCAAACCCTCCGCATCGCCGCCGCCGACCTCCAATACGCCCTCACCGATCTCGCCGCCCAATATGAAAAACAAACCGGCGCCAAGCTCGCCATCACCTACGGCTCCAGCGGCAACTTCTTCGCCCAAATCCAAAACGGCGCCCCCTTCGATCTGTTCCTTTCCGCCGACACAGGCTATCCAAAAAAACTGGTTGATGCAGGACTGGCCGTTCGCGACTCACTTCAACCCTACGCGGTCGGTCATCTCGTTCTCTGGTATCCAAAGGATTCGCCGCTCAATCCTCTTGACGGTGATTTAAAAACTCTTCTCGATTCGCGCGTTCAGAAGATCGCCATCGCTAATCCCGAACACGCTCCCTACGGCCGCGTCGCCGTCGCCGCCTTACGCGCCGCTGGCCTCTACGACCAATTAAAATCGAAACTCGTCTTCGGCGAAAACGTCTCTCAAGCTGCGCAGTTCGTGCAATCCGGCAGCGCCCAGGCCGGCTTCATCGCGCTTTCCTTCGCGCTCTCCCCCGCAATGGCGGGCGGCAAATGGGTCGGAGTCGTTGCGCCGGATTTGGATGCATTACTGGTGCAAGCCGCCGTCGTGCTCAAATCTTCTCCCAATCACCAGACGGCTGTATCGTTCCTCGCTTTTCTGAAAACTGAGGATGCACAGAAAATCCTGAAACACTACGGTTTCGCACCGCCTGACCAACTCCTCACTGGCGCCGCAAAGCCATGAACGCCGAAGCTCTCTTCCTCTCGCTGCGCCTCGCAGCGACTGTCTCCTTCCTTCTCCTTGTGCTCGCACTTCCGCTCGCCTATGGGCTAGCCTTCAGCACCTGGCGCGGAAAATTCCTTGTCGAATCTGTTGTCGCGCTGCCGCTCGTGCTCCCACCCACTGTCCTCGGGTTCTATGCGCTCGTGGCCATGGGCCCGCGCGGCCCGCTCGGAAAAATCTGGCAATCGCTTTTCGGCCATTCGCTCGCTTTCACCTTCGCCGGACTCGTGCTCGCTTCCATGCTCTACAGCCTGCCTTTCGCCGTGCAACCGCTGGTCGCTTCGTTTGAATCGCTCGACCGCCGCCTGCTCGATGCCTCCGCCGTCCTCGGTGCGAGTCGCGCGCGCACATTTCTCCGCGTCATCCTTCCCCTCGCCTGGCCCGGCGTCCTCACGGCCCTGGTTCTCAGTTTCGCTCACACGCTCGGTGAATTCGGCGTGGTCCTCATGGTCGGTGGCAACCTTCCCGGCATCACCCGCACGGTCTCCATTGATATTTACGATCGCGTTCAGGCGCTCGACTACGCCGCCGCGCACCAGACCGCGCTGCTGCTTCTTCTTGTGTCGTTTGTGGTGCTGGCGATCGTCTACGGGGTGAACCGCCGCGTCTGGTCGCCGTGGCTGGCGAAATAGACTTCACTATGCTGAGCGTTCAAATCCGCAAACAGTTCCGCTCGAACGCCCGGCAGCCTTTCCTCCTCGATATCACTGCAACTTTCGCGCCGGGCTTCACCGTCCTGTTCGGCCCTTCCGGCGCGGGAAAATCCACGTTGCTCGATTGCATCGCCGGCCTGCAGCAACCCGACTCGGGGGAAATCCGCCTGGGCGAAGAAAGTTTCTTCGACGCTGCCGGCGCTCTCTCGCTCCCACCGCAGCGCCGCGAACTGGCCTATGTCTTTCAATCGCTGGCCCTGTTCCCGCATCTTTCGGTCGAACAAAATATCCGCTACGGACTCGACAAGCTCACCCTCTCCGAACAAACCGAACGCTCAAACGGCATTGCAAGAACTTTTCGTATAGGAAATCTGCTGACTCGCCGCCCGACGGAACTTTCCGGCGGCGAAAAGCAGCGCGTCGCCCTCGCCCGCTCCCTGATCACTCGTCCGCGCGTCCTGCTCCTCGACGAACCTCTCACCGGCCTCGATTCCGCCCTGCGCCGCTCCATCCTCGAAGACCTGCGCGCCTGGTACGCCGCCAACCGCATCCCGATTCTTTATGTGACCCACAATCGTGAAGAAGTTGACGCCATCGGCGAGCGCGTCGTCACTCTTGCAAACGGCCGAGTTCAGGAATCCGGTGCCCCCGGTGCCATCCTCGACGCTCCGCGCAGCATCGAACTCGCGCACGCCGCCGGCTTCGAAAATGTTCTCCCCGCCATCGTCGTCGAGCACCGCTCCACCGACGGCGTGATGCGCGTCTCGCTCGATCACGCCGCCTGCGAAATCGAAATCCCCCTGGGCGACGGCGAACCCGGCAGCGAAGTGCGAGTCGCCATCCGCGCCGGCGACATCCTCATATCCACCCAAGCGCCGCACTTCCTCAGCGCCCGCAACATTCTTCCCGGCATCGTCGAATCCCTCGAAACCCGCGGCACCATGGTTGCCATCCGCGTAAAAGCCGGCGCTATCTTTCAAGTTCACGTAACCCCCGGCGCCGTCCGCGCTCTCGACCTCTCCCCCGGCCTCCTCGTCTGGCTGGTAATCAAAACCCATTCCTGCCACCTAGTTCGCTAGAAAATCTATCCATTTTGTTCGCGGCGTCTCTTTCTGCAGTTCTCCACGGCGATTGAAAGCGCATCTCTCCTCCCACCCGGTGTTACTATGTTCTATCGCCTGGCGAGGTTAGTCGTGCCCTCTAAAAAATCCAACAGAAAGTCCGCGCCCAAGCCCCTCCGTGCGCGCCACGTGGACCGTCTGGACTCCAAATCCAAACCGGGCACCCGCCTCCAGGAAGTCCTGCAAAGCGCCGCCAACATATTTTTCGCCAAGGGATTCCACGCCACTTCCATCGAAGATGTTGCCCGCGACGTCGGCATGCTCAAGGGCTCGCTCTACTACTACATCAAATCCAAGGAGGATCTTCTCTTCCAGCTTCTGCTTGCCGGCATTGAAGACGGCGATGCCTACATCGCCCAGCACATCGATCTCGAAGGCGAACCCGTCGAGCAGCTCGAGCGCGCCATCCGCGCCCAGATTGACTACATCATCCAGAACAAAGTTCCCTTCGGCCTGTTCCTGCACGAATTCGATTCACTTTCCGGCAAGCGCCAGCACAAACTGATCGCGGTGATGTCGCGCTACAACAATCGATTTGTGGATCTGGTGAAGCGCGGGCAGGAACAACGGAAATTAATCGAAGGCGAGCCGTGGCTGATCGTTAACGGCATTCTCGGCATGTGCAACTGGCTCTATCGCTGGTACGACACCGACCACGTTTCCGACCCCGAGCAAGTCAAGCAGGTCTTTCTCAACATGCTCCTCAACGGCATCCGCAAATCCTGACCCCGTCCTGATCTTCCGTGCCAGAATATCAGCAGGAATTGAACGCAGGGTAGAAGATGTCATCCTGAGCCCATCCGGACGAGGTCGGGTGTTTGGACTCCGATGGTTTCCACCGGAGTCGGGCGAAGGACCTCAAGGTCTAGATCTTGCACGGTCTAGGAGTTGAAGTTGCAGTCGCAAATCGACCCCGCCTACGGCAGCAACCCAAACACCGCCACCGTGGCGTGCGTCCCGAAGTAAACCCTGCCATTCGCCACCATCGGCGTAATGAAATGTCCGCCGACGGTTGAGAAGCTGTCGCGTCCCCCGGCAGCCGTAGAAGAGTCATAAAGCAGTTTCGTCAGATCCGTGGCGTCGTAAGCAAGGAAATTCTTCGACTCGCGATCCAGCGCCCAGACAATTCCGTTCGTCGTCCCATTGGCAGACGCGCTCGGCACGGTCCCGTTGCTTCCGAACACAAACGCGGTTTCTGACGTGGGCGAGGCGCTGAGTTTGGCCTGCGAAACCGCGAAGGCCTTCAGCGGCAGCCTCGACGGTCCGATGTAGACGTGACCGTTAAAATAAATGGGTGACGAGAAATTCTGGTGCCCGTCGCTGGCAAACGCCTGGTATACGTTATTCGCCATCGCGTTGTACTGCCCCATGTTGTCCCGGTCCACCACGTACATCGCTCCATCTTTTCCAGCCACGACCGACAAGTGCCGGGTCACGCTGCCGCTGTCCACAAGATCTGGCAACAGCAGCGCCGCGGCGGAACCCATATCCTCGTCAGCGTTGTCATCGGCGATTGCATTCGTGGGCGCAAAATAATCCCCCACCGCCAGAGGCAAGGTCGCCGCCAACTTCACGAACGTGTCGCCGTAATCGTTGCTGATTCCCGGCGTGTTTCCTCCAAACGCGTTGCCGGTCGGCAGATATACATTGCCGACCGGATCCGCAGCTGGTCCGCCGCCTCCCAGCCAGATTCCCGCTCCGTGTGTGCTCGGAACGAGGTCAATGGCCCCCGTTTTCGCAAGAGTGTCCGCGCTGAAGGAAATCACCCAGGCGGAATAGTTACCGCAATCGCCGTCATATCCGGACCAGGAAGTGTAAATTGTTCCGTTGCTCTCCAGCAGCGCGGCCCGTTCCTGTTGCACTTTGGCCAGAAACGTCACCGTGCCCCCGGTGCTGTTGCCTCCGGTTCCAGGGAATGTCGCCGTAATGTTCGTCGGCCCGCCAAAGAGTTCCGCGCCGGTGGTCAGGTTCAATGCGTGCAGCCGGTGAAACACGTTGTCGCTGCTGTCCTTGGAACTCGCCACCACATAGATCGCGTTGCGCGAGCGGTCAATCACCGGCGTGGAAATGATCCCCACCGGATTGATATAGCCGCACCCGGCATCGGAAGGGGTCAGCGGAACATCGCCCGCCGGCAGCGTCCGCGTCTTCCAAAGCACGGTCGCAGCGGTGCTGCTGACGCTGTCCGCATCCACGGCATACACGCTGTCGTTTTCCGTCGCAAAGTAGAGCACGTTCTTGTTGCCCGCTCCGGGAATCGCCACCTGGTTCAAATAAAGAAGTTGCCCGTCAATCTGCCCGTCAACGGCGAATTCCGCCACCTTGCCGAATGTAGCCGAATTCACGTTGCTTGGTGTCAGCGTTAATTCGTTCGTGTTGGTCCCGGTTCGTGCGGCATCGTAATGGTGCGTGACCACATCCGATGCATTCGCCGACGCAACCGTCACCGTCAACGCGTCGTTCGGACTCGCAACACTTCCCAGGGTAGCCGTGATTTCCGTCGTACCCACGGCTACGCCCGTGGCAAGCCCGGTTGCCGCGCCAATTGTCGCGAAGAGAGGATTGGACGAAGCCCACGTCACGCTGCTGGTGATGCCCTTCGTGGAGTTGTCGCTGTAGGTTCCCGTGGCCGTGAACTGCACCGTATTTCCGATCCCCAGGCTGGGCGACGCCGGTGTCACGGCGATGGACCTCAGCGTCACCACCGCGGCGGTTACCGTGATGGGATCGTTCGGACTCACAACGCTGCCTTCTGTCGCCGTGATTTGCGATGTTCCCGCAGCCACGCCGGTGGCCAGCCCCGTGGCAGCGCCAATCGTGGCGAACGCAGTGCTCGACGATTTCCATGTCACAGTGCTCGTGATGTTGTTCGTCGAGTTGTCGCTATACGTTCCCGTAGCTGTGAACTGTTGCGTGTTGCCGGCGACGATGGAAGGAGATGCCGGTGTGACCGCAATCGAACGGAGCGTCACCCCGGCCGCGGTCACGGTCAACGGATCGTTCGGGCTCACTACGCTGCCTTGTGTTGCGGTGATCTGCGTCGTTCCCGCAGCGACGCCAGTGGCCAGGCCCGTTGCCGCGGCAATCTTCGCGAACGCCGTATTCGACGATTTCCACGTCACGCTGGTGGTGATGTTCTTTGTGGAATTGTCGCTGTACGTTCCCATAGCCGTGAATTGCTGCGTCGCGCCGGCAGCGATCGAAGGCGACGCCGGAGTCACCGCAATCGACTGCAGCGTCACCGCCGGGTTCACGGTCAGGCTGGCGGCGTTGCTGGTCATGCTGCCAGCCGTGTTGCTCACCACCGCATCAAATTTCTCGCCGTTGTCCGCGCTCGTCGTAGCTGGCGTCGTGTAACTGCTGGCTGTTGCTCCGCTGATATTTACGCTGTTTTTTCGCCACTGGTAATTCAATGGCAAAGCCCCGGTCGCGCTCAAGGAAAAAGTTGCAGGTTGCCCAACTGTAACTGTGGCGCTGGCGGGTTGCAGGGTGATGCTCGGGGCCAAGCCTCCAGAACCCGGACTGGAAGTCTTGGCCGCACAGCCACTCATAAAAAGTGCGAACACCGCCAGCAGGGACACTTCGGATATGCGGGCACAACCCATGAAAACCTCCAATAATGTGGGCTGGGCGGTAACTTTGGCGGGACCAGGGACAACGGAATGCCGTCACGTCGCGCGGACAGTTTAATATACCAAAAACTCCGCGGGAAGCGCATTCCTGTGCCGCGAATGTTCGAGAAGATTTAGTCCCGGGCTCCCAACATTTTGCTGACGACTGGCGGGCGAGCAAGAAAAGGGGGCGCACAGGATTCCGCCCTCATGGGTTGATCACAGCGGTACGGGGCTGGCTCTATTTCCCGGTGAGGCGCGTGGCGTAGTCGGCGATTGCGTCCGCCTCAACGATCAGGTGGAACGCCTTGCATGCCCGCATCGTACCTGTTTGAGTTGCGGTTTTGCCGCTGGTCGGGAACAATCTTAGGGAACATCATTTCGGTTATGCCTGAGCGACGAATGAAACAAAAAATAGTGAATTCCCTCGATGCTGCGATTGCGGATATTCCCGATGGCGCACGGATCATGTTCGGCGGATTTGGCGGCGCCGGCTTTCCCAACAATCTGATTCAGGCGTTGTCGCGCAAGGGTGTCAAAAATATCACCGCCATCAGCAACAACTGCGGCACGCGAGAGGGCGAACTTGGTGTCATGTTCAAAAACGGCCAGGTTAAGCATGTCATCTGTTCGTTTCCCGGTCCGCACGCCAATTATTTTCAGGAACGCTTCGCGAAGGGGGAAGTCACATGCGAACTGGTGCCGCAGGGGATCTTGTGCGAGCGCATGCGCACAGCCGCCACGGGCTTGCTGGGCTTCTATACCACCGTCGGCGTCGGTACGGACGTCGCCATCGGCAAGGAAGAGCGCGTGCTCGAAGGAAAGCGGTGCATTCTGGAGCTGCCGATCCACGCAGACTATGCGCTGATCAAGGCGCAAAAAGCCGATGAGCTCGGCAATCTCACCTACCGCCTGGCCGCGCGCAATTTCAATCCCATCATGGCCCAGGCCGCAAAATTCACCATCGTGGAAGTGGAGGAAATTGTGCCGGTGGGTTCAATGTCGCCGGAGGACGTCGTCACTCCCGCGATTTTTGTGCACCGCATCATGCAAGCGAAAGGAATGCGATTCGCCGGATGACGCCGGGGAGAAAATTCTTATGACCGAAAAACCCAGACTGACCCGCGAACAGATTGCCCAGCGCGCCGCGCAGGAATTGCATGACGGCGCTTACGTCAATCTCGGCTGGGGCATTCCGAACCTCATCGCCGATTACCTGCCCAAGGCACTCACCGTTTACTTCCACAGCGAAAACGGAATTCTCGGCATGGGCCGCCGCGCGAAACCCGGCGAAGAAGATTTCGACCTCGTTGACGCCATGAAAGTTCCGGTCACGCTGATTCCCGGCGCTTCGATTTTTCACCAGGCCGATGCGCACCTGATGACCCGCGGCGGGCATCTGGATATCGCCGTGCTCGGCGGCTTTCAGGTTTCCGAAAAAGGCGACCTCGCCAACTGGAAGATTCCCGGTTCGAAAGGCAGCGGCGGCATCGGCGGCGCAATGGACATCGCCTCCGGCTCAAAAAAGCTTATTGTCTGCATGGAACACAACACCAAGGAAGGCGCGCCGAAAATCGTGAAGGCCTGCAATTACCCGCTGACTGGCCTAGAATGCGTGGACACGATCGTTACCGACCTCGCCGTGATCGACGTGACGCCCGAAGGCCTGGTGCTCCGCGAGACCGCGCCCGGCTGGAGCCCCGACGAGGTGCAAGCCCGCAGCGAAGCCAAACTCATTGTGCGCAATCACGTTCCGGAGATGAAGCTGGCACCCAACAGTCATTAGCCGACAGCCTTTCGCTGAAAGCGAATGGCTAACATCTGTAGGTGTTCTTCTACATCTTCGCGGCGCCGCGCGCGATCAGCCGGTGCTCCGGCGTGTAGATCATCAGCACCAGGTTGTCCGTTAGCGGCACGCCTTCGCTCGGCAGGTCAAACTCCACCAGCCACTCGAAACGCTTTGGCAATTCCTGCTCAAGCCCGTGCGAATACCAAGGCACCGGGCGCACCTCGCCGCCGCTCTTCACAACGTCGTGGATCGGGCGGAGTTCCAGCCCGCGTTTCCAGAAAAAATGCAATCGCAGGCTGTGAATCATCTCGTCGGTCAGGTACACGCGCGAGTTGGTCTGCTGCATGTGCAGGTCGCAGGGAGTATCGGTGATGGAAACGCTCAGGTGCAGGCGCTTCGGGAGTTTGGTGACAAGTTCGTTGCCGCGCCGGTACAGTGAGCCGGAGTTCGTGTCCTCCCGCTTCAAATTCTCGAAAAAATCCGCAGCCGTCACGCGGCCCACCACGCGAAAGCAGGCGCCACCGGGGATCGCTCCGTCGGTCCCGAGGAACACTCCACCTTCGAGATTCGTTACGTTTTTGTCGTGTTTCGGCTGCGCCGCGGCGGGAAGAAAAGCGGTAGCGAGCGCCAGGAACCAGGCGGAGAAGCACCGAATTTGCGGCCGGCAAAGCATGGACACCCTCGGTTGCCAACAGTTTACTACTCAAGGGGCCGCGCGGAGAAGAAAACTGAAGTTGTCCACCGTGCACAATTTCTTGCCGGGGCCTTCGGGCTTGCACGTGGCTTTGCCGGCCTGCAGGTTGGCGAATGCCTGCACCAGCGCGGGCAAAACCGTTGGCGGCGCCACGGGAATATTGTGCGCGCCCAGAACTGTTTTGATTTCCGGAGCGAGTGCCGCCAGACGCGCAATGGATTTTTCATATGCCGCAAGATCCGTCTCCGGGCGAAAGACCCAGATCGGCGCGGGGTAGTATGTGTCGCCGGTGAAGAGCAATCCGTTGTCGCGATCGAGCAGCGCGATTGCGTCCGGCGTGTGCCCGGGCGTGGCGATCACTTCCACGGTGCGGCCGCCGAGTTTGATCCTGAAACCGTCGTGGATGAAAAAGGAGATGTGCCAGGGCTTGGTTCGATACGCCTTCGGATCAAAACCCTTCGGCAGGTCACCGCATATTTCTCCCGGAGCAATTTCCGCCTGCGCGTCGGCCGTCGAGCCTTTGGCGTTTTCGCGCGTGAACGCCGTGTCCATGCCGTAAATGGAATTGAATTGCCAGTTCCCGCCGACGTGGTCATCATGCGTGTGGGAGTTCAGGACCACGACGGGCCGCGAGGTCAGCCGGGAAACGATCCTGTTGATATTGGCAATGCCCATGCCGGTATCAAAAAGCAGCGCCTGCTTCTGCCCGACAATCAGGTAGGAGATAACTTCTTCCGACTGGTGCGGCTCATAAATTGCGAATGTCCCCGGCGCCACCCGGTATACCTCGAACCACGGTTCATCCGGGAGGATGCGTTTGAGCTGTGCGAATTCTGGGCGTGGGAGATTCTTGCACCATTCGGGTTTCTCCGTCTGCAATTGAGCCAGAGCCGGGGAGGTTGCCATATAACAAACAAAGATCAGAGCACAGAGAGCAGATCGGAACGACGATCGGGCTTGGTTCATTTAGGTGATCCCGGGACGAAGACGGATTTGGGCAGCATCATGTGCACGCCTTTGTTGCCGTCGACGAGTTCAGTGATGTGCAGGTCAGCAGCGACGCTCGCGAGCATGTAGGCATCGTCGCGCGAAAGATGCTTTTCTGTCACCAGGAATTCGATCATCTCGCGCACTGCCAGCGTGGCGCAGGCATTCAGGTCGTCGTTGAGGCCCATGGTGATGTAATGCGTGGGCGTTTCGGCGCGGGGCCACTTCAAATGCATATCCTTGCGCACGATGAATTGAAACGTGCCGATGAGCGAAGTTTCTAGCGCGGTGATGTCCACCTCGCCGTCGCCCTGGCCGGCGTGGCCGTCGCCTACTTCAAACAGCGCGCCGGGCGTATGCACGGGAATGTAGAGCGTTGTGCCGGCAACGAGGTCCTTGTTGTCCAGATTTCCCGCCATGATCCACGGCGGAGCGCTGTTGAAACGGCCCGCACTTTCCGGCGGTGCGTCGCCCATGCTCCCGAAAAAAGGATGCAGTGGAATCTCGATGCCCGACGCGAATTTCGCCACCATGCGCTTTTCGTCCAGCGGAACGATTTTTATTTTCGAGTAAGGGTAATCGTCGGGCAGATAGCCGCGTCCTGCGCCGAAAGCATTGTAGGCGTAAGGAATCGCCAGCTTGATCGCCAGGATCTTCACTTCCAGCACGTCGCCGATTTCCGCGCCCTCGATGTAAATCGGCCCGGTGAGAATGTGCCCGCCGGGCCCCTTGTCCTTCACCTGGTCGGTGATGTCGCGCAGCGATTGCTCAACCTGATCCGGCGGCACGCCTGCCTCTTCCAGCCGCTTCGGACTGTTCGTGATCA
The DNA here is from genome assembly GCA_013289665.1 of Acidobacteriota bacterium. Lineage (GTDB taxonomy): Bacteria > Acidobacteriota > Terriglobia > Acidiferrales > UBA7541 > Acidiferrum. Next base: position 49,278 of record JABCZN010000017.1, on the reverse strand, counting down.
GCGTCCGAATCTCCACAATATCTCCCGACTTCACCCGCAGCACCGGCGCCGCTTTCGCGTCATAGTAACCCCAAGCCACCGTTTTCGGGGTCGGCTTCAGCGCGTACGTCGCCTGGGCTTCAATCTGCATCGACAACGGAAATGTCGTGATTAACCACAAGAGTAGGATCCGACCCTTCATCCAGCCTCCCTGCTTCCTAATAATGCCACGTGTACCAAAACCCATTGGATGCATGGCGCGACCTTATCCCACTTTTCCCTATCCCGGAGGGAGGTTGGATCAAACGGGTGAACCGACCAGACTTCGAGATCGTAACTCACGGATGGGTCATGTCTTCGGGTTTGACGAGGGTGTCGAACTCTTCGCCGGATAGGAAGCCGAGTTTTACGGCGGCTTCACGGAGGCTGGAGTGTTCTTTGTGCGCGGTCTTGGCTACTTTGGCGGCGTTGTCGTAGCCGATCTTCGGGGCCAGGGCGGTGACCAGCATCAGGGAATTGTGCACATAGCTGTCAATGACTTCGCGGTTGAGTTCGATGCCCACCACGCAGTGGTCCACGAAACTATTCATCGCATCGGTCAGCAACTCCACCGAGTGCAAGTAATTAAAAATCATCACCGGCTTGTAGACGTTCAACTCGAAATTGCCCTGCGTGCCCGCGAAGCCGATGGCCGCGTCGTTCCCAAGCACCTGCACGGCGACCATGGTCACGGCTTCTGACTGCGTGGGATTCACCTTGCCCGGCATGATCGAAGAGCCCGGCTCGTTTTCAGGAATGATTAGTTCGCCAAGCCCGCAGCGTGGCCCGGACGCCAGCCAGCGGACGTCGTTGGCAATTTTCATCAGCGAAGCCGCAAGCGTCTTTAGCGCGCCGCTGGCAAACACGATTTCATCGTGCGCCGAAAGGCTGGCAAATTTGTTGGGGTGTGAACGGAACGGCAACCCGGTAAGCTCCGCGATTTTCCTCGCGGCGCGCTCCGCAAATTCTGGATGCGCATTCAGCCCGGTGCCAACGGCGGTGCCGCCAATCGCCAGATCCAGCAGTCCATCCAGCGCAACGGCAATGCGCGTGCCGTCACGGTCCAGCAAGCTGACCCATCCGGAAAATTCCTGCCCTACGGTCAGCGGCGTGGCATCCTGCAAATGCGTGCGCCCGATTTTCACCACATCCTTAAATTCCTTGGCCTTGGCGTCAATCGCATCCCGCAGGCGTTTCACCGCGGGCAATAGCCGCCGCGAAGTCTCCGTCGCCGCCGCAATGTGCATCGCCGCGGGAAACGTGTCGTTCGAGGACTGCGACATATTCACGTCGTCATTCGGATGTATCGGTTTCTTGCTGCCCATCTCCCCGCGCGCAATCTGAATCGCGCGGTTGGAAATCACCTCGTTCACGTTCATGTTGGTTTGCGTGCCGCTGCCGGTCTGCCAGATGCGTAAAGGGAAGTGCTCGTTCAGCTTTCCGGAAATGACTTCATCGGCCGCCTGGGTGATCAGGTTGGCTTTCTCTTCCGAAAGTCTCCCGAGGTCGCGATTCACCAGAGCCGCCGCCTTCTTCAGTACGCCAAACGCGCGAATCAGTTCTGGCGGCATGGTGTCCTTGCCAATCGCGAAATGAATCAAGGAGCGCGCCGTCTGCGCGCCGTAGTAGCGGTCCATCGGCACATCGATGGTGCCCATGCTGTCGGATTCAGAGCGGGTGGGGACGGACTTGGCGAACTGCGTGGCTTCACTCATGGCAATCTCCTTGAGTGCGATGAAAGATAGTGTAGCAGGAAGAGGGCGAATGATGACGGATAGCGGCCGGCGACCAGCGACCAGGAAGAGTGGCTGTTGACTGGTGATAACCTGCGAATTCCACCCTCTAAGCCAGAACGCGAAGCGCCGGAAGAAAATGTCGGCGCGCCGACATTTAAAGTATTACTGCAAGGTTATATAAAGACATCGTGCCGGTATTGCCTCGGCAGCCAACAGGGTCGCGGGCAAAGTTCCTGAAGCGCTGCTGGCTTGATGGAAACCCAGGGGTCAGTCGAAGTCATGAACGCCTTACTCCGCTGACCCAAAACCGGAACGCACGAACATTCGAATGAGTTTACTTCAGAGATTCTCCCCGAGTAGGAAGAGCGGGCGCACAGCGCGCGACGTTAGAATGCGGCGGCAATGCGGCGATAGCGCCGAACGAGCAGCAACGCCGGCACCAGAATAATGACCAGCCAGATGAGCAGCGTGAGGCCCGATTCAGCGAAGAAGAGGACGAAGCCGAGCAGGGTTTCCGCCGCACTCTTATATCCGGTAACCAGTGAGTTGTGAATTCGCGTCGAGGCGGACGGGGAAGAGTTGTCGAGCTTGGCCTTGTATTCCTCAGAGATTTGCAGTTCGATGGTGGCGAAATTCACGCGGTGCTCGAGTGATTTTTGTTCCGCTCCCATCTGCTCGATTTCGCCGCGGACGCGGGCGATCTCTTGTTCGACGGCGAGGACGTCGGAGATTTTTCCGGTGCGCTGCAGCAGGATGGCTTGCAGGCGCTGTTCGGTTTCGCGGGAATTTTTGAGCCGGGCGACCAGGTCGGCGTGCTGCTGGGTGACTTCTTCGCCGGATTGCGATTCGTTTTCCACATGGCCGAGGGACTTGAGTTCGGCGAGCGTAGCGGCGAGTTCGTTTGCGGGAACGCGGAGCGAAGCGGTGATGGAGCGCTGCGCGTTTTCTGAGGTGCTGGCATTGAGCTGTGCGGTGTAGCCGTGATGACGCACAAGGATGGAATCGAGAGACAAGCGGGAGGCCGCGAAATCCTTCACCATTATCGAAAGGGAGGCGGTGCGAGCGATCATGGCGTCGATTACAAACGAGTTTGTAGCGTGAACTCCAAGCCCATGAAAAAGTCCGTTTGAATCCCCCGCAATCCCTGACGAAAGCAATGTAACGACTTGTTTGAGCTCTCTGGATTGTTGGTCGGTGATCGGCTGGCCGCTGCCTCCTATCGCGCCTGCGTGGCCGGCAACTCCACCTGCTTCGCTGCTGGCATGAGAGGCAACATAATCCGCGCGCCGCGGAGACCGCCCGGCGCGCGAGGTCAGGATTAGAGCGGCGATCGCCACGAGTGAAAAGGCGAGAAGGGGTTTCCAACCGAACCCTGCGCGAATTCCCAAAATCCGCGTGGACGAGGAATTTTTCGCGCGGAAAGCCTCTTGCTCCGCACTTTGACGAATTGAGGATTCAACGTGCGCGGGCAGCGGTTCCACCTTCCAGGACGCAAGGCGCTGCTGCGTCTCGCCAAGTCGTGCGGCAAGGCTGGAGCAATCGGCACAGTGCTTCAAGTGTTCAGAGACGGAATGCGCCTCACTAGTGGGGAGTTCGCCATCGAGAAAGGCCATGACTTCTTCGGGTGCGACGGGATGTGCGGCGGTGTTCATACATGTTCCTCAGATGCGGTGAGTTTGGCTGCGACGGTTTGCGCCGCGGGGGCGGTGAGGATGTCGCGCAGGGCCTCGCGCGCACGGAACAGGCGCGAGCGAACAGTGTTGACAGGCAAGCGCAGGAGATCGGAGATTTCGGCATAGCTGAGCTGCTCGAATTCGCGGAGCAGCAGGATTTCACGTTCGGTGGACTCCAACCTGGCTAGTGCTTCGCGGATCGCGAGATTGGCGTCAGGGGAATCGTGGACTGCGGGATCGTGCGCGGCGGGGCGTGCGCCAAAGAAGGTAGCGCGTAACACGGCTTTGCGCTGGTGACCGCGAAGAATCTTGAAACCAACTGCGTAGAGATAGGTGCGGAAGAGAGCGCGCGGTCGATAGCGTGAAGCGGACCGCAACAAGACGAGGAAAGTTTCCTGAGTGAGTTCCTCCGCTTGCGCGGGATCCGTCAGACGCCGCCGGAAAAATCCAAACAGTGGCTGCTTGTAACGGGCGAAGAGCTCCGAGAAGGCTTCGGCGGATCCCTGCGAGAAGCCAAGCATCAAGTGTTCGTCGGAAGGACTGGGAGTCGCGGCCTTCGTCTGTGGGTTAGCCGGGGAGTCGTTCATGGCGGTGCGTGGTGCCTCCGAGCTTAGAACGAATGCCGGCAGCGCGTCTTGCATAGCTTACCTGCCTGGCCTGCACTACTGGTAATGCGGTGAGAGGTGAAAAAGTTCCCTCAGGTTGCGATCGCAGAATTCGCGGCGGACCCCCAAAAAAGGTTTTGCCACATGCGTCCGGATGGGGGAGCCGGGTGCTCGGCTAGGCTGAAAACTGTCAAAGAAAAGTTCCAAAGCGCGCAACTTTTCCGGGCAACCGGGGTTGTGGCGGTCAAGACCGGGGTTGACGTCTTGGTGTCTCCGAAGTGGGATGCGCCGGGTGTCGTCACCGGTTTGACGGCTCTCTCGCCAGGCCGTTGCGGAAATCCATAATCTGGAGGAAGCCATGAAACGTCTCATCATCTTGGTGAGCACGGTAACGCTACTGGTGTTGGCAACCGGGGTCCACTCACAGGACCTCCTGGTGCCCGCCGGGACGCTGTTGCAGTGCACTATGAGTGAACCGAACTTCTCGTCGGCGACGGCGTCGGTGGGCGATCCGGTGCTATGTCATTTGAAGAGTTTTCAGGAGTTTGGCCACACCGTGTTTCCGCGGGGAAGCATGCTTGCCGGGCATCTGGAAGCGGAAAAGGACCCGGGGCACTTCGTCGGCAAAGGCTACCTGAAAATTACGTTTGATCGCGTGATCGTGCCGACGGGGGATGTTCCGCTGCCGGCGAAAGTGATCGCGGCGAAGGGCTACAAGGTGGACAAGCAGGGAGACATCAAAGGCAAAGGACACGCCACGCGAGACGTCGTCGAGTGGATGATTCCGCCACTGTGGCCCTGGAAGGTGTTGACGTTGCCGGCGCGAGGGCCACGGCCGGCCCTCAAAGGGGAAGAGCCGCTGCAATTGCGCTTGATGGACGACATCGTGGTGCCGAGAAATCTGTCGGCCTCCATCGTGGTGCCGCACAACGTGCCGGCTTCCCTCACCGTGCCGTACAACGTCTCGGCAGCCCCTAGCCATCCGGACCGGCCGCCCTACGCCTCATCCAACATTCCCAAACCAGGCGCGTATCCTGCCACGCCGCAGCCCGGGCCAGTGCAGGAATCGGCCATAACGGAAAAGCCGGCCAGCGTCGCGAACGAGAACATCATCCCCGCGGCGATGTCCACGAACACAGCGGCGCCGGTTGCGGCATTGCCCGCGACTCGCGTGACAACGCTGGTACTGAAGTCGAACGAGGTGCTCGAAGTGACCAAGTACCGGATGGACGCCGGCGTGGTGAACTACCACGAGCTGAACGGCAAGGTCGGGGCTGTGGGCACAGAGCAGATTGACTGGCTTCGGACCACGCAGATGACCGCGCAAGTGCGGTCGGTCGATCTGCCCGTGGTGGCCCGGCAGACAAACTAGGCGGTAAGAACTGCAAGGGAAGCGCGGAAGGCGGAGGAACCCGCAAGCGAAGCTATCCGTGTGCGCGGCGGGAGATGCTTTCCTCGCGAATTATCGCGGCACTTCAGCGGGGACGCGGCGTATAGAGCGTGCTACAGTGAAGTTTGATTACTGTGCGGTCGCCGGGTGTGACGGTGCGTTATCTGGGAAAAGATAAGCTCAATCGGCTGTTGAAGCTGATTATTCTCTTCCTTACCTTGGCTATCGGAGCGGAATGCTGCGCCTTTGACTGGCCTGTCTCCCCCGAAGCGGTTCGGGAGGCTTATTTTTTTGGCCAGAGCTCTGACCGGGCAACGGTCGCGAAATTCCTTGGGCAATATATCCGGGATCCTCAGCCTCAGGACAGGAGTTCATTTGCGGGAAGGATTGAACTGCACACGCCCTACCAGCGAGTTGTCGAGCGATCCTCGGAGAGCACGGCGAACTACAGCGCGCAACAGGCGCAGATCGACTACGCCGCGCAGTCTGACATTGTGGGAGTTCGAGTTTTCGTCTATCTACCTGCGGGTGGTCCTGCCCCATCTGACATCTTCTCCGATAGCCGAGGCCACATCCTCGACCGCCGGGAAAATTTCTGGCGTGAGTTTCAATTCCGTATCACACAAGAACATGTGATTGAACCAAAGAAAATCCTGGGTCAGCCCCTCTATAGCCGTAGGGGACGGGGCTTGTCAGGGGCACAAGTGGATCTCGAACTGGATGCGAGCGAGATTAGCTCCGGTGAGTTGATGATCCAGGTGATGTCGCCGGATCACCGGATAGTGACGGCGCATTTCGACCTTGATCGGCTGAAATAAACGGAAATTGGAATTGGCCACGGCACCCGCGGCGGCCCGGCGACTGTTTGTCAATTCGATAGGTAAGAAATTCAGAAACTCCGTGAGCGCGCACAGTTATTAGCCAGTTCAACACACCCCCCTCTCCCGAATCTTGCGGACGCTTCTAGCCACCAGCAAACTACGCTTACAGGTTTAGTACTCCTATACCTGACGGAAACTCGGTTCAAATTTTGTGCCTGGGTTGATTCGCGGGGTGGACCCGAGGCCTTGGGTTGAAGCAAGAGCGCGAGCCGAGTACCCGAGCGGGAGTGATGACCTGTCAGCACAAGGGATCCAAGCGGGGATCGCGAAAATCCTCAGCGACGAGATAAATAGAAGAGGTTGAACAACGATGGCTAGGAAAAAATTGACACTTTCTCTGCTCGGGATTGCAGCGCTCCTCATCAGCGGTTGCAGCGGCTTCAAAGGCGGCAGCACCACCGGCGGCGGGACCGGCGGCGGCACGGGCGGTGGCACGGGCGGCGGCACGGGTGGCGGTGGGACTGGACCGTTTACAGTGGCCGGCACAATCATTGGTCTGCAGGGAACCGGCCTGGTCCTCGAGGATAACGGCGACTCCACCACCGACCTGAAGATAACGGCAACGGGCCCCTCTATCCCCTTCATATTCGCTGGCACAGTTACCTCCGCCGTCGGTTACAAAGTCACCGTTAAGACGCAGCCCTCGACTCCTACGCAAAATTGCAGCGTGACCAACGACAGGGGTACGCCGACAGCGAATGTCACGAATGTGCAGGTCACCTGCGTTCCTACGTTCACCGTGGGAGGAAGTGTTTCGGGCTTGGCCGGCAGCGGACTGGTTTTGGCGAACAATGGAACGGATACCGTGACGGTCACGGGCACAAACAATGTTAACTTCACCTTCCCTACGCCCGTGGCGAGTGGTGGTCCCTATGCGGTGACGATCAAGACGCAGCCGAGCAACCCGCCGCAGGTTTGCGTTGTCGTAAATCCCTCCGGCACCGTGAGCAGCAACATCACCACGGTTGAAATCGTGTGTCCTCAACCGACGTATACCATCGGCGGAACGCTGATTGGCCTGGTCAACGGCCCGGGCGACACTGTGGAGCTGCTCAATAACGGCGGCGATAATATTTTTGTTACCGGCAATGATACGACGTTTACGTTCCCGACTCAGGTAACCTCCAACGGAGCTTATAACGTCTCGATTTTCGTGGACCCCACGAGCCAGCCACAGCCTTGCTGGGTATTTTTCTACACCGGAATAACGACCGCCAACGTTTCTAGCGTGCTGGTCGACTGCCAGCACAACGACTGGACCTGGAGATCCGGTCCCAATACCGCAAACCAATTTGGCAAGGGGCTCTTTCCGCCCGCAACTCCGGATACCAATACACCGGGTGGGCGAGATTATGCGGCCGCCTGGACCGACAGCTCAGGAAGGCATTGGTTGTTCGGAGGATATGGTCTCGAACTGACGGCCAAGACACCCCCGGATCTGCCCGGCCTGCTGAATGATCTGTGGCTGTTTAACGCGGGAACCGGCGGGTGGTATCCAGCCAATGCTCCGATTACCACCACAGCCGCGGGAGCCGTGGTCAGCAATCCGTTCCCAACCGTCTGCTTTCAATGCGTCAGCACGGGGGACTTAACAGAATTTGAATCGACCTACGTCCCTGGCACTACGGGTGGCACGCCGGGCACCGGCCCCGGTGGGCGCTGGGGCAGCGTAACGTGGAGCGATACCTCCGGAAACCTGTGGCTGTTTGGAGGGCAGGGGGTGACCACCAATAATGTCAGCGGTGCCAGTATCGGACTGCTGAACGATATCTGGGAATGGACCCCTGGTATGTTGGATGCATCACAACCTAGCCAGAAGTACGTCGGATCCTATGTTGAGCAGGGGAGTTGGACGGCTGTCGCGAATGTGGGGACGGCCAACAATACGGGCACTTACGGCGCTGTGGGTGGCGCTGGATTTCCCGGTGGACGTTGGGGTGCAGGGTTCACGACCGACGCCGCGGGCAATGTGTGGATGTTCGGCGGACAGGGGTTCGACTCGGCAGGAAACCTGGGACTGCTGAACGACCTGTGGAAGTACAACATCGCGGGCCAGACCTGGACATGGATGGGGCCGACGAATTCGAACGTGGGTCAGAACAACGGTGCTTACGGCACGCTGGGCTCGCCCGGTGCGGCCAACGTTGCCGGGCCCGGCGGACGGCAAACCCCGGTGGTATGGGCGGACAATCAAGGCAGCATCTGGGTTTTCGGTGGACTGGGCCTGGATTCGCTCGGAACCAGGAATCCCGGATCACTGAATGGGCTCACTGGCGGCACGGTAACCGCTGAGGGAGCGCTTTTGAACGATCTCTGGAAATTCGACATCGCCACCGGGCAGTGGACGTGGGTTGCCGGTGGAGGCACGGCTGGCACGGCCAATCAAAACGGCTTCTACGGAACGCAACTTTCTGGCGCCGCCGGAAACGTTCCCGGCTCGCGCTGGAGCGGAGTGGGCTGGTCCGACAGCCTGGGGAACCTCTGGCTCTTCGGCGGGTGGGGATATGGCTCCACACTGGCGCAGAGCACCGGATTCCTGAACGATGTTTGGGAATATGTGCCGGCTCTCAACCAATGGGTTTGGTGGAAGGGTTCGAGCAACGTCAACCAGAACGGCTCGTATAAAACGCCAAACGATCCGAACAATTACAACGTGCCGTTTACCAACAGCACGCCCGGCGGACGCCGCGGCATGGCCTTCTGGCCGCAAGACGCCTTTGATTACATCTGGGTGTTCGGCGGGCAGGGCTTCGATTCCACATCCAACACCAATGGCTATCTGAACGACTTCTGGACGTACCTGGGATATCCAAAGTATCCGAACCAGTAAGGAAATGGGTCTCAGAAGGCGATAGAGAGTCAGGCCATAGAATCATAGGAAAAGCAGCCGGAAACGCGGAAAAGTTTCCGGCTGCTTCGCTTTGTTCCCGGTGGAGTTCGCCGCCGCGGACCGATTCGCCCGGCTTGAAGCGCTGCTGCCCAGGTTGACCTGTCGCGGACAAGAGAGGATTCCTCTGCCAGGCGAAAAGTGGGCATCATGTATAATTAGAGTCAGGGGAAATCAGCAGAAAATGGGCCAGGTTCGGCAAAAAGGGAAAGCGTCGGCTGCAACGCGGCGCAAGCGGCGGCTGCGGTTTTACCGTACCCGGCTGCGCGAGCTGCGGATGATTGCGAAGGCGCTGGTGTCGACGAAACACCCGGTGCTCGTGCACATCATCCCGATGCGGCGCTGCAACCTGGACTGCGGGTACTGCAACGAGTATGACGATGTCTCGAAGCCGGTGCCGCTCGAGGAGATGAAGCGGCGGCTGGATACGCTCGCGGGCATGGGGACGTCGGTGATCACCATTAGCGGCGGCGAGCCCCTGATGCACCCCGATCTGGACGAGATTATCCGGCATATCCGGGAGCATGGGATGATCGCCGGCCTGATCACCAACGGATTTTTCCTGAACAAGGAGCGGATCGAGCGGCTGAACGACGCGGGGCTGGAGCACCTGCAGATCAGCATTGATAACGCAACCCCGGACGAGGTGTCGAAGAAAAGCCTGAAGACGCTGGACGGGCGGCTGGAAATGTTGTCGGAATGGGCGGAATTCCAGGTGAACATCAATTCGGTGCTGGGCAGCGGCGTGAAGAATTCAGAGGACGCGCTGAGGATCGCCCACCGCGCGCTGGAACTGGGATTTACCAGCACGGTCGGAATCATCCACGACCACGACGGGCAATTGAAGCCGCTGGCGGAGCACGACCAGGGCATTTTTGAAGAGATTATGACCCTGGGGAAGCGCTCGTACTCGCGCTTCAACCAGTTTCAGCACAATGTGGCCAAGGGCCTCGAGCATGACTGGAAGTGTCGCGCCGGCTCGCGCTACCTGTATATCTGCGAAGACGGCCTGGTGCACTGGTGTTCGCAGCAGCGCGGCTATCCGGGGATACCGCTGGCGGAGTACACGGTGGAAAGGCGTCACCGGGAATACTCCACGCACAAGGGATGTGCGCCGCGCTGTACGGTAAGCTGCGTGCAACAGGTGGGAATCCTGGATAACTGGCGATCGCCGCAGAACCTCGAACCGACACCGATGGCGCCGGCCGCGAAGAGCGACCTGGTGCAGATCGCGAAGTAAACGGGGGATTTCACCAGCGAGAGCACAGGGAACAGAGAGACGGAATCGGAATGAGAATCTTCATCGGGCGCTCCTGTCAGGCGGGCGCCCTTTTTGTTTTGGGGTTACTGGCTGCGAACACCTTCCAGCAGCGCCGGTTGACGATGCGCGGCGGCTTTCTAAGAATATGGGTATGACCCAAGGCGCGATTGAGATCGAGAATCTTTCGAAGGAATACCCGTACGGGTTCCTTAACCTGAAAAAGAAAATGTCGCTGGAAGGCCTGACCATGCGCGTTGAGGATGGCGAAGTGTTCGGCTTCCTCGGCCCGAACGGGGCGGGCAAATCCACGACCATCAAGTTACTGATGAGACTGATCTTTCCGAGCGCCGGTACCGCACGGATTTTGGGGAAGTCCATCGACGACGTCTCGATGCATGGCTCGATCGGGTATTTGCCGGAGCAGCCTTATTTCTACGACTACCTTACGGCGCACGAAATGCTCGACTACTTCGCGCGATTTCACGGATTGACGGCCAACGACCGGAGCGCCCGCGTCGCGGTGATGCTGAAAAAGGTGGGTCTGGACACCGCGAAAAAGATTCAGCTGCGAAAATATTCAAAGGGCATGTTGCAGCGCGTCGGGCTGGCGCAGGCGATTCTTCACGACCCGCAAGTGGTGGTGCTGGATGAGCCGATGTCTGGGCTGGACCCGCTGGGGCGGCGCGAGGTGCGCGACATCATTCTGGAACTGAAACGCGAAGGCCGCACAGTGCTTTTCTCCACGCATGTACTTTCTGACGCGGAGATGCTTTGCGACCGCGTGGGCGTGATCGTAGGCGGAAAGTTGCGCGGCATGGGCGCCCCTGGCGAACTGCTGGACATGAAGGCGCAGGGGATGGAAATCCTGTTCGAGCTTTCCGGCGTACCGGGGAATTTGCCGTTGCTGACAAAAGCCACCCGCACCGGCGAAAGGTATCGCGCGCAGTTGCCGGAGACGGAGCTCTATGAGGCGCTGGATGCGTTGAAGGCGGCGAGCGCACGGATTCTGTTGGTCACCCAGATCAAGCCGACGCTGGAAGAATATTTCATGCACCTGGTGGAAGCGGACCGGGCGCAGGCGAGCGCCGTGGAGGTAAGCGGGAAATGAGGAACGTGCAAACCGTGGCGGCGAACACATTCCGGGAAGCGGTGCGCGACCGGGTGCTTTATAACCTGGTTTTCTTCGCGCTGCTGATGATGGGCGCGGCCATCCTGGTGGGGCAGATCTCCATCGGCATCGAACGGGACGTGATTGTGAGCCTGGGGCTCACCGCGATTTCCGTGATCGGCATTTTCATCGCGATATTTCTGGGCGTTGCCCTGGTTTCAAGGGAGATGGACAAGCGCACGCTGTACGCCCTGCTGGCCAAGCCGGTGAAGCGCTGGGAATTCTTGTTGGGCAAATTTTTCGGCCTGGTGATGACGCTGACGGTGAACACGGCTGCGATGGCCGCGGGCTTGTACATTGCCTTGTGGAGCGTGAATCATGCATTGCTGAAGAGCGACACCTACGTCCTGGTTGCGGTGTACCTGATTCTGCTGAAACTCGCGCTGATCGTGGCGCTGGCGCTGCTGTTTTCCTGTTTTACCACGCCTTTCCTGGCCATTTTGTTCACGGCCGGAATGTACGTGGCGGGATTGCTGGCCGGCGACTTGCGAACCGTACACGGGGTGGAACTCGATCCGGGAACGCTGCGGCTAATGCGCGGTATTTCCTACCTGCTGCCGAATTTCGAGAATTTCAACGTGATGGGCGCCGTGGTCCACGGGCGGGGCGTATCCGCAGCGATTGCCTGGCAAGCGACGCTCTATGCAATCCTGTACATCGCGATCGTGTTGATGGGAGCGGCCGTCGTGTTTTCGCGGCGCAATCTGAAATGAACCACCGGGCGATTCACGGAACGATATTGGGCGCGGCACTGCTGGCCGGATTCGTGGGCGTTTGGAAGCTCCAGGAAAAAGTGGACACGGAACGAACGACCCTGCAAATGGAGAACGATGAACTCGCGCTGCGTTCCCCGGCGGTGATGAAACGGTTGAGCCTGGAATACGCTCCGTTAATGGGCGCGATTTACTGGACGCGCGCGGTGCAGTATTTCGGGGGCAAACACCAAGCGCACGAGCAGAATCTGGATCAACTCTGGCCAATCCTTGATATTGCGACCACCTTGGACCCCAATCTGATCGTCGCCTACCATTTCGGAGCCACGTTTTTGAGCGATGCTCCGCCGCGAGGTGCGGGCGAACCGGATCAGGCCGTCATGCTTTTGGAGCGCGGCATCAAAGCCAATCCGGAGCATTGGAGGTTCTACCAGGATCTCGGGAACGTCTATTACTTCGACAAAAAGGACTACCTGAAGGCCTCGCAGGCGTTTGAAGCCGGCGGCAGGCTGCCGGGCACTCCGGCTTTCATGAAAATCATGGCGGCAAAAATCGCGGCTGAGGGTGAATCCCTGGAGACTTCCTTCGCGTTGTGGATGGACCTTTACCAGACGGCGACAAACAAAGACGTGCGCAAGAACGCGGAAGACCATCTCCGGCTGGTGAAAATGGAAATGGAGCTGCGCGCGCTGAACCAGATTGCGGACGCCTACGAACGGAAAACAAAACAGCGCGCCACGCGGATCAGCGATCTGGCGCAGGCCGGGTTGCTGTCGGGACAGCCGCTGGATCCTGAAGGGTCTCCTTACGTGCTGGGGCACCTGGGCAGGGCGGAGCCGAATCCGAAGAGCCCGCTCAGAGAAGAGTGGATGAAAGAAAAAAAGAGGTAACGAAGCAAAGAAATAACGAAAAATCCGGCGTCACTCCGGGATGCAAAGCAATGTCATGTGGGGGTCGATCAGCAGCTTGTGCGGCTGAACGGCGGAAGTGAATGTGAAATTGGTTTCGTCGCCCGTGGCGATAACCGTGCCGAGGAAAATCGTGCGTCCCGGGACGGCGGTGGCGTAAATAGGCACCGGCGCGATGAACGAGCGTGGTACGCCTTCCTGCAGCAGCTTGCCGCGAATCTGGAAACCTTTTTCGCTGCTGTGCGATGTGAACTGCACTTTATAGTGCGGGATGCCCGTTCCGCGGACATACTCGTCGAAAAACCACTCCATGGAATGCCCGCCTTCTAAAGCCATCCGGGGAGTCATGACGGCCTCGACTTCGCGCTGCAGGTCCGCGGTGGTCAGCGCCTTTCGCGCGTATTTTGAAACCAGCGTGTGCAACAGGGCAATGAAGCGCGCATCGGGATCTTTTCCGCTGGCGGCGCCCGGTTGCCGGAGCATCTCGCGCAGCATGTGCATGATCCAGGCGCCTTTCGCATAGACGACCACGCTGTAGGCGTCGGGCGAGCGCGAGGAAATCAGCCGCCGGCCGGCGATGACAGGACCGATGTCCGCGGGAACGCGGTCTTCGCCCTCCATTTTGGTGGTGAGGCGCTTGCGGTAATGAGCCAGCCAGGTGTTCAGCGGGTGGTCCTGATTCTTCTGTGAATCCGCGAATTCGAGGGCGAGATATTCGGCAATCGCCTCGTCAATCCATTGATCTTCGTAGGACGACCAGCCGACCACGTTGCCCCACCATTGATGGGCTACTTCGTGAAACGGCACGACGTCGGTGAAGAATGCGCGGCCCGTCGTGTTCAGCCCGGCGCGATACTGGGCTTCGTCGGTCAGGTAAGAAAATGTGGATAGATAGAGCAGCCCCGGCCATCCCTGGCCGAACGCGCCGGGAATCTGCGAGACGCCCAGATTCCGGAAAGGAAAAGGGCCGGAGTAGAGTTCGTAGAAGCGGATCGAAGAATCGATTTCGCGCGCCAACTGCTTGAGGAAACCGGCGGGGCTGGGAGGCGGCGACGGGATGTCGTTTCCCAACTGGGGTCTCATTGCGGAGGGGTACCGGGAAGCGTCCTCTGGTGGAGGGGTTGCCGACAAGCGAGCGCGCAAGAATTCCTCGAGCTGCCTGTTCGCGTAAACCTCAATGGTGCGATTTTCCGAAGACAGCGAACTGCTCGCGTACTCACCCAGGTTGAAACCAGCCTCGGGCACGGGAATTTCGGTTTTCCAGGTGGCTACGCGCGAATCGCCTTCTTCGCGTTCGGCGGATTTCGTGCCGGTGGCCACCAGGCGAAGCCGCTTCGGCCAGTGAAACGTCAGATCGTAGAAGGCGAATTCGGCGGTGTCACCGTAGTGTGGATACCAGCTTTCCCTTGCGCCGACAAAGAGGACGCTGTTGCCCGCGTCTTCAATGACGTTGCCGCTGTAGCGGAAATGCAGCGTAAACGTGCCTCCCTGCGCCGGTGGCTTGGGCAGAAAAACGATCAGGGAGTCCTGGCCGCGGGAATTAATTTCCTGCTGGGTGAGGCCTTCGTTTTGAAAAAAGGGGAGCGCTTCGCCGCCGTCGCCGGTGACGGCTGATATTTTCAATGCGCGGGAAAGCTGGACGCCCAGAAACTGCTGCGAGCCGGTGGCGGCACGGAATTCGATCGAAGCGCTTGCCTCCAGCGAATTGTCGGGATGAATGGTGGTGTCAATGCGGTAGCGGATGGCGTCAATGTTCATCGAGAAAGGAGTCGAGCCGGGCATCCGGTTGCAACTCCACAGGTCGTAGTAAGTGGTTTTGCCGACGGTGCGAGGCTGGCCCAGGCTGAAATTGTCGTTCTGCATTCCGTCGAGAAGAATGTCCAGCGGGCCGGTGAGGACTCCATCGATTCCCGCGTGGAAAAAGGGCGCGGGGGGATTGGAATATTTTTCGATGAGGATGCGCAGGGAATGAGAGGGATTCAGGCGATCGAGGCTGTTCCCCCAGAGAGCGGCGAACTGTTCGTCCACGGCGGGTGCCAGACCCGCGCGCTGCAGTTCGTGCAAAAGTTCTTCTTCCGTGCTGTCGGTGAAACGCACGTAGGCGGATAGAAACTGCTCGTCGAGAACGGGCGCTCCGAGGAAACGCGCTACCTGCTGTTTTTCCACCGGGTCGCGGGGCAACGCCACCACGTGGCCCACGCCGGAAAAAACGAAACCGGTGACGCGGCCTTCGAACGACTGGAAGAAGGCGATCTTCCCGTCCTGGAAGGCCAGCACGGTGTCCGCTTTGCGGAGCTCCACTCGGTCCTTGGTGGAAACCGTGTAGACGTGTTCGGAATCGATGGCTAGGGCATTGAGGGCGGTGAGAAGTTCGCGCGGAGAAGAATCCGCTGCATTAGAAACCGAAGGAAAAAGAACCCCAAAAACCACCAGGAGGAGACGAAGCTGCATGAAAAGAGTGTAGACACATTCGGCATGCGAGAACAAGGCAGACGGCGAACCTTTCTCGAGGGGGCTAGAATGGAGGGATGCGCCGTGCAGTTCATCCATTTCCGAAAATACTGGCCATGCTGGCTTTCGTCCTGCTGCTTGCGGGCCCGGCGCGGGCGGACAAGATTGTCTTGAAGAACGGGCGGAAGATCATCGCCTACAACGTGGTGGAAGACGGCGATAAGATCCGCTATGAAACTTCGGCCGGAGAGTTGGCTTTGCCCAAATCGATTGTGGATCACATCGAAAAGGGCGGGTTGATGCCGGTGATGGGTTCGCCGGCCGCTGCGGCAGCCGGCCTTAACCTGGAGCCTCCGGAGCCGGCCGCAACCGCTGGCGATTCTGAAATCGACAAGAATGCGGTTCACGACGGCGCAGTGGACCGCAATTACATCAACGACCTGGAAAGCGGGGCGGGCGCGGGGGGCGCACGGGCAATCCCGGCGGCGCGGGCTCATCATGCCGCTTCGCAATTCGAACTGGTGAAGGGCGACCTGGAGCGAGCGCTCTCCGACGCGCGTGCGGCGGTGTTTTACGCGCCGGAGGATCCCCCCATGCTGATGAATCTGGCTTACGTGTATTTGCGGCGGAGCGAGTTCAAGCAGTCCCTCGAGTATCTGGAAAGAGCGAAACGCTACGCGCCGAACAACCCCGACGTTTACAAGCTGGAAGGCTGGACGTACTACGGTTTGAACCGTCCGGACCAGGCTGTTGCGGAGTGGAAAAAATCCCTGGCGCTGCGGCCGGATTCGGAAGTGCAGGCGGCGCTGGCGAGAGCGCTGCGCGACAAGAACGAGGAAGAAAATTACCGGGAGAACGAGAGCGCGCATTTCCAGTTGAAGTACAACGGCGCGGCCGAGCCTGCGCTGGCTCGCGAAGTGCTCCACACGCTCGAAGGGCATTACCAGCAGATCGAGTCGGAATTGAATTTTTCGCCGCCCGATCCGATTGGCGTTGTTTTATATACCCAGGAAGGATTTGCGGATATCACACGAGCGCCTGGCTGGGTGGGCGCGCTGAATGATGGACGGATTCGAGTGCCGGTGCAGGGATTGACCGGGGTGGATCCGGAATTGTCGCGAGTTCTGCGGCATGAATTGACGCACAGTTTTATTCAGCAGAAAACGCACGGGCGCGCGCCGACGTGGGTGCAGGAAGGCGTGGCGCAGTGGATGGAAGGAAAACGCAGCGATGAAAGCGCCGCGGTGCTGGTGCAGGTGTATTCCGCGGGGCAAGCCGCGCCGCTGGGGCAACTGGAAGGATCGTGGATGCGGCTGCCGGGCCCGATGGCGAGTTATGCGTATGCGTGGGCGCTGGCGAATATCGAATATATCGTGCAGACCCAGGGGATGGGGGATGTGGAGCGGATTCTGGACCGCCTCGCAACGGGCACTTCGACCGAGCAGGCCGTGCGTGAGGTGCTCCATGACGATTATGGCGATTTGATGCAGGCCACCGCGGAATACCTGAAGAAAAATTACGTCCGTTGAAACGCTAGACGACATGCCCTCCAAATCCTAGCGCGCTCAGCTGTTGGACTCTGCCCCGAGCAAACGCCCTTTTGATGCGTTTCATTTCTCATCGAGGTGCGATTGAGCAGCTCAAGCGGATATTCAATCAGGCCCCGATCCGACTCTGCCTGCGCATCCTTCAAGGCCTGTCGCGAGGTTTTCCGCCCCGGCCCAGCAGCTTTGGCGGGGAAATTCACGGGGATGATCAAGCTGTGATCGCCTCCGGAATACTCGAACTCAAGACCAAACGGTACAGCCTGGTGCGCTGACTATCGCAAGGGATTTCAACACGAGCACAAAAGGCCGGCGAGGAGGGCGGCGCGCTGGGGCATGGCGTTGATCTGGACGTGTTCGTAGGTGGCGTGGGCGCCGTCGCCGATGGCGCCGAGGCCGTCTAGCGTGGGGATACCGAGGGCGGCGGTAAAGTTGCCGTCAGAGCCGCCGCCGGCTGCGGCTTCTCCCAAGGGGAAGCCTTGTTCACGGGCGATGGCTTTGGCGCGGGCGAAAAGGGCGGCGCTGTGCTTGCGCTCGAGCGGCGGGCGATCGAAGCCGCCGCGAATTTCGAGTTTTGCGCCGCGATGTAGAGGCTTCAGGGAGTGGAGGCGCTTTTCAAGGGTCCGCATGTCGGCATGGCGCCAAGCCCGGAGATCGAGCGTGGCTTGGGCGCGGTCGGCGATGACGTTGGCACGCGAGCCGCCGGAAACGATGTCGGCGTTGATCGTGACGCCGCGGCGGAGGTCGTTCCACTTTTCGAGGCGGCTGATTTGCGCGGCGAGTTCGTGGACGGCGTTGATTCCTTTTTCGGGGGCGAGGCCGGCGTGGGAAGCGCGGCCGTGGACGATGAGTTGCGCTTCGCCAACGCCCTTGCGGGACGTTTTCAGCAGGCCGCGCGGGCCGAGCGACGGCTCCAGCACGAAAACGGCGTCGCTGCGCCTGGCTTCTTCTTCAATCAATTTGCGGGAAGATTCGCTGCCGATTTCTTCGTCGGAGGTCCACAGAAAGACCAAGCGTTTCTCGACCGGCGCCTGCAATTCGCGGATGGCTTCGAGGGCGAAAAGCGCTTGAACGATCCCTGCTTTCATGTCGAAGGTGCCGGGACCGTACCCTTTGCCGGCTGATATGCGAAAGGGCATCTTGGCCAGAGTGCCGGTGGGGTAGACGGTGTCGTAGTGACCGAGCACCAGAAGTTGCGATTTGGCGCGCCCCTCCGGAGGCTTCCAGACGACGCGGAGTTGATCGCCGCGATGTTTCTGCCGGACGATTTGCGCGATCGCGCCGTGGCGCAACCACCTTTCCGCCAGGAATTCGCAGCAACGATCCGCTGGCTCCTTCTCGAGGCTTGGAGATTCAAGCAATGTCAGTTCGCGCAGTGTCTCAAGCATCTGCGGCAACCGTTTGCGCAAGTAGGGAATGAAGGGAAGCGGGGTCATCGAAAAGGCATGGTAGCACGCCCGGCGAGGCCGGATGAGCTGGGCGCTGCCGGCCGAGGCCCGTGGCCGGCAAAATGTTAAGCTGTCCGGAAGGGCGAAAACCCCTATAATAAGAGGTTTGCGAAGGAACGGGAGGGAGCCTATTCTTTGGCTATGAGCGACACACAAGTGGGAACGCAACTCGACATCAACGAGATCCAGAAATTCTTGCCGCACCGGTATCCGTTTCTGTTGATCGATAAAGTCGTCGAGATGGAGCGCTTCAAGCGCATCGTGGCGATCAAGAGCGTCACGATCAATGAAGGATTTTTTCAGGGGCATTTTCCGGGCAAGCCGGTGATGCCGGGCGTGCTGATTCTGGAATCCATGGCCCAGGCCGGAGGATTGCTGCTGCTGCAGGAAATTCCGGACCGCGAGAAAAAACTGCTGTACCTGGCTTCGATGAGCGACGTGAAATTCCGGCGGCCGGTGGTGCCCGGAGACCAGTTGCGCATCGAGGTGAACATCGTCACGTGGAAGGGCGACCTGTGCAAGATCGAAGCGAAGGCGTTCGTTGACGGAAGCCTGGCGACGGAAGCGAAGATGCTCTGCGTGATGGCCGACCGGGAAGAGCCCGCAAGCGCGTAAATGGGCATTGGCACAAATATTCATCCGTCGGCGATCGTTTCACAGGAAGCGAAGCTGGGCACGGGCGTGCAGATTGGCGCCTATGCGGTGGTCGGCGCGGAAGTTGAGCTGGGCGACGGATGCGTGCTGCACGAGCACGCCGTGGTACGCGGCCCTTCGAAATTCGGCGCCAACAATGTGTTTCACCCCTTTTGCGTGATTGGCGGCGATCCGCAGGACTACACTTTCCGTGGCGAGCGCGTCGAGCTGCAGGTGGGGGACGCGAACATTTTTCGCGAGCATGTGACCGTCAGCCGGGGGACCGTGAAGGGCGGCGGGGTCACGCGGATCGGCGACGAAAATTTTTTTCTCGCGTACTCGCACGTCGGCCATGACTGCCAGATCAGCAGCCACACGCTGTTTGTAAATGGCGCGACGCTTGCGGGACACGTGACTGTCGAGGATTTCGTCACCCTGGGCGCGTTTTCCCCGGTGCACCAGTTTTGCCGGCTGGGGCGCTACGCGTATATCGGCGCGGCCACGGTGATTACCCAGGATGTGCCGCCGTTTTCGCTGATCGTCACGGAGCGGAAAACCCGGTGCTTTGGGCCGAACACCATCGGTCTGGAGCGCAAGGGATTTTCCGGGGAGCGCATCAAGGCGCTGCAGAAAGCGTTTCGTGTCCTGACACGCTCGAAGAAAAACACTTCACAGGCGCTCGATGAGATTCGAAAAAGCATGGCGGATTCTGCCGAGGTGAAGGAGTTGGTGGAGTTCGTGGAAAAGGCCGAACGCGGCATCGTGAAGTAAAGCTGACCGGAATTTCATGCCAGAGACAATGCCAAGCACCACCGGCTGGGGCCTGATTGCAGGGAACGGCCGATTTCCGTTCCTGGTCCTGGAGGGCGCGCGCAGCCAGGGCATCGAAATGGCGGTGATCGCGCTGAAAGAAGAAGCTTCGCCGGAGCTGGAGAAAATCGCGAAACGGCTGCACTGGGTGAGCCTCGGGGAACTCAGCAAGGCAATCGAATTGATGCAAAGCGAAGGCGTGAAGCGCGCAGTGATGGCCGGGCAGGTGAAGCACAACAAGATATTCAGTTCGATTCGCCCGGACTGGAAGCTGGCCAAGCTGCTGTTTTCCTTGCCGAGAAAAAACACGGATTCGCTGATCGGCGCGGTGGCCAAGGTTCTTGAGGAGGAAGGCATTCAACTGGTGGATTCGACGATGTTTCTGAAGCCGCTGCTGCCGGAAGCGGGCGTGCTGACGCGGCGGGCTCCCAACGAAAAAGAAACAGCCAACATCGTATATGGTTTGGGAATTGCCCGCCACATTGCGGCGAAAGACATCGGTCAGACTGTGGTCGTGGCCGACTGCGCCTGCGTGGCCGTCGAAGCGATGGAGGGCACCGACGAAACGATTGCGCGCGCCGCACGCTTCGCCAATGGCCGGCCCTTGGTGGTCGTAAAGGTCGGTAAACCCAGGCAGGACATGCGTTTCGATGTACCCGTGGTCGGTTTGCCCACCGTCGAATCCATGAAGATGGCCGGGGCGACGGCGCTGGCCATAGACGCAAACCGCACGCTCCTCTTTGACAGGGAAAAACTGATTGCCATGGCCGACGAATCCGGAATCTCCATTCAGGCCTTTCCGTCTGCGGAACCCGCCGGGGATATTCGGGGAATGAACAAGGAATGAGCGAGCGCGGAGGTGTGGCCGGGGGGCACGACAAGATTCGTGTATGCGTTGTGGGCGCTGGCGAATTCGGGCGCAATCACGCGCGCGTATACCGCGAAATGGATAACGTGGAGCTAGTGGGCGTGGTGGATCAGAACGCGCACCGCGCCGATGCGATCGCGCAAGAGTTCGGGATTCGGGCGTTCAAAGGTGTTCGGGAGTTGCAGGGCGCAGTGGACGCGGCCAGTGTCGCCGTGCCTACGGTGTCGCATGCCGAAGTCGGTTGCCGGCTGATGGCGATGGGGATTGACGTTCTGGTGGAGAAGCCGATGGCGGCTTCGCTGACGGAAGCGGATTCGCTGCTTGAAGCGGCACGCCGTCACCAACGCGTCCTGCAGGTGGGGCACGTGGAGCGGTTCAACCCGGCGGTAATTGCCGTCGAGCCGATCCTGAACCGGCCGCTTTTTTTTGAAGTCCACAGGCTGGGCGTTTTCACGCCGCGCAGCTTGGACGTGGAAGTGATTTACGACCTGATGATTCACGATCTGGACATTCTGCTGGCGCTGGTGAAAGAGCCGGTGACGGAAGTGAAAGCGGTGGGCATCCCGGTGCTGACAGACAAGGTGGACATTGCCCACGCACGGCTCGAATTTGCGGGCGGCGCGGTGGCGAATGTCACCGCCAGCCGGGTTTCCACGGAGCGTGTGCGCAAGATGCGATTTTTTCAGCACCACGAATATATTTCGCTCGACTATGCGCGGCGCGACGCGCTTCGTGTCGGGGTGAAAAACCCCGGGCCGCAGCCCGAATTTGGATTTGAGAAGCTGGCGGCTCCGGCCGTGGAACCCTTGCGCGCGGAGCTGGAAGCCTTCGCCGCGGCGGTTTGCACCCGGGTCGCCCCGAAGACAGACGGGGTAGCCGGGCGGGCGGCGCTGGAATTGGCAGGCTGGGTCATGCAAAGCATCCGAGAGCATGATGAGCGCGTCCAACCAGATGCCAAGGGGCCAGTAACCAAAGGGCCAGCAGCCAAGAGCTACCCGGATAAAGCGAGCCAATGATTCCCAGGACCCTAGTCCCTGTCGGTGCGCGTTTGCCCGCCGAAGATGTTCCGACGACGCGCCGGCGCCCCACGACGCTTGATGAACGCACGCTGGTACCTTCGGGGATGCCGCTGGTGCCCCTTGACGGGCACTCCACCATTCCCACCAATTTGCCGCTCGATTCCATCGCCACACGCGTGGTGGTGCCGCGCGATGTGAACGTGGAAGCGGTGCAGCGGGAAGAGGTATCCCATCTGCCGCCGCAACCGACGGAGATGGACGAGCGGATCAGCATCCCCGTTGGCGCGGCCGCGCCGCAGGAGTTTTCGCCCCTGCCGCCGATTTCGGAAGACCTGGTGGAGCCGGATCTCTTCCAGTCAGGCGAAGCGGCTTTTTTGCCTCCGGAGTGGCGGGGCAAGGCGACGACGGAAGACCGCGTCACCACGGTTGCGTCGGTGGTCTTTCACATTGTGCTTTTGCTGCTGCTGATTTTTTCACCAAAACTTTTCTCGCCGCACGTGCGCACCAATGAAGAGGAGGATATCGCCCGCCGGCAGATGACCGTGCTGCTGCCTCCTGGCGCGTTGGAATCGCTGAAGCCTTCGCCGGCTCCCGCGCCACACGAGTCCGTGCGAGTGGATCCGCGAGTGATCAAGAAGGTTGCGCCGTACGTTGAGCCTCCACCGGTGCCGCAGCCGGCGCCGGAGCCGCCGAGGAGGGATTTGCCGAGCGCTCCTACGCCGCAGACCAATGCCGTGGTGCCGCCGCCGCCCACTCCGTCTCCATCGAGAGGCGATCTTCCGAAGACGCCGACCAAGCTGGAAACCCCGGACATGCCGGTGCCGGAAAAAGGATTGATTTTGCCGAAGAGCGGTTCGGCTGGCGATTTGATTCGCGATGCTGCGCGCGGGACGAAGCCGAACGCCCCGGTGGCGGTTCGAGGTGGAGGCCAAGGACCTGCTGGCGGCGGTGGCCACGGAGGAAAGGGAAGTCACGGCGCCGGGATCGAAATGCTGACGGACACCGAAGGCGTCGATTTCAACGATTATTTCCGGCGAATCTACTATATCGTGAAAGGGAATTGGGAAGCGGTGATGCCGCCGTCGGTGAGTCTCGGCGAGCAGGGCGTGGTTTCGCTGCACGTCAAGATTATGCGGGACGGCAGCGTTCCGGACCCTGAACCGGTCATGGTGTATGGGTCGGGCAAGGAGCCGTTGGACCGCGCGGCTGTTTCCTCGATCCGCGCGTCGAATCCCTTCCCCCCGCTGCCGGCGCAGTTCAAGGGGCCGTTCATCGAAGTGCGGTACACGTACTATTACAACATTCAGCCACCGACCCAGTAGCCATGCACAGCCGGGAGTGGCTGTGCCACACTAGATCCAAATGAAACTTTCGCGGCACCAAGTGATCGGCGGTGTGCTGCTGGCGCTGATTGCGCTGGCGGGGCAGATTCTCCGCGCGTGTCCGCTGCTCTTCCCTAAATGAACGCAAACGCCGATTCTCCACTCATTGCCATCGTTGGGCCAACCGCTTCGGGAAAATCAGCGCTTGCAGTCTGGCTCGCAGAGCAGCTTGGCGGCGAAGTGGTGGCCTGTGATTCCACGCAGCTTTATCGCGGGTTTGATGCCGGAACAGCGAAGCCCGCGGCCGAAGAGCGCGAGGGCGTGGCGCATCATCTGATTGACGTGCTGGACCCGCGGGAGGAGTCCACCGCTGGGGGGTATCGCGAGCGGGCCATCACTGTGCTCGAAGATCTTCGCGCGCGGAAGCGGCTGCCGATTTTCACCGTTGGGACGGGCCTTTACCTGCGGGCGTTGCTAGAAGGTCTCGCCAATGCGCCGACGCGCTCGGAAGAGTTGCGCAAACGGCTGCGGGCCAGCGTTGCGGCACATCCGCCGGGGCATCTGCACCGCATCCTGAAGCGGATGGATCCGGTTTCGGCGGAAAAGATTGCGCCGGGCGACGAGCAGAAACTGATCCGCGCCGTCGAAGTCTGTCTACTGGCGAAGAAGCCGCTTTCCGAGGTGCATCGAGCCGGAAGAAATCCGCTGCGCGGCTGGCGTCCCATAAAAATAGGACTATCGCCGGAGCGCGAAGCTCTCTATCAGCGGATCCATGCGCGAACCGATGCGATGCTCGCCGCCGGATGGATGGAAGAAGTGCGCGGGCTTCTCGCCAGCGGCCTGCCGGCGGACGCGAAGCCGTTCGATTTCATCGGCTACCGAGAATTGAGCGCGGTGCTCAACGGTGAGATGAAACTCGATGAAGCCAAAGCCTCGATTCAACAAGCGACGCGCCGCTACGCCAAACGGCAGCTAACCTGGTTTCGCCGCGACACGCAAATTCAATGGCTCTTCGGGTTCGGGCAGGGCGCCAGAATCCGGCAGCAAGCCCTAGGTTTGGTGCGCGGCCAATTGTAGGTAATCCGTTCCGATCGCCGCGCTAATCCGGAGTCGGGGTGACCAGACTGGCGGAAACTGTGAACTCGAACAAGCCTTCTGTGGATTCGATGTTGTAGGGCTTGACTGTACTCACGCGCACAAGTTCCTGTCCTTTTTCATTTTGGTATCGCTCTAGGACTTCACATGCAGCAAGTCCCTGTGTCGGGTATTTACTGTTAGCGTCTAAATCCTCAACTGTGAATATCGGGACTTTGTCTTTTAAGATATGGCGACGGCCAGCTGTATCCACCAGTTCGCACTCCACCCAACCGGGGAAATCATTATTGACAAAGCGAACGATTTGAACTGCGACGTTATGCCATAGTTTTCATATGGAACTACAATCGTCACCTGACCGCAACCCCGGATCCTGAGTCTGAGGGGGCTTGAGGGCAGGGGGACACACCTGCCCGTTTCTTGTACTTCGTGCCAGTTTTCACCGTTTGTGCGTAGGGGTAACTTTCACCGTACCCTGCCAAAGGTGGAACCATGAACGATTTCAGCCCTTTGCTAATCAAGGATTGGTATGCGCTGGGAAGCCTGATGGCCCAAATTGGGTTCCTTGTCGCAGCGGTCTGGTTTGCGCGCAATTTCCTTAGAACAATGAGGGCGTTTCAGGAGCAGATTGGCGCATTGCTGAAGCTCTTGATCACGGCCGCGCCGGGCGAGCGGCAATCCACGAGTTCAAACGCCAGGAGTGTCGCGGAAGCGAGCCCGTATTGGCTTTCGCCCGCGCCAACCGCGCCGGGTAGCACGCCGGAGGTTGCTGAGCGTGGCCCGAACTTGTTCGTGGCTGGGTGGCAACGGACGCTCCACTGGCTGCGGGAGCCGATGGGCGGGTCGCGGGTGTCTTACCGGCGCAGGGTGATGGATTGGCTGCAGGCTCCGGCTGGCCACTGACGCCCTGCTGGCGGACGGCGGGCCCACCAAGAGAAAAGCAGCGCGCGGGGAACGTGGGTTAGCCGAAAGGTGTGAAAATTATGGACGAGATGAAACCAAAGGAAAATGCATATTCCGGTGAGCGGGCGCCGGTCGCTCCCGTCTCGGCTCCGGCGGAGGTGACGGCGCAGGCTTTGCCCGCGGAAAATTCTGCAGCGTCGAAACAACCGGCACAAACGCCGGGAATTGCGGGCTTGCTGGCGTCTGCGAAAAGCAGGTTGCCTATGTCATTGGCGGAGATTGCTGCTTTTCTGAAGCGGACAAAGCGCGCGTGGCTGTTGGCGGCGGGAATCATTATCGGGGTGGTGGCGCTGGTCGAAGCGACGGAGCGCGTGGCCGAGTGGGCCAAGAACGCGCGGGAGCGCAGGCAGCTGCATGCCATGGCGACTTTGACGCCGGACAGACTGTTCGCCCGATGCGGCCCGGCGGCCCAGGACGAGACCAGGGAAGTGTATCCGATCATGATGCGGACAGTGCGTTACCAACCCAGGGGCAGCGAAAAGCTGGTGATTTCCTTCAGTCGGACGGCAGAGGAACAGAGCGACTGGGTGTTCCTATCGATGCAGAACGAAAACGGCGCCGCGAACTACGACACCCCAGAAGCGAAAATCGCCGCGCTGCCCTGCCTGGATTCGAAGAAGTAAACATTCTCACCGCAGAGAAACTAAAATCCTGAATTCAGGCGGGCTTGGAGTTTTCGCTTAGTACTCGAGCGAAGACGTCTCGATCCACGTTGCCACCGGTGGCGATGAGGGCTACGCGCTGGCCTCTTATCGCGGCGGATTCTTTTGTCGCGGCGGCCAATCCGGCCGCGCCGGCCCCCTCGACGACATTGTGAGTGTCGGTAAACATCGCGCGCATAGAGGCGGCGACTTCCGCGTCGGTCACGCGGACGATGTGGTCCACATTTTCGAGCATGACTTCAAGCGCGTCATTGTTCCCTCTGCGGCAGGCGAGGCCGTCGGCGAGCTTTGTTTGTGCCGGCGCCTCGACGATTTTTCGCTGCAGTATGGACAGGGCATAAGTGGGTGCTTGATCGGAGACTACGCCCACCAGTTTAGTTTTCAGTCCCAGCGCATTCCGCATGGCTGCGGCCGAGCAGATTCCCGATCCCATACCGATAGGGACGTAGGCCACATCAATTTCCTGCACCGCAGCGAAGAGTTCCAGCCAATATGTCGCTACGCCCAGCACGATATCCCGGTGATAAGGCGGCACCAGGTGATAGCCCATCTCGGCGGCGAGTTTCTTGGCGTGCTCAAGGGCGGACTGGAAATCTTCTCCGTGTTCGATGAGCTTTGCGCCTTGCGCGCGGATCGAGGCGTTTTTCGCAACGCTGTTTCCATGCGGTACGACGATCACGCATTCCAGTTTCTTCCGTTGTGCCGCGAGAGCCACCGACTGGCCGTGGTTTCCACGCGTCGCCGCGATCAGGCCGTGCGTGGCGGGCTCGCGCTTCAGCAGTTCTTCGGTGTAGACGATGGCGGTGCGGGCCTTGAATGCGCCGATCGGGGTGTGGTTTTCGTGCTTCAACCAGACTTCGGCGCCGAGGCGCTCGCAAAGCAGCGGCCAGCGATACTGCGGAGTGGGCAGCATCAGGCGATAGACCAGCGCCGCCGCCGCTCGCACTTCGTCCAACGTCGGCAAATTTACCGTGGCTTGTCCGATGCTCATCGCCCGACCTCGCGTTCCCTGACATTCGCTTCCACTTCGTCCGCAACCTGAATTGTGCAGGCTATAAATTCGACTGTTAGCTCCACATTGGCCTGTCCTGCGAGCGTGCCGCATTGGCCGAGAAGTCTTCAAGATGCAGGTTTCGGGCACACGCGGGTGAAGCGGGGTTTGGGTGTTTAGCGGGAATGACGCCGGCTAATCCTGTCCGAGTTTCGCGAAGGGCTCCTGTAAGCGCACAGTCCAGAGCGAGTGATACTCCCGTTCGACAAGCAATAGATCATCACCAACTTCGTGGACTCGTCCGTAGGGGCCGATAGCCAAGGGCTCCTGCGGCGGCTGGAAGAATGGGGCTCGGACCGCGGTTGTGATTGCGGGAAGTCAGAAAAGTGTTTCACCGGCCGTTGGCAGTCTCTTACATCGGGACGGCGGAATGGACGTATAATTGAGTCGATGGCGCGGGCCCTCCCCGCTCGACGGGCCTTCGGCGCGAATGCGATGACGCAAGACCACTCATGAAAACACAGCATAAGATTTCTTCGGCGGAACGTGTATTGCTCGTGGGCGTCGGCTGGAAGCGCACGCCGCGTTTTCCTGGAATGCCTGCGGGAGAGCAGGGCCGGGAATCGCTGGCCGAGCTTGTGGAGCTTGCTGAAAGCGCCGGCGGCGAAGTGGCCGGGACACTTTTTCAGGTGCGGGACTCGGCGGATCCGGCGACGCTGGTTGGGCGCGGGAAACTGGAAGAGATTCGTGCCGCCGCGAGCGCTTCCGATGCGCCGCTGATTATTTTCGACAGCGATCTTTCCCCTGTGCAGCAGCGGAACATCGAGGAGCTCACCGAGCGGCGTGTGATCGACCGCACGCAGCTGATCCTGGATATTTTTGCGAAACACGCGCGCAGTCGCGAAGGCCAGTTGCAGGTGGAGCTTGCGCAGCTGAATTACCTGCTGCCGCGGTTGACCGGGCGCGGGGCGCAGATGTCTCGCCAGGGTGGCAAAGGAGCGGGCGGCGCCGGCGGAGCGGGCGGCGGAGGCGGGCGCATCGGCGTACGCGGCCCCGGTGAAAAGAAACTGGAAACGGACCGGCGGCGTATCCGCGACCGGGTGCACAAGATCGAAGTGAGTATTGACGAGGTGCGCAAGCAGCGCGCACTGCGGCGTGAAGCGCGGAATGCGGTGCCGCTGGGGACGGTGGCTCTCGTCGGTTATACGAATGCCGGAAAGTCCACGCTGTTTAATGCGCTCAGCCAGGCGGAAGTGCTGGTGTCCTCGCGCATGTTCGCTACGCTGGACCCGACGATCCGCGCGATTCGCTTGCCGTCGAACCGGCGGGTTTTGGTCTCGGACACGGTGGGATTCATCCGCCAATTGCCGAAGGGGTTGATCAAGGCGTTCCGCGCCACGCTGGAGGAAGTGCAGGAAGCGGCGCTGCTATTGCAAGTGAGCGACATTTCCAATCCGCACCATGATGAGCTTGAGGAGGAAGTCGAAAAAATTCTGGATGACTTGGGCGTGAAGGAGACACCGCGGCTTCGGGTGTACAACAAGGTGGACCAATTGGACGCGGAAGGCCGCCACAACCTGGAAGCGGCTTGCCGGCGAAATGGCGGCGGCGAAGAACCGCCTGTGTTGGTTTCTGGGCTTACCGGTGAAGGCCTGGAGGATTTGCTGCGGCGGATTGATGCCGCTCTCCCCCTGGATCCGATCGTGAAACTTCTGCTGCACATGCCGCTCAGTGAGGGCAGGTCGTTGGCGCTGATCCACGCGCTGGGCCGGGTACTGCATTCCGAGGTGAGCGACTCGCATATGGACCTGGAAGCCGAGGTGCCGCAAAGCATCGCCAAGCGGCTAAAATTGAGCAGCTACGCGGCGGCGGGAACTTCCGGGGCGGGGTCTGCGTATCATGGTGTGAGAGAGGTCAACTGACGATGGCTGCTTTCTTCCTGTGGTGCCTGCTGCTGGTGTTTTGCTGGCCGGTTGCATTGCTGGCGCTGATTGCCTATCCATTTGTGTGGCTGATTCTGCTGCCCTTCCGGATCGTGGGCATTGCGGTGCATGGAGTCCTGGTGTTTCTGAGGGCGCTGTTCCTGCTCCCGGTACGCGTCCTGCGCGGGCCGCACGCCATCTGAAACCCGTCGCGACAGAAGTTCAGTCACTGTTGAGTAACTCCACCATTTCGATCAAATGTTAAAGGAATATGACACTTTTCCCGGCTTGCGGGTGCGAGCGAAGGAGCGCCCCGCCTTGTGGAAAAGATTGTGGAAACTTGCGTTGCCTCATCTTGCAGCACCGGTAAAGAATTCACCCCGGCTCCCGGTGCCCGTTCTTAGTCTACCCATAAAACAATGAAAACAGGCAGCTTGCAGGAGAATTGGGCTGCTTTGCTGGCACCAGGTTCTCAGGGCTTTGGCGATCCGGGAAAAGCGCTTTTGCACAGGTTTGCAGCAGCGGTGTTACGAAAGAGTATCTATGCAAGAGTGGACAGTTAAACGGCGCTAGTTATTTCTAAGTACTGCCCACAGGCGGAAACACGTGAATTCGCACTACGTTGACGCATTCCAGAGCGGAGTCTATAGTGGCCGATGTGGCCCCAAAGGTGTTGAAGCTGGTCATCGGGCGCGCGCGACTATGAACCTGCCGAATTTCCTTACCGTCCTGCGGATCTTCTTCGTTCCAGTGCTGATCGTGGTGCTGCTGACGAGGAGCCCCAACGTCGTACTGTGGGGCTTTCCCATGCATTTTGAGGTCTGGGGCGTGCTGATTCTGCTGGCCGCGGCAGCCACGGACTGGGCGGACGGATATTTCGCGCGGCGAAACCGGCAGGTGACCACGCTCGGGATTCTGCTGGACCCGATCGCCGACAAACTGCTGATTTCGGCGGCGTTCATATCCCTGGTTGGCATGCAGGATTCGAGCGGTCACTCCCTGGTAGCGCCCTGGATGGTGGTGATCATCATCGGCCGGGAGTTCACGATTTTGGGTTTGCGAAACATTGCGTCGGCGGAGGGATTTACCATTGCCGCGTCTGCGCTGGGAAAAACGAAAATGGTACTGCAGGTTTGCGCTGTGGCGGTTTTGATTGTCGGGGCACGCCATCCATCGATCAGACCTCTGTCGACGGTCCTGCTGTGGCTGGTGGTTATCAGCGCGCTTGTTTCCGCAGCGCAGTACTTCCACCGCTTCTGGGGCCAACTGGACGACCGCATTAAGCAGCGCCGCAAGCTGGGCATGCTGGAATCGCAGAAGAAGCAGCAGGATGCCGTCCCTCTCTGAAGAAGATCGAAAAGCGATTCTGGAGCTCGCACACCAGGGCGTCCTCCATGCGGTGTTGTACGACCGGTCGCTTTCCTCCTATCCAACCACCGGCATTTTTGCGGAACGCCGCGGCCTGTTTGTGACGCTGCACGTCGCCAAGCGATTGCGCGGGTGCATCGGAGTTATGGAAGGGAGCGCGGGTCTTGGGGAGAACCTGGCGAGATGCGCCGCCGACGCGGCACTACACGACCCGCGTTTTTCCCGGATGCGCCTGGAGGAAATGGGCGCGCTGGAAATTGAGGTATCGCTGCTCACCCCTCCGCGACCCATCTGCGCGGAGGAAGTGGAAATCGGGAATCACGGTTTGCTGGTGGAGCGCGGGCCGCGACGGGGATTGCTGCTGCCCCAGGTGGCCGTCGAGCACCGTTTGAGCCGCGAGCAGTTTCTGGGTGAGACCTGCGCGAAAGCAGGGCTGCCCCGCGAGGCCTGGAAAGAGCCGGAAACGAAGTTGTACGGATTTCAATGCGAAATCCTAGCGGAGACGCAAAGCCCGCTGGCGGAAAAGCAAAGCCCGCGCCAGTAGGGAAGCGCGGGCTTTGCGGGAGAAATTGAAAAGGGCTATTCGATTTCGACGTAATCGCCGGCGTAAAGGTCTATCTTGCTGTAGGTGACGAAAATGGCGCACGCATTGTGGGTGACGTTCATCACGATGCCTTCGCCAATAACGTTGCGCGGCATGTCGTTCCACTTATATTTTACGGGCGTGCTGCCGAACCCATACATGCTGTATTGATAGTCCGGGAAATTCTGCGAGGTTTCTGCGGTCGAACCCTCGTAGCGGAATACCCGGAGGTAATCGCCGACTTTTACGCCCTGGTTGGTTCCGAGGTTCACATAAACGGTGGAGTTTTTTCCGTAGGCTTCCGTGAATCCCAGCCCGGCCACCAGCATGCCGACGGACTTGCCGCTGACGGGCGCGAACTTGTCAAATTTCTCGGCCGGTTTATAGGGAGGCGACGGGCGCTCGGCCATCGGCAGAGCAATGTCGCCGCGCTGCATGTAGTCGCAGGAAAACTTGATCATACCGATAGAGACGTTCGGATGAACCGTGGTGATCTGTACCTGGCCGGCATCCACGTATTGAGTGCCCATGGCTTTCAGAAGCTTCAGCTGCCACTTGAACCACGGTACCTCATTGGGATCCTTATCCGGACGGACGATGGAAAAGCGGTCGCCCACGCGAACGCCCTGCGCGGCACCCCGGTTAATGTAGACGTAGTCGCCGCTGGTAAAAACGATCTTGCTCGCGGATTCTTCGCCGGACATCAGCCGAATTTCGGAAGGGACCTTTTCATCGGTGATGAAACCCGAGCAATATGTCGCCGTGTAATCCGGCGAAGTGGCTTCGTGGAGGGGACGGTTCGCGTTGACTACCTGCACCTGAGCAGTGTCCTGGGCCGAAGCGCCAAGGGCCAGCATCAGGGTAGCGAAAGACATTGCAGTCGCGATTGCGCGCATGTTCAGCACTCCTTCATTTCACGCCGGTTAAGGGCCGTGCGGGGACTTGCACCTTTGAAACTAACAAGGGCACCGGGTCGCGTCAACAAAATGGGTGGGAGCACTTTCCATATTTGCAAAGGTGGCCTAGATACCGTATTTTCAATGGATTGGAGGTGATTTTTCGTGCCCGGAGCGTTTGGCAAAGGGATCGATCGGCTTTGCGGGGTGCTGGCCGCCCCTACTGCCCGCGGATTGCGGCGATTGCTGGCACTGGCCTTGCGCGAAACACCGACCGCGGAAATTCGCCTGGATTGGCTGAAGAACGACGCCGAGCGCCGTGCTTTCCTGAAATGGCTGAAGGTGCATGGCCCCCGACGGGCGCAGTTGATTGCCACCTGCCGGCGGCGAGTGGGCGGCGGGGAATTTGCCGGGGACGCGGGCGAGGAACTTTACTGGCTGATGCGGGCGAAAGATGCGGGTTGCGCCTGGTGCGACCTGGAGGTGGAAACGCTTCGCGAGTTGCCGGGGAAGAGCGTACGCGGCTATGCGGTGCCGGGAAAAGTTTTGCTTTCGATGCACGATTTCCGGAAGACGCCCATATTTCCCAAGAAGCTGACCCTGCCGGATGCAGGCGGCGCCAACGCGATCAAGGTGGCGGCGATGGCGCGGAGCCTGGCGGACTGCGCGCGCCTCTTGCGGCTGGCTCGCGAGTCGCGCGATGTCGTTGCCGTCGCGATGGGAGAAATTGGATTGCCGGCGCGGGTACTGGCTTTGCGCGAGGGAAGCGCGCTTGCGTATGCTCCGGTGGCGGCGGCCACGGCGCCGGGGCAGATTCCCCTGCGCGATTTGAAAGCGCTTTACCGCGCCCATGAATTGACGCGAGCGACGCGGGTGTATGGCGTGATTGGAAATCCGGTGGGCCACTCGTTGTCTCCGCTGCTGCACAACACCGGTTACATCGCAGCCCAGAAAGACGCGGTCTATTTGCCGTTCCTGGTGGAAAACCTGAAGGCCTTCTTGAAATCGCTGCCCGATTTTGGGGTACGGGGCTTCAGCGTGACCTTGCCACACAAGGAGGCGATATTTGGGGATCTCCACGCCGTCGAACCGCTGGCGGAGAAAATTGGAGCCGTGAATACGGTCACGGTCCGCAAGGACGGATCGCTTTACGGCAGCAACACGGACTACGTAGGAATCTTGCGGGCCCTGGAAAAAAAAATAAAACTTCGCGGCGCCCGCGTGGTGATTTATGGCGCGGGCGGTTCCGCGCGCGCGGCGGCGTTCGCGCTGGACCAGGCCGGCGCGCAAGTTTTTGTTTGTGCGCGACGCCCAGAGGCGGGGCGCAAGCTGGCGAAAGCCGTTGGCGGGGAAGCGATTAACCGTTCGGCGCTGCGCAGCTTAGAGTTCCAGGCGCTTCTGAACGCCACACCCATCGGAATGTTTCCGCAGGAAAAGGCTTCACCGCTGGCCGCCGGCGAGTTAAACTGTTCTCTAGTCATGGACCTTATTTATCGCCCCATCCGGACCAAACTTCTGCGGCTGGCCGCCTCGCGGAACATCGCCTGCGTTTCAGGCGTCGAAATGTTTCTGGCGCAGGGCGTCGCGCAGTGGGAACACTGGATGGGCAGTAAGGCGCCGGAGTCCCGCATGAGAAACGCCGTGCTGCGCGCGCTGAAAAACGAAGAAAATACGCGCTGGTGACCCATCCGCCCCGGATGTGCGACAGTCGTTCTGTCTATTTCAAATAAAATTTCAAAATGAACGGATTGAAAAGAGGCCATGATTCAGCCTTCGTTCCAGGAATTTGAGCGGCTTGCAAAACGCGGGAACCTGATTCCCGTGTACGACACTTTTTCGGCGGACCTGCTGACGCCGGTGAGCGCGTACCTGAGGGTGGCGCAGGGGGCGCGATATTCGTTTCTGCTGGAAAGCGTGGAGGGCGGAGAGAAAATCGCGCGCTACACGTTTGCCGGCGCGAATCCCGAGGAAATTTTCCGCTATTCGAACGGCGCATGCGTTCTGGAAAGCCGCCAGCGCATTATTTGGGAAGAGCGGGATCCGATCACCTTTTTGCGCGAACACATGGCACGGTTCCGTCCGGTGCGATTGCCGGGGTTGCCGCCACTGGTCGCCGGCGCTATCGGGTATTTCAGCTATGACATGGTGCGGCTGATCGAGCGCTTGCCCAAACGATTGCGCGACGAAATCGGATTGTTCGACGCGGTGCTGATGTTCTATCACGGAATCCTGGCGTTCGATCACGTGCAGCATCGCTTGTGGGTAGTGCGCAATGCTTACACGGAAGGGCCGAAGAGCCTGCGCTCGAAATACGATGCGGCGGTGAAAGAGATTCGCCGCACACGGCAGATGCTGGAGGAGCCGGCGGCGGGCGAGAAACCGCGCAAGCCGGCGCGGGGCAAACCGCGGCCGCTCAAAGTGGCCTCCAATGTGAAGCGCAGCGAGTATCTGGCGATCGTGAAGAAGGCCAAGCAGTACATCCGCGAAGGCGATATTTTCCAGGTGGTGCTGAGCCAGCGCTTTTCCGCAAAAACAAAAGCCGATCCCTTTTCGATTTACCGCGAGCTGCGGGCGCTAAATCCTTCTCCTTATCTTTTTTATTTGCAATTGAATGACGTGTACGTGGTGGGAAGTTCGCCGGAGATGCTGGTGAAGGTGCAGGGCCGTGACGTTTTTTACCGGCCGATTGCCGGAACAAGGTGGCGCGGGAAGGACGAAGCGGAAGACCAGCGATTGGAGCGGGAGATGCTGGCCAGCGAAAAAGAGCGCGCCGAACACATCATGCTGGTGGACCTGGGGCGGAACGATCTGGGGCGCGTGTGCGAGTACGGAACCGTGCGGCCGGAAAAATTGATGACCGTGGAGCGCTACTCGCACGTGATGCACCTGGTCTCCAGTTTGCGCGGGAAGTTGCGGGAGGATGTGGATTGTTTTGATGCGCTGATGTCGTGCTTTCCCGCGGGCACCGTTTCTGGCGCGCCCAAAGTGCGGGCGATGGAAATCATCGAAGAACTGGAAAAAACGCGGCGCGGCATCTACGCCGGAGGGATCCTATACCTCGACTTTGCGGGGAATCTGGATTCGTGTATTGCGTTGCGCACGATGGTAGTCAAAAATGGCGTGGCGCACATCCAGGCGGGCGGCGGAATCGTTGCGGACTCCACGCCCGAGGGCGAGTTTGACGAATCGGTGAACAAAGCCAAGGCGCTACTGCGGGCACTGGAAGCGGCGCATGGCGCGGCCGGTAGAGGGAAAGGCCAATCGTGATTCTGCTGCTCGACAACTACGATTCGTTTACCTACAACCTGGCGCAATATCTGGGCGAACTTGGCTGCCAGGTGGAAGTGCACCGCAACGACCGCATTAGCGTGGAGCAGATTGCGCAGCGCAAACCGGAGCGGATCGTGATTTCGCCGGGGCCATGCACGCCGCAAGAAGCCGGGATTTCCGTGGAGATGGTCCAAAAGCTGGCTGGGAAAATTCCAATTCTGGGCGTTTGCCTGGGCCACCAGGCGATCGGCGCGGCGTTCGGCGGAAAGATTATCCGCGCGCCGAAGTTGTTTCACGGGAAGACCAGTCAGATCCGCCACGACGGGAGCGGAGTGTTTCGCGGGTTGCCAAATCCGTTCACCGCGACGCGCTATCACTCGTTGATCGTCGAGAGAAAATCGCTGCCTGCCCAGCTGCAAGTCACCGCGGAAACCGACGACGACATCATCATGGGGATGCGGCACCGGGACTACCCGCTGATGGGCGTGCAGTTTCACCCGGAGTCCGTACTGACGGATTCGGGCAAGCAGTTGCTCAAGAATTTCCTTTCACTTTAATCATTTGCAGGACTTAGTGGGTCGGGGCCCCTACAAACTCGCACAACCTTTTGTCGGCGCGAATCACTCCGCTGGTCGTGCATGTGGAGGGCGCATTTCTGCGGCCGGAGACCGCTCACAGTGCGCAGGCACAAATAATGATGTTCGCGTCAAACGTTCTTCAGATTACTACGCGCCCGGGGAGCTTGGATTTTTCCGATGGCAGGGAATTTCGCGTTTTCACGGGGAGGGCCAGACGTATCGTATCCGCCTGGAATCGGAAGATGATCCCCGGGGAACGAAGGTTCATTGTTTCTGGCGCAGGAGCGGGACTGCCCGCGTGGGGAATTCACGATCTGACTGAATCGCACAGTGGCGTGGAGAGTCCGGCGAAGCCGTGAGGCTTTACGGGCTCCGGATTGGGACCGCCGATCCGAAGAATGGCATTCACTAGAGCTGCGGATCCCCGACCGGTCGGGCCGCCCGACGCGGAAACTGCGCCCGCCTCGGAAGGCGGTTGCTACAGGGGAGCGCTGTACGGGTGCGAAAATCTCTTGAGTTGATCGAGCTTTTCGCGGGCTTCGCCTGAGGCTATCGCTCGGCGGGCCAACGCGGCGGCGCTGCGAAAATCTTCCGCCATTCCCGTCACGACCAGTGCGGCGGCGGCGTTTGCGATGACGATGTCCAGTCGAGAGCCGGGTTCGCCATCCAGCAGGGAATGAATGAGTTTCGCGTTTTCCTGCGGGGTACCGCCGCGGATGGCTTCAAGTGGGGCCCGCGAAACGCCGAAGTCTTCGGGCGCAACGGTGAATCGGCGCACGCTGCCGTTGTGGACTTCGGCGATCTGGGTTTCTCCGGACAGGGAAATTTCATCCAGGCCGCCGGCGCCATGCACTACGAAGGCATGGGATGTGCCGAGTTCTGCGAGCGTTCGAGCAACGGTATCGATCACATCGGTGGAGAAAACGCCCAGCACCTGCGCTCTGGCGCCGGCCGGATTAGTCAGTGGGCCCAGGAGATTAAAAATTGTACGCTTTCCGATTTGCTGGCGCGCGGGCGCGGCATGGCGCGCCGCGGCGTGGGCCGCCGGAGCAAACAGAAAGCCAATCCCAATTTCGCGCACCGAGCGACCGGCGACCATAAGCGGTAGATCAATGCGCACGCCGAGGGCTTCAAGAACATCCGCGGAGCCACTGCGGGAACTCACCGAACGGTTGCCATGCTTGGCGACGCGAGCGCCGGCGGCGGCCGCAACAATCGCCGAGGCCGTGGAAATGTTAAAGGTGCCCGTTTCGTCGCCGCCCGTGCCACAGGTATCGACGAGTCCCGTCGGGCGCGGCTCATCCGACGAAAAGACAGGGGCGGCGTGCTTCCGCATGACGTTAGCGAATCCGGTTAATTCGTCAACGCTCACCGCGCGCAGGTTGAGCGCCAGCAGCATGCGCACAATCTCCGCCGTGGCAATCCGCCCGGAGAGAAGCTCTTCCATGAACGCTTCGGCCTCCAGGCGAGAAAGCGCGCGGCCCGCCTCGGCCTTTTCAATCAAGATGTCGGATGCGCTGTTCATCTCATTCGCCCAGGAATTCGGTCGCCTTGCTCGTGGTGCGTGAGTCAAGTAAACTTAACTGTTTTGCGAAGCCTCAAATTCTAACATCGGTCGACTGTCCCATCGTCGCACAAGATGTCGGTTCCGGTTGGGCCGGGGCCGCCCAAAAAAGGCAGAACCTTAAATGAAGATCCACGAATATCAGGCAAAGGCCATCCTTGCGCGTTACGGCGTTACCACTCCGCGCGGGGAGGTGGCGTTCACCAAGGAAGAGGCGCGGGAAGCGGCGCAGCGGCTGAAGTCGCCCGTGGTGGTCGTGAAAGCGCAGATTCACGCCGGGGGACGCGGGAAGGCCGGAGGGGTGAAACTGGCCCGCTCGGCGGATGAAGCAGCGGAACTCGCTTCGCACATTCTGGGGATGACTTTGGTAACGCCGCAAACCGGCCCTCTCGGACGCGTGGTGCGCCGTCTGTTGATTGAAGAAGGATTGGACATCAAGCGCGAACTGTATCTGGGATTGCTGGTGGACCGCGAAACGGGACGTCCCATGTTCATGGCCAGCGCCGCGGGTGGGATGGAAATCGAGGAAGTGGCCAAGGACAATCCCGGCGCGATCCTGCGCGAGCAGATTCATCCGGCGGTTGGGCTGCAACCCTATCAGGCGCGCAAGATTGCTTTCGGCCTGGGGTTGTCGGGCGAGCTGGCAACTGTGGCCACACCGTTTCTGCAGGCGCTGTATCGCGCGTTCATTGATACCGACGCCTCGATGCTGGAGATTAATCCATGCGTGGTGACGGGCGACGGGAAGCTGGTTGCGCTCGACGCGAAGATGACTTTCGACGACAACGGATTGTTCCGGCACAAGGATTTGCGCGAACTGCGGGACCTGGATGAGGAAGATCCGCTCGAAGTAGAGGCGTCGAAATACGGCCTGAATTACATCAAGCTGGATGGCAGCGTGGCGTGCATGGTGAACGGCGCGGGCCTGGCCATGGCCACGATGGACATTATTAAGTACGCGGGCGGCTCGCCGGCGAATTTTCTGGATGTGGGCGGCGGCGCTTCGGCCGAGCAGGTGAAGAACGCGTTTCGGATTTTGTTGAGCGATCCGGCAGTGCGCGCGGTGTTCATCAATATTTTTGGGGGGATTTTGCGCTGCGATGTGCTGGCCACCGGCGTGGTGGCGGCGGCAAAAGATTTGCACGTCAGCATTCCGGTGGTGGTGCGGATGGAAGGAACCAACGTGGAGCGAGGGCAGCAGATTCTGCGGGAGAGCGGGCTGAATTTCACAATTGCCGACGGCATGAAGGACGGAGCGCAAAAGGTCGTCGCGCTGGCGGGGGGTGCGCGATGAGCGTGCTGGTGAACGAAAAAACACGATTGCTGGTGCAGGGATTTACGGGGCGCGAGGGAACTTTTCACGCGCAACAGATGATCGAGTATGGGACGAACGTTGTGGGGGGCGTGACGCCGGGCAAGGGCGGGACGAAGCACCTGGAGCGGCCGGTGTTTAACACCGTTGCCGAAGCAATAAAGGCTACCGGCGCGGACGCTTCCGTGATTTTTGTGCCGCCACCGTATTCGGCCGATGCGATTCTGGAAGCCGTGGATTCGCAATTGCCGCTGGTCGTTTGCATTACGGAGGGGATTCCGACGCTGGACATGGTGCGCGTGGCGGAGGTGCTCAGCCACTCAAAGACGCGGCTGATCGGCCCGAACTGCCCGGGCATCATTTCGCCGGGGAAGTGCAAGATCGGAATCATGCCCGGGCGCATTCACAAGCAGGGACATGTCGGGGTGGTGAGCCGCAGCGGAACGCTTACCTATGAAGCGGTGCACCAGCTGACGCAGCTTGGCATCGGGCAGTCCACGTGCATCGGGATCGGTGGCGACCCGATCATCGGGACGTCGTTTCTGGACAGCATCAAGATGTTTAATGACGACCCCGATACGCACGCCATCATCCTGATTGGCGAAATCGGAGGGAATGCCGAGGAGCGCGCGGCGGCATGGATCAAGGTGCACGTGAAGAAGCCAGTGGTTGGCTTCATCGCCGGGCAAACAGCACCTCCGGGACGCCGGATGGGACACGCGGGCGCGATCATCAGTGGCGGGCAGGGAACTGCGAAGGATAAGTATGCGGCCATGAATGCCGCGGGAATTCAAACTGTGGAAACGCCCGCGGACCTGGGCTCCACTGTGGCAGCGGGTTTGAAATAGTTCTTCGCATCAGACGCGCTGGCATGAACGCCAGCGCTACATTCTGTTAATTCAATGTTGAGGAGAGAATTGTGGCTATTGAACGGACATTTGCAATTATCAAGCCGGACGCGGTTGGCCGCGGCTTGCAGGGGGAAATCCTGTCGCGGATTCAGAAGGCGGGATTCAAGATTGTGGCGGTCAAGTCGATGCGACTGACGAAAGAGGAAGCCGGAGGGTTTTACGCCGTGCACAAGGAGCGGCCGTTTTTTGGCGAGCTGACCGATTTCATGAGCTCCGGAAAGATTTTTGCCATGGTGCTGGAAGCTGACGGCGCCATCGCCAAGTGGCGCGACACGATGGGCGCCACCGACCCTAAAAAGGCAGCGCCGGGAACGATTCGCCACGACCTTGGCACCAGTATCG
The DNA here is from genome assembly GCA_013289665.1 of Acidobacteriota bacterium. GTDB lineage: Bacteria > Acidobacteriota > Terriglobia > Acidiferrales > UBA7541 > Acidiferrum. The sequence continues at coordinate 9,486 of JABCZN010000017.1, read as the reverse complement.
GGAACAACTGCACGCACGGATCGGACGCGCCGGATACCGCCGCGTTTGAGATTGGATATTTTTTCTCGGGCCTCGAACTGATCTGATATCGCTGACGCAGACATGGAACCACTGCGTGAACTCGGCAAAACGCTGCTCTTTCTCGCGGGGATCCTCGCGCTCGTCGGCGCCTTTTTCTATTTTGGCGGGAAGGTGCCGTTCCGCCTGGGCCGCCTCCCCGGCGATATCGTTCAGGAAGGCGAGCACACGACGTTCTACTTTCCGCTGACGACGAGTGTCCTGCTCAGCGTGGGGGTGAGCCTGCTCCTGTGGCTCATCTCGCGCCTCCGGCGCTAACGGTTGCGCAACTTCCGAGTCCTGCTAGAGTAGGGTTGTGGACGCATCAAAAACACAGTTGACATTTAACTTGCAGCCGGAGCGGCGGATTTACACCGTCAGCGACCTGACGGCGCGGATCCGCGAGTTGCTGGCGAAGAATTTTACGGATGTTACCGTGCAGGGGGAAATTTCGAACTGCCGCGCGGCTTCCTCCGGTCATTATTATTTCACTTTGAAGGACGAGCGCGCGCAGGTGCGTTGCGTGCTTTTCAAGCAGCAGCAGCGCGGGATGAAGTTTCTGCCCGAGGACGGGCTCAAGGTGACCGTGCGCGGATCGGTCAGCGTTTACGAGGCCCGGGGCGAGTATCAGATTTATGTGGAAGCCATTGAGCCGGCGGGACGCGGGGCGCTGCAGCTTGCGTTTGAACAACTGAAAAAGCGGCTGGAAGCCGAGGGGCTTTTTGACGCGGGGCGGAAAAAGCCGCTGCCACTGCTGCCGAATCGCATTGGACTGATTACTTCGCCGACGGGCGCGGCGGTACGCGACGTGGTGCGCATCCTCAAGCGCCGCTTCCACAATGTTCATCTGACGCTTTATCCCGTTCGAGTGCAGGGCGAGGGCTCGGCGGCGGAAATTGTGGTGGCGCTTGAATACTTCAACAGGAAGTTGCCCGTGGACGTGATTTTGCTGGTGCGCGGCGGCGGTTCTCTGGAAGATTTGTGGTCGTTCAATGAGGAGAGCGTGGCGCGTGCCATCGCCGCGTCGGCGATTCCGGTGATCTCTGGTGTGGGCCACGAAACCGATTTCACCATTGCGGATTTTGTTGCCGACATGCGCGCTTCGACGCCTTCGGCAGCAGCTGAACTTGTGGTGCAGACGCGGCGCGAATTCGACAAACTTGTGATGGATCTTCGCGCGCGGCTTGAAGGCTCGTTGCGCTACCGCTTGCTCGAACTTTCCCGACGCGTGCATGCGCTGGCCGCACGCAGTGGATTCCGCCGCCCGCAGGATCTGCTGCGGCAGCAGCGGCAGCGCGCGGACGAATTTACATCCCGGCTGGCTTTGGGATTGCGCGCGCGGCTGGAAGATTCGCGCAAGCGTCTGAACGACGCACGCCTCCGCGTGGCGTCTTTTGATTTTCGCGCGAAAATCGGGGTTCTGAGGTTGCGCCTCCAGAGCCTCACACAGGAACTTGGCATGCGCGAAGAGCGCCTGCTGCGACTAAAACGCGAGCGGTGGGAGCGCCTGACGCTGCAGTTGCAGGAGCGCAGCCCGTTGAAAGTGCTCGAACGCGGCTATGCCATTGCAACCGACGCCGCCGGGAACGTCCTCCGCGACGCCAATCAGGTCCAGATCGGCGACGCGGTCACGCTCGAACTTCACCGTGGCCGACTCATCACAGAAGTTCGTCGAAGAGAATCAACTGAGGAATCGTGAAAGCCGTCTGGGCCCATCCTCAGTTCTGTATTTCGATTCGCTTTACTTTGATCTCCTTGACCTTGTTTATTAACTCGTCGGCCACCTGTAGCAGCCGCGCTCGCTCCGCTGCAGATTCAACAGTATCGGCCTTCCTTCGATATAGAAGGTTGAGGTAGATCATCGCGTCGTCATATTCGGGTTTCAATTCAATCGCGTGAGTTAGAACCTGAATGCCTTCTTCAATCATGCCGCCAAATTCGCGGACGTACTCGACTCGCAAAACCTCGGGCAGAGGATCGGTGTTCAGTAATCCTTCGCCACCGACTGACTGATTGAATGCTTGCCGCAACCTGGTATTCCCGCGGTACGACAACGTCCAGTCGATCACACCGATGGAATAGTAGGGCTGCGGATCCTGAGGTTTTAATTCAACATGTTTCTGGCGATAAGACCTCGATTCCGCAAACATGTCGGCGTCAAATGGTTGTCCGGCCCGTTGATAGAGAATGGACGCGAGGCCGTCAACCGCCGGAAGGTTCTGTGGATCTCTCCGGAGGACTTCCTTGTAGGCTTCTGTAGCCAGTTTTCCCATGCGGGCGTTTTCTTCGCTGGGTGCGCCTGGAATGTACCGAGATGCGTAGGCCGATGCCAGATAAAGTTGAGGCTTGATCAGGGAAGGGTCTAATTCATTTGCTTTGGTAAAGAATTCGACGGCTCGATCGAATTGCGCTTCCTTGAACGCCTGGACACCAAGGCTTAGAACTTGCTGCGCCTGTTCCTGGTTTGGGGACAGAGCTGAAGGACTTTGCTGTGGGAGAGCGCCGGCAAAAGTCGCGGAACAACTCAGGGACATGGCGCAGGCAGAAATAATCAGGCAACAAATGAGCGATCCGGCAAATGTCCGATGCATGACCGACTCCTTTAATCCCTGCGGAGTCTAGTCTACTCCTCTCCGCCGCCATCGACTTTTAGGACGGCTAGGAAGGCTTCCTGGGGGATGTCCACCTGGCCGACGCGCTTCATGCGCTTCTTGCCTTCTTTTTGTTTTTCAAGGAGTTTGCGTTTACGGGAGATGTCGCCACCGTAGCACTTGGCGAGGACATTTTTGCGGATGGCCGCAACGGTTTCGCGGGCGATGACGCGGCTGCCGATGGCCGCCTGGATGGGGACTTCGAACATCTGGCGCGGAATCAATTTGCGCAGGCGGGTTACGAGGTCGCGGCCGCGTTCGATAGAAAATTCGCGATGAATGATCAGCGCCAGCGCGTCAACGGGCTCGCCAGCGACGAGAATATCCAGCTTGATCAAATCCGATTCGCTGTAACCGGCGAGATGATAATCGAGCGAGGCGTAGCCGCGGGAAACGCTTTTCAGCCGGTCGTAGAAATCGAGCACGATTTCATTCAGCGGCAATTCGTAGGTCAACATCACTCGCGTGGGCGAGAGATACTCGAAATTTTTTTGGGTGCCGCGCTTGTCCTGGCAGAGCTGCAGGATTCCTCCGACAGAGTCTTCATTGGTGATGATCATCGCCTTGATGATGGGCTCTTCGATTTTTTCAATGTCGCTGGGATTGGGAAATTTTGCCGGGCTGTCCACTTCGATCACTTCGCCGGTTACGCGGGTGATGCGGTAACGCACGCTGGGCGCGGTGGTGATCAGGTTCAGGCCAAACTCGCGCTCCAGGCGCTCCTGCACGATTTCCAGATGCAGGAGGCCCAGGAAACCGCAACGGAAGCCGAAGCCCAGGGCCACGGAATTTTCCGGCTCGTAAAAAAACGCTGCGTCGTTTAGCTGTAGTTTGCCCAACGCATCGCGCAGCGGCTCATATTCGTCGGCGAGCACCGGGAAAATTCCCGCGAAGACCATCGGCTTGATGGCTTCGAACCCGGGAAGAGCCGGCGCCGGCCGCGAAGCTTCCGTGACCGTGTCGCCCATGCGGGCGTCGGCCACACGTTTGATGTTGGCGACGATGAAGCCTACGTCACCGGCTTCCAGTTCTTCCAGAGCCACGGGCTTCGGTGTCAGCGTCCCCAGTTGCTCCACTTCGTACACTTCGTTGGTGGCCACCAGGCGGATCTTCATGTGCTTGGTGATGCGGCCTTCCATCACGCGCACCAGCACCACCGCACCACGATAGATGTCGAACCAGGAATCAAACACCAGCGCTTGGAACGGATTTTCGGCGCTGCCCTTGGGCGGAGGAATCCGCCGCACGATAGCTTCCAGAACTTCTTCCACTCCGATGCCGCTTTTCGCACTGATCATCAGCGCATCAGCGGCTGGAATGGCCAGCACATTTTCGATCTGCTCTTTCACGAAATCGGGCTGGGCGGCAGGGAGGTCGATCTTATTAATGACCGGCAGAATGGTGAGGTTGTGCGAAGCGGCGAGAAAAGTGTTGGCAACGGTCTGCGCTTCCACGCCCTGGCTGGCGTCCACCACCAGCAGCGCCCCTTCGCAAGCCGATAGCGCGCGCGAAACTTCATAGGAAAAATCCACATGGCCCGGAGTATCAATCAGGTTCAGGCGATAGTTGTTCCCGTCCTTCGCAGTGTAATGCAGGCGGATGCTCTTGGCCTTGATGGTGATGCCGCGCTCGCGCTCCAGATCCATCGAGTCGAGCACTTGCTCGTGCATCTCGCGCTCCGAGAGTGCCCCGGTCATCTCCAGCAACCGGTCGGCAAGCGTGGATTTGCCGTGATCAATATGCGCGATGATGCAGAAATTGCGTATGAACTTTGGGTCCATTCGTATCCGTTACCGCCAGGATTTTTCCTGAGGGTGTTTCTGAGTGCTCGACGGCGGGCCTTGCTGCCAGATGAGGGCCGCTCACCCTGCTCGAAAGCGTGCCGCGTAAACATCTAGTTTGCCACAAACGGCAGAGGGCGTCAGCCCGGGTGGCGAAGCTTTTGGCGCGTAGTGTTTTAGAGCCACAGTGCTGGAGATTGGCGACTGTTCCATTCCGGGTCACTGGCCAAACGGACAGCATTTGCGCTCGCAACTGGATGCCTGGACAGGTCTTGGCAGTTCAGGCACCACAGGACTTTCGTCCTATAGGAACAAACACCACAAACCTGTGAAATAGTCATCGGGCTACGGGAACGTGCACCGCGAGTTCGTCTGCAGGGTAGATGGGAAGTAGGGCAGTACGAAACGAGGATGAGGTCACAAGTAGCGATGATGAAAAACAGTTGCAAGCAGTCTTGTAGGCAGCACGACCGCACAGCCGGATTCAGCCTGGTTGAACTTGTGCTCGTTATGTTTTTGATGCTGGTTATCGCCGGGTTTACTGTGCCCAACGTCATGCTGACGGTTTCCAACGTGAAATTGCGCGGGACCGCCGCCGATCTTGCCGGGCTGATGCAGCAGGCCAGAATCCTGGCCGCCAAGAATAACCCGCAGGTCCCTCCGGTTTACGCCATCCGGTATGCTGTCTTGAACGGTGCACAATCCGCATTTGTGGATCTCAACGGCGATGGAATCTGGAACGTCAGCATTCCCGTCAATGGCGTGACCATGAGTGAACCGGTCATTGCATTCGGCAGAAGCGTAGTCCCGGCCGCCGCGCCGCCGACCGGCACCGGCGGTCAACCGACGCCCTACGTTCTGACGGGAGACAGCAGTACAGGGGGCCCATTCACCAACGCCAACATCCTCGCGTTCACCTCAAGAGGATTGCCCTGTGATTACTCCACCCCGCCGACATGTAGTTCTCCGGCGCCCAGTTATTTCGTCTATTACCTTACCGACACACGCTCAGCTGGCAAGCCCGGGTGGGCAGCAGTGGTTGTGACCAAGGGTGGAAGGACAAAAGTCGTAATGTGGAATGGGACGACATGGAACTAAAAATGCGGAAAAAATGGTCGAAACAAAACGGGACGTCTCTAATCGAGCTGATGATTGCCTGTCTGGTGCTGATGATCGGCGTAGCGGGAGTGGTGGGCCTGATACCCATTGCGATTGGAACGAACACCAGAAACCGGCAACAGAGCAATTCGACGGTCATCGCGCAGATGGTGATGGAAAAAATATTGAGCGTACCTGCCGGCAGTACTGCGGCCCTGGTAATTAGCGACTGTACGCCTACGGCTTTCAACGTCAGCACCACGGGGGGCGGCGCGCCGTTGCTGGCGTCAGGCGACGTGAACTTCACCGCAGCCGGTCCGGCAGGTTACAGCATGAACTATACCGCGTGCGGCACCGGCGGCGCGCAATCCGTGTACGACGTCCGGTGGAACATTCAGAATCCTTCCACGTACGTAAAGCTGATCACCGTTTCGGCGAGGCTAAAAGGGGGTACGACAGGCGTCACCTTCTTTTCTTTCCCGGTGACGATTCGCTCGATGGCCGGGCAGGGGAGCTGACATGAAGATGAAAAAAGTGCGGAGCGGCCGGCAGCGCGGGTTTTCAATGCTGGAAATGTTGCTGGTGCTGGGGATTCTCAGCGTCGTCGTCGGGGGAATTTTTGCCCAGATGGACCAGGCCCAGCAGCGCGCTTATGCCGAGCGCATCAAGCTGGACAACATGCAGGAAGCGCGCGACTTTGTCGACCAGTTCTTTCGCGACATCAATGAGATCGGCTATCCGAACGTGCGGATGATGGATGTCACCAGCGCCTCATGGAGTCCGGCGCTCACTACGCCGCCAACCTACGCCTGGAACAACGCCTATGCCAATGACTACCGGATGGCGATCGGGCTGGTGAGAATAGACAACACCGAGATCCGTTTCGAGGCGGATACGAACGGGGACGGCAATGTCCAAAGCGTCCGATATACGCTCAACGGCAACGGAAACTGCGCGCTCTGCGTGCAGCGCAGCCAGGTCCCCAAGGTGGCCGGCGATCCATTGAACGCCCAACCGCCAAATTGGGGAACCGAAGTGAATGACGCGCTGAACCCGGTCATCTTCACGTATTTTAAAGCTGACGGAACTCAGATCCCGTCAGCATCCCTGCCCCTGGACATCAGCACCCTGGCAGGCGCCCAGACCCTCGCCTCCATCAAAACCATCAAGATCAGTCTGACAATCAGCAACCCCGTAATTACAGACATCAAGACGGGGAAAGCGATTCAAACTTCGTTCGAGGGAGAAGTCTCTTTGAACAATTGTTCGATGGCCACCGCGAACCAGCAAACGTCTTGCTAGGAGCACGCAAATGATTGGAATGCAAAGGAAAAAAACCAAAGCATCCGAACGGGGTTTCGCTCTGGTCATAGCCCTGCTGACGTTGCTGCTGATCAGCGCCATATTAATGGGCATGATCGTCGCATCCAACTCGGAAACCAATATCAGCGCGAACTTTCGCGACGAGCAAACGGCTTTCTTTGCCGCCAGAGCCGGGATTGAGGAGGTCCGCGACCGGTTGCGGCCGAGCGCCGTTCCCACCCTGGCCACCAGCCCTTTTTTCACCGCCGGAATTCCCGTCGGAACTACCCCGCTTCCCGGGGCGACCAACGGGATTCTATATGTCATAAACCCAACCGGTGGAGAAACGGTCGCTCCCTGGAGCACGGGTGGAACCAACTACCCGGATGATGAACTCATCAAAGAGTTGGGCGCCGTACCCACGGGGTCGTGGTGGGTCACGCCCGTGCCTTCTTCTGCCGGCAACGCCTATGCCGCTACTCCAGCCCTCCCGTGGAAGTGGGTTCGCGTCATGATTAAGCCAAATAAGTCAGACACTGGCACAACCCGCATCACCTCCGTTGATGGCACGCAGAACGGCAACCGCGTTTGTTTCAACGGCACGCATGAATACACCACGGCCTTGACGAGCTGCCCGGACAAGCCAGTGTACGAGCTGACGGCGCTGGCGGTTACGAAGTCTGGTTCACGCCGGATTATTCAATATGAAATCAGCCAGTCGACTTTCCCAACGATCCCGGGCGCGATGGTTTTTGACGGCCCGACCCCGGTTTATGGCGCACCGAACTCGAATGCATTCGGGGTATCCGGCACGGACGTGGCCCAGGGGCCAAATGCAGGAGTCGGCTGCCCTGCGCCGGTTAACCAGCCCGCGGTTGGAGGCCTTGGCCCCGCCGCTGTGACCACATTGGTATCCGACATTCCCAAACCGGCTAAATACACCTCTGGAGCTACAGCTACACCGGCCGTGGCGGACGTAACTACCGCGCTGGGCCCGTTGGCCACTGTGGACGGCTTGACCAACCTGGTTAATTCGATCACTGCCTCAGCGAACCCAGCCAACATTTATGGAAACAATCCGACCATCACGAATCTGGGCACCAGTGCTAACCCCGTGATTAACGTTGTCAATGGCGACCTATCAATGGGCCCCAGCACGGGAGCGGGCATTCTCGTGGTCACCGGCAATCTGACCATCAGTGGAAATCCCAGCTTTAACGGAATCATTCTGGTAATCGGGAAAGGGAGCTTTACAAAGAATGGCGGCGGCAACGGCACCCTGAATGGCGCGATGATGGTGGCTGACCTGTACAGCGATCCACCGACCTATTCGCACCCCATTCCCCTGGGCGCCAACAATCCCCCGGGCATACCGACGATGAATTGGAACGGCGGCGGTAATTTCACCGGCCAATACGACAGCTGCTGGATCAATTACATGTCACAATCGCTTCCGTTCCGGACCATCAGCGACCGAGAACTCATCTATTGAGGCGCAGAATTGTTCGATCTGTTCGATGGCCGCTTCTGGCCAATCGATGTCCTGCTAGGAGCCAAATGATTGGAATGCAAAGAAAAAAAACCAAAGCATCCGAACGGGGTTTCGCTCTGGTCATAGCCCTGCTGACGTTGCTGCTGATCAGCGCCATATTAATGGGCATGATCGTCGCATCCAACTCGGAAACCAATATCAGCGCGAACTTTCGCGACGAGCAAACGGCTTTCTTTGCCGCCAGAGCCGGGATTGAGGAAGTCCGCGACCGGCTGCGGCCCGGCGCTACAAACACCCTGAGCACCAGCACTTATTTCACCGCCTCACCTACGCCGCTGGCTGGTGCGCCCAGCGGGGTTCTCTATGTTACAAACCCGACCAATGGAGAAACGGACACTCCCTGGCTCACGACCGGAACCAATTACCCAGATGATGAGGTCTGCAAAGAGCTTACCTGCGTGGGAGGAATACCCACTGGTGCCTGGGCTTTGCCTGCGCAATCGGCAAGCACGAGCTATGCTGCCGCGCCGGTTCTACCGTGGAAGTGGGTTCGCGTCATGATCAAGCCGAACAAGTCAGACACAGGCTTGGCGCGCGTCACCTCCGTGGATGGCGCGCAGAACGGCAATCGCGTTTGCTTTAACGGCGCGCATGAATACACGACGGCGGCGACGACCTGCCCTGACAAGCCCGTGTATGAGCTGACGGCGCTGGCGGTAACGAAATCCGGTTCACGCCGCATCATTCAATACGAAGTGAGCCAGGGTAGCTTCCCGCCGATCCCGGGTGCGATCGTCTTTGACGGCCCCAACCCGGCGTTTAGCCCCCCAAGCTCGAATTCATTCGCAGTGAATGGCACGGATGCCGACAAGGGACCGAACAACGGGGCCGGTTGTCCGGCGGCGGCCAACGAGCCTGCTTTGGGAGGCTATAACGCCGCTGCAGCTACGGCTCTTACGAACGATGTCACTCGCCCGGCTAGCCTGAATTATTCATGATTTTGCTAGCAAAAAAAGAAAAGGTGCTCTAAAAGATTGATGAACACTGGGTTTTAGCAGAACCCGGCATTCTCTTTCGGAGCACCCAGAGATGACACCTTGTTATA
>JABCZN010000016.1 GCA_013289665.1 Acidobacteriota bacterium | reverse complement strand
ATGCAAACAAGGGGGTAGGTTTTCACTACATCGACTTTCAGAGCGTGCGTTGTTGACCGGTAAGAACTTCCCGGCGAACTACCTGCGAAAAAATCAAAAAATACAGTTCAGTGACGAACTTCGGTTATGCCATGAAGCAACAGCCTTTTTCAATTTAGAATGAGAAATTCGGGCTAGGCATGTGCTGATCTTACCGCTTCACAGTTGCAGCGGGCGAGCTGGGTGGTCCCTTTTTCGTCTCCTTTTCCGCATACCCGTCAATGCGGGCGCGAACGAGGAGCGAGTTTACTTCAGAACTGGCTTTTGATCGCCTGAGCGAGCAAAAGCGCTCCGATCGACGCCAGACCGATGTAAAGGTATTTGAAAAACGCTTCGCCCTGGAGCCGGTCGTTCAGCACTCTGCCCAGGTAGACTCCCAGAAAAGTGACCGGAAGCGAGAGCAGATAATAACGGGTAATGGTCGAGGTCCACAGTCCGGCCAACCAGTAGCCGCCCATGCCGATGACGCTCGCGGGCAGAAAATATCCCTGTAACGTGGCGCGAAAGTGCTGCGCGGACCATCTTCGCATCGCTCCGTAAACCACGAGCGGCGGGCCGTTCATTCCGTAGGCGCCGCCGAGTACCCCGGCAAGAAATCCGCAGGTCAGGAGCCAGGCGCGACTGTCCTCCTTTAATTCCAGCGAGGCGCCCCCAATCAGGGAGTAGACGGAAAACGCGATGATAACCACTGCCAGCGCGGCCTTCACTCCGCGTTGGTGACTGTTCGTGAGCAGCAGAAGGCCCAGCGGGATCCCAAGCAGGCTGGAGCCAACGAGCCAGCCTGCACTTCGCAAATGGATTTTTTTCCAATCCTGCAGAACGACTATGCCCGCAACCGTGATGGATACAAGCACAGCAAGCGGGGCGGCCACGGGCAGCGGAATCCGGAATGCGAGCAGCGGAACGGCGACGAGCGCTTCACCAAATCCGAACGCCGACCGGATCACCGTGGCGATGAAGATGATAGACAGGATGTAGAACAGGGTGGCGTCGATGACGATCTCCGTCGCAAACGGATTTCCTTACCAGCAGCAGGAACATCATAGCTCGCAATTCCATCCGCGCGGTTGATTCCCGGAAGGACGCGCTGCAAACAGGATCAGGAGTTTGTGGTGGTGGCGAAAGCCAGAGTGAGCAGGGTTTTCTGCTCGAGCTCGTGGGCTTTGGCCGAGCCGGTGGCCGGGCTGGCGCTGGCGGAGCGCTTTACGGAGCGCAAGCGGAGATTCTTGGCTTGCGCGATGCGTTCGAGGCGCGGAAGTACGTAGGAAAGCGCGCCCATGTTGGCCGGTTCTTCCTGCACCCAGACGATTTCGCGGGCGTTGGGGTGCGCGTCAATCGCGGCGGCGATTTCCGTCTTCGGCAGCGGATAGAGCTGGTCGAGGAAAAAGATGGCAGTGTTTGAATCCTTCCGGCGGCGGCGTTCCGCGCGCAACTCATGGCCGACTTTGCCGCTGGCGATGAGGATGCTATGCGCGTCGGTGACTTCGGTGTCGGGAACGAGAGTCAGAAAACGCGGCCGCGAAAAATCCGCGAGAGGTGAGCTGGCGTCCGGATGGCGCAGCATGCTCTTCGGCGTGAACACGATCAACGGCTTGCGCCACGGGCGGCGCGCCTGGCGGCGCAGCAAATGAAAATATTGCGCGGCGGTGGACGGCTGGCAGATGTTCATGTTGCCTTCGGCGGCAAGCTGCATGAAGCGCTCGATGCGCGCGCTGGAATGTTCCGGCCCCTGGCCTTCATAGCCGTGCGGAAGCAGCAGTACCAGGCCGGTTGGGAGTCCCCATTTATCTTCGCTGGCGCTTAGAAATTGATCGATGATCACCTGCGCGCCGTTGGCGAAATCGCCGAACTGCGCTTCCCAGAGAATCAGCGCTTCCGGATAATCGCGCGAGAAGCCGTATTCAAATCCCAAGCAACCGGCTTCGGAAAGCGAAGAATTGTGGACCTCGCAGAAAACCTGATCGGGGGCAAGATGGGCGAGCGGCAGGTATTCCTCTTCGGTCTTTGTATCCACCAAAACGGCGTGGCGCTGGTTGAAGGTGCCGCGCTGCGTATCCTGGCCGGTGAGCCTGACGGGATTGCCCTCTAAAACGAGGGAACCGTAAGCGAGCAGTTCAGCGAACCCGTAATCAACGGCGCGCTTGCCGTGGCCCATCTCGGCGCGCTGCTCCAGAAGCTTCACAATTTTCGGGTGGACGTGAAACCCGGCCGCCGGGCGCACCAGCCCTTCTGTGATTTTGGCCAGTGTTAGAGCGGGCAGCCCGGTGTCCACCTCATATTTCGGGTCGTATTTGCCGAAGTGATAGGGCGTCCAGTAATCCGGCAGTTTACGCAGGTGGGGAATTTTCGTCAGCTTCCCCGCCAGCCGCTGCTCTTCTTCGTATTGCTTCCTGATGGAATCCGCCAGCGACTCCGCGGCGATGCCGGTTTGTTGGGCGTAAATTTTCCACAGCGGCGGGTGGCTCTTGATGCGTTCATAGAGCAGCGGCTGGGTGATCGTTGGATCATCCACTTCGCTGTGTCCGTGGCGGCGGTAGCCAATCAGGTCCACGACCACGTCGGAATTAAATTCGGCGCGATATTCGGCGGCGAGCCGCCCGATGCGCACGACGGCGTCGGGGTCTTCGGCGTTGACGTGGAAGATAGGAACGCTTTGGCGGCGCGCGATGCTGGAGGCGTATCGCGAAGAATGTTCCTGAGCGGGCCGTGTGGTGAACCCGATCAGATTGTTGACCACGATGTGGATGCTGCCGCCGACGGTGTACGCGGTGAGGTCGGCCAGATTCAGCGTTTCCGCCCAGATGCCCTGGCCGGCAAACGCGGCGTCGCCGTGCATGACGATCGTCCAGACTTTGTTCAGCATGGGTTTGGAGCGGTCAAGTTCCGCCCCACTCGCGCCATGGCGCGTCAGCTTGGCGCGCGCACGGCCCATAGCCACGGGATCGACCGCTTCGAGGTGGCTCGGATTTGAAACCAGGTGAATGTTGATCTTCTTGTCCGCAGAGGTCGTGTACACCCCGGTGGCGCCGACGTGGTATTTCACGTCGCCCGCGCCCAGCACGCTGCGGGGATCGACGTCCTCGAAACCCGCAACCACTTCGTTCGGCGCCTTCGACGCGATGTGGGTCATCACGTTCAGCCGGCCGCGGTGGCTCATGGCCACGATGGAATCAATGCCGCCAAGTTCGCCCGCCGCATCAAGAATGGAATCGAGCAGCGGGATCAGGGAAGTATTGCCCTCGAGGGAAAAGCGCTTGCTGCCCAGGTATCGGCTCTGCAGAACCTGTTCGAACAAATCGGCGCGGATCAGCCGCTCAAGAATCTTTTCCCGGTTGACCTCGAACTCCGCGCCTTCCATTCGCTCGGCAATCCAGCGGCGGCGCTCGGGTTCCTGAAGGTGCTCGAATTCGACACCGATGGTGCCGCAATAATAGCGCCGCGCCTCCTCGGCGAATTCGCCAGAGAGGCCCTCAAGATCGGGAAATTTCAGCGGGGCGAAGAAACCCAGAGGGTCGAGCGTGGACTCGTAAAAGCCCCAGCGGCGGAAGAGCGCGAAGATGCGCTCTCGCTCGGCGTGGGAGTTCCCGTTCGGGGATGCGGATTTCCGGGAAGGTTTCGCGCTCTTGTCAGGAACTAGTGTTGTACGGTTGGCCATGGCTCGGTCCTACAGACCTACTATTCTGCCATATCGGGGAACAGAGCCAAAAACGAGGAAGCGGGCGGATGCTCGATCGGTTGACGGCCGGATTGTCGCGCCATTGCTGAGGGGATGGGCTAAACTTGCGGAAAGGAAGGAAAGAAAAAGGCATGGCAACGAGCGGGATCGTCCGCAACCCGGGAATATTCGCGCGGAGAGCACATTTTTCGCAGGACCCGAGTACCCTTTAAATCCCTCTCTGATTCGATCGAGCATCACCGGACGCTGAACGAAATTTCCCGAGGATTCCCCAAGTGTGAATTTGAAGCGTCATTCCTCCAATCCCCGACTGGACAAACATTTAGAGCCAGCGCAGGAGAGCCTGGAGGTGCGCAGCGATTTCAGCGGGCGGGGTGCCGGGCGGGAAACTGACCGGGACGCCAACGTGAACGCTGAGTTCATTTCGATGAGCAAGGCGGCGGCCTTCCTGTTTCATCTGCCAGACGCCATCGAGGCGCAGGGGGACGATGGGGATTTGCAGATTTTGCGCGAGGAGGCCGATGCCTTCCTGAAAGGGCGCCATCGCCGCGGTGGCGCGGTCGTTGATAACTCCTTCGGGGAAAACGAGGATGCTGTAGCCGCGGTCGGCGGATTCGCCGGCGAAGCGGAAACTTTCGCGGAAGCCGGAGAATTGCGGAAGCGGGAAGACGTTAAACAAGGAGACGACCAGAAAATAATTCAGCCGCCAGAGCCATCGTTTGGCGAAGAACCATTCGCGGGGAGGATGGCGGAATTCGCGTAGATATTCCCCGCCCATGGCGGTCGCCAGGCGGTGGCGGAAGCGGGCCGGAAGCGCAAAGAGAACCAATCCGATGTCGGCTCGGCGGGTGGTGTGGTTTGCGACAATAAGCGCCGGACCTTCCAGAGGATCCAGATTCTGGCGACCAATGATCTTGGGATGGGCAAGGATCATTGTGGCAGGCCACGCGAGCGCGTAGTAGACGAGCAGGCGGAAGAGACGGACGACGCCTGATTGCGGCCAGCGAGGGTAGACATAGTCCGACCGGCGCGCCGCGGGTTGAGCAAGAAGTTGCTTCAGGTCATCGGCGGTTTGCGCATTGGCGAACTGCGTTTCGTTAAGTTCGAGGTTGTAGCGCTGCTCGAGTGTCGAGAGAAGTTCGACGCGGTCGAGAGAAGATAGATCTTTAAGAGAGGAGGGCAAGGAGGGAAATGGTGTAAAGGAGGCAGAGGACCGGGAATCAGAACCGGCCGGGACCGAGAGTTGCTTTACTGCACCTTCGGCGATAAGCGCGAGCCGTGGTTTGCCCGTGGCAGTGCGGGGAAAGTCTGGATCGGGCCAGAGGAGCCAGTGGCGGATCCGCTGGTATTGGGCGAGGGTCGAATTGGCGGCGTCGACCGCTTTCTGGGCGATTGAGTCGGGTGAGTCTGGCCGCGCGGACCGTGCGGGGGCTTGTTCTGGCGCAAGCAACAGGACGGCGCAAGGCTCCAAGTTGCGGCCGGATTCCGTGGGGATTACAACCGCGTCGCGAATCCCGGGTTGCTTGCGCAGTGCCTGTTCCAGGTCTTCGGGGTGGATATTGAGGCCGGCCGGGGTCACGATGACGCTTTTTTTGCGGCCCCGGAAGAACAAGTTTCCCTGGGCATCGAGTTCGCCCAGATCTCCGGTCGACAGCCAGCCGTCAGTTTCCTGCGCCGCTTCCCGCATGGCGCCGCCTTGCCAGTAGGACGAAGCGACGTTTTCACCGCGCACCAGGATTTCTCCATCTTCGGCCAGGCGGAATTCACGGCCGGGAAGAATCTTGCCGACCGAGCCTTGCGCCGCATGAAACGGATGATTCAGACTGATCAGCGACGCGGTTTCCGTCATGCCATAGCCCTGCACCACGGCATACCCGATGCGCCTGAAGAAGGCTTCGGTCTCGCTTGAAAGCGCCGCGCCGCCGGATATAAACGCCCAGAATTTCCAGCCGAACCGCCGGTGCAGCCGGCGAAACCTCCACACGCGGCGTGAAAACGGCTCGCCATCGGCGGCTGAGTAAGCGGCGGTGAACCAGTCGCGCCATCCGTGCGTGTCAATTTCATGCTCCAGCGCATTACGCAGAGCGTCCAGCATGCGCGGCACGGCGACCAGAGCCGTGGCGCGCTCCCGCTTGAGGGTACGCAGAATTTCCGCTGGATGCGGCGAATTTTCAAAAACCACGGTGGCGCCAAGCAGCGGCGGCACAAACAGAGCCATGAACTGACCAAAGACGTGGCTAAGCGGCACCAGCGAAACGAAGCGCAGCGGACGCACCCAGCGCTCGCAGTTCCGATATTCGGCGATTCCCTGCTCCAGCGGTTCAAGATTCGCCAGGAAATTCCCGTGCGTCAGCACCACCCCTCGCGGATCGCTGGTCGTGCCGGAGGTGAACAGAATCTCCGCGATCGTGCTGCGTGCCGAACTGTCGCCGGGATCGACCGGCCTGTCCGCCAGCTGCGGGGTCTCCCGAACCTCATGAAAATCATTGATTACCGTCGAAGGTGGCCCGGAGAAAAGTTCGAGCTGCCGGCGATCCCGCAGGATTAGCTTCACCTCGGCATCAAGGACTGTACGCCGGACAAAATCAAGGCTTGCGGCGGCGTCCATCGGAACGGCAACAGCGCCGCGCAGAAGAATGGCCCAGAAGCAGGCCACCCAGCTTGAGGAATTGGGGCCCCACAGGAGCACGCGATCGCCCGGACCAATGCCCAGACCCCTGAGCGAATGGCTCCGCGCGAGGACCGCCGCGGAAAGTTGGGCATATGTCAGCTTTTCCATGCGGTAGCCGCGTGTTTCAACGACGGCGGTTTTCGCGCCCATTTTGAGGAAAGAATCGAGGAGAAAGATCAGATTCGCGCGAGGCATCGCTCGGTTTAACAGCCTTTTTGCCGCAAGATAAGCATATCGGATGGAATCTCTAAAAGCGTCCCGGCCCGGTCGGGACCCGCCCCAAAGGGTTGCCATTTAAACACCAGGGTGCACGCCGGGTGCCACCCAAGCACCTTTCGCTGGATCCCGATAGAGACACGCTTGGAAAGACAGGTAGAATCTAGGGGTTACCAGCAGTACTGTTCCGAGGTAAAATAGGAGTTCGGGGGCCGGGTTCCCGCATCCTAGCATTAGTCTAAAGTTTCATCAGGGGAAAGAATGCCTGTACCAATATCCCAAGCCTGGACGGTAGCGAGTTACGTCCTCAAACAGAAAATTCAGGGGCGGAAACAGTATCCGCTCGTATTGATGCTGGAGCCGCTTTACAAATGCAACCTGGCTTGCGCCGGCTGCGGCAAGATTCAGTATCCCGCTCACGTGCTCAAGCAGGAGCTATCGCCCGAGGAATGCTTCAAGGCGGTTGACGAGTGCGGCGCACCGATGGTTTCCATTCCCGGCGGCGAACCGCTGATGCACTCCGAGATCGAAAAGATCGTCGAAGGCCTGGTGGCGCGCAAGAAGTACATCTACCTTTGCACCAACGCCCTGCTGCTGAAGGAAAAGCTGCATCTGTTCAAGCCCAGCAAGTACCTGACATTCTCCGTACACATTGACGGGCAGAAGGAGCACCACGACTTCTCCGTTTGCCGCGAAGGCGGATTTGAACTGGCGATTGAGGGAGTTCGCGAAGCGCTGAAGCAGGGTTTCCGCGTGACCACCAACACCACGTTGTTCGACGGTGCGGACCCGAACAGCGTGCGCGCCTTCTTCGATGAAATGATGGCATTGGGCGTGGAAGGCATGATGCTTTCGCCCGGCTATTCCTACGACAAAGCGCCCGACCAGAAACATTTCCTGGGCCGGGCCAGAACGCGCCGGCTGTTCCGCGCGATCCTCTCCAACCGCAAGCCCACCTGGCGATTTAACCAGTCCATGCTGTTCCTGGAATTTCTGATGGGCAAGCGCGATTTCCGCTGCACGCCCTGGGGCATGCCCACCTATTCCATCTTTGGCTGGCAGAAGCCCTGCTATTTGCTGCAGGACGGCTACGCCGACACCTTTCATGAATTGATGACCACCACCGAATGGGACAACTTCGGCACGGAGTCCGGAAATCCCAAGTGCGCCAATTGCATGGTGCACAGCGGCTACGAAGCCTCCGGAGTGGACTACACCTTCGGCTCACTGAAAGGTTTGTTTGCGGCGGCCAAGGCAACTCTGTTCACCAGGAACGACGACGAGGAAGCCTACCGGATGCTGAATGAGCCGGTGCGCCCGGTGCACTCCTACAATCCACTGGTGCAGATTGAATCGCCCAGCAACAATCTCGAGGAAACCCGCGCATGACCGGACCGCGCCACGCTGACCGGCCCGAACATACGCTCCACCCGGATCAACTGGAAGTGGCCCCTGGTATTGCACACGAAGGGCTGCAAGGCTGGATTCCGGAACTCGCCTCCGACGCTGATCTCTCCCTAGCCCTTGAAAAAGCCTTCGACTATCGCGGTGATGTAACGATTACACGCAAGGACGGAACAACAATCGAAGGCTATATCTTTGATCGTGTGACTGGCCTCACGCTCAGCAATTCCTTTGTGCGGCTTTTGCCAAAGGATTCCAATCAACGCACCAAGATTGCGTACGCGGACATTGCCGCGCTGTCATTCAGCGGACGTGACACCGCCGCCGGCAAGAGCTGGGAAGCCTGGGTGAAGAAGTATTGGGAAAAGAAGAGCACCGGGGATGGACAGGCCAGCCTCGAGCCCGAGTCGCTCGAAGAGTAGAGGGCCACCCCCCTGCGGGGCCGTCAGAAAAGCCTAAAACACGAAAAATCAGCAATTTACAGCCAGCCTGGGGCACGGCTGTGCCCATTTCGGATCTGGACAATAAGCCCTTTCCTGTGATAGGCTTACGTATAGCGTTTGTTGCTCTTGTACTACCTTTTGACTCGTTCAGAGGGCTGCGACAACACATCGCAGCCTTTTTTTTGTCGGGCTGGAGGCTGTCTCGGAGCTTGGGCGACCAGACCCCGCGACCAAGAGAGGCAAAGCAATTTCAACATCGAGGTTGTCGAGTGAAGGAACAAGGAACAGTGAAGTGGTTCAATGCTTCGAAGGGCTACGGGTTCATCCAACGCCAGACCGGAGAAGATGTTTTCGTACACTTCTCCGCCATTCAGATGGATGGGTACAAGGCCCTGAATGAAGGCCAGGCGGTGGAATTCGAAGTAAAGAAGGGCCCGAAGGGCCTTCAGGCAGAGAACGTCACAAGCCTCTAGCCTTAGATCGGGAGAGGTTGCCGAGGGGTCGGGAACCTCTCCTTTTCGAGAAAAGAGAAGAATTCCGAAAACAGCGAGTGCAGTCTAAGGAGGAAGTTGTGCAAGTAATGCAGGAAGGGCAAACCATCAAGCACGAGCAATACGGGCTGGGCATCGTCACGGCCTCGGATCCGGAACGCACGGCCATTGATTTCGATGACCACGGACCCAAGCTTTTCGTGACGAGTATCTTCGTGGCAGAACTCATTGGTGAAGCGCCAGCAACTCCGCCCAAGACCAAGCGCCGCCGCAAGGCATCCACCGCCGCAAAAGCCACCAAGAAAGCCGCCGCCGCAGTCGCCGCGAAGTAAGCACAGTAAATCCGTAGCACAACACCCAGTAGCAGCGCCAGAAATGGCGCACGGGTGTGCCTGAACCCCGGCGAGCCTGGCTTTCTTCAGCCACCAAAAAATCCGGGTTATTTTCGAGAGTGATTCAGCGGACGGCGGATTCGGCCTGGTCGAAGGCGTGGTAGGAAGAGCGGACCAGCGGGCCGGATTCCACATGCTTGAATCCCATCTTTTCGCCGAGTACCTTGTATTCGGCGAACTCGTCCGGATGAACGAAGCGAATGACCGGAAGATGTTCCCGCGTGGGCTGCAGATATTGCCCGAGCGTCAGAATGTCCGTACCCTGGGCGGCGAGATCCTGCATGGTCGCCAGCACTTCTTCTCTTGCTTCGCCCAACCCCAGCATCATCCCCGTCTTGGTAGGCACATCCGCGTGCATTTCCTTGGCGCGACGCAGCAACTCCAGTGACCGCTCGTAAAGAGCGCCCTTGCGCACCTGGCGATAGAGCCGCGGCACTGTTTCCGTGTTGTGGTTCAGGATGTCCGGCTTGACGGCCAGAACGACCCGGAGCGCACTCCAGTCGCCGCGAAAATCGGGGATCAACACTTCCACCTTGCAGTCCGGGACCCGCTTGCGGATCTCCTGAATCGTGCGCGCAAAGATGTGAGCCCCGCCATCGGGCTGATCGTCGCGATTCACGCTGGTCACTACCGCATACCGCAGCCCCATCGAAGCGACCGCCTCGGCCACGCGGAGCGGCTCTTCCTCGTCCGGAGGGCCAACCGGCTTGCCCGACGGCACGGCACAAAACCCGCACGCCCGCGTGCAGATATCGCCCAGAATCATGAATGTAGCGGTTCCGTGCTCCCAGCACTCGCCCATGTTCGGGCAGCGCGCGGATTCGCAAACCGTGTGGAGATCCAGCGTGCGCATGATGCGTTTCAGATCCTGATAACGCTCGCCCCCAAAGAACTTGACGCGAAGCCAATCCGGCCGCGGGTGCGCGTTGGGCGCCGGCAGATGCGGTCGGGCGTCATTCGAGATGATGTTGAAGGGAGAGGCCATTTGGCTGGTCCAGAACCTATAGTTTACGGTAAAAGCGGCCGGGAACAAACTGCCCCCGTAAGCTCCTCGCCGGTAAGTTTGAGCAATCGCGGCCGCTGGCCAGAGTCCGCTCCGCAGGATGGCGAAGTCCTACAGGGTCTTCGTCGTGACACGAGCGACCAGTTCGTCCAATCTCGAAAGCAAAAGCTTCAGGATGGGAGACTCATTTGACTTTTTGTAGCCGAGGACCAGATCGATCGTCGGCGTATGTCCCTTGAGAGGACGGCTCGTTACAGACGAAGGGAGAAGGTTCCGAGCGTAGGCAGGTAAGAGCCCTACGCCGCGCGTCGACGCTATCAGGGACATGCCCATGGCGAGATGGTCCGCCTCGTGATCTGGCGTGATGTTGACGCCAGAGCGCTTCAGGTAATTGTCGATGACCGCGCGCAATACAGGAGCCGTGTCCGACACGGTCACGAATGTTTCGCCCACCAGATCCTTCGGGCTGATGGCTTTAAGCGCAGCGAGACGGTGGTCACTGGGCAAGACCACCATCAAGGGCTCCTGCACGAGAAGATGGAACGCCAGGTCCGGAGCTTCATGTTCCCGTCGAAGAAACGCCGCATCAACCTTTCCTTTCCTGAGCGCGTCGGCGAGCCGTGGAGAGTAATTGCTCGAGATCACCACATCCACGTTCGGCAGTTCGTCGCGCAACACTTGGAGGGCCTCCGGCATCCACGTCAGTTCGTGCCCGGTCAGAAAGCCCATCACAAAGCTTGGCTTCGCGGGGTGGGCGGCGCGTCGGGCTGCTTCCCCCGCGGCTTCCACCTGGGCCAGCACCAGACGCGCTTGATCCAGAAAGGCTCGGCCCGCCGGCGTCAGTTCGATGCCGCGAGCCGTGCGCTTCAGCAGTTGGGCGCCGACCTCGTCCTCCAGATCCCGGATCTGCCGGCTGAGGGACGGCTGAGACGTATGTAGACTCTCCTCCGCCGCCACCGTGAGGCTTCCAGCGTCAGCGACCGCCACGAAATAGCGAAGGTGCCGCAATTCCATCCGCATCTCCATGCCTAGAAGGCATGGCCCCCAACTTAGAAAGTCTACATCACCCTCTAAATGGTCCGCATCATACTGTTCAAACAGAGCGTAACCAGCCAGCCGGAAATCTTGGCCATGCTTAGCATGCAGAACCGGTTGGTTTATGAAGCAGAAAGCTCAAACAGGCAAGGAGAAAGAAAATGTCCAGGAAACTTGAAGGAAAGATCGCTCTTATTACAGGCGGCTCGCGTGGTATTGGAGCGGCAATCGCCAAGCGTCTGGCTGCGGATGGCGCGAACGTGGCCATCACCTATACGAAAGGTGCAGACGCGGCCGCGTCGGTCATCAAGGAAATCGTACAGACTGGCAGAAAGGCGATCGCGATTCAGGCGGACGCCACCGATGCCGCCGCAGTCAAAGCCGCGATCGAGCAGACAGTCGCAACCTTCGGCCGTCTCGACGTCCTCGTAAACAATGCTGGCACGGCCATCCCCAAGCCGTTCGAGGAGACCACGCTCGAGGAGATGGACCGCGTGATTGACATCAACGTTCGCGGCGTATTCGTCGCGACTCAGGCTGCGCTGAAGCACATGAAGAGCGGCGGCCGCGTCATCATGATCGGCTCGGCCGTGGGTGAGCGTGTCGCGGCGCCAGGGCTTGTGCCATACGCGGGCACGAAGGGAGCCGTCAAGATGTTCACTCAGGCGCTGGCCCGGGAGATCGGGAGCCGGGGCATCACGGTCAACAACGTCCAGCCTGGTCCGATCGACACCGAATTGAATCCCGGCACGGGCGACTGGGCAGTGCCACAGAAGGCCGCCACGGCACTGGACCGCTACGGACACGTTGATGAGGTCGCTGCGCTGGTGGCGTTTGTCGCCGGTCCCGAGTCCTCCTACATTACCGGGGCGAATCTTACCGTCGATGGTGGAATGAACGCCTAGCCACTGAATGCGTTTGTTTAGAAACGGCGGATCGAAGGAAGTCGAAATATGGGAGTTCTTTCAGGAAAGACAGCACTGGTAACGGGCGGCTCGCGCGGCATAGGTCGGGCCGCCGCTCTTGCGCTGGGCAAAGCCGGTGCCCAGGTTCTGGTGCACTACGGCAGGGCCGCGAAGGAAGCGGAAGCTGTCGTGGCCGAACTTCGCCTGGCCGGCGGCCGCGCCGACGTGGTTTCCGCTGATCTCGCTGCGCCGGATGGCCCCCACAAATTGGCCGAGCAGGTTCGCGGCATAGTGGGCGAGCGTCTGGATATTCTCGTCGCGAATGCGGGAATCTCCAGGCCCGCTACGATTGAGGCGACCACGGTGGCGGACTTCGATGAACTCTTCGCCGTCAATGTCCGGGCCCCGTTCTTCTTGGTTCAGCAATTGCTCCCGATCCTCGCCGAGGGGAGCAGCATCGTCTTCCTCTCATCGCTTGCAGCACACGCTGCTGTCGGCGCACTGTCGGCTTATTCGGCGACCAAGGGAGCGATCGACACCCTGGTGAAGCACTTCGCGTCGGCGCTAGGTCCGCGTGGCATCCGCGTAAATGCCGTCGCCCCGGGTATCGTCCAGACCGACATGTCAGAGTTCGCGAAGACTTCCTCGGGCCGCGACTACGCATTGGGAATCCAGGCGCTCAAGCGCGTGGCCCAACCCGATGATATCGGCGGAGCCGTTGCCTTCCTGGCGTCGGCGGATGCACGCTGGATCACGGGCGACACGCTGCGAGTTGACGGCGGCTCGAAGCTCTAAGGCAAGTCCGCGCTTGCGCAAAGAAATCACCGATTGAAAATTGATGGAGACTGCAGTCGGGGCCTACAGGGGCTGGCGGGAAGAGCGCACGAAGTCGCGCAGCACGGTCACGTTGGGACCATACGCTCCAATGCGTCCGGCGTCCACGGGGAGACCCAGGCTTTCCGCCAAATCCAGATCCACTCCCGCGTCGTCCAATTCCGAAAGGCTGAAACCCGCGGCAGGCAGAACGCGGTTAAATCCTGATGGATAGACGGGCCGCGGCGGGCGACGGCGTTGCCACGGGCGGCGCGCCAAATCGTAGAATTGCTTCCAATCGCGTTTGTGCCACGTATTCATCGGCCGATTCAATCCGTTGTCCTCAATTGGATGCAAAACTTGGGCTTAAGGTTCACACGCGCGCTGTCCCTTTCCCTCCCAAGCTCGCCGACAGATACCCTCGGCAAGTACCTCTTGGTATATCCCATGCCGCCAGGAATGAACGAGTTTCTTGGCCTGTTGTATCAAACACGTCAACCCGCTGAATGTTTCGGGCGGCAAGAGCCGAAGCACAAGCACGCGCCAGACTGCGTAGACGCGGGCGGCGAAGAATGCGCGCATCCAGCCTGTGCCAATCGGCGGGGATACTACACGGAAGGTCACAGGTTAGCCAGAACAAATTCCGGAGGGCTGTGAATTTTGCGGGCGGATGCGGGGCTTAAAAGCAAAAGACTTCGGGCGCAAAAATAGCGCACCCGAAGTCAAAGAACGGCTCAATGACAATTGGGGAACTTACCAGCGGTTGCCGCGGTCACCACGGTCCCCGCGATCACCGCCTCGTCCGCCGCCACCACCGCGTCCGCCACGATCGCCGCCACGGCCGCCGCCGCCACCACCGCCGCCATAGCCTCCGCGCCCACCGCCGCCACCCGACCGCTCGGTTTGCGGGCGCGCCTCATTGACTACCAGGTTCCGGCCACCGAAATTCTGACCGTTGAGATTGGCGACCGCGCGATCCGCTTCTTCATCATTGGTAATCTCGATGAAGGCAAAACCCCGCGATTGGCCCGTGAACCGATCCCGAATTAAATTGATTGCGGACGGGTTTACGCCTACCTGTCCGAACCACTCCTGCAACTGCTCTTCGGATGCAGAGAACGGGAGATTACCGACGTAAAGCTTCTTCACCTGGGGACTCCTTCTGCCCGGAACCTAACCACGATTGCGGAGCGCACTCCAGAAACCAGTACCGCCAGGTGGGCAAACCGGTGGGCGTGCCGTGCGGGCGGGCGTGTTTCAGTGGTCCCGGAGATACTCTCGAAAATTGTTACCTTTTGCAACCAGAAAAGGTGGCGGGACGGGCCGAGGCGGCTGCCGCGCGGGAATCACTCTGGCAGCGAAAAGTGATAGGATTCGCGAACAAGCGGGCGGGGAATCTGAATGACGATACCCGGCACAATGATGAATTTTCCGTTAACGCTCCCGACCATCCTGGAGCGCGCCGGAAGGCTGTTTCCCCGCGTCGAAATCGTTTCTCGCAGGCCAGACTCGACCATCACGCGCACCTGTTACGGCGAAATGTTCAAACGAGCGCGCCAGTTCGCGGCGGCTCTTGAAAAACTCGGAATCGAAAGCGGCGACCGTGTCGCTTCGCTGATGTGGAATCATTCGGGGCATCTGGAGGCATTCTGGGGAGTCCCTTGCGCCGGCGGCATCCTGCACACGCTCAACCTGCGGCTGCACCCGCAGGAAATTGCCGCCATCGTTCGCCACGCCAGGGATCGTTTTCTCATCGTGGATGACGTGTTGTTGCCGCTCTACGAGAAGTTTAGAAAGGAAGTCTCCTTCGAGCGCGTGATTGTCGTGCCGTTTGGTTCTGCGAGCGTTCCCCATGGATTGCTGAACTACGAAGAGCTCCTGGCGGACGAGGGGGATGATTTCTCGTATCCGGCGATGGAAGAAAATCAAGGTGCCTTGATGTGCTTTACGTCGGGAACGACGGGATGCTCGAAAGGCGTCATCTACTCGCACCGCGCCCTGGTGCTGCATTCCTTCAGCCTCGGACTCCAGGAAGTCTTCGGCCTGAACACCACAGACACGATTTTGCCGATGGTGCCGATGTTTCATGCCAACGCCTGGGGCATTCCCGTCGCCGCGCCCATGCTCGGAACCAAGCAGGTGCTGCCCGGGCCGCATCTGGGCGGAGAAAACCTGCTGAATCTGATGGAACAGGAACAGGTGAACAAGGCTTGCGGCGTGCCGACCGTGTGGGCCGGAATTTTGGCGGAACTGGAAAACAATCCCGGACGCTGGAAACTTCCCGCTCACATCTTTGGCGCCTGCGGCGGCTCCGCGCCTCCCCTCGAGATGATCCGGCGCCTGGACCTGTTTGGGATTGAGATCAAGCATTTGTGGGGCATGACCGAAACGACGCCTGTCGGTACTGGCGGCTGGCTAAAGGCGCACATGGTGGACTGGCCTCAGGAGAAAAAATACGAAGTGCGCGCCAAGCAGGGTTGGCCGGCGCCGTTTGTCGAGGCGCGAGTTGTGAAGGAAGGCGTCATCGCTCCATGGGATGGCAAGACGGCCGGAGAACTGGAAGTGCGCGGGCCGTGGGTCGCCGGCAGCTACTACGAAGCGCCAGACCAGGCGAAGCGCTGGACAGAGGATGGATGGTTTCGCACCGGCGATATCGCAACGCTCGACCCCGAGGGATACATCGGGCTGGTTGACCGGGCAAAGGACCTGGTGAAATCCGGCGGCGAATGGATCAGCTCCGTGGATCTGGAAAATACGCTGATGGCGCACCCGGCGGTGAAGGAAGCGTGCGTGATCGGGTTGCCCCATCCGAAGTGGCAGGAGCGGCCCCTGGCGGCCGTGGTCCTCAAAGACGGCTCGAGCGCAACCGAACAGGATCTGCGCGAGTTCCTGGGGAAGTCGTTCGCCAGCTGGCAACTGCCAGATGCCTTCGTGTTCGTCGAAGCGATTCCGCGAACCAGCGTCGGCAAATTCAAGAAGATCGCCCTCCGCGAGCAGTTCGCCGGCTGGAAGTGGAAATCCTAGCGCACCCTCCCCGGTAGCGGCCGCCGTCCCGGGCGCCTTTTTGAGTCGAAACCGCTACGTGCGGTAACTCGCGTTGATGCGCACGTACTCCGCGGTGAAATCGCAGGTCCAATAACTGGCCGCAGCCCGGCCGGCATGCAGATCCATCACAATGTGAACATGCTTTTCCAGCAGGCGATTGCTGGCCAAGCGCTCGTTGAAATCGAGCGGCTGGCCCCGGCGCAGAACCGGGATGCCCGCCATCTGAATGTCCACCAGGTCGGGATTGAATTTGACGCCGGAGCGCCCGGCCGCGGCGAAAATGCGGCCCCAGTTCGGATCTCCTCCGGCAAACGCAGTCTTTACGAGCGGAGAAGTGGCGATGGTCTCGGCGACCTGCCGCGCGGCCGCTTCGGTTTTCGCGCCGCGAATCGCAATTTCAATCACCCGCTGCGCCCCTTCGCCGTCGGCCACGATTTGGAGCGCCAGCGAATGGCAGACTTCCTCGAGTGCTTTGCTGAAGGCGCGATCGGCCGTTGAGTTCGCCTGGATCGCCGGCGCACCGGATTCCCCATTGGCGAGCACAAGCAACGTGTCATTCGTCGAAGTGTCGCCATCAATACTGATGGAGTTGAAAGTGCGTTGGGTTACCTCCCGCAATCGCTTTTG
Organism: Acidobacteriota bacterium; assembly: GCA_013289665.1. Classification (GTDB taxonomy): domain Bacteria; phylum Acidobacteriota; class Terriglobia; order Acidiferrales; family UBA7541; genus Acidiferrum. The sequence goes on along the minus strand of JABCZN010000016.1, from coordinate 93,804 downwards.
CAGCAGCGAGGACGAAATGGCGGCATCGGTTACGACAAACGCCAGAGTTGTGGCCATGTTCGGATGAATCATACCTGCGCCCTTGGCGCAGCCGACCAGATGCACGCGCTTACCCGCCATCTTGAAGGAAACCGAAGCAGTCTTCGGCCGCGTGTCCGTGGTGCAGATGGCCAGTGACAATTCGGCAAACGAGCGTGCCGAAGGGCGCCGGTTCTGCACGATGCCCGGGAGCGCGCGAAGAATCTTTTCAATCGGCAGCGGCACGCCAATGACGCCGGTGGAGCAGACAAACAGTTCGCGCGGGTGGCAGCGCAGGCGGCGCGCGGTTTCTTCCACCGTTTTCAGAGAAACCGCGTAGCCCGCATCACCTGTCGCGCAATTCGCATTGCCCGCATTCACGATCACCCCGCGCATCCGGCCCCGCGAAGCAATCAGATTAGCCTTGGAGACAACCACGGGTGCCGCGACGACCAGGTTTTTCGTGAAGACGGCAGCAGCGGAGGCGGGAACGTCACTCGAGAGCAAGGCGAGGTCCAGCGCCCCGGTTTTCTTCAGGCCACACGCGGTGGCCGAAAAGCGGAATCCCAGCGGGAGAGCGGCTTCAGAAAGGGCATGCTTCATTGAATCAGGATCCGCCAACCGGGACGGACGCTCACGGAAGGGACCTCCGATCCTCCGTGCGATGCGTTACAGCTTGCAGGGTAAAAATACTCGACCTTAGGCTCATGGCTTTGTCTCCAGTTGTTTTAGTTTCAGTTCGAGTTCGGCGATGGCGGCCTGAACCCGTCCCTCCGCCGTGCCTCCCTGAACAACTTTTGTGGCGATGGCGCTTTCGACCGAAGGGCCTTGCAAAAAATCCTGCTCAAAGAGCCGCGAAATTCTCCGGACATCCTCAAGAGCGAGCTCGGTCCAGGGTTTACCCTGCTTCTCGGCTTCGCGCAGCACCTTGCCGACGAGATCGTGCGCCTGGCGAAACGGAACGCCTTTCTGAACCAGATAATCGGCCGCGTCCGTTGCAAAAAGGGCAGGATCGGAAGCCGCGGCAGAAAGTCGGTCGACCTGGAACTTCGTCCCGACCAAAGCGCCATGGGCAACCCGTATCATGTCTTCCATCTGATCGTGAGCCGCGAAAAGCGCCTCTTTGTCTTCCTGCAAGTCGCGCTGGTAGCTGGATGGAAGCCCTTTGAGCGTGGTGAACAAGCCGAAGAGTGCCGCTGTGATGCGGCCGGTCTTGCCGCGCAAAAGTTCCCACGCGTCGGGGTTCTTCTTCTGCGGCATCAGACTACTGCCGGTCGAATACTCGTCCGGCAGAATGAGGTAGGAAAATTCCTGCGAGGCGAACAACACAAAGTCTTCCGCGAGGCGCGAAAGATGCGTGGCGATGCCCGCCAGAGCAAAAAGATATTCGAGCGCAAAGTCGCGGTCGCCGACTGCGTCAAGGCTGTTGGCCGTGACGCGTGAAAAGCCAAGTTCCTTCGCCAATCGGGTGCGATCAATCGGAAAAGAACAGCCCGCCAGCGCGCCCGAGCCCATCGGGCATGCGTCTGCGACTGCTCGAGCATTTCCTAAACGGGTGAGATCCCGCGAAAACGCCTCCGCGTGAGCCATCAAGAAATGCGAAAGCAGAATCGGCTGGGCATGCTGCATGTGCGTCATGCCCGCCATGGGGACCTTCAGGTTGGCCTTGGCTTGCATCAGAAAGCCATCCAGCAAAGCCAGCAGGCTCTTGCGAATGTCCGCTGCCGCATCAATGACAAAGAGCCGAAATTCGGTTGCCACCAGTTCGTTGCGGCTTCGCCCAGTGTGCAGTTTCCAGCCAAGGGGGCCGAGCTCCTCAACGAGGGCATTCTCGACAAACTGGTGGACATCTTCCGCAGTCGAGGAATCCAGCCAATTCCTGTCCGATTGGGCCCGAGCGGAAATTTTGTCGAGAGCTGCGGCCGTTTGCCGCACTTCCATTTCGGTGAAAATGCCAACACCCTCTAAAGCCTTTGCCCAAGTGCGGTCTACGGCGATTTCGTAGGGCAGCAGGCGCCGATCAAAAGCAAACGAACGCTGGAAGGCGTCGAAGCGCGCGTCAGGAGCGTTTTCGAACCGACCACCCCACAACCGATCGTTTTTGCGTTCCGCTTTCACGTGTTTCCGTTCGCCGGGAAACGCCCGGGAATTTCACTTGCTTCGCTTGCGCCACAGACTGCTCGTTAGACGTGAATGGTCAGAACTTGCCGCCTTCGGCTTTTGCTTTCGGTCGTACGGTGACTGGCAAGGCAAAAAGGTTGATGAAACCTTCGGCGTCCTTGGGGTTGTAGCGGCCCATGGTGAAGCTGGCGAGGTCTCGGCGATACAGTGAATACGGCGAGAGTCGCTTCGTCACGTTGAGCGTGCCCTTCCAGAGTTTCAGACCGACCGAGCCGGTGACGCGCTGCTGCGCCACCTGGAAGAACCCATCAAGCGCCTCGCGCAGCGGCGAGAACCACAGTCCGTAGTAGACAAGCTCCGCATAGCGCACAGAAAGCGCTTGCTCGAAGTGCGCCGTCTCGCGGTCAACCGTAAGACGCTCAAGTTCCTGGTGGGCCATAACCAGCAGCGTGCCGCCCGGCGTTTCATACGCGCCGCGCGACTTCATGCCCACCAACCGGTTCTCCACCAGATCGGTGCGCCCAATGCCATGCTTCGCCGCAATTTCGTTCAACGTATCGAGCAGCTCTATCGGGCCGAGCTTCCGGCCGTTCACAGAAACAGGAATGCCGGCTTCGAATCCGATTTCCACTTCTTCCGCCTTGTCCGGAGCCTTTTCCGGCGCAACAACCCATTGCCACATGGCCTCACTGGGCGCGTTGGCAGGGTCTTCCAGCTCTCCCCCCTCGTGGCTCAGGTGCCAGATGTTGCGGTCGCGGCTGTAGATGTTTTTCTTGCTCTGCTCCACGGGAACCTTGTGTTTTTCCGCGTAGGCGATGGCGTCTTCGCGCGAATCAATGTCCCACTCGCGCCATGGCGCGATAATCTGAACATTTGGCGCAATCGCCTTGTACGCCAGTTCAAAGCGCACCTGGTCGTTGCCCTTGCCGGTGCAGCCGTGCGAAAGTCCGTCCGCACCAAGCTCGAGAGCGAGTTCAGCCTGCCGCTTCGCAATCACCGGCCGGGCCATCGAAGTGCCAAGCAGGTAGGTGTGCTCGTAGACGGCACCGGCCCGCAACGTCGGCCAGATGTAGCCGCGGACGAACTCCTCGCGCAGATCTTCGATGTAAGCCGAGGAGGCACCGGTGGCAAGTGCTTTGCTGTGCGCGGCCTCCATATCTTCTTGCTGGCCGACGTCGCCGATCATGGCGATCACTTCGCAGCCGTAATTCTCGCGCAGCCAGGGAATGATGATGGAAGTATCCAGGCCGCCGGAATAGGCGAGCACAACTTTTTTTGGTTTTTGGGCTTGCGGCTTCACTCTGTCATTTCTCCTTCGTGACGATCACGATATCAAGTAAACAGCGCGTGCAGGATTGCCTTCTGCACGTACATGCGATTCGCCGATTGCTCCAGGACCACGGAGGTTGGCCCGTCGAGCACTTCGTCGGTCGCTTCCTGCCCGCGATGCGCCGGAAGGCAGTGCATGAAAAGCGCGCCCGGCCCGGCTTGCTCCATGAGCTTGCGATTCACCTGGTATGGCTTGAAGATCTGGCGACGCATCTTTTCTTCCGCCTCAAATCCCATGCTGGTCCACGAATCGGTGTACACCGCTTGCGCGCCTTCCACCGCCTCCGCGGGATCGGTGAAGAGCCCAATCTTCGCGCGAGTTTCTTTCGCCACGCGCTTGGCGTCGGCAAGCACGTCCTCGGCCGGCGCGTAGCTTGCCGGAGTGGCGATCTGAAGGTTCACGCCAAGCCGTGCCGCCAGAAAAATCAGCGAATTGCAGACGTTGTTGCCGTCGCCGACGTAAGCCAGCTTCAGCCCTTTCAAAGAGCCGAATTTTTCCTCCAGGGTGAAGAAATCCGCCAGGGCCTGGCAGGGATGAAATTTGTCCGAGAGGGCATTGATCACCGGGATGGAAATATTGCTGGCCATCTCCTCAAGCACCCGCTGCTCGTATACGCGCGCAACGATGCCTTGCACCCAGCATTCCAGGTTCCGCGCCACATCGGGGATGGACTCGCGCTCGCCGAGCCGCGCCTGGGTGTGATCGAGAAAAACGACGAATCCGCCCATGCTCTGGATGCCGACTTCAAACGTGACCCGCGTGCGGAGTGACGGCTTCTCAAAAATCAGCGCGATGTGCTTGCCACGAAGCGTGGTGGCGTAACGCGCCGGGCGCGCTTTGATCTCAGCGGTGCGCTGAAGCAGGTCGCGGGCGTCTGTGGGGGTCCACTCCGCTCCGGTCAGGAGGTCCTTGGTGACAGCAACAGGAAGTGTGATCGTCGTAGTCATCGATTTCTCCCATTTCGCGTGCGACTAAACTGCCGCGCTGGCCGAATGCCCAGCCGAGGAAAACTCCCGGAACACCCGGGTTCCGGGAAGTTCGAGAGTTGCGGCGGTTTCAGCCCCAGCCCGAACAAACCGGCTGGGAGCCAACGCCGCCGCGGCACAACCTCCGCCGACGATGTGCACTTCCCGTACGCCGGATTGGAGCGCTCGCTTGGCCGCTTCGAGCTTCAGAATCATGCCGCCAGAAACCACGCGCGAATGGATCAGGCGGTCGATCTCTTGGCAGGAGATGGCGGAGAGCACTCGTTCGCCATCCAGCACGCCGGCAACGTCTGCGAGATAGATCAGATGGTCGGCTTCGACGAACTCCGCACAAGCCGCTGCCATGTGATCGGCGTTGATGTTGTAGAGCTCGTTGTCGGCGCCGAGGCCCAGACACGCGGCGACAGGCAGCAGCTTGGCCCGCCACAGGGATTCAAGAAAACGAACATTAACGCCAGTGAGATACCCGACATAGCCGAGGCTGCCTTCGACGTCGTCATGCACCAAAGGCGAAGCGGAAAAACAGGCCGCATCGGCCGCGCAAATACCCAGCGCCGGCTGCCCCTCCGCGGTTATGGCCGCCGAAAGCTGCTTGTTCAGGACGCCGGCGAATACCATAACCGCTGCGTCGCGCGTTTCCTTGTCCGTGACCCGCAAACCGCCCACAAACTTGCTCTCGATGCCCAGGCGCTTCAGCGTGGCCGTGAAAATCCTGCCCCCGCCGTGAACCACCAGAATCTCGTGCTTGTGCCGCGAAAGCGCGGCAATCTGCTGGGCAAGCAATCGCACGGTCGCGGCATCCTCGAGCAACGCGCCGGCGAATTTCACTACGATCCTCATACGAGTCCCGTCCTTTCCTCGATTCCCAGGGTAAGATTCAGGTTCTGCACAGCCTGGCCGGCTGCTCCCTTGCCGAGATTGTCGAGGCAGGAAACCACCACGAGCCGTTTCCCATCGGCATGCAGCGCGAAGCCGATATCGCAAAAATTGGTTTTGATGATGTGCTGCACCTCCGGCAGCGTTCCCGCTCGATGAATGCGGATCAGAGAGCGGCCCGCGTAAAACTTTCTAAACAGCGCCTCGATGTCCTCGGGCGTTTGGATTTTTGCCAAATGCACGTAAACCGAGGAGAGGATGCCGCGCGGAATCGGCAGCAGGTGCGTCGAGAAAACCAGCTGCGATTCGGGCAAGCCGGTATGTTCGAGGATTTCCGGCGTGTGCCGGTGGCTGAACATGCTGTACGCCCGGAAGTTTCCATCCACTTCGACGAACTGCAAGTCGCGGCGAGGTTCCTTGCCCGCGCCGCTCGCGCCCGATTTGGAATCGCAAACCACCGTGTGGCCGGGGGCCAGAAGCCCAGCCTCCTGGAGCGGCCGCAGGGCAAGAATCACGCTGGTGGCGTAACAACCGGGATTGGCGATCAGCTTCGCTCGTTTGATCTGTTCGCTGTAAAGCTCCGGCAGACCATAGACCGCTTCGCCCAGACGCGCGGCATGCGGCGCGGCCAGCTTGTACCAGGAGGAATAGGTCGCGGCGGACGCGAAGCGGAACGCTCCGCTTAAATCAATCACGCGGAGCCCGGCATCCAGAAGCCTCGGCGCGAGTTCCGCGGAAACCTCATGCGGCGTGGCAAGAAACGCGGTTCCGGCGCTGCTGCCGGCAATGGCTTCCAGCGCGAGCGGCTTCAAGGATGCCTCACCCCACCCGCGCAACTGGGGAAACATCTCTGAAAGACAGCGCGCCCCATCGGTTTCCCGCACATAAAAGGTTGGCTCCCCAATGCCCGGATGGCGCAGTAACAGCGTCGCCAGCTCAAAGCCCGTATAGCCGGTGACGCCAATGACCGCGATGTGGCGGGGGTCTCTCATTTCACGTGCGCTTCGATCTTCTTTTGCAGAGACTCCCGCGTCTTGCGGTTGGGCGTAATGATCAGCACCGTGTCGTCCCCCGCGATGGTGCCCGCAATTTCCGGGAACTTCGCGGCATCAACGGCCGCGGCCAGCGGCTGTGCACCGCTCGGAGGCGTCTTCAGCACCAGCAGGTTTTCCGCAGGGCGGATGTCCAGCAGGAATTCGCGCAGCGCCCGGGTCAGCGGAGCGACGCCTGCAGATTCCTCCGGCAGCGCCGTTCCCGTCCTGTAGCCTTCCGTGGTCTTGACGAGCTTCAGCTCCTGAAGGTCGCGCGAAAGCGTGGCTTGTGTGACCCGCAGCCTCTGCTGCGCCAGCCGGCGGCGCAAATCCTCCTGGTTGGCGATGCGCTCGCTCGAAACGAGCCGCAGGATCTGTCCGTGCCGGTATGTTTTTGTCGCGCCCATATCCAATATACAGTCTACTGTATATTTATACAGTCGCAGACAGACGCTGTCAAACTTTTTGACAAAGATTTGCGCGAAGAAACGGGAATAGATTCGTACCTGCCGGAGGCCGCGGGTCCCGGGCGGCAAAGTACTGGTCAAAGGTGCAGGTTGGCCCCAAAATGGACAGCTACTTCATACGCCGCAGGACCAAGATGACCGCTGGATTTTCGCCTCCAAGAATGTTACCTATCAAAAACCACCCTTTTGGGAAGCATGAGCGCCACTTGCCACATCTCGGGATGCAAACACGACGTGCCCGCCGCCCTGGCGGAGCAGAAGGTCTGCATCCTGCATTTCACCCTTTCGCTTGAAGCTAGCTGCGCCGAGATGCGGCGGGAGACCGCGCTCGGGAATGCCCCGCAGGATCGGCAGCGGGACATCATGAAATTCATCACCACGAACGGCGAATCGCTGGCCCGTGTGGCCACCAGCGGCCTGCACCTCACAGATGACTTGAAAGCCCGTGTCCTCAGCACCTTTTTGACGCTGATGAATCTCCGGGAGAACCTGGACCGGGCCTCGATGCGCACTCCGGCCGGCCGCAGCGGCATCTTCCGCTAAGGCAGCTCATGCACCGATATATTTGGCGTAAAGCGAACGAGCGATTGCCGGGTCCTTCGTGCCTTTCAGGATTGCCCTGCCGTCGCTGAAGATGGTCATCTCGTAGGGAGCCACCTGGAATCGCAGCAGAAAGCCGTTCTGGCGCACGCCCGGGATGCTCGAACGAAGCCGCCGTTCGAGGGCCGGCAGATCCAGATGGCGTCCCCGCTCGTGAATCTGCACGGAGTCGCGCCCGCACAGGGTGATATGCGGCTGAGCGCGGCCCTCCAGATACGGAAATTCACGCCGCGCGCACGCACGGCAGCGGGGATTCCGCTCCGGCTCTACCGACTGGAAGCGGCCCGTCCAGACGTCAGCGGAAAGCAACCGGCCATGCATTTGGCCTTGGTTGCCGGAGAGCAGTTTCAAAGCCTCGGCCGCTTCAAGCGACGCAATCAGATTCACGATCGGCCCCAGAACGCCCACCGTGTCGCAGGTTTCTTCCAGGCCAGGCGCCCCGCCGGATTCGAGCAGACAGGCAAGGCAAGCGGTGTGCTGGGGCCGAATCGTGAAGGTCAGGCCGTAGCTGGCAACCGCGGCGCCATATACCCAGGGAGTACCCGATTGCACGGCAAAATCGTTGACCAAAAATCGCGTTTCAAAATTGTCCGTGCCGTCAAGGATCAACGGAAACCCCGAGAGCAATTCCTCTGCGTTCCCGGAATTGAGATCCGCCACAACTCCTTCAATCTGGACGTCCAAATTCAACGCCCGAAGTTTGCGCTCCGCGGCAACCGCCTTGGGCAGCGCCTCCCGCGCATCGGCTTCGTCGAAAAGGATCTGCCGCTGCAGATTGGACGGCTCCACGAAATCCCGGTCCAGGATTCGAATCCGGCCGACGCCCGCCCGCACCAGCAGATTGGCAACCGCCGCGCCGATGGCGCCAGAGCCCACAATCACAGCGCTCGAACGATTCAGACGCGCCTGGCCTTCCGGCCCAATTCCAGCGAACAAGATCTGACGGGAGTACTTCTCGTTAAGCGAAGGAGTCACGTAAAATGGATTCCTAGCACCGCAGGTTCTTTTCCTCTTCATCATAGCCCCAAACGGACCAGGGGAGGCAACGCGCCTGTGCTACGCTTCGTCTGTGTTATAGAGCGCATGAAATGCCGCTGGCACCACGGGTTGCGGGCGATTGTCCTTCTGGGTCTTACTCTGGGAGGAGCACGAGCGCACGCCCAGACCAGTCCAGAACCCCAGGCCGCCAAACCAGCTGAACCCGAGCTAACCAGCGTGCGCGTGGTCAGCCCAGACGGCAAAGTGCTCGAGGCTCGGCTGGAGGCCTTGCCGGTGCAGCCTGGCGAGCCCTTGCGCCCCGAGCAGGTCGCCGCCAGCATTCGCAGCCTGTACCAAACCGGGAACTACGCGGATTTGCGCGCCGTCGTCTATCCTGACGCCCATGGAGTTCGGCTCGATTTTGTGGCTCGTGAAAATCTTTATTTCAATCAGATCCTAATCAACGGACTCACGCCTCCGCCGACGGAAGCCTCCGCCGTCGCTGCCATGCAGCTTTCCCTGGGGCAGACCTACCACGAGCAAGATGTCAGAGACGGGGTGGAGCGCTTGCGCGATGCCCTGCGAGAGGAAGGGCTCTATCGGGCAAAGATCAGCGTCCGGGAACGGCCTTTCCCTGAATCGCATCAGCTGGATGTGATCGTGAATCTGGACCCCGGGCCCAGGGTTCGCGCCAAGAAGATCGATCTAATCAACAACACCGAATACCGGGACTCCGATCTCCTCGCCAGATTCAAGCTCAAGCCCGGAAGCCCGCTGACGATTGCCAAAGTCCAATCGGGCACCGAGCGCATCCGGAAATTCCTGGAAAAAAAAGGGCACTTGAGCGCACGTGTTTCGGTCCGCAGAGGCGAGCTGGATGCGGCCGCGAACACGCTTGCGATGACCCTGGAGGTAACGGAAGGCCCGCTGGTGCGCGTGGCGTTAATCGGGGCCAAATTATCCGGTCGTGATCTGAAAAAAATGATCCCCGTCTATCAGGAAGGATCCGTTGACACGGACCTTCTCGAAGAGGGCCGGCGGAATATCCGGGAGCGGATGGAGCGGGAGGGATACTTCGACGCGAAAGTGGACTACGCGGTTGCGGCCCGCGAAGTGGAAGGCGCAAAATCCGGGAAAAAGGGTTCCGAGGAGGTAATTACTTATACGGTCGAGCGGGGTTCCCGGCACCAGCTTTCGCGCATCGAATTCAAAGGGAACCGCTACTTCAGCACCGACCTCCTGAAGGGCCGGCTCACCATTTCCACCGTCAGCCTCTTCACCCGGCCGCGTTTCAGCCGCCGGTTGATGGAGGCCGATGCCCTGTCGATGAAAAACGTGTACATCTCGAACGGATTTCTCTCAGCCAGAGTGGATGCCCAGGTCGAAGAGGTCAACAAGAAAAAAGGAGGCGATCTGACCGTTCACTTCAACATTGAAGAAGGAAAGCAGACGCTCGTCTCCAGCCTCGAGGTGGAAGGCATGCACACCTTGAGCGAAGAACAGATTCGCGAGGTTCTGGGCTCGCTGCCGGGACAACCCTTCTCTGACATCAACGTTTCGAGCGATCGCGACAACGTTCTGGCCCTCTATTACAACCAGGGCTTTCCGGACGCAACGTTTTCCTACACCGCCGACCCTGATTCTTCCCTGCAAGCCGAAGCTTCCACGGCAAAACAAAACGCGGAAACGGAAAAACTGTCGGGCGAGGCCCGCAAATACGCGATCGAACGCGCGCAACCGGTAAAACTTGTCTACAAGATTGTGGAAGGCCCGCGAATCTCCGTGAAGCAGGTTTTTCTCACCGGATACAAACACACCCGCCAGCGCGTAATCCGCCGGGAGGTCAAGGTGCGGCCGGGGGAACCCTTGCGCGAGGGGGACGTGGTCGAGTCCCAGCAGAAGCTGTACAACCTCGGGGTTTTCAATCGCGTCACCATCGAGCCGCAGAACGCCAACGGCAACGATCCCGAAAAAAACGTCGTGGTCCTGGTCGAGGAAGCCAAGCGTTACACCATCGCCTACGGAGGCGGATTCGAAGTGCAGCGCCTGGCCAGCACTACGGATCCGACGGGCGGAGAAATCCAGGCGGCGCCGCGCGGCATTCTGGAAATTTCAAAGCAGAATGTGACCGGCCGCGCCGATTCTCTTGCCCTGAAACTCCGCGGCAGCACCATTCAGGGGCGCGCGCTGCTTGCTTACACCGCGCCCAATACCTTCAATATTTCGAAATTAAGTCTGCAGGCGAATGCCTACGTCGAAAAAACGCAGGATATCAATACCTTCGGCCAAACCCGCTATGAAGGCAACGTGCAGCTCACCGACCAGGTCACTCCGCGTTCCTCGCTGTTGTTTCGCTATGCATTCAGAAAAGTGACCGTCAGCAGTTTGAACATTCCCGCGGAAGAAATTCCGCTGTTCAACCAGCCGACTCTGGTTTCCCAGTTCGGCGCCACCTATGTTCGCGATTACCGCGACAATCCCGCGGACGCGACGAAAGGCTCCTTCAACACTGTGGATTTCAGCGTCGCGGCCACTTCCATCGGTTCGAGCGCGAGCTTTCTGCGCTATTTTGCCCAGAATTCCACCTACACTCCGCTGTCGCGCAACTGGAATTTTGCCCGCTCGCTCCGCATCGGCATTCTGCAGCCTTATGGCAACACCGTCTCGCTGACCTTTCCTGCGCCGACCCTAACTCCACTACCGCAGTTAATTCCGTTGCCGGAAAGGCTTTTTGCCGGGGGCGGCACGTCCATACGGGGTTTCGCCCTCAATCAAGCTGGTCCGCGCGATGCGCTGACAGGTTTCCCGGTCGGCGGCCAAGCGCTCGTAATACTCAACCAGGAGGTTCGCTTCCCGCTAAAGCTGCCCATCATCGGGACCAAGCTCGGTGGCGCGTTGTTCTATGACGCTGGAAACGTCTACAGCCGGGCCAGCCGCGTAACTCTCCGTTGGTCACCGCCGAAACCCGTATTCGTTGCCGCAATTGCAGGCCAGCCGCCGGGGCCGTTCAACCCGACGCGCTGCGTGGCCAATTGCACCAACGAGCTCAACTATTTCTCCCACACCGTCGGCTTTGGCCTGCGCTACGCCACACCCATCGGCCCCATCCGGATTGACCTGGGCTATCAGTTGAATCCCGCGCAGTTTGTCATTCCTTGCCAGAACGCCCGGGTGTTTTGCCAGCAAGGGACGCACTTGCAGAAGTTTCAGATATTCTTCAACCTGGGCTCGAGTTTCTGATGCGTAAATGGATCACAGCCCTGACGATTCTGATCGGCCTGCTCGGATTGCCAGGCCCGAGCCAGGCTCAGGAAGTGGTTGACCGGATTGCCGCCAGGGTCGAAACCGATATCATCCTGCTGAGCGACATCCGGCAACTCAACCGCTACCAGATCTTCCTGGATGGCAAAGCGCAAAGCGATGCGGACATCCTGAACCGCCTGATCGACCAGTGGATCGTCCGCAACGAGGCAAATGTCGCGCGGTTTCCCCAGCCTTCCGTCGACGACGTCAACCGCAGCCTCGAACGCCTGAAGCGTTCTTTTTCCTCCCCCGAGGAATTTCAGGCACGCCAGAAACAGAGCGGCATCACCGATGAGGAAATTCGCCGGTTCCTCCGCGCCCAGCTCTATCTCAGCAATTACCTCGACACCCGCTTCCGCCCGGCTATCCAGGTTGACGAAAAGGCCATCGAGGACTTTTACAGGACCCGCGTCGTGCCGCGCGCGGAATCGCGCGGCCAGACTCCGCCGACACTGGAAAATGCGCGGGACTTTATCCAGGAAGCGCTGGTGCAGCAAGCCATCAACGAGCAGTCCGACCGCTGGCTCAAGGAAAGCCGCACCCGTGTCCGGGTTGAGATCATGCTGGAGCTGAAGCCGCAATGACCAAGGAATCTCGCCACAAGAAGATTCTATGGCTCGAACACCTCTTCTGGGTGCTGGGCACCTGGACTCTGCTCGGCGTGGCACTGGCCATCATCGCGCTCGGCAGCGGCCTCGCCAATCCCCTCTTGCGCCGCTTCCTGGTCAACCGCCTCGAGAATTTGACCGGAACCCGCGTGGAAGTGCGCACGGTTTCGGTCGGCTGGTTTTCGCTGAACGCCAGCGTGAACGGCCTGGTGATTCATGGCAAGGAGCCGCCAGGCACGGAGCCCCTCCTCAGCGCGGAGCAGGCCAGAATCGGCTTGCGCATCGATTCGTTTTGGGGCCGACGCGTTTCCTTAAATGATCTGGTACTCGTCGAACCCAGGGTTCACCTCCGGGTGGAGAAAGACGGCAGCAACAATCTTCCGGCCTTCAAGAAAAGCAGTTCGAAACAGCCTCTCGAGCAAACCCTTTTGGACTTGCACGTCGGTCACGTCGAAATCAAGGATGGCTGGTTTCTCTACAATAACCTGCACTCGCTGGTCGCGATGGAGGGTGGCGATCTGCGCCTGAATGTCTCCGCCGGCGGCACTCCGGAGCATCCACTCTATCTTGGAACCCTAGACTGGGATTCCGTCCAACTGGCGCGAAGACGCGATATCCCGATACCCGCAAACCTGTCGGCAAAATTTTCCGCCAGCCGTGATGGCTTTTCGGTGGAACAAGCAATGGTGGACGTCGGCCGCTCGCACCTGGACCTGGAGGCAGAAACCAGAAATTTCCAGTCCCCCGACTGGACCTACCGATATCGCGGGTGGCTCGACCTCCTGGATATTCGCGAGGCCTTTCGCACTCCCGAGGTCCCATTGGGCAGAATTGACCTGCGCGGCGAAGGAACGCTTGCCTCCGGCACGATCAAGGGGAAAGGCGAATTCGCCGCTGATAACATGGTGCTGAGCTTCGAGGACTTTCACACCGCCAATCTAATGAGCCGCTCCAGCTACCTGCTCGACCCGGACGGAGTTGTCCTTCCAGATTTCGCGGCCTATGGCCTCGGAGGCAGCGTCAAGGGCCGCGTCACCATGAAGTTCGACGGCCTGAAGTTCCGGGGCGAGACCAAAGTCCAGGGCATCCGCCTCAGGGAGGTTTCTCCCGCGATCGACCATCGGGGCTTTCCCTTCGACAGTCTCCACTGGGATGCCGTGATTTCCGCCGACACTGTCGAGACCTGGCACGACAATTTCCGCGACTTCGATATTTCCGCTCGCATGCACTGGGAGGAACCCGACGAAACCCAGCTTGGCCACGTCCCGATCACGAGCGACGCGGTCCTCCGTTACCGCTACACCCCGAACTCTTTCGAGCTCCGTCAATTCGATTTTGAAACTCCCACTGCCCGAGGCAGCATCACCGGAATTCTTCATCCGAAAAATACGTCCCTGGATGTTCGCATGGACATTGGGTCCCTGGCTCCCTGGGACGATTTCATTCACGCCATTTCCGGCGACAAGCCGGGCACGCCTGCCGCGAAGATCCTCATTGATGGCGCTCTGGAGTGGAACGGCCGGATCATCGGGCCGTCGGACGGCCCGACGTTCCAGGGCCATTTTCACGGAGAGCACGCCCGCTATGACAATTTCGCTCTCGACTCGCTCGACGGCGACATGTCTTACTCCCCGAGAGAACTGGTCATCTCCCGGGGTCGCGCTCGCCGTGGCGCCATGGAAGCCGGCATCGACGGCCAATTGCAATTGACCGATTGGGAGTTCCGTCCGGAAAATCAGTGGATTAGCGAACTGAATCTTGAAAAAGTTCCCCTGGAATCGCTCGAGCAACTGGCCGGGAAGAAATATCCCATCCAGGGCTTGCTGACCGGCCAGTTCCACGGACGCGGAACGCGCGCGGAGCCTTCCTTAACGGGTTTGTTGGACGTGGCCGATGCGACCGTCTACACCGTTCCATTCAGCCGCCTCCGTGGCCAGCTGATGGTGCTGCCCGATGAAGTACGCCTTTCAAATGCCGAATTACGATTTTTCGGCCCGGGCGCGGAAAAGGCCGGGGGCGCGGGAATCGTCACCGGCTCCGTTGCCTATCGCTATGCCGATCGGTCGTTGACCACGGATCTGGTCGGGGCATCGCTGCCGCTGGCGAATTTCGGGAGGATCAAGGCTTCAGGCCTCCCGCTCGGCGGCCAAGTGTCGTTTCGTCTGAAATCCAGCGGCCCGCTGCGTGCCCCTCTGGCTGAAGGCTCCGTCCGCGTGGTTGACCTGCAGGTGGGCTCGGAAATCATCGGTAGCTTTGGCGGCGATCTGCAATCGGATGGACGACTGGCGCAACTAAAACTCAGCTCGGCCATGAGCGAAGGAGCGATCACCGGCGGGATCACCCTGGGTCTCGCCGATCCGCTGCCACTCGACGGGAAAGTCTCCATTCGCAACATCAACCTGGACCCCTTTCTGCTTTCGGCCTTGCACCTGCGAAAATTCGGCGGCCACGGCGTTGCGGATGGCGATATCACGGTTCAGGGCGACTTGCAGCATCCTGAAACTCTGACCCTTGACGGGAATTTTTCCCGCTTGGTACTCAACTACGGCAGCGTGCAGCTTGAAAACCAGGGGCCGATCCACCTCAAGTCCACAAAAGACAGCTTGAAAATTCTCAGCCTGGCGCTGAAGGGCACGGATACCAATGCAGAGCTGACCGGTTCGGTCCAGTTTACAGGGCGCCGCACGTTGGCCATGAAGCTCAACGGTTCGGTAGACTTGCGCCTCCTCAGCGGCTATATGACGGATGTGGATGTGAGCGGCCGCGCGGACATCAACACTTCGTTCGAGGGCACTCTCGACCGCCCCCGCATCATTGGCCGGGTGAAGCTGAATAACGCTTCGGTCCGCTCCGCGGATTTCCCCACCGGCTTGAGCAATGTGAAGGGCGACCTGGTCTTTGACGCCAACCGCCTGTTCTTCGACAATGTCACCGGCGAGGCAGGCGGGGGCCAGATTACGCTCGCCGGGACCGCCAACTATTCCGAGAAGCCGCTCCGCTACGACGTCACTGCAAAGACCGATCGCATCCGCATCCGCTATCCGGAGGGCATGAGCTGGCTTGTCGGGGGTTCCCTGCGACTATCCGGCACTCCCGATGGCGGGCTGCTCTCAGGGAAAGTTCAGGTTCAGCGGGTCACCCTGAACGCAGGCATCGAGGCAGTGGGTTCCCTGACCTCCAGCTCCGCCAATAGCAATACAACTTCGAGTTTTCTGCGCAACCTGCAACTCGACGTCGAGGGGAGCTCGACGCCCGATACCCGGCTGGAGTGGCCGGGCGCGCATCTCGAGGCCGAATCAAGCCTCCGTGCCCGCGGCACCGCCGAGCATCCGATTCTGCTCGGACACATCCACGTTCTGTCGGGCGATCTCTACTTCCACGATAATCGTTACAAGGTCGCGCGCGGCGATCTGAATTTCTCCAACCCCTTCCGCATGGATCCGGTGATCAACTTTGAAGCCACCACAAATATCCAGCAATACGAGATCACCCTGAATTTCACCGGGCAGGCCAGCAAGATGAGTCTGTCCTACCGCTCCGATCCGCCGCTGCCCGGAAACGATATCATCACCCTGCTGGCCCTGGGGCAGACAACTTCGGAAGCCACGATGCACGGGGGCGTCACCGGACAGGCCGGTGCGGGAAGTAACAGCGGAGCCACTGCGCTGCTTTCTGAAGCAATTTCCAGCCAATTGGGCGGACGCGTTGAACGCTTGTTTGGCATCACCCGGTTCCGCGTGGATCCCGGACTCGCTGGTTTTGGCACCACCAGTTCCGGGCAGAACGTTGGCGCGCGCGTCACCGTCGAGCAGCAGGTTACCCGCGATCTCACCGTGACCTACGTTTCCAACGTAAGTTCCACCCAGCAGCAGGTGATTCAGGTGGAGTACATTTTGAACCGGAATATTTCAATTGTGGGGTTGCGCGATCAGAACGGCACGTTTGGCGTGGACATCAGAATCAAGAAGCGCTTTCCGTAGCGCGCTTCGCCGGAGAAATTCATCAAGCTCTTCTTATTGGGGATCCTGCTGTTGCGCCGATTGCGCGCCGGCTGCCTGCTGCGCGCGTCGAGGCTGGAATCGCTTGCCGGGGCCTGCCAGCTTCGCATTTTGCCCGACGCCCGGATTCTCCCGCTTCGCTTCTTCCAGCGCATCCTTCACCGCTTTTCCTGCCGCCAGGCGGATCGAGTCCTGAATTTCCCGGCTGATCTTCGGTGACTCGGCGGCCACTTTCTGGCCGAGCGGCGAGCCATAAAATTGCAGCAACCCTTTGATCTCTTCATCGGTGTAATGCTTGTCGTAGACGGCGATCAGCTGCGCCGTCACCCCATCAACGTCGAATCTCTTTTCGTAACCGGTGACGACCGTATTCACGAACGTCTGGCCCTGCTGGTTGTTCGGCACCGTTTCGAGCAGCCTTTCGCGGTATTGTTCGGCCGCCCGGGTCATGGAGTCCTGCACCAGGTCGCGTGCGCCGACCAGTTCGAGCAGCGAGCGGATGTCGGATTCCTTCGCCGGATCAATCGCCCCCACTGCCAGTTCGCCGCTTTGCGCGCCGGAATAGGTTTGCGGAGCCGCCTGGACCTCCGCGAGCGAGCCACCCTGGATGGCCACAAGAAATGTGCCGATATAAATCACGATAAGTGCCAGAACCGCCTTCATGACTGCCTCCACATCTTTGCCAGGGCTGTCCAGAATGCCCGGAAACATTGCCGCAATTCGAATTCTAGTGAAGCGTTTGGTCCCTGACTGCTGCTCCAAAGTCCAGAATTGTTGCTTAGGTCACTGACCTTCCGTGCAGGTGGCAGCACAGCCGAAAACAGGAAACCATGTCAGAGTAGAGCTGCGGAATGGGCGCGCTCGAGGGTATTCAGGATTCCCAGGATTGCGCAGATTTAGATGACCAGCTTTTCCAAAGGCAACGGCGGAAGCTCCAATTTTGCGGAGGAACGCCGCCTGATGGTCGAAAGCCAGATCCGGAAACGCGGTGTCGCCGATGAACGCGTACTGCTCGCGATGGCCACCGTCCCGCGCCACGAATTTGCGCCTCGATCCCGGGTCCATCAGGCCTACGCGGACGAACCGCTCCCCATCGGATATGGGCAGACCATTTCGCAGCCCTATATCGTCGCTGCCATGCTCGCTTCGCTCGAGCTCACGGGACGGGAGAAGGTCCTTGAAATTGGCACCGGCTGTGGCTATCAGGCAGCCGTTGTTTCCCTTCTCGCCCGCGAGGTCCACACGGTCGAACACCTGCCCGAATTGGCGCAATCGTCGGCCGAGCGGCTCCGGCGTCTGGGCTATCGGAACGTGCACGTTCATTATGGTGACGGAACTCTCGGTTTCGCGGACTCTAGCCCTTACGGAGCGATACTGATCGCCGCCGCCGCACCCACGGTTCCTGAACCTCTACTCGAACAACTGGCCGAAGGGGGCCGGCTCGTCGCGCCAGTGGGCGAAGAAGACAGACAGGAACTGCAGCTTTTCACAAAGCGCGCGAGCCAACTGATTGTGAAACAGTGCGGGCCCTGCCGGTTTGTGCCGTTAATGGGGAAATACGGGCGGCGGGGATAGCCTCTTACTTTGCGATACAAAGTACTTGACATAGATTCCCCCTTTCCCTATCCTTCCCTCGTGCCTATCCCGCGCCCCAACCGCGCTTCGCTTCCTCGGCCCATCCCCATTGATGCCCGGGCTGCCGATCACCTGCGCTATATCCGCGAAACGATGGAGAGCGCCGCCGAATTCACCGCCGTTCCCGGCTGGGGTGGCGTGGCCATGGGCGCTACCGCGCTCGCCGCTGCGTTTCTCGCCTCCCGCCAGAATTCGCCCCGCGCATGGCTTGCCGTCTGGCTGGCGGAAGTGTTTGTAGCCGTGGCCATCGCCGCTCCCGCGGCTGCCACCAAGGCGAAGCGCGCCAATTCTTCGCTCTTCAGCGGTCCCGGACGGAAATTCGCCCTCAGTTTCGCCCCCCCCATCATCGTCGGCGGATTGCTGACCCTGGCTTTATTCCAGTCCGGCGCTTTTGCTGTTTTGCCGGGTGTCTGGCTGCTGCTCTATGGCACCGCGATCGTCACCGGCGGCGCGTTTTCCGTTCGCGCCGTGCCCATCATGGGAATGTGCCTGATGGCTCTTGGCGCGGCGGCGCTGTTCGCTCCGGCTTCCTGGGGCAACCTCTCCATGGCCGCCGGATTTGGCGCGGTGCAAATCGGATTTGGTGTCTGGATCGCGTTGCGGTACGGGGGTTGAGCGGGTAAGTTTTCAGGGGGAAAGGAACCGATGGCCAAGTCGTCCACAGTCCGGCAGGAACGCGCGCAACGCGAAGAAGGTCCTTCGCCTGTTCGCAGCGCCGCTTCGCAGCCTGTTGCCGTCCCGCTCGATCGGTTGATTCATGAGCGGATCCGCCTGGGCATCGTCAGCGCGCTCGCCGTAAATCGCACGCTGACCTTCAACGAACTTAAAGCGTTGCTGAAAACGACCGACGGAAATCTCAGCGTTCATGCCCGAAAGCTCGAAGAAGCCGACTACATCCTGTGCACGAAATCGTTCGACGGGCGCTTGCCCAAGACCGAATACCGGCTGGCTCCCGCGGGGCGCAAAGCGCTCGAGCGCTATCTGGATCACATGGAGGCGTTGATTCGCGCCACCCGCGAACGCTGAAAATTTTTTGTCCCTGTACTTTGTAAAGCAAAGTACATTACGTCAGTTGGCGGCGGAGAAAGAATCATGCTCGTGCAAAACCCTGTCTTGGAAAAGCCTGTCCCCCCCGATTACCCGGCTCTCCCGGGAGCGGCATCCTCGCTTCACGTCGCGATTATCTGCGACGGCAACGGCCGTTGGGCCACTTCACGCGCCCTGCCGCGCACCGCGGGCCATCGCGCGGGGGCGGAGGCCGCCCGGCGCGTCATTCAGAGCGCGCCGCACCTCGGCATTCACACGCTTACCCTGTTTGCTCTGTCTTCTGCAAACTGGGCGCGGCCTGCCTCAGAAGTCACAGCCATTCTCCAGATTCTCCAGGAATATCTCCTGGCTGAAACTTCCCACTGCCTCGAGGAGGGCGTTCGCCTGAACATCATCGGCCGCCGCGACCGGTTGCCGGCCACTCTGCGCGAGACCATTGCCGATTCTGAAGCGCTCACCGCCAACGGCAGACGACTCCATCTCCGCTTGGCAATCGATTATTCCGCCCGCCACACAATTTTTCAGGCCGCCAGCAAATTCTACAAAGTCACCGACCTCACAAGCGAAGCGTTCAGCAACATTCTCGCCGAAGTCCAGCGCGGCGGCTCAACGGACGTCGATCTTCTCGTCCGCACCGGCGGCGAGCAACGCCTCTCCGATTTTCTGCTCTGGGAATGCGCCTTCGCCGAATTCTGCTTTCTCCCCAAGCGGTGGCCCGATTTCACACCGAGAGACCTCGCTGACATGGTGCGAGAGTTCGAGCAGCGGGAACGCACCCGCGGCGGCCTGCCGGCTGAAGCCGAGCTGTAGACCGACAAGTTGCCGGCCCCGATTGGCGCTTGCGCAGATATATTTATAACCAACTGAAAATAAGCGTCTTACGCCATTGGATCTGTTCGCGCCGCGGGCAGACCTTTGCCCCCGCTCGATCGTCTATACGGCACAGGAGAAAGTCATGGGATCTGTGGGACTTGCGCTGCCCTGGGAGCATAAACTCCTAGCCGTGGCGCGCGACGGGGAGCGGCGAGTGGAATCTGGCAAAGGGCAGGCGGAAACCGTTCGAACGAGCGAAGAGCCTCCCCAGGACGCGGCCGTGGCGGCGGCCTGCCTCAGCGGAAACCTTCAGGGTTACGAGCGCCTCTATCAGTGGCAGGGCAAGCGCATGAAAAATCTGGCGCGCAACCTTTTGGGCTCGCCGATGGATGCCGAGGACGCCGTCCAGGAAACCTTTCTGAAAATCCAGCGCAGCATCTCCGGCTTTCGCGGGCAATCTTCCTTTGTCACCTGGACGTTTCGCATCCTGGTCAACACCTGCCACGATTTGCGCCGCAGCCGCGTCCGCAGAAAAGACCAGGTGAATGAAGACGTGGATTCACTGCCCCCGCACAAGGAACTCCGTGCGCCCGGCGCTCATCCTTCTCTTCGCATGGCTCTTGAGTCCGCACTCGATCGCCTCAGCGCCCACCAGCGGGACGTTTTCCTCCTCTACGAAGTCGAGGGCTTTCGCCACGCCGAAATTGCCGGGATGCTCGAAATCTCAGAAACCGCCTCGAAGAACACGCTTTTCCAGGCCAAAAGGAATCTCCGCTCGATGCTCGAACCTCCCCGCAGTTCGGCAACCGGAGCCATCTGATGAGTATTGACTGCAACGATCGCCGGCGAATCCTCCTCGACGGCTCTTCCGATGAATGGGCTGCGCTTGAACAACACGCCAAGTCTTGCGCCGCTTGTGCCAAGGAACTACGCGCTTGGAAACAATTGAGCGTCGCGGCAGGTGAGTTGCGCGACTACCAGGAAAGCCCCGCTCTTTGGTCGCGCATCGAAAGTTCACTTCGCCAGCAGCAAGCCGCACCCGCTCCGCCGAAGAGCTTTTGGATCTTCCTCGACTCTTGGCGCCGCATTTCAACCGCCTGGCGATCGGCCCTGGCTGGCGCCATGGCGATCCTACTGGCGATTTCAAGCGTCTATCTCTACAAGCATCCGGCTCGACCAGTGGTGAATCAGGGAAATGCGCTGCTCAAGACCAGCGCCCTCGCTGAAGTCGAGCGCACCGAACGGGAATACATATCGGCCATCGACAAGCTGGCCGCCAACACCAGTCCGCAATTGAACGTGGACACCCCGCTGATGGCCAGTTACCGTGAAAAATTGCTGGTGCTGGACAGCGCCATCGCCGACTTGCGCGCCCAGGCCGGAGAGAATCCCTCCTACGCGCATCTCCACTACCAACTTCTGGCGATGTACCAGGCGAAGCAGCAGACCCTGGAGGATGTTCTGGAGACAAAACGATGAGCTTGCTCCGCGCAGGTAGTTCGCCGGGAAAATACGCGCCCGCGCTGCTGGTCGCCTGTGCCTTGGCATTGCCTGTCGTGGCCGCCAACTCCGGTCAAGACTCCGCGACGCGGGAGTTTCAGAAAACTCTCCCCCTTGCCGCCGGCCAGACGCTAAGCGTCGAAAACAAATTCGGGGATATCCGGATTCACGGAGAAAGCTCCCCCCAAGCGGCAATAACCGCGACCATTCGCTCCCAGGCCGGCTCGCAGTCACAGTCTGAAAAGTTTGCCGAAAGTGTGCGCATCGAAGTGTCCGAGAACGCCCGTGGAATCACGGTTCGCACCGTTGCTCCAGCGGACAATCCGCTGGTGCTCCGCATCGGACACAAGAACTCCTACTCGGTCGATTACGACATCGCGGTGCCCGAGGAAGCCAAGCTCTGGGTGAAGAACGCTTTTGGCAACGTCCAAATTCGCGGCGTCCGGGCCTGGAACGACGTCGAAAACAGCCACGGCCAGCTGAGTGTCCGCGACGTCGGGGCCAGCAAACTTACCAATTCCTTTGGCGCGGTCGAAGCCGATGGCGTCGCGGGCGATCTGACGGTCGTAAACAGCAACGGCACCGTCGCCGTGTCCGCGGTCACGGGAATCCTGGATATCAAGGACCGTTTCGGCTCCATCACCGCGCGAAGTATTCAGGGCAGCGTCACGATCGTCGGTGGCAACGGCCCCGTCGAACTCGCCGACGCGGGCAACTCCAAGGTGAACAACTCCTTTGGCCCTGTCGCAGCGCGGAATATTCATGGGGTGCTTGCCGTCAGCGACAACAATGGCGACATCGAAGCCGATACCGTGAGCGGCTCGGCGGAGCTGAACGGCAGCTTCGGCGCCATCACTTTTAGAAACGTCGCCGGCCATGTGAAGTGCATGGCCAACAACGGCCGGGTCACAGGCGGACCAACCGGCGAAGATGTTTACGTCCGCAACAGCTTCGGGGAAGTATCGCTTGAGCAGATCAGCGGCAGCGTGGAGATTGAAAACTCGAATGGCGCAATCACCGTCCACGAAATCAAAGGCAGTGCCACGCTCAGTACTTCCTTCGGCGCCATCCTGGCCAGCGGCTTGCGAAAAGGCGTGCGGGCGAACACGGGCAACGGCCGCGTTTCCCTGACCGATATCGGCGGCGATGCCTACGCAAAAACAAGTTTTGGGGCGGTGACCGTCCAACGCGTGAATGGAAACCTCACCATTGAAAACTCGAACGGCCAGGTTACCGCGAGTTCCGTGAAGGGAGACGCCACCGCCCGAACCAGCTTTGCCGCGGTCACGCTGGACGATATCGCGGGCCACGTTACCGTGGACAACCAGAACGGGGCAATCATGCTCGCCGCCGCACACGCCACAACCGGCTGCAAAAACATTTCCGCGAAGACTTCCTTTTCCCCTATTCAGCTTCGTCTCCCCGAAAACGCGGGTTACACCCTCACCGCCCGCACCTCTTTCGGCCGCATCAGCAGCGAATTGCCCGTCACCACTGTCGGCCAGGTCGGCGGAGATTCCCTGACCGGAAAAATCGGCAACGGCGCATGCACACTTTCCCTGACGAATTCTAACGGCAACATCGAGATCCTGAAACTGGCGAAATAATTCCTGCCGGGAGTCAGGCCCCACTGCGCGCGGTTATCGCGTTTTGCGGCGTTCGCGATCCATGGCAAAGGCCCGGTGAAGCACTCGCGTGGCCGTTGACGTCATATGAAAGCGTTCCAATTCCTCTTCCGTCGAGTAGGCAATATCCGTCACGTCGCTCCCCGCCTTCGCCTCGCCGGTAATCCGCTCGCAAAGATAATCCACGATCACGTAGTGATACCTGGGGCGATCCCTGTTTCCCGGATCGGGCGCCGCCGGATCGCGAAAGATTCGGTCGAACGCCTCAATCATGTCCAGGACCTTCACTTCCAATCCGGTTTCCTCCAGCAACTCCCGCGCGACGCCTTCCTCGAGCGACTCCCCCAGCTCCAGCGTCCCGCCCGGGATCGACCACTGCCCGAGCAGTGGCTCGCTGCCCCGCTTGATCAACAAGGCGCGCCCGTTCTCAATGACCACCCCGCCAACGCCCACCACCGGCCGATCCGGGTACTCTCTTGCCATGGCCTGTTATTCTTTCATCGAAGCGGTTGAGTTACACTCAGATAGCCGGAGAATGAGCCTCGACAGAAGGTTCACGCGCCGGGTATATAATACGCCGGTTGGTGGGTCTTGGGATTTCGAGCCGCACCGGCTGAAAATCGAATCGGAGGATGGAGACGTGCTCCGTTGCCCTGAATGTTCCGCTGAAATCGATGTGGACGAAGACGAAGTGGAAGAGGGAGAAATCCTGAGCTGCCCGGAGTGCGAGTGTGAACTGGAAGTTTCGCAGACGCATCCTGTGGCGCTGAACCCCATTTCCGATGACCTCGACGAGGAAGAAGATGACGAAGAAGAGGACGAGGAAGACGCCGAAGACGATGACGAGTTCGATGAAAACGGCGATCTTCTTGAAGATGAGGACGACGAGGACGAAGCCGAGGACGATGACGAGTGAAGAAGCTTCCTCGTTCTCGACGGGCATCCTGGCAATCCCCGGAGTCCATCGAACCTGACGTGAATCCTCCCCGCTTCGACGTTCCGCGAACCTGCTTGCTGATCACAACGCTGTTTTTCGCTGCTCTTGTTTTGCCGTGCTTTGCCGCGGCCCAGCAACCCGTCCCGCCGCCTCCTCCACCCCCGGAAGCCCCCGCCCCCGCGCCTCCGCCTGAAAGCTCCAGCGCCAGCAGGCAGAAAAGCAAGATTCCGCCCTTTCTGATTCTGGGGACCGTTTTCAATGAACGAGCGCTCGCATTCCCCGGTGTCGAGGTGAAAATCAGGCGAAAAGGGGAAAAGAAATTTCGCTATGACATCTATACAAATTCGCGCGGAGAATTTGCCATTCGCGTTCCCGACGGCATCGAATATGAAGTGGTCGTCCGAGTGAAAAAATATAAGGAACAGTCGCAAATCGTCGCCGCGAATATGGCGGAGGTTCAGAAGCGTTTGACGTTCAAGCTGGAAACCAGCCTTCCAGCAAAGGCAGGAGAACCGAAATGAGTTACGCGCGCATCTTGGCCGGCATTTTCAGCCTGCTCTTCCTGCTCTTCCTGCTCGTGGTTGCCGGGGCCGCCCAGGATTCCAAAAAGGAAACGCAGTTGCGCACGGTCCGCGGCGCGGTTACTGACAAATCGGAGAACCCACTGCCCAATAGCGTGGTTTTTCTGAAAAACCTGCGGACCAATGCAGTCCGGAGCAATTTTGCGGACCCCGAAGGGAACTACCGTTTCAGCGGCCTCGACCCGAATGCTGACTATGAAGTTCGCGCCGAATTCGAGGGAGCGAAGTCTCCCGTGCGCAATGTGTCCTCCCTCGATAGCCGCAAGGAAATGATCATCAATCTGAAAATCGACCGGAAGAAAGGCTGAAAAAAGGAATCCTGGGGCGAGCCGTCCGCAACTCTACGTGCTTTTTATCTGAGCGACATTTGCTGTCAAGAAACACATGGCGACTCTCTTTGGCGATTGCCCGAGGGCCTTCTGTTACCATTAATTAGGAGCGTCTTTCGCGATCCGCGCAACGTAAAGTTGTACGAACAGACTCAACGAATTCACTGTCCGGCCTTGGGGGGCTCGGACACGTGAATTCGGGGTCCGAGGGTTTCGCCGCCGCAAAACTCAGTGCTTCTCGCCAGCGGCCGGAGAATTAGGGAAGGCCATAAATCGGAATCGCGTCGTCGGGGATGGCGAGGAGAAGGTCCTCCGCCAACGGAAGCAACTCCCTCGAACAAACTGAAAGAAAGGTTTTCCAAGTCTTTCGAATGAGCCGCAATACGAATCCAGTCCCATCCCTGTTTTTGCAGCCCGGAAACGGCTCTCAGACGTCGACTTCCGTCTCGCGCAACGCCTGGGCCTGCCTCGGGCGGGCAGTCGTCGCCTCCGTGCTCCTCCTGCTTGCGACTACCTCCGCGTTCGCGCAGGACGCTACTCCCCAAAAAGCCGGTGGTCAGGGCGGCTCCATCCGCGGAACCGTCTCGACGATGCAGGACAATGTCCTATCCGGTGTTGCCGGAATTTCCCTGAAACTCTCCGGTGATCCGCTCCATGGCGTGCCCGTCGGCGCCGACACGGACGAACATGGCGGATACGGGTTCCAAAACCTCGAACCCGGCACATACACCATTTCCATCAATCTGCAGGGATTCAAACCCATCACGAAGCCGGTTGTCCTCAATCCAAAGCAGCAACTTGCTCAGGATTTCACTCTCGAGCTCGACGTGGTTTCTGAAAAAGTGGAAGTGAAGGAGACCGCCGCCTCCATTTCCACCGAGACCGCCGCCCCGCCCCCGGCAACAGTTACCAATACCGAAATCACCACGATCCCCACGCCGCAGGAAAAAGTGAAGGACATCCTCCCGTTTACCCCCGGAGTTATCAAGACGCTCGACAGCAAGCTGACCTTCAAGGGCGCCGACGAAAATCAAAGCTTGTTGCTGGTCAATTCCGCGCGCACGACCGATCCGGTCACGGGAAGTTTTGGCGTTCCCATTCCGACCGATGCTGTCGAATCCTTTGCCGTTTACAAAACTCCATACGATTCCAGCCTCGGAAGTTTCTCAGGCGGCTTGACGACCATCGAAACCCGGCCGCCGGACGACCAGTGGAGCTTCAAGTTGAGAGGCATCGTTCCCTCCGTTCTCGGGAAAAATGGCAGCATGGTCGGAATCGCCGAAGCCATTCCCGGCGTCTCGTTCGACGCGCCGCTAATCCCTCACAAACTTTTGCTCTCGGAATCGTTCCAGTACGAGATGAAAAAGACCACGGTTGAGGGCCTCCCCTGGCCGTTCGATATCAGCAAGCGCCAGGGATTCAATTCCTTCTCCACCGTCGAAGCAATTCTTGCCCCCAACCATGTCCTCACGTTAACCGTGAACGCGTTCCCGCTCCGCCAGCAGCACGTGGACATCAGCGCCCTCGTTCCGCTCGGCGCGTCAAACGACCTCGACCAAAGCGGCGTCGCCGTCGGTCTCAACGACAAATATCAGCTCAGTTCCGGCGCCATTCTCGCTGTCGTCGCGCAGTACATGCGCTTTGACAGCAACGCGCATGGCCAGGGCCCTGAAGACATGCTCATCACACCGCAGGGATACGGCGGCAACTACTTCAATCAATGGTCGCGCCGCGGCAAGGAGTTTCAGGCTGTTCCTTCCTTCCAATTCCCCAAAGTGCACTGGCACGGCGAACACGAGATCCGTGTGGGCGCCGACATTGACTACCGCGCGTTCTTCGGCACCACTTCGTCGCACCCGATCCAGATTCTTCGGCCGGATAATTCTCTGGCGCAGCAGATCACCTTTGGCGCCGCGCCTTCCCAATCTCCTTCCGATAGTTCCGTCGCTGAGTTTCTCCAGGATCACTGGCTACTGGACTCTCACTGGAGCGTGGACCTCGGCGCGCGAATCTCCTCTGAGACCACCGGCTGGCCCTTCGCGATTGCACCCCGCGCGGGCGTTGCCTATTCCCCGGGAAAAAGCGGCAAGACCGTGATTCGCGCCGGCTCCGGCATTTTCTACGGAGTCCTGCCGCTCCTCGCGGCCAATTTCGCCGCCAATCCAAACCGCACCATCACCACGTTTGACCCCACCGGCCTGCTGCCGATTGGCCCGCCCGTCACCTATACCAATGTTTTCGTTGCGAACTTGAATCCGCTCACCGCGTCCGCTCTGCCCAATAAGCCGAGCACCACGCCACGCAACGTCACCTGGAACGGCCAGATTGAGCACGAGCTCCACAAAAATCTTCAGCTGCGTGTGGGCTACCTCGACAGCCACGCCACGTACCTCTTCACCGTCAATCCGTTTACCTCCGCTCTGGGCGGCCAGTCCTTCGAGGGGTTGACCAACACTGGGTCATCGCACTATCGCGAGATGGAAGCCTCCGCGCATTACTCCCTGCGCGAGCACGACCAGGTGAACGTCTCCTATATCTGGAGCCGTGCGCGCGGAGATCTGAACAGCCTTTCGAATATCTATATCCCCTTCGCTGCCCCGGTGATCCGTCCAAACGAATATGGCATCCTGTCGTCGGACATTCCGAATCGTCTCGTTGGCTGGGGGATCTTTGCCCTGCCGTGGAAGCTCACGTTCAGCCCGCTAGTCGACGTTCACTCGGGCTTCCCTTATTCTCCGATTGATGTTCAGCAGCAGTATGTCGGCACGCCCAACGGCAAGCGCTTCCCGGAATATTTTTCATTGGACATGAAACTCTACCGCCAGTTCCGCCTGCCGCTGCTCGGAAACAGGGGTGGCAAGGTCCATCACGTCCGGCTCGGGGTCTACACGCTCAACGTAACCAATCACGGCAACTTCAACGCTGTCTTTAACAACGTCGCTTCGCCGAATTTCGGCCAGTTTGTCGGCTTCCTCTATCGCCACGAAGGTGCCGTAATCGATTTCGTCGACTAAAACCGTAGCGGCCACCTTCAGCTGGCCGCGTTTCCATAAATAAATCCCGACTAGCCATCTCGAGCGTGCGTTGGATTCCGCCGCGGTCGCCACACCCGCATCGCACGCGGCACAACTGCAATCTCCACCGGCGTCATCCCGACAATCTCCCCGTCCGCGTGAAACGCACAAGGCCGCTCCGTCAGAATCCGCACCCGCGTTACGCGATGCCTCTCGATCCGCACGGTGCGAATCTCGCCGGTCGCCGCCAGGCGAGGAAGCATCCGGGCAATTTCTAGCCCGCTTAAGTTCCCGAGAAACACCAAATCGAGCCGCCCATCCTCGAGACCCGCCCCGGGCGCCAGCCGCAATCCTCCTCCATAACTCGGCGTATTCAGGACTCCCAGCACCAGCGCCGCGCCTTCAAGGGAAGTTTGCTCTGAACCCTCGAGCGAAACGCGAACATAAGTGCCGCGGAATGTCCCCAGCGCGCGAATCGCGGAAAGCAGATACCTGGTTCTTCCCCGCATCCTGCGGTAAACCCCGCTCGCAAACCGCGCCGCCTCCGCATCCAGCCCCACACCTCCTCCTCCCATGTAGAGTCGTTCCGCGCCGTCTGCAGTGCGCGCGCGCGCCGCATCCAGAGAAACGGCCTCGCCTCGCATCAAGATCGTCTCCGCCGCTCGAACCGGATCGAGCGACAATCCCAATGCCGAAGCCAGATCGTTTCCTCCCCCGGCCGGGAGAACCCCGAGCGAGACGGTTGCGCTCCCGGCCACGGCGTTCAACAGCGCCTGAAACGTGCCGTCGCCTCCGAGCGCGAAGATGCGCTCTCGTCCCGCCGCTGCTTCTTCCCGCGCGATTTGCGCAAATTCCGGCGAACTCTCCGCGCTGCGAAATTCCGCGCGCCAACGCCTTTCCGCTCCAAACGCTTTAAGCCGGGAGAGAGCTTCGCGGCCGCGCCCGCCGCCCGCCGTCGGGTTGGCCAGGATTAAGTCCGGAACCTGCGATGAAAAAGAGGGGAAAGTGGACACTGGTCCGCTATGCTGCCGGAGCCGCTGGATACTGTCAATCGAGTTACCAGAGCAGTTTGAGCGCGAACTGCACCTGGCGCGCGGTCGTGGATGTGCTGGTGATTGCGCCCGCCGTGCCCGACAATCCGGTCGTGTTGGTCGCGGTCGGTGGCGTAAACACAATGAGATTCGGCGTATTGAAATCCGCGCGGTTCAGCAGGTTGAAAATCTCCGCGCGAAATTGCACGTTCAGGCTCTCGCGAAGCCACGTGTTATTCAGCACCGAAAAATCCCAGATCGCGAGGCCCGCCCCGAGTAACTCTGCCCACGTTGCCGTAAACCTGACGGGCTCGTTGCTCAAGTAATCGTATCGATTGGTGAACAATACATTACGTCCATTATCAACGCGGATGCAATTCGCGAGATGCAGCTGAAATCAGGTCAGACAGTCACGGCCCTCATTAAATCCACGGAAGTCATGATGATGCTGCAATGACGCGTCGCTCCTGATTCGAGCTGTGCCTGCTTAAATCGCGGATTAAAACCCCAATCAAATCTTACTCAACGAAACCGAGATCGCGCATGGCAACTCAAGCATGCCGCAGGGGCCTCGATCAAAGCGCATGGAAACGTATTGCTTTAATGTATCAATACGCGTTAAAGTGTCGCCCAATGTTTGCTTCCATCTCTAATTGGTTCCGGGGTGACTACTTTGCGATTTTCACGTTTAATTTTTTTGGAAAGCTCTGACCGCTCGCAGATCCTATTCCGGCATGGGAGGCGGCGGAACAATCTCACGCGCGGCGGCTACCTTGCAACGGCTGTCACACTGCCGCTGGCCCAACTTCTCCTGCTGCTTTTGTGGCTTGCGATGGGTGTGTTCCCGGCGTGGGCGCAAACGGGAGCGAGCCTTTCCGGCGCGGTGACCAACCATACCGGCGCGGCCCTTCCCGATGTCGCGGTGACCATCAAGAACGTCGACACAGATGCAACGCGCATGATCGCAACCGACGGCAGGGGGCACTTCCAGGCGTCCGGCCTGACTCCGGGGCGGTTCGAGATTCGAGCGACAAAACCAGGGTTTGCCGATGAAACGCGCACGGGAATCAGCTTGGCGGTTGGCCAGGACGCCACGGTCGACATAAAAATGCAACCGAAGACCCCCGACGCCTGCGCGAGCGGCCACGAGTTCGCCACCACCGATTGCACGTTGACCTGGCACGGCGTCACGCTGTACGGTGCGTATGACGTCGGCGTCGGCTGGGTCAGCCACGGCTTACCGGAAAACGGCTACAACTATGAAGGCGCATCTCTGATAAACCGAAACGGAAATAAATCTCGATTCGTCCTCGCACCGAACAACCTGCAGCAGACGGGTCTGGGCATCAGGGGCAAGGAGGAGTTTCTGCCCGGCTGGGCCGTTGTGTTCAACGCTTCAACTGGCATCAATCCGCAGTCCGGCCTGCTCGCCAACGCGTCAGCGACCCAGACCATCAACAACGGCCTTCCCCGGGCGAGCTATTCGTACGCCATCGACGGCGCGCGCGCGGGTCAACCGTTCAACGACGAAATATATGGCGGTGTATCGTCCGCGCAGTTCGGCACGCTGACCTTCGGTCGTCAGCGCTCTCTCGGCACCGATGCGATGCTGCTTTACGATCCGGCCGGCGGCAGCTATGCCTTTTCGTACATCGGCTATAACGGCACGATGGCCGGCGGCGGCGACACCGAGGACAGCCGTTGGGACGATGCTCTGAAGTATCGCCTCACCTATGGCCCGGTCCATTTCGGTGCGATGTACAAATTCGCCGATGGTTCTGCCGGCTGTTACTTGCCCTCGCCCTTGCCCCCCGGAGGCTGGACTGCTGCCAACTGTACGCCGCAAGCGGCGCATAACAACGCCTATGGATTCGACCTCGGCGGAGTCCACGGCAAGTTCTCCTCCGACTTCGTCTTCCAACATTACAACCAGGCCATCAGCGTATTAAACCCCTTGCTGGGTCCTCAGAGCCCGGCCGCGCCGTATCAGTCCGCCACCAACAGCATCAATACCATCCAAATCACCGGGCCCAATCTAGTCGCCACAAACAACACCGTCTATGGCATCGTGACCGACAACAACGCCATTATGGTCGCTGCCAAGTACGCCTGGGACCCCTTCAAGTTTTTTGCCGGCTACGAATACATCTGGCAGAATAACCCGTCGAACCCGTTGGGCGTTGGCGCCTCGGTCCAGGGCGGCTATATCATGAGCGGGGTCGAAGACAACAATCTTGATTCTGAAAAGTTGGTGAATATCTGGTGGACGGGCGTGAAGTACACCTACCGCAGTAAAACTGATTTCACTTTCGCGTGGTATCAACAGCGGCAGAACGACTTCCGTCGACCGCCGGCCTGCTCGCCCAGCGCCGGTTTCCGCGCTTCCTGCGCGGGCACCCTCAACGAGGTGTCGCTCTATGCGGATCATCGCTTCACCAAACGTTTCGACGGTTTTGCCGGGATTGCGTATTCCTACGTGAGCGGCGGTCTGGCCATCGCCATTCCTCATGGCCCCGGCGTCCCCTATTTCCACAACAACAACGTTGCTCCGGCAATCGGTGCACGTTTCGCCTTCTGACCGCTTCCGATGCGGGCTCAGGCGAGAGCCCGCATGGGTACCTGAAGCGTGCGATCGGCGGCGCGCGGCTCTTCGTGGCAATGCGAATATTCTCTTGCGCTCAAATGACGCGGGGGCCCAAATGCGTTTGGGAAAGTTGCCTTCTGAAGCGCTACCTGTTTGGCAGTCCTGTACGAGTTCCAGGAGAAAACGATGAAAGCCCAGAAAAGCGTGCTTAGTCTGGTCCTCGCGCTTTGTGTTATAGCTGCTCCGACTTGCGCCCAAGAAATTGCCGTCGCGGCGGCGGCCGACTTGAAGTTCGCGATGAGCGAAATCGCGGGCCAATATGAAAAGCAAACGGGAAACAAGGTAAACGTTACCTACGGATCAAGCGGGAATTTCTTTTCCCAGCTACAGAATGGGGCGCCGTTTGATCTTTTTTTCTCGGCGGACATCGATTACGCGCGGAAGCTGGAAGCGGCGGGACTCGCGGAACCGGGAACACTTTATCGGTACGCGGTCGGTCGAATCGTTATCTGGACACCAGCGGATTCCAAGGTAGATGTGGCCCAATTGGGCTGGACGGCATTACTCAATGAAAGCGTACAGAAAATTGCAATAGCAAATCCAGAGCACGCGCCATACGGGCGAGCGGCTGTCGCCGCGATGCAGAAAGCAGGAATCTACGATCAGGTGAAAGGCAAACTGGTCTACGGCGATAATATTTCCCAGGCAGCGCAGTTCGTGCAGTCCGGCAATGCGCAGGCGGGGATCGTGGCCCTTTCCTTGGCGGTATCATCGGCGATGCTGGATGGCAGACGCTGGGAAATTCCGGCAGATATGCATCCACCGATCGAACAGGCGGCAATTGTGCTAAAGAACGCTAGAAATAAGGACGCAGCTCGATCGTTTCTAGATTTCATAAAGACAGAGGCTGCTCGTGCGACCCTGGCTAAATACGGGTTCTCGTTCCCATTGGAGAAGTCCGGCAAAACGAAGTGAAAGATTGGCGATCCCCGAATTGTACCTGGCGTGGGAGTGGGCCCTTCCTTCTAGGCGTCGGAAACGTGCTGTTTTCAAATCCGTCTTCCTGCGCAACTCCCGGCGTCAGAATTCACACCAAGATACACGGCGGATACGCGGAGAGGTCCAAAACGGAATTAAGTCTTTTGAATTCAATGGTGCCGGCGGGGGGAATCGAACCCACGGCCTAGGGATTATGAGACCCTCGCTCTACCACTGAGCTACGCCGGCGAAACGCAATTCTTCATGCTACGAACGAACCGCCGAATGTGTCAAGAAGGGGCAACGCCCCACATGACCCATGTGGGCGTTGCCGCGCATGTTTGAAGGCCCGGCGGGAGGCCTGCCAGGACCAAAGTGCCGTCATCGCCCCTTTGATTTCATGATATTAGCTCGGAGCGGACGGAAGCGCCCTACCCAGCTAGTACTTCCGTACCATCCAACTTGGCACTTCGGTACCGTTGCTCCTATTCGTTGTGGAACACTACACTCCGTCCTGTCGGAAGCGGTCCCTGCTCCCG
Organism: Acidobacteriota bacterium; assembly: GCA_013289665.1. Lineage (GTDB taxonomy): Bacteria > Acidobacteriota > Terriglobia > Acidiferrales > UBA7541 > Acidiferrum. The sequence goes on along the minus strand of JABCZN010000016.1, from coordinate 60,875 downwards.
TCTAGCGAAAGCTGGGCGAAACTGCTAGGCCGCGTTCCGTTGGCGGTTTTGCACAGAGTCTTGGTGCGCCATGCTTGACACTATCCTGCTATAGGGTAGAGTGTCTCCGTTCGTTATCCCGCTCTCGGAGGCACTAAATGTCACGTAAACTAGGTGCATTCGCTCTTGCTCTGGGTATTCTTGTTGGCGCAATGGAACTGAAGACCTTGGTGACGGCTCATAACAGCACCGTTATCATGGCCAACGGCGTTTCACCAGTTCCCAAGTTGCCCCTGCCGCCATCCAATTAGTTCGGCCGGTTTGCAGTTGAAGGTCTGATTCCCAGACCGGCCAGATTGTGCGAGGGAAATGCCTAGCGGAATCGCACTTGCTATCTGGATCGTGGGAATGTGCGCAGGGGTGTGTTTTGTCGCCTGCTCTTTACGTCGGACCTCGTTTCTTAAATATTTTTTCCTAAATCTTTATGTAATCCTGTCCCTGTTCGCAGATCTGATCCGCCAGGGCGTTTTGCGCTTTTATGGCGTGGACTCGCCCCAATACGGCTACGCTTATTACTACACGGACTGTTTGTTGACGATTGCGCTGTTTGTCGCGGTGATCAGTCTCGCATCGCGGGTCTTCGCTGAACTCCAGCTTGCCAAATACGTCCGGTTCGTTGCGGTACTGCTGCTTCTGGGAACGGCAGGTTTTTCCTATGCCGTCGTTGCGCAGTCCACCGAACGCCTCACCACAGTCTTTGCGGTTGAACTCTCCCAGAACCTCTATTTTGTCGGCTTGGTGCTGACCTACCTGCTCTGGGGCGCCGTCCTCAAATTGCAGGAGACGCGCACGCGCCTTGTGCAGATGGTTCTCTCCCTGGGTCTCTATTTCAGCGCCTACGCGGGCAGCTATGCCCTGCTGAACCTGGCGCCTCGATACGAAGTGGTTCAGTATCTCGCTCCGATTCTTGGCTGCTTCCTGCCCGTTTCCTGGGCGATGACCATCATGCGCTATTCGGAAGATTCCCGGCTCACCCCGGCTCGCCTTGTGGCGGTGCCGCGATGATGGCCGCATTCATTCTTGCGTTCTCTCTTCTGACCTTGCTGATGTTTTTCGTTTCCTATTGCCGGTCGTTGACCGCGTCGTCCCTGCACACTTCCATTACTGAAGATGTCCGGGACGTTACGGGAATTCAGGTCCGAGCCGCCGGCCGCGATTACGCCCGCGTCGTGCAGATTCTCCAGTTGTGCCCGGACCGTCCGGCAGATCGTTCCGGCCTGCAGATCGTTGGCGCCTACTACGGTTTTCTGAATCTTCTCGACCAGGGCTTCGCCAAGATCTTCCCGGCCGTGCGCGCCTGGGCTGAGGAAGAACGCGCCGGCTGCGCCCACTTTGCGGCTGTGGCTCTTGGCCGCCGCATCGCCCTGAATCGCGAAATGCTCGCCCAGCAAGTCGAACTCTAGCCCGGGGACCCGCTAACTCTTTAGCTCCATCCTTTGATTTCCTTAATGTTCACCGCTGGCCTCCAGTAGTATGATTTCCTCCTCTGCTCCTCACCGGAGTGAGAGCGTCCGCAGCGCAAAAACTACCGGTGAATACAATATGCCCGCAGTGTGGCGCGGTGCTCTCCTCGGGAGAGCGCGCGTGCCATTTTTGTGACCATCCTGAAATCTCTTCCCTGGCGGAATCGCCTGCCTCCACAGAGGGCAATCTAGCTTTGCGTTCGTCGGGCGAAGAGGAATGGCGCGGGGAGCTCAATCAGCGTCTCCAGGCCTACCGTGCGCGCCGCAGGAAGGCCTTCCCCAACGAAGCACAGACGGAACTTCCCTTTGAAAGCCGCCAGCCCGCGGCAGCGGTGGCCGTCGATGCGGCGGAACTGCAGACCACCGCCGACGATCCCGACGACGATTTCGCGTTCACGATCGCCATCGGCAGACCTCCTCAGAAAGCGGAGCCAGACGACGCCCGGCTCCTCATTGACGTCTCCCTGCCGCCTCTATCGGAAGAGCAGGAAGAAGCTCCCGAGGTCCCCGAGGAATCGCCCTCGGACCTCTACCCGGTCGCCACCTTGCGTGAGCGCCGGCGCGCCGCCCTAATCGACGCAGCCTGCCTCGCCTTCGCCTATGGCGGGTTTCTCGCCCTGTTTGGCTCCCTGGGCGGCCAGTTCACGCTGAGCAAATTGAGCGCGGTCGTCTGCTTCTCTACCTTCGCCTTCGTCTATATCCAATACTTCGGCCTGTTCACCATCTTTGGCGGAACCACTCCGGGAATGATGGTTCGCGGTTTGGCAGTCACGAGTTTCACCGGCGATTCGCCCACTGCGCAACAACTGTTCTGGCGCACCGCGGGCTACATGATTTCCGCGGGCACATTTTTCCTCGGGTTTTTCTGGGCCCTCTGGGACGAGGACGCCATGACCTGGCACGACCGCCTCTCGCGCACCTATCTGGCCGCGCCGGAAACCTTCGCCGACGCAGAGATTTCCCATGCATCGCCGGTTCGTTAAACCGGAATATGCGGTGGTAACTCAGCAGGGATTTTGGGGGATCAGGCGGCTCCAGCTAGAAATTCTACTTCTTGATTACTTTTTCGTCGGACGCGATTTTTCCGTCGCGGATGAAAATCACCCGGTGCGCGTGCTGCGCGATGTCCATTTCGTGAGTCACCAGAATGATCGTGTTCCCCTGCCCATGCAGGTTTTCAAACAAATTCATTATTTCTTCGCCGGTCTTCGAATCCAGGTTGCCCGTCGGTTCGTCCGCCAGCACGATGGAGGGATTGTTCACGAGCGCCCGGGCAATCGCCACCCTCTGCCGCTGGCCGCCTGAAAGCTCATTCGGCTTGTGATGCATGCGGGGCACCAAGTCCACGCGCTCCAGCGCCTTTTTAGCCCGTTCAATGCGTTCTTCTGAAGGCGTGCCGTTGTAAATGAGCGGAAGCTCTACGTTGTGCAGCGCCGTCGCCCGCGGCAACAGGTTAAACGTCTGGAACACGAAGCCAATTTCCTTGTTCCGGATATACGCCAGCTCATCGTCGTCCAATTCGCTCACCAGCCGCCCGGCCAGCCAGTAGCGCCCAGAGCTCGGTGAATCGAGGCACCCGATCAGGTTCATCAGCGTGGATTTCCCGGAGCCCGAAGGCCCCATGATGGCTACGTATTCGCCTTTGTGAATTTCCACGTCGATCCCGCGCAAGGCATGCACTTCTTCGGTGCCCATCTGGTAGACCTTCGCCAGCGCTTCCGTGCGAATCACGATGCCGGCGTCCACCAGATCCTGCCGGTACGATTCCGATGCTGTGATCTCTAGAGGCATCCGCTTCTCCCTGTCTTCAGCCGAACTCACTCTTTTTCTTCGATTTTCTTCGGCGCCGTATTGTCCACTTTAATCGCCGCCTCGGGCTTCAAGGTGCGCAGCGCCTTATAGCTTCCCACCACGATTTCGTCGCCTGCCTGCAATCCCTTTGAAATTTCAATATCGGTCACACCGGAAATACCCGTTTCCACGGGACGGAACATTGCCTTCTTGCCGTTAATGACAAAAACCCCCTGAATCTCGTCCTTCTTCGGATCGCCAGTCGAAACCGGCGCGGGCGCGGCCAGCGTAACATTGCTGTCCTTCTTGCCGGTCTTCGCCGCTTCCTCCAGGTCCTTGCGCGAGCGCACGGCAAGCGCCTGGATCGGAATCGCAATCACACCCTTTTTTTCCGCCGTCCTGATTTTTGCCGTCGTCGAAAGCCCGGGGCGCAGGTTCTCCGGCGGACTCGCGAGCGTCACTACCACCTTAAAATCCTTCGCTTCCTGGTTGCTCGTCGTGGTCTGCGTCGTGGCCAGACCAGAGCTCCGCAGCACCGCCTGCGAGCCGATTTCCGTCACTTGGCCTTTGAACACTTTGCCGGGAATCGCGTCAATCGTCACATCCGCATCCTGCCCGATCCGGACATTCACGATGTCGGTCTCGTCCACTTTGACTTCCGAAGTCACAATGGACATGTCGGAAAGTGTCATCAGGAAACTTCCCGTCGCGTTCTGAATTCCCGGCACCACGTATTCGCCGAGCCGCACCGGCAGGTAACTCACGATCCCGTTGATCGGCGAAAAGTAGGTGGTTTTCTGCAGCACATCCTTCGTGCGCACCAGCACTGCCTTGCTCTGGTCCAGGTTCGAGCGCACTTGCTCCAGCTGCGCCCTCTGCGCCTGCATGCGCGCCCTGGATGCATCGACAGCCGCCACCGTCGCGTCATAGGCTGTCTTCCGCTGGTCGAAATCCTGCTTAGGGATCAAGCCGTCTTTGTAAAGTCCTTGGCCGCGATCGTAATCCAGTTTGGCTTTTTCCAGATTGGCTTCCTGCTGGATCAGATCGGCTTTTGCCGCGGTAAAGCTGGACTCCGCCACCTGCACGCCAGACTGATTGGAATTGATTGCCGCTGACTGCGCTTGCACATCCGCGTTGGCCTGCACGTTCTCCTGCAGCAGCAGCCGGTCGCCCTTCTTGATGTGGTCGCCTTCCTTTACCAGGATCTCCGTGATCCGCCCAAATCCTTGCGCGGTGATGTTGGTGTAAGTTGTCGGCTTCACCTCTCCAGAGGCGGTTACCTGGGAAACCAACGAGTCCACTTTCGCCACTTTCGCGGTCTGCACCGTCACCACGCCTTTGTTCGCCTGGTTGATGCTGAACAACACGATCCCGCCCAGCACGACCACTCCGCCCAGTCCTGTCCCGACCTTTTGCCACGTCTTCATGATGACTTGCCTCGCACGATTCCGCTGCGAACCACCCGCGCGGAGCGACACTGCCAACCCCTACAAGTTTCTCGCTTGCCTACCACTAATACGCCCGAACGGCGCCGAATGTTTCCTGCTCAAGCCGCAGGCTGAATTGCACTTCAGGCGGGGTAGCTCACGACTCCCGTGTTCGCTCTAGCTCCATCCAATCAAAGCCCTTCGCGCACCCATTGTATTTCGAAGCTCTGCAAAAGAAAAGACTTGCCTCCGACTTCCCAGTCGCGCGGGCCGGCCCCACCATTCCAGTTAGACGCCGTTTCCCGCGTTTTGGTCTTCCGCTGCCCGGGCAGAAAATCCTCCTTCGCCCCTTCGTTCGCTCGACCACGGGAAACCCACGCGCTCGTCAACCTCGCCAGTGGCACAGGCGCCGAATCCTTTTCAAACCACGCGCAAAACATGACATAAGGTCAGGCAGGCGAGCTTCCGCCTCTGCTGCTATTCCTGGCACCAGGCATTCGCTTCGGGGGGTTCCGGACGCGTGGAATTCCATCTTTTATTGCTAGAACTTGCCGGGCGGCTCGGCGATGAAAAGTTCTTGCCATTCGCTTGCGCCCAGGGACCTCAAATTATAATTATGGTCCCGCAACTTGAGGATGGCCGGGCGTTGGTCCTTCGAGAGGTCGAGTTCATGCAGTTCGATCAACAGGACGGGCTTAACCCTGTCGAACACCGTCCTGGCGCCCAGGCGAGATGCCTCGGCCCGTCCACATCAATTTTTAAGAAAGGCTTCCCGAGGCCAACGCTTGCCCTGTCCCACCACTGCTTCGCGCGTCGCATTCATCGTAAACTCCAGCGTCTCTTTGGGGATGCTGGTCACAAACGGTCCGATCAGCCACCCCAACCCCGACGGAATGTCCCGCGTCAGCGATACCGCTTCATTTTGCACGTAAACCCCGCCCTCGCGTTCTTCCATGCGCCACCAGGTATCCATCTGCCACAAAAATCCATTCTCTTCATCCGGGGATTTCTCTTTTTCTTCTTTTGTTCCCGGGTTCGCTACTTCGCGAATGCGCACTGCGGAACTCCGGCTGTGCTCCCGTGACCCCGAATCACGGAAATAGACCACATCCTGCTCGGTATTTAAAACCACGGTCACGACCTTCTTTCGCCGGAACCTCATGAACACCCGGAAGTGATCGCCTTCGCGCGACTCGATTCTTGCACTCTCCACATCGGGCGCGTAATACATCGAATGTTTATCGTAATCCTGCAGAACGCCCACCACCTGGTCGAGCTTGACCCCCGGAATGAAGATCATGCTCTCCCAGTCGTGAATCATCCCCCCGGAGACCTTGGGCGCCCCTTCCGCGTCTTCCTTGCCAATGCGCTTCATCACCACGTCGCCCTGCTGCAATTTTAGGTAAGCGCGGATTCTGTCCGGCTCGGGCAGCTCATCAATCCACAGAAATGCTCCCCTACTCAGTCCCTCCCGGTTGCGCGCTTCGACCTTGGACACATATTCGTGATACCCGCTGAGCGTCCCCTCGCGAGGCAAGGGCGGGCCGGCTGAGAGATCGCCCGTCGTGGCCACAAATCCCAGCACCGTCAGCAGGAGCCAAGAAAGCACATGCCTCCAACTGCAAGCAGGAACTTGCAACTGTCTGCTTTTCCCAATAGCCACGCATTCCTCTCGATCGAATCCCCGCTCCTTTCCTATAGTTGGGCGGGTCGTACTTAGATGGATGCACGAGCAGTTCCGAACGTCTCAGTTATAAGCGAATTGGGAAAGATTTGGGAGGTGGAAAGTAGTGGTGGGTTGGGTAGCTCGCACACGGCCCCTTGCGGAACCGCTGTCCCCGCGCGGCCCCCAACCCATCGTTTGAACAGCTTAGGGCCACCCCAGAATTCCGACAATGGCCCGATGGCCCCACCCAACAGGGTACCCGGGTCTTAGTACTACTGACGTGCCCGTGCCCATCCGTACCCGCCATTTAACATACACATAATAAAAGTGTTATAGGAGCAGAAGGGCCCCCGGCGAGGCCCGCCGATTTCTCTGGTACTTAGAGCAATCCTTTCCGTTCCCCCGACCGCTCTACAGGCCCGGGCGCTTTTCCATCCAGACAGATTTCTGAAGGGAATTCACGGCCACCCTGGCCACCCAAACAGAAACCGGAGTTCTCCCTTCGGTTGCCGCCTTCAATTCCTGTCGCGTGGAGGCCGCCTGAACCTTCCGCCCCAGCTTCTGATTCCCCGGACCTGATCCGCGCGGTTCGGGCTGCTGCCGTGATGGTTGGCCATCTGCGCGCTTTTTTTTCGGGGACTTCGAGCGTCTGTCGCAGAAATCCTGGCCCAGGAAAGCTTCCTATCTTTTTGCTGGCTTCGGCCAGCAGGAGGTCATCGTGTTTTTCGTCCCGAGTGGTTTCCTCATATCCTCGACCGTCATCTGAAGTCGTGCCCGCAGAAAGTGGTCGTGACTGGACTATCGAATCAGTCGCGCGCTCCGGTTCGAGGTCGTGCCTGCCCCGGGTTTGCGGCCGGGATTTTTCTCGGACCGCCTGGGCGGTTGGCTTTTTTCTGCCGCGGGGATTTTCGCGCATTCCGCAAGCGATCTGGGGCCTGCCGTGCCGCCCGATTTCAGACTTCTGCCCGAACGGAACTGTAGCGGCCGCTTTCTGGGGGCGGGAGCCTTTCTGACGCACCCGCTAGTGTTTCTTGGCAGCGGGAACTACTGAGGTCGAGGTATTCCCGTTCAACAATTGCAGCGTAACCGCCTTGGTCTGACTCTTCCCCAGGGGAATATTGCGCTCCCAATCTGAATACGCGCCATTCCTCGAAGCTCGCAGGTCGTAGCTTTCCTGCTTCAATCCGGTGATAAAGAATTGTCCCTTGCTGTCGGTGTGTACCGCGCGCGGCTTCATCCCGCTCGAGGTCTCGCAGGTCACACTGGCCTTGGCCACCGGCTTCCCGTCGGCGTCAACAACGGTGCCGCTTATCGTTGCTCCCGTTTTCTTCCGGGTCTGCGCAGTCAGATCCCGCGCAAAAAGAATCGCCAGGCCGAGCATCAGTGGAAAAATCAGTTTCCGTCTCATGGACCACCCTCCTCTTGCCAGTCATTTCAGTGTAGTGCCTTTCCACCCTTCCTCTCCGTTCACTTGTTTGCCTGTGACGCAGTTCTCAACTGGCTGGCCGACGAGTCGCCACCGGGTGTCCCGCTGGAATTCTGGGAAATCAGAGGCGCTCAGCGAAGTTTCAAATCGATCGCGTACACATCTACGTCTCCGTGGTCAACTGTCACGTATACGGATCCGTCCGGGCTTAATCCCGTGAAAATACACCGGGCTGCGCCGGAACTGAGCAAGTCGCCAAACCGCGTCACCCGTTCTGGCTCGCGCGTGGCCATGGGCACCCGGAACACCGACTCTTCCACCTCGTCCGTATCCTGGAAGTAGAGCGCATCCCCGCCGGGAGACCAGCGCAGCGTCGACGGAAAATTCGCCTCGGCCAGCACGGACCACTTCAGCAATTTGCAGTCGTAGAGGAAAATCTGCTTTTTCTTCGGATTCAACGCGGCAATGTATCTTCCATCCGCCGACCACCGCGGCTCGATCAACCCTTCCGACCCGGCAATTGTAGACAGCCGCCCCGATTCGAGGTCCAGAATCCGGATCGTGGATTCGCCTCCCGTGGCTGTGTCTTGCACGTCCAAGACGATCTGTCTGCCGTCCGTCCGCCAATCGCCCGATACCGACGCCCACCGGTTAGCCAACGGCAACACGGTCTTCGGCGAACCGCCTTGCGCCGATACCACATAAAGCCGCGGCTGCTTATCGAGCAGAAATCCCGTGAACAAAATCTGCTTCTGGTCCGGCGACCAGTGCGGGGCAAACGCGCCCGTGGCCCCCGCCATCAACTGCATGCGGTTGCTTCCGTCAATCCGGCTTTTCCAAAGCGTGCCATTTTCCCGCGCCGCGTACACCACCCACTGCCCATCCAGCGAAAAATCCATGTCCGTCGCGCCGGATTCGGCCAGCATCGCTGTTTTCGTCAATGTTTTGGGGTCGATTCGCAGCAGTTGATACTCATTGTGCGAGCCGATCGCGAACACCCGCGAGCCGCCTGCCGTCGCGGTCGGATGATCAAACGCGATCGGCCCATTCGTCAATTGAATGGGATCCCCGCTCGGTGAACCGAGCCAACCGCGTTTTTCTTCAAGCAGCCACAAGTTGGCCTGCGTATCCACCGCCAGATTTGCCCGCAAGTCCTGCCCGGTCGAGAACGCAAAGTAGTTTCCTCCCGCCAGCCAGGTGCCGCTCCCTTCGTGCGGTCCGCCTTCCTCGCCGGGCAACACGCGCCGCAGGGATTTTCCGTCCGTTCCGATTTCCCACATCGAATCGGTCCCCTCCACCAGGTTGCTCTGGGTGAACCGAAGTCTCTTTCCATCGGGGGACCACAGCAGGGATTGCGGCGCCAGCTTGAAGCGCGCCACCTCCCGCGCCTCGCTCCCCTGTGTGTCGGTGATCAGAATTGTCTCGCCGCGCACGAATGCAATCATGTCGCCCTTTGGCGACCACACCGCTTCCTTCGCCATCACGTCGCCCACGCGCCGCGGCGCTCCGCCCTGCACCGGCCAGAACCACAATGCAGTTTCTTCGCCTTCGTGCGTCAACTGGCCAATCAGAAATTGCGCGTGGTCGGGCGACAAATCAAAAATCCGCGTGTTATCAAAAGGCGTGGGCGTTCGCTGGATGTTTCCGCCTTCCACCGATGTCTGCATCAAATTCCAGCCGGTCACGTCCCGCACCACGAAATAAATCCGGCTTCCATCCGTGACCAGTTTCCCCCACGGATCCACCTGCCCTGTATGGGTAAGCTGACTGACCGACAGCACCTTTGGTTCAGGTCGCGGCCAAAGCGCAAAGAGCAGTACCGCCACCAGTCCTGCCGCCACGATGTAAACCTGCCACCACGCCGGCCCATCCTTCAGATTGCTTGCCGCGCGGCCTCTTGGCTGTGCTTCCGCCGCTGGTCCATCCCCGTCGAGCGGCAGCTCCACAGCTTCGCGCTCGTCTTCGCTTTCAATACGGATTGCCGTCATCAGCGGAGACGTTTCCAGTTCCACGATCTCCACCGGTGCAATAAACCGGTACCCGCGTCGCGGCACGGTTTCAATAAATACCGGGTTCTCCGCGTTGTCATTGAGCGCCGCCCGCAATTTCATCAAAGCGGTGTTCAGGCTGCCGTCGAACTCAACAAAGGTCCCTTCGGTCCAGATTCTCTTCCGCAGATCATCGCGCGAGAGGACCTCGCCCGGTGCCTCAAGGAGCAGGGCCAGAATCCGGAACGGCTGCTCCTGCAGCTTGACGGGAGTCCCTTGCCGGCTCAATGTCCCTTGCTCCAGATCCGCTTCGAATAATCCAAAGCGGTAGAGCCGCCGATCTTGTTGTGCAGTTGTGTCCACGCGGGGCGTCCAGCTGTCTCTGTTCCCAGAGATATTACACCGAAACCTAGTTGATAGAAAGTCCTATCTTTATCGAAATCCAAGAGTTAATGGTTCATAAATGAACCACCCAAAGTTCGTTTGACGTGTAGTAGTTATTTTCCCATCCTTGCGCCTAGCATCAACCGTCAGTTCTCGGTCCCACATACCGAGTCCGGCGGTCCCACAGAGGAGGGTCGCTCTACCGTAGCGAATCAACCCTCAATCTCTGAACCATGGGAATGTCCGCGTCCTGTGTCCTCCGTCAAGAAGTCCTGGGCACGGACGCGGCGATCCCAACCCCGCCTCGAGCGTTTAACCGACCGGCCGACACGGTAACCGGCTAAGCTCCACCCCCGGAGAGTGCATGACGGAACATTTTGCGTACCGGTACCTGGTCGCCAGATTTTCAGAGCGCTCCCTATCTCGTTTCTTTTCTTTCTCGCCCCGCGGCCATAAACATCCGGCCCATTTGGCATCCCTCGTGCCCCCTTTCTCTCGCCCGGCCGAAGCCCATGATATTGGAGGTGTCTTCCATCATGCGTTTTCGCACTGCTCTGTCGCTCGCCGCTTTCTTCCTGGTGTGTTTCGCGATCTCCGCGTGGTCGGTTCCTGTTCCGGCGGAAGACGGACCACGCAGCAACACCCCGGAAGCCACTGCGATTTCCGGGACAATTGCCAACGTCAAGGTGTCTCAATTCACTCTTTCGCTCGACCGCAACCAGAATCCCCGCAAACTCGAGTTTGCGATCGACTCCAACACCAAAATCGAAGGCCAGCTCGTTATCGGGGCCCATGCCACCGTTCGCTATCGCGCCGAAGGCCAGCAACTCGTCGCCACGCACGTGGTCGTTTTGCCTGCTTCCGGAATCCAGTTTGACTAGCTAGCTCGGTAGATCATCAGGAAGGCTTTGCGCTCTAGATTGTCCGGATGCCGTAGCGAAGGGGCACCCAGCCCGCCCCGTATTTTCCCAATGTCTTCGCCGGGGCTATTCGAGCACTCCCGGCCGCAGCCTGGGTCCCGCCATCTGTTTCGCATTTCGCGGGAGGCTTTTTTGAGGCAGGAGGAACGGAATTGCGAAGGACTCTGAATCTTGTCCTCCCATTGGCCACGAGCGTCGCCTGCGTGTCGCTCTGCTATAGCTTTCTCCAAATCCGTACCGAACGCCGGAATCTGCGAAACGAACTGACCCGGCGCTCCGCCATCGTCGCGGAAAACATTGCGGAAACGATCGAGTCCTCCCGCGACAAAGTCACTTCCAAAAACCTGAGCCATCTTCTCTATCGTTATGTGCCCCGCGAAAGCCTCAGCGGGATCGTGGTCTACGATCCTTCCGGCGCCGTCCGCGCCATTACCCCCGGACTCCCCGTGCGATTTGATCAACCGCCTCCTGAAGCCCTTCGCGCCGTAAAAGTTGCTGCGCCAGCCAGCGATTTTGTAGCCGTTGAGGGTTCCACCCTGAATATCTATTCGCTTCCCGCTCTCCAGGACGGCGAACTTCTGGGCATCGTCGTGGTCATTACCGATTCCAGCTACATTCAGGCCCGCTTGATGCGCACGCTGCGCGCATCCTCCTTTACCGCCTTGGTCCAAACGATTTTCATCACCTCGCTGGCCTTCATTCTCGTGCGCTGGAATTTCATATCTCCCCTCGCCAACACCGCGCACTGGCTGCGCACTCTTCGCTCAGGTGTCCCGGACAGTTCCCGCGCCCTCCCTAAAGACGAAATGTTCGAGCAGATTCATGCCGAAGCGCGCCACCTCGCCCAGGATCTGAATTTTGCCCGCGCCGCCGCCCAGGAGGAGGCCCAGTTGCGCGAATCGCAGTCCTTGCTCTGGACCCCCGACCGCCTCCGCGTCAGCCTCCAGAGCAAATTGCAAGACAACTCACTCTTTGTTGTCTCTAACCGCGAGCCTTACATGCACGTCTTTAACGAGCGCGATCACACCATCGAAATGCTCATCCCCGCCAGCGGCGTCGTCACAGCTCTTGAACCCGTTCTCGATGCTTGCCACGGTACCTGGATTGCCAACGGCTCCGGCAACGCCGATCGCGATGTCGTTGATTCCTCCGATCACCTGCAAGTACCTCCCTCGCGTCCCACCTACACCTTGCGGCGTATCTGGCTCACGCCTGAGGAAGACCGCGGCTACTACGAGGGGTTCTCGAACGAAGGCCTCTGGCCCCTCTGCCACATCGCCCACACGCGCCCCATCTTTCGCCCCGAAGACTGGCGCGAGTATCAGCGGATCAACCAGCGCTTCGCCGACGCGGTCGTACAGGAAATGCGGGAGGTCGCCTCGCCCGTAGTTCTCGCGCAGGACTACCACTTCGCCCTGCTTCCTCGCATGGTCAAGGAAGCTCGCCCCGACGCCCGCGTGGCGATCTTCTGGCACATCCCTTGGCCCAATCCTGAAGTCTTCGGCATCTGTCCCTGGCAAACCGAACTCCTCGACGGCCTCCTCGGCGCCGATTTGATTGGTTTTCACATTCGCACCCACTGCAGCAACTTTCTCGCCACCGTGGATCGTGCTCTTGAAGCCCTCACCGATTGGGACCGCTTCGAAATTTACCGCCAGGGCCGGGTCACCCGCGTCCGTCCATATCCCATCAGCGTTGCGGCTCCTCTCAATGGAGAAACACCGCATCCCCTGCGTTCCTCGGGTGAGGAACGCGCCGCCCTGTGCGATGAGCTCGGCATCGAAGCCTCTCTTCTCGGCGTCGGCGTCGATCGCTTGGATTACACCAAGGGCATTCTTGAACGCTTCCGGGGAATTGAACGCTTTCTTGAAAACTATCCCGCCTACGTCCAGCGATTCAGTTTTGTCCAGATCGGGGCGCCGAGCCGGACCGACATTCCCCGATACAAGCAATTTCTCGAGGAGGTCGGCGTCGAAGCGAACCGCATCAATGCGCGCTTTGAATCCGGGCGCTGGAAACCGATCGTCCTCCTGCAAAGGCACCATTCGCACGAGGAGATCGCCCGCTTCTATCGCGCGGCTTCGGTTTGCCTGGTCACTTCTCTCCACGACGGCATGAACCTCGTGGCCAAGGAATTCATCGCCGCCCGGGAGGACAATCGCGGCACGCTCATCTTGAGCAGTTTCACCGGGGCGGCGCAGGAGCTGCGCGATGCGCTGCTCGTCAACCCGTACGACGTGGACCAGCTTGCCCGCTCGATCCGCCAGGCCTTGGAAATGAGCGAAGAGCAGCAAGGGGAGGTCATGTCACGCATGCGCAAAATCGTTTTGGAAAACAACGTCTATCGCTGGGCCGCCGACCTCATTTCCGATGTCAGCGAAATCCGTGCCCAGAGTTCGGAACACCAGGAGGCCATGCACGCTCAATGAGGCTCCCCCGGGTTCCGCTTCCGCATCTTTTCTGTTACTGGCCTGAAATTGCCCCGCGAATGCGCACCGTAATGCTCCGGGACCTCGACGAGTCAGTGGGCAACAATCCGCCGCCTACCCGTGCCCGCTTCCGTTACCGCAAACCGGCCGGGGCTGCTTCGGCCATAAATCGACTGCAGGAGAAATTATCGTGAACGTCCCTGAAGCTCCCTTTGAGTTTTTCACCGTTGCTTATCTCACCCGCATCGGCAATCAATCGGCCGGAAATCTGGAAGAGCTCCTCGCCGGCCTTGAGCAGTGCAGTGATGCCTCGATTTTCCACCACACCTTCCAGACCCTCGGTTCCCATCATTTCCTCACCGAAGGCTTCTCCAACGATTTCGCCCAATGGGCCCTCGCCGAAGCCAATCGCGACGCCCTTGCCGAACAATTCGCCGCCCTCGATATCCGCGACTACACCTCCATCGCCGCCCTCCGCGCTGATCTCTGCCGCGTCCTCCGCGATTTCATCACTGCCTTTCCCCAATTCAGCCACCAGGAAGCCCTCGACCGTTTCTATTTTTGCGAAAGCGTCGAGGAAACCATGCCGTTCTCCCTGACCGCCACCAACCTTGACGAATTCCGTCACGGCGTAGCCTCCATCAGCCACGCCAGTTTCCATTTTCACTTCGTCACCTCTCGCCTTCGCCTGCAATTCCGCACCAACGATTTCTCCCGCTGGTTGGCCGCGAGCCTCGGTCTCAACTCCCTCGCCGAGACCATCAATCGCATCGATATCTACACCAACACGCTCGACAGCGCGCGCGCCAAGATGCTTCGCCTTGTGGATCGTGAAAGGAGAAAATATGAGCACGATTCAAATCCCGCCCAGGATTCCGCTCGATGACTACTCCTCGGTCATCGGCGCCGGAGAAGTAGCCGAACTCCGCACCCTCGCCAAACCTCTGGCCGGCCGCTCGGTGGTGATGATCAATTCCACGGCTGTCGGCGGCGGTGTCGCGGAAATCCTGAATCGCCTCGTGCCCCTTGCCGAAGAACTCGGCATCAACATTCGCTGGGAAGTCATGACCGGCGGTGAGGATTTTTTCGAGGTCACCAAGTCCTTCCATAACGCGCTGCATGGCGCTCCCTACCATCCAGAACAGCGCCACTTCGATATCTTCCGCGCCTACAACGAAAAAAACGCCAAGCGCCTTCCCCTCGATGCGGAGTTCATGATCATTCATGACCCGCAACCCTCCGGCTTAATCTCCTATCGGGGGGGAAACGGCAATCACTGGGTCTGGCGCTGCCACATCGATCTTTCCCATCCGCATCCCGCCGTCTGGAAATTCCTGGAAAATTATGTCCCGCATTACGACGCGGCTATTTTTTCCTCGCCGGAATTCGCCAAACAGCTTCCCATTCCCCAATATCTTTTCCACCCGGCGATCGACCCGCTCTCAGAGAAAAATCGCGATATCCCGCCGGAATTTATCCTCGACGTCTTGGCCCGCTACGGCATCGACCATCTGCGCCCCATCCTCACCCAAATCTCCCGCTTCGATCGCCTCAAGGATCCCGTCGGCGTCATTCGCGCCTACCGCATCGTCCGCCGCTATTTCGATTGCCAGTTGGTTCTTGCAGGTGGCGGCGCCTCCGACGACCCTGAGGGGGCCACCGTTCTGAAGGAAGCGCAAAATGCCGCCGAAGGCGACCCCGACATCAAGCTGCTCGAACTCCCGCAGTGGGCGCCTCTTGAAGTGAATGCCTTGCAACGTGCTTCTACCATCGTCATCCAGAAAAGCCTGCGCGAAGGGTTCGGCCTGACTGTCTCTGAAGCTCTTTGGAAAAGGAAACCCGTGGTCGCTTCCGCGGTCGGCGGAATCCCCACCCAGATCATCCACAAACATACCGGCCTGCTCGCCCATTCCGTCGAAGGCACCGCATATCAGATCCGCTTCCTGCTCTCGCACCCCGATATCGCCGGCCGCCTCGGCGAACGCGGCCACCAGCACGTAAAGGAAAATTTCCTCATCACCCAAAACCTCAAGCGCTATCTAACGCTGTTTCTCAAGCTGGGGAAGTCTTCGTGAGTCCTGAACCTTCCCGACGACAGCAGGACGGCAGCGGCTAGACTCTGAACTGTCATGCGGAGCGCATCCGGCGAGGATGCGCGAAGGACTTCAGCTTCAAGAATTTTCCAGGATTCCGGTTCGAAGCCACGTCGCAAGCAATCGAAATCGCCTTCTTAGCGCAATTCCTCGCCAATCGGTGAATCTGACCCGACTGCCATCTCTCTCTCCTACCGCAACTCCCCCGGCTCAATCCCGTCCTTCTTCGCCTGGTTCTCCAGTTCCTCGATGTTCGCCAGCAACTGCTTCTTCCTCGCTTCCAGCTGTTTCACCTGTTCATCGAGAGGTACCATGATGTAGTGCCCATTCGGATTGATGCCGCCATTCGGGCTGCTGTCCTCCGCCTTGAAATTCTTCATCTGATTAATTCGCTGGTCCGCCGCGTCAATCTTGTTTTGCAATTCCGCAATCAGAGCGCGGTAGCGCAGAATTCTTCCCCGTCGCGGATCAGCCGCGGTCCCCGATGCGGTCTCGGAAGATGCCGGCTGGTGGTCCGCGGCAGGACTGGTCCCCACAACCGAGACGGTTCCCTGCAGGGTTCCAATTTCATCGTTCGTCCAAACTTTCCTGGGTTTTTGATCCGCCGGCTTCTTCTCTTCTCCCGTTGAAGGTGTTTTCGCGGCGGCGGACCCCTTGCTGCTTGGAGCCGAACTAGCAGAGTCCTGTGTCTGCGCCATCGTCAGCAGGCCCGCCATCGGGCAGACCAGCGCCAGAGACAAGACCCACGCCTTCATCGCTCCATCCTCCTGCTCATTTCAGCTGCCCGGACTCAATCCCTTTTTTCCTGGCTTCCTCGTAGAGTCCATCCATCTGATCTTCCAGTTGTTTTTTCTTCTCTCTCAATTTCGCTGTCTGCTGGTCCACGGGCGTCCGGCTGTATCCGTGACTCATATCCCTGCTGCCTCCAGACACAGGCTTCCCCTCGCTGAAATCGTCATACAGTTTCAACTGCTTGTTCACGTCGTCCAGTTGAACCTGAAGTTTCTCGAGGCTGTTTCGGTATTTCAGAATGGTCGCCGGATCTACCGGTTTCGTCATCGTATACTTCTGGTTCCTCTTGTCGCCCACAACCGAGACCCGGCCCGCGCTTTTCACGTCGTCGTTCGTCCATACTTTCTTGGTTTTCTCGGTCTTGGCGACGGGGGCCGGAGCTGGTTCCGCTGTTGCTTTTCCAGGCTGCTGGCTGGGCACGGGAGCAGATGCAGCCTGGTTGTCCTGGGCCAGGCAAGCAATTGGCAGAAAACCGCAGAGTAGTAGGAAACGTGAACTACGACGGATCATCGGGCCTCCGATCCGCTAACTGGACCTGGTTCTATTTAACCCATTCTAACAAGCGAAGGTTCAGGGGTCCGCCCGATTTTCTCCGAGCTTGTTCAGTTCGCCACGCACCGCTTCGACCGCCTCTCCCGGCGGCCCCACGCGCCTGTACTGCGTGTAGAACGTCCGCTCGTGGATCGAAAATGGCACCACGAATTTCCGCCCGTCAAAGTCGTACTGCTGGTAGGTCGGCAGCCACACGCCGGGCGCCATTTCGTACCACTCCTGCATGAAATAACTCCCTCGATAGACCTTCGCCAGAAACAGCGCCAATGTAATATCGTCCGTAACGTGGCCTTCGATCTTCGCCAACTCCGCAGTTTCCTTGTCGATCCAAAGCGTGCCGCTGATCCTGGTGAACAGCATCTCATTGCGTGTCGTCGGCTTGAACGCGGGGTTCCGCGTCATCTCGTACTTGACCAGCACGCGGTCTTTCCTCAGCTCCTCGCCAATCTTGGTGAACAGGAATGCTTTCCGTGTCGTGTCGATCAAGTCGTTCCGCTCTTTTTTCCGCCGCTCGACCCTGGCATAAGCTTCCCGTTGCGCGGGCCCTGTCTCGGCCGCCCAGACGAGCGTCGCCTGCAGTTTTTCCAGCGCTGCCCGGTAACTCTCGGCGCCAGTCGGCTTCGCCTCCGCCGTCAGCGGAATTTTGCTCAATCCCGTGCCCGCCGGGAACACCTTCCACACCTTCACCTCACTCGGTTTCAGATCGCCACCCGTCTTGCGAATCTCCACCCGCTCCACCCGCTCATACACGTTCATGTTCGCGTCCACCTGCTTCTGATTGGCGATCACCCGGCCGAACAGATCACCACTGCCTAGCGGAGCCCCGTCGGCCGGGTCCCCGGCCGGTGGGGATTGGGCAAAGCAGCACGAAGTCCCGAGCAACAGGGCAACGATAGCCAATCCCCGCAGAATCCACACATAACCTGTTTCAAATGTTCGCATTAGGACGCTACTCGAGAACTCCGGAGTCTTCCTTCGATCGATTCTCCGCCCGCCAATTTCCACTTCGCCCCCTCCGTCATCCGGTTACAATAGAGGTTCTTTCAGATTATAGCCGCCCTGGCTGAAAGCAAATACGCATCCAAAACGTCTAACGAAGGAACGTAATTGCCGGGTGGTTCGTCTCTAAGCATACAGGAGCACAGTTTGGGCATCACCCCCATGGATGGCTTGACCGGCGTCCCGCCGCTCGCGGGCCGTGTGGCGGAATCTCGCTCGCGGCTCGGACGGGTCAGAAAGGCCTGGGTCACCTTCTACGAGACCCTCAAGCTCTCCTTGGATGCCCTGCGCGCGCATAAGCTGCGGAGTTTCCTCACCCTTCTGGGCGTCATCCTCGCCGTCACCACCCTCGTCTTCGTCATGAGCGTCATCGCCGGCCTCAACCTCTACGTCGCCGAGCGCGTCGCCAACCTCGGCGCCAATGTTTTCATCGTCGACCGTTTCGGCATCATCACCAGCCGCGACGCCTTCATCAAAGCCCAAAAGCGCCCCCTGGTTACTCTGGACGATTACCGCCGCCTCCGGGATGGCATGCGACTCGCCCGCGCTGTTGCGGCCGAAGGGGACCTCAACAACCAAACCCGCGTTGGCGACATCATCATGGAAAACACCGATATCATGGGCGCTACCCCGAATTTCGCCGATGTCCGCAACCTGAACATCGCAGAAGGCCGCTTCATTACCCCCGCCGATGACGAGCACCACTCCGATGTCGCCTTTATCGGCGCCGACCTCGCCACCAAGTTCTTTCCCAACGTGGATCCCCTCGGGAAATCCATCCGCGTCGGCACCCACTCCTACGAAGTAATCGGCGTCGCCGAGGCCATCGGCAGCGCCTTTGGTCAGTCGCAAGACAATTTCATGATCATCCCCATGGCCACATTTCATAAGAGTTGGCAACGCGGGATCGATTGGATTGCGATCTTCATTCAAGCCCCCAACGCTGAAATGATGAGTGCCAGCCAGGACGAAGCCCGCATGCTCCTCCGCGCCTGGCGCCATCTCGATTACAACGCTCCCGACAATTTCGCCATCCTCGGCTCCGATTCGATCATGGCACTGTGGCACGACCTGACTGGCAATCTCGCTTTCGTGGCCATGGCTCTCGTCAGTGTTTTCCTCGTCGTCGGCGGCATCGTCATCATGAACATCATGCTCGCCAGCGTCACCGAACGCACCCGCGAAATCGGCTTGCGTCGCTCGCTTGGCGCCCGAAAAATGCACATCCTCCTGCAATTTCTCACCGAGTCCGCCGTGCTCGCCGCTTTCGGCGGCTTCATCGGCATCCTCACCGCGTATATCGCCGTCTTTTTGGTGAAAGCCACTTTTTCCTTCCCCATGGAAACGCCCCTTACCGCGGTCATCCTCTCGCTCTGTCTTTCGACGGCCGTGGGACTCTTTTTCGGAATCTTCCCGGCCATGCGGGCCGCAAAACTCGATCCGATTGAAGCTCTTCGAGCGGAAAGCTAGGCGCACCCATGCCTCAGGCAAACGGCGAAAATCTCCGGCAGGCCATGGATGCCTTGCGCACCCACAAACTCCGTAGCGCCCTCACGATTTTTGGCGTCGTTTTGGGCGTCAGCGTCATCATGCTCGTCGCCGCCCTCATCACCGGTTTCGACGCCCAAATCCAGGAAAACGTAAAACAGTTCGGCGCGGACACCGCCTTCGTCACCAAGTGGGATCAGGGCCGTCACGGAGGCCCGCCGCCTCTTGAGGAGCGGCAGCGCAAGCCCCTCACACTTGAAGACGCTCTCGCCCTCGAAGAACGGTGCCCCGCCGTGAAAAACGTCACCGTGTTTATCACCAGCGACTGGGACGTCGCTCACTCCGTCCGCACCAAGTCCGGTGAAGTCACCGCTATTGATTTCCGCGGCGTCCAGGCCAATTTCGGCCTCGTCTACGCCAACGCCGCCACTCTCGCCGGCCGCTTCATCAGCGAAGGAGACGACCTGCACAAGGAAAAAGTTGTCATGCTCGGCGAAAATGTTGCTCCGGTGCTGTTCCCCGAAGGCAACCCTATCGGCAAAGACGTCATGATCGACGGCTCCAGCTTCCAGGTTATCGGTGTTGTCGAAAAGCCCAAAGGTGGTTTCGGCATGGGTGACGAAGACCGTCGCGTCCTGATTCCGTTCAGCACCTTTCGCAAGACGTTTCCTTCGGCCAACGAAATCAACTTTCGCGTGCAGGCGCAGCCCTATATGCTCAACCAGATGGTGGATCAGATCACCGAAGCTCTCCGCCGCCGCCGCAACGTTCCCTACGACGGTAAGGACAATTTTTCCGTCGCCACTGCCGAAGAGCAGATCAAGGAATTCCACAATATCGTCGGGAAAGTCGCCATCGCCACGGTTGTCCTCAGCGCCATCGGCCTACTGATCGGCGGCGTCGGCGTGATGAACATCATGCTCGTCAGCGTCACCGAACGAACTCGCGAAATCGGCGTCCGCAAAGCCATCGGCGCAAAAAGCAAGGACATCACCTGGCAGTTTCTGCTTGAAGCCATGACCCTCACCGGCCTCGGAGGCCTCATCGCCCTCGTTCTCGTGAATGGTCTCGTTCTTCTGGTCCGCCTGGCTCTCAAATGGCCCGGCAGCGTGCCCGTGTGGGCCGCGGTTCTGGGCATCGTCGTCAGCGTCAGCATCGGCCTCATCTTCGGCGTCTGGCCCGCCATGAAAGCCGCCAAGCTCGACCCCGTCGAAGCCCTCCGCTACGAATAATCACCGGCGCAAGGCACGCTGGCTGGTTCCTCTCTCTATCCCCTGTGTTTTTTTCCGTGCCCTCGGTGTTCAATCTTCCTTTCTCCTTCTCGAAGCCCGCGCGCATGCGCTCCCCGGCTCAAATTAGCCGCCGGATTTCCCGCTCCTGTCGGCGATCCGCACGCCGATTCAAGGCATATTCGAGCGACAACATCAGCAACAGCACAAACATTCCCAGTAACCGCGTTTCCAGCAAGCGGCTGGGAAAGATTCCATAGAGCACTCCGGCAATCATGACCAACGGCCGGATCGCCGTAAGCGGCCCCAGCATGAAGACGCTCGTCGCGCTGCGGATATCATTTGAGGGAACCAGCCGCAGCGCCAGATTAGCCAGCACCAGCGTCGCGTAGGGAACAAACACCCACAGCATCCGCCGCGCCGCTCCTTCCAGATCCGCTCGAACATCCGCGCGATCTGAACTCGTCGCCGCGACCAGCAGCAACGCCACCAGCGCCAGCGTAGTGATCAGCTGCGCTCCCGCAACTCCCTGGAACGCCGCGCGCCGGTAATACCCTCTCTTCCCAATCACCGCGCACCGCCCCATCGAAGCCCGCAAGCCGCAGAGCAACCCATCCAGCAAAGCCAGAAGGTACAACGCCAGGAGCGTCAACGAAGTTCTCCCAGCCGCGATCGCCTTCGCCCAAGTTGCCGCCGGAATTCCTCGACCAGCGGGCGCCGCAAGCCGACGAGCGTGTGAAAAACGCGCGGCGCCGGCGTATTCCAGATCTTCGCGCCGTAAATCCCCGAAGCAAACTCAGGCAAAGCCTCGCGGGCCGCCTCCCTCAGCGTCCGCCCATCGTGCGCGCGAGCAGCGGAAAGCACCCCGTCATGACGCGCCACAGCCGTGCGCATCCGAAGATAATGAAACAACCAAGCGCCAACCGGCGCCAGCAACCACGGCTGAAAATCGAAATGCAGAAACGCTTGCGTCTCCGGCTGCTCGTGCCGGCCGAGGAATTGCGGCAACCCTGGCCCCCGAAAGTGGTGTATCACGCCTGTGGAGGTGAAAATATGTCCGGAATGTCCGTTTGAAAACGCGTCCCCCTGCAGAAACCGGCATGGCAATTCCTCCGCGCCCGCTAGCCGATTGGCCTCGTTGATCAGCGTGGAATTCAGATCCATCCCCGCCAGTTCAATCCGGTACTTGTCCAGCGGAATGTTCGCTGCCATCCACCGGATCACATAACCGATCCCGCAACCCACATCCACGATGCGAATGGTTTCACGAACACCCGCTTCACGAATGGACGCAATCACAACGCGCAGAAGTTCCCACACCCGGTGCCCGTGGTAGAACTCTTCCGCTAGCCGCTGCATCTCCCAATGGACTTTCAGCAGGTGCCGGTCCAGCTCTTTCTCGTCGAGGAAGCCTTCTCGTTCGGGAAGCTGCTCAACGGCGCGCATTGCCGTGCGGTTGGAGAAGCGCGAAAAAGTATCCAGCACGTCCTGCTTGCGCACCTTCACGCGCTCCAGCGTGCGCGGATCGTGCTCGACGATCAGGTCAGTGATTTCCGGTTGAGAGGGATTCCAGGATCGAAACACAATCCCGAGCGTAGTTCAGCCCCGGAATCCTGAAAAGAAGTGCAAGAAGGGAAGCGTCGAATCCGGCAACTTGGAAAGTAACAATTTGATCGGCGGCTTCAGGCCGAACGCAAAAACCGCGCAGCCCGGTTGCGCAGTGTTTGCTCCACCACCGGCGCCACGGCCGGCGCAACCGTCTTCCGCCGGGCCAGCGGATACAATTGCTCCGCCAGCGCTTCGGCCGAAGCCATCCGTTGCGCCGGATCCTTCGCCAGGCACTTAGCCAGAATTTCATCGAGCGCCGCAGGAATCGAGGCATTGACCTCGGATGGCGGCAGCGGCCGCGACGACAGCACATGATTGCAAACTTTCTGCAGCGAATCCGCCGCAAACGGGGAAATCCCCGTCAGCATTTCATAGAGCAGAACTCCCAGCGAAAATATGTCCGAGCGCGCATCTTGCGCCCGCCCCATGATCTGCTCCGGGCACCAATAAGCTGGCGTCCCCAGCAGGGAAGTATCCTTCCTATCGTGGCTCGCCAGCCGGGCCATGCCGAAGTCTGTCAATTTTGTCCGTGAATCGCTGGTCACCAGAATGTTGGCAGGCTTCACGTCCCCGTGAATGATCCCGTGCCGGTGCGCCACTTGCAGCGCCACCGCCACTTGCGCCGCCCACCCGCACGCCGACGGATAGGGCACGCTGCCGTTGGTGAGAATTTTTTCGAGCGATTGCCCTTCCACCAACTCCATCACCAGGTACGGAGTCGAAGTGGACTCCTCAATTCCCATGTCATGCAGCGTGATAATAAACGGATGCGAAAGTTTTCCCACCACGCGCGCTTCGCGCAAAAATCGCGACCGCGCCTCGCCGCGCGAAAGCTCCGGCGAAAGTAATTTGATCGCCACCGGACGATCAATCAGCGGATCAAATCCGCGCACCACGCGGCTGTTTGCCCCGGTTCCCAGTGTTTCCAGAATTTGATAGCGCCCGACTTGCACGTGTGCCATCCCTCCGATGGACTCCTGCCTCTCGCCACATTACGCGATCTCGCGCGCCGAACGAATGATCTAAGAGTCCTGATTTCAAAGTACTTCCGTACCGGAACCTGCGCTTCCGTCCATCCCGGGATTCCGCTCTCCCGGGAAAGTCCACCACTAGATATAGACGCCATGGAAATTCCTTCCCCAGATTTTGCGATTTTCTCTTGACACCAACTCCTCCGAGTCCGATACTGCGAATCCAGATTCGGGGGACGTGGAAGCGCCAGACGGACCGGGTCGGGGACATGCCTTGGTCCGGCTTTGCCCTACGCTCCAGCCCGGTATCACCGCAAAAAACGAGCGCGAAGTACCCTCTCCGCGCAGTCGTCGGTAAGCGTGGAGCCTGCTGTTCGGCCGTGTGAACTCCACCGGCATCGGGCAGTGCATTCGTTTTTTTCGATGATCTCGGGGGGACGCCTTCCAGCCTGACCAGGAATCGAGTTGTGTTTTCGAGATGGGTTTGTAACCCCCTGTTCGTCAGGGGAGTAAAATAGAATGGTTCCCCGCTCGCACCACGGGAACCTGTTGCGGGGAGGAATCAGGATGGCTACGGTGAAGCACGCATTGAATGGCAAAGCAGTCGAGACTTCAAAACAGGTGGACACTTCCAGTGTGTCCAGCGGACTGATTTTCGAACGGTACTTCACCGATGGAAAAGTTTCTCCCTTCGACAAGGTCGAATGGGAAAAGCGCACCGCCCTCATCGGCAACGAAAAGGGCGCCACCATCTTCAAGCAGGAAAATGTCGAGGTCCCAAAAGGCTGGTCGCAAACCGCCACCAATATCGTTGCCAGCAAATACTTCCACGGCAAGCCC
This sequence comes from Acidobacteriota bacterium, assembly GCA_013289665.1. GTDB lineage: Bacteria > Acidobacteriota > Terriglobia > Acidiferrales > UBA7541 > Acidiferrum. Next base: position 36,770 of record JABCZN010000016.1, on the reverse strand, counting down.
GGCACTTCCGAGCGCGAAGGCTCCGTCCGCCAATTGATCAGCCGTGTTGTCGACACCATCGTCCATTGGGGTGAACAAGGCGGCTATTTCACCGATAACGCGTCGCGCGACGCGTTTCGCGACGAACTAACCCACCTGCTCGTCGAGCAGAAAATGGCTTTCAATTCCCCCGTCTGGTTCAACGTCGGCTGCCAGCCCAAGCCCCAGTGCTCCGCCTGCTTCATCAACTCCGTTCAGGACAGCATGGAATCCATCATGGGCCTCACCCGCACCGAAGGCATGCTCTTCAAGTGGGGCTCTGGCACCGGCACCAATTTCTCCTCCCTCCGCGGCAGCAAGGAAACCCTATCCGGCGGCGGCATCGCCTCCGGCCCGGTCAGCTTCATGAAGGGCTTTGACGCCTTCGCCGGCGTCATCAAAAGCGGCGGCAAGACGCGCCGCGCCGCCAAGATGGTCATTCTCAACATCGACCATCCGGACATCGTCGAATTCATCGATTGCAAGGTGAAGGAAGAAAAGAAAGCTCACGTCCTCATCGAACAGGGTTATGACTCCTCGATCGACGGCGAAGCCTACAGCTCCATCTTCTTCCAGAATGCCAATCACTCCGTCCGCGTCAGTGATGAGTTCATGCAGGCCGCAGAGGACAATCGCGACTGGTGGACCAAGAACGTCATCGACGGCCAGCCCAACGAAAAACTCAGCGCCCGCGAGCTTCTCTACAAGATTGCCGATTCCACCTGGCACTGCGGCGATCCCGGCATGCAGTACGACACTACCGTCAATCGCTGGCACACCTGCAAGTCCACCGCCCGCATCAACGCCAGCAATCCCTGCAGCGAATACATGTTCCTCGACGATACCGCCTGCAACCTGGCCTCGCTGAACCTTATGAAGTATCTCAGCCCCAACGGCGACTTCGACGTCGAAGCCTTCACGCATGCCGTGGACGTCACCATCACCGCCCAGGAAATCCTGGTCGACAACGCCAGCTATCCCACCGACAAGATCGCCAGGAACTCGCACGAGTTCCGCCCGCTCGGTCTGGGCTACGCCAATTTGGGCGCGCTGCTCATGTCCATGGCCCTGCCCTACGACTCCGATGAAGGCCGTGATGTTGCTGCCGCCGTCACCGCCCTCATGTGCGGCGAAGCCTACGCTCAGTCCGCCCGCGTCGCCGAACGCATGGGCCCATTCCCGGGCTATCCCGTGAACCGCGAACCCATGCTCGACGTCATTCGCATGCACCGCCACGCCATGCGCGGCATCAAGCCCGATCACGTCCAGTCCGATCTCTACATGGGCGCGCAAAGCTCTTGGGATTCCGCTCTCGCCCAGGGCGAGAAGCACGGCTTCAAGAATTCCCAGGTCACTGTTCTCGCTCCGACCGGCACCATTGGCTTCATGATGGATTGCGACACCACCGGCATCGAGCCCGACCTCGCCCTCATCAAATATAAAAAGCTCGTGGGCGGCGGCGTCATCAAAATCGTCAACAACACCGTGCCGGCCGCGCTGATGAAGCTCGGCTACACCCCCGAGCAGACCAGCGAGATCGTCAGCTACATTGATGCCAACGGCAAGATGGATGGCGCGCCCTTCGTCAAGCCCGAACACATTCCCGTCTTCGATTGCTCCCTGGCCACCACCGGCGGGCGTTCCATCGCCTGGCGCGGTCACGTCAAGATGATGGCGGCGGCCCAGCCCTTCCTCTCCGGCGCCATCAGCAAGACCATCAACATGCCCGAGGATTCCACGATCGAAGACATCATGGACGCCTACATCGAGTCCTGGAAGCTTGGTCTGAAGGCAGTCGCCATCTATCGCGATAACTCCAAGCGTTCCCAGCCGCTCAACGCCGCCGGCAACAAGAAAGACGAAAAGAAAGTCGAAGTCGCCGCCGCCGAGCCCGTGCAGCGCGAACTTTTCGCCCGCACCCAGCGCGAAAAACTTCCCGTCGAACGCAACTCCGTCACCCACAAGTTCAGCGTCGGTGGCCACGAAGGCTACATCACCGTCGGCATGTACCCCGACGGACGGCCCGGTGAAATCTTCATCAAGATGTCCAAGGAAGGTTCCACGCTCTCCGGCGTCATGGACGGCCTGGCGCTCACACTCTCCATCGGCTTGCAATACGGCGTGCCGCTGAAAGTGCTGGTCAACAAGCTGGTCAACACCCGATTCGAACCGAGCGGCATCACTCCGAACGCCAACATCCGCTTCGCCACTTCCGTGCTCGATTACATCGCGCGCTGGCTGGGCGGCCGCTTCATCTCCGCGGATTACCTCAAGCTCAACGGCGCTCCCATGGAAGGCACCGTCGTCGCCTCCATCCCGGCACCCGCGCCAATTGCTCCCGTACTGAGTTCGGCGCCGCCCGTCGAAACCAGAACGTACTCTCCGGGAAACGCCCTGGAAGATGCGCCCACCTGCTCTGAATGCGGCATGTTGATGGTGCCCAACGGCGCTTGTTACAAATGCGAAAATTGCGGGAGCACCAGCGGATGCAGCTGATGCGGGCCACAGGCGAGGAGATCACACGATGAGCTCACTCCCAAGCGGCGCCGCGGTCGCAGTGCGACAAGCCAGAGAACCCCTGAAGGCCCGGGGTTTCCTGCACATCGTTCGTCATGGCGCAGGCACCAACGCCTTCTACATCGTCTCCTATCACCAGATCGCCCGCACCGGCGTCCGGCCAAAACCCATGCTCGCCGAAGGCGCGCAAGCCCTCATCGACATGCTCGAAAAAGTCGGTGTGGACTTCCGCCTCCGCGAAGTTCGCGGCGCCCTCGAAGACATCCTGCGCCTCGGCTCCGCCAACATCCCCGACCTCTGGCTAAGCGACGAAGAACTCCTGGAAAAAGGGCTTGTCGAATCCTGATCTCCGTCCCGGCACGATTCCGGCCACGCTTGCTTTCCCAGCGGCCGCCGTCCGCGGCGGGCGCCTTTCTCCTGTGGCCCAGCCAGTCCTGGCTGGCCTCTTGCCGTCATCGTTCGATCTTGTAGGGCCCGCCTTCCGGGACGGGCCGTTGCTTCACTCATCAACTCTCTACGTTCCCGTGTTTCCGCCACGGCACACCTCCGCCTCTCTCAGCAAGAAGCTCTCAAACCAAATTTCTGCGGATGTTCCTGTGGAATAGAGGCCGTCCGAGTAGAGAAAGTTCCCGTCAGAATCAAACGAAAGGGCCGAAGGCTGGCGCTTCCGGCCCTTCGCTTTTTCGAGGCTTTCTCCCGCTCAAGGAGGAATTACCTGCCTCGCCCCACGCCGCTAGCGGGGACGCAAGGACGGACGCGGCGCAGCTTGTCTTGGGCGGAATCTCATTCTCGGCATCAGCGGTGGCGGCACGTGGCGCAGCGCCTCCCCGCACGCAGGGCAATGATCAGAGCCGTTCGCTTCAGCCCTGATCCAATTCCCCTTTACTTCACATCGTGGATTGACACACTGAACGGTGGAGCCCGGCATCATGGTCATTCTGAACTCCCTCAGCGGCCTCCAGCTCACTCTTTTGCAAGTGAACTCCCCTTGGCGGCCAGAAATTCGCTGAACGGACCGAGCGGACTCAGGAATCTTCCCTCTGTGCACGTGGGGCGTCAACAGGAAACCACCCCGATCGCTTGTGGTCGGGAAAGAAATCTGTGGAAAAACGTTCGGCTCCGCAACCCCCGCCCCAGTCTCTGGCGGCTTGGTGACACTTTCCCGTTCTCCGTGCGCCCGAAAGAAATTCCCCTCCTCATAGACAGTGGAAGCAAGAACAGTCAAGTTCCAAAACAGAACTCGCAAGGGAGGAAGTCCTGCCAAACACAACCATCAACAACGCAAGCCACGGAAAACTGGCCACTGGCGCCAATTCAAATGTGGTGATCATCGGCAATTCCAAGACCGGTCTGCCGATCATTTTTGGGCCCGCAGTAATCCGCCGCCTTCGCTTATCCGATGTTTGTGCTGTTATTGCTGGGGAGCCGCCGGCTTCTCGCCCGCGTCGGGCGCCAATTCCCTGAGCTTGGCCTTTAGCTGCGCAAGTTGGTCCTTGTTTTGCGCCAGATCGCTTTGCATCGCGTCCAGCTTCGCTTTTCCGTCCGGGTCCTTCGAAAAATCCGGCCGCGAATAATAGCTCTCATTCTCGAGCGCCAGCAGCCGCTGCGCGAGGTCAACCTCTTTTGCTTTCTCGGCCACTTCTTGCTTCAATCGCTCGATCTTCGCCTTCTTCTCGGCGATTTCCCTTTCAGACGGCCCCTTCGCCGGTTGCGTTGCACTTGCCCCGTCAGTCGCGGCGCCGCTCGCTGCCGGTGAGCCGCCGGGCGCAGCGGCGTCCGTGGTCGAGGTCGTGCCGCCACCCGCAGTCGCGTCCGTCCCGGGAACGCTCTCTGTCGTCGCGGTTGCTTGCTGCACCGTTGCGGGCGTAGCTGGCTTCAACGTGTCGTTCGTAATCACCATGGCCGGTTTTGCCGCCGTCTTCTTCTGCTCGCGCGCTTTCCGGGCCGCTTCCGCCACGGACTGCTCCTGATCGCTCTGCGCCCGCGCATTGGGCATCCACACCAGGCACGCCGCAAGCAATATTGCGGAGACGCACACCCTTTTCCGGTTCTTCATTGTTCCGCCTCCTGCCTCTTTTGGGCTCTCATCAGGCAGCATACGCCCCCGCGTCCCGGGGCACAATTTCCCTCTCCGTCTCTGCCGCCTATCTGCAAATCACCCCGGCCCTTGCCCTCAGGTACCTGTCCGCCTTTATACTCTTCCCATGCACTTCTTAGCGGCGCCTGGCCTCAGGTTCGACCTGCTCCGGCTCGCACTCCTCGTCATCTCTCTCTCATCTGCCGCTCCAAGCAGCCATGCGGTTCCTCTCCAAACCGCTCCTCCAACTCCTCAAGATATCGCCCAGCCCGCCTCCGTTACACCCACCCAAAACTCCACCACCACCTACCACCTCTCTCCCGAAAAATACCAGAAAGCCATCGCCTACTCGCGCGCCGGATACCGCCTCTATTTTCTCTCCGTCTTGTGGAACCTCGCGGTCATCCTGTTTCTTCTCCGCTCCGGCTTCATCGCCAAACTCCGCGACTTTGCAGAATCCCGCACCCGTGGCCATTCCCTGCAGGCGGTGCTCTTTGTCCCCGCTCTGTTCGTCCCCCTCGGGCTGTTGCATCTTCCGATCAACCTTTACTGGCACCACCTCTCTCTCTACTACCAGCAATCCATCCAGCCTTGGGGCTCCTGGTTCTGGGATTGGGCCAAGGCCGAACTCCTGGAAATCGCGCTCGCGCTCCTTGTCGTCACCCTTCTGTTCGCGCTGATTCGCTCCAAGCCGCGAAGCTGGTGGCTCTTCGCCTGGCTCGGTGCCATCCCGCTCTCTCTCTTCCTTGGACTCATCGCACCGTGGTATGTAGACCCGCTCTTCAACAAATTTCGTCCGCTCCAGGAAACCCAGCCGCAGCTTGTCCAATCCATCGCCCTGCTCTCCCGCCGCGCCGGCATCCCCATTCCTCCAGAGCGCATGTTTCTCATGGAAGCCAGCGCCAAGACCAACGCCATCAACGCCTACGTCACCGGTCTTGGCGCCTCCAAGCGCATTGTCATTTGGGACACCTCCATCAGGCGAACCAGGCCCGAGGAACTCCTGTTCATCGTCGGCCACGAAATGGGGCACTACGTGCTCGGCCACGTCGCGAAGGGCTTCGCGTATTTCCTCGCGTTGCTGTTCTTCGCTTTATTTCTCGCTTATCGCGCGCTCGACTGGATGCTCGCGCGTCGGGGCAGCGCTTGGGGAATTCGCGGGCAATCGGACTGGGCGGCGTTAGGCGCCCTGCTCCTCGTCCTCAACGTCATGAGCTTCTCTGGCGAACCCATCGGCAATGCCTTCAGCCGCATGCAGGAACACGCCGCCGACGCCTACGGCCTCCAACTTATCCAAGGCCTCTTCCCCGATCCCAACGAAGTAGCCGCCCATTCCTTCCAGGTCCTCGGCGAAGAAGACCTCGACGACCCCAACCCCCCAAAGTTCATCGTCTTCTGGCTCTACTCCCATCCGCCGCTAAACGACCGCCTCCAATTTGCCCACAACTTCCCCCATCCACCCAAGTAAGAAGGCTGGTCCGTTTGAGGGCATCTGGTGAGGATGCCCGACGAACCTCAATTTCAAATACTGCAATCACGTATTCCTCGCGGAATGCCCACCTCCACCAAGCACTCCTCTATCTCCCTCCCTTCCTCTTCAAAAACGCCGCCACCTTATGCCGATTCCCGCAAACCGCCATCGAACACCATCTCCTCCTCCTCGTTCGCGAATTATCATAGAAAAACAACCGGCACCCCGCATTCGAACACCGCTTCACCGGCGCATTCTGTCCCTCCACAATCAACTCCGCCGCTGACCGTGCAATCGCCGCCAGCAACCACTCGAGCCCGCTCTCCCTCCCAATGAACTCCAGTCGCCACCGCCCCTCGCGGACCACCACCTCGTCGTGCCCTTCGGTTACCTGCAAAATCTCATTGATCGGCGCCACCCACGCCTTCGGAAACTCCCGCCCCTCCTCCACCGCCGAAAACACCGCCCTGACGCACTCCCGCAACCGCAAAATCTTCAGCAGTACCGCATCCACCGCCCCCGGCTCGCTCCCCTCCAGCGTTTCCAGCCGCATCCCACGCTCTCCGCTCACCACCCTCGAATCCACGAGAAACTCCACAAACTCCGTCCAGGAAAGGTCATGGGCCACAGGAACCAGGTTGGCAAAATCCAGCGCCAACCTGCCGGCAATCAGTTTTGGTGGTGTTCGGGCAGCTTTCAATCGGGCCTCGCGCCCGGGAGATTTCTAACCAGTCTCCCGCCTCTCGCAGGTTATACTCTCCCTCGAGCGGACAATGCAACATTTCCGAGGGGATCCCCGTAACTAGGAACGGAGGTTGTCGACTTAACGCCCGCTCGTGCGGGACCTGTCTTTCGCGCAACTTCACCCGTCGAATCTGTCCTAAGGAACCAGAATGGAAAATCTCGCCCCGCAAAATCCCAGCGCCCCGGAATGTGCAGGGCCGCTTCCGTCCATCCTGCCGACTCCCCCCAGCCGCAATCCCGTTCTGTTCAACGATCGGGGCCTTCGAACAGGCTGGCGCTTGCTCATCTACTTTCTTCTGCTCCTCGTTCTGGGCTCCGCAGTTAATTCCATCCTAGAGAGGTTCCATCCGGTTCCATTCAATCCGGAAATCCCATCAGATTTCTTGTTAGTAGACACGCTGAATTTCTGCCTTGTGTTCGGTGCCGCGCTGATCATGTCCAGAATCGAGCGCCGTCCTCCTGGTGAGTATGGACTTCCCATTGCCGAAGCCTTTGGCAGGAAATTCTGGTCCGGCATGTTGCTGGGACTCGCGGAAATTTCTCTGCTTATCGGGCTCATCGCCGCCTTCGGCGGATATTCCTTCGGAAGCCTGGCGTTGTCTCCTAGAGGCATGGTGATCTGGGGTTTGCTCCACCTGGCGCTTTTCACCGCCGTGGGATTGTTCGAGGAGTTCGCATTTCGCGGATACACGCAATTTACTTTGGCGGACGGTGTCGGCTTTTGGCCCGCCGCTCTCGTTCTTTCTTTGGGATTCGGCGCTGTCCACCTGCACAATCAGGGTGAGGGTCCGGTGGGCGCGGCCAGTGTCGCTCTTGTCGGCATCTTTTTTGCATTCACGCTTTATCGCACCGGCAGTCTCTGGTACGCCGTCGGCCTTCACGCCAGCTTCGACTGGGGCGAAACCTATCTCTTCTCCGTCCCGAACAGCGGCACGTTTATGGAAGGCCATCTTTCGAGTTCCACTCTCCACGGCCCCAAGTGGCTCACCGGCGGATCCGTCGGCCCTGAAGGCAGCATCTTCTGCTTCCTGACCATGGGCCTCCAATTCCTCGTCGTCATGTGGCTCTTCCCAAAGAGGAACACAGCGACGGAATCCGCCGCCTCACTCCCGCTTTCCGAGGGAAGCTCCGGCTGATCCGGTCTAAACCATCAGACCAACCCTTCGTTCAAGCACGCCCCGATCCCTCTCCTCCGCTACTTCACCAACTCCGACACAAAAACCAAATGCACCCCCTCTTCCTCCGCCCGTGCCAACTCCTCTTTCAAGGCCCGCAATGTCTCCGCATGAGGATGCCCGATCGCAATCGCCGCCCCCTTCTCCTTGGCCCCGCGAAACGCCAATTCCAACTGCTTCCGTATCGCCCCCACATCCTCGACGTCATCCAAAAACGGAACATTCCGGAATCCACTCCGCACTCCCGCCCGCTCCGCCTCTTCAAACGCCACCGTAGCCGCCGTCGTCCGGCTGTCCACAAAAAACAGATCTCGCTGCTTCAGCAGCGGCATCAATTCCCTCATCAATTTCGCATCCGACGTAGCTAGGGAACCTTCATGATTATTCACTCCACTGGCCGTCGGCACGCTCAGGAGCATCCCACCGAGCGCCCGCGCCACTTCCTCGCCGCTCATCCCCGCCTCCAATTGGTGCGCCTCCGGTCGTTCATTGGCCACCGCCCGCATCGGAAGATGCAGCATCACTCCGAGCCCCCGTCGCTGCGCCTCCTCTGCAATCTCCGTCGAATGCGCGTGATAAGGCAGCACCGAAATTGTCAGCGGATAATCTAAAGCAAAGACAGCGTCCGCCGCCTGCCGGTCGTTCCCGAGATCATCCAGAATGATCGCCAGTCTCGGCCCGGAAACAGCTGTAGTGGGCGCGCGCCGGGCCACACGCGCCGGCTTCGCAGGTTGGGTTTTTGTCCTGGAGCGGAACTTCGAGGCAATCTTGTCGCAGCCCGCCATCCACACACCCGCGCCGGCTGCGCATACCAGAACGAAAAACAGAAATTTGTGTATGGTTCGGAAGTTCCTAGGGGCCACTATGCCTTAAGCGGCCTTCTTCGCGGGATTCTTCAAAAGTTGCAGAGCCTTTTGCAAAACAGGATCGTCAGCCGAAAGCGGGCGCGGCCCCGGAGCAGGCTCTTTCTGCGCGCCGGTCGCGGCCACATCTTCACCGTCATCTGTCTCGCTCGAAGCCGCCGCGCGCACCACTTCCGTGGGCGTCACGCCTTCATCCAAAATCGATTTCCCGTCCGCGTTTGAAAAATTCCCGACCGTCAGGATCAGTGCCGCCCCGTCGTCCAGCGGAATCAGTTTCTGCTCCGAAGCCAGCCCGAACGTCCGGTCTCCCACCAGATCGCCGCGCTTGGTGTTCGCAATCGCTGCCGCCAGCACTTCCGCCGCGCCCGTCGTCGTTCCGTCCATCAGCACCGAAACCGGGCCTTTCCAGATCACCTTGCTAGGCTCCGCGTTAAAAATCTGTTCGGAAATGGTCTGCCCGTGCAATTTCGTCAGCGTTCCCGAAGACACAAACAGCCGCGCGATTTCAATCGCTTCCGACGTCTGTCCCCGCCCGCAGTCCCGCACGTCCAGGATCACCCTGCTCACGCCCTGCTTTTCCGCTTCCTGCAGCTTCCCGCGCAACTCTTCCTTCCGCCCCGGGTTCAGCGTCGAAAACCGGATCGCAATCGTGTCGTTGTCCACCTTCTGCACTTGCAGCTTGGCCTCCGGCATCTTCGTGCGTACCACGTCCACTTCCTCCGGGTCCGTCTTTCCGCGCCGGATCACGCCAACCTTCGCGGCAGTTCCCGGTTGCCCCGCAAGCAAATTCTTCGCCTGCCCCACCGACATTTCCCGTGTCGTAAATCCCGCCACCGATTCTAGAATGTCTCCGCTGTGCAGCCCGGCCTTCTCCGCCGAACTCTCCGGCATCACCGAAGTAACAATGATGTAGCCAAATCTCTTGCTCAAGTTCAATCCCGTTTCGCCCGTCCCCGGATTCGCCAGCTTCTGCTGGTATTCCGTGTACTCTCGCGGCGTCAAATAGCTCGATTCTGAATCGAGCGACTCGAGCAACCCGTGCAGCGACCCCGCCGTCACCAGGTGCATGTTCGGTTCGTCCACATAATCGTTTTGAATGCGCTGCAGCACCTCGCCATACACCACCAGCGACTTGTACGCGTTGCTGTCATTCGTGGTCCGGCCCAGCACATGGCCGATTCCCACCCAGCCGACAATCAACACCGAAGCCGCTAGAATGCTGTAGCGCGTCAGACGATTCATTCCGCACCATCCTCTTGAAGCTCTTTGAAAGCGATTTCTGAGTATACCATTCTGTTAGGACGCGGCAGAGCGCCACTTGGATACCCTACGCCTTCCGATTAACCCGGGGCCGCCACGATGCGCCCGAGACACGCCAATCCCCACTTCTGTTGCCTGATTACCACAGGCAACGATAATCCCTCTCTCAACATCCCCATATCTCATTGAATACAAAGCACAAAGCAAATTCTGTTTGGCCGACAATGTGCTACTCTAGGTAAGGAATTCTATGTTTCAATCTACCATCCATCGCCCGGTTGAAACCCAGGGTGTGGGTCTCCACACCGGCGTTCACACCCACCTCCGGCTCCTCCCCGCTCCTCCGGACACCGGCATCGTTTTCCGCCGGGTGGATCTTGACGATTTCCCGATCGAAGCCCACGGCCACAACGTGGCTCGCGTCAGTTATGCCACGAGCCTCATGAAGCAGGGTGTCCTCCTCTCCACCACCGAGCACCTGCTCGCCGCCACCTATTCCTACGGCATAGACAACATCTTCATTGACCTCGACAACATCGAGATTCCCATCCTCGACGGTTCCGCCGAGCCTTTCCTCCAACTCCTCGATCAGGCTGGCCTCCGTCGTCTCCGCCGCAAGCGCCGCTACCTCCGCGTCCTCAAACCCGTCGAGGTCCTCGAAGACGGCCGCCGCATCGGCATCTATCCCGCCAACGAATTCCGCGTCCGCTGCTACGTAGATTTTCCCCATCCGCTCGTCGGCCAGCAGCAAGTCGAGCTGCTCGTCAACCCCGACTCCTTCCGCCAGGTTCTCTCCCGCGCCCGCACCTTCTGTTTCGAATCCGATATCGAACCGCTCCGCGCCATGGGCCTGATCCGCGGCGGCTCTCTCGATAACGCCATCGTGCTCACCAAAGACGGCGTAATGAATGGCCCCCTCCGCTATCCCGACGAATTCGGCCGCCATAAAGCCCTCGACCTGATCGGTGACTTAGCCCTGGTAGGCCTCCCGCTTCTCGGTCGAGTCGAAGCCCGCAAAGCCGGCCATTCGCTTCACACCCAACTCGTCAGCCGCCTTCTCGCCGACCCCTCGGCCTGGGAAATCAGCACCGCCCAACACGCCTCCGCCAGATCGCACCGCACCCCCGAGTTCGCGACACCTGCTTCGGCCGACTGAGTACCTAGTTTTCCGCCCGGAACGCTTACTGCAGCGGTTCACTCTCCGCGCCGGCCGCGTGTCCTTTTTCAATCCGAATCACGCCACTTTCGTCCACAAAAAAATGCCGTATCCCAGTTGTGCGCTCTTCGATCGGGTCCGCCGTAATCGTGTACGACATCACCTTTCCAGTCGCATCCGGCACTCCCGGTTCGTAGCGGAAAAGGTATCCATTCTTCCTCGGCATGGGTCCGGCCAGAGCGCGATCCACCAGATTTGCCCCGTCGCAATTTCCAGCTCCCGGTCCAAGGTTTACCGCAGAAACTGGATACCCCTGGTTCGGGCAGGCCACCGCGTAGGAGACGATCGCCCTGTTGTAGGTTCGGAGCACTCCGATCGAAGAAGCCTCATTCGCAGCCATCCTCGCCCGCAAGAGATTCGGTATGGCAATCGCCGCGATGATCAAAATCACCGGGATCAACGCGATCTCCGCATATCCAAGGATCAGCCCGGCCGTGGCCAGTCCCTGGCCCTTCAGCCTGCCGGCACTCTTCCTAATCTCCGACAGCGCCAGGTGGCCCAGGATGATCGCCGCAACCGCCGAAAACGGGATGAACACCAAAACTCCCATCACCAGGCTTGCGATCGCCTTGCCACTCGTCGTTTCCGCTCCAGTCGGTGCGTATGCCGTTCCCGGCGTTCCGGCCACCGCCGCCGCCGAAACCAACCGGTTACCGCATCTAGCGCAAAATTGCGATCCATCCTCGATCATTTCGCCGCAATAGGGACATTTCATTGTCTTCTGTTTCTCCCTCGGTGCCGAGCTACCCCGGCCCTGGCACCGAATCTTGGCGTGGACTCTAGCCTAGTTTTGCCACCTCGTCTATTACCCTTTCCGGATTGGCAGCCACGCGCTCTGGCTGATCCCTAGATCCCCGCATTGTCAAAACTGCGCGTCCAATGGACAATGCTCTGGCCATGTCCAATCACGACGTTGCTGTCCTCATCCTCGCCGCTGGCAAAGGCACCCGCCTCAGATCCAGCCTCGCAAAGGTCCTCCACCATGCCGGTGGCCGCCCGCTCGCGGATCACGTCGTCCGCGCCTGCCTGCCGCTTCATGCAAAAAAAATCATCGCCGTCGTCGGCCACCAGGCCGAACAAGTTTCCGCTGTCGTCGAACCTCTCGGTGCAGAAACCGTTTTGCAGCAGCCGCAAAACGGCACCGGTCACGCCCTGCTCGTTTCCAAACGCGCCATCGGCAACGCCAGGTACATCATCGTGCTTCCCGGTGACGCCCCACTCGTCCGCACCGAGACTCTTCGCGCCCTCCTCCAGAAACACAAAACCGGCAACGCCGCCGCCACCATCCTCACCGCCGTCCTCGCTGATCCGGCGGGCTATGGCCGCATCCTCCGCAAATCCGGCGACGCCGTTGCCGCCATCATCGAGGAATCCGAGCTCACTCCCGATCAGCGCGAACTCAACGAAATCAATTCCAGCATCTACTGCTTCACCGCCGCCAAACTCTGGCCCGCGCTCGCCCACGTAAAACCCAACAACAAGCATCGCGAAATCTATCTCACCGACGCCATGTCCGTCCTCAACTCCAGCGGCGAAACCGTCCTCGCCGAAATCGCGCCCGATCCCCGCGAAGCCCTCGGCTCGAACACCCGTGCCGATCTCGCCGGCGTTGACCGCACCTTCCGCGAATGGAAGCGCGATCAGCTCATGCGCGACGGCGTCACCATCCAGCTGCCCGAAACCGTCTTGGTCGATCCCGACGTTACCATCGGCGAAGACACGATCCTCGAGCCCACCGTCCAGCTCCTCGGCAAAACAAAAATCGGCGCCCGCTGCACCATCCGCACCGGCAGCGTCCTTCGCGACGCCACGCTCGGCGACAACGTCCTCGTCGAGCCTCACTGCGTCATCGACTCCTCCCGCCTCGAATCGGAAGTCGTCCTCGGCCCCTTCGCCCGCCTGCGCCCTGAATCCCATCTCCTCAAAGGTGCGCGCGTCGGGAATTTTGTCGAAATCAAGAAAAGCACCATCGGCGAAGGCAGCAAGGCTCCGCATCTTTCCTACATCGGCGACGCCAAAGTCGGCAGCAAATCCAACATCGGTGCTGGCACCATCACCTGCAACTACGACGGTTTCAGCAAACATCCCACCACAATCGGCAACCGAGTCTTCGTCGGCAGCGACTCCGTCCTGGTCGCTCCTGTAAAACTCGGCGACGGCGCCTATATCGCCGCCGGCTCCGTAATCACCAGAAACGTTCCCCCCGACGCCCTCGGCATAGCCCGAGGCCGCCAGTCCACCAAGCCCAACTGGGCCGCCAGGAAACGCCGCGAACTCTCCGCCACCTCTCCTCACCATCCAAAAAAGAAGCCCCGCAAAAAACGCCGCTGACCGTTTTGAGTGCGGAAGCAGATCGTCCACTTTTGCGGTTCCAACTCCAACCACCTGAACGAAATCTCTGCTAAAAACCTCAAGCTCCCACCAAGCGCTTGTCATCCAGAGGACATCTCCGTTCGGGTTTACCGGGGATGTCTGAAGGACCTCAACGCATGCTCCGGCACCCAATCGCGATTTCATCCCCGACCGAATCTCACCGCGTCTCTGTGCTAAAATGAATCTTCCCGCATCACTCCCCGGAGGTGCCCATGAAATTCGGAGTCGTAGTCTTTCCCGGGTCCAACTGTGACCACGACGCCTTCCACGCCATTGGCCACGTCCTCCAAAAGCCCGTCGAATTCATCTGGCACCAATCCGAAGACCTCCAAAACTCGGACGTCCTGCTCCTCCCCGGCGGCTTTTCCTACGGCGACTATCTCCGCACCGGCGCCATCGCCCGTTTTTCTCCCGTGATGAACGCGATCTCCAAATTCGCAAAAGACGGCGGGCTCGTCCTCGGTGTCTGCAACGGATTCCAGATCCTTCTCGAAGCCGGCCTCCTCCCCGGCGCCATGATGCGCAACTCCGGTCTCCGCTTCATCTGCCGCCACGTTCACGTCCGCGTCGAAGACACCAACTCCCCCTTCACCAACGCCGCCCAAAAAGGTCAGATCCTGAAACTGCCCATCGCCCACAGCGACGGCAACTACAATTGCGACCCGGACACGCTCGCCGAGCTAGAAAAAAATCACCAGGTTCTTTTCCGCTACACCACGCCCGACGGCAATGACGACACCACCGGCAATCCCAACGGCTCGATGAACAACATCGCCGGCATCTGCAATCGCGAGCGCAACGTAGCCGGACTCATGCCGCACCCCGAGCGCGCGGTTGAATCCGCCCTGAACTCCGAAGACGGCCTCGTCATTCTGGGTTCCATGGTGGAAGCACTAGTAGGCGCAGCCAAGGCCACCGCGTGAGCACCCGCCAAATCCTGTGGCACAGTCACTCCTGCCTGTCTGCCCGATCAACAAGCACAAACGATCCTGTAGGGGCACGACAAATCGTTCCCTCTGCGAATTGAAAAACTCATAAAAATGGCCACCACCCTAACCGAAATCAAAGTCACTCCCGAAATCGCCGCCGAACACGGCGTCACCCGCGAGGAATACGCCCGCATCCAGAAAATCCTTGTCCGCGATCCCAACATCACCGAACTCGGCATCTTCTCCGTCATGTGGAGCGAGCACTGCTCCTACAAATCCAGCAAAGTCCACCTCAAACGCCTCCCCACGCGCGGCAAACTAGTCGTCCAGGGTCCCGGCGAAAATGCCGGCGTCGTTGACATCGGTGACGGCCTCGTCGCCGCCTTCAAAATCGAATCCCACAATCACCCGAGTTACGTCGAACCGTTCCAAGGCGCCACCACCGGCGTAGGCGGCATCCTCCGCGACATCTTCACCATGGGCGCCCGCCCCATCGCGATTCTCGATTCCCTCCGCTTCGGCGAAATCGTCCCTGGCAAAAACTCCGCCGAACCTGAAACCGCCGCCAATCGCCGCATTCTCGACGGCGTAATCCGCGGCATAGCCCACTACGGCAACTGCTTCGGCGTCCCCACCGTAGGCGGCGAAGTGGCCTTCGAACCCTGCTATTGCCAAAATCCCCTCGTCAACGCTCTCGCCCTCGGCATCGCCCGCAAAGAAGACATCTTCCTCGCCAAAGCCAAGGGCCTCGGCAATCCCGTCATCTACGTCGGCGCAAAAACCGGGCGCGACGGCATCCACGGCGCTTCGCTCCTCGCCTCTGCCGAATTCACCGAAGAGTCGCAGCAAAAGCGCCCCAACGTGCAAGTCGGCGATCCCTTCACGGAAAAGCTTCTTCTAGAAGCTTGCCTTGAAGCCATGAAAACCGGCGCCATCGTCGCCATCCAGGATATGGGCGCCGCCGGCCTCACCTGCTCCACTTGCGAAATGGCCTCCCGCGGCGGCACCGGCATCGAAATCGATCTCGCCAAGGTTCCGCAACGCGAAACCGGCATGAGCCCCTATGAAATCATGCTCAGCGAATCCCAGGAGCGCATGCTCCTCGTCGCCCAGAAGGGCCGCGAACAAGAAGTCCTCGAGGTCTTCAAAAAGTGGGGCCTGGATTCCACCGTTGTCGGCGAAGTCACAGCCGGCGGCCTGCTCGTCGTGAAAGATCACGGCAAAATTGTCGCGCAAATTCCCGCGCATCCCCTCGCCGAGGAAGGCCCCGTCTACAATCGCCCCATGACCAGTCCCGCGCCGCGCGTAGAGTCCGATAAAGACTGGTTCCCGTTTGCGCCCGAAAAAACCGACCTCACCGCCAATTTCAAAAAGCTTCTCGCCTCCCCCACCATTGCCTCGAAAAGCTGGATCACCGAGCAGTACGACACCAGCGTCCGCACCAACACCCTCGCCGGCCCCGGCGCCAGCGATGCCGCCGTAGTCCGCATCAAGGAATCGGAGAAGGACGGCCCCGGTGGAAAAACGATGCGCTCGCTTGCTCTGTCCACCGACGGCAACGGCCGCTGGTGCTTCCTCAATCCCAAAGTCGGGGCCATGCACGCCGTCGCCGAGGCCGCTCGCAACGTCGCCGCTTCCGGCGCGCGTCCGATCGCCGCCACCAACTGCCTCAATTTCGGCAGCCCTGAAAAGCCCGAAGTCATGTGGCAATTCTCCGAATCCATCGACGGCATAGGCGAAGCCAGTACCGCCCTCGGCACGCCCATCACCGGCGGCAACGTCAGCTTCTACAACGAAACCCTCGGCAAATCGATCTACCCGACGCCCGTGATCGGCATCCTCGGCATTCTCGACGACTCCTCCAAAGTCCTCAAAATCGCCTTCCGCCACGAAGGCGACATCATCGTCCTGCTGAACGGCGCCAACTCTTCCGGTGCCGGTCAGCACGCTACTCTGCCGTCCGCCCGCCGCCGCGAATTCTCCTCCTCCGAATATTCCAAAACAATCGCGGGCATCGTCAGAGGCGAACCCCCGTCAATCGAACTGGGCGCCGAAAAATGGTTGATCGACTGCCTCGTAGCCCTCGCCGCCGCAAGCACCATCGAATCCGCCCACGACCTAAGCGACGGCGGCGCAGCCGTAGCCCTAGCCGAATCCTGCTTTGCCTCTCCAGGGGCGGGGCTTGCCCCGCCCCTCCTCGGTGCGGCAATAACCCTCCCCGAAAACGCCTCCGCCGAATACGCCCTGTTCGGCGAATCCGGCGCCCGCGCCATCGTCTCCGTCTCCCCCAGAAAACTTGCCGCTCTGCGCGCCACTGCGAGACAATACGGTGTGGGCGCTCACGAAATCGGCAAAGTCACCCGTGAGGACTCTCTCCGCATCGAATACAAGGGCCATACGGTTGTCCAGTCCGATGTTTCGGCCCTCAGGGATGCCTGGGCCAACTCGCTAGAACGCGCAGTCACTGGCAGGAACCAATGAACGTTCCGCGAAGGCAGATCATGGTCGCACTGATGCTAGGGGGACTCGCGATCGGCTACGGGCTTATCGCCTACTACTCTTTTGTTATGGACGAAGCGTTCACTGCTATCGTTCGCAAAATCCTGAACAAACCACCTGTGCCCGCAGTCCGCGGTTCGGATGAGTGGCTGTTGGGGGGGATTTCCGCGGTAGCTGTACTCGCCACGATTGGCACAGTATTCAGGAAGAGCTGGTCGCCCGCCGTCTGCAGGCTTGCCTTTGGAGTCTCCAGCTGCTGGTCTTTAGTCGTGGCCTCGGCTCCTGAGGCTTTGCGACGTGCCTGGTTTTCGATAACTGTGGATAGGTGGGCGGCTGCAATTGTGACGGTGATTAGCTTTGGCGGGTTAGTGTGGTCCTGTTCCCCGCGAGCGAGCAATCGCTCCCTACGGTCTGAGCTTGCAGCATGAATACTGATTACATTAGCGACGATCACTTCCACGACGAGTGTGGTGTCTTCGGCGTTTTCGGTCATCCCGAAGCGGCCAATCTCACCTACCTCGGTCTCTACGCGCTGCAACACCGCGGCCAGGAATCCGCCGGCATCGTCTCGAGCGACGGCCATGACCTCAACGTCCACCGCGCGATGGGCGAAGTCGAAGAAATCTTCATCCCCAGCGTCCTCCTAAAGCTGCCCGGCCACAGCGCCATCGGTCACACCCGCTACTCGACCGCCGGCGATAAAGCCATCCTCAACGCCCAGCCCATCATGATCGATTGCAACAAGGGCAAAATCGCCGTCGGCCACAACGGCAATCTCACCAACGCCGCCGACTGGCGCCGCAAGCTCGAGCATCGCGGCTCCATCTTCCAGACCAACAGCGACACCGAAGTCATCGTTCATCTCATCGCCCGCTCGCAAGCCCGCAATCTCTCCGGCGCACTCGGCGACGCGCTCAATCAAGTCGAAGGTGCCTACTCGCTACTCGTCCTCACCCACGACGAACTCTACGCCGTCCGCGACCCCCGCGGCTTCCGTCCTCTCGTCCTCGGCAAACTTCCTTCACCCGACGGCCAGGACGCCTGGGTCGTCGCCAGCGAAACCTGCGCCTTCGATCTTCTCGACGCCACCTACGTCCGCGAAGTCGAACCCGGCGAAATGGTTCGTATCTCCCGCTCCGGCATCGAGTCCATCCGCTTCAGTCCGCCGAAGCCGCACCAATACTGCATTTTCGAGCACGTCTACTTTTCGCGCCCGGACAGTATTATCTTCGGCCGCTCCGTCACCCACTCCCGCGAAATGCTCGGCCGTCTCCTCGCGCAGGAACATCCTGTCGAAGCCGATATGGTCGTCCCCATCCCGGACTCCGGCGTCCCCGCCGCCATCGGCTATTCGCTCGAATCCAAAATTCCCTTCCGCATGGGCCTCATCCGCAATCACTACATCGGCCGCACCTTCATCGAGCCGTCGCAAGCCATCCGCAATTTCGGCGTCAAGCTCAAGCTCAATCCCGTTCGCGAACTCGTCGCCGGCCAGCGCGTCGTCCTCGTCGACGATTCGATCGTCCGCGGCACCACCAGCCGCAAGCTCGTCCGCATGATGCGCGATGCCGGCGCCAAGGAAGTCCACATGCGCATCAGTTGCCCGCCCACGATTTCACCGTGTTACTACGGCGTAGACACGCCCACCCGAGAAGAGCTGATCGCCTCTTCCAACTCGCCCGAGCAAATCCGCCAATACCTGGGCGCCGATTCCCTGGGCTATCTCTCCCTCGATGGCCTGAAGCGTTCCGTGAACGATACCCAAGGCAAATTCTGTACCTCCTGTTACACCGGCAACTACCCGACGGACCTCGTGCAACTGGAAGTCCGCGAAAGCTCTTCAAACGGAAAGACAATCGAGCCGGTAACGGTAGTACATGAAACCTGAAACCTGTAGCCAAGCCCTTGTAGTGGCCGGGCTTTAGCCCGGACAGTCCAAATTAGTTCAGACATAGCGAAAAAGTGCATCCCCCGAGGTAAGGTGAATCGTGAAAACTGACGGAATTAAAGCAAAATCCAGAAACGCCGCACCCGCAAAAGAATCCGGCACCTCCATGAGCGCCAAAGTCAAAAGCGAGATCCTCGCCTGGTTCTGGATCGGCCTGGTCTTCCTGCTCGTCAACGGCACTCTCGGACAGGCTCGCGTCATTCCTTCCGGCTCCATGGAGAACACTCTCTTGGTCGGAGATCATCTGATCATGAGCCGCATCGGCTACGATGCCGGCATCCCTTTCACCAACATTCACCTTCCCCTGTGGCGCGATCCCAAGCGCCGGCAGATCATCATCTTCAAGCCGCCGTACGGTAAGCAAGACCAACCGGATCTCATCAAGCGCGTCATCGGCTTGCCGGGCGACAAGATCCGGATTCACGATGGTTCCGTGTGGATCAACGGCGCGAAGCTGGAAGAAAACTATACGACCGGCCCAACAGAGCTTCCTTCGCACTATGAATTGCTCCCTCCCTTCCAGGGAGCGCCGTTGACCGTGCCAGAAAATCAGTACTTTGTGATGGGTGACAACCGCGGCAATTCCTACGACAGCCGTTACTGGGGTTGTGTTCCGCGCAGTGCCATTCTTGGTACGCCCGTGGCCATCTATATGTCCGTCAATGCTTCCGGTGACGCATGGAATGGAAATATTGTCGAGCGTCTCCGCGCATACGGGAATGCTTTGTTTCATCCGAGCGAGATTCGCTGGAAGCGTTTATTCGAAACTTTTTAATGCCATTCCGTGAATCTCGGGCCGCAACGGGCTATGATGGTTCTTGACCGCTTAAGGTGAATCGTGAAAGCTGACGCAATCAAAGTGAAAACCAAGAATGGCGCTCCTGGAAAGGAATCCGACGCTTCCATGAGCGCCAAGGTCAAAAGCGAAATCATCGCCTGGTTCTGGGTCATTCTCGCCTTCATGCTCATCAACGGCACGCTCGGCCAAGCCCGCGTCATTCCGTCCGGCTCCATGGAAAACACGCTGCTTATCGGCGACCACCTCATCATGAGCCGCGTCGGCTACGACGCCGGAATCCCCTTCACCAACATTCACGTTCCCCTGTGGCGTGATCCCAAGCGCCAGCAAATCGTCATCTTCAAGCCACCCTTCGATCCCGCGCAACCCGATTACGTCAAGCGGGTCATCGGCCTCCCTGGTGAGACCGTTGACGTCCACGAAGGCGCCGTCTGGATCAACGGCAAAAGACTCGTCGAAAATTACACCATCGGCCGCAGCGAGCCTCCCGGCCGATCGCAGCTCATCGCCCCGTTCACCGGCTTGCCGTTCACCATTCCGAAAGACTGCTACTTCGTCATGGGCGACAATCGCGAAAATTCTCTCGATTCCCGCTATTGGGGCTGCGTGCCTCGCAATGATATTCTCGGTACTCCGGTGCTCATTTATATGTCATTGGACGCGCCACGTGACGCCTGGAACGGCGATATCGGTGCCAGGTTTCTCGCCTACGGCAACGCCCTGATTCATCCCGGCACCATCCGCTGGCGCAGGCTGTTCCATGTGTTTTAAACTCTAGCGGTCGAGAGTGTTTCTAGGGCCCGACCCTCCGAGGCGGGCCGTGCTTTCTGGTTTACGCTCTGCCCACAGTGTGACCTCTGTCGTGTTCCTGCCTCGCGGCCACCCACCGTCCCGCGGGTTTTGACCCGGCAAGCCGCACCGCTCGACCCAGCGTCACGCATCGAACTGTTGAGGCACCTCACCATGAAATACGCGGATGCCGGAGTCAATATCGCCGTAGCCGATGACGCCAAACAGCGCATCCGTCATCTGGCCAGCCGGACCTTCACGCCCGCTGTTCTGGGCGGCATCGGTGGATTTGGCGCCCTCTTCTCCCTCGATCACAAGAAACTCAAAGAGCCGGTCCTCGTCTCCAGCGCCGATGGCGTCGGCACCAAACTCAAGATCGCCATGGCCATGGGCGTTCACTCGACCGTCGGGGCTGATCTTGTAAATCATTGCGTCAACGACATTCTCGTCCAGGGCGCCGAGCCTCTTTTCTTCCTCGACTACCTCGCCATGGGCAAGCTCGAAGCCAACGTCATCGAGCAACTCGTCGACGGCATGAGCCGCGCCTGCCGCAAAGCGGGCTGCGCCCTAATCGGCGGCGAAACCGCAGAAATGCCGGGCTTCTATTCTTCCGGCGAATACGATCTCGCCGGCTTCATCGTCGGCATCGTCGAACGCAAGAATATTCTCTCCGGCAAAAACGTAAAGCCCGGCGACACGCTCCTCGCCCTTCCCTCCGCCGGCCTTCACACCAACGGCTACTCGCTGGCCCGCAAGCTCGTCTTTGAAATGGCCAAGCTCAAGCCCGACACCTATGTCGCCGAAGTCGGCAACAAAATCGGCGCCGAACTCCTCAAGCCGCATCTCTGCTACGCCCCCGCGGTCAAAAATCTCCTCAACAAAGGCTGGATCTCCGCTTTGGCCCACATCACCGGCGGCGGCATCCCCGGCAATCTCCCCCGCGTGCTTCCGAGCGGAGTAAAAGCCATCATCGATCTCGACGCCTGGCCGATTCCCCCGATCTTCAAGTATCTGGCCAAGCTCGGCGAAATTGACAGCGACGAACTCCTCCAGTCCTTCAACATGGGCGTAGGCATGATCGTAATCGTCCCCTCCGACCACGTAAAAGAAGCCGAAGCCGACCTCAAACGCCGCCGCGAGAAATTTTTCCGCATCGGCCGCGTCGAACGTGGCGACACGGGCAAAGCCCGGCTCGTCTATTCCGGCGCCCTAAACCTATAATTTGGAGTGCGGGAGCGAAGCTCCCGCTTTTAGAGAAGAACCCTTCGACCCAAGCATTCAAAAAACGCCCACCCGTTACCCCTTGCCCTCCGCCCTCTTCCTCTTCCGGCTCCACCACCACCACTCACACCTCTCCGCCGCCAACCGCGGATTCCGCGCCTGCGCCACCGCCGCCTCAAACGTATCCAACACGCAGATATCCTGGTGCTGCCCGGTCAACTTCTCCAACTTCCCATACATCTTCTTCGGCTCCTGCTTCGCCAGCTCCTCGACCGACCGAATCCCCAACATCTCAAAATCCCGCAACATTGCCGGCCCCACCGAAATCAAATCCTCTAATCGCCTCTGCGCCTGCATAGCGCCTCCTTCCAATATTCGCTTTACTTTCGCTATGGCCAATTTGAAACTCTACCCCGATGCGCGGCGCGTTTCAACACCTTTATCTTTTGCGTCCTGTCTCCGTCTAAGTCCAAAAGGAGAAATCCCCATGGTCAGAAAAATCACCCCCGTCCTCTTTGTAAAAGAGATCGAACCCGTCCTCCCTTTCTGGCTGGAAAAGCTCGCCTTCACCAAAACCATCGAAGTCCCGGAAGGCACGAAACTCGCCTTCGTGGCGTTCAAAAGCGGCGACGCCGAAATCATGTACCAGACCTACGCGAGCGCCGACCACGATCTCCCCTCCATTTCCGCCGACGTGCGGAAAGGCCCCACCTTCCTCTACGTCGAAGTCGAAAACCTCGAAGCCATCAAGTCCGCCCTCAGAGGCGCCGAAATCTATCTCCCCGAACGCACCACCTTCTACGGCGCCAGAGAAATCGGCGTAAAGGACCCCGCCGGCCACTTCATCACCTTCGCCCAATTCTCCTGATTTTGAGTGCGACCGCCCTGCGGTCGCTTTTGCCAACTGCACTCATCCGCCCAAACCCGCCACGATCACCGATCCCTGTCCTGATGCGCTCCCTTGTGGGCACAGGCACTCCCGCCTGTGCTCTTGGGGTTTTCTTCCTCTTCCGAGCGATCACTGCACGCTTCCCCAGCGAGCGGCGTTTACCCCGACTTGGTCGGGGCGTTCGGTCCCCTCTTCTCTGTTTCCGATTACGGCATACCGCATTTGGCCGTCCTGCGCATGTGTGTTAAGTTTTTTCTTCATGACCCATCGCATCGGCGTTCTCCTGAGCGGCCGCGGCTCCAACTTCGAAGCCCTCGCCGATAGTGTCTCCGCCGGCCGCATCCCCAACGCCGAACTCTCCATCGTGGTCAGCAACAAACCCAACGCCCCGGGCCTCGAACGCGCCGCCGCCCGCAACATTCCCACCCGGGCAATCCCATCGAAGGGTCTTGAACGCGAAGTCTACGACCGCCAGGTCGCCGCCGTCCTCCGCGAATACAATGTCGATCTGGTCTGCCTCGCCGGCTACATGCGCCTCCTCTCTCCCTTCTTCGTAGCCGCTTTCCCCCAACGCATCCTAAATATTCATCCCTCGCTCCTCCCCTCTTTCCCCGGCCTTGAATCGCAAAAGCAGGCGCTCGACTACGGTGTCAAATTCGCCGGCTGCACCGTCCATTTCGTCGACGAAAATCTCGACGCCGGCCCCATCATTCTGCAAGCCGTCGTCCCGGTCCTCGATTCCGACGATGAGCACACCCTTTCCGCCCGTATCCTGAAAGAAGAACATCGCATCTACACCCAAGCCGTAAAAATCGTCCTGGAAGGGAACTACAAAATCGCCGGCCGCCGCGTCCTCGATTCCGTGTAGTTAGCGTGTCATCTTTCGGTGACTCGTCGTTTCTAGGTGCCTTGTCATCCTGGAGGCACCCGGGAAGGATGCCCGAAGGACCTCAAGCCAAATTGCATCACCCAAAGTAAAATAGGAAGGTCTTCCGCAACCAAAGAAAATGTCCTCCACCACCTTCAAACCCGTCGACGAACAACTCGCCTACCTCAAAAAAGGCGCAGCTGAAATCATCCCCGAATCCGAACTCCGCGCCAGCCTCGAAAAGTCCCTAAAATCCGGCACCCCGTTGCGCGTCTACCTGGGCGTCGATCCGACGGCCCCCGATCTCCACCTGGGCCACACTGTAGTTCTTCGCAAACTAAAACATTTCCAGGACCTGGGCCACACCGCCGTCTTTCTAATCGGCGATTTCTCCGCCATGATCGGTGACCCCACCGGCGTTTCCGAAACACGTCCGCCGCTAACCCGCGAACAGGTGGACGCCAACGCCAAAACCTATCTCGCCCAGGTCTTTAAGATCCTCGACCCCGCCAAAACCGAAGTCCGCTACAACAGCGAATGGCTCTCCAAACTTTCCGCCGAAGCCGTCGTCCGCCTCTGCTCCCACTATCGCCTCGCCCGCATGCTCGAGCGCGAGGATTTCCGCAATCGGCTCGACAAGGGCCATCCCATCTCCGTCCACGAACTCCTCTATCCGCTCCTCACCGCCTACGACGCCGTCTCCCTCAAGTCCGACGTCGAACTCGGTGCCACCGAACAAAAATTCAATCTCCTCGTTCACCGCGAAATCCAGCGCGAGTACGGTCTCCCCGGCCAGGCCATTCTCACTATGCCCATCCTCGTCGGCCTCGACGGCCAGCGCAAAATGTCCAAGAGCATCGGCAACTACATCGGCATCACCGAGCCGCCCGCCGACATGTTCGGCAAGATCATGTCCATTCCGGACGACCTCATGTGGACCTACTACGAACTCACCACCGACCGCACGCCCCAGCAAATCACCGCGCTCAAACAGGAAGTCTCCTCGGGTGCGCTCCATCCCATGGACGCCAAAATGCACCTCGCCGAAGAAATCGTCTCCGGCTTCCACGGCCCCGACGCGGCCCGTAAAGCCGCTGGAAATTTCCAACGCGTCTTCCGCGACCGCCAGGCGCCCCAAGAAATGCGTGAAGTGCATTTCCGCCGCATAGAGGGCGGACTAGTAACTGAAGTCCGGAGAGAAGGAATCCTGGTTCCTTTAGTGGTGAGTGGCTCCAAGAAATGGTCTCAAGTGTTGCAGTATCTGGAGGAGATACCTTCGGTCGCCGAAGCTGAACGAGTAATCAAGCAAGGCGGTCTTGAAATTAACGGCCAGATTGTCACTGACGCTACAGCGAAGCTCGCACCAGATGGCGCATGTTCATATGAGATAAGGCTTGGCAAGAAAAAATTCCTTCGCCTCATTGTTGAATGATTGTGAAATCGGAATTAAAACCTGGTTTATAGCGTTGCCTTCCTGAGCTCATCCGGCGAGGATGTGCGAAGGACCCCAACGTAAAGTACTTCCGGAAAAGTAAAATTGGGCACGTTCTTCACACCGATCACCTGTTCGTATTCACCAACACCTCTCCCACCAACTCCCCCACCCTCCCCGCAATCGCCGCCGCCGCCGTCAACCCCGGCGACTCAATCCCCACCAGCTGAATCACCTGCGGCACCTCCCGATCCGCCTCAATCACAAAATCCGCAATCCCCTTTTCCCCCGGCGCCTTCAATTTCGGGCGCAATCCCGTATAACCCAACTGCAAATCCCGCTCCTCAATCTCCGGCAGCATCGTCTTCGCATCTGCCGCAAACTCCGCAATGCTCAACCGCCCCCGCTCATAATTTTCTTTCCCATCCACATACCTCGCCGTAGGCCCCACCAGCGTCGTCCCCCAAAGCGTCTTCGTGAAATGCACCCCCAGCGTCAACTGGTCGTGATGCGGCAGCGGGTACACCAGATTCCGAATCAACTCCGCCCGCGCCCCGCGAATCTCACAATACTCCCCGCGCACCGGATAAATCTTCCACGGCCGGGGCCCCAGCATCCCCGCCACTTCATCCGCATACAATCCCGCCGAGTTCACCACGCACCGCGCCTCAATCGTCTCTTCCTCCGACTTCTCCTTGTCCCCAATCCGCAGCGTCACCCGCACCGAATCTTTCCGCGGTTCCATCCTAACCACCGTAGCGTGATTCACCAGGTTCGCGCCCTGTCCCTCCGCCACCCGCGCAAACGCATGCACCAGCTCCTCCGCCGAACAAATCCCGGTCGAAGGCACCTCCAGCGCGGCATGTCCCTGCACGTGCGGTTCCTGCCGGCGAATCTCCGCCGCATCAATCAGCCGCAATCCCGTGACTCCGTTGTCCTCTCCTTTTTTCTTCAGCGCCAACAACTCCGCTGTCTCGCCAGCATCCTGAGCCACCACCAATTTCCCCGTAGTCCGGTGCGCCACGCCATGCCGCAAACAAAACTCCTTCGTCAGCCGGTTCCCCGCCACGCAAAGCCTCGCCTTCCACGACCCCTTCGGATAATAAATCCCCGAATGAATCACCCCGCTATTCCGAGAACTGGTAGCCATACCCAACTTCGGGTTTTTCTCCACCAGAAAAACATCCGTCCACCGCCGCGAAAGCCCCTCCGCAACAGCGCACCCCACCACCCCTCCTCCGACAATCAAAACATTAGCCCGATCCATATCCGCCTTTTGAGTGCGGGAGCGAAGCTCCCGCACTCACGCCAGGAACTCCGCCGCCCAAACTTCCCAACTTTGTTGGGGCCGGACTCGCCCGGCCCTCTTCGCTGGCCACCGGTCGCCGCCCCTACTGATCTCCCCCCACCTCATCAAAAAACGCCCTGCACGTTTCCAACCGGCTCCCGGTCCCATCACACACCGCAAATTTCGCCACCTTCCCCGCCTCATACCCATTTTTCCAAAGCGACGCCGATCCAAACTCCCCATCCTTATTCACCGCGTAATAATACAAATGAAACGTCGCCAATTTCTTTTTGTCCCCGTTGTAATTCCGCGCCACCCGCCCCAACGCTTCCAAACAAGCATCTCCCGGCTTCATCCCCTTTCGCATCATCTCCACAATCGTGTGCCCGCCCGAAATCTTGATGTTCTCCTCGCCCTTTCCTGTTGATCCCGCCCCGCCCACGTCTCCGTCCACATAAAGCCCCGCCCCGATAATCGGCGAATCCCCCACGCGCCCAGGAATTTTCCACGACAATCCAGAAGTCGTCGTCGTCCCGCTCACCTCGCCCTTCAGATTCACCGCCAGGCAATTGATCGTCCCCGTAATCGGATGGGCGATCCTCTGCTCCGCATACGCAATCTTCTCCTGGTCGCCGTCAAACAACTTTGCCATGTGCTCCTTCCACTCCGGGCTATCAATTCCCGGCCGCCAGTTGAAGCTCGTCTTCGCCTTCCATGCCAGCCAGATCTTCCGCGAATGCTCCGTCAGTAGGTTCATCTCCTCGAACCCTTCCGCCACTCCGAACCGACGCGCCCCGTCGCCCACGATCATCACGTGATTCGTGCGCTCCATCACCGTCTTCGCCAGCCGCCCCACGTTCTTGATCTTCTGCACGCTCGCCACGCTCCCCGCTCGCCGCGTCGGCCCGTGCATCACGCTCGCATCCAACTCCACCACGCCTTCCTCATTCGGCAATCCGCCATAACCCACCGAATCGTCGTTCGGGTCATCCTCGACCACCGTCACCGCGGCCACCGCCGCCTCCAGCGTGTCGCCGCCACCCTTCAGAATCTCCATCCCCTTCCCCAGCGCATTCACCCCATTCGCCGAAGAAATCATTACCGGCCGAGTTCCCCCTGCCGCCGAGCCTTCTCTACCACTCGCCAGAACTCCCGCATTCGCCGTTTCCCCAATCTCCAGCCCTCTTCCAAACAACCGCCCCGCTCCCGCCAACGCCCCGCCCGCAACCGAACCCACAAAAAACTTCCGTCGCGTCCACAGTCCCATAGCATCCCCCTCTCAAATCAACTCGATTAAACGTTTGGAAACTCAGGCGCGCCGGGGCTGTCGGGTTCCGCAACCTGCGGTCTAGAGGGTGCGGGTTCTGATTTTTCCCGTTCTTTCCGTGGCTCCAGCTGGCCTACCCTTCGCGCCGTTCAGCAAGGGTGGGTCCGCGCAGCTCTTCCGGCTCACCGAACAGGAGCCACGAACTCCTACTCGCTCCCGAGCGGCAAATAATACTGCGTCCCTTTCACCGGCTCCTGCAATCTCTTCAACAACTGCTGCAAATCCTGGCTCCGTTCGACAAAATCAATCTCCGACGTATCCACCACCAGCAGATCCGCTGCCTCATATCGGAAAAAGAAATGTTCGTACGCCCGCGCCACCTCTTCCACATACTCCGGCCCAATCTGCTTTTCTTCCGCGGCCTTTTTCTTCGCAATCCGCGCCCGCAGCACTTCCGGCTTCGCCTGCAGATAAATCACCAGGTCCGGCTCGGGAATCTCCGTGGTCAGCGCCTCGTAATACCGCTCGTAGAGCTTCAGCTCTTTATCGTCCAAATTCAGGTTCGCGAAGATCCGGTCCTTCTCCATCAGGAAATCGCTGATCACCGGACCCGGCGCATCCACCGCCAGCCCTTCGCGAATCCGTTTCTGCCGCTCCATCAGGAAATACATCTGCGCCCGCAGCGCCGCCCCCGGCTTCTCCAGATAAAACTCCGCCAGAAACGGATTGTCCTCGCAATCGTAAATCCGCCGCGCGTGCAACCGCTCCGCCAGGATCCGCGCGAGCGTCGTCTTGCCCACCCGCAGCGGCCCTTCAATCACAATAAACCGCGGAGCCTCTGGCCCCCGCTGGGGTATCCGGGCTCGTTTCGCCGAAGACGATTCCGATCCGCTCATATTCCCCCGCTCCTCCCAACCCCCGCCAATTGCGCGCGATTATAGCAGTTCTTCCCCGCCAAATTGCGTGCCCGCTGCTTCACCGAACGTGCCGACTCGGGTCACTGTAGGGGCACGATAAATCGTGCCATCCTCGCACTTTGTACTGGCTTGCTCTTCGTTTTTCCTGTGATTCCCGTGTTGCGTGTGGGCTCTCGGGTTCAGTTCTTGCAGAAGGCAACAGAGCGCGGCGTAGAGCTGCGCCTTCATAATGAGTTGGCCCACTCTACGAGCCGGGCTCGCCCGGCCTTGTCCCCTGGCGCCCCTATTCCCGGCCTCATCCGTTACCGTAGGGATAGTTACCTCCCCAACTCCCGGTTCCATCCTGTTGCTGAGGATCCGTGTCGCCGCTCAGCCCCGCTAACCCCCTCCAGGCCGCCACCAGTTCCCAAGAACTCGAAAGCAACGCTCTCCTCCCCAAATCCGCCTCCCCCTAACTCCTTCCTTTTCTACGCCTTTAAAGCTGATACAAAACGATCAACTTCTCCTCCTTCAAAATCAAACGCGTTCACAAAACAGAGGGGAAGGGGAGGCAACTCCTCGACCGACGTTCTAGCATCGCCACAAAGTACCATCCAAAACGTGACCAATGGGCCAGTGACACCTGTACTTAGGTACAGTTAAGCTTCCAGTGTTGCAGCTTGCCGGAACCCAACCCCGGGCCTGCGACACTGAGGTGATCCTTGCTACTCTCCGCCGCGCTGCTTCTTTTGTGGCTGCCAACTGCCGGGCAACCCAAGTCGCCCGCAACCGATTCACCCGCTGTGGCCAATTCCAGCACCTCCGACTCCGTGAAAAACTCGGCCGCCCGCACGGCCCTGCCTGATGCCCCCAGCGCAAAATCCGAAGCCACAGTTGAATCAAGCTCCACTGCCATCCAGCCTTTCTCGAGTGCCGCGATCAAGCCGATCCTGGAACGCCCCCGGCCCACGCCGCGCCAGCAGAAACTCTGGTACACCTTCATGGTTGTCAGCCACAGCGCCGCCGCTTTCGACGCCTACTCCACGCGCCGCGCCGTCTCCGGCAATTACGGCACGGAAGGCAATCCTCTTCTCCGTCCCTTCTCTCACTCCAACGCCATCTACGCCGCCACGCAAGTCAGCCCGGCCGTAATGGATTACGCTAGCCGCCGCATGATGACCAGCAGCCATCCCACGCTCCGCCGTTTGTGGTGGGTTCCCCAAGTCGCCGGCGCGGGCTTCTCCTTGAGCGCCGGTATGCACAACTACGCCCTTACGCAGTAACTTTCTTCCCTTTCTCCCTCTCGTCTGACCTCCGCGCTTTATCTGCGGGGTCTGATGACTAACCCGCCTTCTCTTCGATCTCTCTCTCCCATGAGCCACTTTCTGCGCTATAGTATTTTTGTCCAGTCCGCGCCGCGATCCGCCTGGCCCTTTCTTTGCGACAATTTTGCGCGGGCGGGTTGTGATTTTTTGCTCAAGGAGACTATCGCCGCGGCGCCGTGGGGACGCTGTTTGGAGAGGCGGAGGACAATCAGTATGAAGAAGCCAATTTTGGGAATGGCCATCATGTTCGTGGCTGCTTGCGCGGTCTTCGCGCAACAGGACGACAACGCCCCGGCCCCGGCGCGCAGCGCGGAGAACTCCACTGCTCCTTCGGGTGATACCTCTGCCGCCCAGGTCAACCTGTTCGAGACCGGCAAAAGCGAGTCAAACAGCCTGGGCCTGGCCACACCCGGCGCTCCCGCAGCCGCTCCGCTTCCCGCGGCCCCGGCTCCCAGACCCAATTTCGTTTTCGGCGACCGCGATGATTACCGCTGGCAACTAGGCTTGGGTGTCAGCTTTGTACGCTTCCAATCGGACATCATTAACGCCAGTCTTGTCGGCACCAACACCACCGTCAGCTACTTCACAAACGGCTGGCTCGCCCTTGAAGGCGACATCGTTACCGGTTTTGCTCCCACAATCCTCGCCAATGAGCACGTAAAATATCTTGGAGGCGGAGGCGGAATCCGCGTCGGCGGCCGCCGTAACCGATTCGAGCCCTGGGCGCACGCGCTGGTGGGAGGCTCGCATTTGCAGCCGCAAACGGCGGGCAACAGCCGCAACTGCCTTTCCGCGCAGGCGGGCATTGGCCTCGACTATCGCCTGCATTCCCGGTTTTCCATTCGCGGCGAAACCGACTGGCTTTACACCACTTTCTTTAATCAGACCCAGAACAATTTCCAGGCCACCCTCAGCGTCGTCTTCCACTTCTGATTCGCCCCCGCGTTCCTGTTCGTCGGAAAGTTATTTCAGTCGCGTTTTTAGGCGAAAAATAGGCGTAGCTCCCAGAGAATACCGACGCAAGTCCGCGCTTCTGCAGTCGTCCGTAGGAGAATGATTACGGGTGAGCATTTCGGTTCTCGCGGTTTCCTCTCGGCGAAAGGAATCTCAACGATCAACGGCGCCGGAGGGTCTGCGCGATATGGGAAAGTGCACCCGTCCACCGGCGTTCATGCTTCGGTTCGCATCGTAGGAAGAATGGGCAAGCACGCGTAGGTCGGGCCCTTTGTGAATCAGATTCCGAACTGGACGGGCTTGTATTCCGAATTGGACGACTATACTTGACGTCAGCCAATATTGGTGTCGCCAAGTGATACACAAAAATACCCGAGAATGGTGTATCATCATTCCATGAGAACCAACATCGACATTGACGAGAATTTGGTGCGCCAGGCACGAAAGCTCACGCGTCTCAAAACGAAACGGCAGATCGTCGATAAAGCCTTGGAATTACTCGTTCGTTCCGAGAGCCGAAAGGGCATTCTGCGATATTACGGCAGTGGTAATTGGAAAGGGGATCCCAAAGCCCTGCGGAGAAATCGCGTTTGATCTTGGTCGATAGTTCTGTTTGGATCGATTTTCTCGGCTCGTCTCCTTCCGCTGCCGGAACCGAGTTGCGCCGCATGATCACCGATGCTGAGCCCCTGGCCCTCGCTGGAGTTGTGATAACGGAAGTTTTGCAGGGGCTCAAGCGTGACGTTAGTCGTCTCGAGCACTATCTGTCGCAATGGGACATGCTCGAACCTAAGGGTTTCTCAACGTATCGAGAAGCGGCGGCCATTTTTCGGGCAGCGCGAGCGAAAGGTGTTGCGGTTACGACCGTCGATGCCCTGATCGCAGCGATTGCGCTAGAGCATGGCGTTACACTCTTTACTCTGGACAAGGACTTTTCGAGATTGGCCGGCATCACCCGCCTGCCGCTTTATGTGTTTTGAGCGAGTTTTTCTCGTATTTTTCGTCCGTGTTCCGTAGAACCTCACTAGAAAACTTAGCGTACCTGGCACAAAACGAGGATGATCCTCGGTAGCTCAACGGCAGACCATTCGGCTTCTGTCTAGTCGGCCTTTGGTCTCTCACGTCTCCGCGATTGACGCCGCAAGCCATGTTAGCCAAGCCAGACGTCTCTGTTGCCGGCAACCCCAAGGACCGAAATCATGACTGAAGTACGCCAGCGTCGGTGCCTGCGATGAGTAAGCGAACTTCTTCTCCAATCAAACCGCCGAGGACTTCCGCGAAGTCTTCAGAGAACTCTGTCAGATAGATTCGCTACCTGAAGGCCAATCTTGAGCCCGCGGCTCCCGGGTACAGTCTTCACGTGGACTTCAATTTCTCTTCGACATACAGGGAAAGCTCGATCATGCGGTCCGCCACTTGTTCGGCTGCGAGACCAGCAAAGTTCTTCAGCACCAACTCTTTGACATAGAGACGCACGAGATAACGCAGCTGGAGCGCGCGACTGCGAGTGGCGAAGACAAAATCACGATGCCCGTTATTCACGACGATCAGGTTGCGACCAGCATCGAATCGCGAGCGCCACAGTTCCCCAGCGGCGCGCTCAAAGGTGTAGCCCGGTAAGCCGCGCGCATTGACAACTGCGGGGCCGACGGCCACGTCAAGGCTGTCGGTGACGGTAATCAGCGCCTCGGCACTGCAGCAAATGTCACGCTGTCGGACGGCGACGGACAAACGTACAAGAACGGGCGACGAGGGAGCTGTGAAGCTTACTTCTTGATCAGATGTGGATGACAGCGTGCCACCCCCTTCAACGATCTCCCACGCAAATGCCAAGTCCTGTTCAACTCGCCGGCGCGAGCGATCCCGAGGCAACGCGCGAAAGCGCCGCCCTTGGTTCACTTTCAGTGTGCTTGCCGCCGATGAAATCACAACGGTGTGCAAAGGACCAGCATAGTCGAAGAACTGCCGCTGGGTAGATTCGCCTCCGCTCGGTTCCGGCGCGCCCATCTCTCCCTCCGCAACTGAGGTCTCCACGTCTCGCTCCGGTGGCTCGTCAGCGCCGGCCGCTTGCTGTGAGCGTGACTGGATGTCAAACCAGTCGTATTCTTCGCGTGGCAAGACCAGCATGGCCTCGCGAAACGCACGTTGGATGGCGCGCAAGGACTCTCGGTTTGCCTGTTCTTCCTCGGCTCGGCGCTGCGCGCTGATGAGGTCATTGAGGTGTGCTTCCAGTGGTATTAAGGCTTCCACAAGGGCCCCATAGCGTTCATCGTGGACGATTCCGGAACGCGTGCCGGGTGTGAGGTTAAGGTACGGCACGTCGATCAAGCCCTGCAGGTAACGAGAATCCCACGGCGGGCGCTCCAAGCCCGGCAGCGTTCCGATATCCGCAATCACCCGCGTGCCAGCTCGGGTAAGGGCGACCCGACAGTCCTCGGCCGGTTCCGTGAGATACAGTTCGCCATACGCCTCACCGTATGGCGAGTGAACCGTCGGCAGTTGGTGCAGCAAGCGCCCTTCGAACTGTCGCGGTTCGACCTCGTACTGCTTGCGTGCAAGTTTATCGATCACTGTTACACGAACCTGCGTATTGCGAATACGGTCGCGCAGCTCCGAGGCCAAATACCACTGAATCTTCTCGCCGCTCAATCCCCGGACGCCCTCGAGCAAGGGCCGGATCTTAAGTTCCGTGCCCCGCTCTGCAAAGAGCACGCGTCGAAGCTTCACAATGTAGCGCGGATCCCCTTTGCTCATAACCATCTGATAGACCCGCTGATCGGCACTGGCAGAAGTCATCGTGAGCGTGTCGCCCACGGTCCAGAAGCTCAAAAGACCGATGCCAAATTCCCCTTGTAAGCCGACTCCAGCGCCGTCTGCCTTCAAGCGTCGCTTGATCGAGTCGCAGATATGAGTTGCGACGTACTTGAAGTCAGGCAGCCCGTTCGGATCGCGCGGGACGCCGTCGCCGTCATCCTTGACCGTTAGATAGTGCTCGCCATGCTCGCGCCCGCGCGTGATGGTAATTGTCTTGGCATGCGCATCGATGCTGTTTTCGACTAACTCCGCCATGGCCTTTAGCGGATTGCTTTGCGAGAGCGCAATGATACGGATAGCATTCCAATCATCGCCGATCCGCAATTTGCCGCTCTTTGATTCTTTCGATTTGGCTGCGCTCGTCTTCGTCACAGTGACAAGGATCTCCACGGGTTGATTGCCAGGCAGGGAGGACCGATCTCGGCGTGCCAGCAGTCACCTACTATATCGAGGGCCTTAGTCGCCGGGCAATGTTGGCCCTGCCGGGGGGGTACCCTCCATCCGATGTTTTCCCGATGCAGACCCACGGAACCAAACTCAGTTGGCTTCGGGCACTCCCAGCAATACGACTTCGCCAATCCAATGGCGGCGATCCAAGTATCTACAAAGGAAAATACCAGGTCTCCAGACGAGACTTCGCGCTTCGATTCGTAGAACAGATTGCGCACACCGTTAGCTTTACGTGCTTACGGATGCCCTTTTTCTGCACTGTCGTCTTCTGCCGCAAGGCGTTGTTTGAGTGGTGCTACCAGCGAGTGCTGAAACCCTGGCTGCTTGGTAAGAGCAAGTTGCAGCGCGGTTGCGTAATAGGGGCGAGCCTCTTCTCGTCTGCCGAGCGCATCCAGCACGTTGCCCATCCCTGCGTTCACTCCGGCCGAGTCTGGGGCGAGAGCCACAGCTTGTTGTGCTTCCTGCAGTGCCTCCGGCAATCGCTTGCCGGCGAGAAACACACCTGCCTTTTGTGCATGAGCCAACGCAGCCGCAAGTGGGATCTCGAAGCGTCCTTCGTACACAAAGACACTGGAATCGATTGCTTCGGCAGCCTTCAAGGCCTTGAACTGCTCATATGGATTGAGTGGAGGCGGGCCGAATTCGAATCCCGTGAGATTGACTGCGCTGATGAACACCGGACCGTCGATCGCAGGAGTAGCGTCGGAGAGCGTGCCCAGCCAAATTGATTCTATGGTTGGAAGCAGCTTGCATGGGATCTTGTAATAGTTGTAGTCGATGACGCCGGTTCCAAAGTAAACGAACCAGCAGTTTTGCATGTGCCGCTCGTCGGTGTATCGCTTCACGGCATGCAATTGCTGCGCCCAGTCCGCGCTCGAATCGCTCACATACCTCCAAACGTTCTTTGGGCCACCAAAGGCTTCGTTCGCATAGCCAATGCAGTTGGGGAATGCGCGCGTCACCGAGATTGCCTGGAAGACCAGCAGAAGTACGACCGCATACCGCCAGCGACGACTGTCCTTAATCAGCACGGAGGCCGCGCCCGCGATCAGGATCGCAAGAAAGATGTAGACGGGCAGGATGTGGCGAATGCCAATGTTCATTCCGCTCTTCATCGACGCAGCCAGATAGACGAGCGGCGGGATCAACAGAAACAGCAGTTCGCGCCTCATCCGCAGGCGCCCGCTCACGATCACCCAAACGCTAATCGCCAGCATGATCAGGAATGTGAGACTCGATTTCACCAGCATGGCCACCGGGAAGTAAAACCAGACGGCATGCGGATAGGATTTGCCGAAGAGATAGCTGTTGAAGCTGTTGGCACTGAACAATACGTGCGCAAAGCCGTAGATGTAAGACTCGGGGAGCAAGTGGAAACGGGCGAATTCGTGAAGTATTTTGGCTTGCGTAGGACTCGGAACTTTGCCAAGTTGCGCCTCCATCGGCGGATTCAACTGCAACCCGTTCCCGCGTGCCGGATAGCGGAAGCCATAGGCCGCCCACAGAATTGCAACTGACATGAGGCCGATGATCACCAGGGCCGTAGCATAGCGAGTTGCGCGTTTACCGACAGAAAGTTGCGATCCGCTGTTCGCTGACTCTTTCCGGAATATCTCGACCCCCGCGAGAATCAAGAGCATGGGGAAGACGAGGACCGCGCTGTGCTTGGACGCCAACGCCAGTCCGGCGGCAACCCCGGGAATCATCAACCGGCCCGCGGATGGCAATTGCACATAGCGGTAGAACGCATAGATCGATGCCAGTAAAAAGCAGGATTGCGCCGCGTCCGTGGTTACCAGCGCTCCGTGAGCGAGCAGGGTCGGATCGAACAGCAGAAGCCCGAGCGCAAGGAAGCCCGCGGTGGTGTTGAACATTTCTCGCGTCGCGAGAAACACGATCACCAACAACAGCAACGTGAAGATTGAAGCCGCCATCTGCGCGCGAAACACGATCTTGTCGGCGTCGTTGTGAAAGATGAAATCTCTTCCACCGAGAACGGCCTGTAACCGGTAAGGACGATCTTGCATCTCTGGAACGTTCAGTTGCATAAGAAGCAAAGGCACGGTGGCAACGAACTTGACCAGCGGCGGATGCTCGGGATTCAAGCCAAAGTCGCCGCGCCACGACATGTATCCGGAATAGATATGGTCGGGCTCATCCCAGGTAATGGTGTTCGCGCGAGAGATCAGCGCCAGGTGAATGGCGAAGATCAGAATAAACCCGGCCACGCCGGCCACCATCCACAACCTGCGAGAGTCCCCTTGTAGTGAAGTTAATGCTTATACCTCACGAAGAGAATTCAGACAACCAACCTTCAACGAGAGCTGAGTCCGTCGACATGAGCCCGCGCGGCCGTGCTTATGGAGCCGAATCCGCTGCCGCGCACGACATCTGACGGCAAGCCGAAGTTTCACGAAGTTGAAGACATAAAAAAACTCGGCGCGGAACGCCAGTGTACCAAGTTCGCGACTGCCGCGTGCAATCGTTCTTCGCGGAAGTTGGTGGGATCAGTCCTTATAAGTCTTAGGGCTGTATCGGAAGCGCGAGTGGGCAAGGTGCGTACACGAGCACGGCGGGGTTGCGCGCTTTCGATACAGCGACTTGAAGGAAGCCGCTCGGGTTTGCGGCGGACGCGGGCGCTATGCAAATTCAATGGAGGGAAGAGGGGGTGTGACGACACACCGTGGA
>JABCZN010000015.1 GCA_013289665.1 Acidobacteriota bacterium | reverse complement strand
AATTACACTGCCCGAGCGTCTGGAGCCGCTACGAATTCAAAAATGTAGTGAAAACTCAGCCATAGCCTAGACTGATTTGAAAGGACTTAACCCGCTTTTGGCCCTCTCAGTGACGAACCTGGGCTAAGCGAGTGGCTCTCGCTTTCAACGTTGCCGCAGCGCCAGCTTTTTTCTTTCGGAATAGAGTTCCTTCAGCAAGTCGGGCCGGGGCGGATCACCCCTCCACCCTCGCGCAATGGCTATATGGACATTCTCCTAGTTGGCACTCGGTCTCTCCCCATAAGGTTCATAGGAGAAACAGTTTGCCCGGTGTGATGTCCAGCGCCACCTCGCCCTGTGGAAAACATTCCAAGTTCGTCGTGATCACTGTTCCGGGAATCACTACAAACTGATCACCATCATCCCGGAATCGTGATCGCGATCGATCGGAATCAATGATCACCATGCCCCGGAATACGCAACGAGTGACTAGTCGCGGCAGATTTGTTGCAACGGAATTTAATCTGAAGGGTTTTATATGCCGCTTGCGTTCTACCAACTGAAAGCCCGGTGCCTCCGAGAAGCCCGGAAGAAGGGCGGTGGGTGTCCTCGGGAGAGTTGACACCCACCCCCCCCAATTTTCTCAATCCATTGGAGGTACTCATGGGGGGAAGCCTGGTAGCACCAGGGAACGCACGCGGCCGGCGACTCTAAACTCGCCTGCAGTCATTATGTTCCGCGATCCTCAAAAGTTTCGGGCTGAGTTCCAGTTGCTTTGTTCTGAAGAAGTTGGAAGCTCAGTTAGCAGGTTCAAAGTCGAGAACAAAACGGAAACAGCCCCCCAAATCCCCCCTGAAACCGCGCTGTATGATGCATTTCCACGTCGAATCGGCTGAGTGAAGCAACCTCATGACTACCGAATGCAGGGACGAAATTGTGTTCCAGGTTG
Organism: Acidobacteriota bacterium; assembly: GCA_013289665.1. Lineage (GTDB taxonomy): Bacteria > Acidobacteriota > Terriglobia > Acidiferrales > UBA7541 > Acidiferrum. The sequence goes on along the minus strand of JABCZN010000015.1, from coordinate 125,571 downwards.
TGCTTATAGTTGGCCGCTGTGCTGTCTTTGGAGTGAGCAACATGCTTGCGAGAGAGATGGCTCCCCATTTTGCCAATACAGGAATTTATACTTGCGAAACTTGAACGTTCCTGATGCTTGGCCGGGGGAACCATTTGCGCTACGCTAAGTGCCACTTCCTATACATGGAGAACGCCCAATGAGTGAACAAACCCCAGTGCAAACGGTTTTGGCATGCTCGCAATGCAGACGGCCGTTCCCACAATCTGATGTTGTGCAGATCGCCGGGAACTGGGTGTGCGCCGGTTGCAAGCCCGGATATCTCAGCCGAGTGATGGCGAGCGGCGGGGCGACATCGGCACAGGGCTGGCATTACGGCGGTTTCTGGATCCGTTTCGGCGCACGAATGATCGACGGCTTTCTCCTCGGAATCGTCCAGGCCTCCCTTGCCCTTGCCCTTTTCGGTACTTTCGGAGCTCAGTTTATGCCGAACGTGATCCGGTCCGAGCCTCAAGGTCTCCGGGTGAGCTTCCAAATTCTTTCTTACGGGATCGGTTTCCTGTATGAGGTGTTGTTCCTGCACTATCGGGGAGCGACGCTGGGGAAAATGGCCGTGGGACTCCAGGTGGTTCGAAGCAATGGCGAGTCGCTTGGTTGGGGCGTATGCGTCGCCAGATATTTCATGAGTTTCGTCAGCGCTCTGATCCTGTTGATCGGGTACATCATGGCGGGTTTCGATAGCGAGAAGCGAGCGCTGCATGATCGGGTCTGCGATACGCGGGTGGTCTACAAGCAGAGCCTGGCGTGAACTTGAATATCAATCTTTTCACTCCCGCCAACGCGGAAGCTTCTCCGACAGGCGTGGCCCGGGGGCTACCACCCATTGCAGCAGGGGCTGTGACCTGCCCCAGTTGCAGAGGGGACGTGGCGCCAGTTGAGACGAAGACAGGATGGCAGACCTGCCCCTATTGTGAGAAGCGGCTACAGATCCGCGTCTGGGGCTCGGTCCAGCAGAACACCAGCACGGCGGCCGCGCTTTCTGACCAGGCGACATGCTTTTTTCATCCGGACAAGGCGTTTCAGGCTTGCTGCCAGCGGTGCGGCCGCTTCGTGTGCGCATTGTGCGATTTGCAGTTGGGAGCGGAGCACGTTTGCCCCGCGTGTTTCGACCGCGGACGCGCAAATTCCGTTGCGGGGGCCGGCGCCGCGGAATGGCGGCACCGCGACGTGCTCTATGATTCCATTGCGGCGGCGATCGGATGGGGCTGGATTCTTTTTTGGCCCGTGTTTGTCGCCGCATTCCCGGCCGCGATTTTCTTGCACGTGAAGTACAGGAAGGCGCCGCGTTCGTATTTGATTCCGCGGCGCGGGTGGCGTTTCTGGATGGCGTATGCGGGGCTCCTCTGGCTCCCCCTTCTCCTTGCCGCATCGTTCTTCGCACGCTGGACGCAGGTGAGGCACTGATTGAAAGCGACATTCCGCAAAATATCGCGCGTCGGCAGTCTGACCGGCGGGACGAAGTGGTACTTGAGTGAGGACTGCTTGCTGGCCGCGAAGCGCGTGATGTACTCGGTCGAATACCGGCGTTTTTATTTGCGTGACCTCGAATCCATAGTGGTCTGGCCAAATCGTTTATGGTTGTGGCGGATGGCGCTTGCGGCGGTGCTGTTCGGAGCGCTCGGTGTTGTGTTCTGGAAGTGGGTCGATTCCACGACTGGCGCGATTTTGGGCGGCGTGGGCCTCGCCTGGGTGGCGGCGGAACTGGCACTGGGGCCGACAGCGGGGGCGCGCGTTTGCACCCGAGGAGCAATGGCCGACCTGGCGTTGGTGGCGCGAACGCCCCGTGCGCCGAAGGTCCTTGCGAAAATTGATGCGGCGGTTCGCGCTGCGCACCGAGGCGCCCAGCAACCAACCGCTCCGCTAACCAGCGCGCAGCCGGCGGAGCCCTCCGTGCAAACGAAGTTTGAAGCGCCGTCCGGGACGATTTCCGTCGCGGACGCCACCGAGACCGATGGCTCCTGACACGCCAGCGGCGCCCTCTCAGAAACCCGCGGCGGCGGGATTGCGCCATGCTCGCTGCCTGTTTCATCCTCTGCGAGAAGCGGCGGCACGGTGCCCCCATTGCGGAGGAACTTTCTGCCGAGAATGCGTAACCGACGAGGAGGGAAAGCTCGCCTGCCCGCCTTGTCTGCGCCGAATGGCTCGCCCGCCCGCACCGAAACCGTCGCTCGTGCGCCTCCTCCGACAGGTCCTCGCGGGGCTCACTGCACTTGCCGTCCTGATGGCGCTCTTTTTCGCACTTTTGCGTTGGAGAATGAATGCACCGGAGGGGCATCTGAACTTCGGCGCCGCTGCCGATGACCGGGCGCCCGGGAAAAACAATGACTGAAGCGGAGCTGGCACGCGCCAATTCAGAGCGGGGACGCCAGGCGTCCGCGCGCGGCCGCCCGAACTCCCTGAACGCGCTTGAAGCGCTCGAACGTGGTTTCGCCCTGTTTAAGTCAACGTTTGCTTGGGAAGCATGGCGGTACTACAGCGGGGCCGCGCCTCTGGTCTTTTGTTTCATCGTGATGTGGGTGGTCAACGGGCAGATTCGCTTGTCGGATGGCGCGCTGATCGCGGAGGCAGGGCTGCTCACTGGCGGATACCTTCTGCGCGCATGGAGCGTGGCGAGCTACATGGAGCGGGTGCGGGAGCGCGCGTTTGGCGTGCCGAGACCGGCACCCGTGGGCGCGTCCGCACAACTGGCGGCGATCGGACGCTTGCTTGCCTGGAAAATCGTCCTGAGCTCTGCTGCGCTCGTGGGGCTTACGACCTTCGTGGGCGCGACCTGGTGTTATAGCGCGTGCCAATTCGCGAGTCTCGAGGCCCGGGAGGATGGCTCCAAAAGACATTCCCTGGGTGGCTCGGTAGCGCTCTCGAGTCAATGGTTCGGAGGCGGCTTGCTTCTCTTCCTGATGTTGCTTCCGCTCTGGAGCGCCGTGTGGCTGAATGGGTTGATCGTGGCGTTGGTTGTTCCGCAGCTTCTGCACTCGATCTTCGGGGTGAATACACTCTTATCAACTCCCATGGGGATATACGCGCTGTTCCGGAGTTCCGCGTTCTGGCTTTCGTTGTTTGCGGGCGCCTGGTTGGCGCTCGATCCCATCGTCAAGTGTTCGTTCGTCGTCGTCTTTCAGCATCTGCAATCGAGGCGAGAAGGAGACGACCTGCGCGGTTTACTGGCGAGCCTGCCACGGGAGCACCAGAATAAAGCACAGAGGATCGCATCCCCCGCAGCGGGCCGCAGGGTGACGACCGGCGCGTTGGCGGTGCTGGCTGCGATGCTCGGATGCAGTTCTCCCATGGCGGCCGCGCGAGCGGCGCTGCCCCGAAGCAGCGCGGAGACGGCCGCCCACATCCTGCGCGAGGCACAGATTCAAAAGTTGCAGCGCGCCCTGGACGAGGAATCGCGGCGGGCAATTTATCGCTGGCATGACGCGGAGCACCCGAGCCCGCCCACCTGGTTTGACAAGCTAGTGGTCAAAATCGAGCAGCGGTGTGACCGCGCCTGGAATGCGTTTCTGAATTTTCTTCGCAAACTGTGGCCGGAGGGGCTGAATCTCTCGCCCGGAAACGGAAAAGGAGGCTCCTGGAAGCTGAAAGACGTTCGACTCTGGCTAACGCTGATTGCCGCAGTGACGATCGGAGCGGGAGTGGTGCTCGTTTGGCTGCGCAGGCGGCGCGAGGCAGCAGCGCAGCTTTCCCTTCCCATGGCAATCGCGCCTCTTCCCAATCTGAGCGATGGCGCGGTAGCGAGTGAACGTTCCGAGGATGAATGGTTCGCATTGGCGGACCGGCTGGAACGGGAAGGCGAATTGCGGCTGGCGTTGCGCTCGGTGTACCTGGGCCTGCTCGCCGGACTGGCGCAGCGCGAATGGCTGACGATTCGCCGCGACAGCACAAATCGCGACTACCTGAATGAGTTTACGCGCCGGTGGCGGCGGCGTCCGCAAGCGGCACTGGAACGACGCATCGAAATACCTGAAAAATTGCGCGGCAGCCTGCGGCAGTTCGATCGCGTGTGGTATGGGTCTCATGTTCCGACGCGAGAGGCAGTCGCCGTCTACCGCCAGGATCAGCGGGAGTTGCTCAGCCATGTCTGAGAGCGGGTCAACCGGAGGCAGGGCGCTCAACTGGCGAGGCCCGCTGCTGGCGGGAGGGATTTTCGCAACGGTATTCGCGATTCTGCTGCTCATGGCGCATCAGAACCAGTCGACTACGAGCGATATGGGCTCCAGCTTCCGCGAGGACCCTTACGGCACCAGCCTGTTGTTTGATTCCTATGCACGCGCTGGATACCAAGTGAAGCGCAGCCAGGATGAGGACTCGCTCTCCGACCAGAACGCGGGGGCTACAACAGCGTTCTTTATTGGAGGCTACCCCGATAACGATTGGGAAATCGGGAAAGGAAAACCCCGGAACTCGGCTAAGTTCAGCGGGCGGCTGGAAGCTTTTCTTGCGCGCGGCGGGCGCATCGTGCTGATCGAGCCCGCTTGGAAATTAAAGTCGGAGTCAGAAGGCTGGGAAGTCGAGAACAGGTGGAACAATACGCCAAAGAGCTCCGGTCCAACATGGATCTCTCCCGATCCCCTCGAAATGCCGGCGGGTAGCGAGATGATGTATCTCGGCGGGGATGCTCCGTGGCTCAAGACTGATGACCACTGGACCCCGCTCTACGCGGGACCCACGAAAGCCGACGCGAAGCCGGACACATCGGGGAATGTTTATATGGCGATGCGTAGAGCCGGAAAAGGCGAACTCATCGCCGCGGGCCAGGAATGGTTCCTCCTGAACGAAACGATCAAGACACATCCGAACCCCGTACTGCTGGACTTTCTCACCGGAGGACGGCCGGTGATTTGGGTCGATGAGACGTTGCATGGACTGCATCAGGAACAAGGCGTAATTTGGCTGGTAGAGCGATACCGGCTCGAGGTGGCGCTGCTACTTTTCTGGGCGGCGTTGCTCGTTCTGCTCTGGACGATGAGCGGTGATCTGGTTCGACGCCCGCGGCGTGACCAGAATGCGCCGATCGTGCGTCAGGGGGAAGGCGCCGGAGTGGCCGCCCGCCACCTTCTTCAACGCAGCATTCCGGCCAGCCAGGTAGTGGCGGAATGCTGGGAACAATACCGTCGCCGATCGCCTCAGGATGCGCAGGCTATTTCTGCAGATCCAGGCTCGGGGCCGCGGCTGCGGGCCGCGCTCGGGCAGCCCGCACTCGCGGGGTACAAGGGACTAAGCGAGTTGATCGCCGAGCGCCGCGCATCCGCAAAAGGTCTGGCTCATACCGGCAGCAGTGCGGCGGATCGTTCGGCGGCTGCACCAAACAACATTCCCGAGGAGGCACGAATCCGATGAACGAAGAACCGGTAGGTGGTTCAGACGGGCAGGCGCAATCTCCCGGTGCGGACGGGCAACCGCCTGCAGCGTCCGCAACAATCACAAGCGGGGCGCGGCGTGTTCGAGAAGCACTTGGCCGCGTGATTGTTGGGCAAACCGAAGCGATCGATCTCGCGCTGGTGACCCTGCTCGCCGGCGGACACGCGCTCGTTGAAGGTGTTCCGGGCGTAGGGAAAACGCTGCTGGTGAAAGCCCTGGCGCGGGCGGTGGCCGCCGAATTTCACCGCATTCAGTTCACGCCGGATCTCATGCCCGCAGATATCACCGGGACCAGCATCTTCGACCTGAGGACACAGGAATTCCGGCTGGTGCGCGGTCCAGTCTTCACGAATTTCCTGCTGGCGGACGAAATCAATCGCGCACCCGCGAAAACGCAATCGGCTTTGCTCGAAGCCATGCAGGAGCGGCAAGTCACGATCGATCGCGAGACCTGCCTCTTGCCTCCTGTCTTCGTCGTCTTTGCGACACAAAACCCGATCGAACATCAGGGCACCTACCCCCTCCCCGAGGCACAGAAGGATCGCTTTCTCTTAAAAATCCGCATGGGCTACCCGGCGGTCGAGGACGAAAACGAGCTGGCGAGGCTGGTGGCAGGGGGCGAAACGCCCGAACGGCGACTGGCGGAGGAACTGCGCGTGCCGGTCTTGCAGCCGGGCGAGCTCGAACAACTGCGCGCGGCCACAGAGCGAGTGCGCGTCAGCGATGCGATCAGCAGTTACATCGTCAGCGTGGCGCGGCAGACCCGGCAGCACGCAGCAATCTGGGTTGGGGCCGGGCCGCGGGCGACACTTGCGCTCCTGTCGGCATCGCGGGCCCTCGCAGCGCTCGATGAACGCGATTTCGTGCTCCCCGAGGACGTAAAGACGCTGGCTGCTCCCGTGCTCGAGCACCGCGTGCTGCTACGACCGGAGTTCGAGATGGAAGGCGTCGAGATCCGCGAAGTGATCAAAGCGGTGCTGGAGGCAGTCGAAGTGCCGCGCTAGGCAGCACGGTAGCAGACGACAGCAGGGAAGCAGGCGAAATGATGACGGTTGGAGATAGGAAGCCAGCGGGCGCCGGAGCGGGGGCCGCTGCGATCGGTCTCGAGTTCCAAGCCACGGCGGAGCCGCCACGCAGCAAGGTGAAATCGCGGGACAAGCCCCCTCAACCGATCGCGCTTCAGCCGGCGGGGAAATTATTCAGCCCAACGGGATCGCTCGTCTGGATGATGGGACTACTGGCTGTTTTGGCGTCGATTGCGCCATGGATCGCGCGTGGATGGTTCGTGTTCGAGCTGATCGTCACGACTGTGGCGCTGCTCACGTGTTATGACGCGCTCGCGCTGTGGCTCGCCCGCCGAGAATGCGCACCCATCCTCCTGCCGCCGAAGGAGGGCCTTCGTGGACGCGAGGGGCAGACCATCCCGGTTCCGCTCGCGCTCACGGGCTCCGGCCGGCGCCGACTGCAGAGCAAAGTGCGCGTAGCGATCATGCCCGCAAGGCCGGAGAGCGAGACCGCGATTCAGGTGAAAAGCGATCCTCAACTGCTGCAGCTTGAGCAGCCGGAGCCGCCCGCAGAGCGATCAACCAGAGGAAGCACCGCGCATATCCAGCTCTGGCCATGGACGCCCGAGATTGCCTTGCTTCGCCGCGGGCTGTGGCCTGGGCCGCGGGTTGGCATCGAGCGGTATTCACGCTTGGGAATCTGGCGATTGCGGCAATGGTTCGATTCCCCGGAGCAGTTGCGAATCGAAGCGGATTTGAGGTCCGGGCGGCGGGAGATTCTGCGCAGCCCGGTTTACCGCACGCTTGTGGCGTCGCGGCAGACCCCGTGGACCGGACACGGGCGCGACTTCGAGCGGCTGAGGGAATATCAGGCTGGCGATATGTATTCGGAGATCGCCTGGAAGTCCACGGCGCGTCGAGGCGCTCCGGTCACGCGGCTGTTCCAATGGGAGCAGAAGCAGGAGGTCTATTTTGTCGTGGACCAGTCGCGGGCATCCGCGCTTGCCCTGGACTCAACGACAGGTATTCCGGACGACGCCCGACCAGCGCGCGGACCGCGACGGCTGCTCGATCTGGCAGTGGAAACGGCGTTGGTGGGCGCAACGGTGGCGCTCGAACTGGGCGATGAATTCGGGCTGGTGACCTACGCAGAAGAGCCGAAGACCTGGTTACGCGCGGGATGCGGTCAATCGCAGTTTCATCAAATTCGTGATCGTCTATTGAGTATCGAGCCATTGCCGACGACCGCGGATTACGAAGCCCTGTTCGGTGAAATTCGGGTGCGACTGCGGCGCCGTGCGTACCTGCTGTTGCTGGCGGATTTGACGGAGCGCTCGGTTTCTGACTCGCTCTGCCGCGGAGTCGGCCTGGTCGGCTCGTCACATGCGCTCTTGATGACAAGTATCTTGCCGGCTCACGCCAGGCCAGCATTTTCGCCAGGGGAGGAACTGCACACGGAGCAGGACGTGTATAGAGCGCTGGCGGGTGAAAAAGAAAACCAGCGCCTCGGCGCCTTATCGCGACAACTGCGCCAATTGAACGTTCGTCTCCGGTATATTCCCGCGGAGATGTTCCTGCGAAAGGCAGTCGAAGGATATCTGGAAAGCAAGCGGGAGCAGCGGCTGTGATTTTGGACCTCGAACGATTCCAGATGCAGGCGCGGCCGCGGTGGAGCAGCCTCGAATCGCTGCTCGCTGCGGTCGAAAACCGGCCGGACCGCCGGTTGAATCCGGTGGAAGCCGAACAGCTGCAGGAGCTTTACGCGCAGGCGGCCGCGGATTTGAATCGGGTCACACACGGAGCGCTGGCGCCCGGGCTAAGACAGTATCTCGAGCGGTTGGTGGCGCGAGCGTATGCGGAGCTGCACTACGCGCCGCCGACGCGCGCTGAAATCTGGCAGCCGCGCCGCTGGCTCGGAATTTTCACGTTGTTCCCGGAAACGTTTCGCCGGCAGTCGCGCTATTTCGCACTGGCCGTGCTGATTACGGCGCTGGGCTGCGCGCTGGGCGGGCTGGCGGTGCGCTACGATCCTGCCTCGGTAGACGTGCTCCTTCCAGCCGATTATCTGCGCGATCCGGGGCAGCGCGTGCATGAAGAGGAGCAAGGGAAGCATCGGGGCCAGCACTCGGCGCAGACCGAAGCCGCATTCTCGGCCGAACTGATCCGGCACAATATCGAGGTGGCCATTCTCGCCGCGGCGCTCGGCGTAACCTTTGGTATCGGAACGGCGCTCCTGCTGTTCGAGAATGGCGTACTGCTCGGGGCCGTGGCGGTTCGCTACACGCAGCAGGGCTTCGGGCTGTTTATGTCGGCGTGGCTCCTGCCGCATGGCGTCTTCGAAATTCCGTCGATACTGATCGCCGGGCAAGCGGGGTTCTATCTGGCGCGCTTGCTGCTGCGCCGTCGCGAGGATCGCGATGTACGCGAATCCATGCGGGAATGGCTCGTGCTGATCGCCGGGATGGCAATGATGCTGGTGTGGGCGGGAATGATGGAAGCGTTTTTTTCGCAGCATCACGCACCGGTTCTGCCGTACGGATTGAAAGTTGCTGTTGGCGGAGCGGAACTTGCGCTGCTGACGGTCTATCTGCTGCTGATCGGGCGAAGAAAGGCTGATGCCAGAGCGCAGACCAGAGTTCCTTCGGAGAACAAATGACAGATTCCCGTCCAATCCGCTGGGCGACGACGGCCGAACTGACCATTGCGACGCCAGAAGGCGTGCTCTTTCGGTTGCCCCTGGCGGGTCCAGCTTCCCGGCTTTATGCCATGCTGCTCGATATCGCGATCGTGCTGGGGACAGTGAACGGAGCAGGGCTGCTGGTTTATTGGATTTTCACGAAAGCGCCGGGATTTGGAGTCATGGTGATCACGCTCGCGGAATTCGCGATCGGCTTTGCCTATGGCGCATTGCTCGAAGGCTTTTGGAACGGGCAGACGATCGGAAAACGCCTGTTCCATTTGCGGGTGATCGACCAGACCGGACTCCCGTTACGGATCGAACAGGCATGGGTGCGGAATCTGATGCGCGTGTTCGATGCGCTGCCGTTCGCCTATCTGGCTGGAGGAGTTTCCGCACTGAGCAGTCCCCTGATGCAGCGCTTCGGCGACCGCGTGGCGGGGACGCTGGTCATACGCCAAACGCCGCTCAGTGCGCCGGGGGAGGAATTCTGGACGCGGCAGAAGTACAACTCGTTCATGGATTACCCCACAATCGCGATGAAGCTGCGCCGAACGGCGACGCCCCGACTGGCAAGTCTGATTCAAGATGCGCTGCGCCGTCGCAACGAACTGGCGCCTTACGCCCGGCGCGAAATCTATCGCGAACTCGCCACCTATCTGCAGAGCGAAATCTCCCCATTCCCCGACGAATTGGTTGAGATGCTCAGCGATGAACAGTATTTGATGAATGCGGCTGGCGTGCTGTTCGGGGATCAACGGGTGTCGAGGGTTCACGGTTGACGACGGACGCTTGAAGGGAGACTGTGCCCAAAGAATTTGTACCAGCTTAGGGGTTCACCTCAAAAATCGAGAACAAATCGAGTATAGAGCCCCCAATACCCCCAAACCAGCATGGAGGACGCAGCTGGAGGCTCGAGGCATCAGCCACTTCGTGATTCTCCTGGGAACAGCGGGTTGACGGTTCGAGTCCTCCCCTGTTCACCAACTCTTTTCAATCCATCCTGCTCCTTCTAACTGCAGTTGAGTCACATCGCATCCGAACAAGTCTGTGCGTGCTCAATCATGCCGACTCTCCGGGAGTCGGGTCCGCTCATCGCAGCCCATACCGGAACAGGATCACCGAGCCGTCGTTCAGCGTGATGGCGTACACGTAGGTGTAGCCCGCGGATAGATTGCTGGTGCTGATATTGAAAATCCACTGTTGACCGGCAGGATCCCACCGGAACGCGGTATCCGCATTCGTGGAGGTGACCGTTTCGTCCACGGTGGTCACCGTCCCCGAGATGATCTCGACAAGCGCGAAGTTGGCAACGGTTCCGGGCGCGCCGGCAGAAACACCATTGGCATCGCAGACCCGGAATTTCGCGGGAATGGTGCGCCCCTGCTTCCACACGCTGGTGCCGTCGGCATTGATTGGCTGCAGGATCTGATGGTTGAGGTCGCCGTCGCACATGCCGCCGGCCAGGTAGGTGATTGTGAGCGTCCCCGAAACGTAGGAGAAGGTGTAATTTGTGGCGGCCGCACCGGAACAAGTGATCGAGTAGGTGCCAACTGGACTTGTAGTCGTCGCCATACTCGTGCAAGTCGGCATGGAAGTGAGGACGCTCGAAGTGTCGCCATTGACGAAACCACTGTAGGAGGGAGTAAAGGCCGGATTGGGAGCATTCAGAACCTTTGTCGAGTTGTTGGCCGTGATGGTCACTATGGCCGGATTGACGGTCAGTGTGCCGGAGTTGATCGTCACGGTATAGTTGCCAAGCTTGTTGGCCGGATCGGCGAGCGCAGGCGCGATCGCATAGGTCCCCGCGGGGCTCGCGGGCGTGGCGCTGGTTGAATAGGTCGCCGTGATATTGTCACCGTTCGCTATCCCCGTGATTGTTCCGCTGAGGCCCGGATTTGACTGACCATACAAACGCGAATTGCTATTGGCGGTTACCTTGAGCGGCGCAGGCGTCACTACCTCGAGCACAGCGGACGACGTGCTTCCTGAATAATTGCCGTTTGCCGCGTAGGAGGCGGTGATCGGGTGCGTTCCTGCCAGAAGGAAGGGAGTGCTAAACGCGGCGACTCCCGTCGGGCTCAGGGTTCCCGAGCCGAGTACGGTTGCACCGTCAGAAAATGTAACCGGTCCCCCTGGGGTTCCCGCGCCCGATGTGACCGTCGCCGTAAATGTCACGAGCTGTCCATAGACGGAAGGATTGGGAGAAGCGGCCAGGTTCGTTGTGGTCGCCGGGTTTGTAACCGTCCATGCGAGCGGAGGCGCGGATGGGCCACTGGCGTTAAAGTTTAGGTCGCCGCCGTAGGAGGCGGTAAAGGAATGCGAACCCACAGAGAGCCCGCTCGCGATGAACGTTGCCGTAGCTCCGCTCAAAGGCGCGGTGCCAAGGGGCGTCGCGCCATCGAAGAAGCTGACGTTCGTCGTCGGCGCCAGTGGGCCTCCCTGCGGACCGACGGTCGCGGTCAATGGAACAGGCTGCCCGAGCAGAGACGAATTACTCCCCGTTGATGCGAGGGTGATCGTTGTCGAGATCTTGTTTACAAATTGTGTGAGAGATGCCGGGCTGCTGGCGAGGTAGTTGCTGTCGCCGCCATAGATGGCTGATATGGGGTGTTGCCCCGGTCCGAACGAGGCGGTGAACGAAATCAGGAGGGAGCCGTTCACCATGGGTGTTGCCGGTCCAACCGGGACAGATCCCAAGGCATTCGGTCCATCGGAGAATGTCACCGAGCCGGTGATCTGCGGCAGAGGGGACGCACCCGCAGGGATGAAAACAGAGAGGGGTGTTGTGAACGTGATGGAATTCCCAGCGAAGGAGGGGTTGAAGGAGGTGTTCAAAGCGCCAAGCGATACAGAGTCCTTGAGGACAAGCACTATGGCCGCCGATGTCGTCGAACTCCCGCTGTAAGTCGCGTCGCCTGCGTACTCTGCGGTAATCAAATGCTGTCCCGCAGACAAAAACGGCGGGGTGTTGAAAACAGCCGGACCTCCGGCAGGATTTGTATTGTTGAGCGGAGCTGTCCCGATCGAGATCGCACCATCGAGGAAGGTCACGAGGCCCGTCGGAAAGCCAGGCCCCGGGGAGGAAGGTGTGGCGAGAGCGCTGCATTCGACCGGCTGGCCGAGAATCGGCTGGGACGCTGTGGACGCACAAGTGATCGTAAGCGTCGTGCGGATGGTGCTGACGAGGAGGGAAAATGCCGAGGCGGTCGTACTCCCGGCAAAGTTCGTGTCGCCCAGATATTGCGCGGTGATCAAATGCGTTCCTGCCGTTGCGAAGCCGACCCCAATGGACGCCGGCCCCGCTGCACCCGGAGGAACGGAGCTGTTGAGTTGTCCGTTTCCGATCGGCGTCCCGCCATCAAAAAAGTTGACGGTTCCCGTCGGTATGCCAACTGCTGGGAAAACGGGGTTAACAACTGCGCTGCACAAAATTCGTTCGTCGATGAATGTGCCCAAGTGCGGGCCAATTCCGGTTGATCCACAGGATACGACAATCGTGGTTGAACCCTGATTCACCGTTTGAGTTAGAACCGGAGAGATGCTGCCGATCAGTCCGTTGTTTGCAGGGTAAACTGCCTGGAGGGAATGCGGTCCAGCCGACAAGCTCGCGGTCATCAAAGTGGCGCTTCCACTAGTGAGGGTGCCGTTCCCGATTGGGCTTCCGCCGTCCGTGAAGGTCACAGTACCCACGGCGCTTCCGCCCTCGGTCGGCGTGACACTTGCCGTAAGGGTGATGCTCTGCCCATAAATAGACGGATTCATTGAGGAAGAAAGCGACGTTAGCGTGGACTCCTGGGTGCTCGAAAGATTGATAACCTGCTGGCCAGTACCGGCATTTGTGGTGAGCGTAAAAGTTCCCGTGCGCAAACCGGGCACTGTCGGTGTGAATGAGCCCGTGATGATGCAGTTTCCTCCGGGCACTATGGGGGCCGACGTGCAGGTGTCTGTCTCCGCGAAATCACCAGTTTTGTCAATTCGCGAAACGATAAGTTGTGCCGAACCGGGATTGTAGACGGTGATACTCTCCTCGGGGCTCGTCATTCCAACCTGTTGCGGTTGGAAGACCAGCGTCGACGGAAACAGACTGACGATCGGCTTGTTGAGAAACACAAATGCCGAACTCGAAGGCTGCAAGATCTCGGCAAGTCCGAGACCACCCGCGGAACCGAACTTGCCCGGAGCCAGGGCCACCCCGCCCTGGACGCTGCTGTAGCCGAGAAAATCTAGCCCTGGGGATTGAAAGGTGCCGTCCCCGTTGCCGGGCAGTAGCACGAAATTGTCGACGCTTGAAAAACCCACGGCCAAGTCGATGGTTCCGTCGGCATCAAAATCGCCGGAGGTAACGAGCGACGGAACGTGGGCCCCAACGCTGTAGAGTTGCCCCGCCTGGAGAGTGCCGTCACCCTTCCCGAGAAAGATGGCGACGTTGGTCGTGCTCGTGGTCACAGCAAGATCAAGGTTGCCGTCGCCGTTGAAGTCCGCCGCGGCAAGAGAAGAAGTCAAGGCCGCCGTGCCGATGGGACCGTAATCCTGGTGCGACTGGAAAGTGCCGTCACCGTTGCCGAGCAAAATCGAGACAGTTCCTGCTCCGTTATTTGTGACCGCCAGATCCAGTTTGCCGTCGTTGTTAAAATCACCCGCCACGATGGATGCGGGACCCACTCCGGTTGGATAGCTGACGGGGGCTTGGAACGTGCCATCTCCGTTGCCCAGCTGGATCGAAACCGAATTTGCTGTTGGGTTCAGAACCGCACGATCGAGTTTGCCGTCTCCATTGAAATCGCCGACAGCCAGAGCTGCCGATCCCCCCGCTCGGGTATCGACGGAAAGAGGTGAAAATGTGCCGTCGCCATTGCCCAGAAAGACTTCCGCGCCGCCCTGGAATCCCGACGACGGCGGGAAGTTGAGCATCACGTCCGGTTTGCCATCGTTGTTAAAATCCCCGAGGGCGGTAGCCGTTGCGGAAAGGGTTCCGAAGCCGATCGTGTAGGAGGAATGGAAGCTTCCATCCGCAGCACCGAGGAATGCAGAAAGACTGGTCGAGGCAACCGCGAGATCCGGGAGGCCGTCACCATTGAAATCACCCACCGCCAGGGAAGTGCCCTGGCCGGGCAGCGCAAACGGGGTCTTGCTCAAGAATGTACCTGCACTGTCCCCAATTAAAATCGAGACGCTGGCCGATCCTTCGTTGGCCACCACCAGGTCGGCTAGCCCGTCTTGATTGAAATCCGCAAAGGCTAAAGCGTAGGAATTCTGAGCTGCCGGGTACTTCACCGGAGTTCCAAGGGCACCTCCACCGCTGTTCAGGAACACCAGGATGCCCGAAGGGTCGACGCCTGAGTACGTGACGGCGACATCGGGTTGGCCGTCTCCATTAAAATCGGCTGCCACGACGGAAGTCGGAACGCCGCAAGGAGCGCAATTCCCCCCAACCTGATAATCCGTGACGCTGAAGCTCCCGTCTCCTTGTCCGATCAACACCGAGACATAGCCGTCTAGGTCAGCGGTGATCAAATCCAACTTGCCGTCGCCATTCAAGTCCGCTCGTGCCATACCTGACGCTTGATGGGCCAGGGATGTTGCGACGGGAACATTCTGAAAAGTTCCATCGCCATTGCCAGGCAGAACGTCGACGATGCCGCCGCCTGGGCCCGGTGAGGCAAAAACCAAGTCGAGTTTGCCGTCACCATTGAAATCGCCGAGCAAGACCTGAACACAAACGGTTGGCACCTGGCATGTGTGATTGAGCGTCCAACTATTGCTGAATGTTCCATCTCCGTTCCCAAGGTAGGCAGCGAGTCCACCCTGCGCACCTACGACCAGATCCAGCTTTCCGTCACCGTTGAGATCGCCCGTGGCCAGCGAGACCGCGCCGCCTGGCACGGCAAAATCCTTTTCGGCCGCAAATGTTCCGTCTCCATTGCCCAGAAGCACTCCCACCGTCGAACTGCCATTCACAAAGGCCAGGTCCAGCTGGCCGTCTCCGTTGAAGTCGCCGGCGACAAGAGACGAAGGGCCGATGGTGGCTGTCGCCGTTATCGTCGTGCTGATGCACGGACGAAACGTGCTGTCTGGATTCGCAAGGAAGACGCAGATGGAGGTTGAGTTTTGGTGGATCACTGCGATATCGGGTTTGCCGTCCCCGTTGAAGTCACCGGTCACTACGGAAACCGGCTCCGACCCGGTAGCGAGGTCCATCCGGTTGAAAACATATCGCGTTGGCGCGGAGGCTGTGCCAGTGGCCAGCGTGGCCCGGGCGAAGAGGAATAACATTCCAACTGCAATCGCGCTCTTTTTGGAAATCATGGCGGATTCATCTCCTGCGGCCGACCCACGAGCGCGTCCAATCCGGCGGTCATCCTGGGTCGAAACCCCTTGCTACCTTATTAATCGAAAACGCGAGGGAAAATGGCTCACAGAAGCCTGTCGAATTGTCACATTTGCGGCTGAAGGCTGGACTCCGGGCGAACGAGTCGCAATGCAGCGAGTCGTGCCCGGCTAATGGACTTTGTATTGCACCACCACATTTGCGGCCGCGGGCCAAACCGCACAGCGAGAAGCCGTGCTGACGCTTAGCACCACATGCGCGCCAGCTGCGTATTTCAAGGCAGGCGGTCCGCTGTCATTGGCTGGTCCGTTGATGGTCAGCATATCTGTCGTTGTTGCCAGTGACGACAGTTACGGGACGAGTGTCAGAATTCCATCCCGAATTGGGAATGTAGACCACTACAATGTGCGTTCCCACTGGCTCGCTTATGGTCAGAGAGGCGTGACTTTGCCGGTGTCAACGCCCTCCACCGAAACATTTGCCCCCGAAGGGAATGACGTCACCTTCAACGCGCCATTCTGCGCGAGCACTGGAGCGGGCAGGCTCAGGATTCCGATCATGAGCAAAGCCGCAACTGCAAGAAACAAGGACCTACCTGTTTGCATCTCATCCCTCCATAGAATTGTTGCTGAGCACGAATGGCCTTCTCGTTCCTTCCGGCCATTCTCCCTACCTTGCAATTCGGCAAAGCAGGCCAAACTGGCTCACCAAAAGGAAGATTTCCCAAGGACTGGATGCTGGGCTGCCCCTTGCCGTCCGAGCGATACGGATTCTGGGTGTCCAATCGGGGAGTTGAAGTTTGGCCGGCTTTTGACTATCCTCCCCGCAACGTCCCCGAGGTGGTGATCATGGCCGGAGGCTCCGAGGTGGGCACAACTCCTTCCAGGCAAGTCAGCGAACTGCTCCTCGACTGGGGGAATGGGGATCGGAAGGTGCTGGAGGCGATTTTGCCTCTCGTCTATAACGAATTGCGTCGTCTCGCCCGCTCGAGTCTTCGCCAGCAACGTCCGAACCACACTCTGCAAACCACTGCGCTCGTCAACGAGGCATACCTCAGGCTTGCCGGCGAAAAATCACTCCGCGTGGAGAGCCGCGCGCATTTCCTTGGCATTGCCGCCCAACTGATGCGCTGGATTCTGGTGGACTACGAACGGAACCGGCGAGCGGTGAAACGCGGAGCTGGC
The DNA here is from genome assembly GCA_013289665.1 of Acidobacteriota bacterium. Taxonomy (GTDB): domain Bacteria; phylum Acidobacteriota; class Terriglobia; order Acidiferrales; family UBA7541; genus Acidiferrum. Next base: position 108,975 of record JABCZN010000015.1, on the reverse strand, counting down.
CAGACGAGACTGACGCTGGACGAGAGCATCCCTTCGCCGCAGCGCAATGTGGATGTAGTTGCCCTCGACGAGGCTCTGGACCGGCTTGCCAAACTTGATTCGCAACAGAGCCAGATCATTGAGTTGCGCTACTTCGGCGGGCTTTCGATCGAAGATACCTCGGAGTTCCTGGGAATTTCCTCAGCCACGGTGAAGCGAAGTTGGAGTTCGGCGAGGGCCTGGCTGCTGCGTGAAATGAGTCAGAAGAGTTGTGTGCATGACGCCCGAACAGTGGCATAGGGTCAGACCGATCCTCGAGTCGGCCTTGGAGCTCGATCGAGCGAACAGGCGAGCATTCCTTGACGGAGCATGCGCGGACTCCTATCTCCGCCGGGAAGTCGAATCCTTGATCGCTTCGCATGAACAAGCGGGGACCGATGTCTTGGGTCCTGGTTCCCCGCTGACGCTCTGCCCTGACGAGCGGAGTTCCTTCCGCCTTCGACCGGGCAAGCGCATTGGGGCGTTCGAAATTATCGAGGAATTAGCGGTGGGAGGCATGGGCGCGGTTTATCGAGCGGTTCGCGCTGACGGCGAATATAAACAGCAAGTTGCGCTGAAGATCGTGCGCTCCGAGCTGGGCGCGGAGTTCACAGCCACTCGCTTCCGGAACGAGCGCCAGATCCTGGCGAGTCTGGACCACCCGAACATTGCCAAAATTCTGGATGGCGGCACGACAGGGGAGGGCGTTCCCTATTTTGTGATGGAGCTTGTCGAAGGCCAGCGAATTGATGACTACTGCGACGCGCGCAAGCTGGCGACGACCGAACGGTTGAAACTGTTCCTCGAGGTCTGCTCAGCGGTTCAGTATGCGCACCAGCGATTGATCATTCATCGCGACATCAAACCGGGAAACATTCTTGTCAGCGCCGAAGGCGTCCCGAAGCTGCTTGACTTTGGGATCGCCAAGATCCTCGAATCGGGCGACGCTGCCAGTCAGCTGAAGCAAACCCTCAGCATGGTGCGTCCGCTGACGCCGGAATACGCCAGCCCGGAACAGATCAAAGGTGATTCCATCACCACGGCAAGCGACGTCTATTCCCTGGGTGTGATGTTGTACGAACTGCTTACGGGACGCACTCCTTATAATGTCCCGACCCGAACACCTCACGAGATTTCGCGGGCCATCTGTGAAGCCGAACCGGAGAAACCCAGCACGGCGGCGCGGCGGGAGGAGATCGCAGCCGACAAAGGACAGGGACAGCCGCGGGACGATTCACCTCCGAGCTCGGTGCGAGAAGGCTCGCCCGAAAAGCTCAGCAAGCGCCTCAGCGGGGACCTCGACAACATCGTCCTCAAGGCGTTGCGCAAGGAACCCGAGCGCCGCTATGCTTCTGTCGAACAATTCGCGCAGGACATCCGGCGTCATCTCGAACATCTTCCCGTTATTGCGCGCACCGATACGTTCGGCTATCGGGCGTCGAAATTCATCTACCGGCACAAAGCGGGCGTGGCCGTGGCCGCATTGGTGACACTGGCCCTTTTGTCTGCTCTGGCCGTGACCGTTCGCCAGGCTCAAATCGCCCGTGCTGAACGTGCGCGCGCAGAGCGCCGTTTCAACGACGTGCGGGCGCTTGCAAACTCTTTGATCTTCGATATTCACGATGGCATCAGCCAGCTTCCCGGATCAACTCCGGTCCGCGGACTGCTCGTCAAGAAGGCGCTCGTCTACCTCGACAGCCTTTCCGAGGAAGCAAGTGGGGACCCCTCTTTGCAGCGAGAATTGGCAAGTGCCTATGACCGGGTCGGAAGTCTCCAGTGGAGCAGTGACTTCGCCAACCAGGGCGATAGTGCCGGAGCCTTAGAGAGCCGCCGCAAAGCCCTGGCGATTCGAGAGTCCCTGGCAGCGGCAAACCCGCATGACAGAGCAATTCAGGTCGAACTCACGGATGAGTATATCGGGCTGGCCGACACGATCGAATCCACGGGGGATTTCGCCGGAGCGTTGGACGTTTTACACAAAATACCTCCGCTCCTTGAAAAGGCCACGGCCGAAACCAGCGATCCGAAGTTGCTCGACCGGCAAGGTGGTAGTTATTACTACATTGGCCGGCTGCTCAATGAAGTGGGAGATCCGGACGGTGCGCTCGGAAACTATCAGAAAGCGGCAGCCATCCAGGAATCGGCGAAGGCATCGGATCCTGCCGAAGCGACACTGTTGAGAACGCATGTGGCGGGCGACTACGCAGGCATGGCCGAATCGTTGATGTTGACCAACCATCTGAGCGAGGCCGCCAAAGTACAAGAAAAGGTGGTCGATATTCTCGAAGAGTTGTCCGGGGCTAACCCGAACCGTGTTCCACTTCGCGAGTTTCTGGGAAACTCCTATGATCTGCTCGGCACGATCTGCTCGAAACAGGGTGATGAGAACAGGGCGCTCGATTATCGCAAACGAGCCCATGAAGTCTTCGCAGAAATGATCGCTGCCGATCCTCAAAATGCTTTAGCGCGGACAAATTTTGCATTCAGCGACGAAAGTATGGGGGAATCGCTGATTGCAACGGGTGAGATCCCCGAGGCCTTCAGGCGAATCCGGGAAGGGCTCGCGGTATTTGATGCTGCGGCTCGGGGCGGGTCGAAAGACCGATATGTCTCGTCAGGGATTGCCGACTGTTATTTCGCGTTGGGCCAAGCGTACTGGGCATTGGCGGAAAACGCGAAGGATTCTGCCGCTCGCAAAAAAACAAACTGGCGTGAAGCACGGACCTGGTATCAAAAAAGCTTGGACATCTGGAGCGAAAAACGTGCTCATGGCTCCCTGGATAAATCGGAAAGTGAAACAGCCGAGCGGGCTGCCCGGGGAGTTGCCCGATGTGATGTCGTTCTGGCGAAGCTTGGCGGGTCAGCCCGCTGACGGGCGTTCCTTTCGCAACCGAAATGCGATTCAGTCATTCCCTTGATCCGTCTGGCTGACGCCGTGGGGTCTCCCCCGCCAAGGCCCGCCTGGAGTCAGGTACTCCGAAGGCCTAAAAAAATATCACTTCCCCCGCCTCATTTTCGGGCACTTCTCGCCGATCCCGCCCCAATTTGGACCCGGAAACGGCTGGTCCCTTCCGCAGTGGCCTAGGGTGATTACCTGCGTCAGTTTACAGGCTTCACCTCCTTGTCGTTTTTCCTGCGCGGTTTATTGTGGCTGCGGGCTGGGCACCGCTCCCCGGTCCAGTCGGTAGATCTTCCCGCAAGGCGAGATCAGGGCTGGGGTGCGGTGAACGATTGAGTCCTAGGAGAAGAGAAATTGTCGATGAGAATCGAGACCGCAGGTCCCTCGAATGAGGGTGTGGCAGGAGACGAGCAGGAATCGCTCCTTCAGCCGGGCCAGGGTGGGAAAAATTCTCCCAACATTTCCGTCGACCATGACCTCGATGCTGCGGCGGAAGTGCTCGGCGACGGAGCGATCTTCGTGTCCTCGAGCCCTGCGATGCTCGCCCTCCGCCAACAGATTGAGAAAATCGCCGAGTACGACATTCCCGTCCTGATTCTGGGCGAGAGCGGCAGCGGCAAGGAAGTGGTTGCGCAGCTCCTTCACACACGTTCCTCGAGGGCGCGCCGGCCCTTCCTGAAAGTGAATTGCGCCGCCGTTCCCGGTCCCCTGCTCGAAAGCGAACTCTTCGGTTACGAGCGCGGTGCATTTACCGGCGCGGTTCGCAGCAATCCGGGCAAGTTTGAGATTTGCAACTCGGGGACCATCCTTCTGGACGAAATCGGGGAGATTTCGCCTGCGTTGCAAGCAAAACTCCTGCACGTCCTGCAGGATAAAACCGTCTGCCGTTTGGGCGGCAGCGCTCCCATCCGGGTCGGGGCCCGCGTCATCGCCGCCACCAACGTGGACATCCCTGAGGCGCTCGAGTCGGGTGCTCTGCGGCAGGATCTCTACTACCGGCTGAATACGTTTGTCCTTCGCATTCCGCCGCTACGCAACCGGCCTGAGGAAATTCCTCTTCTTCTCGAGCATTTCCTCGGGCGGTTTGCCCGTCTCTACGGTTGCAACAAGGTTCCCCCATCCCGGAGGCTCGTTGCCGCTTGCCTGGCATATTCATGGCCCGGCAATGTCCGCGAACTGCAGAGCTTCACGCAACGCTTTTTGATCCATGGAGATGAGAAACGCTCCCTAGAGGAACTCCAGGGAGTGGGCCGCATCATGACGGGTCACGCCGTCACAGCCGATTCACCCGCGGAATCCTCCCTGACGAATTTGAAAGAGCTCGGCCGGCAAGTGAAAAGCAGCGCAGAAAAACCAGCCATCGAGCGAATACTCCAGGAAACGCGGTTCAACCGCAAAGCCGCCGCCCGCCGGCTGAAGATCAGCTACAAGGGGCTGCTGCGAAAACTCCGCGAGTACGACCTGGACGGAAAAACAGCCCGGTTGCCCAGCGAAACGATAGAGATGCACGGGTAACGCCCGTAAGGGAGAAGACCATGAACGCCAAGCCGCTCAAACTGTTCCTGCTCGAAGACGGCTGCAAAAATGCGCGTTTCCTGCAGAAGACGCTTAGCGATGGTGGCACGTTCGATTGTGAACTGGTCAAACTGGATAAACTGGGGACAGTCCTCTCTACAGTAAAGGAAGAACCCCCAATCATTCTGTTGCGCTCAGGTGATTCCGGTGCCCAACTCTCCGCCAATCTGAAGCGGATCCGCGAAATCGCTTCGAACATTCCCGTACTGGTGCTGCCCCAGAGTCACTACGGCAACGCTCGCCTCCGCCTGAATATGAACAAGCTTGCGCGCATCCTCCGCTCTGGCCTCCGCCACAATCAAATGAAAAGGGAACTTTGGCACTTGGCGATTTCTGATCGGCTGACTGGGTTGTACAACCGCCGCGGCTTTCTCCTGCTCGGCAGCGAAGGCATGAAGCTGGCCCACGGCATGAAAAAGAACGTGCTCCTGTTTTTCGCCCACCTGGATAATTTGAAGCACATCAACGACCAGTTCGGCCAGGAGGAAGGCGACCAGGCCCTCTTGAAGACCGCGGAAATTTTCAGAAACACCTTCCGGAATTCCGATATCACCGGGCGCTTTGGCCGCGACGAGTTCACGGCGCTGGTGATCGAAGAGTACGGACAAACGGCCGGCACGATTTCCAGGCGCTTAGAGGACAATATGGCGGAGCTCGCCGCCAACAACACTCAATACCCGCTCTCTCTGAGCGTCGGCATGGCCCGCTACGCCGCGGAAATGCCCTCTCGGCTCAACAGCCTGCTCGCTCAAGCGGATCAGACTCGCTGCCGCCAGAAGCAATCGAGCCGCGCGACGCACGGCGGCAATCCCCCCGTGATATTTCCCGGATCGCGGCCAGGATTTGCCCGGTACGGATTTCGCGTCCCGGGAATTTCCGGTGCGCATCGATGGCCCCGAAAAATGCGCAAGTCTTCGGCTGGCGCTCTGTAGGCGATTTGGCGCTCCCTCCGGGACTTGCGGGCAAGCGGGCAAACCAATAAGAAGCAGGGGAACCGATCAGTGACAGGAGGAGGTTGAAGGACTCATGAGAAGTGCACGCACAGAAGAGCGGGCTCTCGCCGGGGGACTGGGGCGAGTTGAACTTCTAGACGATCCGGACGATTCAGAATATGCCTGGATTGAAAACATCAGCGATCACGGTGCGCGCGTGATCAGCAGGCGCAGGTGGCGGTCGGGTGATTATCTGCTCATTACTTCCCGGTACCCGCCGTTTCACTCGACCGCGGCGATCGTCGTTTATTGCCAGACGCTCATGGTCGGGCTGTACGCGGTCGGATGCGAGTCCACGAGCGGTCGAGCTCTTCAACTGCTGGAGAAAAGGGCAGCCTCAGAAATCCAGGGGCACCCGGGCAGTTGAACGTTCAGCTGCTTGGGGGAGCCTCCCGGACCCCGCGCCCGCAAAATCATAATCGAATGCCAAAATTGAAAGGGCGTTGTGCGAACATCCGGCGAATCTGGGGTGTGGCGTACGCCGGGGCAGTTTCCCGTACCGGTATCACGGAGCGCCATCCACCCGAAGCAGAACTATCCCGAGCGAACTTACGCTGTCGACTCCCCCGGGGTATGTTCCATATAATCCCCAAAGCCTCCGCTGTCTTTCGGGCGGTGAACAGACCGGAACTTGGGAGCGAACCGTATGAAGCTGACCGCCGCTGTGATTGGCCTGGGATTTGTCGGCAGGGCCCACGTCGAATCTCTGCGCCGCTTGGGAATCCCGGTTCGTGGTACGCTCGGAAGTTCCGGCGAGACTACGGCCGCGGCCTGTAAAGCCCTTAGCCTCGAACGCGGCTATCGCTCGCTCGACGAACTCGCCGCGGATTCGGCCGTTGATGTAGTTCACCTCTGCACCCCAAACTATCTCCACTTCGACCAGGCCAGCCGCCTGATGCGCGCGGGAAAACACGTTCTCTGCGAGAAGCCGTTGACAATGGATTCGGCCGAGTCGGAACTGCTCGTCGCTCTGGCCCGCGAAACAGGAAAAGTTGGTGGCGTTGCTTACAACTTGCGTTACTATCCGCTTTGCCAGGAAGCTCGCGCTCTCGTTGCGGGAGGCGCCATCGGCCAGCCCAAACTGGTTCATGGCAGCTTTTTGCAGGATTGGCTGCTCTACGCGAGTGACTGGAACTGGCGGCTCGATCCGAAACTCGGTGGTCAGCTCCGCGCCGTTTCCGACATCGGCACGCACTGGCTGGACCTGGTTACATGGATCACCGGCCGCAAGGTGGTCGAGCTGTGCGCCGATCTGGTAACGGTGATTCCCGTCCGCCAGAGACCGCGCGGCCGCGTCGAAACTTTCCAGAAAGCCGATCCCGCGAACGCGGATCCCGTGCCGATCGAGACCGACGACTATGCCTCGGTCTTGTTTCATCTCGAGGGAGACCTGAGCGGCGTCATGACCGTTTCGCAGGTAAGCGCCGGCCGCCGCGCGCGTTTGTGGTTTGAAATTGACGGCACCGAAGGCTCGCTGGCCTGGAATTCGGAAGAGCCGGGCACGCTGTGGATTGGCCGCCGCAATCGCGCCAACGAAGAACTCCCGAAGGATCCCGCACTTCTCAGTCCCGAAGTGCGCCGCTACGCCGCATATCCGGGCGGCCATGCGGAGGGTTACCCGGACACATTCGTTCAGCTGTTCCGCGATTTTTACGACTACATCGAAGCAGGCGATCTGAAAGCCCCGCGAACGTTCCCGACCTTCGAAACCGGAAACGACGAAATGGTTCTCTGCGAGGCGATTGAGAAAAGTTCCCGAACGCGCGCCTGGGTTGAGGTGGGAAACAACTGAGCTGAAGAGATTTGAGCGCCCTTCAGGTCGTCCCGGAATCCTATGCCGTCGGTCGAGGAACACTCGATTCCGGCTCGCCAGTCGCCCTGACCTCAAAGAATCTCTTCAGGCGCAGATACGGTTTCTCCAGAATATTCCACGAAGCGATGGCCAGCAGGTAGGAGGCCACGACGATTGCCCAGAACGCCGCCGTCGGGTGAGCTTCTTTCCAATGAAAGCGCTTGAAGGCGTCGTCCGGAATCTTGTGCAGCATGTACAGCCCATAGCTGATCGTGCCGGTGAACCCGAGGAATCGATTCGTCAGAAACCCGCGGAACCACCTGCTGGCCGAGAATAATGCCAGAAACACAAACGCAGCCGAAGCCAAAACCGCCATCGAAAAAGCCAGCCACAGTACGCCGTAGGCGGCCGTCGTTACCGCCAGGGGGACGGCCACAAGCAACACCATCCACGCCGCCTTCAGAACCCGTGCCGGCGCAAACCCGGATTTTCGCACCGCGATCGCCAGCAGCGCACCTGCCATCATTCCGTCCAGCCGGCAGAAGGGATTTGAATAGATGATCCAATGCCTGGTAAGAAAATACAGCCGAAGCCATGGCGAGGCCAGCAGCACGGCCCAGGCAATCACCTGCAACCGCTCCGTCGAAACAATTCTGACAAAAAACGGCCACACCAGGTAGAAGAGTTCTTCAACAGCCAGCGACCACGACACTCCGAGCGGCCCGACGGCCAATGCCGGCGCTGCTACCAGAAAATTCTGCAGAAAAAGCGGATACGACCACCACGGAGAAGACCGCTCGAATAGTTCGACCGTGTCTTGCGGGCGCACCAGCGGGAGAACCACAAACATCAAGATCAGCACGGAATAATAGAGCGGCCAGATTCGCAGGCAACGCCGCGCATAGAAGTTCCGGAAGTAGTGCTCGGACGATTTCGAATCCAGCAGAATCCCCGTGATCAGGAATCCGGACAGCACAAAAAAAAGATCCACCCCCATCCAGCCATAACTGGTAACCAGGGACATTGGCGCGGAAGAGAACCCGTGAAGGTTATGCGCGAGGACGATCAGGACCGCAATGCCGCGGACGGCATCGAGTTGGGGAATTTTTTGGCGCATGGGCGGTGCCGCCGCGCGCGGCGCGATACCAGATAGACGTTTAGCGGCCGGCCTACGTTTCTACCGTTTGCGAAGGAAAAGGTCAAATGTGGAGGGAAGAGGCGCGGCTAGAACGGCAAGTCCGCTGGCCAAATTTCGGGAACGGGAATTAGTAGGCCAATTCCAGAATTCCATTGCCCCGCATGTTGTAGAAGACGGCGAGGCTCTGCCGGCGCAGCAGTTCATCGGCTAGGATGTCGGCAACAAATTCAATCTGCCGGAAAACATTTGCTCTGCCGCCGAAGACGTCCTCAAAAAGGACCACCGAGGTTTTTGTTGCTTCCCGACCGGCGCCATAAACATACCAGAAGCACGCCGAAACCATTTGTGTGGGACCGTCGCCGCGTTCCGCCGGGTAGGCATGCGGCCGATCGGCAAGCAACAGATGATAATTCCTGCCGTCCGAGCGCGAGATCATCGGCAGCCCTTCGGTCATGCGGGACAGCAAACCCTCTTCCCCATTTGATTCACAGTGCGGGCAGACATTGAAATTTCGGAATTCAGTGCGGACGGATTCCAGGACGTGATTGGGCAAGATACACCTCGCATGCGAGCGTCTGGGTGACTGCGAGCGCTCTTGGGCGGAGTGCACGCAATGCCGGGGACGACAGAGTATCTTATTGGATTAGTAATGACGTCAAGGGGAAATTCTATTAACTAGTACTAGTCCGCGATCAGGCTCCGGCGCGGCAAGCTTCTATCTGCGCTTCCACAATTTCACTTTCGGGGTAGCCCAACTCGCGAAGGATGCTCCTGGTGTGCTCCCCAAGCAGCGGTGGCGGCAACCGATATACGATCGGTTTCTCGCTCAACCGGATTGGGTTTGCAATGCTCCGTGCCGTTTCTAGGGTGGGATGTTCGAGTTCAACCACCAGCCCGCGTGCCGCCGTTTGGGTGTCACTCAAGGCTTCAGCCACCGTTTGGATCCGAGCTGCCGGAATATCGGCCTCTTTCAGTTTCCTCAACCATTCCTCGCTTGGCAGCGAACCGAACTGCCCCTGGAGAATCGGGATCAGTTCCTGGCGATTCTCGTTGCGACCCGCGTTGTTGTTGAAGCGTGCGTCGCTCGCAACTTCCGCGCTTCCAAGAATCTCCACCAGCCGTCGCCACTGCTCTTCTGTACCCACTCCGACGACAAAATAACGCCCGTCACTCCCACGGAAAAGCTGGTACGGCACGATATTCGGGTGAGCATTTCCCCAACGATCTGGCGTTACGCCGGCATTCAGATAACTGCTGCCCACGTTTGCCAGCCACGTCAGTTGCGAATCAAAAAGGGCCATATCGAGGGACTCGCCCCTCCCGCTGCGTTCGCGCGCGAAAAGTGCGCCAAGGATACCCATCGCGGAGTACATCCCGGTGGTCATATCCGCGATAGCGATCGGAAACCGCAGCGGGCCGCCGCCCGCCTCTCCGGTAAAGCTCATCACCCCTGCCTCGGCCTGAGCGAGAATATCGTAACCAGGTTGTTCCGCTTTGGGGCCTGTGAACCCATATCCCGAAATGCTGCAATTGATTAGCCGCGGATATTTGGCCCGCAGCGTTTCCGGATCAATTCCCCGGCGTTCGAGCGAAATCATGGATGGTTGATTGCAAATAAAAACGTCGGCGCTGGAGAGCAAACGCTGTAAAATTTCTCCACCGAGGGGATGGTCATAATCGAGAGTGATGGACCGTTTGTTGCGATTGGTGGCGAGATAATAAGCCGATTCCGTGCCGACGAACGGAGGCCCCCAGCCGCGCGACTGGTCGCCACCCCGATTGCGCTCGACCTTGATGACATCGGCGCCCAGGTCACCAAGCAGCATCGCGCAATAGGGACCGGCAAGGGCTTCCGCGAGTTCGATAACTCGGATCCCATCGAGGACCATGTTCATGGAAATGAATTATAGCGGACAATCCGCGGGTTCGCCGTCAAGCCACAGCCTGGAACGCAACGCGATGTCCTTCCTTGCCTGCGAGGAGCGCTTCCCGGACAATATGCCAACAGACGAAAATACGGAACATGTGGCGGCGCAATTGAACGCGCCGGATGGAGATCCCGGAACGATGTCGAACGCGGCGCACCCACCAAAACGATTTGTCGCCTATTTTTCGATGGAAATTGCCCTGGAAAATCAGATCCCCACCTATAGCGGAGGCCTGGGAGTTCTTGCCGGTGACACGATCCGCGCAGCCGCGGATATCCGCTTGCCGATGGTGGCGGTCTCCCTGCTCTATCGGAAAGGCTATTTTCGCCAGCGGCTCTCTGAAGAAGGCGCGCAGACCGAAGAAGCCGTCGATTGGGTGGTTGAAAAGCACCTCGAGGAAGAGGAGCCTCGCGTCTCGGTTACCCTCGAAGGGCGCAAAGTCCAATTGCGTGCCTGGCGCTACACCGTCAAGGGAGTGCGCGGGTACGAGGTGCCGGTCTATTTTCTGGACGCGGACCTGCCCGCCAACGACCAGCGGGATCGCGAGTTGACTGGGCAGTTGTATGGCGGCGATCCCTACTACCGCCTGTCTCAGGAAGTGCTGCTAGGAATCGGCGGCGTGCGCATGTTGCGCGCCCTCGGACACAACGACCTGATGCGCTATCACATGAACGAAGGCCATGCGGCCCTGCTCACCCTGGAATTGTTGGGGGAAGAGGCAAGCCAGGCAGGCCGCAAGTCCGTAAGGGGAGAAGACATCGAAAAGGTGCGCAGCAAGTGTATTTTCACCACCCATACCCCTGTGCCCGCGGGGCACGACAAATTTCCCGTCGAGTACATGACCCGCCTGTTTCCCGACCAGAACCGCTTCTTCGACGGCAAAGACGCTTCCTCGGCCGATCTGGTTCGCAGCGTTCTGCAGGTGGAGCAGAATTATCCGGACCTCGCGGAAGCGGCACGGCGGGGCGCCTCCGTCAACATGACCTACCTCGCGCTCAGCCTGAGCAATTATGTGAATGGCGTGGCCAAGCTGCACGGGGAAGTCTCCCGAAAAATGTTCCCGAACGTGCCCATCGAAGCCATCACCAACGGCGTCCACGCGGCCACCTGGGCCTCTCCATCGTTCCGCGATCTGTTTGACCGCATGATTCCGTCCTGGCGCGAGGATAATTACAGCCTTCGCGGCGCCCTGGGTTTGCCACCGGAAGAGGTCTGGGCCGCGCATCTTCTCGCCAAGCACGACCTGCTCGAGACGGTGCGCAAGAAAACCGGCCTGAAGCTGGACCCCGACGCCTTCACCATCGGCTTCGCCCGGCGTGCCACCGGGTACAAACGCGCCGACCTGATCCTCAGCGACCTCGATCGCCTCCGCCAGATCGCAAAAAACGCCGGCTCCTTTCAGATCGTTTATGCCGGCAAAGCGCACCCCCGCGATGGCGGTGGCAAAGAGATCATCAAAAAGATCTTCAAAGCCAAGAAAGCGCTCAAGAAAGCCATCACCATCGTTTTTCTGGACGACTACGACCTGAATCTTGGCGGGAAGCTGACCGCGGGGGGAGATTTATGGTTGAACACGCCGCAATATCCCTTGGAAGCTTCAGGCACCAGCGGCATGAAAGCTGCCCTCAACGGCGTGCCCAGCCTCAGCATTCTCGACGGCTGGTGGGTGGAGGGCAACATCGAGGGTGTCACCGGATGGTCCATCGGTGAGACCCACCTTGGCGATCCCGGGCCGGAAACTCCCGTGGACAACGCCTATGACGCCGAGAGCCTGTACGCGAAACTCGAGGGCGTGATTCTTCCGCTCTTCTACGGCAGTCGTGAACGTTACCTGGACATCATGCGCCACGCCATCGCCATCAACGGCTCCTTCTTCAACACCCAGCGCATGGTGCAGCAGTACATTACCGACGCTTACTTGCGCTAGCTCGCCGGGCCTGCACCACTTCCTCCGGCCGGACTTCCATCAACATCACCCGCCGCGGCAGTTCGCGGAATCCCGCCTTGCGATAGAAAACCTCGGCCGCCTTGTTCCTGCGAGGGAGCTGCAGCTGAAACGCCCGCATCCCGCGTTCACGGCAATAATCCTCAATTTCATAAAGGGCCAGCGACCCGATTCCCTGGCCGCGAAAACGTTCCTCCACAAACAAATCCCGCAGCACGCCTTCCGCCCCGCCATATTCCAGTTCAAAGTTATATGTCAGCAGCGCATACCCCACCGGCTTCTTGTGATTCTCCATCAGCCACATTTTCCCCTGCGACGGATTCCGCAGCAGCACATCCAGCCCCTGGCTCAGCCGCTTGCGATGAACCGGAATCTTCTCAAAGCGGTTGTAGGCGATCACCAGTTTCAGCAGGGCCTTGTGATCGTTGGGGCCGCAGGAACGGAAAGAGACCAGCATGATGCCTCACTTTTTCTGAGCGACTGGAATTCGTTTCCTGCCTTCAAGCTCCGCGCCGGTATCCAGAATATTCGAGCGCGAAAAATCCTTGAAAAAGTCCCAACTGCCGTATTTCTCCCTGAGCTCCGGCAAAACTGCACCCACCAGCGCGTCGCCCTTTTTGTTTGCGTCCACACCCTTTTTGACCGCGGCTCGCAGCCAGGTAAGATACGCCTGAAATTCCTGCACGTCTTCTGCGTTCCCCACATCGCCATGGCCCGGAACAAAAATCACCGCGCGCGGCAGGGCGGAGTTCGGCAAGGTATCCGCTTTTTCTTCCGTGAACCCTGAAAGCGTGGAAATCCAGGTTGAAGTTGTGGCATCAATCAGGTTGGGGAGTGTATGCCGCCAGAAAAGGTCCCCGCAAAACACGATGCCTGCGTCAGGAATCGACACGACGGAATCGCCGCCCGTGTGGCCCTGCATGTAAGTCACTTCAATCCGGCGCGTTCCCAGAAAAAGCGTGACGCCCGTGTCGTAGGTGACTTCGGGAGCAAAAAGGTTCTGAACCATAGCCTTTTCATCCGGCTTGATTTTCTCTCCGAAAAATTTCAGGTTCTCCGTGTGAATCCACGCGCGCACGCTGTGGTGTCCTACGATCACCGCTCCCTGCTGCGCGAAAACGCGATTTCCCGCGACGTGATCCAGGTGGTAATGGGTGTTGACCACGAATTTGATCGGAAGATGCGTCAGGCTGTGGATCTGTCCCTCTAGCGCCTTCGCCGCGGCTTCATTTTCAAAGGTATCAATCACCGCCACGCCGTCGTCGCCAACCACGAACCCCGCGTTGGCGCCCGCATCGCCTTTGGCGTCGTCAATCGCCGCCCAGACGTTCGGGCCGATAAGTTTCAGTTGAAAGGGAAGCGGCGCGTCCGGCGACTGGGCCAGCAGAACCGCGGCAAAAAAACAGAATAGAAAACACAACCGGAAGAGAAATCGCATTCCAAGTATCCTACTGCAAGCGGAGCGGCAGGAAAAGTATCACGCAGGGTCGCCCGCCGCGGCAGGTGGGCGGGCAGCGAAGCTGCCGCTTTTTCGATCCGCGCCGTCATGAAGGATTCGGCTTACCGCACGCGGTTCTTGTACAGCGCCATTCCGACCGCCGCATCCATGCCGAGCTTTTCGAGCGCCCGAATTTCCCGCCGCGAAGAAATTCCCCCGGCCGCAACGATCGGTAGTTTCGTCGCCGCCCGCAAATCGCGAAACCATTCCAGATTCACCCCGCTCATTGTCCCCTCGCGGTCCACGTCCGTGCACAGAAAACCGCCGCAAAAGGGTTCCAGAGCGGCCATCACCTCGCCTGGCGAAATCCGCAGGGAAGTGCGCCACCCGTCGACCACGATCCTCCCCATCGCCGCGTCCAGCGCAATCAGCACGTGCTTTTTCTTCACGCGGTCCCGAAGCCTCCCGAGAAAGGCCCGATTGGGGCGGCCATTGCGCAGAGCCGCACTGCCAATGATGATTTGCTCGACCCCCAGGCGGATCAAGTGTTCGGCCGCGCGGACGGTCCGGATCCCTCCGCCGACGCGCACCTTCATGCCATGCTCTTGGCTGGCGCGCACGCAAATCTCGCCGGCCAGGCGACGGTTGCCTCCCTTGCCCATCGCCGCGTCCAGATCAATCACGTGCAACCACTCGTGATGCCCAAATTTCTGGAGCAATCCGAAAACATCGCTGACGGCCAGCTCGCGGCGCCTGCCGTGAACCAACTGCACCGCTTGTCCGCCCTGCAGATCAATGCACGGAATCAGCACGGCAAGCGGACCTCAATGCCACTGCTCCGCAAGAATTCCTTGAGCGCCCGGATCGACTGCACCTGATCATGGAAAATCGACGCCGCCAGAGCCGCGTCCGCCGCCCCGCGCGTGAACACTTCGAGAAAATGCACCGGCACCTTCGCCCCGCCCGAGGCAATCACCGGCACGGAAACTGCTTTGCTGATCGCCCACGTCAATTCGGTATCGAATCCCGATTGCGTCCCGTCGCGATCCACCGAAGTCAGCAAAATTTCCCCCGCACCCGATTCTGCGCCGTGCAGCGCCCACTCTCGAGCGACGAGCGATGTCGCCTGACGCCCGCCGCGAATCCGCACTTGCCAATCAGCGCCTTCACGCTTCGCATCAATCGCCAGTACCACCGCCTGCGCGCCAAATTCAGCTGAAAGTTCGCCGAGCAGTTCTGGCCGCTCAACGGCAGCCGTGTTCACCGCAATTTTGTCCGCGCCTGCTCGCACCACCGCGCGTGCCGCCTCGAGCGACCGGATCCCGCCGCCAGCAGTCAACGGGATTGCCAACTGTTCGGCAACCCGGCGAATCGTCTCGAGAAACGTAGGCCGGTTGTCGCGCGCGGCGGCAATGTCGAGCACCACCAGTTCATCAGCGCCCTCCGCGTTGTAGCGCGCCGCAAGTTCCACCGGGTCGCCCGCGTCGCGCAAACCCTCAAAATGCACCCCTTTGACGACCCGCGCCCCGTCCGTATCCAGGCAGGCGATAATGCGGCGCGCCAGGCTCATGCCGCCGCTCGCAGAAAATTCCGCAGCACTTGCTCTCCAGGCGGACCGCTTTTCTCCGGGTGAAATTGCACCGCACAAATATTTTGTTTTTCGAGCACGGCAATGAATTCGCGGCCATGTTCGGAGACGGCCGCGCTTTCTTCGCCCGCCGCAGACGCGGCAAAGGAATGCGCAAAATAGAAATATGCGCCAGAAGGAACGGAATCGAGCAGCCGCGTCGCCCGAACGGTTTTCAGCGTGTTCCAGCCCATGTGCGGAAGTTTCACGTTTTCAGGAAGTCGCGTGACGCGCCCAGCGAGCAGGCCAAGGCCTTTGAGGGTTGGCGCTTCTTCGCTCGATTCATACAGCGCTTGCAAGCCCAGGCAAATACCGAGATACGCCGCTCCCCGGCCAATGGCGCGAAGCAATGGCTGCCGCAAGCAGCGCGCATCGAGCGCGGCAATCAGCGCGGCACAATGCCCGACGCCAGGGAGCACCAGGCACCTGGCCTCCGCGATTCGCTCCGCACGATTCGTGGTCTCCACTTGCGCACCCAGGCGCCCGAACGCCCGCTCCACAGACGGCACGTTGCCAGCGCCATAATCAATCAGCGTAACCTTCACAAAAGTTCCTTCGTACTGGGCAGGACTTTGCGCAATCGCCGATCCCGCGAAACCGCGAATCGCAACGCCCGCGCGAACGCTTTAAACAGCGCCTCCACCTGGTGATGCGTCGAGCGCCCATACAACACCCGCAAATGAACGTTGGCCCGCGCCGCTTGCGCAAACCCCTGGAAAAAATCCTCGACAAGTTCCGTCTGAAACTCTCCAACCCGCGCCGCGGAAAACCGCGCCTTCATCACGCAATGCGGCCGCCCGCCAAAATCAATCGCCGCCACCGCCAGCGTCTCGTCCATCGGCATCAAAAAATATCCCGCCCGATTAATCCCCCGCTTGTCGCCCAAGGCGGAAACAAGCGCTTCTCCAAGCGCAATGCCCACGTCTTCGACGGTATGGTGCTGATCGACGTCCAGATCGCCCGTGGCTTTGAGCTTCAGATCCAATCCGCCATGCCGCGCAACAAGGTCCAGCATGTGATCGAGGAAAGGAATCCCCGTCGAAACGTCCGCCTTGCCGCGGCCGTCAAGATTCATCCACAACGCAATTTCCGTTTCGCTGGTCCGGCGCCGAATTGTCGCTCTGCGAGCCATGAACTCACCTGCCGCGGCGATCCAGAATCCGCAGAACGGCTTGCAACTCTTTTTCAGTGCCGATGGTGATCCGTGCAAACCCCGGACCCAGGTCCTTGCTCCGTTCGCGAATCAGGATTCCACGGCGCAGCAGCCGGCGAAATAAAGCCGGGCCAGCGCCACCAAAATCAACAAGCAGAAAATTCCCTGCGCTCGGGAACACGCGGACGTTACGCCGTTTGAGTTCTCTACCGAACCATTGGCGTAACCGCTTGGTTTCGCGAATGTAGCGCTCGATTGTCCGTCGTTCGCGCACAGCGGCGACGCTCGCCGAGAGTGCCGCTACGTTCACGGGGAAGGGAGGCAATGCGCGTCGCACCAGGGCGAGAGACTGGCGCTGCGCAATCACTGCTCCCAGTCGCAAGCCCGCAAGTCCCGCGGCTTTTGAAAACGTCTTGGCGATAAAGAGATTCGGGTAGCGGCGAATCCAGGGCACGCCCGTAACGCCAGCGAAATCGGCGTACGCTTCATCCAGAACAACAGCGGTACGGGAAGCGGCTCGCAGAATTTTCTCGATTGCGGTTTTATCAACCAGGGTTCCGGTCGGGTTGTTCGGATTCGCAAGAAAGAAAACGCGCGGCCTCTTTTGGAGAGCCTTGACGACAGCCGCCAGCGGAAACTCCATTTCAGGCGAGTAGTGGGATGTTTCTACTCGCGCGCCGGCAATCTCCGCGTAGTAGCGATACATCGGGAACGTCGGCTCGCAAATCAGAATGTGGCTGCGTGGCTCGACAAAAGTGTCAAAGAAAACGCGCAAGGCGTCATCCCCTCCGTTGGTCAGCAGCAACTCCGCGGGCTCGACGCCAAAATACTGCGCAAGCGTCTTCGTCGGCGCCTGATATTCCGGATACATCGCCAACTCTTTGCCGCTCAGCCGTCGCAGCGCAGCCAGTGCGGCCGCGCTCGAACCCGTTGTGTTCTCGTTAAAATCCAGCCGGATTTTTCCCCAACGCCCCTCGGCGGGCGCTTCATACGTCCGGCGTCCGAGAATTGCCTTGCGAACCGGCAAATGAACCTTCATCTCCGCACCTCAACTGCCCGCGCGTGCGCCACCAGGTCTTCCGCCTTCGCAAGCCGTTCCGTGTCATCGCATAAACTGTGGAAGCCTGCCGCCCGGATCTTCTGCACGCTGATGCACTTCACAAAGTCCGCAGCGGAAAGTCCGCCACGCCGGCGCGCCCACCCACCCGTTGGCAGAACGTGATTGCTGCCGCTCAGATAATCGCCGAACGGCTGCGCTGAAAGGGGACCGAGGAAAATCGTTCCCGAAGAGCGGATTCGGATGAGCAGGTTTTCTCCATCCGAAGGCAGACTCAGATGTTCCGGCGCAAACCGGTTCAGAAATTCGCAAGCATGCACAAGCGAGTGCGCAAGGAGAATCGCTCCCGTTTTCTCTATGGAACCGTGCGCCGGATTCGTCCTGGGCAATTCCTTCAATTGCTCCATCACCTCTCGCCGCACTTTCCGTGCGAACGCGCTTGAAGACGTCACCAGATAGCTCCCCGCATCCGGCGCGTGCTCGCCCTGTGCCAGCAGGTCCGCGGCAATCCAACCCGGCTTGCCGCCGTTCGCCAGAACCACGGCTTCGGTGGGCCCGGCAGGCATATCAATCGCGCAATCCGCGCTCACAATCTGCTTCGCCGCGGTGACAAACCGATTCCCCGGCCCGCAAATTTTCTCAACCGCCGCAATCTTCCGCGTTCCATAGGCCATCGCCGCAATCGCCTGCGCCCCGCCAATCCTCGCAAACTCCGTGACGCCCAGCAAATCCGCCGCCGCAAGCAGCGCGTCGTTCGGATGAGGGCAAACCACCAAAATGCGTGGCACGCCCGCCACCTGCGCCGGCACCGCGGTCATCACCAGCGTCGAGAGCAGGGCAAACCGCCCGCCGGGAATATAGCATCCGATCGACTCAAGCGGTCGCACGACTTGCCGAATGCTGACGCCAGACTCAACGTTCAAATTCCAGTTGCGGGGAAGTTGCTGCTCCGCGACCTTGCGAACGTTCCTTGCGGCATGTTCGACCGCCCGCAAGAATTGTCTGTCTACGCGGCCCTTCGCGGCCCTCATCTCTTGGTTCGAAATCCAAAGTCGCGACCCGGAAACGTCCGTGCCGTCAAGTTTTCTCGTCCAATCTTCCAGAGCACGGTCGCCGCGCCGCTGCACATCAGAAACAATCCGCGAAGCAGCGCGGTTAGCCTCCCGATCACGCGTCTCCCGAAGCTTCAGCAGCTCCGCTTCTGTTTTCGCAGTAAGTTTCAGAATCCGCATCAAAGCACAATCTTGTTCAAGGGGTATTCCACAATTCCCTGAGCCTTCGCGGCCTTCAACCGCGGCAGAATCTGCCGCACCACCGACTCCTCGATAATCGTATTCACCGCCACCCAATCTGAATCGCTCAGCGAAGAAATCGTCGGATTTTTCAAAGCTGGCAGCGCCGCGAGCACCGCATCCAGATTTTCCCGGCGCACATTCAGCATCAGTCCCACGCGTGTGGCCGCGGCAATCGCACCCTGCAGCATCAGCACCAGGTTTTCCGCCTTTTCGCGCTTCACCGGATCCGCTGCCGCCTTCCGGTTCATAATAAACACCGTCGCCGATTCGAGCACCGTATCCAAAATCCGCAGCCGGTTCGCGCGCAACGACGATCCCGTCTCGGTAACCTCCACGATCGCATCCGCAAGCTCAGGTACCTTCACCTCCGTGGCCCCCCAGGAAAATTCCACGCGCGCCTTTACCCCGCGACTCGCCATATAGTTCTCGGTAATTCCCACAACTTCGGTCGCGATCACTTTGCCTTCCAGATCCTTGGGCTCCTGAATCGGGGAATCTTCCGGCACCGCCAGCACCCATTTCACGCGCGCCAGCCGCTGCTTCGCGTAAACAAGCTCGGCAAGTTCAAGCACGTCGGCCCGCGTTTCCACCACCCAGTCATGCCCCGTGATCCCCGCCTCCAGCGCGCCCGATGCAACATACCGCGCCATCTCCTGCGCTCGCACCAGCAAGCAGCAGAGCTCCGGATCGTCAATCGTCGGGACATAACTCCGCGAACTCAACGCAATTTTCCATCCCGCGCGCGACATCAAATCAATCGTCGCCTCCTGCAAACTTCCCTTCGGAATGCCCAGTTTCAGCAAGCTCATTCTGCCTCCTGTCGTCCATAAACCTGTTCGCTCGAAAAGGTCTTTTCCGCGATGATTCGCGCATATCCGTCCGCTTTGAGCTCGCGAAAAAAACAGGACCGGTATCCCTCGTGGCAAACTCCCGGCCCAACCGGCTCCACCAGCAGCAGCAGCGCATCCGCATCGCAGTCCACCAGCGCCTGCTTCAACCGCAAGACGTGCCCGCTCGTCTCGCCTTTCTTCCAAAGCTGGTTGCGCGATCGGCTGAAAAAATGCACTTCGCCGCTCTTCCATGTCTCTGCGAGCGCATGTGGATTCACATAGCCAAGCATCAGCACTTCCTTCGTCGCGTGATCCTGCAGGATCGCCGGAATCAGCCCGCCTTGTTTTTCAAATGCCAGTTCCACAAAAACCTCCCCAAAAACAAAAATCCCGCTGCGCAATCAGCGCCAGCGGGGCATTTCCTGCTTGAATGTTGCTGAATCTTTAGGCAGGGCTCCACGGGCGCGGCCGGTGGCCGTGATGAAGGTGGTGCCGATGCGCCCGAAAATCCATCTGGCTAGAAAAGTACAGGAATCCAAAGGCAGGTGTCAATCGGAAGATTGCCGCGGAAGGATTCAAAAAATGAATGCTATGCGCGGCCGCCGGTGGCCGGCGGCCCTCCCGCGCTGTAGTTCACTGTCATCAGCAAATGCAAAGCCACCCCGTAGCGGTTATTGGGCAGATCTTCCACACGAACCACCTCTGCCACATATTCGCAATTCATGGGGTCGTGCTGCGAACTGAACGGGAAGGTCACGAAGACTCTCATGCCTTTGTAATAGCCTTTCCGCCGTGTCTGGAAGAATATCCCGTCTTTTGAAGCATTGACGCTGACCGGATGATCTTCAAAATGCTCATCGCGCGGCTCGGAAGGACGCACCCGCAACGGTTTGACAATTTTGGCACGCCGGGTACGACGTTTGTCCTCGAATTGGGGCTCGGTCTGTTCTGGCATACGAGTCCCCCATGGGCGAAGGGGTGCTTTTATGATTAGGGCGGCAGCGTGAAACGTCAAGCCATTGCGCCGAATCTGATACTCAGGGAGACTGTGTTAATACCGTATAAAGAGGATATATGAGCGAAAAAATCCAAAAGCCCGACAGCGAGTGGCAAAAGCAGCTCACCCCGAATCAGTTTCATGTCACCCGCCAGAAAGGCACCGAGCCCCCGTTCACCGGCGAGTACGAATCCACAGTCACTCCCGGCACCTACAAGTGCGTCTGTTGCGGCTATCCACTATTCCGCTCCGAAACAAAATTCCATTCCGGCTGCGGCTGGCCCAGCTTTACCGCTCCTCTTGAAAATCAGGCGGTTGACGAAGAGACCGACAACTCTCACGGCATGGTCCGCACAGAAGTGAAGTGCAGCCACTGCGATGCCCATCTTGGCCACGTCTTTGAGGATGGTCCCGGGCCAACGGGTCTGCGCTATTGCATCAATTCAGTTTCTCTTGCCCTCGACAAGGACTAGCGCTGAGTGAGTTCGCAAGTTCCTCTATAAATTGCCGGAGCTGGGGAGTTTCCTTACGCGGCAGGGCAGGAATAGGCAACCATCTCAGCCACCGGATCAACTTCCCGTTGCCAAGCGGCCAACAACAACACCTTGTGTCCGGCGGGATAGCGGAAAACGTAATACACATCCGCAACGCCATCGAGCTCAAAGAAGCCGGGGCGGCGCGGGTCTGGACGCCCGGTCAATCCCGTCTCCAACAAGAAACGAAGCTCCGCGATCTGCTCTTGCGAGTGCTCGCGAAGGTCCTCGATCAACGGCGGTTTTTTATTCGCGTTCAACTTCATTCTGTCTTCCAGTGCTAAAAGCAACATAATCCTTCTCCACTCTATAAAGACGCAATAATCCGCGAAATGTTTCATGAACCGCACATCAAAAATTCCGCTTGTTTGACCGGTAAAACGCCTCGGGCCAAGTGGCTTGTCGCTCATGAGGCAAGAGACGGCTCTTGCCCGGAAGTTCTGGACACCCGCAATGCATTGCGATATCTTGCGTTTTATCTGCTGTTTCTGCGGATTCAGGAGGAACGAGTGCCCGGAATTGGCATCTCGGTCAGGCTGCTGCTAAAGCTTGCCGCACTTTCCTGCTCAATCGTGTTGTTGCCGCTGTGTGCCCAGGAATTAACGGGGAGTCAGGGCCAGAAGCAGTTGCTACTGCATACCAACCCGGTCCGCGAAACGGCGGATTTTGCGCTTGTGCCCAGCACGCATGACTTTCACACAGATTTGATGCCGGGAGGCGAGCAAAGTTACATTTTGCTGCGTCCCCGCCTCGATTCCTATAGCTTCGATAAATCCCTCTGGACTTCCTCGCCTGGCGCGATCCAGCGGATGGAGTCGGCGTTCTACTGCAACGACACGCCGTTCGTGGACCAGGTCCGCCTTCCGCTCGCCACGTTCTGGCGCGGCCGTGTCAAATTCGTCGGCTTCGAGAGCGACGTCACCACCGCCAACTTCGTCATGGGCCTCCCCGGCCAAGGTGCGCTGCACAACCTTAGCGCTTTTGGCGGCAACGGCTTTCTGGCCGTCCACACCCCGCCCTCCGATCAACTGGCGGGAATTAATATGACCTTCTCCTGGCACGCCGGCTCCGTCGAGACCGGCGAGAGCAGCGGCCTGCATGGAATCGAACATCTGGTTCACGCCAGCCGCGGTTTCTTGCCCTTCTTGAGCGGACGGTCCGAATCGTCCTCCGCGGTATTGCAGTAATCGTTTACTTTGGGCTTATGATCGCGCTACCCTCACAGGCTGTGCTTGCGAATCGTTTTTATTCTTGCGATAGTTGCATTCACGATTCTTTCAAATTAGAGGTGTCCGTGGCTAAATCGTCAACTCCCCCGAAAGGTCCCCGCAAATCAGTCCGGGACGGAAAGTCGGAATTCGGAAAGGATCGCCGCCGAAAACATCATCATTTCCTGGTCACCGTCAATTACGCCGACGGAGAAACCTTTGGCCGGGTCTACACCAACAAGGAAAAAGCCACCCGCTTTGCCGAACGCCAGCGCCGCTCGCCCATCGTCAAGTCTGCGCGCGTCACACAGGTTTCCTGATTTGCCCGTTTCTTCTCAACTGTTTCCGGAGCGTCTTGTCGTTTCGGGGGGAAGCGTGCTATAAAAGTTGTAGTCTGCGGCCTTAGTATAGTGGTAGTACGGAACCTTGCCAAGGTTCAGGTGTCGGTTCGATTCCGATAGGCCGCTCCATCTTCCAAAGGGTTTCCACTAAAGGCCCCGTTCTTCCTATTTTCCAATTGACCGTTAACTGATGGCTCTTGCACCCGATCCGGCGATATTCCACTTCCCACCAAGGCCGACGAGAATTGGCTAAGTCCCGATCGTCCATTCATCTTAGGTTATCTCGAGAACATCGTTATGAATTGCTACTGAACCTCGCTAGGGTTCAGATGTTGGTTCGTGTCCGAGAGCCCAGTTCAAGATTCTAAAGAGGTTACGTGACCGACTCGTGGTCCGTTTTTTCCAAGTCAATGCGGGAGAGGCTCCTCAGGCCCGAGGATTTTTTCACCGCGGCGCATCCCCAAGCAATAGATGGCAGTTCTTTCGCTGACCTCTTTCGCGATTTGACCACTCGCGCAACCCTCAAGTTCAGTGCCCTATAGCCAGCGGGCGCACTCGTGCAACAAGCTCTTCCAGAAATTGATCGGAGCGCATGAACACCGCAAAGTGCCCGCCGCCTTTGATCGCCACAAACTGTTTGTGAAGTGCCTTGATCGATTCCAGGTATTGGCGAGCGAGCGCGGTTGAAGTTGTGAAATCCTCTTCGCCCTGGAAAACAAAAAACGGAAGGGAGAATTCAAGGCCGAGGTCCGCCGGCCGAATTGCATTAGTCTGCGGCCACAAACGGTCGCCACTTAATAACTGGCCGTCAGCGGAGTCATTGAGGTCTTGCACAGAATTGCCGGGGGCCACCAGCGTAAGGCCGATGGTCGCGTCTAGGAACTGATCTGCGTTCTCGAACGCGTTTGCCCACTTGTGCTGCACGCGGTATCCTTCGCCGGAGTTCCAGGGCGGGGGACCCACGCGGCTCAGTTCGTCCATGGCCCGCTGATCGCCTGTGGCCTTCGCCTTTTGCAGCAGCGCATCGTAAGTGGCGGAATTGTTTTTGGTGCCATCCGCGACCTGCCCGGTGCCCACATAAGCATAGAAGAGTTCGGGCCTTGCTCTGGCCATGCGTGTACCTAGGATTGAGCCGAACGAATGGCCTAGGATGATGATCTTTTCCTTGCCGAGGTGTTTGCGTAGATATTCCGCCAGCTCGATACCGTCTTGCACCATGCGATCCACAGTGATCGTCGAGGCAACGGCTGGGCCGCTTTTTCTCAGGGTTCTGCCGGCGCCCCTCTCATCCCATTGCACCACGATGAAGTGTTTCTCCCATGGCGCAAACAAAGCGAATGACCAAGGGTTGGTTACGTCACCAGGCCCGCCGTGCAAGAACAACATCACAGGATTATCACGATCCTGCCCACGAATCGTAATCCACTGATCAATGCTCCCAATTTTCACAAAGCTTCCTTCGTCAATGCCCTTGGGAGACAAAATTGCATACTGTTCCGCGTTGCGGGCCCGCACGAAAGAAAGCAACTTCTCAAGCTTGCCGTATTCCGAGTCAACGGCCGACGGTGCTGCAGCCGACTGCGGTGCCTCTTGGGGAGCATGCCCGAGCGCTCCGGGTATCAGAAAGAACAGCACGAGAGAACAAGCCGCGGCTAAACGCGCAATGCGTATTACTACCGCCCCCCACATTTGTTGGCGGAACAATGGATACACCGCAGCAACAAAGGGATAGAGAGATGCTTCAAGCGCTGAACTGATTCTCATTTCCTTCACCAGTGGACCTCTTTTCGTTCGCCAAGTGTGTGGATTCTTGCCGAACACCACAAAGAGCGCGTCAACGTTGCGCCGATCGTCATTTGCGAATGCCATGTATGAATCTCCTGAAAGATCGCCGGTAGAATGCGCGAAAGTGAGCGCGAGGTACTGCTATTCGCCCGCCTAGATAGAGCAGGAGAAGGCCGTGGGACAAGGCGCCCATCTCGAAGACGATCTCCCACGCATCGCCCTTGCGGAAATAGCCGCTGTCCATGCCACTCTGCACCACTTCCTCTAACAAGTTGGCGGTAGGGGAACGGCGAGCCTTAAAGTCCCATGGGTAGGCGCGTGCACCTGCGCGCGGTTTGAGAAACATGAGCTCGAAGAGTCGCGGTTTCTGAAGGGCGTGCTGTAGGTATATCTCCATCATTCTCGTGAGCCGCTCTTCAACGCCGCCGGAGAACGTTTTGAAGGCCAGCCGATCAGCCAACTCCTCGAAACCTTCGTCCGCCAAAGTATTTAGAAGACTCGCCCGGTTTGGATAATGGCGGTAGATTGCCATGGGAGTGACACCTACGGCCGTGGCTACCCGACGCATGGTAACCGCCTCCGTCCCCTCCTTATCCAGCAGGCGGTGGGCGGCAGCTGCGATTCGCGATGCCGTAGTATGGGCAATCACGTATACAGCGTATACCATATAAGTCTACGGCGTATACGACGAAGTGAAGGCCAGGATTTCAGAGACGTCTGCCAAGAAATTCCGCGAAGGACAAGCTGGCGGCAGTTCGCTGGGCATCAAACAAACGAGCGGCTTGACGGCCATTCAAATATGCGGCATAATAGGTAGCAATGCGACATGTCGAGAAACAACCTGACGTGACAAAGACGAAACCTCTAACCGAGCCGGTTGTCTTCATTCTGCTAAGCCTGGCCGATGAGCCTCGGCATGGTTATGCCCTCATGAAGGATATCGAAGCTCTCAGTGGCGGTCGCGTTCGGTTGAGAACCGGAACGCTTTACGGTGCATTACGGAGACTGCTTGAGGAAGCATGGATCGAGCGCTTCCAACAAAGTGACACGTCCCGCGAGAAGCAGGCCTACAGGCTTACGTCGTTTGGAAGGAAACAACTGCAACTTGAGCTGGATCGAATGAAGCAACTCACAAGAGCGGCAAGCTCGCGTCTGAAGACGAGGGAGGTCTAGAGTGAGCGCCCAGCGAGTTTTTGCCGTCCTTCTCTATCTATATCCGAACGATTACTCGGCTCTATTTGCAGGTGAGATGATCATTGCCTTCCAGCAGGGGTGCAATGAGCACCGAATCCAGGGACGGGCTCCTTTCGTTCGCTTTGTGATCGCGGAATTGGCAGGTCTGATCATTAGAATGCCAGCGGAGTGGATCGCGAAGCTCACTACTGACACTTCCACTCGCGGCCGCGCCCTCCCGGACTTGCGAAAAATGCGCCCAGCCGGCGTTCCCTACGAATTGTGGTTCGCCGCAGCCGGCATGAACTACCGCCAAACCTCGCTACCATTGGAAGTCGCCCAAGCGCAGGAGCGTGTGACGTTTCTGATGAACGCCATGGTGCACGCCATCAACAATCACGATTTCCAGGCGGCACGATCGTACTCGTATGAGGAATACAGGCAGCGCGACAAGGTGGAACTTCTGAAGAAAAAGTACGGGCTGGAACAATAAGTCTTTGGTCGGTTTTTGCTTGCGGGAGTCTACGGTTTTCGGAACCATTATGCGCGCGGCGCGCTGTTTATCTTTATGACTGCCAACAACCGTTCGGTGGCTGCTCCCCAAAGGGAGATCCCGACGGAAGGAGAATGAATCATGAAGTCCCTTCGTTTTATGCTGTGCGTTGTTCTGATCTCACTGTCCGCTGTGGCTTTTGCCCAGTCCGATGCGCAAAGGTCTTTCGACAAACTGAAAACTCTGGCGGGTTCCTGGGAAGGCACCATGGGCGGCAAGTCCTTCCTAGTCTCGCTTCGCGTGACTTCCATGGGTTCCGCGCTCATGCATGAGATGACGGGCGGCGGAGGACCCCAAGATCCGATCACCATGTTTCATCTCGACGGGGATCGCTTGATCCTGAACCATTATTGCGATGCAGGGAATCAGCCTCGCATGGTCGGAACGACTTCGCCCGACGGCAAGACCATCACTTTCAATTTCCTCGACGCTACGAACCTTCAGAGTTCGCAGATGGGACACATGCAGCACGTCGTCTTCAACCTAATCGATTCGGACCATCACACCGAACTCTGGGAGTTCGAGATGGCCGACGGCAAACGGATGGGCGAGGTACTCGATCTGAAGCGCACCAAGTGAAACATTTCTGACGCCACGCACCACGACGAATCGGAGGCTATGTAGATGATGGAACGGATTGCAGAAGCGTCGCCGGGTCCCCGGGCCAGGCTTACTGGTGTGGTCTATTTACTTTACTTTCTGACGGCAATATCCGGCGAGGTCTTCGTTGGCAAGGGTCGGCCTGTTTTATATGACGCCGTTAACCTCATCGCGCAGGCGTTCTACATCGCTCTGGCGCTGCTCTTCTACTATCTGTTTAAGCCGGTGAACAGAAACCTCTCTTTGCTGGCGGCGCTCTTCAGCCTCCTGGGATGCGCTAATGATGTTCTTAGCCTCTTTCATCTCGCTCCCTACAAAATCAACTCCCTGGTATTTTTCGGGCCCTATTGCCTGCTGCTTGGCTACCTCATTTTCAGGTCCACCTTCCTGCCTCGAATTCTGGGCGTACTGATGGTGTTTGCCGGTTTGGGTTGGCTGATCTTTCTGTCGCCGCTCGCAAACCATCTATCCACCTACCTTAAGGTTCTCGGGTTCGTCGCGGAACTATCGCTGATGCTATGGCTCATCGTGAAGGGCGTGAACGCTCAACGATGGGAGGAGCAGGCCACCGCGCGGTCGAGTGATGGGGTATTCGGAAACAATCCACATGTCTGATAAACGTGCGTTAATTCTTGACCGGTTTCGGAGTTGGTTACAAAGAAGTGTCACCGAGGAACATCAGGAGACATTCAGAGTAGACCGAAGTCAAATGACTTTGGCCCAATCTGCGTTTCACAGGCCGACGCAGGTCATCTTTCGCAAGCTGAAACCCCTCGCAATTGCTTCGCTCTCCCTTCTGCTCTTAGCTCGCTCAAACGCGAATGCACAAGGTACACGCGTGCATGTTGAAAAGGACTCGACTTACACACGAACGCTTGATCTTATCCGCGACAACCAGAAGGGCTCGATCAAGTTTCGCTCGTTCAGGGTCCAAGTCACCGATCCTGCCGGGAAGACCCGGAAATTTATCGCCCGCATGCTATACGATTCGCAAACCAAGCTTTTTTACTGGGAATGCTTCGAGCTGTACGACAACTACAACACCAACTCTGAGTCGGAAGCGCAGACGTTCGCCAATGTCTCGACGATCTATCTCTCTAACGACCGACTGAGAATATTCCACACAACCATCCCTAAGCCGCTTGTGGTCTCAGAAAGTGCCGACCGCTACCACACCCTTGGCCAAGCGCAAAATGCTCTGCTCCACTTCTTCGAGAAAAAGCCGCTTCCTGATTACAGATTAGAGAAGTCCAAAGCCGTTGATTATTTGCGGAATATGCCCAAAGGGTTCTTGATGCAGTGCATGACAGACATCGATATGCCACCTCGCATCGAAAACCTGAAGCGCGAAGGGAAACTCTGGAAAGTAGCGGTCCGGGCCCAGAATGGAAATCGTGCGGAAATCTCGCTGGACGAGTCATACAACGTGGAATCGGTCAATTTTACAATCAACCCAGCAGCTGTTTCACAAGGTGGTTGCGGTCGATAGCCATCTAAGTCCCGGTAAGCGATAACCGGAGAAGTGAAGTTATGCCCTGAATGTTAGCATTGGTCGCCTAATGCCTCAGCTACCAAGAGTTCCGAACCTGGAAGCGCAACGTGACGCAATGAAGAAGCTCGACTTTTTGGTCGGCAAATGGGTCGGTGAGGCGCGCCTGTTGCGTGGGCCCGATGAGTCGGCGGAATTGCTTCAGACCGAGGAGGCACAGTACAAACTCGACGGCTTGATCCTTGTGATCGAGGGAGTCGGTCGGACAAAATTGGGCGGCCAACCCTTGCTTCAGGCTTATGGAATAGTCTCGTTTGATGACGAAAGCGGAAGGTACCGCCTGCGGGCATTCAATGATGGTCGTTTTCTTGAAACCCAGACGAAACTCCTAGAGGAGGGCAAGGGGTTGACGTGGGGTTTTGCCCTGGGAGAGATCAAGACCAATTCTGTGTTGCGCATAAACGAGCGTGGTGAATGGACGGAGCTTGCGGAAATATCAATTGGTTCGCAACCTACGAAGAAACTACTGCAGCTCACTGTCCACCCAGAACACTAATAATTCGAGATAGCGAGTTGATTAGATGCTGTCCAATCGAGCGATCACTATGAGAACGTCCCGTGCACTGACTGTCTTAGCGTTCTCGCTTGCGGCTGCTTGCTCCACTTTCGGACAGATTCAGCGTCGTGGGATGTCTCCGCGACAGGAGTTTCTGTTGTGCGCGCAAAAGGTGCTGGGGAAAACCGTGCTGTGGCAGGGAATCTTCTTTGGACGGATAGACTCGAGCAACGCGCCCAAAGTCGCTTGTCCGGCGGGGCGCGACGAGTTTATTGCGGCACTGCAGAAAAATGAGGCGATTTCCGTCTTCGAAGACGGACGATTCGCTTTCCTGGTCCAAACAGGCCAGTCACCCCAGCGACAGCCCAACATTCTTTATGACTACAAATTTAAAAAGCTCCCGATCCATCTCAAAATAAGCCAGAGACAAAGCACAGGATCGCGGCAAATGACGGAACCGGAGCTGCAAAGAATTGCAGCCGCGATTTTGCGCGGTACGCGAGGTGTGGAAGTCCTTTGGTCCATAGGCAATTCGCCGGAAGCCGATTGCACGACAACGAAGGAAGAGATTCTCGTCGAGTTGGAATTGGAAGCGCGGCAGTTGGGCAAGGCGGGGCCAGAATCGGTGATCGCGGCGCTGCGCGCGAGTCCGTGTGAAGACGACAGCGAGCTGAAGCCGATCTACTTCAGCAATGTGACCAGGCTGATTTACGGCGAAATCAAGAATGGCAGTTATGAGATGAAATGGGATTCACCGCTGCTATATGCGCCGAGCGACTGGATTTCTTATAAGGGCTTGAATGGAGATGCGTTCGAGGAGATTGTCGTATGGCCGCCGAATGGGGATGAAATTAAACAATGGAATGACGAGGACGACTACGCCTATCAGGGAGGCGCTGTTGCCTTTGACCGGGAAGGGAACGAGCTGACGCGCGGGAAATTTTGTTCGCAATATATGGGCTACTCCGAGGATCGCGCGTGCCCAATCCTGGCCAAGAAAGTGGAATTGGCGCCGGCGAAGGACGGCGGGCGATTGGATATTGTGACGAAGGGCTGGGTGGACGATCAATGGCTGAAATACAAAGGTGCGACGCATCGGCTTCACTTGGTCAATGAGCACTACGAGCCGGAACCTGCGCCGCCGATTCTGACCGCGCCACAGCATACGGAAGTGCTGCCTGCGAAGGATGTGGGTTTATTGCTCGGGCTGCGGCTTGGCGGGGGAACGGCGAAAAACTATCGGGGTTTTATGTATGGAGTCTACCGAACGCTTTGGATTACGCGTGCTGGCGGGAGCGTGAAGATAGAAGAAGCGCCGAATCTGTTGGTTCCGCGGCGAGATGGATTTTGGCAGGTTGGTTCTACGCTGGGCTCGCGAGACGACAAGAAAGAGGAGTTTGTCTGGAGCGTTCCATTGGGGCAGACGGTTCAGCCTCGCGCGTTGACGGAAGAGGAAGCGAAGGGAATTGCCGAGGGGACAGTCAGCGCGCATCCGATTGAGTTTATTTCCGGGGATTACATCGGAGTGGGGAAAACGGAAGATGGGCAGCTAAGCGCTCTTTATATGTACAAAATGGACGATCACGATTTCAGGGAGCCTGTCGACATCTCGACGGTAGTGGGAGCGGCGGGAAGGCAGGCTCTGGGCGACAAGGCGGAAAAGCCGCGGGGTCTGATTGAGGGAACGCCGGTGTCCATGCAGGGGAACTGCCAACTCGAAGTGCCGTACATGAATTGGGTGGCCGCGCGGACCGAGGGACATTGGACGGTGAAAGGATGGGGAAGTTGGGGCGAGCTAAAGTGCTCGGGCAAATTGCCGGCGTTTCAGACGTCGGTCCGCGTGCCGGCAAAGATCGCTGGGTTTGATGAGCTGCCGGTAACGTGGAATCAAGTTGCCAAGGCGTTTCCTGGAGCGACCGACGCGTTTGGGGCGCCGACGTGGGGGCTGCTGATTGTCCTGACAAATGATGAACTTCTGGTTTGTCCGGTGATGGAGAGTGGGATCGGCAAGCCGCTCGCGCGCTCGCCACTACTCTCTGGGGAAAAAGCTGTGATGGCACAATGGGCTGTAGGAAAGTTTGTCGCGTCCTGGGGCGATCAGTTTGAGATTTTCAATAAGAATCCGGGCCCGCATAATGAGCCTCCCAACCACTAGCTGGCGAACCGAATCTATAGCTTTCGCGAGACCGCGAAAATTCTCTCTTCGTTTCATTTTCCATCATTTTCCAATTAAGGCCCTGCCAAAAATTGCTAAGTGCCGCCGTTCCAGCGCATTAGATTTAACTTCTCGAACCTTGCCAAGGTTCAGGTGTCGGTTCGATTCCGATAGGCCGCTCCATCTTCCAAAGGGTTTCCACTAAAGGCCCCGTTCTTCCTATTTTCCAATTGACCGTTAACTGATGGCTCTTGCACCCGATCCGGCGATATTCCACTTCCCACCAAGGCCGACGAGAATTGGCTAAGTCCCGATCGTCCATTCATCTTAGGTTATCTCGAGAACATCGTTATGAATTGCTACTGAACCTCGGCGGGGTTCAGCTGTTCGTTCGATTCCGACAGGCTACTCGAAGGCACCCGCCAGCTCGTTTTTCCCCAACGCTGTGGCTCGAAGCCAAAGACCCACAACATCTGCGAATCATGTAGGAGTCCTGTTTGGAGAGATCGTTCAAATTGATGCGAACCTTTTTCCGCGACGTGGGCGGACTCGACGGATGGTAAGACGGAGGTTCCGGATGCAGGGCTCGCCGTTCATTCGCGCAGGATCAGTCGTGATTCGATCGAGCGTCTCCATCTGTTCTGTTTTTCGCCTTTTCTAGACAGGCGGCAGCGAGTTTTTGAAAAGCTGTCCGCGTGATGTGCTGTCTCTCTGAGAATACCCGAACTAGGCCTCGAGAGCACCGACGGTCTAGAACGTCGAACTCACGCAGGACATGATGAGGCTTGCCGCGCGTAAGTTCGGTAGTCAGATTGCTGAGCCTCGCGCCCGCGGCCTCTTGACTGGGCGAGACCGAAAAGGGAATGACTCGCGCCGATGCCTCTCTATTTCGCGCACTGAATCCGGCCAACCTGCGCTGCCGGTGGATCCGCATCGAAGCGGAAATACTTTTCGTATAACGTCCGCAGGCATGCGCCGCCCATCTTTCGGAAACAACACCTCTTCATCGATTCTGGCGTGATCGAAGCTGGGTGCAGGACCATCATCGGATCACGACTCAAACAGTGCGATACGTTCTGGACTCTGCGCAACGCCAATGCCATCCTCGCCCTTTCGCAAACCGCCTCCGTGGGTGGTTCGAACAATACTGGCAGAACCGCTTCGGGGCCGCATGATCTCCACCGCTAAGTCGCGAACCCATCCGGGACAAACGAATTGACCTATGCCTGACTATCGGGCATACTGACATTCGGGCACTATTGGGATCGGAGGTATAAGGATGGAATCGGCGAAAGTGGGGAAGAGAGGCGCAATCGTGGTCCCCGCCAAATTGCGAAGGCGTTTCGGCATTGAAGAGGGTACCGTCGTCACCGCGGAGGAACGAGAAGACGGTATTCTAATTCGTCCTGCCGTTGTGATCCCGATTGAAAAGTACACCCCCGAGCGCAAAGCGGAGTTTCTTCTCTCCAATGCGACCAATGTTAGGGATTACCGCAAGGCACGGACAGAAGTCCAGAAGCTCGGTATAGACCCGGATTCGATTCCCCATCGACGGCCTGCATAAATGGCCCGCTTGTTCCTCGATGCTAATGTTTTATTTTCGGCAGCATACCGATCCGATACAGGACTTCTTAAGCTCTGGGAACTTGGAGAAGTTGTCTTGTGTAGCTCTCGCTATGCGCTGGAAGAAGCGAGAATTAATCTTAATAATGAAGTTCAACGAACCCGGCTAGTGAGGCTGGCCGGAAAGGTTCAACTCTTCGATGCGGGTAAGCACGAACTTCCGGAAGGGATCTCGTTGCCAGAGAAGGACGTACCGATCCTATTGGCTGCCATCGAAGCTCGTGCTACACATCTCTTGACTGGGGACCTTCGGCACTTTGGATCCTACTTCGGCAAGAGGGTCGAGGCCATTCTTGTCTTGCCTCCCGGAGAGTACCTGAGACGCTACGGCGATTAGGAGGCGGGAGCAGTGGGGCTTCCCGCAAAACGGCAACCCTTGCCCTATTATGAGCGGGATTTCGTTTTCCACTCATTTTCCAACTATGGCTTGATGCGAGCCCGCTGCCTTCAGTTCTCAGTTCAAGCGTTTTCAGATTTTTGGGACTCCAGGAAAAACGGACCCGGCAGGGCTCCTACAGGACGCACTGCCTCCGAGTTTCCGCTCCTTAGGGCATCCACTGCGTGGGTCCAAACATAACCTCCGCCGTTTCCTGGGGCCAGTCGGCATGCGTTGATTGATGCGTAGAATGCGCGTAGATTATCCTTGACTGATGCGTAGAATAACGCGTAGAATACGCGTAGATTATGAGTTACATTCACGAAACAGAGGGATGGCCACACTTCACTTGGCAAGTGGACAGCCTCTTTGCTCCTCTATCCGTCGCGCGCTATCAGCAAGGCTTGCTTCTTGGAAAGATGCGCGTGTTAGGTTACCCGCTTCAAAAAGAAGCAACGCTTGCCGCTCTCACCGAAGAAACAGTCAAATCTTCTGCGATCGAGGGAGCTGTGCTCAATCCAGAGAGCGTGCGTTCATCCATAGCACGTCGAATGGGCCTGAGCGTCGCCGGTGCCCCTTCGGGGGATCGCAATATTGAAGGTATCGTCGAAATGATGCTGGATGCTACGCAGAAATATGCGGCACCGCTAACGGACGAGAGGTTATTCGGATGGAATGGAGCATTGTTTCCGAGCGGGCGCAGCGGAATTTACAAGATTCGAACTGCGGCATGGCGCGAGGGAGGAATGCAGGTTGTCTCCGGAGGGGAAGGAAATGAGAAGGTTCATTTTGAGGCCCCGGTTGCGGAACGTGTCGGACCAGAAATGGCCGCATTCCTCAATTGGTTCAACAGTGGCGAAGAAATCGAGCCTCTCATCAAGGCTGGGTTAGCGCATCTCTACTTCGTAACGATTCATCCGTTCGCAGATGGTAATGGAAGAATCGCGCGCGCCGTCACGGAAATGTCTCTGGCTCGATTGGAGAACAGCGCACAGCGCTTCTACAGCATGTCCTCCCAAATCCGCGAAGAGCGACGGAGCTACTACCAGATTCTTGAAAATACACAGAAGGGCGGAATGGACGTAACCGATTGGTTGAATTGGTTTCTAGGCTGCCTTAGTCGCGCAATTGAAAAAGCAAACATGCTGACAGGCAGCGTCTTGGAAAAGGATGCATTCTGGCGGCGAGTCAAGCAAGAATCAATCGTGGTCAGCGACCGACAGAAAAAGATAGTGAATCTGTTGTTGGATGGTTTTGAGGGAAAGTTGACAACCGAAAAGTGGGCGAAACTCACAAAGAGTTCGCACGATACAGCTTTGCGAGACATCCAAGACTTAATCGGCAAAGGTATTCTCAAACAGGAAAAAGCCGGGGGAAGAAGCACGGCCTACTCTCTCGTCGTCTGAGATCGGTGCTCGCTGTGACGAGCTGTGTCACTTTGGAAACCACAGAGAACGAGACGCGAGAAGTCCCGGCACCTGACTGTGTGCAGCATGGTACGGGTATGGAATTTCAGCACCCGCAAAAATCGGCTACCGCTATTCTCGCGGTCTCCGGGTCTATTTTGACTATCTATAGTCCGGACACGGCCGCGCGCGAGTTCCTCTTGAAGCTCCCTGAAATCGGCCAGGAAGAAGCAAACGGATTGGCTTGGCAGGAAGGCCGCCGACTACTTGAAAGAGCCATCAACGAGCGTATGGACTTTGCCTTTGAGACCACGCTCGGCGGAAATACGATGGCTTCCTTGCTTGAAAAGGCGAGCTCTGCGGGAATGGAAGTGATTGAACTCCTGCCCCACCTGGCCGAGCTCAGGGTTTTTGACAACACCGAAGAAGGTGATCCACAAAAATGGCAAGCTCCCTCACCTAGACGGCTGCTGCACATGAAATGGGGCAAGATCGTGAGTTCAGTTCAGCTGAGCTATCCCTTGTGCCGCCATGGGCGAAGCCCATGCTTCAAGCGGCGATCAAGTCGTCCGGGAGGATGTAACGGCCAGTGCAAGAAGTGAGGGAGCTAGGCGGCGCAATCGGCGTGGATGCCTTCGGGGATTCGCGAAGCCGCGCTTCTGATAGTGAGTTCTAACGAGCGGGACTTCAGGCCCGCGGCGGCGCGTTTTCGCTTCCTACTTCTCGAAGGCCGCCTGCGGATAGAGCGTTCTCTACATCGGCTTGGGATGTGCGGAGAGCGCTTCGCGATAAAGCTTGATATTGTTTTTGTCCACGATCAGCGTGCCGGTATCCACGAACGTAGGCACCGGCGGCGCCAGCGCCGTCCGCCAGTCTTTGAACTGGTGCACCGCATTGTGGTGCAGGTCGTCCAGGAACTTCAGCCCGTAGTAACTCATCACGTACGGCTTCTGCGTCACGGTTGCCGCAATCGCGCCCCGGTCGATCCAGTCCAGCGTTTCCGGATCGCCATCAAACGCCACGATCGGCAGCTTGCCTTCCAGGCTGAAGCGATGCAGCGCTCCCGCAGCGCCTGAACCCCCGGTCGCCTCCACGGAAATAATTCCATCTATCTTTTCCTTCTTCTGGATCAAATCCGAAGTCTGGTCAAACGCGGTCCGCGCATCTCCCTGGTCGTCCAATATCTTTGCCAGATGCATCTTGGGAAAATTCTTCAGCGCGTCGGCGATGCCTGCCACACGGTCATCCAGGTTGCGCTGTCCGGAAATCGTAATCACCGCAATGTTGCCGCCGCGGCCGACGATTGCCGCCATCTGCTTCAGGCTCTCTCTGCCCGCTTTGAAGTTATCTGTTCCGATGTACTGCATGCGCTTCGAGTCCGGCACATCCGCGTCCACGCAGATCACCGGGATGCCCTGGGCGATGGCCTGGTCAATGTCCGCCTGGAAGATCTCCGGTTTCCCGGCGGACAGGCAGATTCCGGCGGGATGCTTTCCCACCACCTCCCGGAATTCCAATAGCTCCGCATTCGGCTGGTATCCGGCCGGACCAACCAGCTCTGCTCTCACCCCCAGCGCCTTCGCCGCGTCCATAAACCCCGCGTTCGCCTCCTGCCAGTACGGCAGGTTGATATTCGTGGCCACAAAGACGTAGCTTTCGTTCTCTTCGTGGTAGGGCTTCGCGCAAGATGCAAGCAGCATTGCCGCAATCCAAACAAGACCAATCACAATCGGAAATGTGACTGGCCAGGCCCCGGGTCGCTTCATCGCAATTCTCCTTTCGCGCTTGGTCTGACTTCGGAGCGGTTGCTCGCAGCTTCGGAAAGTTCGGGCTCGCACGTGGCTCGGGAAATTGGGAACGGTCTGGAGGGTTCAATCCATTTCTTACTGCGCGACTCTTTTCGCCCACCTCCGCCCCCATGATTGCATTTCCAGCCGCCAGGCAAACCATAGGCCCCCGATTCGTCTCCCGTCAAGCCCTCTTCGCCCTTTGGCCTGTGCGTGGGCGGAGGGAGTGCGCTAGTGATTGATGACTCCTAACCCTTCGACTCCGCTCAGGGCGGGCTGCTTTGCGGTTGAACCGTGGTTGTTGCCCCAGTTCGCGCCTGTTACACTGGCCGCCTCACCGCGGAAGAGGATAGCCGCGCAAGGCCAAACAGGCCCGGAACTAACTGGATGCTGGAGGGTGACGTGCCCCCGGAACTCACAACTCAGTTCAGCCCCAGCCGCGAAGACCCGCCGACCGTCAAGCGAATCGAGCCCGAGCTGCCAGACTCACAATCGGTGTCCGCCGTCGACGAAATATCCGACTCTTGGCACCGCTGCCTCGCCGACTATCACGTCGACCCCAAAGACCCCTCCGCGCCAAACGTCGTCACCCAAAGCGAACTAAAAGCCTCCAAGGAACCCGTCGCCGACATCATCGCCCAGGCAAGAGAAGAGATCGACCGTCTCTACGCGATCGTCCGCCAGCAAGGCTACGTGGTTCTCTTCTGCAACAACACTGGAGTCGCCATCCACCATCGGGGCGATGAATCCCGGTCCGAGGATTTCAAGCGTTGGGGCATCTGGCTTGGCGGCGTCTGGTCCGAGCAGATTGAAGGCACCAACGGCATCGGCACCTGCATCACCGAGCAACGCCCTCTCCTCGTGCATTGCGGCCAGCACTATCGGTCTCGCCACAGCAAGCTCACCTGCGCCGGCGCTCCAATCTTCGATGCCCTCGGCAAACTCGCAGGCGTTTTGGACGTCTCCGCCGTCGCTACCGAGAGTCCCGATCGTCCCCAGCAGTTGGCTCTCGCCGCCACCATCGCCTCCGCCCGGGCCGTCGAAGAGCGACTCTTCCGCGAACTCTTTCGCCACGAATGGATCATCGCCGCCCTGCCGTCCGACGACACCGCACCCGCCATGCTTCTCGCCGTGGATGAACAGCAACGCATC
This sequence comes from Acidobacteriota bacterium, assembly GCA_013289665.1. Lineage (GTDB taxonomy): Bacteria > Acidobacteriota > Terriglobia > Acidiferrales > UBA7541 > Acidiferrum. Next base: position 71,554 of record JABCZN010000015.1, on the reverse strand, counting down.
ATTGGCGCCGACCGAGTCGCGCGCCAGACATTCGCTCTCGATGAGCAAACTCTCGCCGCCGGCAAGCCACTCTCAGCTCTTTTCGAATTCAGTCTTTTGCTCTTCCGTCGGCGCGGCGGCCAGGACATTCCCGTTTTGCTCCCTCGTCTAGAAGGGAGGATCCACTGGCGCGCCCTCATCACTCCGCCACTCGCGAAATCGAATCTCTCCCGCAGCTGGCCGGAAGCCGTCGTTCACTCGCAACCCCGGCTGAGTATGTTGAGCTTCATGCCCATGCCAGAAGCGCCAGATCTCAGCCGAGGCGGCCTCTCCCCCACCATGAAAAGCCGCATCTGCAATTTCATTGAGTCGCACATCAGCGAAAAAATCAGCCTCGACGCGCTCTCCTCCATGGCCGGCCTCTCGCCGCACCACTTCGCGCGCGCCTTCCAGCAGTCCCTCGGCATGCCCCCGCACCGCTATCTCCTTCGCCGCCGCCTCGACCACGTCGAGCAGATGCTCCGCGACACGCAACTCCCGCTCTCGCACATCGCCCTCGCCGTCGGCTTCTCAGACCAGAGCCACCTCAACCGCCACTTCCGCCGTCTGACCGGCATGTCCCCCAGCCTGGCCCGCGGCCTTGAGCGCTAGCTTCCGCATCCTGTCCCACGCAATCGCCTCATTCGAATGCCGTTATCCCCAAATCGAGCGGAAGCGCCCGCACGGAACTACACCCCGGATTCCCAAAAGGGGAGCAAGATTGTACAAATCGGACCAGATTCGTCCAAGACGCCGTCCGCCTCCGCGAGGCAATATCCCCGCACGATTTCCGGGTACCCAAGAAACCGAAAAACGAATGCACCCTGGAGGAACGAACATGGCACGGGAAACTGCAGGTCTTCAACCTTTGGCCGGGCGAATCCTAAACTATTTCACTGGCTACGATCAGCACCCATCCACCCGCGAACTGATGCTTCGTCAGGAAGAACGCCGCCGCGAACGAACCCGCATCGCGCGCGAACTCCACGACACCCTTTTGCAGGGGCTCCTCAGCGCCTCGATGCAACTCCAAGTCGCCGAGGGGTGGGTGCCCCCTGATTCCCCAGCGAAGCCGCTCCTACGCCGGGTTCGTAAGCTGATGGGGAAGGGAATCGCCCAAGGCCGCGCCACCCTGCAAGGACTTCGCTCGGCCGAAAGCCCATCCACAACTCTTGATCAGGCCCTCTCCGATTTCCTCGTTGAACTCACTCCTGCCGACCGCGCCCGCCTGCAAATCAGAAAGATGGGCCGCCCAAAACCACTGGATCCAGACGTCCTTCACCAGATCTACCTCATCACCCGCGAAGCCCTGCTAAACTCCCTGCGTCATTCCCAGGCCAGGGAGATCGAAGTCGAACTCGAATATTCCTCCCGCAAGCTCCGCGTCGTCGTTCGCGACAACGGCACCGGCATCGACCCCCAACTTCTCCACTCCGGCCGCCAATCCCACTGGGGCCTGACCGTCATGCGCGAACGAGCCGCAAACATCGGCGCTCACCTCCGCATCTGGACCAAACGCAACGCCGGCACCGAGCTAGAACTCTCCCTTCCTCTCGCCCTCGCGCGAGGGCTTTCTCACCAGAAAGCTACATAGACCTGAGCGGAAAGTCGCACCAAACAACTGTTTCGCCGGGTGGTCTGCTCCGCGCGTCTCCTGGGGCATGAAGAAAGCGCTGGTTCCCGCTCGAACGGGAATATCCCCAATCCCGCCGCCCGGTAAAAACAGAACCAGTCATGCGATCAACTAAGTGTCCGTCTCGAGCCTCCGAAGAGAGACGATTCGGATCGGCTCGTCCGAAAATGAGTCGCCCGTTTCCTCTGGAGCCAGGATGTGAAAGCGATCGGGTCCACACATCTGTACACAACCGGACAGACACTTCAGATCAGCATCGTTACGCTTTCGCTTGGAATCGATCGAACCATGGCGGCCATGTCCTTTCTGGAGTGAATGCACAGGGTGGCCCGGGCTGGCCTTTGCACCTTGAGCGCCTGGAAGCTGCCTTGGCCGCCAGGCGCCATTGAAAGTACCTCTTCTCTATTGGAGAATTCACCGGCACGCTGTCCCGCAAGCGCGATGAGCATGACTGTTGCAGGGTTTCGCTTACGACCGAAATGACGGCGACCATACATCCGCCTGAAAAAAATGTCGAAAACGGCAAGCGCTCCAACCTTCTGAAGCGCTCCTTCGCGATCCTCGGGCCGGGCTTGATCACGGGCGCCGCCGACGATGATCCCTCGGGAATCTCCACCTATTCCGTGGCGGGCGCAGCCTACGGATATGCCACTCTCTGGATCGCCCTGCTGACGTTCCCCCTGATGGTGGCAGTCCAGCTCATGTGCGCTCGGCTGGGCATGGCTACGGGGCATGGCCTGGCCTCTGCCATCAGAATTCATTATCCGCGCTGGGTGCTCTGGATTTCCTGCTCCATTCTCGTCGTCGCAAATATCATCAACATCGGCGCCGATCTCGGCGGCATGGCCGAAGCGACGCAACTCATCACCGGGGTCCGGGCCCTGATCTGGATTCCGTTCTATGCACTCTCTATCCTCGGGCTCCTGTTTTGGGCCTCCTACGCGCGCATCGCAAAAATTTTCAAATGGTTGACGTTGGTGTTGCTGGCGTATGTCTTGGCTTCGTTGTTCGCCCACGTCGATTGGAAGCACGCTCTGATAGTGACGTTTGTGCCCCACCTCGAGTGGTCTCGCGGATTTTTGGCGGTCCTCGTGGCCATCCTCGGCACCACGATTTCTCCCTACCTTTTCTTCTGGCAGGCCGCTGAAGAAGTCGAAGAAGAAAAGGCCAAGGGCCGCACTCCCGCCCAGAGCAAGGGCGCGACCACCAGGGAGTTAAGAACCGCCCGCGACGACACGATTGCCGGCATGTTCTTCTCCAACTTCATCATGTACTTCATCATTCTCACCACCGCCGCCACTCTGCACGCCCACGGACAAACCGACATCTCCACCGCCCGCCAGGCCGCCGAAGCCTTGCGTCCTCTAGCCGGCGACGGCGCCTATTTTCTCTTCACCCTCGGCTTGATTGGCACCGGGATGCTGGGTGTGCCGGTCCTTGTCGGATCCTGCGCTTACGCTGTGACGGAAGCAGCCCTCTGGCGCGGCTCCATCTCGGACAAGCCCCGCACCGCGCGCAAGTTCTACGTAGTCATGACCGTTGCGATGACGCTCGGTCTCGTCCTGAATTACCTCGGCCTCAACGCCGTCAAAATGCTCTTCTGGTCCGCGGTAATCAACGGCATCCTCGCCCCGCCCCTGATCCTCTTGATAATCCTGCTAACCAGCAGCCACAAAGTAATGGGCAATCGCGTGAACCCCGCCGCGCTCCGCTATTTGGGCTGGGCCACCTTCGCCGTCATGACCGCCGCAGCCGCGGGAATGCTCATCGCTTCTTGAAAGCTGGTCCGATGGAGTTGGCCTATCCGAGGAAACTGTACATAACCGGACAGACGCTTCCGCTGAGCATCGTTATGATCTGATTTGGACTCGTCTGATCCAGAGTTGCTCTTGCTTTTCGGGGCGCAATTTAGGGCTGGTACGACTTAACCCGGGATGGCGCGGATCCATGTGCCGGAGGATAGATCGCATTAAAGGGGACAATATTATGAAGCCAGACAAGCAGAATGAAACTGCAAGCAATGGCCACGAGCGGTCGGGGGAGTACAACGAAAGTTTAAGCTCGCCGGCGAGGACGGATCTTGTGAAGCATCGTAATTCGTCGAACAGGTTCACAACATTTGTCGTGGGAGTGGGAATCGGCGCGCTGGTTGGATTGCTTTTTGCGCCTGCCTCGGGAAAGAAAACACGCAGCTACATCAGTCGTACTGCGAAGCAGGGCTTGGATGATGTTGCATCCACAGGCAAGCGATGGTCTCGACGGGCCCAGGAAACAGTGGACGACGTGAAAGACAGCATCGTCGGCGCAGTCGAAGCTGGTCAAAAAGCATACCGCACGACGAGAGATGCCTGAGAAGTTTTTCTCTGGCCATCCTCGCCCAATCCCCAGCGATAAAGTCCTGACATCGGAACTTCCGAGCGCTACATTTCCGCCTCAACTAACTGCCCATCACTAGCTCCACGCGGGCTCTATTGCCTCATTAGCATGGCAAGCACTCCGTTCAACGAATCCCGCCACGCATGGGCGATCATTCCCGGGCGAACGCGCCGGGACATCCGCCGGGAGCCGTAATCAGCGATCTTGATCGGCACGCCGGCGTTAGGAAGGCACAAATCACCGTCGCGGTGATTCGCTCCGCGTGACCGACCAGAGATTAGGGTGGGGAACCGAGAGGGGGACACTACACTTCGCTATCGGCTAGCCCCGAAAGACCCTGTTACTGTTCGACGCCTGATGGTCAGTTTCGCACCAAGACGGCGCATTTTCTTCGTTTGAACGGAATCATTCTCTCTAGCCCTGCGGTCCACGTGCGACGCGTTGCGCGGTCCGCCGGCGTGCAATAAACAGCGAAACCCCGGACCGACACCGCAGGTAGGACAGGGCACAGAGAGGCCCAGCTTTGATGACATGGTTTTCAACATTGGACCAGAGTGCGATAAGACACCCCGCAAAAACTGTGCAATTTGGGACAGTTCGGCAGCGGCTTCCGCAGAAACAGGCGTAAGCCTGGTTACTCGGTCGGCGGACGGCGCATCCTGTGCGGCTTCGACCGCTTCGTGTGGCCTAGGCCACAAGGGCGAAAGCGCGTTTGGTGCATGCTCCGGACATCATTTGGACCGCCGATTCGCGGGACTACGGTGTTTCAAGCGGTTTCTGGCGGCGCTACTGGCAGAAGGCGATGAAGTGGAGGTCGCCGTGGCGGGTTAGGCGTTCGGCCATCCAGCCTTCCATTTTCCTCGGGTTTTCCTCAGCCAGGCCAAATTCGCGATCAAATTCCGACTCTTTCCCAGTACACTGCGCTGAGAGAGCCTCTATCTCGGTGAATGCATGTCGCATCGCTGTCGGGAGCACCCGCCGCCCCAAACTTCAGGCGGTCCAGGAAGCCATCGCCAGTTTTGCCGACAAGCTCTCTCCGCACGCTGCCATCGAAATTCAGGGCCACGAAGTCGCGAGCGGTGTCAGCCACACTCCATCTTCCCGCGAAGAACTGATGCAAGGCGCCCGCCAGCGAGCTGAAGCCCTCCACAAAATGCTCGCCGGGTTGGGCGATGGCGCCGACTACTTTGTTGGACTTGAAGGCGGCCTGGATGTCGCCGTCGAAAGTGGCACGCGGAGAGTTTTTCTGGAAAGCTGGGCCCACGTTACCGACGGTGTGCGGGGCCATTTCGGCTGCTCGGGCAGCATCGAACTTCCGGGAGCGTTGGCGGAAGAAATCTTGTCCCGTGGCACGGAGCTATCGGCGGCGATTGATCGCTTCGCGGGAGCAGTTGGCATCCGCGACGGCCAAGGCGCCTGGGGCGTGCTGACCGAGAATCTGGTATCGCGCCAGGAGTCCTTCCGCCTGGCAGTGGTTGCGGCCTTCGCGCCGTTCTACAATGCAAAGATGTACCAGCCGGCAGCTCAGGCTGCGGGAAAGGTTTTCTAGTGGCCAGTCGTAAGACCGGCCATTAGGATTGGGCCTCCACCCGGTCGGGGCCGCTACACGAGTGGGTGAAGAGTTCGGGTTTGGCCGATCAAGGAGACGTTGCGTGGACATAGTCAAGGGCAACATGGGTTGGATCGAAGTCGTTGTTGGGCCGATGTTTTCCGGCAAGAGCGAGGAGCTGATCCGGCGGCTGCGCAGGGCGGAAATTGCACGACAGCGCGTGCAGATCTTCAAGCCGTCCATTGACTCGCGCTACGCCGCCAATGAAATCGTTTCGCACAACGGCCTGGGCATTCCCTCGGACAACGTCACCAAAGCCTCGGAAATTATCGAGAAAATGCAGCCGCGCACCGAAGTGGTGGGCATTGATGAAGCGCAATTCCTCGGCGATGAAGTGGTGGACGTCTGCACCAAACTAGCGAACCTGGGCAAGCGCGTGATCGTCGCCGGCCTGGACACCGATTTTCGCGGCCGTCCTTTTGAGCCCATGCCGCGCCTGCTGGCCATCGCGGAAGAGATAACCAAGTTGCTGGCGATTTGCGTGCGCTGCGGAAACCCCGCCGTCCACACCCAGCGCCTGGTCGAGAGCGAAGAGCTCATCGTCGTCGGCGCCGGCAGCGCTTACGAAGCCCGCTGCCGCCGCTGCTTCGAGCCCAACCCAGCCCTGGCCGCCCGCGAAGCCGGGCCTCTACTTCTTCGCAACCGCGCCGCAAATGCCGGCGGCAAGTAAGCCACTCTTCCGTTAGTCTGGGATGGCATTGTCCTGAAACTTGCCGATCTGAAGATCGGCCACTACACGAGCCGGCACGACCATGCGCATCGAATCGAAAGCACCCACACGCGTTGACCTGGCCGGCGGCACGCTGGACATCTGGCCGCTGTACCTTTTCCATCCCGGCGCAGTCACGCTCAACGCCGCAATCTCGCGTTACGCCCACTGCAGAATCCAGACGCATCCTGCAGGCCGCTCGCGTATCAAGCTGGTTTCGCTGGACACCAGCCGCTCCGAATCGTTTCCCTCATTCGCGGCGCTCGTCCGGGCAAAACGCTATCGGCTTCCGCTGCTCGCCGAGATCGTAAAGTTCTTCCGGCCCGAAGGCGGCTTCACCCTCACCACCAATTCGGAAGCTCCCGCGGGCGCCGGCATCGGCGGCTCCAGTGCGATGGCCGTGGCCATCTGCGCGGCCCTTGATCGCTTCACCGGAGCAGGGAAGAGCACGGTCGATTGGATCCACATCAGCCGTGACGCCGAGGGCATAGTGATTCGCGTGCCCACCGGAACACAGGATCACTACCCGCCCGCATTTGGGGGCGCCGCCGCGATTGAGTTGCTGCCGGGGGGTGAGCGCCGCATCGAGCTGCGCCTGAACCTCGACGAATTGGAGCGCCGCCTGGTGGTTTGCTACACGGGCAAGCCGCGGCAATCAGGCATAAACAACTGGGAAGTCTTCAAGGCCCACATTGATGGGAAACGAGCGGTGAGGAATAATATCGAGCATATTTCCCAGATCGCCCAGAAAATGCGCGTGGCCCTTGAGGGCGGCGACTGGAAACAGACCGGCCGGTTGATGCACGCGGAATGGACTTTCCGCCGGCGAAACCTGCCGACCATCTCGACAAAAACGATTGACGCGATTATTAACGGCGCCAGGCGCAAGGGCGCGCTGGCGGGAAAAGTCTGCGGAGCCGGCGGCGGAGGTTGCGTGGTTCTGCTGATCGAGCCGGACGCGCGGGAACGCGTGGAGCGGGCCGTGGAAGAGTGCGGCGGGGAACTGCTCCCGATGAAGATCGACCGCCAGGGTGTCACCGTGGTTTCCCAATAATTCTGCCCCGCACCACTACTCAAGTGGCTCGCGGCATCATAAAATAGCGAAGTCCTCTCTGGGGTGGTGTGCGGTCCGCTATGTCCATTTGGCTTCCCAGTTTGTTGCTGGTCTTTGCGCTCGCGGCTGCGGACTTGCCGAAGCTTCCACTGGTGCCGGCGCCGGCGCGAAACTCCACGGGAAATTTTTCCCCGGGAGAAAGCATTCGGGTTTTGCCGCCGCTCTTCGGGGACCCTGACACGCAATCCGGTAGTCCACAACAGCCGGCCGGGCCGAAGAACTCGACCCTAACGGAACCCTCCAAGCTGGCGCTGATCCGCTACGTTTCCGGCGAATTCGCCAGGGTGCGCAAGCCCATCCCCGGCGGGAAAGAGGGCTTCGTTCTCTACACCGATAAGCCGCTCAGTCAGGAGAATCTCGATCGAGTTGTTTCCACGCATGGCGCGGCCATCAACACGGGCGACAACGCACAAATCACCAAGCTCGAATTTCGCGAACACACAATCATCGTGGATGTCAACGGCGGCGGGCGCCCCAGGAAAAGCTGGCGGGATCGCATTCAAATCGGCGTGGGCGGCCCGTCCCAGGTTCCGCAGACCTCCACCACCACGAGCCAGGAACAGGGGCCGGCGGGGTTCCAACCCGGCGCCGGCGGCACGCTGTACATCCAATTCCCGAAAAATATTCCCGATCTTTCGCCGGATGACTTGAAAAATATTCTCTCTCCATTCCTCGATTTCACCAGAGAACGGTCGGCTGCGGTGCATTGGATTGACACGCTGCCGCCGGAAATGAAGAAGGCCATCACCGAACGCCACCCGATTCTCGGAATGGACCGGGAAGAGGTGGTCGCGGCAATCGGGAAACCCGACCGCAAAGTTCGCGAACGCGACGCCGAGGGCTATGACACGGAAGACTGGATATACGGGCACCCACCGGACAAGACTGTGTTTGTGCATTTCCGCGGCGACAAAGTAAGCTCCATCAAGCAATACCCCCAGTAACGCGGAGCAAAATGCAATATCAATTCGTGGCCAATAATCCGTTCGCGGTGCTCACCGCCATTGTGGCGCCCGCGATTCTTACCAACGCTTGCTCGGTTCTGGCGCTTGGAACCAGCAATCGCCTCGGCCGCGTGGTGGATCGCACGCGCGTGGTGGCCTCCGACATCGCCGCAAGCAAGCCGGCGTCGGAGGCATTTCTGGAGTGGACTTCACAACTGCGCGCTCTTGAGATACGCATCCACATGCTTCTCCGGGCGCTCCGACTGTTTTACGCGGCGCTCGGTTTGTTCGCTTCGTCGGCCTTGATATCCGTTGCGGGATCGATGGCGGCGTTTTACGGCCAAAGACTTGTGTTTCAATTGGGAGCATTCCTGGCCGTCGTGACCGGAGGCTCGGCAGTTATCGGACTGAGCGCCGGATGTTTCACTATGGTGAGCGAGACGCGGCTGGCGGTGAAAAGCCTGGGCGAAGAGGCGCGGATGCGCATCAGGCTGCAGGACACGAGCAAGGTGGATTGATTCGCTTAGTTCGAGCGGCTGGCGAGGCGGACGAACTCGGGCCTTCGGCGGACTTCTCGCTTCTGATCAGACCTTGCCGTGGATCAACGTTTTCTGACGCAGGCATATCGTCTTCCGTTGACTTTTGCTGCCGCTCCACCTAGCATTTTCTGTTCCACCCGCGGCGTCTTCTGAACCTGATGTCTCGCCGCAATCGAGAAACCCGCACCGGAGGAAGTATGCCAATCAAGGTAGGAATCAACGGCTTTGGCCGCATCGGTCGCAATATTGTGCGCACCGCGATCGACGACAAGGAGATTCAGTTCGTCGCCGTCAACGATATTACGGATGCCAAAACCCTCGCGCACCTTTTGAAATACGATTCCGTGCTCGGGAATCTGCCGCACACCATCACGCACACCGACGACACGATCAGCATCGATGGCAAGGCCATCAAGGTTTTCAAGGTAAAGGACCCGGCGGAGATTAACTGGGCCAGCGTCGGCGCGGATATCGTCGTCGAGTCCACCGGCCTCTTCACCAAGGGGCCCGAAGCGAAGAAACACCTGCGCGCGCCAGTGAAGAAAGTGATTATTTCGGCGCCCGCGGAAGATCCCGACGCCACGTTTGTGCTCGGCGTGAACGACAAGACCTACGATCCGGCGAAGCACCACGTGATTTCGAACGCTTCCTGCACCACGAACTGCCTGGCGCCCGTCGCCAAGGTTTTGCACGAAACATTCGGGATTCACAGCGGCACCATGACCACGATCCACTCCTACACGAACGACCAAAAACTGCTTGATCTGCCGCACAAGGATTTGCGCCGGGCGCGCGCCGCGGCCATCAACATGATTCCAAGTTCGACCGGCGCGGCCAAGGCGCTGCACCTGGTGATCCCGGAGCTGAAGGGCAAGCTCGACGGCTACGCGATGCGCGTGCCGACGCCCAATGTCAGCGTCGTGGACTTGACCGTTTTCGTCGAGAAGCCGGCGACGAAGGATGCGGTGAATGCGGCGCTCAAGGCGGCGGCGAAAGGCCCATTGAAGGGCATTTTGAGTTATACGGAGGAAGAGCTGGTTTCCTGCGATTTCAAGGGCAACTCGCACTCCTCGATCGTGGATGCCGAATATACCAAGGTGGTGGGCGATCGTTGCGTGAAGGTGCTGGCGTGGTACGACAACGAGTGGGGCTATTCCTGCCGTTGCCGCGACCTGATCAAGCTGCTCGCGTCGAAGTTTTGAAAAGCTTGGGTCGATCGCAAAATTGCAGGCGAATCCTGGTTTGGCAATGGATAGCAGATAACAGCGGGTAGATAACAGGAACCACGGATCCAAAGCGAGAATGGATGGCGCGCGAACTGCCTCCGGTTATCTGATCTCTGATCGCTCTCATCCCATTGCCGATTGCTTACGACTGAATACTGACGGCACGGACGAATTCATGACCAAACTCACGATTCAAGACCTCGACCTGCGCGGCAAGCGCGTTTTCATTCGCGTGGATTTCAATGTGCCGCTCAAAGACGGCGTGGTCACCGACGACACGCGCATTCGGGAGACGCTGCCGACGTTGAATCTGGCCATCGAAAAAGGCGGGCGCCTCGTGCTCGCTTCGCATCTTGGCCGGCCAAAGAGGGGGCCCGATCTAAAATATTCCCTTAAGCCGGCGGCGAAAAAGCTGGAGGAACTTCTGGGCAAGCCGGTTGCGTTCGCCCTGGACTGCGTTGGCCCCGACGCGGAAGCCAAGAGCAAGGCGCTCAAGGACGGCGACGTAGTGGTGCTCGAAAACGTGCGATTCCACCCCGAAGAAGAAATGAATGACGAGGGTTTTTCGAAGCAGTTAGCGGCGCTCTCTGACGGAGTGTTCGTCTCTGATGCGTTCGGATCGGCCCACCGCGCGCACGCCAGCGTGGTCGGCATCACGAAATTCGTAAAGCAATCCGCCGCCGGTTTGCTGATGGAAAAAGAGCTCGCCTATATCGGCAAGGCAATCAGCAATCCCACCCGTCCGTTTGTCGCCATTCTCGGCGGCGCGAAAGTCAGCGACAAAATCGAAGTGGTCGAAAACCTGATGAAAATTGCCGATGCCATGCTGATTGGCGGGGGCATGGCGTATACCTTTTTGAAGGCGCAAGGCCTTTCGATCGGCAAATCGCTGGTGGAGGAAGACAAGCTCGACCTGGCCCGCAAGATTCTTGCGGATGTGAAGCAGAAGAATTTCAAGCTGTTGCTCCCGCTGGACAACGTCGTCACCCCGGAATTCAAAGCCGACGCACCCACAAAGATCGTCGAAGTTTCCGCGATTCCCGCCAATCAGATGGGGCTGGACATCGGGCCGAAAACGATTGCTGCGTACTCCGCGGAAATTGCCAGGTCAAAAACTGTCGTGTGGAACGGCCCGATGGGCGTGTTTGAGATGCCCGCGTTTGCCAGGGGCACTCTCGCCATAGCGCAAGCTGTGGCCAACGCAACCACTGCGGGCGCTACATCCATCGTCGGCGGCGGCGATTCGGTGGCCGCGATTCACCAGTCGGGACTCGCCGGCAAAATCTCGCACATTTCAACAGGCGGCGGCGCCTCACTTGAATTTCTTGGCGGGCGGAAACTTCCGGGCGTGGAGGCCCTGACCGACAAATGACTCAATCCAAGCGACGCCGCGTCATTGCCGGCAACTGGAAGATGTTCAAGACGCAGGCAGAAACGCGCGCATTTTTCGCTGCGTTCAATCCATCGGTCGCGGGCGTTACAGACTGCGACATCGTGATCGCTCCTCCGTCCATCAACATTCCGGCCGCGGCCGCGGCCACCAAAGGCACGCACATCGCGATTTCCTCACAAAACCATTATTGGGAAAAGGAGGGCGCCTTCACCGGAGAAATCTCCGCCGGCATGGTGGTGGAAGCGGGCTGCCGCTACGCGATCATCGGCCACTCCGAACGTCGGCATATCTTCGGCGAAACGAACGAAATGGTCTTCAAAAAGACCAAATCCGCCCTCGCCGCCGGTCTGACGCCCATTGTCTGCATCGGGGAAATGCTGGCCGACCGCCAAGCCGGCCGCACCGAAAACATCTGCCAGACGCAATTTCAGGGCAGCGTCGGCGCGTTGACCCCCGAGGAATTCTCCCGTATTCTGGTAGCTTACGAACCGGTCTGGGCAATTGGTACGGGCCATACGGCGACCCCGGAAATTGCAGCGGCCGTGCACGGGTTCGTTCGGCAGTGCGCGGCGGAGATGTTCAGCGCCGGCCATGCGGCCGCCATCCGGATTCTCTACGGCGGCAGCGTCAAGCCCGACAACATTCAGGGATTGATGGCGCAGGTGGAAATCGACGGCGTGCTGGTTGGCGGAGCGAGTCTCGATCCGAAGTCGTTTGCGACCATCGTGAAGGACTGGCAACGGTAGGAACGCTCGGTCCGGACCGCGGGTAATACGAGATCATACAAGTTTGAGGTGCAGGAAATGCCAGGCTGGATGAAATGGACGATCGCGCTGCTCATAGGGTTCTTTATCATCTACATCGGATTTCACTTTTCGTGGGGCGGTTACGTGCTTACGCCCTTTTTCGTGTTCAACTGCCTTGTGCTGATCATCGTGGTGCTGCTGCAGAGCGGCAAGGCGGCGGATCTTGCCGGCGCGTTCGGCGGTGCGGGCAGCCAGACGGCGTTTGGGCCGCGCGGCGCAGCGACAATTCTTTCGCAAGCTACTACCTGGTGCGCGATCATGTTCATGGTTTGCGCGCTGACGATGGTAGTGAAGGTGGACCGCGGCCTCGGAACGGTGGGCGGCAGCTCGGTCCTCGAGAAAGTATCGAAGCCCGCGCCTAAGACGACCCCGCCTCCGGCGGCTCCGCAGTCCTCGGCCCCTGCGCCTGCCCGGCCGGCTCCAGCGGCGCCCACCAAGCCGTAACCAAGTTGCGGCCAATCAATTCGCTTTTTGCGGGGACGGCCTCCCGGGGCCGACCGTTCTGGCAAGTAGCAGGAAGTTCTAACAAGTTCGCGCCTTGCTGGTTCGCCCCGGCGCGGCTACAATGAAGTCCTTACCTCAGTGCGGTCGTGGCGGAACTGGCAGACGCACCAGCTTGAGGGGCTGGCGGTAGCAATACCGTGGTGGTTCGAATCCACTCGACCGCACCAAATCCTCCGAAGGAGGATTTGCTCTGAGCGAAGCCAGAGGGCTCTTCCTCTGGCGCGAACCCCAACCGGGCGGCCAGTCCGCGACCCAACGCGAACGCCAGCTGGAAGGCTGGTCCCGAACCAAAAAGAACTCGTTCGTCCGCGCGGGTCCCCGCCATTCTCACCCCTCACGCATCCGAATTTTCGTCCCTCCCGATCCACCTGCTATCATTTTGAAATGGCCCAGCAACTGTCCGAAATTGAAGCCCGCGTCCTCGGCGCGCTGATCGAAAAAGAAAGCACCACGCCCGAGTATTACCCGCTCTCCCTGAACGCGCTGGTCAACGCGTGCAACCAGAAATCCAACCGCGACCCGGTGATGACGCTTGAGGAAGAGGCGGTGCGCCAGGCCCTGCGCTCGCTCGCCGAGCAGGCGTTCGTCCGCTCCGCCGCCGGCGATTCCCGGGTCGCCAAATTCGAGCACCGGCTCAACGAACTTTACAATTTCCACCGCCATGAGATTGCCGTGCTCTGCGCCTTGCTGCTGCGCGGGCCGCAGACGCCAGGCGAGCTTCGCACCCGCGCCGAGCGAATGTACGCCTTCGAGGACCTCGAAGCGGTGCATTCCGCCCTGCATCTCCTGATGCGCCGCGAGCCGCCGCTCGTGAAAATTCTCCCGCGGCAGCCGGGGACGAAAGAGTCGCGTTACAAGCATCTTCTCTCCGGCGACATGGCGCCAAAAGAGCATGAAGCAACCGAGTACCCCGCTCGGACGCAAGGTTCGGCAAAAATCTCGCACGACAAAGACCGGGTCGCCGAACTCGAAGCGGAAATTATGGAATTAAGAAGGGAATTGAATACGCTGCGCGAGCAATTCGTCGCGTTTCAAAAAAATTTCCAGTAGCCCAGTCTCCGCTATTCAGCCCTGCCGCGCGCAGCGTCCTTTTCGTCTTGAACTTCCATTCTTAACAGGCTATCCGTTATCTGTTTCAACTCTTCGATGCTTGGCGCGAAACACTCGATCTGCAACAAGTAATCACCCGCCACAGTGTGGGCCATGCTCTGGTAGTAGTGCAGCGCCCCGTTGGTCCGCTCAAAGTCCGCGCGCATAAACTTGTGCCGCTTTACTTCGAAGATTGCGGTGCTTCCCACCTGTTTCAGCAGCGAAAGATTGACCATTTTTGCCGTGAGCTGACCGAACCCGTCTTCATCCACGCTATCTTGCCGGGTTACCTGCGCCACGATTCGCATCGAATTCAGCACCGGTTTCTGGGGCTCACCGTCTCCGCGCTTTGAAGCATAAAAAACGACTTCCGGCACAGCGATGTGTATGCTCCCCGCCAACTCGGGATGTTGCTTCTCGAGCACCGCCCGGACGCCGGTCTCTGAACGCTGATTGCTTTCATGCAGTTCCTCGGGCTTTGCGGCCTTCCATCCTGCCGGGAATTCGTAGCGCAATCCGAGATGCGCGTTCGTATAAACGTTGCCACTGATGGTCGCTGTTTCTACAGGGGACAACGGAGTCGCGGGCACCCCGGCAGGCGGTGCATCCGCAACCCTGGTTGCCCCGCTTTCCGCTTTGGCCGCCGCGCCCTTCCTTTCTGAATCCGCTCCGCCCCTCGCTTCCTCCCCCCAACCCTCGGCAGCCGCTTTCGCAAGGACCGGGTCGGAATCGCGTTTCAACGCTTTGTTGATCGCATCTTCCAGCTCATTCTGCGTGTCCTGGCCAAGCCCGGACTGCCGGAAGCGGATCTCCCCATCCTTATCGACAACAATGTAAGTCGGGTACGAATCGATCTTGAACGCCTCTTGCAGTTCGCTTGAACTGTCCAGATACTCCGCCCAGTTCATGTGCTGCGCTTCGACAAACGTTCTCCATACGTCTTCGTCGTCGTCAGAACTGATGCTCACCAGTTCGAAGGGCTTTGCCGCATATTTTTTCTGCACATTCTTCAGGATGGGAACCGACTCCCTGCATGGCGGGCACCACGTTCCCCAAAAGTCCAGCAGCACAACTTTCCCGCGCAGGGAAAAGTTGGAAATCGTCACATTGTCCTGTGCCCGAAACGAAAAGCCCGGGGTGAAAGGTGTCCTGGCTCGGACCGGATTCGCGATAATCTTTCGCGCCTCTGAAGTCATGGAGGGTGTGGCGCCGGGCAGTGTCAAAAAGGTCTTCATCTCGGTGAGTCCGTCTGTATCCCGTTCCTGCTTGAACAGCACCATCGCCAGATTAAAATGTGCGACCGCGAGGGAGGGTTCGATCGCGATCGCATTGTGTAACTCAGCCTCTGCCTCCTTCAATTTGCCGTCGGTGGGTTTCGTCGCCATGGACGAGAGCAGGGTGGCGCGCATCAATCGCGCGTCATTGCCTAGTCTGGCGTCCGTGCCGGCCGCGGAAATCGCCTTTTTCGCGTCATTCGCCGCGTCGGAGAGTAGACCAGCCATCTTTTCAATCAGCGCGATTTTCAGCAGCGCTTCCCCAGAGGTGTGGTGAGAAAGCTTGTCGGCTTTGTGAAACGCGTCCAGCGCCAGCTGGTATTTTTTCTTGGATTCGTAAAGCTCGCCATCCGCAATCGCTTGAGCTACGGCGTCTTTCGCTTGCCCGGCCCGCGCTGCTGGCCCCGTCATCCCACCAGTCCCGAGGAGGAACACCAGTACACCGCACGCCCTCTCGATTGCCCGTGTGCTCATGTCTATCCCCTCGACGATCTGGTGTGCCGAGCAGGATATCATCCGTCGATTTAGCTGACCAGTTGCAAGTGATTCTTGCTCGCGCCAGCGCTTGTCCCGCTTTGCCCAGGGAGTTGCGCGTTTATCTCTTGCCCCGGTTATTTTTCCTCTTCCTCCAACCGCTGATTCTAGTTCACTCGCCCCGCCTTTTCACTTCTCGCGGGCGCCTTGCATTTCTGCGGGTTAGCGCTAAGATACGGGCTTAGGTTCAGGGTCCCGCCGATGGCGGAACTATATAGAAAATGGTCACTTACGACGACGGCGCCAACGCGCCCCAATCCGCCCGTCCCTCTTCGCTCGCGCCCTACTTGTTTGGCACAGATCACAAGACGATTGGACTCGAATATCTTTGGCTGGCACTCGTGAGCGTTCTCCTGGGCGTGGTCCTCTCCACGCTGCTTCGCGTGCACAGTTCCTGGCCCGACACCGCGATTCCGTTCCTGAATGGATTTGAATACACGCCCGACCGGTATGCCGCCGTTCGCTTGCTGCACGGGTCGCTGATGGTTTTCTTTGTGCTGACCGCCGCGCCGCAGTTGGGGTTCGGTAATTATCTGTTGCCGCTGCAGATCGGCGCTCCTGAGATGGCCTTCCCCACGCTGAATCGGGTTTCGTTTTGGCTGACAGTGGCATCTTTGGGCGGCATGATGGGTTCGTTTTTCTGCGCGACGGAAACTGGAATTAATGTGTGGCTGGCCAGCGCGGCGATCTTTGCGGTTGGCGCGTTGCTGAGCGCGCTAAATTTTACCGTGACGACGATCGATTTGCGCGCGGAGGGGATGAGTCTGCCGCGCCTTCCGGTGACCGTCTGGGCCTGGTTTCTGAATTCGATCCTGAGCATGCTGATTTTCAGCGTGCTGCTGGCGGGTTGCGCCGCACTGCTGTCGGATCGTTTGCTCGGCTCGCAGTTTTTCAGCGTCACTTCCTTCCTGGCGGCGCAGCCGCAAAATCTGGTGCGCCAGGGGAGCTTGCCAATACTCTGGCAACGATTGTTCTGGTATTTCGCGCAAGCCGAAGTGTACGTGGCGATGCTGCCGTGTTTTGGGATCATCACGCATCTGGTTTCCACATTTTCGCGAAAGCCGGTCTGGAAGGAACGCCTGGTGGTTCTCGCCTTGTGCGGCGTCGGCTTGATAGGATTCTGCGTCTGGGGTTACCACATGTTCGCTACCGGGATGAATCCCTACGCGCCGCTGGTTTTTGCGGTGCTGGCTTCTTCGCTGGGAGTTCCCGCGGCATTTTTGCTGGCCAGTTGGCTCGGAACTCTTTGGGAAGCGCGCCTGCAGCTCACCACCGCGATGCTTTTCTCCATTGGGTTCATTTCGCTTTTCATTGCGGGGGGGCTGTCGGGAATTTTCCTGGCGCGGCAGGACTTGAGCAGCGCGGCGGTCAGCGAAGATTTTGTGATCGGGCACTTTCACCTGGTGATGGGGGTGGCCGCCACGTTCGCGATCCTTGCGGCGCTGTTTTTCTGGTTCCCGAAAATTTTCGGTTGCCGCTTAAGCGAGCCGCTGGGCAAAGTGCATTTCTGGATGACCTTCACCGGCGTGTACCTGATTTTCATGCCCATGCACTGGCTGGGACTCCTGACGCAGTCGCGGCTCTTGCCGGATGCGCAGCGGGTTGCACTTGCTTCTGCCGGCGCCTCGATTCGCACGCTGGTCACAGTAGCGACGATCTCGACCGTTTTCGCCCAGGTTTTGTTTCTGATTAATTTTGTCGAGGCGCTGGCGCGGCGGAAAGCTTCCCAGGAGGAAGATAACCCCTGGCGCGCCACGACGCTCGAATGGAGTGTGGCTTCACCGGCGCCCCAATCGAATTTCGGAAACGCCAGGCCGACCGTTTATCGAGGAGCTTACGAGTTTCCCGAAGGCCTGGTGAACGATTTTGCTCCCCAGCACCTTGCGCCCGAGCTGCTGGCCCAGAAGGTACGCTGACGGAAAGAAAGGGATGCCATGCCGGGCTCAACTGCGACGCATGAAATCGAATTGATCATTGAGAAAAAGACCGGTGATGGCGGGGGAGGGAACCTTCCGCCAACCGGGCGCAATGGAGGCGGCGGCGACGGCGGAAAACGCTCGCCGCGGGAAAACCCTTCTGCCAAACGTTATTACACCGGCATGGCGCTGGGGATTGTCTCCATTCTGATGTTCTTCATGGCGCTGGCCAGCGCTTTCCTGGTTCGCCGGGGAAGCGGCGTTTGGATTCCGGTCCATGTCCCAACGCTTATGTGGATCAACACGGTGGTGCTGCTCGCCAGCAGCGCCACACTGGAGCTGGCTCGCCATCACCTGGCCGAGGGCCGGCATTCCGCGTACAGGAATCTGTGGTTCGTTACCACCGCCCTGGGCATAGGGTTTCTGGTGGGGCAAGTTGTTGCGTGGCGGCAGTTAGTGGGAGAGGGCATCTATCTGGCCAGCAATCCCGCCAGCAGCTTCTTTTACATTTTTACCGGGGCGCACGCCCTGCATCTGTTCGGGGGAGTTACGGCGCTCGTCTATATAGCCAGGCGCAATTTCGATCAAGCGCAAGTCACGCGGTCCGTGGCCGCGGAAGTGACGTCGTACTACTGGCATTTCATGGACGCGTTGTGGCTGTTCCTGCTGGCGTTGCTGGTTCTTGGCAAATAATTCGGCCGGGCATCCTCAGGGATTCTGCCGAGGCTTTGGATTCCAGGAATTCCTACAGAATTTTGTAGCGGCATTTTGTGTTTTCGCCGCGGTGTGTGTCTAAATCCCCGTATTTCTGCAATTCCTGAGAATTGAAAATTGGCCACTTAGTTGCACTGTAGCTAGCGACCGCAGTTTTTCTTCAGTTGGTCGCTGGAGATCATGATTTCCAGGTCTTTCCGCGTGTAGTTGTTGAGGGTGCTGTTTACGGAGTTCCGCTGCCGGTGGGGCTGGAGCTCGAAGCTGCTCTCAACCTGCCTTTTCGGAATCGGGGGTTGCATGAGACGCATTCTCATGTGATTTCCTGATTCTTTCGCGAGTGAGTCTTCCAGTGCAGCGGCATTTGTGTGCGCGCATTCGGCAAAAATCTGAATAGGGGAGCTGCGTTGATGATTCGATCTGCGCGTATGCGCTTGTGTGTCTTCATGGTTGCGATTTTTGTTTTACTTCCTGCCTTATCCTACGGGCAGGAGTTAGCGGGGCTTGTCGGCACGATCACCGACGAAAGCGGCGGAGCGGTCAGTAAGGCCACGGTGACGCTGGTCAATACGAAAACGGGATTCACCACGCAAACCCAAACCGGAGATACGGGACTATACCGTTTTGTCCAGTTGGCGCCGGGCCCCGGATACGAACTGAAGGTCAGCAAGGATGGGTTCAAGAACACCACGATTTCCAATCTGTATCTTGCGGTGGCCACAACGCGCACGCAGGACATTCAACTCTCGATCGGCACGATCAGTCAGACCGTGGAAGTAAAGTCTGAAGGTTCCGTGAGCCTTGACACCACGGACTCGACGATTGGAAACAACTTTGACTTGCGGGCCGTGTCCAGTTTGCCGAACCAATTTAGGGGAGACGTGGCCAACCTGCTCCGCCTTCAGCCGGGCGTCGTATCCGCGGACTCGCAAAATAACGTGGACGACAACGGAGGGAGCCGGAACGGCTCCGTCACCGGGGCTCGTGCCGACCAGGACAATATCACCATCGATGGCATTGATGCTTCCGACTTCGGTGTCGGCCAGGCTTTCCATTCGGTGGCGCAAATTCCGGTGGATGCCATTCAGGAATTTCGCACCGAGGTGGCTAACCCGCTGGCCCAGGAAGGGCGCGGCAGCGGAGCACAAACCATCATCACCACGAAAAGCGGCACCAACGATTGGCATGGCAACGCGCGCGAGTATCATCGCAATACAGTTACCGAGGCTAACGATTTTTTCAACAACAAGGATGGAGTGGCTCGTCCGGCCCTGATCCGCAACCAGTTCGGGGGAAACGTCGGCGGTCCCATCAAACGGGACAAGCTATTCTTCTTTTTTGACTACGACGGACGGCGGGATGCTTCACAGATACCTGTAACCAGGATCGTTCCACTCGATAACGTTCGCAATGGTGAGATCGGATATATCAACAACTCGCCTGGTTGTGGTCCGCAAAGCACGGCGACCTCGACTCCCAACTGCATCTCCTACGCCACGCCGCAAATGATCGCCAGTCTGGATCCTTGTTCCAATACCGCAACCGCTCAGGGCCCTTGCACCGTTACTGGAAACGCGGGCGATGCGGCGGTGACGCCGGGCTTCAATCCCGGCATTCTGGCACTATTCAATTCCCGTTATCCGCACGCGAATGAGTTGGGCGCGGGTGACGGAATCAACACCGGCGGATTCCTTTTCAATGCGCCGAATCCAGTAATCGTAAACACCTATACCACGCGAGTGGATTACAATATCAATTCCAACCAGAAGCTGTATGTAAGATTTAACTTTTTCAACGCCCACGCCATTGTCGCTGGCTTGTCCTCGATTCAATTCCCCGGTGATCCCATCTCCAACCCTTCGGTCGCCCAGGATCGTGCCTGGGCGATTGGCCACAACTGGGTCATCAGCCCGACGCTGGTTAATACGTTTGTCTATGGCGAATCCCGCGGCGAACTCGACGGCCAAGCCACACTGACAGGAGCGGCCTCCCCGGGCTCGAATCCGGGCGTCTATGCGGGTCTAAACTGGCTCTTCCTGACGGGAATCGCCGCGCCCTTCGCACGCCCGGGCGGCATCAGCTCCTTGAATCCGGTTCCCACGTTCCGCGACGACGTTTCCTGGCAAAAAGGCAACCACGCCTTCCAATTCGGAGGCGTGTTTCGCCCCATACGGACGCGCAGCCTGAACGTCAACAACTTCATCTTTACAAACCAGGGATTGGTTACCAACCTGGGAGCTCTTGATTCCAACCTGAGACCCGCCAACATTCTTGCTAGTCCAGCAGTAGATCCCAATGCCGTTGCCGCTAGCAATTGGGACAACGCATTCGCCAGCCTTGCGGGCCTGGATGGACTGCAATTCAGCGTTTTCAACTATGCCAAAAATGGCAATGTTATTACCCCGGGCGATGGATCGCGCCGCGATTACCGTTACTATGAGACGGAATCCTATGCGCAGGACACCTGGAAAGTGCGCAGGGACCTGACCGTGACACTCGGACTGCGTTACAGCTACGACTCGGTGCCCTATGAGTCCAACGGTTACGAATCCACCGCCAATGTTCAGTTGAGCAACCTGCTGGCCACGCGCTCCCAGAACGCCTCAAACGGTGTGGCAACGTTTGATTCGACTCCGCTCCTGACCTACAACCTTGCCGGCAAGGGCAATAACTCGAGCAATTCGCTCTATCAAAGCAGTCCGTTGAACTTCTCCCCGAGACTCGGTCTGGCCTGGAACCCTGGATTCAAGGAGGGCTTGCTCGGGAGGGTTTTTGGCGATCACAAGACCGTGGTGCGCGCCAGTGCGGCCCAGATCTACGATCACGCGGCGTTAAGCGCCGTTAACTTCATCCAGGATCAGTCCAGTTTCCTCTTTTCCGGCTCCAACGCCTTTTCGGCAAATGCCAACAGTCCAGAACAGTTGTTCGCGATATCCCCGCGATTCACCAACGTCGACTCGGCGGCGGTCAACCTTGCCACTCCGCCTTTCCAAAAGACCGTTACCCCTTTTACCGGAAACGCGTGCCCGCCGGGAATCCCGGTGTGCGGCACCCTGGGTAACAATTTCGGAAATTACGTGATCGATTCCCATTACAAAACTCCCTATTCGCTGGCATATTCTCTCGGAATCCAGCGTGAGCTTCCCAAAGGCTTCCAGCTGGAAGCGGACTACGTCCTGCGTCTTGGGCGCAGACTGGGCGCGCTGGCGGACGGCGGCCAGATCTTCAACTTCATCGATCCCGCTTCGAAGCAGAGCCTGGTATCCGCGGTCAGCGCATTGGAGATTGATGCCCGCAACAACGTTCCCGTAACTAGTGTTCAGGCACAACCGTTCTTTGAAAACCAGTTGGCGGCGGCGGGTGCGAACTGCACGGGCTTCGCAAATTGCACACAGTTCGTTTATCGCGGCACCGGAAACTTCACTTTGCTGCAGCAGGGTAATTTGAACGGGGTGATCCGCAATCTGTTGCAATCCCAGAACCTGGGGCCAAACGTCGGACTAACTCCGCAGTTTGTCAGCAACTACTACCTTTCCAACAAAGCCTATTCGGACTACAACGGATTGATCGTTATTCTCCGCAAGAAGCTTTCCCAGGGCGTGCAGCTGGATTACAACTATACGTTCTCTCACTCGGTGGACAATTTCTCCGCTGTTTCGAACAACAACGGCAATCCCTTTAACAACGCGCAATCCGTCCTCTGCGACGCCGTCAACCTGGGAACATGCAAAGGCAATTCCGAATTTGACGTCACGCACCAGATCACGGGCGATGTTATTTATGACTTGCCGTTCGGCAGGGGCAAAGCGTTTGCCCGCAACAGCAGCCGCTGGCTCGATGAGATCATCGGCGGCTGGCAGGCCTCGGGAGTCTATACCTGGCGCACCGGCTTCGCTTTCCCGGTGCTCGACCTCGCCTCGACCACCACGTTCGGGAATACTGCTTACCCGATCTTCAACGGCAACACTTCCGCTCTGCAGCAGGACCCGCATACGGACCCCAATCTGAGCAACAACGGGATCCAGTTGTTCAAGAATCCGGCGGCGGCGTTGGCGGCGTTTTCCGCGCCGACCGGCCTGCAGACGGGCAGCCGCGACGAACTGCGCGGACCGCATTTTTCGAACGTGGATCTCGCGGTGGTGAAAAACTTCCCGCTGTTCCGCGAGAAATACAAACTGCAGTTCCGTGCGGAGGCCTACAACGCCTTCAACCATACCAACTTTGCCTTGCCTTTAAACACCAACATCGACCAGTCGAATTTTGGCCTAATCAACTCAACGTCCTCGACGTCGGGAGATACGAACAACGCGCGCGTGCTGCAGTTCGGGCTGCGTCTTGACTTCTAGCTGTCTATAGGGAGTGTGCAGGAAGAAAGGGGAGGGCCCCGCGCCCTCCCTTTTTTCCCCGCCGGGACAACTCACGCAGGCGGCCTGGCGGATCGGAGCCCGGAGGCAAGTCCGGCAGACGCGCGCGGTCAATGACGCTGGCCACAACTTTTGTTGGCGCGGGATGCGGGACGCCCACGCCCGCGTTCCAGTCCAGGTGGTCTTTTGCGCAAGCGGGGCAATAGCCCTTCCCGGTATCATCATCGCGCAGGCAGGCCAGTTCGTATCCCAACTTGACCAGTTGCGGGTGATTTTGGCATTTTTGCCATAATTTTCCGGGTTTAGCCGAGTGTTTCCATCGCCGCGCTCTGAAAAGTGTGCAGAGTGAAGACCAAGTGTCTTCCCTTCGGCACCAGACTTCGGGCAGTCTGCAGTGGACATGTTCCTTCGCAGCATTCATCGCAAAAAAGACGGTAAGGATCATCGCTACTTTAGCATCGTAGAAAACCATCGCACGGCTTCGGACAAGGAGGTACAACCCGGGCGGTAGGAGGTCGTTTGTGGTGAAGACCTTTTAGCAACCTCGTATGATTTCAAAGCACTTAACTGGATCAGAGGTGCTCAAGTGAGAAAGATCGGGTAGCAACCGCAGACACAATCACAATAGCCGGTTTCTGGTGCAGTTGTCAGGGGAACAAGTCCCATGGTGATCGCTCGCGAAAACGGCCGGGGCGGCGCCGAAACCCGCACCGCCAGAGGAGTTTCGCAAATCCTGCCTAATTATTTAGATTTTTCAAATGAGCGAGGCGGAATGGCGAGCCGAGATTCTCGCGCAGTTCAACCCAGTGCTGCTCGGGAATGGACAGAAAGACTTCCACGATCTTCGGATCAAACTGCGTCCCGGAGCACCGGCGTATCTCTTCCCGCGCATGCGACAACGGCAGAGCCTTGCGGTACGGCCGGTCGCTGATCATGGCATCCATCGCGTCGGCCAAGGAAAAGATTCGCGCCCCAAGAGGAATCTGCTCGCCGCGCAATCCTCGCGGGTAACCGGTGCCGTCAAAAAACTCCTGGTGCGCAAGCACGATCTCCGCCGCGTCGCGCAGAAAAGGAATCTTGGTGAGCATGTTGTAGCCGATTTCGCAGTGGGTGCGCATGATGGTCTTTTCGTCGTTGTCCAGCGGCCCCGGCTTGCGCAGGATGGAATCCGGAATCGCCATTTTGCCGATATCGTGAAGAAAAGCCGCGCGCGCCAGCACCGGCAGGTAGGGAAGCGGCACCGGAACGGCTTTGGCGATGGAAATGGTAAATGCGGTCACGCGCTGGCAATGGCCTTCGGTTTCCGCGTCCTTCAAGTCCAGGGCGCTGCCGAGCGCTTCGAGCGTGTCGTCGTAGGATTGCTCGAGTTGCGTGATCGCGACCGTGAGCTGCGCGGTGCGTTCATCCACCTGCTGCTGCAGGTTCAGCTGGTAACTCTTGTTTTCAAGCACCAACCGCCGGTGCTGCAGGGCCCGCCCGACTCCCAGGAAAAGCTGATCTTTCTCGAAGGGCTTCAGGATGTAATCGTAAGCGCCGCGGCGAATGGCTTCAAGCGCGGTCGAAATGTCGTGGATTGCGGTCACCATGATCACCGGCACCTCCGGATCATGATTTCGCAGCCAGTCGAGCAGCTTGATGCCGTCCATTTCCGGCATGATCATGTCGCTCAGCACCAGGTCCGGCGTCTGCCTCCGCACGCATTCCTGGGCCGCCCGGCCGTTGCTGACGGCCGTGCAGCTGTAGCCTCGAGATTCAAGCATGGTTGAGACAACCTCGCGAATCGCCTCTTCGTCATCCACCACCAGGATGTGTTCCAGGTCCACGTTGGTTTATCTCCCAAGCAGCATTATACGGGACGGCACACTACCTTTGTGGTGCTATTGCCCAGTAAGAAAATAGCGTGTTAGCGTCAATTCAGCGTGGTGTCGTTGTTTCGCTTCCTGGAAGAAACACGGCACCTTTTCTTGTTCTCACCTAAAACTGCCCCACGGGGAGGGGCCGCCGTGATTCGAACACAGGGGATCCAAGGGATCGCTTTCTTTGAAGCCACGGCTTGCCTCACGCTGCTGGTCCTTTTCGTGCACTTGAAGCGCGATAATCCCGGCGTTTTTTATAAACTTTGGCTTTTTGGCTGGATCTGCCTCACGGTGGCCTCTTTCAGCGAACTGGGCTATTTTTTTGGATACCCTTCCGTCCTCTATATTCTGGCAACGGCATCCGGGATTGCCGCGCTGGTATTATTCCTCGCTTCCATCGTGCAGCTGACGCTGGGGCAGAATCGCTTCTTCTGGCCCATGATTTGGCTCTCCGTCATGATGGCCCTGACCTCTGGCTTCTACCAGGCGAAAGCCGGCCCCTGGGGGCAGGCTCGCTGGGAAAGCACCATCCTGCAAAGCATGATCTGCCTGGCTTCCGGCTGGATGCTGTGGCGGGCGGCGAGTTCGATTCGAGGTCATGGCACGAAACTTCTGGCGGGCGCGTTTACTTTGCTGGCCCTCAACAACTTTGACCGTCCGCAATGGACCTCGGGCGAAGTTCACCTGCTTCGCTTTGCCTTTGACCATTTCTTGAACGCAAGCCTGGGCATCGGGATGATCGTTTTGTTGCTGGAGGCCGCGCGGACCCGGTCGCTTGAAATCAGCGAAAAGATGCGCCAGTTCACGCTGCTTACCGCTTCGAGCAGCCAGTCGCTGGCTTTGCCTGCGATGCTGCGGCAGGTGCTTGGACAAATCACCGGCAGCCTGGGAGCCACGCACGGCATCATCCGGTTGAAAGAAGGAGACGCCGATGCTGCCGAGTTTGTTTGCCGTGCGTCGGTCGGATACACGGACTCCTACTTGAAGCAAATGGACCGGATGGCGGCTTCCTCTCCCGGATTGCAAGCCATGATTCAGGAAGACTGCCGGGTTACCCGGTTCGAGGAAGAAAAGGATTCCAAAGTTCGGCGCGCCATGGCCGATGCCGGGATCACCCAGCTGATCAGCGTGCCGCTACGCGGGAAAAAGGGAGTGGTGGGACTGCTGAACGTGGGGGCGCTGCCCGGCAAGCGTTTCCATGAAGATGAGTTGACCTACCTCGTGAACGTGGCCAGTTTCCTCGGCACAACCGTGGAGAACGTAAACCTGTTCGAACAGATCAAGACGGTTCAGCAACAGTGGGTGTACACCTTTGACTCCATCGGTGACCCCATCATGGTGCACGACAGCGAAGGGCGGATCGTGCGGGGAAATCTGCGGCTCGCGAATCTGCTTGGGAGGGATTTTCTCTCGGTTGTGGGCCGCTCGGTCAGTGATTTATTCAGCCCGCGAGCCGCGTCGTTTAAGATTTGTCCTTATTGCGAGGGTTGCTCTGGCGACGCGGACGCTCCTGATCCCTGGCTGCAGGGCTATTTCCTCGCGTCCAATTCCGACTTTTCCGATCCGGCAGGCCGCAAGCTCGGAACGATTCACGTCCTGAAAGACATCACCGAACGGAAGAAGGCGGAAGAAAAATACCGCCACCTGGTGGCCAGCGTTCAGGAAGGCGTGTTCATCTCGACGTTGCAGGGGCGCTTCCTGGATTTCAACGACGCTCTGATGCGCATCGTCGGCTACGAAAACCGCGATGAGCTTCTGGGCGTCGAAATCGCTCAGACGCTGTATGTGAATCCACTCGAACGCGATCGCCTCAAGCGGCTCCTGCAGGAGCACGGCTCCGTCAACGATTTTGAATTTGAAATACGCCGCAAGGACGGGGAACTCCGCACCGTCAGCGAGTCTTCCACAGCCATACGCGACGCCGCCGGAAACGTTACCGCGTATCAGGGGTTCCTGCTGGATGTGACGGACCGGCGTCGGGCCGAACAGGAAATCCGGCGGCGGAATCGCGAACTGCTGGTGCTCAACTCGATCGGCGAAACCCTGGTCTCCTCCATTGATCTCCACGATTCCCTGCAGCGCACGCTTCGCCAGATACTTGAACTGTTCAGCATTGACGCCGCTTCGCTTTACCTGTTCGAACCGGATGGCCTGTCGCTGCGCCGGGCCGCGGCGGTCGGGCATCGCTCGGAATTCGCCAAGAGTTCTCCGCTGCTGCCGGTTCCCCCGGAATTGATTCAGCAGATCCGCGCGGTGCGGGCGCCGTTTCTTTCCGCGCAGGGGCTGCCATTGCCCGGCCTGGTCGCCGATCTCAGGATAAAAGAGCAGATCGAATCCGCCTACATCGTCACCCTATGGTCGAAGGACAAGATCGTGGGCGGGCTGGTGGTCGGCAGTCGGACTCCGCGGGAATTTTCCGCGCCAGATATCAGCTTGCTGATCGCCGTCGGCAGCCAGGTTGCCAGCGCGGTGGAGCGCAGCCAGCTTTACGAAGAAACCCGCCAGGCCTACGAAAATCTGCGGCGCACGCAAGAGCAGTTGCTGCACAGCGAAAAACTTGCCGCGGTCGGGCAGCTGATTTCCGGCGTGGCTCATGAGCTGAACAATCCGCTCACGGCCATCCTCGGGTACAGCCAATTATTGGAATCGAGCGGGCAGGTCGGGCCGCTGGCGCTGAGCTACGCCGAGAAGATGTACAAGCAGGCGCAGCGCACCCATCGGATTGTGCAGAACCTGCTCAGTTTTGCCCGCCAGCATAAACCGGAGCGCGTCCCGGTCGCTGTGAACTCGGTCATGGAGGATACCCTTACTTTGCGGGATTACGATCTGCGGATGAACCAGATCCGCGTACACCTGGAGCTGTCGCAGGATCTTCCGCTTGTTCCAGCCGATCCGCACCAGTTGCAGCAGGTTTTCCTCAACCTGATTAACAACGCAGTTGACGCGATTCTGGAGCACTCCACGCAGGGCGATCTTTGGGTCACTTCCGGGGTAGACGAAAAATATATTTTCGTGGAATTCACCGACAGCGGCCCCGGAGTGAAGGACCCCTCGCGGGTTTTTGATCCGTTCTACACCACCAAGCCCGTCGGCAAAGGCACGGGCCTCGGCCTCAGCATCTGCTACGGAATCATCACCGAGCATGGCGGCACGATTCGCGTAAAGAATTCGCTTCCGCGCGGGGCGAGTTTCCGGATCGAATTGCCGTTGCAGTTCGATGCCAAGTCTTCTCCCCTGACCGCAGCCACGGTTTCCAATTAATAAAAACGGAAGTGCTGGGAACGGAGGGCTTAGAGGCGGCCGAGATTCCCGGGGCCGGGGACGGAAGGCTCGGAACCTCGCGCCGCCGTTTCGGCAATGCGTGTTGTGGCTGCGTCCAACTGCCGGGCGATGTTGGTCGCCATGCTCGAAAGCAGTGTGAAGCCCGAGAAGGTTTGCAGTCCCAACCGGAGTTTCCACCGCAAAAAGGCGCAATTCGCCGCGAAAGCCAGGCTCAACTTCCAGCGCTCGATTTCCTCGATCCCGACAACCTCCGGGGACAGCAACGCCAGTACTCGCGAAATCTCCAGCAGCGTTTCAAATTCTTCCTGCAGGCGGTCCAGATAGTTCAGCGCAATCTGCCTGCGCTGCTTGCGAAGAGTCTGCATCAGCGCCGCCTGGCCGGCTTCCCGAAGGTACTCGGTATCTTCGGGCTGCAGCGTTTGCAGGATTTGCGATATCCGTGAACAATGCCGCGATTGCGAAAGTGCCTCGAAAACATCCAGTGGCGGCTCGATCGCAGGCGTGGGCGGCCGCAGGGCCCACGCCAGCAAGCCGACCAGCAGGATCGCGAACAAGACCAGCAGAATGAGGGGAAGGCTCATTGCCCCCGGTCTTTCAGGTGCAGCAACTGGATGAGTTGGCGATTGAGCAGGAGCAGGCGCGAGTTCACTTCAGATGACACTTTTCCGTAAAGAGCGGCGGAGATTGCCGGGGGAATCGCGACCTCTTCCGACTCCCGATACCGGCCCACCGCACTGATCCAGACGAGCAGGCTGGCGATAAACGTAAGGATTTCCAGGAAATTCCAGAGCACGTCGTGCAGCAGAAAGATTCTTTCAAGCAGCGAATAGTTGATTACGTAGAACGAAGAATAAAGACACAATCCGATCGCCAGGGCGCGTTCGAACTGGTTGACCGGCACCCGGTAGTAACGCGCGAAAACCATCATCGCCACAATTACAGCGGCCATCGCCAGTTCCAGCCCCCGCATTCCGTTCATAATCAGCCATTGCCACTCTCCCTTCGACAACGCGAGGTCATAGGCAATGACGGCCGCCGCGACCGAGAGAAACAACCTCTGAGCCAACCCCCAGATGCCGATATAGCGGGAGAGTATGTTTCGGATGAGTTCCAGCACGACGAGCGACCTCATGAACACAACCAGGCCCTGGGTCGCCCAGGCGATCTTCCAGACGGCCAGCTTGTCGAAATTCGTACTACGGTAGAGAACGGCAACCGCAATGCTCTGCAAGATTACGGCCAGGAGATAGCCGAAAAAGCAGGGATAGATTCGGCCAAGTTTACGCCGAACCAGTTGAACGAATAGAGCAAGCTCAAGCGTTGTGGTGAGGGCCCATGCGGCAGCTTGCAGTTGAAGGGGCTCAACCATACGCCGGCAACACTACCATAACTTAACTGGCCAGTAAATAGATGAGCCCGGCTTATTTGAGGTGGGGCGAGTCTAAGTATCAGCTGGGGAAAGCGCGGGTGCGCTTCGCTCCCGGCCGAGTTACGCCGCCCCGATGAACTTTGGCTGCGGCTGGGTTGGCGGCGGCAGTGGTACACCGTCTGCGATCAAGACAACCCCGAGTTTCGGTTGCGGCTGGGTTGGCGGAGGCAGCGGCACCCCGTCGGCGACGTGCGTATTCCGCCATTCGCTCGTTCCTGCGAGCGGATGGTTGACCACAACCGCGATGGAAAGTACGATTAGGCTTACTGAAAGCGCAACTTTCAGGATAAGAAAATGATGTTTCATGGGAACCCTCCTGGCTGCGAAGGGTGACCCAAATCGGAATGGTTGCTTTACGAGCGATGAAGAAGTTCTGATGGCGGAACGTTCCCGCTCGTAGGAGGACCAGATGCAGGAACAACTTCGCATCCACCGTCAGATTCTTTACGACTTTGCTCTCCATTACCTTGAGCCGCTAACCGGCAATTTTGCGAGGCTGGCCTATCTTGCGAGCCTGAAGGACCCTTCCACCAACATTTATGCGCACGACCGCCTGTCGGCGGCTTATGGGCAGGAGCCTGTTGGGGAGGCACTGGCCAGATGTCACGAGGAGTTATTTGAACGATTGTTGGAGATGCCTTTGGCGCAACAGGAAGAAGACCTTCGCCGGTTCGTAGCTACACTGCCTGAGGGAGTCAGAGAGGGTGTGCGGAGCTGCCAGGAGAGGGCGGAGAGTTGGATTCCGGGGGAGACGCCCGACTACCTCAAGGAACTTTTTCGATCCAATCTGACTGCATTGCTGGAGCTGCTTCGCGAACACAATCCCAAGGCTCGTTCAGATAAGTGATCATCCCGACCACTTTCCCCACCACCTCGGCCTCTGACGGAGTTCGCCAGGCTTCCGGTGCGCAATGCGAAAGCATGTGTGGCTGCATCACCAGCCTGGACTTCAATTTCAGGAACCAGCCGCAGCGGTAACCCCCTCGTGTTTCCACGAAATACAGCGGCCGGTCGTACTCGGTGCTCCAATCCGCCTCATCAATGCTCCGGACCGCCGTATCCACGACCACCATGCTTCCGGGCCGCAGGATGGGCGCCATTCGCCGGTCCAAGAGCCCGATGTATCCGTAACGGAAGCGAACCGAGGCCTCTTGCTTCATCCCGGGGAAATAGCGCACGTTATCTGGCTGCTCGTTCAATAATCCGGTAGAGTCTTCGCCAAACCTCGAGCCAAACTGAGGGCTCAAGGCAAATCGTACGGGGAACTCGTGCAGGTGCGTATGTTGGGAGGGAAACGCTGCCCCGTCTTCGAAGGTTTGCTCGAGTGGCGCTTCATACCATCCCGAGATTTCCAAGGGGCTCAGATGATAAATGGTGGCGAGGGAATACAGTTTGTGCAGGCTGGGCACAACATTCCGATTCTCGATATCCGCCAGGCGGCTGATGTGCAGGATGAAGTCTGGCCTGCCGCGCTTGGCCGCTAGCTCATAACTGGCGTGTTCCACTTCCCGATAGGTTAACCCGAGCGTTTCTCGAGTTTGTCGTAGACGCAGCCCCGGTGGATACATGGCTCCCCCCTAACGGTCAATTGATCTGCCACTGCCACTCTAGCAAATTACCACTTTGTTACGCTTCCAGAACAGCATAAACCTCTGTGGAAATTCCGGGAAGTATGTTTTGATGTGAAACAAGTCCTTCTGGCACGCTCCGTCTTCGGCCGCTCCGGGGAATCTGCTATCCTGAGCTTCTATGGCCTCTCGTCGCCGTTTTTTCGGGGTTTTTGTTGCTTGCTTGCTGCTCGGGACGCTGGTTCTCTTTGCCGCCCCCTTTGCTCCCGCTCAACAAGCCACCACCGCTCCTGTGACCGCTCACCCGTCTGAGGGAACCAGCAGCCCCGAATTTCTTGCCACCGCCGACGAAGTGGTCAGGGACATGAGCCAAATCACGGGCTGGGGGCTAGTGACCCCATTAAAGAAATCCATTCGTTCCCGCGAGGATATCCACGCCTACATCCTCCGCCAGATGGACGACGAGAAAGATGCACAAGAGCGTTATGCCTCCGCCCGCAGCGCCGAAGCTTTTGGATTGATTCCAAAGGACTTTAATCTCGACAGCTTTCTTGTTGAGTTGCTGACCGAGCAGATCGCCGGGTTGTATGACCCAAAGGCCCACGAGTTCTACATCG
Source organism: Acidobacteriota bacterium (assembly GCA_013289665.1). Lineage (GTDB taxonomy): Bacteria > Acidobacteriota > Terriglobia > Acidiferrales > UBA7541 > Acidiferrum. The sequence continues at coordinate 40,043 of JABCZN010000015.1, read as the reverse complement.
CGGACTGGATCCCGGTGGACGAGCAGCGCATGGTAATGGCCCATGAACTTACCCACGCACTGCAAGACCAGCATTTCAATATCGAGCCCTGGGTGCGGGCGGCACGGCCAAATGATGACGCCGAAATGGCCCGCGAAGCCGTTCTGGAAGGCAGCGCCATGGCCGGTATGCTGGAATACGAATTGAAAGGCAAAGGCTTGCAGCTTAAGGACCTGCCCGAGTTCGATCCTTCCGTTTTCGTTGGCGACCTGGCGGAAACACCCATCCTCAAGAAGGCTCCGCCGTTCATTAAAGATTCGTTGATGTTTCCCTATTTCAGCGGTCTCACCTTTTCGATGGGCGTGCTGAAATCTGGTGGCTGGCCGGCGTTTTCCTCGGTGTTCGCGCGGCCCCCCGCCAATACCCAGCAAATCCTGCACCCGGATCTCTATTTCGCGAACCGCGCGCCTCTGCCCCTTAAGGTGGACTTGCCTTCCGCGGCGCCGGGCCAAAACTGGGTACTGCTGGAGGAAAATTCTCTGGGCGAACTGGGATGGAAGGAAGTGTTGAAACAATTCCTCGATGAGCCGCGTGCCAAGGCCATGGCCGCGGAATGGGACGGCGACGATTACGCGACGTTCGAGGAAAAAATTTCCAAGCGCCTGATGTTGGGCACCCGCATCCGGCTGGCCGATATGGTTTCCGCGGCGCGTTTTTTCAAGGAGTACTCCGAGGCGCTCGAGAAGAAATATCCGGACCGCACGGATGTCTCTCGCCGCTCCAATTTCCTTACATTTGATTCCGCGCAGGGCAGCGTCTTTTTCCGGTGCAGCGGCCGGGAATGCATCACCCTCGAAGGCGGCAGTTCCGGGTTGTTTCTGGAGTGGACCGCGAAGCTCAACTGGCGGCTGATACCGGAGTCGCCCCAGGCGCCAACCTCAAAAGAGATCAAGACAGCCCTATCGAACACACTGGCGATGGATTTCGATTCTATCCCGGGGCTTTGAGGATCGGGCCGCATCAGCCCGCGAGCCGCGATTCAGCTTGAGTGCTGCATCACCAGCAGCGTCAGGTCGTCCGTGCGTTTGACGCCCGCGGAAAAGTCGCGCAATTCGCTCAGGCACGCCGAGAGCATCTGGTCCGGGGGTTTCGAAGCGTGCCGCGCGATAAGCTGCTCAACGCGGCAGAGGCCATACTCGTCGCCTTTGGTGTTGAAGACCTCCGACAGCCCATCGGTATAAAGAAACAGGGAATCGCCGTGATCCAGCCGGAGCTGGCACACCGGGAAATCCGTTGTGCAGAACATACCCAGAGGCACGCCCGTGGCTTGCCGCGACGTGACCCCCGTGCGCGAAACGTGCAACAGCGGCAAATGCCCGGCGCTCGCGTACTCCACTTTGCCGTCGGGCCACGCGCGTCCGACAACCAGCGTGACGTATTGCCCGGCGGTGGTGCTTTCGCAGAACAAGCGGTTGGCATGGCCCACCAGCTGGCTGAGCGGCAGGTTCTGGCTCGCCAATGTTCGAAACGTCGCGTGTAAGTGGCTCATCAGCATGGACGCCGCCACACCTTTTCCGGCGACATCGCCGAGCAGGAAGAGAAAACTATCGTCGGCCTCGATCAGGTCAAAGTAATCCCCGCTGACCATCGCGGCCGGTTCGTAGTGGTATCGCGCTTGCCAATTACAGACCGACCAGTCGGTGCGCGGCAGAAGTCCCCGCTGGATTCCCGCTGCCAGCACCAGATCGCGCTCCAGTGCGCGCTGCTCTTCCGAAGAAAGATGGTCCAGGCAGAAGCGCAGTAACGGATTGCAGAGCAAGCGGTCGGCTTCGATCGAGTCGTGGCACACTTCGCAAATGCCGAACGTGCCGCCGTTCAGGCGGGCCAGGGCTTCGTCCACGCTGCTGATCAATTGACGCAGCGAAGCATCCGTGACGCTCGGGCCAGCCGCTGCTTCCAGGCTCGCTCGCCGCCGCTCAAGTTCCGTGTGCAGGTAAGAATGAGTCGTGGTGTCCATGTTTGCCATGCTGAAAGCTTGCTGCTTTGTGCCTGGGGATTCCATCCGTTTTGTGCCTCCAAATTCGAACGATTCACGAGAGGGAACGGAAAATCGAAAAAGGGCTAACGCGCGTTGCCGCCCGCCGCCGCACGTTTTAGAAGTAGTGGTGCCTGGGCGGTGGCATTACTCCTGTCTATGCGATGCCGCAAGCGCTTCACCCGGCACATCAACTTATCCTCAAGCCGCCGGGTGCGCTCCCGACCATAGGGATCGCGCGAAAGCGTGCGCTGGCGCTGGAGTCTGGCGAGAGCGAGTTCGGCAAACTGCAAAGCTTGCTCGAAATCCTTGGCCCGGCGCTCGTAGTGGATGGCCAGTTGTTCAGAAGCCTCGATGCCATCGGCCTGGTCGCCGGCCAGTTCGTGCCACAACGCTGCCGCGCCGTCGTTGTCGCCGCGGCGTTTGGCCATCAGCGCCAGTTCTCGCGTTGCGCGCGGCCGGAACTCCGGGGGCAGGCCTCTGTCGAGCGCTTTCATGCACGTCGAGTGCGCCCGCTCGCCTGCGCCGCGCCGCTGCAAGAATTTTGACAAGCCAAACAAGTCCAGCGATTCTTCGGCTGCAAGCGATTGCCGCTCGTCGAGCAGCGAATTGATCTTTCCAAAAAGAGCGGCGAGCCCCCGCAAATCCATCTGGTTGTGCTTCACTACGCCCGCCAGCGGGGAGGCGGTGCCTCCGCGCAGGTAATCGAAATAAAACTGCGGAATCAGCGCCGAGGCCACATCGTCGCCGCGGTGCCAGCCAAGCCGCTCCGCGTCGAGCACGTGCCGCTCGAGTTCCACCAGCCGCACGGAACCCAGGCGCAATTTCCAGAGCGCGCGCGCCGGATGCAGCAAATCCAGGTGCACGGCAAGTTGCGGCACTTTGATCGCCCGCGTCATGGTGAAGCGATTTTCCAGCAGCGGCCAGTCGAACGATTTTCCGTTAAAGGTGACGAGGACTGGCCTCTCCGTCAATCGCGCGGCAAGTTCGTGCAGCAGCGAGTGCTCCTCGGAAAAATCGCGCAGGAAGAGCTGCTCCACCTCTAACCCGCCCGAATCCCACCACGCCAGGCCCACCAGGAAAGCATACGTTCCTGTTCCGCCCGCGAGCCCGGTCGTCTCCGTATCCAGAAACAACCATTTCTCCGGATCCGCCAGCGCCGTTCTTGCCTGCCGCGATGCCGCGTCCGCTCTGGAGTGGCCGAGCTTCAGACCGGGCCTCCGGACAGAAGTCGCCTTCGTCAAAAGCTCCAGCGCCACCGGCGACGGCTCAGCATACTCCGGCGTCGAAAACCAATTGCGAATCGCCAGGTGCTCGCCAAAATGATTCCGCGCAATGCCTGCCCCCAGCAACCGGCTGAGCGAGTCCGTCTCATCCGGCGCGCGCAATTCCGCCGGCTTCGGGGCCACCCCGCGCGTCGGCCTCAACGCCGCCAATCTAGAAAACCGATCGATGATCCCCCCTTTCTGAGTGCGGCGGCTCTGCTCCCGCTTTTGCTGTTTCAACCGTTGCCGACCAACTCTCCCTGACCCCTGTGCTCTGCCTCAGTGTCCCCTGTGTCAAATTTTTTCTACCCGCACAACCTCTCCAAAATCGCCAGCGCCGCCTCCTTCGCCTTCGGAGCCAGATCCCCCGCCGGTCCAACACAGGAAGGGCATCCCGCATCGCAAGGGCAAGCCTCAATCAACTCCTGCGTCTTCCGCAACAGCAACGCATGCGCGCGAAACAAGGGTTCGGAAAATCCAATCCCTCCCGGATACGCGTCAAACAGATACAAGTTCGGCTCGAAGAATTCCTTCGCCTCGAAACCAACGGCCTCTTCCATTCGCATCGGCGTGAACTCCTGGGCTTCTGCCCCCGGAGCCGGCGGCCGCTCGCCAATCGCCGTTCCCAAGTCGCGCCCGTCGCACATCAGCAGCAGCGTGGCCACCGACGCCAGCGCATACAACAGCCCAAACATTCCGGATTGCCGTTCGCTGATCGCGTATGGCAGCGATTCCAGCAGCGCCCGCTCGAGCGTAATCCAGTACGAGGTGGTGTGCATCTCATTCTCGGGCAGTTCGAGCTGTCCCGCGCCGATATTCTCATGCGTGAAGAATTTGATTTTCTTGAAGCCCACCACCTGTGACCGCACCAGCACATCCCCATGCGACCGCGAGTGGCACAGCCATTCCGGCCTGCCCTCGGCGGAGTCGAAAGGGCTCTGCTCTGGCTCGCTCCTTCGAGGGGCCGAGCTCGCTCGGCCCTCTTCAGGCTCAATTCCCCGCGCGGTCTCAGCAATCTCTAGCGCCCGCACCTGCGTATAGCGGATCGCGTCGGTGTAGTAATCCACGCTCACTTGCTTCACGTAGGCCTTGCGCTCCTTAAAATCCAGGTGCTCCACGTGGTACTGCTGCCCGTCGTGAAGGTAGATTGCCTTCTCGTGGACAGTCGTCAGGGCACTTGGAAAATCCACTTCGCCGATCACCTGCGGCGCTCCGGTGACATCAATGATCACAAAATTGTCGCTGGTAACCGAACGTAGGCTGACGGTGTCCGCCGGATAGGCCTCGTGCGTCCAGTGATAGTTTTCGCCCGCGAGATGGAGATAGCCCGCTTCCGCCAGCCGCGCGCACAGATCCTCGACGTTCACCTCTCCGAATTTTTCCTGCGGGCTGATTGGCAGCTCAAACGCCGCGCATTTCAGGTGGTTGATCAGAATCTCCAGATTGTCCGGCTGGATGAAGGCATGCTCCGGCGTGTTCCCGAAAAAATAGTCCGGATGGCGGATAATGAATTGATCGAGAGGCGCGGAGGAAGCCACCAGCACGGCGCAAGAACTTCCGCTGCGGCGCCCAGCGCGTCCCGCTCGCTGCCAGGTGGCGGCAATCGTGCCGGGATAGCCGGTCATCACCACGGTGTCCAGCGAGCCCACGTCGATGCCAAGCTCCATCGCGGAAGTCGTCACCACGCCGCGAATCCGCCCTTCGCGCAAACCGCGCTCAATCTCGCGCCGTTCGTTCGGCAAATATCCGCCGCGATACCCGCGAATCGTTTCCGGTTTGCCCGGCTGTTCTGGATTCGCCTGCTGCAGATAGGTCAGGATCAGTTCCGTGTGCAGCCGCGAATTGGCGAAGACCATGGTCTGCAAATCGTGTTTCAGGAATTCCTGCGCCACGCGCGAGCCCTCATTGATGTAGCTTCGCCGGATGCCCAATGCGCGGTTGACCACTGGCGGATTATAAAACACAAACGTCTTCTCGGCCGCCGGCGCGCCGTTCGCCGCCAGCACTTCCACATTGTCTTCGATCAGCCGCGAAGCCAGCTCGCCCGGATTCGCGATTGTTGCCGAGCAGCAGATGAACTGCGGGCTACTGCCATAAAATCGGGCGATGCGTTGCAGCCGCCTGAAAACGTTCGACAAGTGGCTCCCAAAAACGCCGCGGTAGGTGTGCAGTTCATCCACCACGATATAACGCAGATTTTCGAACAGCCGCGTCCACCGCGTGTGGTGCGGCAGGATCCCGGTGTGCAGCATGTCCGGGTTCGTCAGCACCACGTGGCTTCGCTCGCGAATCGCTTTGCGCGCATCGGCGGGCGTGTCGCCGTCGTAAGTGAATACGCCCACGCGATTCTCCAGCCGCTGGTTCAAGTCGTGGAGTTCCGCCAACTGGTCCTGCGCCAGCGCCTTGGTGGGGAAGAGGTACAAGGCACGCGTGTCGTCATTCTCCAGAATCGCATCGAGCACCGGCAGGTTGTAGCACAGGGTTTTTCCCGAAGCCGTGGGGGTCACGATCACCACGTTCTTGCCCGCGTGCACCGCCTCCGCGGCCGCCGCCTGGTGCGTGTAAGGTTGCCGGATGCCCTTGGCGTTATAAGCTGCGCGAAGCTCCGCGTGCACCCACGCTGGAAATTCCGCCCATTGCGCCTCTCGGGCAGGGTAGTGGCGCACCGCCGTCAGTGTCTCCCCGTCGCGGTCGCGCGCCGCGAAGCCGTCCAGCACCTGCCTGACACGGGTGAGGGGGGAGGAGTTTCCCGCCCTGGCCAGGGAAAACGCGTTGCTTGCCATCGTTCAGTCTCCTCTGAAGCTGCCAAATAATTCGCCTTTTGTTCGCTAAGGCTAGCATCCCGCCGCGCGCGGCGCAATACGCAACTGATTCCGGGCGCAAAATGTGCATCGCTCCAGGAGGCTGTGTTAGGATTCGAGAAAGATGAATGCAAAAACAACAAGTGCCGCAGTTGAAATCGCTCTGGTTTGCCCCATTTGTAGCGGGAAACTGGCCGCACTGCCGGACCAGGTGACCTGTGAAAATTGCCGCCATACGTTTCCCCTAGACGGGGGAATCCCAAATCTGTTTTGGCAGAACGACTGGTCGGCCGAGAAGCCGGATGTTACCCGCGCCATGCAGGCATTTTATGAAAAAACGCCGTTTCCGAATTATGATGACTTCGATTCCGCAGAAGCGCTCCGGCTGAAGGCGCGCCGCGGAGTTTTCGCGAAGCTGCTGGATGAGCAGATCCGCCACGGCTCTTCGATTCTCGAAGTCGGCTGTGGGACAGGGCAACTGAGCAATTTTCTGGGAATGACCTGGGGCCGCACGGTCGTCGGCGCGGATGGCTGCTTGCACTCTCTCGAACTTGCGGAGAACTTCCGCCGTGAGAACGAAATTAAAGGCACCAAATTCCTGCAGATGAATCTATTCCGCCCGGTGTTCCCGCAAGAAAGCTTCGATTTTGTCGTATGCAACGGCGTGCTGCACCATACCAGCGACCCGTATCTGGGATTTCAGACCATCGGGAAGCTCGTCAAGCGCGGCGGCTTTATTCTGATCGGGCTTTACAACAAGTACAGCCGCCTGACCACCGATCTCCGCCGCTGGATGTTCCGGGTCTCCGGCGACCGGATGCAGTTTCTGGATCCCCAGATCAGGGACCGCGCCCGGAACCGGGGCCGCAAAGATGCGTGGTTTCTCGACCAGTACAAAAATCCGCATGAATCGAAGCACACGTTCGGAGAGGTGCAAGGCTGGTTCAAGGAGAACGGCTTCGAATTCATGAACAGCATTCCCAAGGCGCAGGGCGAAAGCTTTGCCACCGACGAAAAACTTTTCGAGCCGCACTCTCCCGGCACGGCCTTGAATCATTTCCTGGTGCAGACCGGGGAAATGCTGGTCGGCGGCCGCGACGGCGGCTTTTTCATCATGATCGGCAAGCGCCTGTAATCCGGCCATACCGCTTGGGCGATGTGACGAATCCCCTCAAAACGCGGTACTCTTTTCTTTCGAACATTTATTCGGAGAAAGAATGAACGAAGAAACTCCCGTAGCTGCGGATGCGGCGCCGAAGCGCTCTGGCTTGAAGTCCTTTTTGTATTTTCTGAAACTCTTTGTCGGCAATTTCTTGCTGTTCGCCGTGCTGATCGAAATTGTGTGTCTCGTCTATATCAATGTCACGGATTGGCACTCCAGCAAGCCGACCTATCACGTCAACTACAACAATTTCTGGGCCGACATCAATCCCGACTTCGGCGTGTGGCACCGCCCCAACGGGCATTTTTATCACCAGGGGGGCTGTTTCAGCGTCGAGTACACCACGAACAGCTATGGCGCGCGCGACGTGGAGCGCAGTCTGCACTCCGCTAATCCGCGCACCGTCGTCCTCGGCGACTCCATGATCGAGGGTCTCGGCCTCGCCGACCAGAATCGCCTGACCAATATTCTTGAGCGCGATACCGGGCGCGAGTATCTGAATTTCGGCACCAGCGGGGATTTTGGCCCGCTGCAGTACGCGCTGCTTTACAAAACGCTGGCCGCGAAATTCGATCACGACACGGTCGTTGTTGGGGTGCTTCCCGACAATGATTTTCACGATATGTCGCTCGAATGGGGCAAGGTCCACCATGCGGACCGCTACCGGCCCTACTACGCCGACGATTTTTCCATCGTCTACACGAATCATGTCGAACCCCAGGCTGGCGAAGGATTCTGGGATCGCGTCGAGTCCGTGCTGCGCGCGTATCTCGCGTCCTACCACGTCGGCCAGTTCCTGTACTCGAGCATGTACTGGCGGATGGCGCCGCCGTATTCCGGCTATAACGATTTCAACGACGTGGATATTGCCCGGCTGAAAAGGGCGCTGGACGACATTCACGCCACCGCGGACGCGCACCACGCCAAGATGGCGGTAATCCTGATACCCACGTCCAATGATTTTGTGAGATTGAAGCGATCCGGAGCGAATCGGCTCGGGCCGGTGATCCTCATCTGGGGCCAGGAAAAGGGAGTTCCCGTGAAGGACCTGCTGCCGGATATGGATGCGCGGTCCGCCGGAAATTTCCAAACATTCTTTCTGCGTTGCGACGGACATTGGACGCCCAGGGGAAGCAAAGTGGCAGCGGAGATCCTCGAGCCCTGGTTGGCGCAGCTCAACGCAACCCCTGCGAGCGACTAACCAGCGAAGGATGACAAGTTGTTTTTCTTGAGCTTTGACGGAAAAACATCAATCGTCGGGAAAACTGCGGCTACGACGGCTTCTCGATGAGGAAATTCCCCAGCACCAGGCAATCCATCTGGCTGCGAGAAAACGTGCTGTAGGCATTCGCAGGCGTAGTCACAATCGGCTCGCCCCGCAGATTGAAGGAAGTGTTGAGGACCACGGGAACGCCCGTGGCCTGCCCGAAGCGCTCGATCAAGCCGTAGTAGAGCGGGCTTTGCTCGCGATAGACCGTCTGCACGCGCGCGGACCCGTCCACGTGGGTGATCGCCGGCAGCGTGGCGTGATGCTCGGGTTTCACCGGCGTTACGTAGAGCATGTAGCGCAGCGGATACTGATTCACCGCGTCGCCCAACTCAAAATACGTCGGCGCCGCTTCCGCAACGACCGATGGCGCGAACGGGCGATACGGCTCGCGGAATTTGATTTTCGAATTGACGATATCTTTCATGTCCGCGCCGCGAGGATCGGCCAGGATGCTGCGATGCCCCAGCGCGCGGGGGCCCCACTCGAAGCGTCCCTGATACCAGCCGACCACCTTGCTGCCGGTCAGGAAATCCGTGGTGCGGTCGAGCAATTCATCCGTGCTGGCGGCTTCGTGGTAGGGAATGTTTTCACTTTCGAGGAACGAGCGGATCTCGGAAGCGCCGTATTCCTGACCCCAATAGGCATGCTCCATGCGGAAAGAACGCGGCTTGCCGAGCACGGAATGATAGGCCCAAAGCGCGGCGCCCAGAGCGCCACCGGAATCTCCCGCAGCCGGCTGAATGAACAACTCGTCGAAGCCGGATTCACGGAGCATTCTTCCATTTGCCACGCTGTTCAAGCCAACCCCGCCGGCCACGCAAAGTTTCTTGAGGCCCGTCTGCTTGTGAAGGTTTTTGGCCATGCCGACGAGAAGATCTTCCGTGACGCGCTGGACGCTGGCTGCAATGTCCGCGTAATGCTCGTTCACCCGGCACTGGGCGAGGTAATCCGCCGGCTTCTTGCCGAAATACTTTGGGAAGCCTGTGGATTCGGTGAAAAAGGGGGTCTCTCGTGGCCGCGGCTCGCCGAAAAGTTCCACCAGCTTCGGCGTGTACATGCGGTCGGTCGCGTAGTGGAAGCAGAAATAATCCATGTCCAGCGAAAACGAACCGTCGTCATTCTGCTTCACGGTTTTCCAGACTTTGTCCACGTAACGAGGCGTCCCGTAAGGCGCCATGCCCATCACTTTGTACTCGCCTTCATTCACTTCGAAGCCGAGGAACGCCGTGAACGCGCTGTAGAGGAGGCCAATGGAATGCGGAAACTCAATCTGCTTGGTCAACTGGATTTGCGTGCCGCGGCCCACGCCGCAAGCCGCCGTCAGCCATTCGCCGACGCCATCAACCGTCAGAATCGCCGATTCCTCGAATGGCGAGCACAGAAACGCGCTCGCGGCGTGCGAAAGATGGTGCTCCGAAAACAGTACGCGGTCGCGGCTGATGCCCAATTCCGATTGCAGGGTGCTGGCGATCCACAGCTTGTCCAGCATCCAGCCGATCATGGATTCGCGGAAAACTTTCCACGATTGCGGATAGGTTTGCAAAACGCTGATCAGCAGCCGATCGAGCTTGCGAAAGGGCCGCTCGTAAAAAACCACGTAGTCCAGGTCCTTGGCGTCGATTTTCGCTTCACGCAGGCAAAACTCGATGGCGTGCTTCGGAAAACCAAAGTCGTGCTTGACGCGCGAAAAGCGCTCTTCTTCGGCTGCGGCAATCAGCTGGCCGTCGCGCAGGATCGCTGCGGCAGCATCGTGGTAATAACAGGAAATCCCAAGAATGTGCATCAGCTATTGCCTGTGGGCCCAATCGATGTCGTGCACCTCGGCGGGATGCTCAAGCCATTTCGCAGGGCGATTCTTGATGCGGAGCGGATCGGAAAACAAGCGGACCACCAGGCCAAACGGCAAAACCGCGATGGCGTAGATGATCGTCAGAATCACGCGCGCCTGGAAATTCCCGATCTTGTGCGCCAGGCGTTTCCAAGCGTTCCAAAGAGTTTTCAGGTTTTCGGCAAGAATATTGGCCATAGCAGCGCGATTCGCCTAAAAGAGGGCGTAGACGAACGGCGCGAGTGCCGAGCTTTGTCCGAGAACGATAAGAACGGCGGTGAAGAGCACCACCAGGATGACCGGCAGCATCCACCAGCGCTTGTTGCGAGCAAAAAAGGAGAGCAATTCTCCCGCGATGCCGAGCCGGCGCGAAGCCGTACTGAAAAAACCCATGAAATCTCCCTCAGAGGCAAATTGGACTGGAGGCCCGAACTACTAATTTATCACACGGGTCCCGGCGCGGCAAAGCGCGCTTGCCCGCAATCGTTCCAAGATTCATACCGTTATTGTGGAACTCGCATGTAGCGGCCGCCCCGACTTGCTCTTTCCTACTCCGCCGCTTTCCTGGCCAGCGCCTCGATTAGGGCGATATTCGGCAGCAGTTCCGCCGGTAGACCATGCCGTGATTGCAGGTACGTGGGCGAGTTGTAGGAAATCCATGTCGTTCCCGCACTATCTTCCGCTACCAGAATCTTCAGCGGCAAATCGAGAGCAGCGCCCGGCGACGCCAGCATCAACAGCGTCCCGGCTTTCGGGTTTCCAAAAATCAGCAGCTTGGTGTTGGGCATCTTGAGTCCCGCGCTCGCCGCCTCGCCGCTGTGATCCACCACCACAAACAATTTCACGCCTTTCACCTGCAGGATTCCCTGCAGCTTGGCCACGGTTTCATCAACCGAGTGGTTTCCGGGTATCCGCACCATTCCGTTATCCGTCGTTGTTGTCATAGGTTTCTCCTCCCCGATGGATGCATGAACCAGGGTGGCTGGATTGGTGAGAATCAGGTATCCGGCCATCAGGAGTCCAAGAATCACCAGCGCCGCTGCGACCCCGATCACCAACCGCGGCCGGTCGAGGTAAAGCGATTCGCCGGTCTCCAATTGCCTCAGCATCCGCAAATGCCGCAAAGGGGAAAGCAGGCACACGGACACGCCCATCAGGATCAGCGCGACCCCAATCCACACCGAAATCCCATACGATTTCACCTGAAAATCGGGCTGCAAGTGGTTGAACTCCTCTAGAAACAGCCCGAACCGCGCCAATACGAATCCCAACCCCATGAGGGCAATTCCCGTGCGGATCCAAGCCAGCACAGTTCGTTCCGCTGCCAGATAGTCGGTTGCACTGCCTCCCATAGGGATCCTCCTGCGTATACCGAAACTCCGGCAACATAGCTCCGAAATTCCCAGCTGTAAAGCGTCTCATCAGAACTGCCAGTCTTGTGCTCAACTGGAAAATGACGGGAACAGAACATCGCTTCAGGGTGTCTGAAACAATGTGCTGCTCACCGGCGTATCTTCAGGGAATAGACCCGCTGCTTGGGTTCGACTCTTGTGCGCCGTTCATCTCGAAGAGGAGCGCCATGTCCATGTCCGTGGGGGAATTCGGGCTTCGCCGTCCCGATCGCCGCAGGGCACCTCGCTATCCCTACCAAGCCTGCCTCGAAATCGAGTGGGGTTTCGCTCGCCTGAAAGCGCGTACCCGCGATATCAGCGTGGGCGGCATGTTCATCGAATCCGAAGATGTCCTCTGGGTTGGAGCGGGATTCCGCGCACAACTGGTCACCGATCGTCCCGTTTGGCTGGAATGCTCCGTCAAGCGCGTGGAGCCCGGCTTGGGCATGGGGGTCGCGATTGCGCTCCCTGAAGACCCAACCACGCATCCTTATCAGGAAATCCTGGCGAAGCTCGCCGAAAACCGCTAAGGCTTTATACTATTTTCCATGACCCACTGTCTGGATTGTGGCTCCGAACGCGCCAGCGATCAGTGCCCGGTCTGCGGATTGACTTCCGCCGCCGCCGAACTTGTGTTCCGCCGCCGCCTGATCCGCCAGATGGCCGTGTTTCTTGCCGGTTCGCTCCTGTTCCCTTACCTCAGCCAGATCTATCCTCCTCTGGACCTTGATGGCATGCTGGTCTTTTTCGGGGTGGTGTTTTTTCTGACGCTCGCGCTGGCCATTGTGCTGGAGAGCCGGGCCCGCGCGCGCAAGGACATCGAGGTTTTGCGGCATCTTTTTTCCGGGCTGATTCCGATTCCATTGATACTTTTGGCGGCGCTGGTCCTGAACGGACGGCTGGACTCGCCCGGGAATGTTACTTTTCGCGCTTCGGTGGTCGATAGCCGCTATCAGATGAAAGGCGTGGTGCGCGGCACGCGGCGTTTGTTCGTGCCCTCCTGGCGACCGGGGCATCGCTTTGAGCGGCTGGCCGTTGACTCGGACGATTACGACCGCTTCCGCCCGGGCGATGCGGTCAACGTTGGGGTCGCTCCGGGCGCCTTGGGCATTCCTTGGTTTTACGGGGTATACCGCCGGTCAGACCAAACTTCGCGGTGATCTGTTCAGTACATCGGCTCGCGATTGAGCCCTAGCGGAATCTGCAATTCAAGTACGTGGCCGTTTTTCCCAATGCGAAAGGTCACCCGCTGCATCGAGCCGATGTTCCGCTCTTTCCATTCCACGATCTCAATCGGCTTGTCGGGAATGTCGGCATACGACCATTCCGCCGAATCGCCATGCACGGTGATTTTTTGCGGGTCAATGTCGAAGACCTCCTCATCCTGGATCTTCACGAGCATGTAGCGTTTCCACAACCGCACCAGCAAAATACCCTTTTTCTCTGAGTGGTAGATGTTCCAAGAATTTGGCGCCTGATCGTTGAAGCGCACAATGGCAAACTCCACCGATTTCCACGTCACCTTTTTCGGCGCTTCGGCCTGCGCTGCCGCTACACACGGCAATAACAGCAAGGCCAGCACAGCTCCCAACACGCGCGGCGTTGCCATACCGGTAATATTTACTTTCCTGGAACGCATTAGCGCCACATGGTGTTCCGTTCCCACGACGCGAAACCCACCTTTGAGGGGGCTGCTTTCATTCTTGGTATCCTCGGGAAATGCTCTTCACAAGTGTACGACAGCTATCTCCATCTTCGAATGTTTATGGATAATCCGACGAAAGATGAAACCCGGCGAATCGAGAACTCGTCCATTCATTAAAGATGACACGCTCGACGCATCAGGGAGAGAATCACGAACACCTCAAATGCAAACAGGGTTCTCTACTTCGTGGTTCTTTTTCTGGCCACGCCCCTAGCTTATGGGCAAAGGATCACGTCCTTCCCAGCGGCTAAAGCGGCTTGTGGGCCGGAAAATCTCAAGTTCGATGTGAGTCCCGATGCCGGCGAAGCAGCCGTAGTGTCCAAAGCAAGCGGAAAGGCCCTGGTTTACGTTATCGAAGATGTCCGGAAGGGCGCACTGCTCAGGATGACCACCCGATTTGGCGTGGATGGCGCCTGGGTCGGGGCCAACCAGGGTGACTCCCATTTCAGCTTCCTGGTTGATCCTGGAGATCACCACCTTTGCGTGAACGGGCAATGGACCAGATTGACCGGTGAACCCTCGATCGCCCTCCTTCACCTGGCGGCGCGGGCGGGGGGAGATTTACTACCTCCGTATACGGTTTCTGCCGCCTCGCAACCATGGTACGCTCGGGCTGGACGCCGTGGACGAGGACGAAGGCAAGTTCCTGATACAGACCACCACACAAGTCACGTCGCGTCCCAAATGACCCTCCTACCGATTCCGGAGGCTGAAGCGTGCTGCTGGATTTGGGCAAAGTGGTTTCTTTCGCGATGAGCATTCTCTCGCTCTGCGCTTTGCTCGATACCGCCTTTTTCATTCCGGCCACGCGCTGGGAAGACCGCCTGGTGGCATCCGTAGCGCGAATCGGCCTGGCAGGATGCGTTAGCCTGATCAGCGGATTCTTATTCCATTCCTCCGAGCCTCAGGTGCCGCTCGCGCGCACGTTGCCGGTGCGCCTGTTTCTGTCGGCGCTTTCCGGCTTCACGCTGCTCTTTGCCCTCGGTTGGTATCTGGATGCGTACTACGTGCCGCTGTTGTGGCGAAATCTTCCACACTAGGCTTCCGCCCGGGTATGCCAAAGCCCAGCAAACTTTATAGCCATTCGAGAAATCGTACGCTTGCCTCTGCGGCTATAATGTCCAGCGATGCCTATCGAGCGACCGCTCTCCTACCGAATCTGGGGTATGTTCAGGCGCGTCTTTCCGCGCTGCAGCATGATTTCGCAAGCCATCGCCTTTAACGTCTTTCTCGCCTTTTTCCCCACCTTGCTGCTTGCGGTCGGCCTGGCTTCCACCTGGATCGGCAGCCGCACCGCGCTGCTCGATGCCATTCGCGATTTCACGCAATTTCTTCCACCGGGCAGCCAGGGCATCGTGAGCGATTTCCTCAGCCGCCGCGGGCCGGACCTCTGGAAATTCGCCCTACTCGGTTGGGCGGGCAGCTTGCTCGGCGGTTCGCAAGTGATGAAACTCTTGATGGAGGGTATCCACCTGATCTATGGCGACGTTGAGCGCAGCAGTTTCCTGCGCCGGCAGCTCCGCGGCCTGCTGCTTCTCCTGATCACCGTCGCCCCCATTCTCATCGCCGGAATACTTGGCGTGTTCGGTCGTCCGCTGCGGCACTGGGTGACAGGAGTGATCGGCACGCACTCCTTTGTGAACGGCCTCTGGTTGGTCTTTTTCCCCCTGGTCGCCATGGTTCTGGCCATGCTCGCGCTCACGGTGCTCTACTGGGTCGCGCGCCCCAAGGAAGAGAGTCTGCAACGCGTGCTGCCCGGCGCCATGCTGGCCACCCTGCTGTGGTGGCTGGTGAACGTCATCTTCGGCTTTTATGTTCGCCGGGTGCCGTATAGCGTGGTGTACGGAGGCCTTGCCGCCGTGATCGGTCTGCTCATCTGGATGCAGATTTCGGCGGTGATCGTCTTTCTAGGCGCCGCGTGGAACGCGGAAGCGGACAACATGCGATTGACCAGCGAATCACCGGATCCAGTTCGCCCGGGGTAGTTCTCTTGAAGACTGTCCAGGTCATCTGCTATTCCGGCCACCAAGCCGACCCGTCGCCGCGGCTCCTGAAACTCGGCGACACCCTTCTGCCCATTGCCCAGATTGAGGACCGCTGGTATTCCCCCGGGGAAACGTTTTTCCGGGTTCTGACCGATACCGGTCACCGCTATCTCCTCCGCCACGTCGAAGCGCAGGACGTCTGGACCCTCGAGGGCTTCCGCAGCCGTCGCGTTGACACCCTCAAAACGCGCGGCGTATAGTCAGTGCATCCCACCCGCGCGAGGCGGCCCGCAGTGTGTCTCTGCACGCCATATCTTTTCAGTACGCGAATGGGGGCAAGGGAAGGGATGAGCCCGCGTTTGTCTTACCGGAACTCGTTGTGGCGTTGCGCGCTATGGATTGCCTTGTCGATTTTCCTGCTTTTGTTCACCCATCCTGCATACGGTCAGGATTCCGCTCCCGACTCCGCGCCGGAAAAGCCTCCTGCCGCCGGTTCCCCGGAATCCGCGCCCAAGCCCAAGGCAGACGCCGGCTCCGAGATTTCCCAAATCGAATCCGCGGCTACGTTTAAGGTTCGCGTCAACCTCGTCCAGGTCCGCGTGATCGTCCGCAATGCTTCCGGCAAACCCGTGGACAATCTCACCCGACAGGACTTTCTGCTTTACGATCAGAGCAAGCTGCAAACCATCAGCAACTTCTCGGTGGAAACCGCCGAGACCCGCCTGCGGCGTGCCGCTGCCGTTGCAAAAACCCAGGAAGACGCGTCTGCGCCCGGTGATGCCTCCGGAAAGAAGGGGCCTGTTCTGCCGGAGCGATTCGTCGCGCTAGTTTTTGACGACACGCATCTTTCTTTGCAGGACGCGACTTGGGCCCGCTCGCAGGCCGGCCGCTTCCTCGATTCCACGGCCTCCACAGATCGCGTCGCGATTTACACCACCTCCGGCGAGGACTCGCTGGAATTCACTTCCGATCGAGCCGCCCTGCACCGGGCGATTCTGGGCGTGGTTCCGCGACCGCTGACGCCGCAATCGCTGGGCGCGGACTGCCCTGAAGTTACTCACTACATGGCCGACCAGATCGAAAACAAGCACGACTCCACGGCCCAGGCTGTAGCGATTGAGGAAACCGTCCAGTGCCAGTTCAACGGAGATGAAAGCAAACGCTCGCAAGCGTCGGCAATCGTGCAGGGTGCCGTCTTGCGCGCGCTCAGCGCCGGCGATATCGAAAACCAATTCACCTACCGGCATCTGGAGGACGTCCTGCGCCGCCTGAGCAGCATGCCCGGCGAGCGCATTATGCTTCTCGTCTCTCCGGGCTTCCTGCTGACCACCGCTTACCTCGATGAATCCGGAGTCATCGACCGCGCTAACCGCGCCAACGTAGTCATCAATACCCTCGACGCCCGTGGCCTTTACGCGCCTGACGTGATGGGCGATATTTCCCGGCCATCCTCCGACAGTTTCCGCACTGCGGGCCTCAAGACCATGTACCGGGTCTCCGCGCAGCAGGAAAACCAGTATGTGCTCGGCGACCTTGCCTACGGCACTGGCGGCACTTTCTTCCACAACTCGAATGACCTTCAGGGCGGGTTGCAGCTTGCCGGACTCGCTCCCGAAGTTTCCTACGTGCTGGCGTTTTCACCGCAGAATCGCAAGATGGACGGCCAGTATCACTTGCTCCGCGTCGAGCTGGCGAAAAAGTTGAAATATTCCGTGCAAGCCCGCCGCGGCTACTATGCTCCCCGCAAGATTGACGATCCCCACGAACTGGCGCGGCAGGAAATCCAGGAAGCCATCTATTCGCAGGAAGAGATCAACGAGCTTCCTCTGGATCTCCAGACCCAATATTTCAAAAATCAGGCCGAAGGCGCGCATCTGAGCGTGGTTTCCCGCCTCGAAGTGAAAAACATGCATTTTCGCAAGGCGGATGGCCGCAGCCTCGACGACCTTACCCTGGCCACGGCCATCTTCGATGAAAACGGCAATTTCATCACCGGTGGCGAAAAAACCGTCAAGATGTACTTGAAAGACAGCACCTACGAGCGCCTTACCCACACCGGGCTTACCGTGAAATCCAGCTTTGCCGTCAAGCCCGGGCGCTACCTGATCCGCCAGGTGGTTCGCGATTCGGAAGGCTCGCAGATGGCTGCGCGCAATGGCGCCGTTGAAATTCCGTATTAGGGAGGCAGTCATGGCAACCCGACCGATGAATTGGACAAACCGTCAGGTGCTGTTCGCGCTCGGATTGTTCGCCGTTTCCGCCTTCCCTGCGCCCCTTCGGGCGCAAAATCCGGAGCCCGCGAAGCCAGAAGCTGCGGCGCAGCAACAGACGGTTCTAACTGGGCCCGTGATCCGCACGGAATCCCGCGTGGTACTTGTGGATGCGGTAGTGACCGACAAGCGAGGGAACTACGTCCACGATCTTACCCAGAAGGATTTCAAGGTCTTCGAAGACAACAAGGAGCAGGCCGTCACTAGTTTTTCCTTTGGTAGCGATACTTCCGGCCCCGTCAACGCCCAGAAGCATTACATGATTCTTTTCTTTGACAATTCCTCCATGGCGCTTCCCGACCAGATACAGGCTCGCGCGGCCGCCACAAAATTTATCGCCGAAGGTGCGGGGCCCGACCGGCTGATGGCCGTGGTGGATTTCGGCGGCAGCCTCCTGGTCAGACAAAATTTCACTGCTGACGCCGGCCTGCTCACCGCGGCCGTCAGCGGTGTGAAAAATCCGAATATCGAAACCAATGGCCAGAGCGCCGCGCTTGCCAATCCCGTGATGGTTGCGTCCTCCAGCTTGTCTTCGATCAGCAACGCCGAAGCGGATTACGGCGCTCGCACCATGTTGCTGGCGATACGCAGCCTGGCGAAGAATCTTCGCGCGGTTCCCGGGCGCAAAATGTTGATTCTTTTTTCGGCCGGTTTTCCGCTGGACACCGAGCGCATTTCAGAGCTGACGGCCACCATCGACGCGTGCAACAAAGCGAATGTCTCCATCTATTCGCTGGACACTCGCGGCCTGATGGCCCCGGCTCTCCCGGTTCCCACGGGATTTAACTCGCCGCCACATCCCGCACATTCGCTCGTCGCATCCTCGCGCGCCAGGAATCCTCAACGCCCCAGACTGGTTCTGGCAAGTTTCTCTCTCGCAAGCGCTGCTGACCCGCAAAAGCCTGGGGGTGGAGGTGGCGGCGGGCATCCCGGCGGCGGGAGTGGTGGTGGAGGCACGGGTGGTGGCAGGGGTGGCGCGCCCGGAGGCACAGGCGGAGCTGGCGGCGGCAAGGGCGGCGCGCCCGGCGGCACTGGCGGCGGCACACGCCCCGTTAATTCGCCGTACAGCAGCTATTACAACAATCCGAACAATGCGCCGCGAAACATATTGCCCCCGATTCCCCCTTCAGCCAGCGTGAACCAGCAAATCCTGCAATCCCTCGCCGACGGCACCGGAGGCTTCGCCGTTTACAACACCAACGACCTTCTCGGCGGACTGGATCGCATCGCCCGCGATCAAAATGAGTTCTATCTGCTTGGCTATGTTCCGGCGTCCAGCCCGGAGGGCAGTTGCCACACGCTCAAGGTAAAAATGAGCCAGAGCAGCATGCAGGTCCGCTCGCGCAGCGGCTATTGCAATGTGCGCGCCGCGAATCCCCTCGATGGCCGGCCCATTGAAAAACAGATGGAGCTGCAAGCGGCAGGGAATCAGCCGGGTGCGATCCACGGATCGCTGCAGGCCCCTTTCTTCTATTCAGGGCCTAACGTCGCGCAGGTGAATCTGGCGATGGAAATTCCCGGCGAGTCGCTGGTGTTCAACAAGGACAAAGGCAAATATCACGCCAACGTAAACGTCCTGGGCATTGCCTACAATCTGGATGGCTCGGTCGGCGCCCGGTTCAACGACACTCTGAATCTCGATCTCGAAAAGGATGAGTGGAAGGAATTCACCAAGCAGCCGTATCGCTACCAAAACCAGTTCGACGCCGCTCCCGGCGCGTACAAGCTTTCCGTTGTGCTCAGCTCCGGCGGCGACAGTTTTGCCAAGTTTGAGACGCCGTTGAAGATTGACGCCTACGATGGAAAGAACTTTACGCTCGGCGGCGTCGTTCTCTCCAAATCCATCCAGTCCGTCGACCAGATTCCGACCGACGTGGACGCCACCCTGCTCGAGGATCGCACCCCGATGATCATCAAGGGAATGCAAATCACGCCGGCGGCAAACTACTCGTTTAAGCAATCGGACAAAGTGGTGATTTATTCGCAGGTCTACGAGCCGTTGCTGAAGTCCGACGCGCCTCCGCACGTTGTGGCGGGTTACAGCATCCTCGATGCATCGAACAAACAGGTTTTCTTTTCCGGTCCGATCCCCCTCGAGGAGTACATCCAGAAAGGCAACGCCGTCGTTCCTTTCGGATTGATCGTTCAAGTGAAGGACCTTCCGCCGGGAAACTACCGGCTGGTCCTCCAGGCCGCGGATGGCGCCCACAACCAGGCGCCAAAGCGCGAAGCCCAGTTCACCGTCGCCAACTAATCTCTGCAGTGCGCTGGCTCTGCCACCGCTCTTGCAGGCTCAGCCCCGGTACCAATCCACATGTGCGGGAGCACCCGCCTCCAGTCTGCGCTCCTCCGCTATCGTTAAGCCACACCAGCTCTTACCACCAGCAACTTTTACCGCCCCAGGGGGTTAATCTAGTTGTCATGGAGATGTCCCGAAGCCACCTTGCCAGGCCAGTATCGCCGGGCGACCGCGTGCGCGTCCGCCGTACGCCTCGGTCTGTTCTGGCGTGTATTCTCTCCTTCAGCACCTTCTTTTCCTTGGGAATCCAAATTCCCGCCGCCACCGCTGCCGAGAAAAAGCCCAAGCAGGACCCCGTTCTCAAAGGCCTTCCCGTCACCCAACTCACCGCCGATGAAGCCATTCTTCACGCACTAAATCGACTCGCCTACGGCCCGCGCCCCGGCGAGATTGAGCGCATCAAGCAGATCGGCCTGGCGAAGTGGATCGATCAGCAGCTGAATCCTAATTCAATCGTTGACTCTGGCGTCGAAGCTCGCCTCGAGATCTATCCGACGCTCAATATGCGCACGTCGCAACTACTGGCCGAGTATCCGAATCCCAAGCAAGCCGCCAAGCAGGAACTGAAAGCGCAGAATCAGAACGCCAACCAGCAACCCGGCGCCGCCGCCGCTGCGTTGATCGCCCGCGATATACAAGCCAAATCACCCGCACCCGATCCCCTACAGCAATCCGCTCAGGGCGCTGATGCCGCCATCAACCGGATGGCGCAGGAGATGGACTCTTCGACCGCCTCCGCGAAATCCACCAGTTCTTCGGGCCCCACGCTGTCCGCTTCTTCTGCGGACCCACCTCCCCCGATGAAGCTCAATCCCCCCACGCGCGGCATATCCCAGAAAGATCCACTTGGGATGGACCCGAACGCCGTTTCCAGGGCCATATCCGACGACAGCAAGCGGCCGCAACGCGTCGTCGAAGAACTGGCCATGGCCAAGACGGTTCGCGCCATCTACAGTGAGCGCCAGTTGCAGCAGGTGATGGACGATTTCTGGTTCAACCACTTCAACGTTTTCGCCGGCAAGGGGGAAGTGAAGTGGTATCTCACATCGTATGAACGTGACGTCATCCAGCCGCACGCCTTCGGAAAGTTTCGCGAACTGGTCACCGCCACCGCGCAAAGTCCGGCCATGCTTTTTTATCTGGACAATTTTCTGAGCGCCGACCCCAATGCCGCCCAGCGCCAGGCTGCCGAACGCGCCGCGCGCCAGCAGATGCGCCGCAGATCGTACGGCAACCCGCCGCGCCCGCCGCAGCCGGGCCAGAACAAAGCCCAGCAGCGGGGCCTGAACGAAAATTACGGCAGGGAATTGATGGAGCTGCATACGCTCGGCGTTGATGGCGGCTATACGCAGAAAGACGTGACCGAGGTGGCCCGCGCATTTACCGGCTGGACCATCGAAAAGCCCCGTGAATTTCCGCAATTCAAGTTTGACGACCGTGTGCACGATCCTGATCCCAAAATCGTGCTCGGCAAAAAGATTCACGCCGGCGGCATCAAGGACGGCGAGGAAGTTATCGCTCTGCTTTCGAAGAATCCCAATACCGCGCGCTTTATCTCCACCAAGCTGGCGCGCCGCTTCGTTTCCGATACTCCGCCGGCCGCGCTGGTTGACCGCATGGCCAGGACTTTCCAGAAATCGGACGGCGACATCCGCGAAGTCCTGCACACCATGATCTATTCGCCGGAATTCTGGTCGCGCGACGCGGTCCGTGCCAAGGTCAAGACGCCTTTCGAGCTTGTGGTCAGTTCCGTGCGCGCTCTCGGTACCGATGTGGACACGCCCATGCCGCTCGTCGGCTGGGTCGGCCGGATCGGTGAGCCGCTCTACCAGTGCCAGCCTCCGACCGGTTATTCCGACAAGGCGGAAGCCTGGGTAAACACCGGCTCGCTGCTCAATCGCCTGAATTTCTCGCTCGCGCTTGCAGGCAACAAAGTGCGCGGCTCGCGCAGCGACATCAACGCGCTGCTCGGCACGGATTCATCGAACGATCCGAAATCCGCGCTCGATCGCGCCGTGCAGGTTTTTCTCGGCGGCCAGGCGGCGCCCAACACCGTGGACACGCTCGAAAAGCAGCTCGAGAATCCTCAGGTAGTCCAGGCGAAATTGGACGACCCGGTAAAGCAAGTGGATCTGGGAGTAGTAACTGGTTTGGTTCTGGGCGCTCCCGAATTCCAGCGCCGCTAATTTTGAGTGCGGGAGCGAAGCCCCCCCTTTTACGGTGTAAGCCCCGAGGAAGTCCCTCCGGGCGTAAATCTAGGGCCCGTCCGCCGCGGCGGACGGCCGTTCTCGATCGAGGTGACGTCATGCATGACCACTGCTGCGAAGGCATCCGCCCCGCAAGATTCGCCCGCCGCTTCTTCTTGAAGCAAGGCGGCATCGCCCTCGCCGGCCTGAGCACCATGCCGGCTTTTCTGCAACGCGCCATCGCCTCCACTCCCTCAGCCGGCAAGAAGCAACTCGTCGTCCTCTTCCAGCGCGGTGCGGCGGACGGCCTCAACATCGTCGTCCCCTTCGGCGAACCGAATTACTACCGCCTGCGCCCGACCATCGCCATTCCCCAGCCGAAGCGCGGCGGCGGTGAAGCCGCGATCGATCTCGACGGATACTTCGGCCTGCACCCGTCGCTCGCCTCCTTCGCGCCGCTCTTCCAGAAAAATCAACTCGCCATCGTGCACGCCGCCGGCTCGCCCGATCCCACCCGCTCTCATTTCGACGCGCAGGACTACATGGAATCCGGCACGCCCGGCGTGAAGGCCACGCAAGACGGCTGGCTCGACCGCGCTATCGGCACCATCCCCGAAGAAAACGCTTCACCCTTCCGCGCTGTTGCCATGGGCCCCAATCTTCCGCGCATGCTGCAGGGCACGACCGGTGCGATCGCGATTCCCGACCTGCGCCAGTTCAAGGTTCAGCCGCAATCCGCCGCGATGGCCAATATCGCGGAAGGCGGCTTTGAAGCGATGTACGCGCAGACGGTGGATCACGCGTTGCACGGCACCGGTACTGAAACGTTCGAAGCCATTGAGATGCTGCGCAAGATCGACACCTCCAAATATCCGCCGGAAAATGGCGCCGACTATCCGAAATCTCCCGTCGGCCAACGGCTCGAACAGATTGCGCTGATGATTAAAGCGAATATCGGCCTGGAAGTGATGTTTCTCGATTGCGGCGGCTGGGACAATCACGTCAACGAGGGCAGCACGCAGGGGCAGCTGGCCAACCTGCTCCGCGATTTAAGCCAGTCGCTCGCCGCGTTTTATCAGGACATGGGCGACCGCATGGGCGATGTGGTGGTGGTCACGATGAGCGAGTTTGGCCGCACCGCCAAGGAAAACGGCAATCGCGGCACCGATCATGGCCACGCCAACTGCATGTTCGTCCTGGGCGGCGACGTAAAGGGCGGCCGCGTCTACGGCAAATGGCCCGGCCTCAACGACCATCAGCTCAACGAAGGCCGGGACCTCGCGCTGACGACCGACTTCCGCTCCGTGGTAGGTGAAATCCTGACCAAGCACCTGAGCGTGAAAAACCTCGCTCCGGTCTTCCCCGGCTTCGACAACAGCCCGACCCGTTTCCCTGGCCTGATTCGCGCCTAATCCTGAGTGCGAGAGCTTCGCTCCCGCACTCAAAAAAAGTGCCCAACGCCCGTCCGCCGTTCGAACGGCGCGCCACTATGCCGTTCGAACCTCCCGAAATGGAATCGGACCAAACTTTGCTCACCGCTCTGATTGCCAGGAGCCAGCAACCACTCAGTATCGAGCCTTCAAGTAGCGCTTTGAATGTCGGAGCGCCGACATTAATTCGCAAAGAAGAAAGGGGCGGCCGCGCAGGCCACCCCTTTGCTTCACTCTTGAACTTAAAACTGATAACGAAGAACTTAAAACACTCTCCCTACGCCGCCGAGCCGCGAATGCGCATCGCGTAGAACGACCGGTAGACGAACGTGAACGACACCACGAAGAACGCCGCCGACAGGATGTGCGTCAGCGTGCTCCCCTCTGTCGCCGTCAACTGCACAGCCAGTTCGACCGCCAGCAAGCCGAACAGTGTGGTGAACTTGATTACCGGGTTCAGCGCCACCGAAGAGGTGTCCTTAAACGGATCGCCGACCGTGTCGCCCACCACCGTTGCGTCATGGAGCGGCGTGCCCTTCTGCTTCATTTCCACTTCCACGATCTTCTTGGCGTTGTCCCACGCGCCGCCGGCGTTGGCCATGAAAATCGCCTGGTACAAGCCGAAGATCGCGATGGAGAAAAGGTAGCCGATGAAAAAGAACGGCTCCAGAAACGCGAAAGCCAGCGTGGCAAAGAACACGGCGATGAAAATGTTCAACATGCCCTTCTGCGCGTACTTCGTGCAGATCTCCACGACTTTCTTGCTATCCTCGACGCTGGCTTTGGTCACGCCTTCCAGCTTGATGTTGGCCTTGATGAATTCCACGGCGCGATACGCTCCCGTGGTCACCGCTTGTGTCGAGGCGCCCGTAAACCAGTAAATCATCGCGCCGCCGGTAATCAGCCCAAGCACAAAGGGAGCGTGCAGCAGTGAAAGATGATTGACGTTGGTGGTCAGCCCGTTGGTCAGGGCCATGATGATGGAGAAAATCATCGTGGTTGCGCCCACCACCGCCGTGCCGATCAGCACTGGTTTGGCCGTGGCCTTGAACGTGTTCCCCGCGCCGTCGTTGGCTTCCAGCATTTCCTTGGCGTAGTCAAAGTTCACGTCGATATTGTAGTCCTTCTTCAATTCCGCCTTGATGTTGGGCACCTGCTCAATCAGCGAAAGCTCGTACACCGATTGCGCGTTGTCGGTCACCGGTCCATAGGAATCGACCGCGATGGTCACCGGGCCCATGCCGAGGAAACCGAACGCCACCAGTCCAAACGCGAACACCGCCGGCGCCAGCATCATCCCGCCGAGTCCCATGTTGCTGATCAGGTAGCCCATCGACATCAGCAGCACCATCGCCAGTCCGATGTAGTACGCCGAGAAATTTCCCGCCACGAAGCCGGACAGAATTCCCAGCGACGCGCCGCCTTCCTCCGCCGAAGTCACCACTTCTTTCACGTGCCGCGATTCTGTCGAGGTGAAAACCTTCACGAGTTCCGGAATGATTGCCCCGGCCAGCGTTCCGCAGGAAATGATTGTGCCCAGCTTCCACCACTGCGAAGTGTCGCCGCCGATTTCGGGGATGATGAGCTTGGAGACGACAAAGGTCAGTGCGATCGACACAAATGAAGTGATCCACACCAGCGAAGTCAACGGTGCTTCGTAATTCATTTTGTCCGCGTTGCCGTACCTCGCCTTGGCAATCACACCGTTGATGAAATACGCCGCGGCGCTGGCGATCAGCATCACAATGCGCATCACAAAGATCCACACCAGCAATTGCACCTGCAGCGTCGGGCTTTTCACCGCCAGCAGAATAAAGGTGATTAGCGCCACGCCGGTCACGCCGTAGGTCTCGAATCCGTCCGCGCTCGGGCCGACGGAGTCGCCCGCGTTATCGCCCGTGCAGTCCGCAATCACGCCCGGGTTGCGCGCGTCGTCTTCCTTGATCTTGAAGACGATCTTCATCAGGTCGGAGCCGATGTCAGCAATCTTCGTGAAGATGCCGCCGGCGATGCGCAGTGCCGCAGCGCCCAGCGATTCGCCGATAGCAAAGCCGATGAAGCACGGCCCGGCGTAGTCGCCCGGAATAAAGAGCAGAATGAACAGCATCAACAGCAATTCCACGCTGATCAGCATCATGCCGATGCTCATGCCCGCTTCGAGCGGGGTGTGATAAATCGGATAGGGCTTGCCGCGCAGGCTGGCAAACGCCGTGCGCGAGTTGGCAAACGTGTTCACGCGAATCCCGAACCACGCCACGCCATAGCTGCCCGCGATACCGACAAGTGAAAACAGAATGATGATCCCGACGCGCATCGCTTCAAATTTCAGCAACACCCCGAAATAAAGGATGATCACCGCGGCGATGAAAATTTCCAGCAGCAGCAGGAATTTTCCTTGCGTAATCAGGTAGGTCTTGCACGTTTCGTAGATCAGCTCGGAAATCTCGCGCATCGAGCTGTGGACCGGCATGTTCTTCAGACGCGTGAAAATCGTGAGCCCGAACAGCAACCCGAACACGCAGATTACAATCCCGTACAGCAGCAACTGGTGCCCGTTAATTCCGAGGAACGAAACTTGCGACAAGTCGGGCAACTTGAGGTTCGCTTCTCCGCCCACCTCTTGCGCCGGCAACAACCCGCCGCCGAGCAGAACCGTGATCGCTGCCGCTCGAAACTTTTTGCTGATTCCAAAACGCGTGGACCTGGCCGTGTCCAACCTAACGCTCATGAACTCTCCTCCGAACCTTCCATTTTTAGTGGCGCTTTACCCCTGCCGCTGCCGGCTTGCGCCTCCTTTACCGCGAAACTTCGCACACCTGTCCAATCCATTCAGGAGCACGGCGCTCCCACACCCGGGAGCGAACCAGCGTCAGCACGAGGGATTTCCTTGAATCCCAGGGAACCCCCCCGATTCAAACAGGACGGGAACTCTTCCACCCCGGCGCACGAACCCCTCAGACCCTGGGCGGGTCAGGACCGCCCTGGCACTGCTCTCTATGCCGCGCAACTAGGGAAGACGGAAACGAAGATTTATAACATTTCGCTAATAGCCGGTCAAATTTTTCGACATGCTGGAATAGCCCTGTCACATCGTATCCCTCTTCGAAAACTGAGACCGCTCTTTGACAACCTGTTAACCGAAATGGCTTGCAACCACCACCAGTGGTAACATGTGTGGCTTACTCAGCCCTTGCAATTTGAACCTGACCAGGCGAACAACGACCTAATGACACGCGAATCGACCGGGAATTCGACCGCACTCCATTTTGAAACCGCTTTGCGCTTTGATTGGACCAGATCCGAAGTCCAGTCCATCTACCGCACGGCACTACTGGATCTGCTCTTTCGCGCGCAGACCGTTCATCGCCAGTTCCATCCGCCGGATCGCGTGCAGACCTGCCAGCTCATCTCCATCAAAACCGGCGGGTGCCCGGAAGATTGCGCGTACTGTCCGCAAAGCGCGCACTACGACTCGGACGTCGAGCGCCACGGACTCCTCGATCCGCAGCACGTCATTTCCGTTGCACAAGATGCTGCTTCCCGAGGCGTGACACGCTTCTGCATGGGCGCGGCGTGGCGCGAAGCTCCCAATGGGCGCGAGTTCGATAAAGTCCTCGAGATGGTTCGCGGCGTTTCCGCGCTCGGTATGGAAGTCTGCTGCACGCTCGGCATGCTCACGGAGGGCCAGGCTGTGCGGCTGAGGGACGCCGGCCTCACGGCGTACAACCACAATCTCGATACTTCGCCCGAATTCTACGGCTCCATCATCACCACGCGTGTCTACGATGAACGCCTTCAGACCCTTGCTGCGGTCCGCAAAGCCGGCATCACCGTTTGCTGCGGCGGGATCCTTGGCATGGGTGAAAAAGACACCGACCGCGTCGGCCTGCTTCACCAATTGGCCACTTTGCAGCCACACCCGGAAAGCGTTCCCATCAACCTGCTTGTGCGCGTCGAAGGCACGCCGCTTGCCCACGTGCCGGCGCTCGACCCGCTTGAAATGGTTCGCGCCATCGCCACTGCGCGCATCCTGATGCCCGCTTCGCGCGTGCGGCTTGCCGCCGGCCGCAAGGAGCTTTCGACGGAGGCGGTCATACTATGCTTTCTTGCCGGCGCCAATTCGATTTTCGTCGGTGAAAAACTTCTGACCACGCCCAATCCTGGAGCCGATGAAGACGAGCTTCTGCTTCAAAACCTGGGAATGAAACCACTTGAGCCGCATGCCGTCTGACGCCCTATCCGCGTGGAAAGCTCGTCTGCACCAGGGGTTGAGCGCTCTCGAAGCCAGCAGCCAGCGCCGCAGCCTGGCGGAAATTCACGGCGTCAATTTCTGCTCCAACGATTATCTGGGCCTCGCCGGGGATCCTGGTTTGCGCGCCGCCGTCGCCCAAGCCGTCAGCAACGCTGAAAAAGTCGGCGGCACGGGCTCACGGCTGCTTTCGGGCCAGACCGAGGAGTGGCGCGTTCTGGAGGACGAATTCGCGGAGTTTGCCGGCACAGAGTCTGCGCTCTTCTTCACGACGGGTTACGCCGCGAATATTGGCCTGCTTTCTTCGCTCGTTGGCAGGGATGACGTGGTTTTTTCCGACGAGCGCAATCACGCCAGCCTGATTGACGGCATACGCTTGTCCGGCGCACGCAAAGTCATCTATCCTCATCTGAACCTCAACGCGCTCGAAGACGCGCTTCGCCAGGCTTCCGGCGCCCCCTGGCGCAAGGTGATCGTCAGCGAAAGCGTATTCAGCATGGATGGAGACACCGCACCCTTGGTCGAACTCGCCAATCTGGCCGAAAAATATCACGCGGCCCTAATTCTGGATGAAGCCCACGCGACGGGCGTTCATGGTCCCACGGGTCACGGACTGGCGGTGGCCGCCGGACTAGCCCCGAAAGTTCTCGCGATCATTCACACCTGCGGAAAGGCGCTGGCCTCCGCCGGCGCATTCGTCTGCGGCCCGGGTGTTCTGAAAGAGCATCTTCTGAATCACGCCCGCACGTTTATTTTTTCAACCGCTTTGCCGCCCTATTTCGCTGCGCAAATCCGGGCGGCTCTCGGTCTGGCTGAAGGCATGGACGCGGAGCGCGCCTCGCTGCTTCAACGCGCCTCAACGTTTCGCGCGGCCTTAGAATCAGAAGGCTTTGACACCGCCGGCACCGCCAGCCAGATTGTTCCGGTCCTCCTCGGCCACAACGACGCGACGCTTGATGCCGCCGAGCACCTCCAGCGCGAGGGTTTCGCCATTCGCGGCATTCGCCCGCCGACCGTTTCTGAAGGAGCTTCGCGCCTGCGACTTTCTCTTACCACGCGCATTTCCGAGGAAGAGCTTTCGCGACTCCTGCACTCGCTCGTCAGATGGCGCTCTCGCCAGTCCTCACTTGCCGTTGCGAGGCACGCGTGAGGCGGCATTTCTTCATCACCGGAACGGACACCGGCGTCGGCAAGACCACTCTCGCTGCGTTGCTCTGCGCGGCGCTCGACGCGATTTACTGGAAGCCGATTCAGACCGGTACGCTTGAAGGCTCGGATCGAGTCACGGTCATGCGCCTTGCCGGCATTGGCACCGACCGCACGCTCGACGAGGTTTACAAATTCGTTCCACCGGTATCGCCGGATCTGGCGGCGCGCTGGGCCGGCGTCGAAATTGATTTGAGCCGTATCACGTTGCCCGCAAGCCTGATCAATGACTGGCTGGTTGTCGAGGGTGCCGGCGGCGTGTTGGTTCCGATCAATCCCAAGCAGTTCATGCTGGACATGATGGTGAAGTTTAAACTTCCTGTGATTCTTGCCGCTCGCAGCGGGTTGGGCACCATCAATCACACGCTGCTCACGCTTGCCGCGCTTCATGCTGCCGAGCTTCCGGTCCACGGCGTGGTGCTGATCGGCGACCAGAACCGCGAGAACCGCGAAACCATCGAAAAGTTCGGGCACGTGCGCGTCATTGGCGAAATTCCCAAGCTGCCCAACCTTCACCGCACCGCGCTCATGCAGGTGTTCTTGAATCACTTCGACCGCTCAGCTTTTGCGCAATGAGCTCGCCGTTGCAAATCTGGCACCCGTTCTCGAACTCCGTCCTCGATCCTCCGCCGCTTCGCGTCACCAGAGCCGAAGGCGCGGTCGTCTACACAGCCGACGGCCGCCAGATTATTGATGCGATCTCTTCCTGGTGGGTGAATCTTCATGGCCACGCAAATCCCCGGATCGCCGCCGCGATTGCCAAACAGGGACAGAAGCTCGAGCAAGTCATCCTGGCTGGTTTCACGCACGATGCCGCCGAAGAGCTCGTCACGCGACTGCGCAAGTGGGTTCCGCGCGAACTCACCCATCTCTTTTTCTCCGATGATGGTTCGACGGCCGTAGAGGTCGGGCTGAAACTGGCCGTGCAGCATTTCCAGAACTTGTCGCGCCCGGAAAAACACGAGATCGTCGCGCTCGAGCATGGCTATCACGGCGACACGGCCGGCGCGATGTCGGTCAGCGATGAATCGCCGTTCACGCAACCATTCCAGTCCATGCGGTATCCGGTGCATCGGGTTCACTCCGCGTATTGTTATCGTTGCCCCGTCGGGTTGAAGCGTGAATCCTGCCACATCGAATGCGTTCAGCAGCTTGAACAGTTGCTCGAGGAACGCGCAGAGAAAATCGCCGCCGTCATCGTCGAGCCGCTGCTGCAAGGGGCGGGCGGCATGATCGTGCACCCGGCCGAGTTTCTCGAGAAAATTCGCGCGCTCTGCACGAAGCACGACATTTTTCTCATCACCGACGAAGTGCTCACCGGCTTCGGCCGCACCGGAAAAATGTTTGCCTGCGATCTCGCCAACATTTCGCCGGACATCATGTGCGTCTCGAAGGGCATCACTGGCGGTTTCCTGACCATGGGCGTAACGCTTTCAACCGATCGCGTCCAGGCTGCTTTCCACAGCGAAAATCGCCTGCACTCCTTTTATCACGGGCACTCTTACACCGGGAATGCCCTGGCCTGCGCCGCCGCCAACGCGAATCTGCAGATTTTTGATGACGAACCAGTTTTCGACCGGATTCGGGGCATCGCCAAAATTCATGCCGAACGTCTTAGGCAGCTCCGTGACTTCCACCAGGTGGGCGACACCCGCCAGCTTGGCGGCCTGGGCGCCCTCGAACTCCGCGTCGACGATCCTGGCTACCTCTCATCGCTGCGCCCGAAGCTCTACAACTTCTTTCTGGAACGCAGCGTCCTTCTGCGCCCGCTCGGCAATGTTGTTTATGTTTTGCCGCCGTATATCATCTCGCCTGACCAGCTTCACCGCGTCTACGACGTCATTACGGAAGCCGTCCAGACCATCCTCTGACTCACGGTGTGCCTCTGTTAGACTGATTTTCACTTTTCGGAGGACGTCTTGCCGTTCCAGCTCAGCACCTGGAAGCAAAAAATCGTCGGTTTTGCGGGAGCACTCGGCGCACCGGGGCTCTTCCTTATTTCGTTTCTCGATTCTTCCGTGCTTACCTTTCCGGTGATCAACGACCTGTTGCTGATCGAACTCTCCATCGAGCATCCCGCGCGGATGCCGCTGTACGCGCTGATGGCCGCGACCGGATCGGTGCTTGGCTGCGTGCTTTTGTATTTCATCGCGCGAAAGGGAGGGGAAGCGTTCTTTCACCGCAAGGCAGGCCAGCGCGGCGCGGCCATACGCCACTGGGTGGAAGAGAATGGTTTCGTCGGCATGCTCCTCGCCGCGCTGCTGCCGCCGCCCACACCATTCAAGATTTTTGTCTTCGCCGCGGGCGTCTTTGAGGTTCCGCTCTGGAGTTACACAGCCGCGATCACCCTGGCCCGCACCATCCGCTATTTCAGCATCGGCTATTTGGCCATCCGCTACGGGAATGATGCGCTTCCGTACCTGAAAAGCCACAAGCTGGAGGCCACCGTCGTCATCGTTCTATTTGTCTTGCTCAGCTATCTGGTTTCCCGGGTCATCCTCCGCCACAAACCTCAGCAAAGCGCGTAGCCGCTCCTCGTCTGGAGCGCGGTGGCTTGCCTGCGGCAGGCGGGCCACGCCGCCGGTATTACGGATTCAACTCAACTCACAGACCTTTCCCTTCGCCACAAACGAGAGTCCAGGTTTATCGCGAGAAGCCTGTTGGAGGCAGATCCTAGAACGATGCGCTGGCCCCCCTCGGGCGGGCAAGCATAAAAGCCGGCGCTAGCTGGAAGCATGAAAAGGAAGACGCCCGCCGCAGACGGCGGCCGCTCGAGCCGAGAAGGAAGGACGAGCAAACGCGGCTAATACGGAGATTTATTTCAGTAAGACTTTGGCTGCCCAGACTGTACGCTGGCTGGTCACTTGCCTATCTCCGTCCAGCAATATTCTGACGACTACTGCAAACCGTGGTTCATTTTCCGCGGCGTCCTGCAGGTCGCGTACCACCACTTCCGTTCCGTCTTCGGTCACTCCCACGCTCGCTTTTGGGAAGCGCGCGGCTTGCAAGAATTTCTTCATCGCCACTGTGTGCTCCGCCGCTTGCAGTAAAGGAGAATCTTCCGGCTTGTGGACGCACACGCCACTCTCCGGATCGAATCGCGCGCTTTCCAGCGCCGGCACGATCACCGTGCAGATCTGCCCGGCCGTTTCCACCACGCCGTGCCAGTTCATTAGCGAGAACGGGTCGGCAAACGCCGCCAGGCGTCGCGGCGATTCGCCTCGATAAGTGTGCGCATCCATTTGCGCGACGGCATTCCCATGCAACGTCGCGCGGGCCCCAATGTAGATCAACGCCAGCGCCAATGCCGCAATCGCGCCGGTGCGCCCGCGAGGCGCTTGGTCTTTCGTCCCAATTTCCGAGGCGACCAGCCCGAACAGTTCCGGCAGCAAAATCCCCGCCAGCAGGAACACCAGAATCCACAGATCCACGCCCGGCAGCCAGTCCCACGCGAACCGTGTCTCGCGCCATGGCCACAGCAAAGCCACCCCCGCCGATGTCGACAAATCCATCAACACATGAAGCGCCGCAGCCAGGGTCACCGCGATCAATACCGTCAGAATCCCCGCGTCTTTTCTAGGGCCCGTCTTCCCGGGCGCGTTTTCTGCATCCCGGATGGGTTTGCCGGACGGGCTGCTCTTTGGTCGCAATATGAGCGCAATCCCACTCGCGACCAAAATAACCACTACGGTTCCTGCAATCGCATGCGTGAATGTGTGCCGTGAGGAAAGGTACGGTCCCGGCCCAAACAACACCGACAACAGATCCGCATCCGCAATCGTCCCCGCGAACAGAACGCCTAACACAAACCACCACGGCCGCCGCGGAAAAAATCCCCGAGCCAAGGCCAAAGAGGCGAATGCGTGTGTAAGAGGATCCACAGTCAGGGTTTCAAGGAAGAAACGATCGTGCTGGCAACTTTCCCTCGCGGCACCAGCAACTTCAACGCGCGCGGCACAATCGAAAATTCCACTGGAAGGCGCGCCAGCGATTCGCCATCCACCTGTGCATAGACCGGATTCGAGTCCAGCGGTTCGCACACCAGCGTATCCGCCTTCCAGAAGTGCACGTCTTCTTCCTTGCGCAGATTGCCCATCCACAGTGTCGGCAGGTAACTTAGATATTTGAGGCCGCTCTGTGTGGTCAGCGCCATCACTTCAAACTGATCCTCGAACAGATCCGCCTGGTCGGTAATCTTGAAGGGCCCACCATAATTTTTTGTCCGCCCCACCACGACAAGCGTCGCTTCCATCTGGCGCTCGCCCGCGCGCACGCGAAACCTGGGAAACGTGTAGCGCAGCACCTCGCGCACTCCCTGCCACCAGTACGCCAGAATCCCCACACGCGCCTTCAATCCGAGATCCACCGAGTACACGATCATCCCGTCCGGCCCGCAACCGGAAACGCTCAGGAAATAGCGCGCCTTCTCGGGTTCTTCGAGTGGCTTCGCCATGCCCAGCGCAATCTCGCGCACGTCGGCATTCAGCAGATGCTTCGCCGCGCCCGCAATGTCCCACGGAAGGTTCAATTCCTTTGCCATGATATTTGCGGTGCCGCCCGGCAGCAGCGCGAGCGGAACACGGTGGCCGTTCTGCGCCGTCGCCAGGCCATTGACCACTTCATTGAGCGTGCCATCGCCGCCGCAGGCAATCACCAGTTCGCGCCCGTCACGCGTCGCTTTCTGGGCAATTTCCGTCGCATGGCCCGGCCCAGTCGTCTCCGCGAGTTCCGCAAGAATGCCGTTTTCAGACAGGAATTGCCGCGCCTCGTCAATCAAGCGCCGCCGCGCGTTCCCGCCGCTCCCCGCATTGGGGTTGTGAATCAGCAGCGCGTTCTGAAATCGCATCTCCATGATCCAGCACCGTGTAGTGGCGGGTCTTCGGACCTGCCAGCATCATCCCTAGACAAGCCATTCTATCTGGAAACTCACTGCACGGCAGCCGCCAATCTGCCGCACTACCAAAAATGGACAAACTTCTTGGGTGGGCCGGTTACCCTTTTTTGGTGTGG
This sequence comes from Acidobacteriota bacterium, assembly GCA_013289665.1. Lineage (GTDB taxonomy): Bacteria > Acidobacteriota > Terriglobia > Acidiferrales > UBA7541 > Acidiferrum. The sequence continues at coordinate 5,972 of JABCZN010000015.1, read as the reverse complement.
TGGCCGGTCTTTAGCCCCGGCGCCACCTGCCTATATAATACGAAACGCTCTATCTCCTCTCGGCGAGGTTCTTACGGCAAAGGCGGAAATGGCCAAAGCATCAATCCCAGCGCTGCGAAAAGAGACGGAAGAACTCCGCGAGAAAATCCGCCGGCACGAATATCTTTATTACGTCGACGACGCTCCGGAAATTTCCGATGCCGCGTTCGACCGGCTGATGAATCGCTTGAAGGAGATCGAAGCGGCGCATCCGGAGCTTGCTACACCCGATTCGCCGACCGTTCGCGTCGGCGGAACGCCGCGCGAAGGGTTCACCACCGTCCGCCACGCACGGCCGATGCTCAGCCTGGACAACGCGTTTTCCTACGACGCGCTGAGGGATTGGGACCGCCGGGTGCGCGAAGGCACCGGCCGGGAAGAGATCGAGTACATCGCCGAACACAAGTTCGACGGGCTGAGCATTTCGCTGCAGTACGAAGCTGGCGTGTTGGCCCGTGGCGTCACCCGCGGGGACGGCTCGACCGGCGAAGACGTCACCCCGAACGTGAAGACGGTGCGCTCCATTCCTTTGCGCCTGGACGATCGAACCGTGAAAAAGTTGGAGCTGGCGAGGAGCTTCGAAGTGCGCGGGGAAATCCTGATGACCCGCAAGGCCTTTGAAGCATTGAATCGCCAGCAGGAGGAAACCGGCGGAAAGATTTTTGTGAATGCGCGGAATTCGGCGGCGGGGTCGCTCCGCGTGCTGGACCCTTCGATTACCGCGCAACGCAAGCTGGATTTTTTTGCGTATTACCTCTATGTGGACGGCAAAGCGCCATTCGCGAAGCACTCGGATTCGCTGGAAGTGCTGAAGAAGCTGCATTTCCGCGCCAGCGATGATTGGAAGCTCTGCGACGGTATCGAGGCAGTCGTCAAGTATTGCGAGTCGTGGGACGCCAAGCGCGAAAAACTTGCCTACGAGATCGACGGCGTGGTCATCAAGGTCAACTCCACGGCGCTGCAGAACGAACTTGGCTTCACCGCCAAGGCGCCGCGCTGGGCCATCGCTTATAAGTATCCCGCACGTCAGGAAACGACGGTGGTGAACGACATCATCGTGCAGGTAGGCCGCACGGGAACGCTGACGCCAGTCGCAGTGCTGGAGCCGGTGCAGGTCGGCGGGGTCACCGTCAGCCGCTCCACGCTCCACAACATGGACGAAATCGAGCGCCTGGGCCTGCAAATTGGCGACACCGTTTTGATCGAGCGCGCCGGAGAAGTGATTCCGCACGTCCTGAAAGTGGTGAAGGAAGGGAAGAATCGCCGCGCGTTCCGCATGCCCACGAAATGCCCGGAATGCGGCAGCGCGATTCACAAGGCCGAAGGCGAAGTCGCTTATCGCTGCGTGAACGCAGCGTGTCCGGCGAAGCGCAAGGAGTCGCTACTCCACTTTGCAGGGCGCCACGCCATGGACATTGACGGCCTCGGCGAAAAAATCGTGGACCAGTTGGTGGACGAGGGGCTGGTGAAAGATGTCTCCGATCTGTATTCACTGAAACTGGAGCAGGTCGCGAATCTGGAACGTATGGCGGAAAAATCCGCGCAGAACCTGCTGGATGAGATTGCCGCCAGTAAGAAGCAGCCGCTTTCGCGTCTGATTTACGCGCTTGGAATGCGCTATGTCGGCGAACGCACTGGCCAGTTGCTGGCCGAGAATTTCGGCTCGCTCGAGGAACTGGGAGAAGCCAAGGCCGAGGATCTGGGAAAAGTTCCCGAAGTAGGTCCCAAGGTCAGCGAGGCCATGGTGGAGTTTTTCAGCGAACCCGCCAACCGCAAGCTAATCAAGAAACTTCACGCCGCCGGTGTCCGTCCCACTGCCGAAAAGCGCGAAATCAAGAGCCAGAAACTCGCCGGCAAATCCTTCGTCTTCACCGGTGCCCTCGAGCACCGCAGCCGCGAAGAAGCCGGCGAACTCGTCCAGCAGCATGGCGGCAAACTCAGCGGTTCGGTCAGCAAGAAAACCGACTACGTTGTGGTCGGCGCCGACCCCGGCTCCAAGTACGACAAGGCCAAGGAACTCGGCGTGACCGTTCTCACCGAATCCGAATTCGAAAAGCTCACTGGCGTCAAGTAAGGACAGTTGCTTGGCCATCAACCCTGCCACGGAGAGCGATCGCGATGCAATTTGGGAGATTCTCGAGCCCATGATTCGTGGCGGCGAGACCTACACCCTTCCGCGCGACATGAGCAAGCAACAGGCGCTCGAATACTGGTTTGCCCCGGAAAAAGAGACCTTCGTGTGGAAAGAAGACGGCGTGGTGCGGGGGACTTATTTCTTAAAAGCGAATCAACAGGGCGGCGGGGCCCACGTTGCAAATTGCGGCTACGTCACGGCCCCTGCCGCCGAAGGCCACGGCATCGCGCGCCAGATGTGCCTGCATTCGCTGGAGCGAGCCAAGGAACGCGGCTTTCGCGCCATGCAATTCAACTTCGTCGTCAGCACCAACAAGCGCGCGATCCAGTTGTGGACCAGCCTCGATTTCAAGATTGTCGGGGGGCTGCCGCTCGCCTTCAACCATCCTACGCTGGGATTTGTGGACGCTCTGGTGATGTACCGCCCGCTGGAATAAAGCATTCCTCGGAGGAAACCAGGGAATCTTCCCCAAGGATATTTGATATAATTCAATCGGCGGGTGAGCTGGATGATCGCTGGCCTGGTTCGCGCAAGCGGGCTGGGCGGGAGGAAAGTCCGGACACCGAAACCGCGAAAGCGGTGTCCCTGTGGCTTTCGGGCCTCAGGGCGAAGGGCAACGCGCCTGGTAACGCCAGGGGAGCTGTTGTAGCGGCCGCCTTCCGAGGCGGGCGTTGTGACGGTTCACGGACAGTGCCACAGAGAATATACCGCCGGTGATGCGACACCCGGTGATAGCCCTGAGGAAAACCTTGGGGATGTCTTCATGGTTCGCGCGCAGGCAAGGGTGAAAAGGTGGGGTAAGAGCCCACCGCGGCGCCAGTAATGGCGCTGGCATGGCAAACCCCGCGTGGTGCAAGACCAAATAGGAGGGGAGGGCTGGCCCGGCCCGCTGAGCTAGCGTTCCTGCAAAAGGAACGCGCCCCATTGGGATTGGCGCAAGCCGGTCTGAATGAGAACCCTCGGGTAGGTTGCTGGAGCCGCATCGCGAGGTGCGGCCTAGAGGAATGATCGTCACGGCGCGCTGCTGCAAAGTGGTGCACCGAACAGAATCCGGCTTACAGGCTCGCCCGCCATATTTTCAATGACTTACGAGCCGTCTCCCGGTTGTCTAACGGAGTTGTCTAACAGAATGCCAACGAAAGCTGGTGAGTGGATTTCGTCAGGGCCTTTCCTTCCCGTGTCTACTCCGCAAGGCATTCGGCTGTCCTTAAAACCGGCCTAGGATTTCTGACCGCGCTCGAACTGCCTAATAGTTAGGCGTCCAGCCAATTAAAATCAAAAATGTGAGACACGTATTCGCTGGACGGGCTAACCGTAAGTTTTAACTGTTTCATGTGTCTTTCAGGCTTAGCGTGCCTAGTTACCCTGCCGTCCTTATGAACAAACTTGAGATTCGGTTTCAGTCCCTCTGGAATGAGACACAACAGGAAACGAAATCCGCGAAGATAAAATGTAGTATTTCAATGGCGAACGGAACCGGAAAAGTGGGCACTGGGACCAGGGCAGGGCCCGATGCTGCGCTAGGGTTATTCGCGCCAGCCGAGCCACCGGGGAATTCCGAAACTTAGGAAAACTAAGAGCAAAATGACGCCGAGTGCCCGCAACAGCCGGTCGTACCAGCGCAACGGTTCGTCCTCGTCGGGCTTTAAGACCGTCTTGGCGCACCAGACCAGACCAACAATCCCAATCAATATCCTCACTAGCCCAATTGCATACAATGCTGACGTGCCTCCCCGCGTCATTATGGCGTTCCGCAATGCGGGCCGCAAACATTAAGAAAGAATCTACAAGTAGGATTGTTGCTGTCAGTCAACTGTGATATTTCTCGCTAGGCGCAGACTCATGACAGCAATTCACCAACAAAACGAACGGTTTGGCTTCCGTGGCTTTATGGTCAAGCACCAGTACAAAGTCATGGCTCTCTCAGTCTGCTTTGGCCTTGTGTGGGTCGGAATTTACCATTTAGCTGTTAAGTCGTGGTTCTTTTCTCGCCTGAGCCTGCTGATTGCTATCATTTGTTTTGTTCCTGCCGGGATTGTTGTTCTTATCCACGGACGAGAATTCGGGCCTTTCTTGTGGTGGGACAGGAGTAATAGGGTTTTGACCACGCGCCGTTCGCGTAAAGTAGAAAAGGCTGAGTTCATTCTGATGGCCATTTTGTGGTCGACAATCTTTGTGTTCGTAGTCATCGTGATTTTCTTTCCGTCGCGATGAAAAGAATTCCATAATTTCGTCCGGCGTAGAACCCCTCTAAGAAGTCAGCTCCTGACTAACGTCCAAACGCGCTAACCGAAGAAAGTGGGTACTGGTATCGAGGCTTGCTCATCTTGGCAGTTTTGCCAGACGCCTTGCGTTTCGCAGATGATTTAGTTTCACGGTTCTCTCTGCCCAGTTCTCGAGAATGGCATATGGTAACGACACCAGAAAAAGAATACCAAAAAACAGCCATCGCGATATTTCGTGTACTACGCCCCGCCAGATGAGAAACCCTCCCCCAAACAAAAGCACTACCCAATTCATGGAATGGATGGCGATTGATAACCAGGGCCAACTGCCGGTTCGCCGTTTGTAAAAGGCCCACCACTGAACTGTTTTTCGGCCATCTCTGTAAGTATTTCTGACTGTCGGAAGCATCGACATCCAGTCACGTTTCGGCGTCGGCACAGAGGTTTCAGGACGCTCGTGTACCAAACCAACATCACAGTCGGAGCAGCGGGTGAATCCAGAGCGGTATTCCGCTCTGCACACTGGGCAGAACATGACGGAGATGGTACACCGGACTTGATTATCACTGTCAGTGCCTGATTAAGCCGAAATCGTCCATGTAAAGTCGTAGAACGTGACTCCGGTTAGCCGACTTGAGCAGGTTCCATGGCATAATCCCACAACAATGCGGACTGCGTTCATAGTGGCGGTACTTCTCAGCTTCATTACCAGTTGCTCTAAGCAGTAGGTGGCTCGCTCATTAACGCCCCAATTCAACGAGCTATCAGACTCGGACAGAGTACGACTCGACCAGCAGAGAGCTATAGTTGCAGCGACCGCCAAACAGAAGTACGGAACAGGCGGCCTTACGAAAACCGTAGCAGACTTACCTGTCCTCCAGCGCTTGATTGACGACAATGCATTTAACAAAACGCAGACGTACGAATTACAGTGCCTCGGAGTCGCCTTCGGAGATGTCTTGGCGAGTGAACTTCCCCTAAGTTGGGCGATGGTGACCGATGAATACGGCACCGACCCCACGCTTCGCTACAAAGATAGGCCAGTAAATATCAACGCCCTAACGATGATTTCCAAGCGGGTCGAACGAGGTGAAGTTGTGAATCTAGTTCAACTTCGCCAAATCACACGCGACCAGCTAAGACAGTGGCAGTAAAGCATCGAACTTCAACCAAATTACCAAGCGAGGCTTTGGGAATACCCCCTCTCGATTCCTGAACCCTGTGCTTCACGTAGCGCTCACGTCCTTAACGCCGAAACCGTCCATGTAAAGTTCTAGAACGCAATATAAAAGGGCGCCCCTTTTGGAGTAGGGTTTTGAGTGTTCGGCTCAACCCATCCAGAAAGGACACCCTTTACGACTAGCACTAAATATATCGGTATGGACGTGCACAAGGAAAGCATCTCGATCGCGGTGATGAATGCTGCCGGAAAGATCGTGATGGAATCCGTCATCGAGACGAAAGCCAACACGATTCTGCAGTGTATCGACGGGCTGCGCGGAGACTTGCACGTCACGTTTGAAGAAGGAACCTCGGCCACCTGGCTATACGATCTTTTGAAGCCACACGTTTCG
>JABCZN010000014.1 GCA_013289665.1 Acidobacteriota bacterium | reverse complement strand
TTCGCTCAAGGCATTGCTCATGCCGACAGAGCCTATAAGGGCTCCCGTCGACGTCAATGTCCCGAGCCTTCACCGTTGGCCGGTTTTGAAGTGACCCTGACTGGCCGGTTTTGAGTGATCCCTGAGGGACATAATAGTTTATATCTTTTTCGAACTTCGGCACTCCACCAGAAGTACGAGATTCGCTCGTTTTCGGGCACACGCTCGTTTATTTTGCCGATCATGACGAACGAAAGCATGTTGGCGAAAATGGCGAAAGATTGCATCTCCTTTGCTCAATACCGTATGACATGGTCCATATCAACAGTTGTGTACGTGCCTTCAGTTAACTGATGCCTTTATGTATAAAAGGTCCGGGTTTCAGCGCAAAGATTCTTTACACTTTCTGCAGCAGCAAAGTTCAAGAAGACGTTGCGGCAAGGACTTTCACTACCACTTGCTGCGGTCGGTGGACCCGCTCGGGTGCCGCACCCTTCGCTTTTCAAGAGTGTGGGTTATTCTGTAATTCCTCTTGAACTCGTCCGTGGTTGGTAGTTCTTTCTAACTCGAGGCTTCCCAAACCGATTCCGAGCCGTAACCCGTCCTTCAATCACCAGCCCATCCTGAAAATTTTCCGAATTAAAAATCGCGCTTCATAAAGGAAGCGCTGATCCGTCCATCAGGGTCGATGATTCTTTCGCGCCAGGAGCGGCGCGCCGAGGGCTATCAGGCCGGCGGCGAGCCCTCCGCTGGCGGGTGGTCGACAGATTAAACCGAGGGGTCAACCACGGGGCACGCGGAGCTTAACCCATCCGGGACCGCAATTAGCCAGATTGCCGACGACCCGTTTGAAAGCGGCGTTTGCTTCATGCCGATGCTTTCGCTTATCCTTCGGCAATGCGGCAAATCATCCCTGCCCTGTCCCGCGTACTAATTCTCGTCCTGCTCACTGCGGCCAGTGTTTTCGCCCAGGGCGATCCCGGCTGGACCGAACCGTTCCCGCCGTTTCAGATCGCGGGCAACCTGTACTACGTCGGCAGCAAGGGACTGGCGAATTATCTGGTCACGACGCCAGAAGGGAACATTCTGATCAACAGCGATCTGGAAGCAAATGTGCCGATGATCCAGGCAAGTATCGAAAAGCTCGGATTCAAATTCAAAGACACAAAGATTCTGCTGATCAGCCACGCGCACTGGGATCACGATGCCGGCAGCGCGAAGATCAAGGAGCTGACCGGAGCAACGTACATGGTCATGGATGCCGACGTATCCGTGGTCGAATCCGGCGGCAAGGCCGATTTTCAGTATGGCAACCGCCCCGAGTTTCTTTATCCGCCAACCAAGGTCGATCGCGTATTGCACGATGGCGACGAGGTGAGGCTTGGCGGCGCAGTGCTCGTTGCGCACCTCACCCCAGGCCATACAAAAGGCTGCACCACGTGGACCATGCAGGTGACCGAGGGCGGTAAAACCTACAACGTGGTGATCGTCGGCAGTCCCAATGTCAACCCGGGCTACAAGCTCATCCACAACCACAGTTATCCGCAGATCGCCCAGGACTACGAGCGTATGTGGGGCGTATTGAAGTCGTTGCCCTGCGATATTTTCCTTGGTGCCCACGGTGGTTACTTCGGCCTGGAAGAAAAATATCCGCACCGGAAAGCCGGCGCTGCCAACCCATTCATCGATCCCGATGGCTACATGAAGTTCGTGGCTGAAAAGGAGCAGGAATTCCGCACGGAATTGGCAAAGCAAACACTCCCCATCCGATAAAATACGAAGCCGGGTGCACCGTAATTGAGCCCCTCATTCCTCGGAACTACTCCTCATTCCAACGGGTAGACTTGCCTCCTGCCCAGAGACCAGTGTGCTGCACGCCCATACTCTGTGTCGCACTTTGGCCTCAAATCTTCGACACAAGGAAAAACTGCTCTGGCTCCTTCTGAAAGGCACTCAGAAATCAGCGCAATATTACGAATTCCTTCTTGCCCCTTGGGAAAGCCTGCAGATAATTGTTCATCTCGTCCGCGCCCATGTCGCGGGGCGCTTCTGCGCGCCGGCAGACTCGCTCAGCATGGTCGTCGCCGCCATCATCTACTTCGTCAGTCCGTTTGATCTCATTCCGGATTCGATTCCCGTATTCGGCTTGGTAGACGACGCATCCGTGCTCGCCTTTGTCGCCAGGTCAAACCTTACTCTGATCAGTAATTTTCGGAAGTGGGAAATTCTCCCTAACAAGGCCTGACTTCATCTAGGAAGCACTGAACCAAAGCTGAGTAAGCGAGGCTGGTGGCCGGGCACCCCGGAAACCGGCTGAATTTGCCGCGTTGACACTACTGTCATTCTCGCGCGTAGACTCTGACGTAGTCGACCAGCATTTGTTGCGGGAACTTCGTTGAGGCGTCCGGGTTGCCGGGCCAGCCTCCCCCCACCGCCACGTTCAAAAGCAGGAAGAACGGATGATCGAACACCCAGCGAGTTCCCGCCGGAAGATCGGCTGGCGTGCGTGTTTCATACAGCTGGCCATCAACGTAGAAGCGAATTTCCTTTGGCTCCCATTCAACGCCGAAGAGATGAAAATCATCGGCAACGTTGCCGCCGGAGACGCGGTAGGGAGCGCCCAACGATTTATCGCCGGAATAGCCGGGGCCATGAATGGTGCCGTGGACCGTTCCCGATTCGCGGCCGATGTTTTCCATGATGTCGATTTCCCCGCACGCCGGCCACCCTGCCGTGGGGATGTCATCGCCCAGCATCCAAAACGCGGGCCACATCCCTTGTCCTTCAGGGATGCGGATGCGGGCTTCGAATTTTCCATATTTCTGGGTGAAAAGTTTCTCCGTCTTGAGCCGTGCGGATGTGTACTCTCGGCTGACGCCATCCGGCCCCGTGAATTTTTCCTGTAGCGCCTCGATTACCAGATTGCCCTTCTCGACGCGAGAGTTCGTTCGCCGCGCCGTGTAGTATTCCAGTTCGTTGTTTCCCCAGCCGCTTCCGCCTGTTTCCGCGGTCCATTTCGCCGGGTCTGGCGCCGATCCGTCGGCACCGTCAAATTCATCGCTCCAGCTGAGCGTCCACCTTAGCTCAGAGCTTCGCGCTTGCCGATCGGCTCTGCCACTCCGCGCAGCAGCCACAAAAATCCCCGCAGCCCCGCCAACGCAAGCCAGCAATACGGCGAGCCACCCAGTAGCGCGAAACCATCGACCACTCTGAACAAACATCACCCAGCCTCCTCGAGCATCCACCGCGAAACGCGGGTGCCTCCGCTTCCGACTTCTGCCAAGCGCTTGAAGTGAAGGGTGCGGTCGCCTCCGTCTTGCTGCCGCTTTTTCTGATCTGTGAACTGTTGATTGCAGGCTGCCTGCCCTGAGCCTGCCGAACGGGTCGACTATCCTCTTCCCCTACACCCCAAACTGCCGCAAATGATGATCCACGTGCTTGTACATCAACGCCGCCCACTCTTCCGGAGTCATTGATCCAAAGAAGGTATGTGGATTTCTGGTGCAGCCCTGTGGCCCGCCCGCGCAAAACCGCTCGACCAAGGCGGACAACCGCTGGCATTCCTTTCCGAGATCGCGGTCGTCCTTCACCACCAGACTCTTCGCCGTCGGCGCATTCCGCCCCATGGGTTTCTCGTCCTTCAGCACCTGCGATTTCACGATCGGCCCAAGGATCCGTCCCATAAACATCCGCGGCTCAACCCTGTCCCCGACCGCCCACTCCATCCCCACCGAACAGTGCGCCATCGCCTGCGGAGCCGTCATCTTCCCCCACTGCCGCTGGCTGGTCGGGCACAGCCGCCCGATCCGCTCCTTAATTTCCGTGGCCGTCCCCGCTTCAAAAAGGTTTTTCATGTCGAAGCCCTCCGTCCGCCAAGCCGTCGCCAGCATCCTAATCCAAAAATCCCGGCGGGCCTACCCTCTGTCCCCTCCGGCAGGCCCCCACACGTGGTACACTCCTGTTAGTGGCCCCGACCTTCGGATCGGGGCTTTTTCTTTTTCCGCTTCCAATTTTCTTGATGGAGAGAGGTCCCGATGGAACCGAACCTCGGAATTGCGCCTATCAGTGACGATGCCGTCTTGGAGGCGTTTGAAGCCTGCCAGCTGGACCCAGCAAGATTTCATCACGCCGATCACATTCGTCTCGCGTGGCTCTGCGTGCAACGCTACGGCGCGGATGGAGCAGAAGTCAAATTGCTCGACGGAATTCGCAAATTTGCCCAGCGCGCCGGAGTCCCGCAGAAATTTATGTGCACAACAACCATCGCTTGGACCAGGCTCGTAGCCGCGGCCCGGCAAAATAGCCCTCATCAGATCAATTTCTCGGAATGGATAGAACTCCACCCGGAGCTGCTCGATCCGAATCTTCTCGCCAGATACTACTCGCCTGGCCGTCTTGAAACACAAGAGGCTCGCGCCGGCTGGGTTGAACCGGATCTCGCGCCGCTGGGTCTATAGGTGTCTTCTCTTTTTCAGTCGTTGCCGGCGACTGAGGCGTGCTGCGGCCGGGAAGTTGGTGGCGGCAGCGGCAGGCTGTGAAATTGCTCCGCTTCCGTTGAGCCCGCGAGCGCCGTCGTGGATGCCGTGCCGCCGCTGATCACGTTCTGGACCGCGTCGAAATAGCCTGTGCCCACAAACCGCTGGTGCTTCACTGCCGAATACTGATGTTCCTTCTCGCTCTGGAACTCCGCTTCCTGCAACTCCGAATATGCGGTCATGCCCCGGGTCTTGTACCCGCGCGCCAGCTCGAACATGGTGTGATTGAGCGCGTGGAATCCCGCCAGCGTGATGAACTGGAATTTGTAACCCATCGCGCCAAGCTCCCGCTGGAACCGCGCAATGTCCTCGTTGCTGAGGTGTTTTCTCCAGTTGAATGATGGCGAACAGTTGTAAGCCAGCATCTTGCCCGGATAGATGGCATGAATCCCCTGGGCAAACTCGCGCGCTTCCGCCAGATTCGGCTTCGACGTCTCGCACCACAACAGATCAGCATATGGCGCATACGCCAGACCGCGAGCAATCGCCGCTTCGATCCCGCTCCGCACTTCAAAGAAACCTTCCGGAGTGCGCTTCCCGGTCGAGAATTCCCGGTCACGCGGATCAATGTCCGTGGTCAAAAGGCCCGCGCTATCGGCATCGGTACGCGCCATGATCAGCGTCGGCACTCCCATCACGTCAGCCGCCAGCCGCGCCGCCACCAACTTCTGAATCGCCTCGGCCGTCGAAACCAGAACTTTTCCGCCCAGATGCCCGCACTTTTTCGCTGACGAAAGTTGATCTTCAAAATGCACGCAAGCCGCGCCGGCTTCGATCATCGCCTTCATTAATTCAAACGCATTCAGGTTTCCGCCAAATCCCGCTTCCGCATCCGCCACCATTGGCGCAAACCAGTATTTCCCGTTCTTTCCTTCCGCGTGATGGATCTGATCCGCGCGCATCAACGCCTGATTGATCTTGCGCACCAGGTTCGGCACACTGTCTGCCGGGTACAGGCTCTGGTCGGGATACATTTGCCCCGAATCGTTGGCGTCCGCCGCCACCTGCCAGCCGCTCACATAGATGACCTCTAATCCTGCCTCCACCTGCTGGATGGCCTGATTGCCGGTCATCGCGCCCAGCGCCGCGACGTAGGATTCCCCATGCAGCAGATCCCACAATCTCTCCGCGCCCAGCCGCGCCAGCGTGTGTTCCACCCGGACGGTTCCGCGCAACCGGATGACGTCCTCGGCTTTATAGGGGCGCGTGATCCCCTGCCAGCGGGGATTTGACCGCCACTGATTCTCGACTGCCGGAACGTTACTGGCTTGGTTGGTGGACATTCGAACGTCTCGCTTTCTTCTGACGCAAAGGCCGGAAAGCCCGGCCCCCGCGCCGTTCAGGTTCAAGGTGCTGCCATCTTGCGGAAAGGGGGGTGGTCAGTCAAACGGATTATAATTATCACAGTGATAGACAATTTCTATCAGTACGCCTAGGATAAACGTACGGGAGGACCGGCACCCATGGAAATACTCCAACTTGAAACGTTTCTGGCAGTTGCGACCTACGGCGGCTTTCACCGCGCCGCCGACGCCCTGCGCATCAGCCAGCCGGCGGTAAGCGCCCGGATTAGTACTTTGGAGGATTCGCTTGGTACCCGGCTCTTCGAGCGGGAACACGGTAAGTTTTCTCTTTCCCTGGCAGGCAAGGCGTTGCGCCCCCACGCGGAGCAACTCCTGCGTCAGGTGGCCATCGCCCGCCAGGCGGTCCACGAGATGCATCCCATCGCCGGGGGAGCCCTTCCGATCGCCGCGTCGCTTTCCATCTGCACCTACCTGCTTCCCGAAGTGCTGAAGAAATATCAGCAGAGCCATCCGAAGGTGGTCGTCAGCGTGCGCAGCGGAAACTCAGCGCAAGTCCTCAAAATGGTTCTCGACGGCGAAGTGGATCTGGGCCTGGCACGATCCCTGAACCATCCGGAAGTGGAAACGATTCAACTCCGCGATGACCCGCTGATTCTTGTCGGCCACCCCGGGCATCCCTCGATGGCGCGCAGAAAGCTGCGCCTCGAAGAACTCGAGTCCATGCCCATCATTTCCTACGACCGCGGCTCCAGCGATTGGACGCTGATGAACGGCCTGTTCCGGCGCGACGGTTTGTTGCCCAACATCGTGCTGGAGGTCGAAACCATTGAAGCCTGCAAGCGAATGGTCTTGCGCAAACTCGGCCTGGCATTTCTCCCGCAAATCGCGGTCGTCGATGAACTTCGCCGCGGCAAGCTCTGCCCGCTTGAAATCACCAACTCGGAGCCGTTGCGGCGCAGCCTCGACGTGATTATTCCCCGTCGCCGCCCTCTTTCCATAAGTGCCAAGGAGCTCGTCGCCGGATTGCGCGAGGCGACCGAAACCGCCGTCAAGATCGCCCCCAGCCGCAGGAAATTTCACCGCGGCTGAGTTTCACCCGTTCCGGCTGGCTTCCCGGCGCGCCGCTGCGTAAAATGGGCCTCAGAACAAAGGAGAATCATGGGCAACCAGCAACAGACGGTATTGATTACCGGCGCTACGGACGGGCTCGGCCGGGCGACCGCATTACTTTTGGCGGAAAAAGGATATCGCGTATTTGCGGCGGGGCGCTCCGCGGAAAAGCGCGCCGAACTCGACCGGCTGGCAGCTACGAGGAAACTTCCCCTCGAAACTTTGGAACTGGATGTCTGCGACGCGAACTCCGTCTCTTGCGGCGTCCAGCAAATCCTGGAAAAAGGCGGCCACCTCGACGTGCTCATCAACAATGCCGGCGTTGGATTAATGGCCGTTGCCGAAGAGCTCAAGCTCGACGACCTGCGCCGCCTCTACGAAACGAATATCTTTGGACTGCTTCGCGTCACGCAAGCCGTTCTGCCGCACATGCGCGGGCGCAAGTCTGGGCGCATTCTGATGCTCAGCAGCGTCGCGGGCATCCTCACGCCGCCCACTTACGGCGCCTACAGCAGCAGCAAGCACGCTGTTGAAGCGCTTTCCAATGCGCTGCGGCTCGAGCTATACCCCTTCAATATCGAAGTGATTCTGATCGAACCGGGCTACATCATGACGAACTTCCAGCAGACCGCAAAGGCGCAAGCGGAATCCTACATTGAAGGCTCCGCCACCAGCCCGTACGCAAAAATCTACTCCGGCGCGATCGCCGGGGCCACCAGCAGCCGCCGCGAATCCAAAACCACTCCGGAAGATTGCGCCCGGGTCATTCTCCATACCATCCAAGCCAGCCATCCAAAAGCGCGCTACACGGTAACGCCGCTCGCGAAGTGGGCAGCCATCGGCCGGCGCATCCTTCCCGATACCCTCATGGATTCATTTCTTCGTCGCAAATTCGGAATCGTCCGCGAAGAAGACGAGTAAGTCCTCGCCGGCCATCTTGGCTGGGGATTTCTCCGTGCCGAGCGGTGTCCCGCGAAGTTCCGGCCAAATTGGAAGTCGTGAGCTGAGCCAGGTGATTTCCCCGAGGCGGTTCGGATATTAAACTGTTTGCAGTATCGTGTGCTTACGAGGTTCTCTTTCATGAAAATAGAGACTCTGGCCATTCATGCGGGCGCAGCAGCGGATCCAACCACGGGGAGCGTGGCGCCGCCGATTCATCTCTCGACAAATTTTATTCATGGTCCTGCGAGCGAAGAAATTCACGGATACACGTACGTACGGGACAAGAATCCCACTCAGGATCGCCTGGAAACCGCCATGAGCGCTCTCGAAGGCGGCGAAGATGCCCTTGCTTTTTCTTCGGGCATGGGTGCAACGACGGCTTTTTTTCAAACCTTAGCGCCCCACTCCCACGTGATTATTCCCGAAGATGTTTACGTGCACGTTCGGGTCCTCGCCGCGACCTACTTCGCGAATTGGCAGCTCAAATTCACAAGCGTGGACACGCAATCTCCCGCCGCGATTTCCGCTGCCGTTTGCCCGAACACCAGAGTCATCTGGACGGAGACCCCGTCCAATCCACAGATGAAAATCATGGATATCCCCGCCGCAGCGAAAATCGCGCGGGAATCCGGGGCTTGCCTCGTGGTGGACAACACGTTTGCCACCCCCGTTCTTCAAAGGCCTCTGGAACTCGGCGCAGACGTGGTGATGCATTCCACGACGAAATATTGCGGAGGCCACAGCGACGTGCAAGGCGGCTGCCTGGTGTTCAAGCAGCGCGCGCCGCTTTACGACAAGCTGTTCCACATTCGCATGGTGCTGGGGGCGGTCTGTTCTCCGTTCAACTCCTGGTTGATTTTGCGCGGGCTCCGCACGCTGCCGTGCCGCATTGAGCGACACTCCGCGAATGCCATGGCGGTGGCCAAGGCCCTTGCGCAGGCAAAAAAAGTGGAGCGGGTGTTCTACCCCGGACTGCCATCGCATCCGGGACACGAAATTGCCGCCGCGCAGATGAAACTGTTTGGAGGAATGATGTCGATTCTGGTGAGAGGTGGATGGGAAGAGGCGGTCCGTGTTGTCTCTCGGGTGAAAGTGTTTCAAGCAGCCACAAGCCTCGGTGGGGTAGAGAGCCTGATCGAACACCGTGCCTCTGCCGAAGGGGAAGGTTCGACCTCGCCGCGGAACTTGCTTCGGCTGTCCATCGGCCTGGAGCATCCGGACGATCTCATCGCGGATCTCCTGCAAGCCATGGCGTAGGAAGGAGCGCCGCGCGTTGGCCGGCGCGTGTTTCCAGACACCTGAATGGATTCCTTCCTCCGCCGCAAATCTGGCATCGTCCGCGAGAAAGAAGATTAACGCGACTCCTCAGAACTGAACATGATTGGAAGTTGAACACCACGCAGAAAATGTCATCCTGAGGCTATCCGATATGGATAGCCGAAGGACCTCAACGTTTAGATTGTCGAAGGCGCTTGAGTTGAGGTCCTTCGGGGCGCAAACTACGTGCCCCTCGGGATGACAAGTTTTTTCAGACATTTGAAAAGAGAGCAATTGATCATTCGCGGCAACTGCAGCTCAATTCGAAATCTGAAACGAAACGCTTGTCTCGCGCAGCGCCTCCCACTTCTTGCGCCACGTTTCGTGCAGCGGGCTTTCCGCATAATCGGCGGCCGCTTCGGCGCTAGTGAATTCAATCACGTACACCCCGCTCCAGTCCCGCATCTGGTTCCGCTCGGTCTTCAGCCAGATATTCCTGATTCCGGGAATTTTCGCTGCCATGTCGCGGATGCCGTTGATGGCCTGCTCCTGATCGTTCTGGGAAGTGGCGTCGCGGAATTTGTAAGCGACCACATGAATGACGGTCTTCGGCTGGCCGAAGCGATTCACGGCCGAAACCTTCTGTGTCAGCGCGCTTCCGGCCACGCTTCCCGCCAGAAACAACGAGATTCCCATTCCAGCTTCGATCCAGCGGCGCTTGCGCGAATCCATAAAAGTCCTCCTCGTATGGGCAACTCTGCCAGTCTATTCGACTCTGCGTTATACCGGCAACCCGCCTCTAATTTGACGGAGCACGGGATTTGCCGTTAGGCTGAGTTCTTCATTTACAGGGAGAAGCGAATGACCCGAGGTCTCGGCTTGGCGGCGATACTGTGTGGTGCTGCGGCCCTTCCGGGATCGCTCGTTGCGCAGAGCGACCCAGCAGTCAATACGGAAGCTCGAGCGATCTTTCAGCAATTGATCGAAACCAACACCAGCGATTCCGTTGGCAGCGTCACAGAAGCCTCGGAAGCCATGGCCAAGCGGCTGCTCGCGGCCGGCTTCTCCGCGAAAGACGTCAGCGTCGCTGGCCCGAACGATCGCAAGAAAAATCTCGTCGTTCGCTACCACGGCTCCGGCCAGAGAAATCCCATCCTTTTCATCGGACATCTCGACGTGGTGGAAGCCCGCCGCGAAGACTGGTCCGTGGATCCCTTCCAATTCATCGAAAAAGACGGCTATTTTTACGGCCGCGGCACGCAGGACATGAAGGAAGGCGACGCCATCCTGGTCGAAAGCTTTCTCCGCCTGAAACGCGAGGGCTTCGTTCCGGACCGCGATTTGATTCTTGCGCTCACCGCTGACGAAGAAGGCGGCGATTTCAACGGCATTGACTGGCTGATCAAGGAGCATCGCGATTGGATTGACGCGGAATTCTGCATCAATCTCGACGGCGGCGAATTTGAAAAGCTGAAAGGGAAGCGGGTGCTCGCCGGCATGCAGGCCAGCGAAAAAGTTTACGCGGACTTCCGATTCGAGACCAGAAACCCGGGCGGCCACAGCTCGGTTCCCGGCGCGGAAAATGCCATTTACGAGCTCGCTGTCGCACTGTTGAAGGTCCAATCCTTTTCGTTCCCCGTCGAGATCAACGAGATTACGCGCAATTATTTTGCGCACGCCGCAACGCTCACCAACGGCCAGTTGGCCGCCGATCTTCGCGGCGCCGCGAAAGAACCTGCCGATCCCGATTCGATCAAGCGGCTCTCGAACAATCCCTATTACAATTCGCTTCTGCACACCACCTGTGTTGCTACCATGCTTTCCGGCGGCCACGCGCCAAACGCCCTTCCGCAAATGGCGCGCGCCAACGTCAACTGCCGCATTTTCCCTGGCGAGGATCCGGAGAACGTCCGCAAGTCTCTCGAGCGGGTCGTGGCGGACGGAAAACTAAGCATCACCGTCGTCCCTCAGAAAACAGTGGATGGGAAAATTGTCCCCATAGTTACGGTTCCGCCGTCCCCGCTCCTTCCGGAAGTAACCAGCGCTCTTGACCGCACGCTTGCCACGATGTGGCCCGGAGTGCCGATAGTCCCGACGATGTCCACCGGCGCCACCGACGGCAAATATCTTCGCATCGCCGGCATTCCCACATATGGCATCGCCTGCATGTTTTTCGACATGGAAGACCATCGCTCGCATGGCAAGGACGAGCGCGTGGCGGTCGAGGATTTCTACGACGGCGTCGAGTTCGGCTACCGCTTCCTGAAAACGCTTTCAACGGCAAAGTGACGTGCAAGATTGCAGTGGGTGGCGCAGACGAAGGTTAGCAGATGGGATGTTGATGCCGCACCAGGAACTCTGCGTTGGCCGTGACTGGTCTGCCGCCGCTGGTAACGGAAGGCGTGGAAGTACAGATGAACTGTCCGCAAATAGCGCTCCGGCCCCGCCAAACAGTATTCGTGTTTCTCTGTAACTTCTAATTATTATCGATCCCGCAGTAGTACTCCTGGTACTAATTGTTCGGAAGGGAACAGCGATGAATCAGTTCCGGGGATATTATTTCTGGCGAAGTAGAGATAGTTCAGGAGTAAATGACCACACAAGGAAGAAATCATGATGAAGATCGAAGCGTTTAAAACTGCCGCCAGGGCGGGCGGGTTCGTCGCAGAGATGGGATTGAGGGAAGGAACAGTCCAATGGCTCAGGAAAAGCTCACCACCTATGGCCAGGGACACGCATCAGCGCATGTGCATCGACACCGTGACAAACAGCGTGACCGTGTATTGGGTCGGGGTTCCCGGGAAAGTGAATTCCAAGACGTTTCGCGATGTCCCCGCATTGCAAGAATGGTTTCAACTGGAACCGGGGCCCATCGTGCAGCGATGATGATTGCGGAGAAGCTCCTTCCAGAATGCTCCGGGTTAAAACACTCTGATACTTGGGGTTTTGTGCAGTTGGGCGCAGTAGACGATCAGCACGACATGGTGAACTGATTTACTGAGGCTTGCTCTGGCACACAATGACCGCACGTATCCCAGCCCCCAGAATACTTCTGATTCAAGACGACCCCGACGGCGCAAACAATATTTGCGGAGCGCTCGCCTCGGCAAGCGGCGGTTCGTTCGAAGTCGAATGGGTGCGCCAGCTTTCTGCGGGCCTTGAGCGCCTGGTCAAAAAAGGTATTGATGCGATCTTGCTGGAGTTGCCCCCGCCCGACAGTCGCAGTCTCCTGACGTTTGACAAGCTGTATGCCGCCACGCCCGATATCCCGATTCTGATCCTCGGCGGCAATGACAACGAAGCCCTCGCGAAAGAAGCCGTGGCGCGGGGTGCGCAGGATTATCTCCTGCCGGGTCACCTCGACGACTTTTCGCTGTCGCGCGCGGTGCGCAACGCCATCGAACGCAAGGCCGCCGCGGACGCCCTGTACCTGGAAAGAGAACGCGCCGAGGTCACCCTAAACTCGATTGGTGACGCCGTTCTCTGCACAGACATTTCCGGCGAGGTCACCTATCTCAATCTCGTTGCCGAGACCATGACCGGTTGGTGCCGCGAGGAAGCCACTGGCAAACCACTCGCCGAAGTCTTCCGAATCATCGACGGCGTCTCGCGGAAGACCGCTCGAAACCCGATGGAGATGGCCGTCGAGCAAAATAGGACCGTGGGACTGACGGTGAATTGCGTTCTCGTTCGCCGCGACGGATTTGAATCCTCTATTGAAGATTCCGCCGCGCCGATCCACGACCGGGCAGGCCGGGTGATTGGAGCGGTGATCGTTTTCCATGATGTGAGCGCGGCGCGGGCCATGTCCATCCAGATGACCCACTCTGCGCAGCACGATCTTCTCACCAGTCTGCCGAATCGCCTGTTGCTCAACGACCGGATTACCCAGTCAATTGCCGTAGCTCGCCGGCAAAAAAAGCATGTTGCCATAATTTTTCTGGATCTGGATCGGCTGCAATACATCAATGACTCGCTGGGACATGCCATCGGCGACGAGCTTTTGCAGTCCGTTTCAAAGCGATTACTCGGAAGCGTCCGTAGTTCGGACACTGTCAGCCGCCAGGGCGGAGATGAATTCGTGATCCTGCTTTCCGAGCTTGCGCGTCCTGAAGACGCGGCCACCAGCGCGCAGAAATTGCTTCATTCGCTCAGCGCGCCGCACCTCCTTGGAGGACACGATTTGCATATCGATGGCAGCATCGGCATCAGTATTTACCCGGCGGACGGAAGCGACGCCGAAATGCTCATCAAGGCTGCGGATACGGCCATGCACCACGCCAAGGAGCACGGGCGGAATAATTTCCAGTTTTTCAAGCCGGACATGAATTTGAAGGCCGTAGAGCGGCAGTCTCTGGAGGGCGGCCTGCGTTGCGCCCTCGAGCGAAAGGAGTTTCTGCTGCATTATCAGCCGAAAGTAAATCTCCTGACGGGTGAGATCAGCGGAGCGGAGGCATTAATCCGCTGGCAGCAGCCCGATCGCGGGCTCGTACCTCCCACCCAGTTCGTGCCCATCGCCGAAGATTGTGGCCTCATTCTCCCGATTGGCCGTTGGGTGCTGCGCGAAGCGTGCCGGCAGGCGCGCGCCTGGCAGGACGCGGGTCTCCCGCTATTGCCGATTGCCGTCAACGTTTCCGCCGTCGAGTTCCGCGATAAAGGCTTTGTCGAAGGTGTCCGGACGATACTCTCGGAAACGGGCTTGCCGGCCCGATATCTCGAACTCGAGCTCACCGAGGGCGTCCTGATGGAGGATGCCGAATCCGCGGCCGCCGTGCTGCTGGAGCTCAAGGCGATGGGAGTACGCCTTGCCGTTGATGATTTCGGCACCGGCTATTCCAGCCTGAGCTATCTTCGAAAGTTTCCTATTGATGCCCTCAAGATCGACAAGTCGTTCATCCATCAGGACACTGCCGACCCCGACGAGTCCACCATCGTTAGAGCGGTCATCGCCATGGGCCAAAGCCTCAGGTTGCGGGTCGTTGCCGAGGGTGTGGAAACGCTGGAAGAGCTAATGGTTCTCCAGGGCCTCGACTGTGACGAAGCGCAAGGCTTCTACTTCAGCCAGCCCGTGGCCGCCGCACAATTTGCTGATTTGCTTCAGAGAGGCACAGCAGATGTGTTCATCCACTAGGCGGGCTGGCGGGTACGAGATCGGCCATCGGTCAGACCGGTCGTGGGCGAGCTTCCCGGCGGGTGGCTGAACCCTGGTATCAAAAAGAAAAAGCCCCCGAACTGGGGGCTTTTCAGTTTCAGGTCTCGGTAAGAATCGTTACGGCTTGGTCGGGTCTGGAGCTTCACCCGGCTTCACGTCCTGTGGAGGTGTCGTGCTGGCTGCCACTGGCTTGGAAGCGTCGGCGCCGTAGCGCATCAGGTAAGGCATAAACGGAGTGACCTCGAAAGGCATCTTCTCGCGTTCCGCCACCGTGCCCACGGGTTTGCTCTTGATGAGTTCTAACTTGTCGTTCCACGGATCGATCTTCACGCGGCCGCCGATGGGCAGGGCGGCGATTTTCTGCGGGTTCTGCTTCGGGTCCGCAGGCATGGTGGATTTCAGGTCGTTGATTTGCGGCACGCGATTTCCCAGGTGTCCGCTGATCAGGTTCGGAATTTCCTTCTGGCGGCTGTCGAGAGCCTGCAGGAACAGCCCCGCGTTCCCCAGTTGATTCTTGTAGGGCGAGTTGTTCAGGATCTGGAGAGCCTTCGCATTGGCCTGAGCTTCCTCATCCGACGTGCGCTGGAAACCAAAGTGGCGGAACGTGTCCTTATCTTCCACCAGCAACTGGTCGAAGAACGCAAACTGTGTATCCAGCCGGTGGCCCAGCACCACGTGGCCCAGTTCATGCGCCAGCATCGTTGCCAGGCTGGCTTCGTCCGGCAGGACGTCAATCAAGCCGCGGCTCAGCACAATCGTGTGGCCCAGCGTGAAGGATTCCAGAGTGGAGGTCATCAGCACGCGGCAGCGCACTTCCGGTTCCACGTCAATATTGTTGGTCACTTCCAGGTTGTTGATGACGGTGTCCAGCACCTTATCGACTTCGCCCTTCGGCGCCATCAGTCCAATGCGCTCCAGGCGGTCCGCGATGTTGTCTTCCGCCTGGCGATCCCAGGAGCGTTGCGCTTGGATGGGCGTCAGGTCGTTGGCGGTCTTGGTGTCGTCCTGCATTGGCGTCTCGACCAGGATCTTGCTCAACTCCTGCTCCTGAGAAGCGCCGCCGAGGTTATAACCCCACAGGCGGGTCTGCGCCTTGAAGTCCAGCTTCTTTGAAATGGCGTAGTGCAAGTCCTTTTCTTCGCTGTAGATAAACGTCGGCATCCACAGCCCCGGCTGCACGTTGGTGCGCCAGCTATCGAAGTGGAAATACCAGCTGGAGTGGCCGTTCCCGCTGTAAGCGCCGTTGAAGCGCACGATGTGATAGTCCTGATCCTCCACCCAGATGCGGCCCAGGAAGCGTCCGCCGTTCTTCTTTTCCAGCGGCGTCACGTCAAACACCAGGCAGCGCACTTCCCCCAGGAATTCGCGGCGCACGTAATCGAACTTGTAGTGCTGCCGGTCGAACCCGCTGGTATCAATGAAGATCATCTGCAGAAAGCCGTCCGGCAGGAACTGCATCGCGAAGCTGAAGAAGTTGCCGATGGACGCGAACGCCCGCTTCCCCCGGTTCGAGGTTTCGGTCAGGGGCACCAGGCTCACACCCTTCGCAAAGTTGGCGCGGCCCAGGAAATACTTGTCCCCGGCCGGCACCTGGCCCAGGTCCTTGTCCGGCTTCAAATTCTGGATATACGTCTCCACCAGCGGAGAGTAATTGCGGATTTGGCCGTAGAGCTTCTGCTCGTTGCTGGTGATCCGATCCACCACCTGCTCCATCGTGCGCGGTTGATCCGCATCGGGAGCCGGCGCGGCGGAGGCAATCGTGCCGGCGTATGCGCCGAGAGCAAGCACGAGCATGTAATTCGACAACTTTCGCATGTTAATCTCCCCTTCAGTAGGCCAAACGAAATTCGATACGTACCCTAGCCGGAAAATCCACCGATTCGCCTGCGCGTTTTGCCGGCTTGAATTTGATTTGTTGCGCGGACCGCACCGCCGCCTCATCCAGGCCGTGTCCCAGGCCGCTGACCACGCGGTTGATTTGAACGGTCCCATTGGCCAGGAAGACCATGTCCACAACCACGTCGCCTTCAATCTTCAGCGAACGCCCTTCGGCCGTGTACTCCGGCTTCGGCTTTTCGATAATCGTCGGAGCGTTATCCGCGGGGCCGTTGTTCTGCTGCTTTTTCTTTGGCGCTTCCGCCGTATTGTCGGCCGCATTCGCAAAGCCGGTGGAGACGACCGAGCCCTTTTTGCCGCCGCCCGTAGGAGCAATTGCGGTGCCGTTGCCAAATCCCGTGCTGGCTACGGTGCCGCGGATCCCTTCTTTGCCGCCCGTGCCGTTGCCGTATCCTTCGCCGCCAGGCAGTGCTGGGGAGCCCAGCCGCGCCACGTTCGTCGCGTGCTTCGGATCGCCCTTGCCGGCCACTCCGTTCGGATCGCCGAAACCGCCGGTCTGTACCTTTTCGACGGGAGCGACCACCGTTGCCGGCGCCGCGCTTCCCGAACCCAGGTTGTTCACCTTCACGTCATCTTTCGGACGCTTCGGCCCGTTCTCTTTCACTTCAATCTTCACAGCTTCGAACTTCGGCGACATGTCCGGATCTTTTATTTCAACCTTGTCCACCTTGGGCTTCAACGTTTTGGGCGCCACCAGGTTGGCAAAAATGTGCGGTTGCTGCGGATTCAGTTTCGGCGGCTCAGGGGGTGGTGGTGGCGTCGGCTTCGGCACAACCGCCTTTACTTTCGGAGTGGGTGGCGGCGGTGGCGGAGGCGCAACCGGAATCATCGTCACAGGCTGTGCGATGGCGGTATAGGAATACTGAATGGCGGTTTTCATCTGTTCCGGATAGAGCATCGGAACGATGAGGAAGAAGCCGAGGATGGCAAGTTGCACAGCGGCGCTCAACCCGACACGGCGCCAGTTGGGCTTCGCTTCCGGCAAAAGGGCCAGGCGCGCAGGCACCTTCTTGTTGCCAATATTTTGTTTCCAGGCTTCGGAGTTCGCGGTCCGGCTGCGGTTCGAACCAAACCCCACGCCCAGCGACTTGCTCGTTGGTGGATCTGCAATCATCGTGGTCATCCGCTTGCCGCCTCTGACTAATGTTCGTCCCGGAACCTCGATCGAAAAGCATCGATAGTTCGATTTCTCGAGTACAGAACGTGTGAACTACAAGTACGAGGGTACTGAGGGGGTTCGGACCCTCGAATAGGACTTTCGTACTAAAGACGCGAACTCGCTAATGCTCAAGCAAGTGCATCTCCACACGGGATTTCTGTATCTCGGACAAACCCGCCGAGGCGAAATTCGTTGCGGGGCAGGCAGCGCAACACTCCCTAGAATAACCCATACAGGGAGGACTGAGCCGGGGAATTGCTGGGGGGACCCACCGCTCACTCCTTTAGGGTACCCTTTAGGATGCGTCTTCGCTATAGGGCGTTGGTTATTTCTTTGGCATCCTAGGATGCTGAAAGAAAGAGTCTTAGACTCCCGGCAGGAGAATTGTGCCGCAGCCTCCGCAAGGGAAAAATTTCACGCGCGGTCCCTCGCCGCTCCTCGACTCTTCTGAGCCGCTGGTTAAGTCGTTGTACTCCCAGTCCGGCGCCGCCCGTTGGGCCATTTCCCAATCTCAATTTGCTGGTGGCCTTCTGCGCAGCTTGGGCAAACGTTTCCAGGCCGCAGCCCCGTCCCGGGACCGCCTGGAAGAGTATCTCCTTGCGCTTCATGTCGAGGATCTTGCCTTGACTACGGCCTGCATCGAAGGCTCGGAAGCCGCCTGGGAATATTTCGTCCGGGAATACCGAGGCTATCTGCGCGCCGCCGCTGGAGCGATCACCAAAGCCAGCCGCTATGGAGCGAATCCCCAGGAGCTTGCCGACTCGCTGCTCTCTGAACTTTTCGGTTTGATGGACGGGAAACGCGGCGAGCGCTCGCTGTTCCGCTATTTCCACGGGCGCAGTTCGCTGAAGACCTGGCTGCGCACCGTGCTCGCACAGCGCCACGTGAATTCGATCCGGGCGCAACGCCGGATGGAATCGCTGGATGCCGAGGACGGCGAAAAGCCGGATCTGCCTCCGGAGCGCGTTCAGCAACAGCCGCTCCAGGATCCCCATCGCGCGCACTACCTCTCCTGCTTTACCACTGCCCTCGAGCACTGCCTGAAACTCCTAGATCCCGCCGATCGCGAGCGGCTGGAGCTTTATTACGCGCGGCAGATGAAGCTGGCGGAAATCGGCCGGCAGCTCGGCGAACATGAATCGAGCGTCTCCCGCAACCTGGAACGCATCCGCGGCGAACTGCGCACGCTCGCCGAAGAGCGCCTGCGCGAAGCCTTTTCGCTGAGCGAAGCGGAAATCCAGCAATGTTTCGCGTACGCCGCGGAAGACGTGCCCATCGATTTCCGGCAGCTGTTTCCCGAGCGGAAGCCGCGCGATTCAGAGGCAAACCGAAAGGAACCAACGTGATGCGCTGCAAGAATTGCCCTCGCCGCCGTTCTAAGGAAGGAGAGCGTCATGCCGTCTGACGATCGCGACCCAAAATTTGAACGCGCGCTGGCGCGACATTTGCGTGGCGGCTCGGCCGAGGCGAACTGCCCCGGCGCGGAAACGCTGGCCGCTTATCACGAGCGGAATCTTTCGCTCGAGGAAATGGCCCAGTGGAAGCAGCACATCTCCGCGTGTGAAGCCTGCCAGGAAGCGCTGGCGCTCGTCGAGGCAACCGAAAACCAGATCACCGAAGATTGGGAAAAGCGGGAAATTCCCGTGCTCGAAGCGGCTTCGACCCCGGGTGCTCATCGAGCAAGCACCCTAGAGCGAAGTGCCATCTTATCCGCTTCTTCCGCTCCCCGGCCAACTCCAACATCTCCCATGGCAATCAATCGGCGCCGCCCCGCAGTTTTGCGCTGGGCCATTCCACTGGGCGCTGTTGCCGCCGGCGTCCTCGTTTTTATTGGACTGTACGAACGGCGCTCGCCGGTGATGAGACGCCCTCTGAACACGGAGATGGCTCGAAATCAGACCCCCACCGCGCCCGGTCCAATCCTCAATCAGCTAGCCGACCATGTGCAGCGACAGCTGGAGCCAAAAGATGAGGGGTTGCAGTCTGCTGAAATGTCCCGGCAAAAAACGAAACAAGCGCCTACGCCTGCCCCGCTTCAGAAGCCTGCGGATCGGGGAAGTGGCGCAGGCGATACGGCGCGGGAATTACGGGATCTGACCGCCGGCGGCGTATACATGGCAAAAAAGACTCCAGCACGAACACCAGCGCC
The DNA here is from genome assembly GCA_013289665.1 of Acidobacteriota bacterium. Classification (GTDB taxonomy): domain Bacteria; phylum Acidobacteriota; class Terriglobia; order Acidiferrales; family UBA7541; genus Acidiferrum. The sequence continues at coordinate 111,303 of JABCZN010000014.1, read as the reverse complement.
GCTTGCTCCAGAAATCGCCAAGCAAGACGCAACAGGTGCTGCGATTTCTGGAAGCGCGCGCGTCGCCGCTGCCGCGCCGCCCCCTGCTCCGATGGCTTATGGAGGCAGCGTGGGAGGAGCAGCAGGCGGACCGCCGGCGCGTGGCGAAGGAAGACTTGCCGTCCCCCCGGGCACAGCACAAGTAACCGTCGAATCGGCCGCCGCCCCGGACACACAGACCAACGCCATGATGATGAAGCAGGGAGCGAGCAGCCAATCCGTGGAAGTAATCAGCGCGGACATCATTGGCCTGATCCTCACGCCCGACAACAAAGTCTTCTGGAAGCTCGAACCCGCGGGAACCCTGCAATTGACCACCGACGGCGGCAAAAAATGGAAATCGCTGGAAACCGGCGTGAACGCCAATCTCACGGCGGGCTTCGCGCCGTCCTCTCATGTCTGCTGGATTGCGGGGAAGGCCGGAACACTCCTGCTCACCACCGACCGTGGGCGCCACTGGACCCGGATTAGCACCCCCATCAGCAGTGATTTGGGTGGCGTTCACGCTGCCGACCGGAAGCATGCATCCATCTGGGACGCGGCGAATCAGGTCAGCTACGAAACTTCCGATGGCGGCGCCACCTGGAAACAAACCTCCAGCAAGTAACCGCTCTCGCAAGAAATCCGACCGGCGCCGTTCTAAGTGCGAAGGCAAATTCTCGATGAGGTGAAGCGAAGATGAAGACTCCCCGATTCCCAAAGAGCGCGGCTTCCCGCTGGGTGGCCGCGGCCGCCGTTGCGTTGGCCGGCGCGGCTGCGTTTGTCCCGGACTTTCACGCCGGGAAAAACAACGCCACGCAGGAAAAGGATTCCGGCCGCGTCGTCGCGACGGATCAGTTCACTTCTTTAAATGACCAGACCGACCTCGCGGTCACCGTCTACAATTCCAACATCGCACTCGTCCGCGATGTCCGTGAATTGCAATTCCCCCGGGGAAACTTCCGCCTGAAATTCATGGATATCGCCGCCACCGTCAATCCGGCTACCGTTCACTTTCGTTCGTTGACCGAGCCGGACAAGGTCGGCGTGCTTGAACAGAATTATGAATACGATTTGCTGGAGCCCGCGAAGCTGCTCAACAAATACGTCGGCAAGGAAGTCACGCTGGTGCGCAGCTACATGGAAAATGGCAGCACCAGGCACGAAGAGATCAAGGCCACGCTGCTGGCCAACAACAACGGCCCGGTCTGGAAGATCGGCAACGATATCGTCACCGGAGGCTACAGCGAGAGCTACCGGTTTCCGGAAGTGCCGGCGAACCTGTACGAACGGCCGACGCTGCTGATGTCGCTTGAAAATTCCGGCTCAACGAAACAGAAAATCGAGTCTTCCTATCTCGCCGGGAATCTTTCCTGGAATGCGGACTACGTGCTTACCGTCGGGCGCGACGATAAGGCCGCCGACCTCGACGGCTGGGTCACCGTCGTCAACAACAGCGGCACCGCGTTCCGCAACGCCCGGCTGCAACTCGTGGCCGGAGATCTGAACCGCGTCCCCGAGACCACGCGATACCGTGCAGCGGATATGGTGGCGCCTGCCCCAATGGCCAAGGCCGCTCAGCAGTTCCAGCAGGAAAATTTCAGCGAGTATCACCTCTATTCCCTGGCTCGCCGCACCTCCGTTGAAGACAAGGAAACCAAGCAGATCAGCCTGCTTGAGGGGACCGGTGTGCCGGTCGAAAAACTGTTCGTTGTGAACGGGCAGAATTTTTACTATCACAATTCGCAGAACCCTGGGTCGCCGATCAAAGACCCCGTCATGGTGTTCTACAAATTCAAGAATGAAGAAAAGGCCGGCTTGGGCGTTCCTCTTCCGGCGGGCAATGTGCGCGTCTACCAGAAGGATTCAAAAGGCGGTTTGCTCTTCATCGGCGAGGATCACATGGACCACACGCCCAAAGACGAATTCATCACTGTGAAAATCGGCAACGCATTCGACGTGGTCAGCGAACGCAAGCAGACCGATTACAAGAGCCTCGGCAGCCGCGTTTGGGAAATGGAATTTGAAATTACCCTGCGCAATCACAAGGACACGCTCGTCACCGTTCAGGTGAATGAACCGATCGGCGGCGATTGGGAGATGCTATCCTCAACTTACAAATCCACGAAGACCGCGGCGTTCGCCGCTCAGTTCGATGTTCCCGTGAAAGCCAACGGCGTATCCGTCCTGAAGTACCGCATCCGCGCCAGGTGGTAACTACTGAGCAGCAAGGCCTGGCTCTAAATTCAATTTGGTGTTCGGGCTGTCGGCCGAAGAGCGGGAGCTCTGCTCCCGCACTCAAAATTCGCCCAGTCCTTCCAGTTAATCCTCAACAATCGCGTCGGCCTCAATCTCCAGCAAAATCTCCGGCGAAATCAGCCGGCTTACTTCCACCATTGATGTTGCCGGGCGGATCTCTCCAAAGAATTCAACGTGCGCCTTCCCGATTTTTTCCCACTCGGAAATATTCGTCACGAAAATCCGCGTGCGGACAACGTCCTTCAGCCCGGCGCCTGCGCGCCCCAGCGCGGCCTCAAGATTCTTGATGATTTGCACGGCCTGTGCGTAGGCATCCCCGATCCCGATGATTTTTCCGTCCGCTCCCGTGGCCGTCGTCCCGGAAACGCTGATGTGGTTCCCAATCCGCACCGCCCGCGAATAGCCCACAATGGGCTCCCATGGGGTTCCCGTTAGAATGTTTTGGCGTGGCATATTGGCCCTCTCCGGCATGCGGGTAAGCCAATCACACCAGCCCCGCATGCTAAACTTAAAGCAAGTATGGCACAGGCCGGCGACGCTCGGGCCGGATGCCGGAAAACCGATCTATGCGCTGCAATAATATTCTCGAAGCGGTGGGACGTATCCCGCTGATCCGGCTGAACCGGATCAATCAGGGCCTGAAGCCGCAGATGTGGATCAAGGCGGAGATGCTGAATCCCGGCGGATCCGTGAAAGACCGTATCGGCATCAGCATGATTGACGAGGCCGAGCAAAAAGGTTTGCTGAAGCCCGGGGGCACCATCATCGAAGGCACTTCCGGCAATACGGGCATGGGGCTGGCGCTGGTCGCGGCCGTGCGCGGCTACAAGTGCGTGTTCACCACCACCGATAAGCAGTCCAAGGAAAAAGTGGATTTGCTGAAAGCTTTGGGAGCCGAAGTGATCGTCTGCCCCACGGCTGTCGAGCCGGAAGATCCGCGCAGCTACTACAGCGTGGCCAAGAAACTGGCGCGTGAAATCCCCAACTCCTACTATCCGAATCAATACGACAACCCGTCGAATCCCGAAGCGCACTACAAAACCACCGGCCCCGAAATCTGGGAAGACACCGAAGGCAAGATCACGCACTTCGTTTGCGGTATGGGCACCGGCGGCACCATCAGTGGAGTGGGCAAATTCCTGAAGGAAAAGAATTCGAACGTTCAGATTATCGGCGTCGATCCGGAAGGCTCGCTCTATTTCGACTTTCACAAGACCGGAAAGATCGTTAAGGCGCGCACCTATGTTGTGGAAGGCATCGGCGAAGATTTCTTTCCCACCACGATGCACATGGACATTCTCGACGACGTTATCCAGGTGAACGATGAGGAATGTTTCGTCGTCGCCCGGCGACTCGCCAAGCAGGAAGGCATCTTCACTGGCGGTTCAGGCGGCGGTTGCCTGAGCGCTGCACTGCGCTTGGCGAAGGATCTTGGGCCAAACGATTTCCTGGTTGTGCTGCTTCCCGATACCGGCATGCGTTATCTCAGCAAGGTCTACAACGACGAGTGGATGCGCGAGCGCGGCTATGTGGAATCGAGTGTGCCGATCACAGCCGCGGAAGTCGTAAACGCCAAGCGGCAGTCCGGCAAGGTACGCGAACTGGTGATTGCGCGCCCCTACCAGACCGTATTTCACGCGCTGAAAACGATGCAGGAGCAGGATATTTCGCAAATTCCGGTCTTCGAAGAAACGCTCCCCATCGGCACCATTTATGAGGATCAGATTCTCACGCTTGCGCTGCAGGGCAAGGACCTCCGCAAGCTGGTGGTGCGCGAAGTGATGAGCAAGCCGCTTCCCCGCATTCCGGGTTCTTCGCCCGTCGAGCGCGTCACCTACATGCTCAGCCACGAAAATCCCGCCGTGTTCGTGGAAATGGACGAAGCGAAGTTCGAGATACTCACCAAGTACGACCTGATGAGCACGGTAGCCGGCTTGATGGAACAAAAACGCTAAGGAGAAGGTGTGCCGGGAACTCTTCCAGGATTCTTGGGTGTGGCTGCATTTGGTGGAATCAAATTTGTCGGCTACTCGCTTGCCGTGTCGGGCCTGAAGAAATTTGAGCCCGGCATCACTTCATCGGCGACTAAAGTCGCAGTGGTGCGGACGGGATTGGGATTCATTCTCGGCCCGCTTGCGACTATTTCCCTTGGGTTTCTGGTTGGTCTTATCTTTTCGGTTCTTTTCGGTCCGTCTTCCCCGTCGAATTCGGACTCGGCTTTGCTTTATCTTTACCCGCTTTTGTTCGTCGTCCGCATTCTTGTGTGGGCGCTCGTCCTGTTTCTCTTCACCAGAAAGGCGCCGCTTCGCCCATCCAGTCTCTGGCTTTTTGCGGTTCTGGGCGCCGTAGTTTCCAGTCTGCTCGATTGGCCCGGATATGCCTTGGCGATTGCCGCCCCCGGACAAGTTACATTTTGTTAACTTGAATGATGCCGCAAACATAAAATGAAAATTTCTGACTTTAATGAACGGCTGAAAAACTCGATCCTTATCGCGGATGGCGCCATGGGCTCCATGCTTTATGAAGCCGTCGGCTCCGTGCGCTGCTTCGATGAATTGAACTCGACCGAGCCTGAGGCGGTTTTCCGCGTTCACCAGGCCTATATCGAAGCCGGCGCGCAGATCATTGAAACCAATACATTCGGGGCGAATCGCTTCAAGCTCGCTCCCCTGGGCCTCGGCGACGAAGTCCAGCGCTTGAATAGCCGCGGCGTGAAAATCGCCCGCGAAGCGCGTGAAGCCGCCTCCCGCGAGATTCTCATCGCCGGCTCGATTGGCCCGCTGGGCATTGGTGTTCAGGCGCGCCATCCCGAGCCGGATCAGATCCGCGCCATTTTTCACGAGCAAGCGCTGGCGCTCGAGGAACGCGGCGTCGATCTGTTCATCCTGGAAACGTTCTCTTATATCGAAGAGATCCTGCTGGCCATTGAAGCCGTTCGTTCGTTTTCCAATCTTCCCATCGTGGCGCAGCTCACTTATTCTGAAGAAGGCACCACGTTTGGCGATGTTCGCCCGTTTCTTGCCGCTTCGCTCCTCAAGGATAAAAACGTTCAGGTAGTCGGCGCGAACTGCACCCTGGGGCCGCAATCACTGCTGCCCATCCTCCAGGAACTCTCCAATTCTCAGGACATCTCGATCAGCGGCATGCCCAACGCCGGGTTTCCAAAGCGCGAGGGCGATCGCATCGTTTACCCGAAATCCTCGCCGCAATACTTCGCCGAATTTGCCCGCGAGGCCGCCGGGCTTGGCGTACGCATTCTCGGCGGTTGCTGCGGCACCACGCCGGCGCACATCCGCGCGATGGCCGAAACGGTGAAATCTCTTCGCCCGGCAAAAACGCATTCGGCAACCACCGTTGTGGCCGCTGCGCAGCCTGTTGCTCCTACAGAGGAGCGCGATCCCGAAAGCAAGTTCTGGAAAAGGCTGCAGAAGAAGGAATTTTCGGTGTGTGTGGAAATCGATCCGCCAAAAGGCATCGCGCTCGACCGCATCTACGAACAGGTAGACCGCGTGATGGCCTCAAAAAAGGTGGATGCCATTGATATCAACAGCGGCGCGATGGCCCGCGTCGGCATGGACGCGCTGGTCGTTGCCGGTGCTCTTGAGGCACGTGGCATTGAAACGGTGCCGCACCTGACCACCCGCGACCAGAATATTATTGGCCTGCAGGCGATGCTGCTCGGCGCATGGACCGTCGGCGGCGTGCGCAATGTTCTTGCGATCACCGGCGATCCGCCGTCGGTCGGCGACTATCCGGAAACCAGCGGCGTCTACGAAGTGGATTCCGTGGGTCTGGTGAAAATTCTGCATCGTTTGAATCAAGGCACGGACTGGGCGGGAAAAACTCTCGGCGGACAGACCAACTTCACCATCGGCGTCGCGGTGAATCCCGTTGCCGACGATCTCGACGTCGAAATTGCCCGCTTTCACGCCAAGGTTGAAGCCGGCGCACACTTCGCCATGACCCAGCCGCTCTTCGATCCCGAGCATTGGCACACTTTTGAAAAAAAACTCGGTGGCAAGCTTCCCATTCCCGTGCTCATCGGCATCTGGCCCCTCAACAGCTACAAGCAGGCCCTCCGGCTCAACAACGAAGTTCCCGGCATCGTGATTCCCGAGCCGCTGCTGAAGTCCATGGGAGCGGCGGGCGCTGCGGCCCGCGATTGCGGCTTCGACCTCGCCCGCAGAATGCTCGCGTGGGCGCGCACGGAATTAGCCGGCGCGTACCTGATTCCGCCCTTCAAGCGCTACGAGGAAATTCTTGAAATTCTCTAGACTCGTACGGAAATGACTTCTGTGACGATCAGGCGACCCCCGCTTCGGCGGCGGGTGGCGCGGTCGATTGCCGGTTTGCCACCCGGCGGAAGACGGGCAGCAGCACGAGGTAAATCAAGCCAACCGCGAAGGGAGCCAGCAGCGCCCAGACCACAACCGCGTGCCACGTGGTGTTCCAGAGGAGCCTAATCGCGCCCCAGAAATTCGCGCGGCCCATCGAAACAATCTGCGAAACCGAGAGCGGCAAGTGTGGCGCGCGGAACAGTTTCTCGCCCAAGCGGAAAAACGGCAGCAGCATCAGAACCTGCGCGGGATACAAGACGTAGTTCACCGCCTGCATCGCCGGAAGATTCAGTCCGAACGCCAGGCCCGCAAGCCCGCACAACCACACGCTCCAGCCGAATGCCGGGATCACCGCCAGCGCGGCGCTTAGGGCGAGGCTCAGCGCGAGCTTCTCCGGCGTCACCCCTTGCCGCAGCAATTTCACCAAAGGTATTATTACCCGGCGCTGTAGAAAATTCTCCGTCATGCGACTTTTGTGGGAACCAGTACTCCAATAAGCTCTTTCGGCCTCAAGGCAAAGAGTTGCAAGGAAACGTAGAATGGACTCGTGATACTGCTCGTAGCCATCTCCACAGGAACTGAGAGCACTTTAATTGCCAGAGACGTTCGCGTTCAGGCCGCCCGCAAGAAAATAAGATAAATCCCAAGTTACTATTTTGTTTCGGGCGGACTCTGGGTTGTGTGGTCGTGAATGATGCGCCAGCCCTCGGGGAATTTCTGAAAAACCAGCGTGAAGATGCCGCCCAGATCACCCGCTTGCCGCTCTAAGTGCCATTTTCCGAGCACCAGCGCCGCGTCCGGTCCAAGTTGCCGGATTTCGAGTTCCGAAAAATCCAACGTGCCCATCGCCGCTTTGTCGGCGTAGCTCCGTTCGTAGCGCGCCATCACCGGTTGCCAGCCGCGCGTAAATCCACGCGTTCCCGCAAAGGTCAATTCGGAGGATTTCCAGTAGCCTTCCATGAATCCTCGGATGTCGCCTTTGTTCCAATCGCTCTGCTGGGCGGCGAGCACCGCGAGGATGGCTGCCTGGCCGCTATCACGACTCTTTTCAGCTCGGGCGAGGAGCGCGGAGGAGACCGAGACCAAGATTGCCCCCAAAAGGAACGCCGGAAGAAGGCAGGAAACCAGTGATTTCACGGTCATAGGGCATCCCCTAACTGCTTGCGTAAGAATAGGATAGAGGGGCTTCCAGGACAAGTCCTGGTTTCTGGCCGGGGGTGCCGCACCCGGAAGTGCTATTCCCCTAGTACTTGGGAGCTATTGGGGTAACCGGGCGGGGAAGGAATAATCGTGGCTGAGGGAAATGATGTTCTCCGCTGCTCTACTTTCGATCGCCGTCGTGGCCATGGGACAGTTCGCCGTCTACTACTGGCGCGCCGTGTTCACCGGTATGGCCAGCCTGCCGATTTCCAGCCGGGTGTTGGAAGCGGCCCAGGTGCGGGAAGAATCCCTGTGCGGAAACGACTTTGAGAAATTCGCCAGCCTGCTGACCCTCACTCCCGAACTGAAGGCATCGAAGGGCGGGTTGGGCATGGTGCGCGCTTATTACGCCGTGGTCCACCGCGCCGAGACCGCGTTTGCCGGCTTCTCGCCAATGATGGCGGGCTGGGCCGAAAAAGAACGCACGCTCTGCGCGCGCATTGCCGCGGTCTACATTGACCGCCGCCTGGAATCGAATCTGATGCAAGCGGCTTCGATTCGTTCCATCTAGTTCGTCGCCCGCCACAATTTCCATTCTTGCCAGCTTTTCAATCTCCAGATTCAGTACGCCCAACGGACGAGGGTTGCCCCGGACGTGAAGCCCGCGCCGACGGCGGCGAGCAGGACCAGGTCGCCCTTCTTGAGTTTCTTTTCATCGAGGGCGGTCTGCATGGCCAGCGGGATGGTGCCGGCGGTGGTGTTGCCGTACTTCTCGATGTTGATGATCACTTTGTCGAGCGGCATGCCCAGGCGTTCCGCGGTGGCGGTGATGATGCGGCGGTTGGCCTGGTGGGCGATGAAGCAGTCCACGTCCTTGCCGGTCAGGCCGTTTTTCGCGAGGACGCGCTCGGTCATTTCGGCCATTTTCTTCACGGCGTATTTGAAAACGTTTTTGCCGTCCTGGTGGATGTAGTGCATCTTCTTGTCCACGGTTTCGTGCGAAGCGGGGTTCAGGCTGCCGCCGCCCGGCATGTAGAGAAACTGGCCGCCCATGCCTTCGATCTGCGCGACGTGATCCATGATGCCCGCTTCGCCATCCGCGGCGGGTTCCAGCAGCGCCGCGCCGGCGCCGTCGCCGAAGATGATGCAGACGGCGCGATCGGTGAAATCGGTCATGGAAGAATTCACGTCCGAGCCGATCACCAGAACTTTTTTGTATTGCCCGGATTCGATGAACTTCGTGCCGACGTTGAGCGAATAGAGAAATCCGGAGCAGCCCGCGGAAACGTCGAAGCCCCAGGTGTTGGTCATGCCCAGCTTGTGCTGCACCAGGCAGGCGGTGGAGGGATACATCATGTCCGGCGTTACCGTGCCCACGACGATGAGATCCACGCTCTGCAGATCGAAGGGATGCTTGCACTGCAGCTGCTTCACGGCTTCGACGGCGAGGTCGCTGGCGGCTACGCCTTTCTCGGCGAGGTGGCGTTCGCGGATGCCGACGCGGTCCATGATCCATTCGTTGGTGGTGTCCACCATTTTTTCAAGATCGGCGTTGGTCAGCAGGCGCGGGGGAACGTAACCGGCTACACCCGTGATTTTTGCGGATTTGCAGCGAGCCATGTTTCTCCTTGCAGAAAACTAGCAGCGAGCGGGAAACACTGATTGTAAATTATGTGGTTTGCCGGAAACAAGCGCGCGCGGATTTTTTCGGGCAGTTGGCTCATTGCGCTTATTTTGCCGCCGCGGGGGCAAGAATTTCGTAGCGCCAGGTGAAGGCGGCGGTTTTTTTCAGCATGGCGGCGACGGAGCAATATTTTTCCTCGGTGAGGGACATGGCGTGCTGGACGGCGGCTTCGTCGAGCGCGCCGCGCAGGCGGAAGAGGACTTCGAGCTTCGTCCAGACGGTGGGCGGCTCGGCGGCGCGCTCGCCGGAGCAGAGGACTTCGAGCGACTCGAGTTTCTGGCGCTTTTTTTCGAGGATCAGGACCATGTCCGTGGCGGTGCAGGCGCCGAGCGCCATCAGCACCATCTCCATGGCGCCGGGAGCCTTGTTGGATTCGCGGTCGGAATCGAACGGCACCGCGTGGCCAGAGGGGCTCGTGGCGAGGAATCTCTGTTCGCCGACCCATTGGATGGAGGTTGTTTGCATGGAAACCTTCCTGTGTTGGCGGGATGCAATGTGGTCTGATGCCGCTGCATGGGTAATGTAACAGAAGAAGGGGGTGGCGGCAGAGGTGTGTTCCCTGGCCCGAGAAGAAGCTCCCGAGTCTCTTGTAGGGCCCGCCTTCTGCTTGCCCGCCCCAGAAGGGAGGCGGGCCGTCTGGCGGGTGGCCTACCCTATGCGCCGTTTCGATAGGGTGGGTCCTCTCTTCCTCTTCTCCGCACGGATCACCGATCGCTGATTAATACTTCCCGGGTGGGTCCCCGAAACCCAATCGCGCCACCCCATTAGAATCTGGGAGCCTTGCGCGACGCATGGCGAATATGAACAATTTCCACAACGTGTTTGTCTTCGCGGATTTGGTAGTACACGACGACAGGGCTGTGCGTTAGCTTCCGCACTCGCGCTCGCTTGCGAATGACGCCACCCATGCGGGGCAAACTCGTCAACAACTCAACGTGATCCAGTAGCGAACTGCCAAAACGTGAGGCAGCTTCTCCATCGTCTTCCGCAATGTGGCGGATGAGTTCAGCGATCCGCTAACGCTCTTTGCGTGAAGAAGAGGAGGCGGTAATCCATCGGGGCAAGAGTTTGCGAACTTGCTCAAGGGGTGTTGTGTGGCCGGCTTTTAGCGTCCCGGATGCCCTCATCAATAGCAGCGAGCGTCGCCTGGTCTTCGTCGTCGACGACAGGCGCCTGCTTCTCGAGTTCATATTACTTAGCCTTGGCCATGACCTGATACTAGCCGAAAATCCCACATGTTTACCCTGAGCAATAGCCGAAGGGCTTGCCCTGAGTTTCACCGAAGGGCTCTTCCCTCACTCCCCCCTTGCTGCGGGCCAGTCCAAAGCAATTTCCATCCACAGCCCGCATCATCCCGTCCGAAAAAGCCCTCCCCTAACTCCTGCATTTCCCGTCTTGCGCGACCCAAGGCGCCGCCGCTGGGGGCGGCGGGCTGGCTTAAAAGACCAGCGCCACATTGAGGACTGAAGAGGGGAAGAAAGAGCTGGCCCCGTAGAAGCACTCGGGGCGCAAAGGACGCGCTTAAAAGACCAGCGCTACATTTAAGAGTGCAGAGACGAAAGAGGAAGAGCGGGCCGGGCCGTTCGGACGGACTCAGGGCAAGCGAGCCCGGCCCCTACAGCAGAGTCGAACGTAGGTAACTGGGTGTACAATGCGCATACCCCAGCCTGTGGAGGATATCGCGATGATGACTCGAGGAATGGTGTGCGCGAAGGTTGGCGGGGTGGTGGTTTTGGCGTTGGCGTTGATGTTGGTTTTTGGCGTGGGCGCGCTTGGGCAGACGACGGCGAAGACGAATCCGAAGCCGGGACCAGTGGACCCGGGGGTGCGGGGCGGGGCGGCGGGGGCTGGCGGGCCGCTGAAGGGGCTTGTGGCAGACGAGACGGCGTTTTTTCAGGATGGGCAGACGAGGTTCCTTGATGTCGAGGTGGTGACCGGAGGAGTGAACAATGGACTGGGTCCGCGCTTCAATTCCAACCAATGTTTTTCCTGCCATTCCCAGCCGGAGGCGGGCGGATCGAGCCCGGCGCAAAATCCGTTGATCGCGGTTGCCACTTTGAATGGGGCGAAGAATAAGGTGCCGTGGTTCATCACGGCAAAAGGACCGGTGCGCGAGGCGCGGTTTGTGCACAGCCCTGACGGAACGGGCGACGGCGAGGTACACGACCTGTTTGTGATCACGGGCCGAGCCGATGCAGTGGGTTGCAACATCGCTCAGCCCGACTTTCTGCCGGCGGGGAATCCGGTTACGGGCCAGGGCGGGAATCCGAACATTATTTTCCGGATCCCGACGCCGGTGTTTGGCGCGGGATTGATTGAGGCGGTTCCGGACTCGGCGATCCTGGCGAATATGAAGGCCAACGCCACGGTGAAATCGGCGATGGGGATTTTCGGGCATGCGAACGCGCACCTGAGCGGAAACGTGAACCGCAACGCGAACGACGGAACGATTTCGCGGTTCGGGTGGAAGGCGCAGAACAAATCGCTGCTGCTGTTTGCGAGCGAGGCGTACAACGTGGAGATGGGAGTGTCGAACCAGCTGTTCACGCAGGAGCGCGACGAGACTCCGGGGTGTCTTTTCAACGCGACGCCGGAGGATACGCTGAACTTCACGCCAACCTCCCCGAGCGGCGGGAACCCGAACACGGCGGTGATTTCGGATATTGAAGGGTTTGCGAACTTTATGCGGATGCTGGCGGCGCCAGCTCCCGCGGCCGCGACGGCTTCGAGCGAGAAGGGCCGCGCGACGTTTCTGAAGATTGGTTGCGTGCATTGCCATACGCCGTCGCTGACGACGGGGGCGAAGATTGCGAGTGGATCGTCGACCACGCCGAGCGCGGCGCTTTCGAATCAGACGGCGAATCTTTACTCGGACCTGTTGGTGCACCACATGGGCAGCGGCCTGGCGGACGGGATCACGCAAGGTGGCGCGGGGCCGGATGAGTTCCGGACGGCTCCTTTGTGGGGCGTGGGGCAGCGGGTGTTCTTCTTGCATGATGGGCGGACTAGCAACCTGGTGGAAGCTATTCGAGAGCATCGCAGCAGTGGGAGCGAGGCGAATCGGGTGATTGAACATTTTGAGAAGTTGAGCGTGGAGGAGCAGCAGGAGGTCATTGAGTTTTTGAGATCGTTGTGAGGAGCAGAGTGGCCGATCGGAAGATGAGCCAGTACAAGGTGAAGCAGAAGAGAAACCCAAGAGCGGGCCGGGCGAGCCCGGCCACTACAAATGCGAGATGAAGAGCGGCCACCCGGGAGAAGAGTTGAGGTTACTTGGATTTGTAGGCGAAGGAGAGTTTGGTTTCTTCGTTTAGGACGAGGGGGCGCAGGAAACGGTAGGAGGCGCCGGCGCGGGGGATGTCTACGGCTACGGGAAGGACGCCGGCTACGCGCTGCTGGAGGTTGTAGACGTTGGCGGAAGCTGGTGGCGGTGCCGGCTGAGGAGCGTTTTTGTTTTTCTTGCGGCCGCCAAGTTGCGCCTTTGCGGTGTCGACAGATAGGCTTTCCTCGCTCACTTCAATTGTTTGGGTGGTAGAGCTGACGTTTAGGCCGATTTGATAGGCGCGGGGATTGTATGCGTCGTAGGAGATTGTGGAACGCATGGTTTCGAAGCCCGGGGAGTGGGCGCTGAGTTGATAGGTGCCGGAGGGCACGTTCAGGAGGAACCAGCGGCCGTCGGAGCTGGTGGAGGCGCTCCAGGTGGCGTTCGTCGAAAGATTTTTCACTTCGACGATGGCGGAGGGAATGACGGCGCCGGAAGGATCGAGCACCACGCCACCGAGCTGGTTGGGAGCGAGAGCAAAGCCGGGCGACAACATCATTAAATTGGTGGAATTGCGGCCGGCTAGATTCAGGGTCCCCGCACCGGCGGTGATGCCAACTCCAACACCGGATTGGAAATTGCCACCGGCTGCGCCGCCGCCCATTCCGCCATCGAAGGTCTCCACGCCTGAGTAAATCGCCCGCGACGTCGGCCAGTAAGAAGCGGAGAGCGCATCGCCGCCGAAATCCTTCACTTTGTATTGTTCGGGCAGAAAGACTTCCCACTCGAGGATGCTGATGGGGATATCCATTTTGGGGAGTGAGAGGCCGGCGTCGCCTTTTTTGGCGAAGGGCGATCCTGCGTGGAGAAAAACGAAGGAGACGGTGTAAGCGCCGGCGGGGCGGAAACCGGTGCGGAGAAGCGGGACGCGGCTGCCATCGGCGCCCTCGACGGGTTTCACTTTTTCGCCGGCGACCTCGGCGGTGAGGATGTTCACGCCCGCGGGAAGATCCACTTTCAGGAAAGGCTGAGCCTGATTTTTCACCGTGAGTTTAATTTCGGTGAGCGATTTGCCTTCGGAGGTGACGAGCGTGGTGACGATGGCGCGTTCGGCGACGGCGGCGAGGACGCTGGCGTCCGGGAAGCGCGTCCAGTCGAGAGCGAGGGTGGGAGATTCGTCGGACTGGCGATGATAGCGGAACGCGGCTTCGAGCGAATAGCGGGAGAGCGCGCGGAGATAGGGATTGATTTCCTTGATGTCCAGGCGCTTGAGGCCGCCGGATTCGTGGGCGGCGAGTTCGATGGTGCCCTGGCCTTCGACGAGGACTTCGCCGGTTTCGCGCTGGGCGTCCTTGAAGGCGAGGAGGGGAGCGGCGGCTTTGGCGTCGGAGAGCGGGCGTTCCATGGAGATTAGGAATTCGTGCAGGGAATGGCCGCGTCCGGCGACGTGAAGAAGAAGGACGCCGTTCTGGATTTCGCTGGATTCGAGCGAGGCGCCGTTCGCGGAAGTGACCTCGAAACCGTCGGGAATGGCGACGGAGAATTGATCGGCGTCGCCCTGGACGACGGTGATGTTGGCGAGCGCGGCGATTTCGAGATCGGATTCGCTGACGGAGACGAGGGTTTTCACGTCGGAGAGGAAACGAACTTCGCGCGGCGTTACGGGAGCGACTACTTCGCGGGTGGCCCACCAGATATTCGCGACCTGGCCGGGGACGAGCGTGGCTTCGATTTCGGTGTTGCCATTGACTGAAGCGCGATGGGTGATGATGCCGTGATTGAGCTGGACGTTGGCACGGTCGCCCGGAACGGTGAGCATGAGGCGAACGCTGCCGGCGGACGGGACCGGAAGAAGGAACGAGGCGCGGCCGGTTTCGATCGAGAGAGGGAGGCCGGCGTCGAGGTTGACGGAAAATTCGGATTCGCCGGGAAGGACGGCGACGTGCGTGCCGTTGTCGAGGAGCAGCGGAAGAGGGCGCGAGCCACGGCGAGCGTCGAGAATGGTCATGCCGGTGGCGAGGGGAACTTTCGCAGAGTTGGCGCCGAGGGTTTCACCTTCGAGCTGGATAGAGCCGAGGACGTCGTCGTTGGAGACGCGGAATTTCAGATCGGCGCGCTTGAGGATGTAAGCAAGCGGAGGAAGCTCGGAACTTTTTCCAGGACGATTGGCGAGGGCGAGGAGGCGGTTGTATTCGTCGAGGGAGAGAGTGACGTTGCCGGTGGGCGGCAGCGGCGATTCGAGGCTCCTTTGGGCGAATGCGGGAATCGCGAGGAAAAAAGCGAGAGCCAGAGGGACGAAGAGTAGACGGAGTTTCATTTGCCACCTGCCTTTTTGTCCTGCTGATAGTTGAGTTCAGCGGCCGGAGATTGATTTTCACTGGTGAGTTCGGAAACGAGAAAGAGAGAGGGGCCGTAGGCAGGAAAATCCACACGAACGGGAAGAATGCCGGTGGCGCGGGCGCCGCGTTCGGTGGAGTGGAATTTATCCACGAGAGATTGGGATTGCGCGGAGAGTTGTTTGTCGTCTTTCGTGTGTTCGTTTCTTGCCATATCCATATTCGTCATCCCATACGCAGCTCCTCCAGCTCCTCCAGCGACGCCGGGGACGGCGGGAGGTGGCGCGAGCGGCGTGTCCACGGCTGGTTCGGCGAGGGACGCGACAAGGACGGAGCAGATCGGGTTGACGTAGGACTCGGCGTGGAAGGAGCCGGGTTCGGAAGAGAGGCGGAACAGCGGCGGGAAGAAAACCTGGAGGCCGGTGCGCGAGACGGGCAGGTCCAGCGCGGGGAGAGAAAGCTTGAGGCGGCCCTTGTCGGCCCAGGAAGCGCCGGGGAGAAGATAGACGATTTCGAGAGCGAACTCGGAAGCGTCTTCGCCGGCGCGGGATTTCGCGAGCGGGAGAAGCAGGCTGCCGTCAGGGGCGGAGCCGGGGCGGACAGGTTTGCCGGAGAGAGAAGCGCTCCAGAGCGTGGCGCCGGGTGGAAGAGTGACTTTCACGAAATTGCGCTGGTTGTTGCGAACGGCGTAGCGCGATTCGACGAGGGATTTTCCGTCTTTGGTGAGCAGGACGCGGTAGCGGGCTTCTTCGATGTTGGCCATCAGCACGGCTTGCTGGGCGTAACGCGCGACGACAATGTGGAGCGAGCGCTGGGATTTGGCGTCGCCGGGGCGCGTGCGAAAAGCGATCAGCGCGGGAGACTGGCGATTGGTGACGGGTTCGCCGAGATCGCTGGCGTCGGCGCGCTCGAGGCCCTGCGTTTTCACGGAATCTTCCTTGATTTCCCCGGCGCCGAGGACGTCCACGGCTACGCCACCGGTGTCGCGCTCAGTGCCGGTGAGGCGGAGGAGCGGAATATCCATCTGGCCGTCGCGTGGGAGAGTGGCTTCGCCGGTGATGACGAAGCTGGCGGATTGTTCGACGGGTTCAAGGAAGGTGATGAGGAGTTCACCGGGCTTCATTTCCCAGTCGGCGACGAGGGCGCCTTGCACCTGATTGATGGTGACTTTTTCGGGAAGCTGAATGCGCGCTTCTTTGGCGGCGCCCTGGGTGATTTCGAGATTTACGTTGGCGGTGAGGGAGGTGGAGTCTTCGCCGAGGCCGACGAATTGCGTAAGCGTGGCGCGCATTCGCAGAGGAAGAGTGGAGTGATGGTCCTCGGTTTTGCGGCGCCAGGCGAAGGTCATAGGCTCAGCACCCTTGCCGTAGGCGGTCCACTTATTGCCGCCGTTGGGCAGGTCTGTGGTGTCGGAGAAGAGGCCGCCGTAGAGAGAGAGGTCCACACCCGCGCGTGGAATTTCCAGAGCGACCTTGGTGACGCCGGAGAAAGTGGAAGGAATGGAGAGGCGCTCTTCGCCGGCGGCGGAAGAGATGGGCAGGGCGATTTCGAGAGTGATTACCGAGCGGCCGGGATGAGAGAGAAGCGCGGAGAGCTGCGTCGAGTCTTTGCCGGGGGACGGCGGAGCGAGCGAGAGAGATTTGCCGTCGAGTTTCGCTTCGCGGACGAAGAGGCCGGCGGGAATGGGGACGCGGACCCAGCCGTTTTTGAGGACGTCGACGGTGAGCGTGGCGCGGCCGGAGGCGAGATCAGTGTCTACGCGGAGATCGTAATCTACGCGCGTGAGCGTGGCATCAACGGGCGGTGGCTCGGGTTCGCGCTCGGTGGGATAGGCTTTCACGCGGAGGGCGCGATATTCGGGAACGGAGATGACTACCCAGCCGGGGGAATGGTTTGCATCTTGCGCGTGCAGCGCGCCGGCGGGGCAGAGAGCGAGCATGCCGAGAGTTGCGATCGACAGAGTTGTCTTTTGGATCGTGCCGGAAGACACAACGAGACGGTGGTACACGGGAGTGGGCATAGGTTGTACCTCACTTAGAAGGAGAACGTACTCACACAGATTTCTTGCAGGCGAAAAAGGTTGCTTGAAGGAATAATTATTGGGGAAGGGACAGGGAGTGGAAGCGGAAGATGCGGGTGGTATAGAGGCAAGTTGGGTGGCGGGGTTGAGTGCGTAAAAGCGATGCCTGAGTCGCCGTACTCGAAAGGAAGAGCCGGGCGTTTCCGCGCATGGAGCCCGGTGCTATGATGGCCGCCACAGTTCACCGGGGAGTTAGTTGAATGCCCGACAAATTCGATACGCCCAGCGCGCAATTTTTGGAACGGAAGCTTTCGACAATACTTTCGGCCGATGTGGCGGAATTCAGCCGGTTGATGGGGGAAGACGAAGAGCAGACGCTGCGCGTCTTTCGCGGGCACAAGAAGGTTTTCGAATCGGTGGTGGCCATGCACAACGGGCGGATATTTAATACCGCCGGCGATGCGATCCTGGCGGAGTTCCCGAGTGCCGTCGAAGCGGTGCGTTGCGCCACCGATATTCAGGCTGCGCTGCGGACGCGCAACGATCAGCTTGCGCCCAACAGGCAGGTACGCTTTCGCATTGGCATCAATCTTGGCGACATTCTGATCCAGGGACAGGACCTGATGGGCGATGGTGTCAACGTCGCCGCGCGGTTGCAGACAGCGGCTGAACCGGGGGGCGTTTGCATTTCCGGAACCGTGCACGACCAGATTCGCAACAAACTTTCGATGTCGTTTCAATCGCTGGGGGAGATGAATTTTAAGAATATCTCGCAGCCGGTGCGGACTTTCTCGATTACGGATGCGGAAGGAAGCGGGCCGCTGCCTTCGCGGCAACCGGCTCAGGCCGCGGGTCGAAAGACGAAATGGATCGCGGCGGGTGCGGGGCTGGTGGTGTTGCTGGCGGGTGGAGGATTTTGGGCTTTCGCGGTCTATCAACGGACGAACAATGAGAAGGCAGCTGTCGCGGCCGTGGCGCCCCAGGCACCAGTGTCTGTTCCGGCAGCCGCAATTCCAAACGCCGAAAAAGCGGATCCCGCTCGGGAGGTGAAGCCACCCGCCGCAGCCAGGCCTGCGCCGGCAGGCAAGCCCAGGCCATCGGATGAGCCCGTGCGAACTGCTTCGGCGTCGCCTCAGAAATCGATGGCGATTGCTGCGCCAATTCGGTCCGGTGTCACTGGCGGCTTCCGGGACGGGCTCTACTCGGGACAGATCTGTTTTGCCGAGACTAAGAAGGACCCGGCGCGGTGTTTCCATGGTGAAGGCACCGCGGCCGGTAGCAACTTGACGGGCAGGTGGCCGATGGGGAAGGACACCGGAGTGTTCATGAATCTGACCGGGCATATTGGGCCGGCCGGCGAGCTGGAAATTGAGATGCACAGCAAAGCGGCGGATGGCACGGTGTTGAATAATATTTTTCTTACGGGCTCGCTCGAGGATGGATTGATGACCGCGAGGGGCGGTTTTCAAATGGGCCGTAAGGTTACGCTGGACTGGCATAAGAATTAGCGTGGCAGCCCGGAACGAACGGCGAGGGCTACACCACTCGCGAAGGACGGGCGTTACCGGGCGACGCCCGCCGCGATTTCCGGCACAGACCATAGAAACGCAATCTGTTGCCCACAGCGAGCGGCGCTGAATTCAGCATCTGGACGCTGCTGTCCACATAGACGACTACGGTGTTTGGCGTTCTAGCAGAGAAGCTTGCCCGGCTTAGACGGCGAGATCGGTGAAAAGCGGGTAAAGGAGCCAGGGTGACGGTGTAGCCGGCAAAACCGCCGTCATTCGAAACAGTGGTCACCGTGCCGTCAAGCGTCTGGGGAAGCAAGGTCACGGTTGCTGCTGGAATATAGGTTGGCCCGCCGGGAAAACCGGTCGC
Organism: Acidobacteriota bacterium; assembly: GCA_013289665.1. Classification (GTDB taxonomy): domain Bacteria; phylum Acidobacteriota; class Terriglobia; order Acidiferrales; family UBA7541; genus Acidiferrum. Next base: position 92,372 of record JABCZN010000014.1, on the reverse strand, counting down.
GTGGGTGCTCAGGAGAATGTCCTGGCCAGGGACGATATTCACACCGGACAGATCGTACGAGGTGCACGCGGCTCGACGCCATGAACGCCTTGGCGAAATTGAGCTGTCGCGACGACTGCCCTCCTAGACGCATCTCCAGGCATCACCGGGGTACGCCTACCCATCCTGTTAATGAAACCAGCTGGCTTGAATGCGTCGCCACGCGGATCAGGAGGTGCGGGAGAGGAGGGAGGCGATTTCGATGATGGGGTTGGGGAGCTGGCGCATGGCGCGGGTGAACGCCTGGACGAGTTTGGGATCGAATTGGGTGCCGGCGCAGCGCTCGAGTTCGGAGAGGGCTTGCTCGGCGGTGCGGCCTTTTTTGTAGCTGCGGTCGCTCGTGATGGTGTCGTAGGAATCGGCAATGGTGATGATGCGGGCCCCGAGGGGAATTTTTTCGCCGGTGAGGGCTTCGGGATAGCCGGAGCCGTCGAAGAATTCGTGATGGTGCAAGACCATTTCACGGATGCGAGCGAGCGGAATGAGCGGTTCCATAAGTTTTCCGCCGAAAACGACATGCGTCTTCATGGTGTCCCACTCTTCGAGGTTGAGCGGGCCGCTTTTGTTGAGAATGATTTCGGGGATACCGACCTTGCCGACGTCGTGGAGAACGGCACCGAGGCGGATTTCCTCGACTTCGAGATCGCTCATGCCGAGAGCTTCGGCGAGAAGCGCGGCGTAGGCGGAAACTTTTTGCGAGTGGCCCTGCGTGTATTGGTCTTTGGCATCAATGGCATAGGCGAGCGAAGTGACGGTGTCGAGAATGGATTGCGGGAGCGCGCGCGGGCCGTCGGGAGGCGTGTCCTGGGCGATTTCGGTGCTGGGCAGGGAATCGGTGAATTGGCGGAGGCGGAGATAGATTTCTTCGAAGGCTTCAGGGCCGGTGGTGAAGAGGCGCTTCAGAGTAACGCCGAGATAGGCTTCGAGGACGTCGCGCTTCCAGCGGCGAGCTTCGTTCGGATCAACGTGGTCGGCGGTGGAGACGGTGTTGCCGCCCTGGTGCTTCGAAAGGTACATAGAAGCGTCGGCGACCTGGATGAGTTCCTGCGGGGAAGCGCCGTGGAGCGGATAGCAGGCGATGCCGAAGCTGGCGCTGATATTTTTTTCGCGGAGGAGCGGATCGGCAGCAACCCAGCCGCGGAGTTTGGAAGAAAGCTGGCGGGCCTGCTCCATGGTGGTTTCGGGCATGAGGATGACGAACTCATCGCCGCCATAGCGAGCGACGACATCGGAGCGGCGGCAATTGGTTTCGAGGATCTGGCCAACGCGCTGGAGAACGAGGTCGCCTTCAAGATGGCCGTAGAAATCGTTGACGAACTTGAAACGGTCTAGGTCCATGAGGACGAGAGCGAAGGCGCGGCTGGCACGGGAAGAGCGTTTCCATTCAGAAGAGAGCGCTTCCATGAAAAAGCGGTGAGTCTTGACGCCGGTGAGGCCGTCGGTGATGGCCTGCTCCTGTGCTTTCTGGAAAGTCAAGGCGTTGTGGAGAGCGCCGGAGATGAGGTCGGCGAGGGTGCGGAGGAGGAGAGTTTCCTCCTCGGAGAAATCCAGGTGCTCGAGAGTTTCGACGTAGAGGACGCCGTGGAGATGCTCGGCGTAGAAAATAGGAAGGCCCATGGCCGAGGCGGAGTCGGGGAGAACGGGCTTGGCGCCATTCTGATTGTTCGGAAGCGAACGATAGGTGGCGGATTTGCCGGTACGCGCCACCTGGCCGATGAGGCCGATATCGAGAGGCAGGCGGTGCCCCATCATGCCGCGGCGCGCGCCGCCCTCCGCCTGGATAACGAGTTCGCGGGTGGTGTAATCGAGCAGGGCGATACCAATGTGGTCGTAGCTGAGACCGTTTTCGAGCTGCTCGGTGATTTTAGTGAGAACTTCTTCGGGATTGAGCGTGGCGATGGCGTCACGGGAGATGAGATTGAGCAGGCTGAGGTGGCGGGCCTTGGTGCGCTCGTTCTGGAACAGGCGCGCGTTTTCAATGGCGATGCTGGCTTCGCTGGCGAGGACGCGGAGGAGTTCCAGATGGCCTTCATCGTAGGCGCGCTCGTGGTCGGAGTAGATGCACAGTGTGCCGATGGCCTGGTCGTAGGCGACGAGTGGCACGCCGCAGAAGGAACCGGAGGTGCGGATGGGGTCAACGCCCAGCTTGCGTGTCTCGGTGGGAAAGTTCTCGCGGATGAGAACCGGCTGGCGGGTGCGGAGGATGTATTCGGTTAGGTGGTTCCCGGCGGGACGCGAGTGCATGGGCTTGCGTTCGCCACCAATCATTTCCAGATCGAAATTGATGGCGTCGCGGACGGGGTCCGGGCTGGCGATATAAAGGTTTTCAACGTCGAAGAGGCGGCGGAGCTCTTCCCAGATTTTGCGGAGGAGATCTTCCTTGTTGAGCGTGGAACTGAGGGCGCGGCCGATTTCATTGAGGACGTGGAGTTCCTCGGAACGTCGGGAGGTCTGCTGGACGAGGTAACTGTTTTCGACGGCCATGCCGATCTGGTGGCCGAGTGCGAGAAGGAGGCGGAGTTCGGCCGGGGTGAAGCGGCGATTGTCGGGAGTGCCAAGGAGAAGCAGTCCGAAGGCTTGCTCCTTGGCCTGCAGGCTGATGACGACGATGCTGCGGAGGCCGTGCTTCAGGGCGAGTTCGCGGAAGCGGCGAAGAGGCTCGTCATTTTCGAGAGAGGTGAGATTGTCGTCGCGCAAATCGCGAAAACCGAGCAGGCCGCCGAGGCGGGAGACGAGGCCGACGAGATAGTCGTCGAGGCCTTCTTCCTGGGCGGAGCGGCAGAAGGCGTCGGGAATGCCGGCGGAGACGACGGAAGTGGGGCCGGAGGTGTCGCCGTGATGAAGAAAGAGGGCGCCGGATGGAAGGCGAACGACGCCGAGGACACGGTCGAGGGCTTGTGCGAGCATGCGCTGGATTTCACCGCCGACGAAGCTGGAGGTCGCGAGATTCAGATTGGAGAGTGCAAGCATGTTGCGTTCGACGCGGCGCTTTTCCTCCTCGTAGATGGCCATGACAAGGAGCATGCAGACGAATGCGACGGGAAGGGCGGAGACGGTGAGGATGGAATCGCCGATCGATTTCTGCGCGGAGGGCAGCAGGAAGAATGAAAGAAAAACGACACCCCAGAAGGAAAATGCCAGGCCGAGGAGGCGGTCAGCGAGGGTTTCCTGGTGGCGGCTCTCGTTCCAGAAAATGAAACCGACGGCGACGTAGAGCATTGCCGCGGGGATGAACGAAGAGATGGTGGTGATTTCCAAGGCGTTGGCCGTGGACCACAGAGCGAGAACCGCGGCTGCGCCCATGGCGGGCTTGAGCCAGATTTTATTATGGGTGTAAAGCTGCGCGCCGAGGAAGAAGCAGATGGCGGCGAAACCGAAGAGCGTGTGGTTCAGGGAACTGAGGACGATGTTGGTGCCGATCCAGGGAGAAAGAGCGGGGCAGAGATAATGGAGAGCGTAGAGGGCCCAGCCCACGGTCCAGTAGAGAAGATAGTTCTGGCGCTTGAGGGAATAAATGTAGGCGAAGAACACTCCGACGAGGAGCGTTCCGAGAAGCAAGCCGAGCGCGATCACATTTTGAGACATTCGGGGCCAGTTGGGTCGTTCCGCAAGGCGCGGGGAATCAAAAGAGCGACTGGAAGAAAGAGTGGGCGGGCACTCGCGAAAAAATTAGGATGTGCCTGAAGCGGAGTTAAACGCACCCGACCATTTCTACCGGTGGCCCCCAAACCTTGCAGAATACGAATCATCAAGGATTATGAGGCAGGGGAAATCGTGGAGCAACGCTACGGAAGTACTGGTAGCGAAAGAGGTAGTAGGGGGAGGGACACGGGGTAGGAGGCCCGGTTTGAACACTGCCGGACGGGAGTCACCGCAAGAGTATCGAGCGTGCGGAGCGGAGTTCACGTGGAAACTCTGTGAGGGCCAGAATCAGGCCGGAATCACTGATTGGCGATTGTCATCCTGGGCGTATCCCTACGGTTCGCCTGGCAGTGGTCCGAATTGAGGGGGAGGAATACGGCGCTTGGAAGCCGCTTCGTAGGCGGAGGCAATCTTCAAAATGATATCTTCCCTTCCTGGCTCCGCCCGGAAAACGAGAGAGAAGGGCAGACCGGGTGGCGGCAGAGTCCGAGGCGTGTTGTTGTTGGTGGGGATATATCTCTTTTTATCGGGACTCAGTAGGAAGACGGGATCATAGACTGTGCGAACATAGCCGGCGGGAATAAGGACTTCGGTCAGACCGGCGAAAGGCCCCATGCGCAGTTCACCTCGGGTGTCGTCGGGCGGCTCAGGTTGAGGCGCTAAGCCAATCTTGCCGGGCGGCAGGGAATAGTGGAGGCGGACGACGGCGTCGAGGTGGTTTTCCGAGAGCACCTTCATTTCCACGCGACGGAGTAACTCTCGCATCATAATGTGCTCGTCGATGCCTTGGCGGTCTCCGAGCGAGTTGCGCATGTCAACCATTTCTTCCCAATTCTTGAAGGCCGCGCGCTGATCATCGCCCCAGAACTTCGAGCGCGCATTGAGAGTGGGGAAATCAATCAAGGATTCGATGAATCCGCGTTCTTTCCAATCGGCTGCCCGCCGCATGGCATATTGATTGAATTCAAGCGTGAAGGCGTTGGATTCCACCACCTCTTCGATCGCGCGAATATTCAGGTTCCTGGGGATGGGCACGCGTCCTTCCGCTAGATTGAGGAAATAATCGATGGGCTTCATGGTGCCGGTACCGAGCGTCTTCCCTGGAGCGAATTCCGTCGGTTTTATTTTCCCGGCAAACTCCGGGAATTGAGGCCGGCCGTCTGGCTTAAGGCGATAAAGAATGTCGGGGAAAAATACGGGGACAAGTTGGGCCAGAGCCTGGGTGTAGGAAGGCGACATGTTTTCGATACTGGGATCATCCGGCCAGAGCGGATCGACGGATTCGACCAGAGTAGCTCCCAGGTAGTCGCCCAGAATGGATTTGATCTCTTTGGCTGCCGCTTCTGAAATCGGTTCGTCCGCTTTTGTGCCCGGGAAAGTGAGCATGGATTCTCGGAGGATCCCGATGCGCATTCCCCGCAAGGAGCCCCGCGCGCCCGGCGAGGCCACGCTGTCGGCGTAAGGCCTGTTCAAGACACTCGATCCGGGGACCGTGGTGAAGATGTCGCGTGGATCGTAGTATCCGTTGGACTGATCCTTGAGAGCATCCAGTACTTTTGCCGCATCTCGCACCGTGCGGCACATGATGCCGCTGCGATCGAGGTAAATGTCCGCGCCGATTGCCCCGCCGAGAAAAGAAATGAGCGACTTGTGAGGCAGGATCAGGGCCACCGCGTTGTGATTGGACGGGCCGCGGCAGGACAGGCTGGTCTCTTCACAAATGCTGCAGGCGGCAAGGTTTGCGCTGACGGAGACACCTGAGCCGGAGCTTGAACCGATGGAGGCGGCGCGCGTGGTGTCATAGACGTTGCTGGGGTTTCCCGCCCAAGTGCTGCGCTGATAGCCCTGGACCGAGACAAATACCTTTGTGGGCTTGTTGGCGCCTCGCTCTGCGCCTGCGCCGCCGCGGGTGGAGGGGACCGGACGACCGTTGTATTCCGTGTTCGCGGTTTTGGCGTAGATGATGGCGCCTTTTTCCCTAAGCTGGGCGACGAGCGTCTGGTCGCGGGCGGGGAAGTCAATGTCGTAGTTCGCATCGCCGCCGCCCGTGCTGCGCATGTCCTTGGTGTCAAACGCATCTTTGAAGGAGAATGCGACACAGTACATGGGCATTTTCGCCAGGTCGGGATTGCCTCCGTATTGCGCGTCGAGTTCGGCCGCGCGCTCGAGCGCATCCGGTTGCTTGCGGAATTCCTCGCAGACCGCCGGCGAGCCGGGGGGCAGCGGCCCCTCGGACGGGCGCCGATCGCGGTCTCCTTTGCAGGTCACAGAGCGTTCGCCGCGAATATTGAGGGTGCCGAGCGCATTCAGTTGGCCTGCGTTGGGAATGCCGATGGTCATGCCGAACTGTTGTTCGACGGCCGGATCGGACGCGGTGGATTCCATCCTCCCAAACTCAACGGGCGGCCCGGCATACTCGTCGAAATCGGGCAGAAGAGTGGCAACGGCTACCGTCTGGGTAGGAAATCTGAGTGGTGAGCCTGCGCGAACGACCCCCGGCGCCGGCGCGACCGGCTCTCCGTGTTTTGTGACCAGCACATTGCTGACCCCGTTATAGGCTTTGGCGCGATTCAGATAAAGCTGGATCAATCCTTTGCAGGTGATCCGGCCATTCCGGATCGCCTGATGCACGTCGTCGATGGTCGCCTCCTCCAGGTGGAAGGCGGCCTGTTGTGAATGGGCTGCTTCAGCCGCCGCTAGCGTAATGGCAAGCAGGAAAAATGCTCTCTTCGAACTGAACATGGATGCTCCGGAATTTCCCTTGGATTTGATTTGCGATTTGTTTTGCCAATGAGGATGGAATTCAGTTCTTCGCGTGTGACCCCGTGGCCCGCAAACACCGGCCAACTGAAATTCGTCTCTTGCCGAACGGTTAGATTGGCCCCATCAGAGCGTCACTTTCGTCCTGGCGGGAGCGGTGAACATATCACAAGCGCGTTCATTTTGTTTACCGAAATTTCTGGCCGGCGGAATTTCGCTTGATGAACTTTGCAGCGTTGTGAAGGGGGCTGGTTAGCCGCAGTGGCGTTCAAGAAGCTGCACTCAAGCGATCGTCTCCTTAATGAACGAGATGGATTCGGCGTCGGCGAAGTTGAGCAGCACTCCGTCCGCGGCCAAGGAGACATAGGTGTCGCTTTCCTGCTTCTTATAGGCAGCGTTTACAAGCAGGAAGTCCTTGTTCGGCTCGGAGTCCGGAACAATTCCGTAGCTTTTCAATTCCCCGGTGTAGAACCCGCCATTCTGTTTCATTCTTACCTCAACGAAAGTGCGCTCATCGCGGGTTGTTTCCCGCAGTGCTTCATACCACACGGGGGCTTCTTCCAGAAAGGCGCGGACCCCCAGGCGCAGCAGTAGAGGGCGCAGAAATCGGTTGTCCGCGAGCCATGATCCGATTCGCCTGTCGCGTTCCGCCACACCGCGCAGCACACCCAACACGCAGCCGGACAGGAGACTCGCGATGTAATAGGCCGCAATCAGGTAGCGATGTTGCCAAGCCCAGGCCGGGAGCTGTTTCTGCGCAATTGCCGCGCCGAGGCTTGCCGGTATCACGCTCTGAAACACGGCCAATGTCACTCTGAGGGAGGCAAACAGAATCAGGTGAACCACGATGCTGTTGAAGACGTAATTCCCGGTTTCTTCAACAACGCTCTGGGTTCGAAGGGAACGCGGGACAAGGCGGGAACGGGCTTGTTGGGCGATAAAACCCGGAACGATCGCGAGAAGGAAGATCAGCAGTCCGGTAATGTCGAAGGTCATTAACCGCTATAGTACTATCAGCTGGAGTGTTTTGCAGTGTGCCTACTGATCCATGCTGGAGGCTTCGGGCTTGGCGCTACCCCGGGAGGGTTTCCGCCCGACAATAAAGGGATTTGGATCAGGATTTTTCGGGCTTGAAGTAGGCAAAGTGTTGATGCTTCGCTTCAAATCGTCATTCGTGGAGCCATTGTCGACACGCGGTTCGATGAGTCGCTTTACGCCCATGATCCTTTACCTCGCAGAAGGCATTATAACATGTCTTTTTCTGGTTCATGGGCTCTGGTTTCAGCAGCCATTTGCCGGAAAATCGATCAGCCGTAAACGCACATTCGCCGGGTGCCTCAGCATGAAGATCAGGTATTCCGCACCTGATGACGACTACAAGCTGCCCAACCGGGACTTGAGACGGTTGGACGGGTTGCGGGGGGTTCCGGTAAACTGGGGATTTCGGGGAAGAGAGCGAGCGCTTACATATCATGACAGACGCGGGGAAAGCACAGGCGGGGAGCGTGCGGGTGCGGTTTGCGCCCTCACCGACCGGTTATTTGCATGTGGGCGGGGCGCGGACGGCGCTGTTTAACTGGCTGTTTGCACGCAAAGAGCGCGGGGCGATGATCCTGCGGATTGAGGATACCGACGCGGAGCGGAACAAGCCGGAACTGCTGACCGGAATCCTCGAAGGGCTGAAGTGGCTAGGCGTCGATTGGGACGAAGGGCCGTACTACCAGTCCGAACGGACGGAGCTTTACCAGGCGGCGGGGAAAAAGCTGCTGGCGAACGGCAGCGCGTTTTTGTGTTATTGCCCGCCGGAAAAATATGTGGGCGGGGATCATGCAGAAGAGGGCGGCGAGGGCACGAAGGTGCGACGGATCGTGCGCTGCAGTTGCCGCGACGGGAAGCCTTCGACGCCGGGGACGAAGCCGGCCGTACGCTTCAAGGTGCCAGTGGGAGGCACGACGAAGTTTTTTGACGCGGTGTTTGGCGAGCGGGAGTTTTCTAACGAGGAGATTGAGGATTTCGTGCTGCTGCGCTCCGGCAAAGACGGCGAGGAGTTTGGGCAGGCGATGTACCAGATGAGCGTGGTGGCGGACGACATTGACATGCGGATCACGCACGTGATTCGCGGCGCGGACCACATTTCGAACACACCGAAGCAGGTGCTGCTGTACCGGTCGCTCGGGGCGGAGCCGCCGATTTTTGCGCACGTGCCGCTGATTCTGGGGCCGGACAAGTCGCGGCTTTCGAAGCGGCATGGGGCGACGGACGTGAACATGTACAAGCGCGAGGGATTCTTGCCGGAGGCATTCCGGAATTTCCTGGCGCTGCTCGGCTGGTCGCCGGGCGGGGATGAGGAGTTTTTGCGGACATCGCAATTGCTGGAGAAGTTTTCACTGCAGGGCGTGAGCCGGACGAACGGGGTGTTTGACCGGGCGAAGCTGGAGTGGTTCAACACGCAGTATTTGCAGAAGCTGCCGATCGGGGATTTGCTGCCCGAAGTGGAAGCGCAGTTGAAGGAGGACGGATTGTGGAAGGAAGAGTGGGCGGCGGGCGCAGGGCACGGGTGGTTTCTGAAGACCGTGGACCTGCTGCGGCCGCGGATTCGGTTGCTGCCGGATTTTTCAAGCTGGTCGCGGGCGTTTTTCAGCGATGAATTTGCGATTGATCCGGCCGCGAAGGCGAAATTCTGGAAGGACGAGAAGGTGCCGGGGCTGCTGGCGAAGCTGGCGGATGCGCTGGCGGCGCTGCCGGAGTGGAATCACGATGCCTGCGACCACGCGGCGCGGAAGGTGGCGGAAGAGGGCGGCGTGAAAGCGGGATTGCTGATCAACGCTACGCGTGTGGCGATTGTGGGCCAGGCGGTGGCGCCGCCGCTGTTTGACACCATGGTGGCGCTGGGGCAGGAGCGGGTGGTCGGGCGGCTGCGCGATGCGCTCACGGAATGGAAGTAGGGCGGGCAAGTTGAAAGCCGTTAGCTGACAGCCGAAAGCTCAAGAATGCGCGGAAATCGATCCTAAGGTTTGGCGTTTTTCAGTGCAGATTTGGCGGTAGGCGAAGCAACCGCGACGTATCTTCCTTTCTCTTTCATTAACCTGAATATCGTGCTTTTCATTTTGCCCGAAGTCCCACCCCGCGACGCTTCAATCTCCCAGGGGACAGTTTCAGTTATGAACGAAACGTCCACCCCTTCAATCGGACAAACCAATTCCGCTTCAGATCTGGTGGCCGCGTATTCGTAATTGGTGCATTTTTCCTGCCGTGTCAATTCTCTGCCTTCAGCGTCAAACACGGCCAATACATGGTCCTTGGGGCTGTCATAGTCAAGCGATCGCTCTCCCGTAACCACAATCTCTTCGTTTCCGTCGCCATCTACGTCATCGAAGTCCACGTCGACTTTTGCTGCGTCTAATTCTCCCGAATCCCACTTCACATCGAATGCGCCATTCTGCGTTTCCACGAAGATGATGCGGTTGACGTCGGACTGGTGAAGCAACACGGCCATACGCAGAACCCCAGGGGCGTTTCCAGGCATCACGGTAACATCGTAGTCGAGGAGGATGTCTACCGTTTGCGAGCCGTCAGCCTCCCTGTCGAGCGCATATTCGACAGGGATGAACCGCGATTGCTCGATCAGTATTGTCTCGAGAAGATCTTGCTGAACTCTCGTTAGTTCAGGCGCTGTCAGGCGGGTCACAACGATAATTTTCCCGGTGCTCGGTAGATTGTCCGAGACCAGGACCCACTGGTCGTTCGAGATCAGTTTCAAACTCTTTTCCCCCAAGCGCTTCACGACTCCTTCAGCGGTTTCGCCTTCGCATATTGATGCGTCAACCGATGACCCTACGTCAATCAGGGCTTTCCGCTTTAAGATTCTGCCGACACACTCAGCCACGCGATCTCTTTGCCCGGAATTCCAATGTTTGACCTGTGCCCAGAGGGGCGGCGTAAGGAGAAAGAGCAAGAAGAACGATAGAAAAGAGAGTGCACCATGCGTCCCGGTGGCCAGCTTGGGTCGCGCCGAGCAGAGGCAAAACTCGACGGTGAATTTCATCTTCCTATTTGCCATGAGAATTCCCAGAGGGACCACCTCTCCCGGACGCATCCATTCTAATTACCAACGGTTTTCAAAAGTCCGATAATCAAGCGTAATTTGACCTGGAAGGCAAATTCGCCGCGGGCTATGGCCGCCGGTCGGCACGATGGTGATGCCGCGTCAGAAGCGGGTGGTGCGGCAACTCCGGGCGGCGTTTGGGAGCTTGAATTCCCTCCGGAGACTTGCCCAAAAATAGTGGCAAGTGTCAGTTATCCTCTCGGCGCACGTTCCATCGGGCCCTCGGCCGAATCCGGCACTGCTTCAAGACTATTCTGCTCGAAAACTCAAGATAGGGATTTTGGAAGTGAATAGCATCGATTCAGAACGGCGGGGAAAAGGGTATGCCACCCAGTACTTACAAATACAAGGTTGACAACTGTCAAGGAGGGATTATGCTTGGCTCCCCGCGCGGTTATGGAAGGAAAGAGTCGAGCGAAGTGGTCCGCCCACGTTACAAACCGAAATTTTGAAGAGGAGACAAACGATGCGATCTCGTCCTGTGGTGGTGTTGTGTTTAGCGCTAGTGGTGATGTTGTTGCCGTTGGGAGTTGCGGCACAGACTCAGACGGTGCGCCAGGTTCCGCTGACGCGCAGCGGGCCGTTGCCCGCGACCCCTCCGGTCAGTGCGAATGCACAGCTGGGACCGGAGCTGGATTCCGCGCTGGCGGACAGTGACAGCGATGGTTCCGACGGAAGCGGTACCGGCATCTCCGTGAACCGGGGAATTGCCAAGGGGCCGGGGGCCGGCATTAAGCAATCGGGTGCGGGGAAAGCGAAGTCAAATCCCGAATTAATTTTGTCTGTGGATGCGATCAATCACTTCGAACAGCGCTTTGTTGCGGCGGGTGGAAATCAGTTTTCGATTGAGCCGCCCGACCAGGGAATGTGCGTCGGAAATGGCTTTGTGCTGGAAACAGTGAATGACACGCTGCAGATTTTTGACACCGCGGGCAATCCGGTGAGCGCGCCCACGGACCTGAACAGTTTTTACGGCTATGCGCCCGCCATTGTCCGCCCCAGCGGGCCATTTGGCCCGGAGATTACGGATCCAAGCTGCATCTTCGATGGCGCTACGCAGCGGTGGTTCCATGTGGTGTTGACTCTGGATCGGGCAAAACCAGCGTCGCAGGCTCTCAATGGCAACAACCACCTGGACCTGGCAGTGAGCGCTACGGCGGATCCGACCGGTTCGTGGAATGTTTACAGCCTTCCGGTGCAGGATGATGGAACCCAGGGAACGCCCGACCATCACTGCGTGCAGGGAAACCATGGGGCCCACGGGCCGTGCCTGGGCGACTATCCGCACATCGGCGCGGACGCGAACGGGATCTATCTCACGACGAATGAGTACAGTCTGGCCGGGCCAGGGTTTCATGGCGCGCAGATTTACGTGTTTTCCAAGAGGCAGTTGACGGCGGGGGCGCCGTTTGTGAATGTGGTGCAGTTTGACACTGCCGATCCGAGCCTGGGCGTGCAACTGGACGGCACGCCGGGTTTCACGGTGTGGCCGGCGACCTCGACGGGAAATCAGTTTGAGGGCAGCCAAGGCGGAACGGAGTATTTCCTGAGCTCCGAAGCGGTGTTTCAGGATAGCGGCGTGGACAGCCGGCTGCGGCTTTGGACAGTGAGCAACACAAGCTCGATTGACAGCGCACCCGCGCTGAACATCAGCGCGAGCGTGGTGAATACGATTCCCTACGCCGTGCCCGGACGAGCGAACCAAAAAGCGGGGGACTTTCCGCAGGGGGAGTGCCTGGCGGATTCGACCATACAGGTGAGCGCGACGCTCTTCGGCTGCTGGCGATTGCTGGTTGGCGCGGGCGGGCCGTTCCCCAATCCGGAAAAGACGGTGGACAGCAACGATTCGCGAATGCAACAGGTGGTGCTGGCGAACGGAAAGCTGTGGGCCGCGCTGGACACCGGGCTAATCATTGACGGAGACAGCGCGCCGCGGTCGGGTGTCGCGTATTTTGTGATCAACCCGCATTCGGGGAATGTGGACCAGCAGGGCTACGCTGGAATTTCCGGAAACAACCTGACCTATCCCGCGATTGCGGTGACGCAGAGCGGGAGAGGCGTCATGGCCTTCACCGTTTTGGGTGACGATCACTATCCGAGCGCCGGCTACGCGGGGATTGATGCCAAGATCGGCGTTGGCGAAATTCACATCGCCGCGGAAGGACTGGGGCCGGATGACGGCTTCACCGGCTACAATCCGACGGCCTCGAACGGGACCCGGTCGCGCTGGGGAGACTACGGGGCCGCGGTGAGCGACGGCAATTCGGTCTGGATCGCGTCGGAATACGTGAACCAGACCTGCACGCTGACCGGCTGGCTGACCAGCAACTTCCGCTGCGGCAACACCCGCACGGAGCTGGCGAACTGGGCAACGAGGATCACGAAGATCGTTCCTTAAGTTGAGTTGGGAGGCCCAAAGAGAGCCGCTCTTCGGGGCGGCTCTTTTTTTCTGCGCGTAATTTGGCGAGCGCATGCGGTGAAGAGGGCGCAAAGGCATTTTATTTCGCGAGACACGCGCTACAATGCGGGCACTGAGCCGCAGGCTCGAAGGACTTCCGCGAAGGGACAAGCTTGCGATTCGCGGAGTGGCACTGTCCGACCGAGGTGGTTGAGCATGAGCGAGCCAAGAGAGAAACAGGCGGCAATTCAAGAACACGGGTTGGTGCGTTTTGGATTGGGATTGGCCAACTGGAGCGAGCGGTGGTTTCCGGACCCGCTGATTTTTGCGCTTCTGGGAATCGTAATCGTGTTTGTTGCGGGGCTGCTGCTCGGGGAGAGTCCGGCGAAACTGGCGATTCAGGGAGGAAAGAATTTCTGGACGCTGGTGCCGTTCACGATGCAGATGGTGATGATTATTATCGGCGGGTATGTGGTGGCCTCGACACCGATTGTTTATCGCGCGATTCAAAGGCTGGCGGGAATTCCGAAGACACCGCGGGGCGCGGTGGCGCTGGTGGCGCTTTTTTCGATGCTGACGTCGCTCGTCTCATGGGGGTTGAGCCTGATTTTCAGCGGGTTGTTTGTACGGGAGCTGGCACATCGCGTGAAGGGATTGGACTATCGCGCGGCGGGGGCGGCGGGGTATCTGGGGCTGGGGGCGGTGTGGGCGATGGGGCTGTCATCGTCGGCGGCGATGCTGATGGCAACGAAGACCGCAATGCCGGCGACTTTGTTCAACATCAGCGGGCTGATTCCGCTGACGCAGACTCTTTTTCTGTGGCAGAGCATCGCCACGACGGTGATCCTGATCGCGGTGTCGGTGCTGATCGCCTACTTTTCGACGCCGTCGGCGGAGAATGCGCGGACCGCGGAATCCTATGGCATCCAGCACCAGCCGATTCGCGCCAGCCTGGAAGCGAGGAGCAAGCCGGGTGAGTGGCTGGAATACAGTCCGGTGCTGACCATTCTGGTTGCCGCGTTGCTGTGCTGGTATTTGGCGGATACTTTCCGGACTTCGCCGCAGGGGGCGCTGGCGGCGCTGGACCTGAACACGTACAACCTGATGTTTATTACGGTGGGGCTTTTGCTGCACTGGCGGCCGAAGCGGTTCATGCGGGCGGTGGCGGATTGCGTTCCGGCAACGGGCGGGGTGCTGATCCAGTTTCCGTTTTACGCGGTGATTTTCGGAATGATTGTTGGGACGGGGATCGCGGATCGGTTGGCGAAACTGTTCGCTTCGATCAGCACACACAATACGTATCCGTTGGTGGTGGCGGTGTATTCGGCGGTGTTGGGCGTTTTTATTCCGTCGGGCGGGAGCAAATGGATCGTGGAGGCACCTTATGTTCTGCAGGCCGCGAACCTGCACCAGGTGCATCTGGGATGGGTGGTGCAGATTTATAACGCATCAGAGGCGCTGCCGAATTTGATCAATCCGTTCTGGATGCTGCCGCTGCTGGGGATCCTGAAATTGAAGGCGCGGGACATCGTGGGATACGGAATGCTGCAGCTGGCCGTGCACGTTCCGGTGGTATTTTTTCTTTGCTGGCTGTTTGCGCGGTATATTCCGTACGTGCCGCCGGTGAAGTAGGAGCAACGGTTCGGCATCGTTTTTTCCTATTTCTGAGAGTGCTTGAAATGTTTCGAAAGGAGTGAACTTGAGCTTCCGGGTGACCTTGTCTCTTATCCCGCTGATTCTTCTAACTCTGATTTTCACCGCCGCCCGCGCAGTGCTCGCGTTCGATCACCTCGGCATGCCCGGAGAACCAGCGATACTCGAATCCCTCTCGCAACAGCTGTTTATCGCGCTCTGGGTCTATCTGGACCGGAAAGGACGTCATCTCAACCTGCCCTTTGAATTCGAAGCTTTTGTTTTCTTTGCCTGGCCGATTCTTCTCCCCTACTATCTCGTTAAGTCCCGTGGCGCCCGCGGACTTCTGCTGGCTGCACTGTTTTTTGCGCTTTTAATTCTTCCCTCTGTGCTCGCAGTGACGGTTCGGCTCCTACGATAAAAGTCGAATCCTGAATTATTTGCAATTTGCCTGTTACCGGGAAATGGCCGCTACGACGGGCGGCAATCTTACGCGCCGCCCCCCAGACACTCCCGCAATTCCTTCCAAAACACCGCCACCGATTCTGGCCGCTGCTCCTCGTCGTGGGCGAATGCGCCTTCGAAAAATCTCTGCCAGGGCAGCGGAGCATCCGGCAACACCGTCGTCAGCGGCGGGAAATTTACTCCCATGATGGCGCTTTGCAGCATCACCGAATCCTCCCCCGTAAACGGAGCGCATCCAGAAAGCGCTTCATACGCAATCACGGCCAGCGCCCACAGATCCCAGCGCGGCGAAGCCGAGCGCCCGCGCAGTTGTTCCGGCGACATGTACTTCATCGTTCCCACGACCACGCCGGTAATGGTGTCTCGCGTTTCGTCGGCTGACTGCGGCAGGGTCTTTGCGATCCCGAAGTCAGTTATCTTCACGACCTCCGTCGCAGCCTTTTGCAGCAGGAAAATATTCTCCGGCTTCAGATCGCGGTGGATCAGCCCGCGCGCATGCGCCGCGCCGACTCCGGCGCAAATCCCTTCAAACAGCTCGAGTGCCCTGGCCGCATCCAGGCGTTTTTTCGCGCGAAGCTCGTCGCGCAGGGTGATGCCCTCCAGCAGCTCCATCACGAGAAACACTCGCTGCCCCGCCTCCACGCCGAAGTCATAGACGGTTACCACGTTGGGGTGCGCGAGGCTTCCCGTCAACTGCGACTCCTGGCGGAATTTTTCGATCGCTTTTCGGTCCGCGAAAAATTCGTCGCGAATCATCTTCACCGCCGCTTCGCGGTTCAGCGACATGTCCGTCGCACGGTACACCTTGCCCATGCCGCCCTGTCCCAACTTTTTCTCCAGCCGGTAGCGTCCCGCCAGCATCCGCGGAGTTGCCACCAGCATCAGCGCCGTGCCATCTTTGCTGCATCGCGTCGTTCCCGTGTCGTAACACGATCCACATGCGGGACACTCTTCAAACGCCCGGCCTGGTTCGAGGCCGCTCCCCCGCATCAGCAAAAGCGCGAGCGCGCCGGCCACGTTTTCCAGCAGCGCGGTGTCTTCCGCGCTGTAGGGTTCCTCCGACTTCTTTCCTCCGAGCACCAGCAACGCCTCCGTGCTTCCCTCCTTCAGCGCTACCGGCACCAGCAATTCGATTCGCGCCTTCTCGAGGAAATCCTTATCCACCTGCGGTAGTTGCTGCCCCAGCCAGCCGGTTCCCGCCTGGGTAATCGGCACCGGACACTCCAGCATCCGCACCAGCGGTATTAATTTGTTGGTTGCGGGCAAGTCCGTGGAGAGCGAGCCCGCAGGCGCCGCCGCCACGATGCGATAAGTGCTCTCCCCTGGCTTGCGCACCAGCAATCCGCAGCCTTGTGCGTGCAAGGCCTCCGCAATGCGTCCCACCACGTTGGGCGCAACTTCCTCCACGCTCTCGGCGCGGCGGATCTCTTCCACAATTTCGCGGAACAGCTGCTGCGCGTCATACTTGTCGCGGAAGAATCTGCGGTCCAGCGCCGATAGCCATTTCTGCCGCTGCGTGGAGGCCAATGCGGCAAGCGCGGCGATCGCCACGTAACTCCCCGCGTGTGTCTTCAGCACGGAAAACAGCGGCTGCCTTCCTTGCGCGATCACCGTCCCCAGCAACAGCCCGATCGCCAGCACTGGAATCGCCAGCAGGACTCTGCGCGCCAGGGCATACTGCACGCCTCGCCGGATCATCACCCGCAGGTCGAACAGTCGCTGTTTCAGAATGGCGTACGCGAACGACATCGGGAGGATCAGCATGCCCACGGTGCACGCCATGTAGACGTACGGGGAATCGAAAATGCGATAGAACCCCGGGCTGAGACGGATGAGCGATGTGCCGATCACTCGCGGCAGGTAAAACACCATGGCCACCAGCGCTCCAAACACCAATACCCGGAAGCGCCGCCGGTCCGTAACCGTTTCGAGTTTCCAGTAACTCACCGGCAACACCACCAGTACCGCCCCGAGATACACCAGGCTTTGCACGCCGAACGCTACGGGCACCCACGGCGGCGCCAGGGCTGTCAAATGTTCCGGGTCGTACACCGTCCGGCCAAAAAGATAGAGCGCGTACACCGTCGCCACGATCGGCCCGACGCAAAATCCCGCCCACAACCAGCGGTTCACAAACAATCGCTTCGGGTACAAGCAGAAAAACGCCAGAAGGAGCGGGGTGCGAAATGCCGCGCTCACATACACCAGCATCACGGGCACGGCCACGAACAACGGCAAATTCCGTGTCGCCGCCGCCAGCCCCCATTGGAAGGCTTCAAACACCGTGGCCATCACCACCAGCACCCAGCCACCCAGCCTGGACACGAAATCGCGCGGCCGGTTGAACACCACGAACAATCCGATCATCAAGGTGATGAATTTGTAGGCCAGGAAAATAATGTTGGAGGCGCGAACCGTGTCATTCCATTCATCCCAGATCCTGCCGTGAATCAGCATCGTCAAGTCGAGGGTGTTCCCCCGGCGTTGAACGCGAACCGCAGTTGGCTGGCCGGTCTGGAAATTCATCCTTTGCGCCAGCCAGTCCACCACGGTCGCAATTTGCCATCCGTTGACGCTCAGGATCTGGTCGCCTGCTTTGAAACCTGCGCGCGCCCCGGCCGTCTGTTCGCCCACATCGGCCACTACAACTCGGCCGGATTGCTGGTCCAGGTCCATGCCATCCGATGCCAGGCCAAAGAGCATGTAGTAGCCCAGATAAACATTTCCTATCAGGCTGATGGCCGCGATGGCCACGATGCGCCAGGAATATCGCGTGAAATCCACTGGAATGGCGCGATTATAGGTACATCCCGCGCATCTTTCCACAAATCAAGTGTCGCCGCCCATTCGGCTTTAGAGAAACTGAACTTGAGCGCTGCTTGCTCCTGGGCAATCCGGTTACCTCGCCGGAAACTGCATTTTCTGGAGGCGGCAGCTGTTGCAGTCCAATAGAAGACGGCGTACGATTCTTGAATCTTTACTCCTCGCAGGACCTCCCTAGCCCATTCCCGAGGTGTACCAGAAGGAGGATCCCAAATGCCAATCATCAAGGAGTTCACCATCCGCTTGGAAGACCGGCCGGGAACACTTGGCAAGCTCTGCCAAGCACTGGCCGAGGAAAACATCAACATTCTCGCGTATCAACAATTCGCTCACGAGAAGAGCCAGGGCTCCGTCCGTCTCGTAGTGGACAATCCAGACAAGACCAGGGCGACTCTGGATCGGCAGCGCGCTGATTACAGGGAGAACGAAGTCGCGAAAGTGACGCTGGCGAATCGACCGGGAGAGCTCGCCCGGGTTGCCTCGCGGCTGGGCGAGCAGGGAATCAACATCGACTATGGCTACTCCGGAGCTGAACCGAGCGCCAACGCATCGTTCCTGATCCTCGGGGTCGCCGACGCGGGTAAAGCGTTAAAGCTCGTCGAACAGGCAGCCGCCGCAGGCGGGAAGAACTGAATTGACTCTCGTTCGGATTCAATCCCGCCGATATTTCCGCCACGGGCACCCTGGCAATTCCGTCGCGCGCCTACCTTGAACGGGAATGCTTAGCGACTCCTGTTTCCGGGGTGCCCAGCTCATCCAGGTTGAAGCGGCGGACCTTCGCACTACCTGCAGGCCCGGCGGCAACCTGAGGGATTAGCACATTTCCGCGCAATTGATCTCTGGTAGTCGACAGCCATGCCAGGAATCAGCCACCGGTTCTGTTTAGGGCAAGTCCTGGGTCGACCGGCGCCGAAACATAGTACCGTCAGAGGAGGGTCGCGCGGCAAAGAGCGCTCTCTGAGGTGCCCCGGCATGGTGCAGATTAAGGGATCCGCGATCAAGGAAACCATTCACCAAATTAAGTCCCGCTCTGGCGACGAGGCTCTAGAGAAAATCTTCGGTCTTCTGGATGAAGAAACCCGGGCGATCTGCCAGGGTGAGATTTATTCCTCCTCCTGGTACCCGCTCGATCTTTTCACCCGCTTTCTCGAAGTCGAAATCAG
Source organism: Acidobacteriota bacterium (assembly GCA_013289665.1). Classification (GTDB taxonomy): domain Bacteria; phylum Acidobacteriota; class Terriglobia; order Acidiferrales; family UBA7541; genus Acidiferrum. The sequence continues at coordinate 73,345 of JABCZN010000014.1, read as the reverse complement.
GGTGCTCGCTGACGGGAGGGAAGAAATGATCACGCGGGGCTCCGAAGTGGTCATCGAAAAGCAGCTTCGTGGAATTTACAAGGCGTTTGTGAAACTGGGTTCGCCTGAATTTGTGATCAAGCGCATCGCGGCCGTTCATGAAACATACTTTCAGGGTGTTCCGATTGAGGTGCACTTCGAGGGGCCCGGCAAAGCGCTGGTCCGGTATACGGGATTTGAAAAGCAGCACCGGATTATGGGATTCGCAATTATCGGATTTTTCAAGAAGGCGCTGGAGATTTCAGGAGCCAAAGACGTGGTCCTCAGCTTCACGACAGCGATCGGGGAAGGCAAGCGATTCGCCGAGCTCTCGATTGGCTGGAGTTAAACGGACCGCGAGGCGTCCGCCGCTCGTCTAGACGTCAGAGCGGATAGGTGATGAGAACGCGGCTGGTCCGGACCGCCATGAGTTGTGATGGCTCAGTTGCTGTCCTTTAGCATTCCCTGAGCATGTTCAGTTCGATGCGCCGGCCTCCAGTTGGTCCAGGCGGCGGTTCAGCAAGACGAGATCGTCCTTCAGGAGAGAATCGTCAAATAAATCGATGTTCAGATACTGCCGGAGCAGGACGGCAGGCGGGGCGTCGAAGCCGTTTTTCAGGAGTGCCATGTAGCGCGGCAGGAAATGCTCTCGATCGGCAGCGTAGAGCTGGTAATACTTCAGCGCCAGAAGGCCTCCGTAAACGTAGTTGATGTTGTAGAGAGGATCCTCGTACAGGAGGGAGAGCGTGGCCCAGCGATTGCGGAGTTCGCCAGTAATGGCGGGAAACGGGGAGAACTGGCTATCCACCCGGAGAGTGAGCTTGTCGAGGTCGTCCGGGCCTCGAACGTCGCCCTTGGACACGCCTTCGTAGAGTTGTTGCTCGAGCAGGGCGTCTTGCGCCCCGTAGAAGGCGTCCAGGCCTTTGATGCGCATCCATTGTTCCAGATAGTAGCGCTTCAAGCGGGGATCAGCGGCGTGTTCGGCGAGATAGTCGGCGAGCACGAGTTCGTTAAAGGCAGCGAAGGATTCAAAAAGAAAACTTGGCCCGCTAGCGTAGAGCGGTTTGACGCCATTTGCGGACATGAAACCGCGATGGGCAGCGTGGCCGCCTTCATGGGCAATCACCGATAGGTCTTTGAAAGTCCCGTCGTAGCGCCCGACAAAGAGCATGCTGGCGCTTCCGGCAAACCCCGTCGAAAAGCCTCCCGCGTACCGGTTGGGCGCTCCGCCGGGCAAAATATCGGCGCGACCGCCGAGAGGATCGAGCAGCGCGTCGAACGCTTTCTGATACTCGATACCAAGTCCCGCGAAGGCCTGATGGAAAATGGATGGAGCATCGGTAAGAGGAGTGATGGGAAGGGGCAGGTCTTTCTGAGGAGCGGCGAGGTCCCACACCCGGAGTTGCGCGTGATTTGAGAGCTGGTATTCGTCGGCTCGAATCCTCTCAAACCTTTTGACGACGTCGCCGTGTTCGGCCATTGAGGTCAAAAGGGCACGGGTCTGCTCCGGCTTCAAGTACATGCTGATGTACTTGCGAGCGGGAGCGTCCGGGTAGTTGTGCAATTGCGCAAGTGCGTCCTGCGCCCGGACGGTGCGGAGAAGGGCGAAGGCGAAGAGGTCGCGGCGGCTGGCGAATCCATCCAAGCGGCGCCTGAATGCCTCTTCGCGGATGCGTGGATCGGCGTGGGACGCAAGCAGGTTTCGCTGCCGGACGATATCAAGCGAGCCGGCTGGTGTTTCGACCGTGCCGAACGGAATGCCGGCGAGGATCTGCTCGTACAGATCGTATTGCCAGTCTGCAATTTCAGGCTGGAGCCGATCGAGAAACGCTTGTTCGGTTCCGGGCAAGGTGTGCGGCGAATCGCGACGGATATCTTCGAGAGCGAATTGATAGGGTTTCAGACCCGCCTCAGCGGACTGGAATCCGTGCAGTTGCGCTTCCGGAATCAACAGAATTTCCGGTGAGAGAAACGCAGTGGCCGCATTGACTTCGGATCCAAGCTTCGCGTTGGCGTCGCATGCCGGATCTTTCCGGTCTTCGGAGCATCGGAGATGGAGATAGCTTTCATGACGCCGGTAAAGTTCGAGGGACTGTTCATAGGATTCGAGTGCGCCAAGCAGGTGCTGCCCGGTGTTGATTTGTCCCCTAAAATTGCCCAGGCGTTTCAGGGCGGAATCCAGGTCTGTACGCGCAGTGATTTCGGCTTCAGGCGACCCGAAGTAGTAGCGTGCCAAGTCGGCGGAAAGCGGGGTTTCTGAGGCGGTCTGGGCGTTCATAGCAGTGACGTGGATTGCCAGGCAGAAAGGAAAAATAAGAGAGAGCTTGGCCAACATTGTTGTGCACCCCGCTTCAAATTGCTTTTGGTTATAGACGCCCGCCGAAGGCGATCGTCACTCCAGGCGAATTTATCGGGGGGAGAAGATTTCGGGGTTGGCGGGTTTGGCGGCGGAGGTTGAGGCGACTACGTTGAGGGTGGCGTCCACATCTTTGGTTACGGGGGGAAGGCAGATTTCGGTGCTGCAAGCCTGGTAGTGGAGTTTCATGGGGACGTGTTGCGGGCCGAGCGGAGCGGTGGGGAGCGCGGTTAGCGGCAGGAGGATGGTGACATTGCCAGAGTAGACGTTGAGCTTTTTGTTCTTGGAGAAGGTGAAGGTTTGGAGCGTGCCCTTTGGATAGGCGACGGTGCCTGGTTTGAAGCCCGCTGGGACTTCGGCGCGGAGGTCGGTGGGGATCAGGTAATCTTCGGTGACTTCGCGGGCGTTGACGTGGAAGCCGGGACGAATTTTAAGGACGACGGCAAGTTGGAACGACATGCCGCGCGCGACGGGGTCGTGGGAGGCATAGGCTTCCGGAGCGACGACGTCCTTGCCGGAGGGCGTTTCTGAGCCGGCAGGTGAACAGCGGAGGAGCATGGCGGCGAGAAGCGCGGCCGCGAATCTGGAGATGAGTGGGTTCACACGGTCACCTGGGCGCCGAGCTGCTGGGAGACGACGCGGCTCATAACGGCGTGCAGGTCTTCGCCGGTTTTTTCTAGGACGAAGGCGTTGCGCGTTTCCGACCAGCCGAGCTTGAAGCTGGTGGAGAGTGCAGAGATCCAGATTTCGCGGATGGGCGTGTTCGGCGAGATGACGAATTTGGCCGGTTCCGGCCCTTCGAAGATGACTTCGAGCTTGCCGCTTTCGCCTTCGACGTCGAAGCCGTGCGCATCGCCCAAATTCAGCAGGCGCTTTTTCAAGTCCTCGAAAGCGAGGTCGGCCTTTTTCTGAAAGTCGTGTTCAGCGAGCATACGGACGCTTTCCTAGAGCTGCGACAGGATGGCCTTGGTGAGTTCGTCTTCACTCTTGAGGCCCTGGAATTTGGTGACGATTTTGCCGTCGCGGGAAATCAGGAAGCTGCTCGGATAGCCGAGGATGCCGCCGAATTTGTCGGCGGCATCGTCGGTGCCGAGGACGATCGGATAGTTCACCGGCAGTTTTTGCCCCTCAACATCGAAGCGCTCCCTGTCAAGGAACGGAGCGACGGCGGACTTGCCCTCTTCATCCATGGCGATGCCGAGGACGGTAAACCCCTTGGGGCCGTATTCCCTCTGCATGGCGATGAGCCAGGGAATTTCGACGCGGCAGGGGTCGCACCAGGTGGCCCAGAAATTCACGAAGACAACCTTGCCCTTGTAGTCGGCGAGCGAGACGTCCTTGCCGTCTACGGTTTTCAGCTTGAGTTCGGGCTCGGGCTTTCCGGTGGCGTAGGAATCCACGTGGCGTGCGCCCGCGCCGGATACGCGCGTGGCTTTGTCCGCGTAGATGGTGATGCCGATAAGGACGACGACTGTGAGAACGATGATGGCGACTTTTTTCATGACGAGTTATTCCATCCGATCACATCGAAAAACGGTTCAAGAAGGTTAGTTTACCCGAGAGCCAGGCCAGTTTGTTGAGGAAGACCAGGCCCCCGACGAACAGAAGCAGCGCGCCGCTGAACAGCTCCACGGCGTGCAGGTATTTGCGGAAATTTTTGTAGAAGCGGAGAAACGCTCCCAGGCCCACGGCGGTGAGGAGAAAGGGAACGGCGAGTCCGGCGGAATAAATCGCGAGGAGAAGCACGCCGCGGGAAACGGTTTCGCTGGCGGCGGCGAGGGTGAGGACGGTGGCGAGGATCGGGCCGATGCAGGGGGTCCAGCCGAAGGCGAAGGCGAAGCCGAGGAGAAAGCCGCTGAAGATGCCGGGCTTGCTGTTCTGGCTGCGGAGATGGACGTCGCGGTTGAGCCAGCGGGCGAACTGCGGGCCGAGGAAGCCGATAATCGAGAGAGAGAAAAAGTGGCTGGCGCCCAGTCCGGCAAAGAGCGGGCCGTGGCGCAAGAGCGAGGCGATACCGAGGGCGACGAGCACGATGCCCAGAAGCAGCCCGGCGCGGAGATTCATGCGTAAGAGACCGCCCAGCAGGTGAAGTCCGAAAAGAATGATCAGCGCGCCGGCGACGGGGGCGAGCAGGGCCCGATTCTGGCGGAGGAATCCGCCGACTGCGCTGGCGGATGCGCCGAAGCCGATGAACACGACCGAGAAGCCCATCACGAAGGAAAGGGCGGAAGCGAACAGGCCGGATTTCGGCTGCTCGCCCTGGCGAAGTTGCTCGACGCCGATCCCGGAGAGCATGGAGATGTAGCCGGGGACGAGGGGAAGCACGCACGGAGAGAGAAACGAGATCAGCCCGGCGAGGAAGGCTCCGGCGAGTGAGACGTCGGTCATGGCTCTGAAGCTCGCGTAAGTGGCATTCGAAAGTTTGCGCGCGGGGTGGTCGAACTGGCCCCCCGCACTCTATTCTCGCACAAAAAGAAGTGCGGGATGTTCAGGAGCGGGTTCCATTCTGAACTCATCTCCTAAATGGTCGCCTCGAGTAAATCTGAAACCCCAGAGGCCAAAAAGGCTGCGGAAGGCCCGGATAAAACTTTCTTCAGGGGCTAGACCCCGTTCGTTGCGGGCGCTATGCGCCGGCTCTCTCGCCCCGGCCTCCTGGAGAATGCGAGTTTTTCCGCAAATTCTCGACTAGCGCCCTCGACGAGACTACTTGCGACCGCAGCGTCCCACTGACTTAGACGCAGCAATCTGAGTACGGGAGGGGGAGACAGGTTACAGGGACAGGTGGTGAACTTGGCTGGCGGGTGCCGGGGGAGGCGGGTGGCGGGGAGTTTGCAGGCTATTGAAAAGGAACAGGTTGCCGGACGGCTGAATGGCGCGGCCGTTGCTTTGGATAAGGTTGCGGAATTTGATCCCGGGCAGGTGCGTATGGTTTGGACGCCGAACAAGGTGACGCTGCTGCGAGTGGTGGTGGGATTTCTGGCGGTGAGCGCATTTGGGCATGGGGCGTGGATGAACCTCTCGGGTGTGGCGCTGACGGTGGCGGCGATCGCGCTCGATGCGCTGGACGGGCACATCGCGCGGCGGAAAAAAATGGCGACGCCGGTCGGAGCGCAACTGGACATCCTGGGCGACCGGGTGATCGAGAACATGTTTTTTACCTACTTTGCGGTGGTGGGGATGGTGTCGGTGTGGCTGCCAATCTTGTTTTTTGCGCGGGGGGCGGCGACGGATTTCCTGCGCGGGCTGGCGATGAAGGCCGGGTACGCGGGATGGGGCGCGAACGCGATGCTAGAGAGTGGCTGGGCGAAGGCGCTGGTCGGGTCGCGATGGAGCCGGGGATTGTACGCGGCGATGAAGTGCGCGTGTTTCTGCTACCTGGGACTCGAGTTGGCGCTGACGCGCGGGCCGGTGGCACTGTTGGGTCCGGTGACGCTGGACGTGCATGCGGCGATTCGCGCGGGCGCGCAGACGCTGGCGTGGATGACGGGAGTTTTTTGCGTGGTGCGCGGTTTGCCGGTGCTGGTCGAGGGGTGGAGATTTCTGGCGAGCAATTTGTCCGCGACGAGCACAGGGGAAGAAGCGCGGGGAGACGCGGGATGAGCGGCGCGGCGGAGCGGGTTGCGGCGTTTTTCGATATTGACGGGACGCTGGTGCCTGCGCCTTCGCTCGAGCGGAGACTCTTCCGGGCGTTGCGGCGAACAGGAGCGATTCCGTGGATGAATTACCCGCGGTGGGGAATGGAGGCGGCGCGGTTGCTGCCGCGGGGGCTGACGGCGATCGCAGAGGGGAACAAGAGTTACCTGCGGGGATTGCGGGCGGAGCAGATTCTGGAAGCGGCGGAGCCGATTGCGTTTTTCGAGGAAGGAGTGGCGCGTGTGGAATGGCATGCGCGGCGCGGACACGAGATTGTGGTGGTGAGCGGGATGGTGAAACCTCTGGCGAGGATGGTGGCGATGGCGTTGGAGTGCGAGCTGGAGGCGCGGGGAGTGGAACGCGACGTTCTGGTGAGCGCGACGCGGCTGGAGGAGTCGAACGGGATTTTTACGGGACGGGTGTTGGGCGAAGCGAATTTTGGAGCGGCGAAGAGACGAGCGATGGAAGTGGTGGCGCGGGCGATGGAGATCAATTTGCGCGAGTCGCACGCGTACGGGAATACCCTGCTTGACCGGCCGATGCTCGATGCGGTGGGGCATGGGCACGCGGTGAATCCGGGCAAGGAGCTGGCGGACACGGCGAATTTGCGCGATTGGGCGATCTGGCACTGGCACCAGCAGAAAAAGTTTGCTTCGGAAAACTCGCTTAAGGATAAAGTAAAATTTCAAACGATTGGAACACATCCATGAACGGTGAGAAGAAGCGGGCGATCGAAACCCCGGGAGCCGCGCAGGCGTTGGCGGTTTCTGAAGCGTATCCGGGAGAGGCGGCTCTTTTGCGTGCTAGCCAGGGGATGAGCGAGCGAGGGCCGGGCTTGCTGCGGAGGGAAGCGGCGGCGGCGTGGGCGGCGTGCGGCGCGTTTGAGCGGGCGGCGTTCGCGTATTTTGGCGTGTCCAGCGTGCTGATCGCTTTCTTCGCCGAGCATTTGCGGCATCCGCTGCGATTGCTGGGCGTGCGGGCAATGGTGGTTTCCCTGGTGCTGCTGGTTTGTTGGATCCAGGCGCGGTCAGCGGAGCGGAGCCTGGTCGAAGGAGAATCGTTCGCGGCGAAATGGTGGCATTTCTGGCGGCATTGGTATCCGCATTTGTTTTTCCTGTTCTGTTTTGAAGAGCTGGCGCAGCTGATGACGCTGGTAACGCCAAACTGGCAGGACGCGAAATTGATCGCGTTCGATCACTGGATGACAGGCGTCGATCCGTCGATTTGGCTGGAGCAGTTTGTGACCCCGGGGCGGAACGAGTTCATGCAGCTGGCGTACCTGACGTATTTTGTCTACCTGGTGGTGCTGGGCGGAATCCTGTATTACCGGCGGGAGTGGAAGGCTTACTGGTCGGTGATGACGTATTCGGTGGTGGGCTATTCGATCGGCTATGTGATCGCGATGATTTTTCCGATTGAAAGCCCGTGGTTTGCGATGGCCGGAACATGGAAAGCGCCCCTGGCTGGCGGGCCGATCACGGCAACGATTAATTTTATCGAGCATTACGGGCGCGTGCGGGGCGCGGCGTTTCCGTCGGCGCACGTGGCGGGATCGATTGCGGTGCTTTGGGGCGCGTGGAAGTTCCGGCGGTGGTTGTTCTGGGTGATGGCGCCGCTGGTATTTCTGATGTGCGTGTCCACGATTTGGGGACGGTATCACTACATTGCGGATATTTTTGGGGGGATGGTTACCGGGACGCTGGGCTATGTGATTGGGAGCTGGGTGATGGAGGGGAATAGGGCGGTCGCGACAGACGGTGGGGGATGATCAGTTTTTGAGATGGCGTAACCGAATGAGAACGGAGCAAGTTCCGCCTCGGTCGGGGCCGCTGCGCGGGGTGGCCAATTATTCGAGAGCGCTGAGATCGGGGCGGGCGTTGAGTGGATGGGCCTGCTCGAAGCGCGCAGCGAGATCGAGGAGGAGGGGTTCGCCGTTTACGCCGGTGAGGAACTGGAGGCCGGAGGGAAGGCCGGCTGGCGTTAGGCCGCAGGGAACGGAGATGGCGGGAATGCCGCCGAGGTTAGCGGGGCGATTGAGGCGAAGGAGTAACGCGCGCGTGGAGTGATCCTTGCCGGCGATGGAAATGTTTTCCTCGCCGATGAGCGGGGCGGCAATCGGCGTGGTCGGTGTAACCAGGGCATCCACTTCGTTTTCAAGAAGGGCCAGGTGGAAGCCGGCGATGAATTTTTCCCGCAGGTCGAGCGCGCGGAGATATTCGAGCGCGGAGACTTTTTGGCCCATTTCGAGGCGCGAGCGGACGTCTTCTCCGTAATCGGCGGCGTGGAGCGGATACCAGCCGGCTTGCTGGTGATAGTGGGTGGCTTCCGCCCAGGCGATCTGATTTCCGGCGTGTTCGGTTTCTTTCAGGTAGGGCAGGGATACTTCCTTCAGTTTTGCTCCCAATTTTTTCAAAGTGACGAGCGATGATTCAAACGTCTGCTGGATCTCCGGGCTTACGACGTCCAGGAAGAAGTGTTTTGGAATGCCAATGCGCAGATGGCTTCGGCGAGATGAAGAGAGGCCGCTGGCGCGCGGCCTGCGCTTTTTCGCTTCTTGTGCCGAGATTGCTTCAAAGAGCAAGGCCGCATCGGCGACAGTGCGGGCCATGGGGCCGACGAAATCGAGCGTGGGGGAGAGGGGAATCGCGCCATCGGCGCCGACGCGGCCGAGGCCTGGCTTTAGCCCGACAACACCGCAGAGCGAAGCGGGAATACGGATAGAGCCGCCCGTGTCCGTGCCGATGCTGCCGTAGCAGAGGCCAGCGGCGAGTGCGGCTGCGGAGCCGCCGCTCGAGCCACCGGGGATGCGGTCGAGGTCCCAGGGATTATGGACCGGGCCGAAGTGCGGATTGTTGCTGGTTACGCCATAGGCGAATTCGTGGAGATTGGTTTTGCCGAGCAGGATGGCGCCGGAATTTTTGAGCGATGTGACGACGGCGGCATCTTCCAGCGGAAGAAAATCACGAAGGAAACCGGAGCCGCCGGTGGTGCGGAGGCCGGCAGTGTAGAGATTGTCCTTCAGCGAAATGGGGATGCCGTGAAGCGGGCCGAGGTCGCGGCCGGACTTCTGGCGGGACTTGCCGCACAGGACGGATTCCGCGGCGGCGGCGTCTTTAAGCGCATTTTGGGGATTGAGGGTGAGATAGGCGTTCAGGCGAGGATTCAGGCGGCCGATGCGGTCGAGAAGAAATTGGGTGAGCTCGACGGGAGAAAGTTTCCGGCGCCGGTAGAGTTTTCCGATCTCGGAAATGGAAGCAAACGCAAGAGCTGAATCAAGGCGCATCAATAGATCCGTTCCTGGCGGCGGAGATTCCCGAAGGTGCCGAGGTTCGCGAGGATCAAGGCGACGCGAAACTGGTTTTCATTGCGCACGGTGCCGAGATTGATGCGGCGGTACTCAACGGCGAGGCCGCAGCAGCCGCCATTGTAGCCGAGCTGGACGAACTGATTCTGCAAGGTGCCGCTGTTGATGTCGTAGCTGAGGCCGGTCGAGGCATTGAAGCCTTTGCGAGTGAGACTGCCATAGCCCAGCATGGCGCGAATCTGCTGGGTGAGCGGCTGGACGATTGGGTCGCCCTGCAGCCGGAAATGCGCGATGGTGAAAAAATATTCGCGGTAAGGCTTGAGCTTGACGAGCGTGCCGATGGTGGTGAGTTTGTGGAGTTGCGTGTCGTATTCGAGGATTTGCTCGGCGTCGTAACGCCCGCCGGGAGTGAGCTTGAGGTCGCTGACGACGGGCGACCAGTTGCGCGGCGTGGTGGCGAAAGCGAACGCCGTAATGGAATCAAGCGCTTCAAAGACGTTGCGCTGGCCGGGAACGAGAGCGCCGCCGAAAGTTGGATCGAAGTAATGTTTTTGGACAAGGCGCCAGGAGAGGAAGTCTAACGGCTGATCGTCGCCGGATTTCACGTAGAGATGCTGGACGACGCCGTACTCGATTTCGTTGGTGTCGGTGAGGGTGGCGTTGCTGTCGAAACGCACGAAGTCGGAAAAATTGTGGACGCCGGTGACGTAGCGATAGGTCGCCAATGGCTCAATGGTGTGTTTGTAGCGGTGATGGGTGAGCGGCCGGTCGAAGAAGCGTTCCAGGGTGGCGGGGCGAAATTCGAGGGCGAATTCGCCGGTATTGCGGGTGATGGAATCGCCGGTGAGGATGGAATGGGAGTTGAGGGAATCGCCGTAGTAGGTGGTGCGGAAGGCGGCGGAGGCGGTGAGGCCGAACAGTTCGCGGAAATGGAAGGGGATGGTGACTTTGGGTGCAAACTCGGTGCGCGCGACAAATTCCGGCGTGTCGAGAAACTGGTCGCCGCGATGAACCGCTCCGGCGAAGGATTCGAAGGAGAAATAGACCGGCAACATTTGAAAGGGAGCCTGCTCGGCGGAGCCGAAGCGGGCTTCGGGGTCGCTGCGGAGATAGACGCTGTTGGGGGGGCTGAGTTGCAGATAACTGCGATCGCTGAGGCTGGCGACGTTGAAGCTGAAGCCGCGAAAATTATTGGTCAGGAAGACGGAGCTGCGAATCTCAGAATTGATGGAGTCGCCGTAGGTATCGGAAAAGGCGAGTTGAAAAGTGAGGGAGGAGAGTTGGTTGACGTCAGCGACAAAGCGCCAGCCGTGATGCCAGAGGGATTGCACTTCCAGGGTTTGCTGGTGGCCGCCCTGCTTCGTCGGCGGGCCACTGGCTTGCGGAATGCCGCGGTCAATCACGCCGAAATAGTCATAGCGGATGGTGGTGTTTTCAAAGGGCCGTGCGCGAACCTGGGCGCGCTGCGCGGTGCCGCGGCGGCTGAAGTAGTCGAAGCCCAGTGTGGTATCGAACCAGGTGCGCGGGGCCCAGTAGAACGCGTCGCCGAATACGAATCCTTTTTGATTGCTGTTGCCGATGAGGGGCAAGAGGAAACCGGATTCGCGAATGTGTTCGCCGGCTGGCGCGGTCGCGTAGGGCAGCCAGACAAGCGGCACGCGAAAAAGGCGGAAATTGGAATTGACCATGGCGACGTGGCGCTGCACGGTGATCTTGGCGCGCGGGGCATAAAACTGCCAGGTGGGCTGCTGCGGATCGCAGATGGTGATCCAGGAATGCTTGATGACGTAGACCTGCTCGGAGAGGCGATCGACTTCCTCGGCTTCGAAGTAGAGCGGATTGCGGGAGACGAGGAGGCGGGGATTGGGGCGGCGCTCGAGCTTCAGGAAGCCGCGGACTCGCTTGAAGGTGCCGCGACCCGTGGCGACGTTGTAGTTGGCCTCGTCAGCTTCGAGATGCTGCGTTTCAAAGTCGAAGATGATGTGGCCGCGGGCGATGACTTGTGAAGTTGCGTCATCGTATTCGACATGATCGGCGCGGAGGCGCATGCCGCCGTAGGTGATGTCCACGTCGTCGTCGGCGATGTAGGTGCTGCCGACGCGGCGCTGCGCGCCTTTGGCGGTAATTTCCGCGATGCTGCCGGGAGGCGGCTGAGCAGGGATCTGCTGGGAGAAGATCGGTGCGGCAAAAAGAGGGAGAGCGAGAAAGAGCGAGCAGAAGCGGAGGAGTTGTCCCGAGGCGGGAATGGAAAAGAAAAGGTTCACGCGGCGAATCAGTCCATGAAGTCCATGAAAATGAAATGCTAGCCTAGCATGGGGTTCGCGGGAATTGTAGTGAAGGAGAAAACAAACTTGGATGCGGGCGGAACAGGTGACGAATCGCGGGGCTAGCCGGCCACATTCTTGGGGTGATTGGCCTGATACCAGGCATAGGTGCGTTCGAGGCCTTCCTCAAAAAGGACGGCGGGCTCGTAACCGAGGAATTCCTTGGCGAGGCGGATATCGGCGAGGGAATCGCGGATGTCGCCCTCGCGAGACGGCTCGTATTTGGCCTCCAGAGTTTTGCCGGAGGCTTTCTGAAGCATTTCGAGAACCCGGTTGAGGGAAACGGCGTGGCCCGTGCCGATATTGAAGGTTCGCCCAGAGGCGCTGGGGGCTTCGCAGGCGACAATGTTGGCCTGCACGGCGTTTTCGACATAGGTGAAGTCGCGAGTTTGTTCGCCGTCGCCGAACACGACCGGGGGGGTGGAATCGAGGAAGGCGGCGGAAAAACGGGAGAGCACACCGGAATAGGGAGAGTCTGGATCCTGGCGCGGGCCGAATATATTGAAATAACGCAGGCAGACATTTTCAAGGCCGTAGCAGCGGCCAAAGGTCTGGGCGTAGAGTTCGCCGACGTATTTGGTTACCCCGTAGGGAGAAATGGGCACCGGCTGCATGTCTTCGGATTTTGGCAGGGTTGGAGTGTCGCCATAGGCAGAGGAAGAAGCGGCAAAGACAACGCGCTTCACTTTGTTGTCGCGGGCGGCGACCAGGACATTCAGGGTGCCATCAACGTTGATGCGATTGGTGTCAACGGGATCCTTGACCGAGCGCGGGACCGAAGTGCGGGCAGCGAGGTGAATGACGTAGTCGGCCTGGACCATGGCCTTCTGGACGACCTCGATATCGGTGATCGAGCCCTTCATGAAGGTGATTTTGCTGCGCACTTCGGCGAGGTTGTCTTCCTTGCCGGAAGATAGGTCATCGAGGACGACTACGCCATGGCCGCGGCGCACGAGTTCGTCCACTGTATTCGAGCCGATAAATCCGGCGCCGCCCGTAACCAGGTAGCGCATGCCATCGCCTCCTACCAGAAAAGTCATCTTATTGTACGATGGGAGCGGCACAGAGAACTGTGGAAAATCAGGAGCGTCGCACAAACGGTATGGGGAAGAGACTCTTAGCGGGACTGCTGGTTGTGGTTGGGCTGGCTGCGGCCGGCATTTGGACTTACCAACGGTACGAGGCAACCAGGCCGAAGACGATTTTTCCGGGGGAAGCCACGACCGTGGTCGCTCCACCCGAGCCGGAACCTGTAGGCGGGGGGCCGGGCAGCCGGCCGGAGGCAGATTCGCCGGCCGGAATCAAGGGAGCGAGCGGCGTGGTCGTGGGATTCCAGCCGCGGACCGGGGAGACGCTGGACTTTTCGGCCAATGTGCCCAAGCTGAACAGCACGGTGGCGAATTTGCGAGTGAAGGTGGGCGAGCGGCGGAATATTGCGGGCAAGGATGCCTGGCACCTGCAGGCCTTCGCGCATACAGAGAATCCTTACCGGATGGTGTTCGAGCTCGATGACGAGTTTGATTCCTACAGCGAAATTTCAAATCTGGCCAGCTTGAAGTACGAGATGCACCTGAACGAGCGGGGCCAGAAGGTGGATACGGTGGAGCGGTTGACGGCTTCGAGCAGGGAGCCGGCGCCGGCGAACGAGGTTGCGGCACGGGTGATGCCGGGGACGCGGGATCCGATCGGGATGCTGATGTATCTGCGAGGCGTCGATTGGGGCGCCACGCGGGAAGTGAAGTCACCCGTGTTTGACGGGCACAAGCTCTATGATGTGCGCGCGGTGCTGGCGGGGAAGTCGGAGAACGTTACTGTGGCGGCGGGGAAATATACGACTACAAAAATTGAGATTCATGTGATGGACAACGGCGTGGAGATGAAGGACGCGCATTTCTTGCTGTACCTGGCGGATGGGACGGAGCGTTTGCCGGTGTTGATGGAGGCGGTCTTGCCGGTGGCGACGGCGCGGGTGGAACTCGTGAAAGCGCGGTAGAGGGGGTATATGCGGCAGTCTGAATTCGGGCCTGGCGCTCTCTCCCCCCAGATATTTTCGGCACTGCTTCCCGTTGAGGTCCTTCAGAGCGCAAACGGCGCTCCCCTCAGGATGACAAAGCACTTATTATCCTTGAATGACGGACGATACTGCGATTGGCGGGAGAATCCAACTAGTTGGCGGCTACGAGGTGCTCGATTAGGGAGCAGACGATGTGGCCGATGGTGATGTGGGCTTCCTGGATGCGCTGGGGATCGCGGGAAGGAACGTCCAAGAGGATGTCCACTTTGCCGGCAAGCGCGCCACCGGTTTCTCCGGTGAGGGCGACCAGGAAAGCGCCGCGCGCGCGTCCTACTTCGATAGCTCTGACAATATTCGGACTGGTGCCGCTGGTGGAGAGGGCGACGACGACGTCGTGCGGGCTGACGAGCGATTCCACCTGGCGGGAAAAGATGCGTTCGAACCCGTAGTCGTTGCCGGCGGCAGTGAGGATGGAAGTATTGGTGGTCAGGGCGAGGGCGGGGAGGCCGGGGCGTTCGACGCGCAAGCGAACCACCAGTTCCGCGGCCAGATGCTGGGCATCCGCGGCACTGCCGCCGTTCCCGAAGAAGACCAGCTTGCCGCCGCGGCGGATGGCGGCGGCGGAACGTTGGGCAAATTCAGCAATGCGCACGACCAGGGCGTCGGAAAAGGCTTGCTTGACGCGCGCGCTTTCGTCCAACTGGCGCCGGATTTCCTCGGTGTTCGCGGACATGAAGCCTTAACAGAGAACGATTTTCGCACGGTGACGAATCACGCGGCGAGTGGCGTTGCGCGTGTCAATGACGAGCTTCGCGGCGTCCACGATGGCGCCGTAGTCGTAGCTGGAATGATCGGTGGCGATCAGGACGGCATCGTAGTTGCCGAGCGTTTCCGCATTCAAGGGTACCGATTTCATATTCGAGTAGTCGTAGTGGCGCATCTTGTGGAGTTGCGGGAAGTAGGGATCGTTGTAGTCGAAATTGGCGCCGCGCTTCTTGAGAATTTCCATGATCTTCAGGGTAGGGGATTCGCGCAGGTCGTCCACGTCTTTTTTGTAAGCCACGCCGAGGACGAGGAGTTTGGAGCCGCTGAGGCTTTTCTTGTGCATGTTGAGCGCTTCGGAGACCGAATCGACGACGTGGTAGGGCATGGAGGTGTTGATTTCGCCGGCGAGTTCGATGAAACGCGTGGAGAAATCGTACTCGCGCGCCTTCCAGGAAAGATAAAACGGGTCCACCGGGATGCAGTGGCCCCCAAGGCCAGGCCCCGGATAAAACGGCATGAAGCCGAAGGGCTTGGTGGAGGCGGCGTCGATCACTTCCCACACATCCATGCCCATGCGCAGGCAGAGGAGTTTCAATTCGTTGACCAGGGCAATGTTGACGCAGCGGAAGATATTTTCGAGCAGCTTGGTCATTTCCGCAGCGCGGGTGGAGCTGACGGGCACGACGCGCGCTACGACCTGGCCGTAGAGGGAAATCGCGGCGCGGCCGCTCGGAGGATTGATGCCGCCCACGACTTTGGGAATCTGCGCCAAACCGTATTGCTTGTTGCCGGGATCTTCGCGCTCGGGCGAAAACGCGAGGAAGAAATCCAGGGGAACGTTTTCGTTTTCCGGGCCGGACGCGATGGGGCAGCGCAAGCCGCTCGTTTCGAGAATGGGCAGGACGAGCTCCTCGGTGGTGCCGGGATAAGTCGTGGATTCGAGAACGACCAATTGGCCGCGGGCCAGATGCGGCTGGATGGATTTCGCGGTGTTTTCGACGTAGCTCAGATCGGGTTCGCGGTATTCATTGAGCGGAGTGGGCACGCAAATGATGATGGCGTCCGCTTCCACCAACTTGGAGAAGTCAGTGACGGCATTAAAGTGGCGGCTGTTCACGAATTGCTGGATTTTCGTTTGCGGGATGTGTTCGATGTAGGATTTGCCGGCATTCAGCATGCGAACTTTTTCAGGATCGGTGTCAAATCCAGTGACCTTGTGCCCGGCTTCGGCGAAGCGAAGAGCAAGGGGGAGGCCGACGTAACCACATCCAATAATGGCGACTTTGAGTTGGCCGCCTTTGAAGAACTCGGGTCGTCTGTCCGTAGCCATGAGGGGAAACAAGCTCCTAATCTTTCTAAAGGTGTGACGGCCCGAAGGCCAAAGGACCAGAATGCCCATTTAATATAGCAGCTTCCGGGGCATCTCCAGAATGGGAGAAGAAAATGTTACCAGGAATTCAAGGATTGAACGGGGCCGCATAAAACGGAAGCGGATTGCTATCTGAGGCGAGGAGAGGGCAAGATAGGCGGCGCGCAGACCGACTGAGGAGGGAGCATTGCCACCCTTGAAACGATGACCACTGTGCTTATTGTCGTGCTGAGCCTTACCGTTGGGGTGCTGGTGGGGTTGTTGGGCATCGGCGGCGGCGTGGTGCTGGTACCAGCGCTCGTATACCTGCTGCACTACGACCAGCACATGGCGCAGGGAACTTCGTTGTTCATTTTGTTGCCACCGATCGGGCTGGGGGCGCTGCGGGAATATTGGAAAAACGGGCAGGTGGATCTGCGGGCGGGTATTTATTGCGCGCTGGGATTCCTGATGGGCGGGTATGGCGGCGGAAAGATTGCCGTGCCGATGCCGTCGAATGTGTTGAAGGCGATTTTTGGTTGGTTCCTGATGATGTCCGCGGTTTTGTTGTGGAGGAAAATGAGGGCGGCGAACGCGCCCGATCCTGTTGATGCAGCTTCTCCTGAGGAAAATCCGTTGCGTGCGCTTGGAATTTTCTGCGCGGCCGGATTTTGCGGGGTCGCCGCGGGAATGGTCGGAATCGGCGGCGGTGTGTTGCTGGTGCCGCTGCTGAGCTTGTTGTTCGGCTTCAGTCAACACAGAGCGCAGGGCACCAGCCTGATTGCGCTGATCCCCCCGACGGGGCTTCTGGCATTCCTGGCGTATTGGAGGGCGGGCTACGTGGATTTGCATACCGGCGTGCTGCTGATTCCTGGCGTGTTTATTGGCGGAATCCTGGGCGGAATGATGGCGCGGCAACTGAACGCGCGCCGGATGGCGGAACTGTTCGCCGGGCTGATGTTTCTGCTGGGAGGCTGGCAAGTCTTTTCCGCGTGGCGCGGATGACGCATACTAGGTGAGCATGGTTGATCTACACTGCCACATCCTGCCGGGAATCGACGACGGGGCCCAGACAATCGAAGATTCAATCGCGATGGCCGAAGACGCCATCCAGGACGGCATCACGTGCGTGGTTGCGACACCGCACGCGAGCACGGAATACCACTTTGACTATGGAAAGGTGCGCGCAGCGCGGGAGCAATTGCAGAGCCGGCTGGATGGACGCCTGACGATAGCGACGGGTTGCGATTTTCACCTGAATCCGGAGAATTTGCTGGCGCTCAAGAACGACGCGGCACCTTTTTGCATCAATCAGAAAGACTACCTGCTTGTGGAATTCAACGAATTTTCCATTCCGCCGGCGATGGATCAGACGCTGCATGAATTGCACCTGATGGGTTTGCGGCCCATCATCACGCATCCGGAACGAAATGGGATCCTGCGCGCTCAACCGGAGCGGCTCCTGGCATGGGTGCGATTGGGATGCTACGCGCAGGTAACCGCTGGTTCGCTCACAGGAGTGTTCGGGTCTGGAGCGCAGGAGGATGCTTGGACGTGGATTGACCAAGGGCTGGTGCACTTTGTGTCGAGCGATGGCCACAACACGGCGCGAAGGCCGGTGAAATTACGGTTCGCGTACGAGGTTGTCAGCAGAGAGCGCGGCAAGGAGTTGGCTGAAGCGCTGCTGCTCGAGAATCCGAAGGCGGCTCTGGGCGGCGCGTCTCTGCCCTATGTTCCCGAACTTCGGACGAGTGTCGAGCGACGCAGGAGAAAACGCTTCTTCTTTTTCTGAATATTCCAGGCGTCAGGATTTTGAAGGCTGCAGGGGAAGTCCCGCCCAGGCATTCAGCAAGCCCAGAACTTCGCGCACTACATCGAGAGCGTCGCCGGTGCTGCGCCACCAATGCGCGGGATCGTCGCCGTCACCGGAAGCGCCGCGGATCATTGCCTCGCCATCTTTCGCGGAGAGGCGTTTCCAGAGGACGGCCGTCCGCCGGGTGTGGACTTTCGAGGTAACGAGGATGATGCGGTGCAGATTCTCCTTGCGAAGAGCCTGCCCGAAGGTGCGCATTTCGTCGGCAGTATTTACGATGGGTGGCCGAAGGATGTGGATGGCGCTATCCGGCACGCCTTGATGAAGCAGAAGCAGGCGATCGTAAAATTCTTCGCCGGCATAGGGGACGGAAAACTTTTCGAGCGTGGCGCCGGGTTCGACCGAATAGGAGAGCCAGATTTCTGGGGCGTACCCTTGGTTAAAAAGGCGCGCGGCTTCGAGCGCGCGCGAAGGCATGCGGCCGCTCAGAACGGCGATCGCCGCCGCTTTTTGCGGGGGATCTTCCCTGTCGAGCCAGCGGCCCAGGTTGAGGAAGGCGAGCAACAGGAGAAAGAGAAGCGAGCCCAGAACCACAAGCCAGACGCGAGGCTTGCGAGCCCGAGCGTCAGGAAGGATGGTCGCGAAGAGCATTTGGATAGGGAGATTATACGCAGCAACGTGGCCGCTTGCGCGGCTTCATGGTGATTCACAGGGATCCGGAGGGTGGAACGGAACAATTCAATTGGCCAAAGGTTCACGGAGCAAGCTAAACTTACGTTTTTTGAGCGCCACGGAGGCGGAATGAGAGCGGTGGTCACAGGTGGAGCTGGATTTCTGGGGTCGCATTTGTGCGACCGCCTGCTGGCGGAGGGCTGGGAGGTTCTGGCGCTGGACAACCTGATAACGGGCAGCGAAGCGAACATCGCGCACCTTGGCGGGAATGCGAAATTCCGGTATGAAAAAAGAGATGTGAGCGAGCCGCTGCGCGTTACAGGAGAGGTGGGTTACATATTTCATTTTGCGTCGCCGGCGAGCCCCCCGGACTATCTCAAATATCCCATCGAGACTTTGAAGGTTGGTTCGATCGCGACGATGCATGCGCTGGACCTTGCGCTGGAGAAAAAGGCGAAGTACCTGCTGGCTTCGACGAGCGAATGCTACGGCGACCCGGAGGTTTCGCCGCAAAGCGAGTCCTATTGGGGCCGGGTGAATCCGGTGGGGCCGCGAAGCGTGTATGACGAAGCAAAGCGGTTCGCGGAAGCGACCACCATGGCTTACCACCGGCATCATCACGCGGACACGCACATCGTGCGGATATTTAATACGTATGGGCCGCGGATGCGGTTGAATGACGGCCGGGCGCTGCCGAATTTCGTTTACCAGGCGCTCAGCGGGCAGCCGATCACCGTGTATGGAGAAGGGAAGCAGACGCGGAGTTTCTGCTACGTGTCGGACCTGATTGACGGGATTTTCCGGCTGAGCCAGTCGGACGAGCACTTTCCCACCAACATCGGGAATCCGGCGGAGCTGACGATCCTGGAATTCGCAGAACGCATCCGGGCGGAATTTCCCAATGCGCCGACGATTATTTACGAGCCGCTGCCGGAGGACGATCCGAAGCAGCGGCGGCCGGATATTTCGAAGGCCAAAAGACTGCTTGACTGGGAGCCGAAGGTGAGCCTGGAAGAAGGATTGCGGCACACGCTGAAATATTTCAAAGAGCAGTATCTAAAGATGACGGCGAAGCGCTAGCAGGGATTCCCTCTAAAAAAGGCTGCGGTTTGCACTCACCGCTCAGGAGCGGCCGAAGGAATAGTAGTCGAAGCCGAGCGACTGCATTTTCTTGCTGCTGTAGAGATTCCGGCCGTCGATGACCAGGCGGCGGCTCATCAGATGGCCGGCTTTCGCCCAATCGAGATCGCGGAAGACGGGCCACTCCGTGCAGACCAGCGCGGCGTCCACGCCTTTCAAGGCTTCGTAAGGATCATCGAAATAGGCAACATTCGGGAAGCAGTGTTTAGTCCTTGCAATGGCTTGCGGATCGGTGGCGTGCACCTCGGCGCCTTCTTCGACGAGGCGGCGAATCACTTCAAGCGCGGGGGCGAAACGGATGTCGTCCGTATTGGCCTTGAACGCCAGCCCGAGAACCGCCACCCGCTTCCCGCGGATCACCCAGAGAGCTTTATGCACTTTTTCAAAGAAGCGGTCGATGCGCTGCTTGTTGACGCGCTCGGCGGCCTTCAACATGTCGAACTCGACGCCTACGGCGGCCGAAAGGTGGATGAAGGCCTGAATGTCCTTCGGAAAGCAGAAGCCACCGAAGCCGAGGCCGGCCTTGAGGAATTGCGTGCCGATGCGGGGATCAAGGCCCATGGCATGGGTGACTTCCTCAACGTCGGCGCCGATGCGCTCGCACAGGTCGGCGATGACATTGGCGTAGCTGATTTTCAGGGCCAGGAACGAGTTGGAAGCGTGCTTGATGAGTTCGGCGCTGCTGATCGTGGTCACCAGGAGTTCGCCGCTTGTTGAGCCCGGGCACTTGCCATTGTGGATCGGGCAATGAAATTTCTTTTCGAGAATGGGGCGGTAAATCTCGCGGAGGGTGGCGGCGCTTTTTTCGTCCTCGACGCCCACGACGATACGATCCGGGTGGAAGAAATCGGCCACGGCGGTGCCTTCACGCAGGAACTCGGGATTGGATGCGACCTGGAATTTGATGCCGCCCGCCGGGGAATAAGCGGCAAGCGCCTTCTGCAACTGGACGCCGGTCAATGCCGGAACGGTGCTTTTTTCCACCACCAGTTTGGGACTGCGCGCTTCGGTGGCGACTTGCCGGGCGACGTGGTCGATCGCGGAAAGATCGGCTTCGCCAGAATCCTTGGGCGGCGTGCCGACGCAGATGAAGATGACTTCTCCGGCGCGAATGGCTTCCCCGGCGTCAGAGGTGTAGACAATCTTGTTTTCCCGAGCGGCCCGCTGAAGGACTGCGTCGAGATGCTCCTCGTAGATCGGCACTTTGCCGGCTTTCAGCAGGTCGATCCGATTCTCGTCGATGTCCGTACAGAAAACATCGTGGCCTGCGGCGGCGAGGCAAGCTCCAGTTACAAGTCCCACGTAGCCACACCCGATTACCGTCAATCGCACTCGCGTATCTCCTCTTCAGTTGCGGGCCGGTTGAGTTGCGCGTCGCCCCGAGAGCTGTAAAACCAGTATGCCGAATTTCCGGCGCAGGCGGTACGGAAGAGACAACCTGCGCGCATTATCGTTTGCCCAGGAGAAGACCGCGAAGGCCGAGGAGAACGAGTTTCGGCTGGCGGCGGATGACGTTCCAGAGAAGCCGGGTGGATTCGTCGCGATTGATTTCGCCCAGCGACTCGCGCGCGGAGGCGTTGAGCAAGTCCACGAGTTCGGAATAGTCCGCTTGCTTGAAATGATGAAGCGCGCGGCGGATCAGCCAGTGCGTGCCCAGTTCACGGCGGAGGGTGCGCAGTTCGGCTGTGCCTTTTTGCAGAATCGCGTCGGCCACGCCGCGCGCGCCTCGGAATCCGGTGACGATTCCGCCGACGGTGGAAACTTTGACCTGGGCCGCGGCATCGCCCACCAGATAGACTTCGCCATTGCCGACCGTGCGCTGGACGGGGACCCACCGGTGATAGACGGGAATGCGCGCTCCCTGCCATTCGAGAGGCTCGAAGCCTTTCTTTTCCAGGAAGCGGTCGAACAGAAGTTTGGTGGCGCGGCCGTGTTCTCCGATGACGCCAACGGCGGCGCGTTCCCGCGATTCGGGAATCATCCAGTAAAAATAAGGAGTGTCGTCAGGCACGAACCATACGCGGGTGGTGTCTGGCGGGCAGTCTTTGGGGAGCTTCACGACGGCTTGAACGAGGGGCACAGTTTCAACGGGCGGCCAACCAGCGGCCCGCGCGACACGGCTTCGGGCGCCGTCCGCGCCGACGACGCTGACGGCGTGCAGCTCTTCGCGCTTGCCGCCCTCATCCACCTGCACGTGGAGGCCTTTGGCGTTTGGCGAGAGATCCAGAAACCGCGTGTCGTAGCGGAGATTTGCGCCGGCGTGGGCTGCTTCCTCGGCCAGCGAGCGAATCAGGCGCGACCGCTCGATGATAAGGTCGGGCTGCTTCAGTGTGACTTGCGCGGAGCGCCCGTCGGTGAACAATTCGAAGCGACGGATTTCATTGAGGATGCTGGAGCGCGCGGCGGTGCTGATTTGCTTCTTGAAATAGTCGGTGACGATCAGAGTTCGGGGCGCGGGATCGGGCGTGGCTTTCGATTCCAACACGCTGACGCGGCGGCCACCACGGGCAACGCGCGCGGCGGTGTAAAGCCCGGCCGCCGAGCTTCCAATGACAACGACATCTTCGGTGTCCCTTTTTTCGGGGGACTTGAACTTTTCGTCTTCCACCAGCTCGCGCAACCCTGTTAAAGGAGAGTTCTCTAGTTCGTATTGCAGGTTAGAACTGTTCGATCACCAGCCAGGCGGGCACGTGCAGGCAGGCAAGCAAACAGCGAACAAGATTATAACGAATACCCCTGCGCACACCAAACACGAGCGGCAAGGGAAAGTTCCGTGGAGAGAATACGATGAGAGGATTCTAAGCGCCGGGTTTATGTTCTTGCTTCTCGTAGGGAGCGCGTTCCAGCCAGGCGATGGCGAGGAGCATGGCGAGAACCACCGCGAGGCCCACAAACGCCGCGGCGCGATTGGAAAGATAGGTCACGAGGATAGCGGCGCCACCGCTCAGTGCGCCCACCAGGTAAATTGTCAGGACCGCGCCGCGCTGGCCGAGTCCGAGGTTTGCCAGGCGATGCGCCGAATGGTCTTTTCCCGGTGTAGCGAACGGGAGCAAACCGCGGCGCGAGCGGGAAATGGTGACGAGCGTGGTGTCAAAAATGGTGGCGCCGAGGATGAGGACCGGAGCGAGCCAGGTGGCCAGCGAGGAAGAATGGTCCAGGCGGAGCTTCAGTGCCAGGGTGGCCATCAGGAAACCGAGGAACATCGCGCCGCCATCGCCCATGAAAATTTTGGCGGGTTTGAAATTCCAGCGGAGAAAACCGGCGGCGGCGCCCAGCACGGAAGCCGCCAGCGTGGCCACCAGGGTCTGGCCGTTGAGGTAAGCGATCATGGTGAAGAAAACGGAAGCCATGGCAGCGACACCGGCGCAAAGCCCGTCCATGTGATCGAGGATGCTGAAGGAAGCGGTGATGCCGACGACCCAGAGGATGGTGAGAGCGGCGTCCATCCAGTAGCCGAGGCTGCCGCGAATGACCAGGCTGAAGACCTGCGCGTGAATGCCGCTGAGGAGAAGAATCACGGCGGCCAGGGGCATGGCGGCAAAAAGTTTTATCTGATGATGCAGCCAGCCGCGGTCGTCGAGGAAACCGACAACGGCAACCAGGGTAGAGCCGCTGACGATGCCGATGACCTGGGCGCGGGCTGGGCCGTCGAAAACAATCAAAATGGCCAGCATAACGCCGCCGTAGATGGCGAGGCCGCCAAGAAGCGGGATGGGTTTCAGGTGAACCTTACGAGGCCCGGGCAAATCCACCATGCCGACGCGAATGGCCAGCGCCCGGACGGGTACTGTCAGAAGGAGAGATGCTGACGCAGCAATCAAAAAAGCCAGCAGGCCCGCACTCATTCATCCTCATTGCTCGTTCTGAGGAAACCGGCATCGGGCTAGTTTGCCAGTCAAACACAGAGACGTTGCCGGTTTGGGATCCGGCTCCCAGCTCAGGCCTATGGATGACGGCTTAGAGAAAGCCGTCGGTGCTTCTCCACGAGGCAGAATTAAGTTAGCGCGAAAGAAGGGGAACCGCTAGCTGAAAATTAGGGCGGCGGGGTGTAATAACAAGCGAGCCGATGAAGTTGAAACTCTAAAGCAACTCGAGTGGATTTGTTGCAACCGGAGAATTATCTGGTTTCCGGCTCTTAGCTTGAACGCTTTCGACAAGGTTTGGTTGAGGTCCTGCGGCTGTCTCCCGCTAGGTAAGGACATTATTTTCGATCCTCCTTGGTCGCCGCAGCTTCCTCGATAATGTTCAACAGCTTGGCGAGTTCCGCGGAGCGCGCGTATTCTGGCGCCGCGGCGAGGGCTGAGTCGGCCATTTCTTTGAGCTTGGCCGGATTTTGAGAGAGTTGGCGCACCAACTGCACGAATGCGGCCGGGTCGTCGGGGTCGGCGCAAATTGCAAAACCTTTTGCTTCGCCGAGGGAGGCGACATCAGATCCGCGGGGCGCTACGGCAACGATGGGCTTTCCCGCCGCGAGGATGCCGTACATCTTGCTGGGGACGACGACTCCTTCGAGGCTGCGTTTGATGGTGATGATGTGGGCATCAGCGGCGGCAAGGACCGAAGAAACCTTGTTGGCGGCGAAGAAGGGCAGGAAGCGGACGTTGGGAATATTCGCGGCGGCGGCTTCGAGGCGAAGGCGCTGCGCGCCGTCGCCGATAAAGACCAGGCCGATGCCGTCGGCTGCGAGCGGGACGGCGCCGGTGAGCAGCGTGTCCCAAGCGCCATAAAAGCCGAGATTGCCGGCGTGCACAAGGATAAACCGGAAAGCGCCGCGTATCGCGCGGACCACCTCGGAGTCGAGCGCGGGAGTGGATGCATCAGTCGGGTCAATTTCCGCGCCGTCGCGAACTACGACGACAGTGGATGGGTTGACTCCTTTGCCCAGGATGCGGTTGCGCATGTCTTCGCCGAGGACGACCACGCGGGTGGCGCGGCGGAGCGCCCAGCGATGAAGCGTTTCCCAGACGCCCGCGAGCAAGCCTGGTTTGACGATGGAGCCGCCGACAGCCATGTCCGGGTATAGGTCGCGGATGTTGTATATGTACGGCTTGCCTTTCAGAAGGGCGACGAATGCGCCGACGATTCCTTCGAAGGGAGGATCGGTCATGGCGAGGACCACGTCGCAGGGAAGAAACAAGGCTCGCGGCAGAGCCAGAAAAACATAGCTGAGGTAATTGAAGACGCGCTTGTTCATTTGCGTGCGCGGGTAATCGGACGAGCCGACGCGGACGATTTCGACGCGGCCGGAGTGTTCGGATGGGAAGAGGCGCCAGCGACGCCGCTCGGCGGGATCGTAGGAAGGCCGGCCGCAGAGCACGGTGACGTCGTGCTTTCTGGCGAGGGCCGCGACAACAGTTTGCGCCATTTTCGCCGTGGCTGAGGTGTCCGGCGGATAGTAGAGATTCAGAAGCAAGACGCGCACGGGAAGATTGTACAGGGGAAGCGATGCCGCTGAAACGCGGAGGCGCTCTGGAGAGAGAGGAGAGTTGGCCGAATCCGGCGCGTTCGACTTTGGGAGGCCGCCGGATGGATCCGGGCCCGGCTGCCATCTCAGCCGTAAAAAGAATCGCCGCTTAGGCGGCGAACTTGTCAGTAGATGCCACCAGTAACGCGGATGGTTTCGCCGGTGAGATATTTGGAGTCGGACGAAGCCAGATAGACCGCCGTGGGCGCGATATCGTCCGACTGGCCGATGCGGCCGAGCGGGGATTGCGTTTCCACCCATTTGCGAAAATCGCTTTCAATGAATCCGGCGGCGTGGACGCCTTCGGTCTCGATCATGCCGGGATTGATGGAATTCACGCGAATTTTTCGTGGGCCCAGTTCTTTGGCGAGCACGCCAGTGATCGAGTCAACGGCGGCCTTGCTTGCCGTGTAGACGGAACTATTGGGCGGATTGATCGTGCTGACGCCGGAACCGACGTTGATGATGCTGCCGCCTTCCGGGCCGATGAGTTTCACGGCTTCCCGGGTGGCGAGCAAAAGGCCGAGGACATTGAGATTGAAATGGTCGTGGAAGAGTTTTTCTGTGACACCTTCGAGCGGTGAGAACTGATAAATGCCGGCGTTGTTCACCAGGATGTTCAGCTTGCCGTAGGCTTTCTTGGTTTCGGCGAACAGCCGGGTGATGTCCGCCGGCTTGGATAGGTCGGCTTGCGCGGCGATGGCTTTGCCACCCTTGGCGGTGATTTCTTCGACGACCCGGTCAGCGCCTTCCTTGCTGGAGGCGTAATTGACGACGACGGAAGCCCCCTCGGCGGCGAACGCAATGGCAATCGCGGCGCCGATACCCTTGGAGGCGCCGGTAATGACGGCAACTTGATTGGTTAGTTTTCCCATAATATTCCCCCGATGCTTGAGCTTTTGATCGCCAAGATGGCTAGACATCCATCTGAGCAGATGAAAATGAGCCAGAAAGGTTACGTTCGTTTTTGAGGCCCCAATCGCTCGGGCGCGCCTCGCCGCTCCCGAGGGGGGTTGCCACAAATCGCGCGCGAGCCGGTATTGTTGCGTTGAGTTAGGCTATATTGGGCACCGGCCCGACTGACGGGCTCACAGGAGGAATCGCACCGTGCCCAAGAATTGTTGCAGATCGAGAATCGTCATGCTGCTCGTCGCCGCGACCTTGTTTCCTTCGTTCCCCGGTCGCGCGCAGCAAGTCCCGCAACAGCTTCAGCCACCCGCCAACGAACAACTTTTGTTCGAAGTCCACGCAAAAGGCGACCAGGTCTATATGTGCGTGAGCGCCCCCGCGCAATTCACGTGGACCCTGAAGGCTCCCGACGCGCAACTGTTTGATAAGGATGGCAAGGCGTTCGGAAAACATTTCGCCGGGCCCTCCTGGGAAGCGAGCGACGGGAGCCGCGTCACTGGCAAGGCCGTCGCCAACGCGCCCTCGCCGGACGCCGATTCCATTCCGTGGCTGCTGGTCAGCATCGTCAGCCACGACGGCAGCGGCGTGCTCTCTCGCGCAACCACGATTCAGCGCCTGAACACCAAGGGCGGCAAGGCACCAGCGTCCGGTTGTGACGCTGCGCATGCTGGGCAGGAAGTTCGCGTGCCTTATTCGGCGGATTACCTTTTCTATGCGCCGAAATAATCCTTCGTCCCGAACCAGAAATTAGAAAATGGAAATTGGAAAATGAACAGTCTTCGATAAGCGAACGCCATTGGCGGCTTCGCTCGGTTCTGCTATACCTGAATTGAAAGATCGTTTTCCGGTGAGTTCCGAAGACTGAATGGCCGGGACCGCACGACTCGCTCCGGGATGGAGATTCCTATGGAAGTTACGGTAGAACACCTGGGTTCGGTGCAGTTTGAAATACATGCCCGAAATCACAGCATTATCAGCGATCAATCGGTGAACGACGGAGGCTTTGACGAGGGCATGACCCCGCCGGAGCTGCTGCTGGCTTCGCTCGGATCGTGCGCGGGGTTTTATGCGGCGCAGTATCTTCGGAAAAATAAATTGGCGTCCGAGGGGACGCGGGTGCGAGTGACTTGCGACAAAGTGAAGGACCCGCTGGCGCGCATGACGAATTTTGTGATTGAAGTGGACGCGCCGGTGGAACTGAGCGTCGAGCAGCGGAAAGGCGTGGAAGAAGCGGTGGCGCACTGCCTGGTGCACAACACGCTGTTGCAATCGCCGAAGATTCGGTTGAAGGTGGCAGGGGCGGTTGCAGCGAAGAAGTAGGCGGGCTGCGAGCGATCTAGGTTGGAACAGCTTGCGAGGATCTAAAGTTGAGGTCCTTCGCCCGGTCCCTATCGGACAGGCTCAGGATTAGAGCGCGCTTCGTGCGTGCAAGGCAGTTTAACGCCCTTGAATACTTTTACCGGCGAGCCTTCGGCGACGAATGCTGAGGCGGGGGTTTTTCTCAGCAATTGATTGAATTCGTCGCCGTAGAGATCGCGGGTGTCTCCGGAAAATTGGGCGTGGCTGGCGGTCCAGACTTTCCAGGGGACGTGCGAGACGTGATATTCGACGGTGCCCCCGTCTGGCTGGCGCGAATATCCCCAATAGTGCTCGGTGATGAACTGTTCTGGGCTTCCTCGAGCGGGCGGGGAAGGCGCTCCGGCAGCGTGCCCTTCTAGCTTTGACCACTGGTTTCTCGATCTCCAGGAATATTCGACTTCGAGCTTCGACCCTTTGGCGTTGAGGCGATGGGTCATGGGACGGCAGACGTAGTTTTCGCCGTAGAAGAGTCTCGCCGTGAAGGCGATGGCGCGCCTGGGGACAATTTCCGCGATGAAGACCACGCCCCTGCGGATTTCGCCGCCGGCAGAACGCCGAACGTAGAAGCGCAAATTGATCTCTTCGAAATGAGAATGGAATGGAATCGGGATGGTCCCGAGCAATTTTGTGCCGCAAAAGCGAAAGCCGACCAGGCTTACGTATGTCTTTCCATCGAAGGAATCGAGTTCCGTGCCGGCTGGGACGTATTCGTCTAGGTAGGCAGGCTCCACTTCGTAGTTCAGCATCAGGAGATCTCGCCACTCGGCGGACAGGAATACTTTTTCGGAGCGGGACATCAGGGCCTCGTCAACCGGCGAGCATCCTGCCGAGGAGCTCTTTCAGGATTTTGGCGGCGACGGTGGCGGTGAGGCCGGTGGGATCGTGCACGGGATTGAATTCGACGATGTCGGCGCCGATGATCGGGCCGGGGAGTGCGTGAAGGTAGCTGATGGCTTCTCGCGTGGTCAGGCCGCCGGGTTCCCAGTGGGAAACGCCGGGGGCGAAGGCGGGATCGAGCGCGTCTATGTCGAAAGAGACGTAGATGGGGCCGGTGAGATTGAGATGCGTCGGGTCGGGCAGATCTTTTATTTCAAAAATCTTCACCCCGTATTTTTCCGCTTGCTCGTGCTGGTGTGCGTTGAGGGTGCGGACGCCGATCTGGATCAGGCGAGAGACGAGTTGCTCTTCCAAGATTCGGGCGAATGGGCTGGCGTGGGAGTGGGGATTGCCTTCGTAATCGGCGTAGAGGTCGGGATGCGCGTCGAAATGGACGAGGGTGATGGCGGGGGTGCGCTTCGCGATGGCCCGGAGAATGGGTGCCGTGACGGAGTGATCGCCGCCGAGGCTGACAGGGCGCTTTCCGGCTTCCGCGAGTTTTCCGATCGCGTCTTCGATGCGGGCGAAGGCGTCGGGCGTCTCCATGGCCGGCAAGTCGCCGGCGTCTTCGAACATTCCTGGGGCCCCGAGGTCGACGTGGGTCTCGGTCGTTTTATTCCAGGCGTCGGAGTGAAACGCTTGGCGGATGAGTGGAGGGGCTTGGGCGGCGCCGCGCAGGAAAGAGGAATTGTGGTCGAGAGGAATGCCCAGCAGGACCGGCGGACCCCAGGGAGTGAGTTTTGGAGTGAAGGGTTTCATGGCCGGGCGATCAGAGTGTTGCCGAGGACGAGCGCGTCCATCCGGGTCCGCAGGAAACAGTCGAGGGCTTCTTCGGGGCGGCAGACGATGGGTTCGTTGTCGTTGAAGGAGGTGTTCAGCACGACGGGGACGCCGGTTTGGCGGTCGAATTCTTTGATGAGCGCGTAGTAGAGAGGGTTTGCTTCCCGGGTGACGGTTTGCAGGCGGCCGGTGCCGTCCACGTGGGTGGGAGCGGGAATTTTGTCGCGCTTTTCTGGGAGCACGGAATAGGCGAGGCTCATGAACGGGGATGGATGGGATTTTTCGAACCACTCGCCGGTTTTTTCGGCAAGGATGGACGGCGCGAAGGGGCGGAAGATTTCGCGGTGCTTGATGCGGCGGTTGAGAATTTCTTTCATTTCCGGGCGGCGCGGGTCGGCGACGATGCTGCGGTTGCCGAGGGCGCGCGGGCCCCATTCGGCGCGGCCCTGATACCAGCCGAGGATTTTGCCTTCGGCGATGATGGCGGCGGTGCGACGGAGGAGTTCTTCTTGCGCCGGGAGTTCGGCGATGGTGTAGCCGCCTTGGGAAACGCTGTTGGATCTGACAGCGGCGCGGACTTCTTCGGGTGAATAACCGGGGCCCCAGTAGGCGTGGTTCATCGTGAACGAGCGAGGCTGGCCGAGGATCTGGTGCCAGATGTAATAAGCCGCCCCCACGGCCAGGCCGGCGTCGCCTGCGGCGGGATGCACGTAGACCTGTTCGAATGGCGTGGCGTCGAAGATTTTTCCGTTGGCAACGCAGTTGAAGGCGACTCCCCCGGCGAGGCAGACGGCTTTCGCTCCGGTCCTGGCGGCGAGTTTGTTTAACATGCCGAGATAGACTTCTTCGAGGCGCGCCTGAAGAGTGGAGGCCAGGTCGCGATGCCGCTGTTCGAGAGGCTCATCGGGCTGGCGCGCGGGGGTACCCAAAAGGCGCGGCAGGTTGTCGGAAAACATTCTACCGAGAATGGGGGTCTGGTCGGATTCGGCCCAGGACATTTCCGGGCCGGTTTTGTGATGCGTGAAATAGTCGAGGCCGAGCTTGAAGCCGAAATCGCCGCCGTTGCCGCTGAAGCGCAGGATGTCGCGGAAGGGCTCGAGGTAGGCGGGCTGGCCGTAGGCTGCGAGGCCCATTACTTTGTACTCGTCGCCGAATTTCACAAAGCCGAGATACTGGGTGACGGCGCTGTAGAAGAGGCCGAGCGAATGGGGGAAGGCAATCGCGCCGTCAATCCTCATGCGATTGCCGCTGCCCAGGCCCCACATGGAGCTGGCGAAGTCGCCGAGGCCGTCGGCGGAAAGAAGGGCGGCCTGTTCGAACGGGGAAACGAAAAAGGTGCTGGCGAGATGCGCTTGGTGGTGCTCCACGCGATGAAACTTCGATTTGATTTTTGCGGGGTCGGTGTCCAAGGCTCCGGCAAGCGCCGTGGGGATTCCCGTGAACTTCGTGATTACCTTGGCGCGTTCCCGCGCGAACGAGGGCATGCGCAGGGCATAAAAGAGTTTCGTGCCGAGGCGGGCGTAGGGATTGCGCGGCACAGCCACGTGATCGAGATCGGCCGGCGTGATGCCGGCTTCCTTCAGGCAATAACGGATCGCC
Source organism: Acidobacteriota bacterium (assembly GCA_013289665.1). Taxonomy (GTDB): domain Bacteria; phylum Acidobacteriota; class Terriglobia; order Acidiferrales; family UBA7541; genus Acidiferrum. Next base: position 42,971 of record JABCZN010000014.1, on the reverse strand, counting down.
GCGGCAGGAAATCCCGCGGCATATTTCACGCGGTTGAACCGCTCTTCTTCGACGGCGGCGACCAGCTTGCCGTCACAAACGAGGGCCGCCGAAGCGTTGCCGTGATACGCATTGATCCCGAGAATGTTCATCTTCGAATCATTCAGTGTACCTAAATTAAGGATTGCGTGATATTCGTGGGTTTGTAAAGGATGCGGATCAGATTCCGACTATGTGACTGACTGCGGTCGCACAGGAACAATCTAGCATTGGCACCGGAAATTCGTTCGGTGAACGCGCAAATCGGCCCCGATTTGCCAATGATTCTTGAAATAACGTGGAGACCTAAGCGAGATGGCGGCGGCACCATTCGTTGAGGACGTAGAGGGACCAGGGACGGGACCAGGTGGTGCGGGCGTGGAGGAAATTGTCCCAGACCATCGCTACGCCCGCGGAGTGGAGGTGAACCGCAAGCGCAGGCGCCAGGTTGGCGAAACTTGCTTCGAGGCGGGGGCGGAGGGTGGTGCGCATCCAGTTTTCCCAGGGGAGGGTGAAGGTGCGTTTTTTTTGCTGGAGGATTTCGGGGGGGAGCAGGCCTTCGAGCGCGGCGCGGAGCAGGGCTTTGGGAGTTTCGGGTCGGACGCGGGCTTCGTCGGGCAGGGCGCACATGAATTCGACGAGGGGCGTGTCGAGGAGCGGGACCCGGACTTCGAGTGAGCGAGCCATGCTGACGGAGTCGGTGTCGCGGAGGAGCGTGCTGGCCATGTAGGTGCGCAGTTCGAGCCAGGAGATGGCGGCGACGGGTTCGAATTCGCGCGACTGATCGGCGATGCGCTCGAGCCATGCAAGCCAGGTGGGTTCAAGGGTGACACCGTCGGCGGCGACCGTGCTTTTACGGAAGCGTGGTTCGGTGAGGCGCTGCAGCTCCGAAGGCGGAAAAAGCAGCCGGGTGAAAAAATAAGGATGAGGCAGGGCGCTCGGCATGCGCCAGGCGTCGCTGGCTTTGTGCATGGCGTCGGGGGAGCCTTGTTTTCCCAAGAGACTGCAGATAAGGGGCGTGCTTACGCGGCGGAATACGGCGGGCAGGAATCGCGACAGAAGTTCAAGATGCACGAGTTTCGGCGTGTCGGTGAAGGTCGAGTAGCCGGCGAAAAGTTCGTCGCCGCCGAGGCCGGAGAGCGCGACTTTCAGGCCGACTTGGCGCGCGGCCCAGGAGACGAAGTAGGTGTTGACGCCGTCCATGGTCGGCTGATCAAGGGCGCTGACGGCTTCGTCGAGGCGGGCGAGCATGTCCGGGCCCTGCAATGGAATTTCGGTATGCTTCGTTCCGGTTGCCTGGGCGACGCGGCGGGCGAGCGGCGCTTCGTCGTAGGGCGTATCGGGAAAGGAGAGCGTGAAGCTCTGGATGCCTTTTTGCGCGCGGGCGGCAAAGGCCGCGATAGCGCTGGAGTCGAGGCCGCTGGAGAGAAATAATCCCACCGGAACATCGGCGATGAGGTGAGCGCGGACGGCATCTTCAAGAAGCGCGCGAACTGGCGCGACCGCGGTGGTGAAATTACGCGGGCGGCGGGGATCGCGGGCGGCCGCGCTGCGGCGCGGATCCCACCAGGGGCGGGCGCGCGGGGTGCGGCGCCGGTCCGGAACGTGGAGCAGCAGGCGATGGCCGGGAGGGAGGGAAAAAACATTTGCGACGAGGGTCAGTGGCTCGGAGACACTGCCGAAAAGAAGGTAACTTGTGAGCGCATCGGAAGAGAGATTGCGCGGAACACAGCCCGAGGCGAGCAAGGCGCGAAGCTCGGAAGCAAATGCGAAACCCTCCTCGGTTTGCGAGTAGTAGAGAGGCTTGATGCCCAGCGGGTCGCGGGCCAGGAAAACGAGGGGCACGGTGGCGAAGTGCTTGCGCAGATCAAGCAGGGCGAAGGCAAACATGCCGCGCAATTCCTCGAGCAGGTCTTCGCCCCACTCCTCCCAGCCGTGGACGAGAATTTCGGTGTCGGATTTGGTCTGAAAGTGATGGCCGGCAAGAACCAGGCGCTCGCGCAATTCGCGATAGTTGTAAAGCTCCCCGTTGAAGACGACCGCGGCGTCGTGGGTTTCGTTCCAGACCGGCTGATGACCGCCGGGCAGATCAATGATGCTGAGGCGGCGCATACCGAGGGCGAGGCCGGGGACACGAGAGTCTTCGACGAGGAAGCCTTCCTCATCGGGGCCGCGATGAAGCATCGCCGCGGCCATGGCTCGGACGCGGCGTCGGGCATCGTTGCTGGCAGGGTCGTAGGCGAAGCCACAGATACCGCACACGCGCTATTTTATCTCCGGTGTCGAAAAGAAAGTCGCGGTGGCGCGGGTGAGGCTGGTACGCAGGCGGAGGCGCGGAATCCGCAGACGGTGATCGGCCAGCCATGCCAGAACGATTCGCAGCAACAGGAAAAAGATCAGCGCCCACACTGAGAGGAAAAAGCAGGCGAAGGAGCGGCGTTCGAGGAGCAGGCTCCAATCCAGGGATTCATCCCACCCGGGCATGACGGCGTCCAGCGTGCGGCGAAGAACTGGTCCGAGCATCGGCAGAGCGCCGATGCGCACATGAGCCACACGTTCATAGGAGTAGACGGGAATGTACCCGGGAATCCCGGCGATCGCTTCCTGGAACAGCCGCGGATCCTGGAGGTCGGCGCGCGTCAGGAGTCTTCCCTGCGCATCTTTCATCATCACCCGGTAGGTGGCATCGACGATGACCCAGCGGCCGCCGAGACGAACCTCTGCGACGACGTGCTTGGCGGTGCGATCCGGACTGAGCAGTAGCAGGCGGCGGGCTTCAAGTCCTGAGCTACGGGAAAGATTCAGGAAAGCGTTGGTGGCGCTGCCGCAGATTTCCAGAAGCTGGCGATAGTTCAAAGTGTCTGTGGGATCGTGCGCCGAGAGCGCGGAAGTATCCGACGCTTCCAAGCGCGGAGGGCCATTGCGCATCCAGGTGAGAATGGCTTCGGCTTTTTGCCTGGGGGTAGACGCCTCGGGGATGACGGCATCGGAAAAGCCCTTGAGGTACTGGCGAACGGAATGTTCCCAGATTCCCGTGAAAAGAGCCGCGAGGAGTGAGAGGGCCAGGAGTGCATTGCTCGCCCACCAAAAAAACCGGAATACGCGATGGCTGCCCACAGATAAGGTCGACTCCCGCCGAGTGCCTGATTCTCCTAGGATGTGGTGATACCAGTCAGCTTTTTGTACAACGAATCCATTTCGAGGACGGGCATGCCCCAGTCTAATCGCTGCACCGCGGTGGCGCAACCATTCTTCAGTTGAGCATAGAGGGCGGGGTCGTTGAGGAGAGCGGCCAGCTGTTCAGAAATGGAACTTGCCGAATGTTGAACGGCGATGCCGGCGACGCCGTCGAGAAGAGGCGCAATGCCGCACCGGTCGGTGACGATCACCGGCGTGCCGGCGGCGACGGATTCGGCGGCGGTGTTGCCGAAATTTTCGTTTTGAGAGGGCAGGACGAAGATGTCGGCGTCCGAGTAGGCCGACCATTTGGCATCTCCCGAGAGCGGCCCGGAAAAATGAACGCGCGGGGCCACTCCCAATTGGGCTGCCATTTGCTGAAGCCGGGCGAGCATGCCGGATTCGTCAGGACCGACGAAGGCCAGATGAGCGGCGGCAGTCGGGGGTGGAAGCTGCGCGAAGGCCTGCAAGAGAAGATCGGGGCTTTTTTTTTGAGAAAGCCGGCCGAGGAAGAGAATCAGTTTCGCGTCCGAGGAGATACTGAGCGATTTGCGAAACATGCCGTGTTCGGGCAGCGATGCGGGCGGGGCCACGCCGTTTCTGCGAAGGACAATTTTGTGCGCGGGAATTCCGCCGGCGATCAATTCGGATTTTTCCTGTTCGGCGGTGGCGATGATGGCCGCGGCATCCTGCAACATTTTCCCTCCGAGGAATCGATGGTAGACGCGTTTCAGGAAAAGGTTGCGAACGATGGGCACGAACATGCCGATGGGTTCGACGACGCAGGGAATTTTCAAATTTCGCGCGGCGGCGGCGGTAGGCGGCCCGAGAAGATCGTAAAGGCCAAAGATGTGAAGCAGGTCGAAATTCTGCAGGCGGGCGCGCAGATAGCGGGTGAGGGCAGGATTCCAACTGGCGGCCCGGTAATGAAACCAGTTCGCCAGGTAGATGGCTTTTACGCCGCGGACTTCGCGCTTCTTGCCGAAGGGGCTGTTTTCCGCAGGGGGTTCGCCGGGAAGTTCCGAGGCGCGGCGTTCGAGGCCCCAATCCGCGGTGAGGACGGTAACTTCGTGGCCCAACTGCACGAGTCCTTCGGAAAGCGCGCGAACTTTTTCTGGTGGACCGCCCAACTCAAAGAACGGCGCGTAGCTTTGCGTAACGTTCAGGATTCGCATAGTTCGCGGAGGATTTTCTTGAATCCCTTGGAAAAAATGTTGAAGCGGTATTCATTTTCCACGCGCTGTCGCCCGGCTTCGCCCATGCGGCGGGCATTTTCGGGATTCGAGAGCAGGGCATCGAGAGAGGTGGCGAGTTGGACGGTGTCGCCGTGCTGGACCACGTATCCGGTGACGCCGTCCTGGATGACTTCCGGAGCGCCGCCGTGTGCGCCGCCGACGACGGGTTTTCCGTGGGCCATGGCTTCGAGATAAACGAAGCCGAAGCCTTCGCCGCGGCTGGGAAGCGCGAAGATTTCCGCGGCTTCGTAGCAGGCGGAGAGTTCGCCGTAGGAAATGCCGGTCAGGAAGTGCACGTGGCGCTCGACGCCGGAGTCGCGGGCGACGTGATCGAGCCAGCCGCGATCGTCGCCGGAACCGACGATGGCGAGTTGCAAATCCGGCCAGCGAAGGAGCAGGCGCGACATGGCCAGAATCAGCGTGTCCATCCCTTTGTAGCGTTCTGAAGCGAGCCAGCGGCCGACGCTGAGAATCACCCGGCCCCGGGGAAAATCCGAGGGAAGGGGAGAAGGGGAAGCGCCTGTGAATTTTGTCGCAAAATCGGGGTCGAGCGCCCACGGGAGAACGCGGATGCGATCGTGAGCGACGCCCTGGACGTTGATGAGGTGATCCGCGGTGGCGCGGCTGGGGGAGAGGACCAGCGTGGCGCGAGTGAGAGCGTTTCGGCGCCTGGAGGGGAGGGGCTCCCAGACTTCGATTCCGTGCGTGCACACGATGCTTTTCATTCGCGGCGCAAGGAGGCGCATGTAGCGGACCAGCGGGGCCAGATTGGGATGCGCGGCCAGGACGAGTTTCGGGCGCCGGCGCGCGGCGCGCATTAGATTGGCCGTAAATTTCAGCTTGCCGCGGTCCGCGCCGGTGAAGACGAATTCACGGTCCCCCACGTGCATGCGGTGGAGTTCCTGCGTGTCGTTGAGGCTGAGGAAGCGGGATTCCATTTTGTGGGAGGCGGCGTACTCGCTCATCACGAAGGCGAGATGTCGCCCGGCGCGTTGGATGCCGCCGGGTGCGTTCAGCTCGGGGAAGAGGCCAATGAGCACGCGGTGAGTCTGACAAACCGGGGCTGGGGATGGCAAGAACAGGTTGCGGAAGGGTTACGGGATTTCCGGGTGCGTGAGCCTGCCGGTGGCGGGCAGACGCAGCTCCCGCTTTTACGAAGTAGGATTTTCGCCTGATTTGAGTTTTGAGGAGGCGTTTGGCCCGTAAAGGCGACAGTTTCGCTGCCGTGCTCCAAAGTAAGAGCGGCCTGTTCGCCGCGGCGGACGGGCCCTACAAGGGCAAGAGGGACCACCTGAAGGTGGCCGCTCGCGGAGATGCGCTGCGAAATAAGTGTTAGCGCGAAGGCGTTGAGAGGGCGGCGATTTCCTGGAGGCTGTCCACGTAGAGGTCGGCGGGCTGGGCTTGCCGGTCGTGCTGGCCGAAGCCGTAGTTGACGGCGATGGCGAGCATCCCGGCGTTGCGGGCGGTCAGGATGTCCACGTCGGAATCGCCGACCATGGCGGAGCCCTGCGGGAGGGCGCCTAGATCTTTCAGAATGGCTTGCGCGCCGGCGGGGTCTGGTTTTCTCTTTTCGAAGCTGTCGCCGCCGTAGACGGCGCGGAAAGATTTCAGGAGGCCCAGGGCTTCAAGGATTTCAACGCTCATTTTTCTCGGCTTGTTGGTGAGCACGGCCATGGGACGATCCTGAAGCGCTTCGAGGCCTTCGCGTACGCCGGGATAGGCGCGGGTTCTGTCCAGGTTGTGTTTGCTATAGTGCGCGAGGAAAATTTCCAGGCCGCGCCTGCGGTCGGCTTCGGCGGTGTCGGGGCCGAGCACGTCGGCGACCAGTCGGGGCGCGCCGTGTCCGATGTAGCTTGCAACGGTGGCAAGGGGGAGAACTTCGCGCTGCATTTCACTCAGCATAAAATTGACGGAATTTACGAGGTCCAGCTTCGAATCAATCAGCGTGCCATCCAGGTCAAACAGGAAAGCGCGCACCGTGGAAAAGTTTGCGTTCCGCATAGCCTTCTATTGTAATACGCCACCGGCGGATGGCTGATGCGAGTGGGCCGTCGCTAGGAGGGGCTTCCTCAGCGATGGTCCATAGAGTGACAAAGTAAAGATGGCCAGTCCTAGTGGGAATTGAAAACGGGTCGTGCCACTTCCTCCGGCGAGGACGTTTCCGGGTGCTCGGCCTTCCAACGCATGGCGGCGGTGATGCGGGTGCGACCGCTCGGGTGATCGAAGAAGATAATCTCCTCGAGCGGTGTTGGATCCATTTTGCGATACTCGCCGAGCAGCAAGTCGACGTTGGCTTCGCCGTCAGGTTGACGCGCCGCATTGAGGCCGTACATGTCGGCTTCGAATTCCATGGTGCGGGTGATGGTGTTACTCACGGGCGTCATGAGCAGGAAATAGATCGAAAGACAGATCGTCGCGAGGGGCAACACGGCGATATCGGTCATTCCGCGGATCCCCAAATTTTGTCCCCAACGCGCGAGGGCGGAGTTGATGAACCAGTTCAGGAAGGCGAATCCGAGGACGACAACGACTCCATACATGACGACGCCCTTGGTGGCATGGTTGAGAACATAGTGGCCCATCTCGTGCCCCATGGTGGTTTCGATTTCCGGCAGAGTGCAGCGATTCAAAAGATTGTCGTTGAGGGAAATGCGCTGGGTCTTGCCGAATCCGCTGACGTTGGCGCTGACTCGGTTGGACTGGCGGGAGGCGTCAAACTCGTAGACGTCGGTTGCGGGAATTCCGTTGGCGCGGGCCAGGCTGAGGATTGGGTCTTTGATGCGCGCATCCTGAAGCTTGGTGTACTTGTTGAAGAGAGGAAGAATATAGACCGGCGCGATCAAGCTGACAAACATCAGAAAGAGAATGCTGACGACGGATCCCCACACCCACCAGTTTTTTCCGAGGCGGCGCACAATTCCGAACAGAAACATGACCAGAATTCCGCCCAGGATCACGCCGACGATTAAGCCGATGGCCTGGTCGCGCATCCACGGCCCCAAGGATTGATTCAGGAGGCCATATTTGTGCTCACGGAAATAGCCTTCATAGACGGAGAGGGGGAAGGTGACCAGGTACGTGACGATGATAAATTGCACCCAGTAGAGCGCGGCCTGAAGAGCGCTGATGCGCGTGATGCGCTCCGCCAGATCGCGCATGCGACGGGACCAACCGAACTTGAGCAAGAGCCACATCACCAGCACGGTCGAAAGAAAATCCCACAGCTGCAGCCAGTAGCCGCCTTCGAAATAAGAGTTGGAGCGGGCGCGTTCCGCGGGCGGCATCTTCGCGAGATAGAACTCGACGGCGGAGTTGACGTCGAAGGATTGGGCGGAAGCAGGCGCGGTGGCAGCGGATGGCGCGGTGGCAGGATCCACGCCAACTTTTTGCGCCGACGCAGCGGCTGCGAGAAAGCTACAGAGTAAAACGAACTGAGCGACATACGCCGTCACGCGAGCCATTTGTCCTCCCATTGCATCGTCTGACGTCTTTGTTTGCGTTACTCCCCAAATGAATCTGTGAGAAAACCCGCACAGCCTTCAGGGAATTGTCAATCCAACCTGGATAATGCGATTCGGGGAATGCTTCCTGAACGAATCAGCGCCAGGAGTTATAGCACGGAAACTCTGTTTTTCAGCTGAGGCTTGATCCACGCAAGGTCAGAATCTGAGCCAACTCAAGCGCTCACCATCTTTTTTCGGATGGCGGGGAATTCGCGTAAACTAGGGGGCTACCGTTGATGCAAAAGTTTACTGGGAGAGCCCATGGCCCTGGTTTATCCGTTTCGCGCTTACCGTTATAACCCGGAGGTTGCTCCGTTCGATCGCGTGCTGACGCAGCCGTATGACAAGATTTCGCCTGCGCAGCAGGAGAACTATTACGCCGCCGACCCGCACAATCTGATTGCGGTGGAGAAGGGGCGGACGTTTGCGAATGATACGCCGCAGAATAATGTGTACACGCGGGCGGTCGCGGCGCTGAAGGGATGGATTGCCGCCAACGCGGTGAAGCAGGATGCGGCCGCGGCATTTTATGCATACTCGCAGGAATTCACGGTACCGGGAAGTTCTGCGCGGCGCACAAGGCGCGGGTTTATCGGCGCGGGGCAACTGGAGGATTACGCAAACAACGTTGTCTTTCGGCATGAGCACACGCTTTCGGGGCCCAAGGCGGACCGCTTGGAGCTTTTGCGGCACACGCATACGCATACCGGGCAACTGTTCATGCTTTATTCGGATCCGGAGAAGCGCGTGGATGCGATTCTCGGCGAGGTGGAATCGGCAGAAAAGCCGGTCACGGAACTGATGGATGAATATGGGGTGATGCATCGACTATGGGCGGTCACTGATCCTGCCCGAGTTGCGGCGATCCAGAAAGCGATGGCCGAGCAGAAGTTGGTGATTGCGGATGGCCACCATCGCTATGAAACTTCGCTGAACTTCCGGAACGAGTCGCGAACGAAGGCCGGAAAAGTGATTCCAGATGCACCTTACGAGCGCTCGATGATGACTTTTGTGAACACGCACAGCGAGGGATTGACGATTTTGCCGACGCATCGGGTGGTGAATCATTTGAGGGATTTCGCCTGGAGCGCGGTGCGACGTTACCTGGAGCCGTGGTTTGCGACGGAAGTTTTTTCCTTCACGAACGAACCGCAGCGAGCGGATGCGCAGGGGAAATTTCGAACCGGGTTGACGCAGGCGAAAGCCCAGCGAGCCATCGGGGTATACCCGACAGCGAGTGCGGAAGCTCGTGCATTTTACCTGCTGACGCTACGTCCGGAGGCGGACCTGGCGCATATCCTGCCAGGGCTGTCGCGGTTGCAGCGGCAGTTGGATGTGGTACTGCTGCACCAGGGCATTCTCGAACCGGCGTTGGGAGTGACGCCGCACGCGGTGGCGTCTGAGTCCAATCTTTTCTACGAACGTGAATTTGCCGCGGCCATAGATGCCGTGGATCGCGGGGCGCAAGTGGCGTTTCTGCTGAATCCCGTGGATGTGGACGTGGTGATGAAGGTGGCTACTTCGGGAGAAGTGATGCCGCAGAAATCCACGGACTTTTATCCGAAGTTGCTTAGCGGGATTACGATGTATCGGGTGGCGGAGTAAGGGAGGGCAGGCGAAAGCTCGCCGCGACGCGACGGACTTTTATCCGAATCTTTCGAGCGGCATTAGGATGTACCGCATGGAAGATTAAAAGAGGGGCAGGCTTGAAAGCCTGCCCCTGCAATGGTTCGAGAATATTACTTGGAGAAACTGGCGACTGCTTCGGCTTCGGTGTTGTAGACGTCAAAAATAGTCATCAACTTGGTGATTTGCAGCACTTCGGTGAACTTTGTGCCCAGATGGCACAACCGCAGGGACGCTCCCTGCGCCTTGGCGCTGTGATGCGCCGACACCAGCGTGCCGAGGCCCGCGCTGTCAATGAACGTGACATTGTCCATGTTGAGCACGATCTTTTTCTTGCCCTCGGCGATCAGCGATTTGATTTTTTCGCGCAGCGCGTTTGATTCTTCGCCCAGCACGATCCGGCCGTCCATTGCTATGACGGTTACGCCGTCCACTTCGCGACTAGTCATCTTCAATGCCACGTTAATTTCCTCCTGGTCCGTATGCAGGTCCGGCGGCAACCCGGCCCGGAACGGCAAAGCATATCTGCTTTTGGTAGATTTCGCAAAGCGGTCTTTTCAGGGTTCCGGACCGCCGGGCGATTCTTAGTAGTAGTCCGCGCAGGACATATAATACCCGCACACGTTGCAAACGAGCTTGCAGCGCCGCGACTCCAGCCGCTGCGAACAGACAGGGCAATACCGTGAGGCATCTTCCTGCAGGTGCGTGGAAGTTTCCCTTACCGGCCGCGTTAACGGGCCAGACTCCCCGACCACCACGCCCCTTGCTGCCGCAAAGGCGATTTCCTGCTGACCGGTATGTTTCACGGCCCCTCGGTTATAGCACAGTACCGGTTGGCGGGAAAGCCCAGGCCCGGGCGAGGGCATTGCGGCGGACGATTGGAAGAAACGTCCAGGCGGGCAACTGCGTCTAATGAAATGTGGTAGAGTCAGGGCCTTATTCGGGGTAGCGACCATGCGGCGCAAGTTCCTTCTTTTGCTTCTTGGATTCACACTTCCTTCCCTCGGGCAGGCACAGCAGCATGCTGGCGGGGCGATGCCATCAATGTCCAGTGCGCATGCCTTCGTTGCCGCCGCACCCATGGCCGCCGCGCACGCCGCGCCGATGCGCTCTTCGGTTTCCGCGCGGCCGGGTGTTCGCAGCGCACCGGTCAGCGCGCGCCTGAGCGCGACGGCAAAAGCAGCGCATCCCGCGGGTTGGAATCATACGACTCGCCGCAGTAATTTTTCGACCGACCCGGTTTTCCCGAATGGGGGATTTTCGACGGACGGAAACGCGCCCGGACTCGGGTTTGATTATCCGCACTTTTTCGCCGTGCATCCAAACGCCGGGCGCCATTTCCGGCGTGATTCCGGCTTCGTGATTCCCTTTATTGATGGCGGATTCTATATGCCGGTTCCGATGTACGCGGACCAGGGCGCGGCCGCGCCGCAGGGGGATGACAGCCAAGCCGCGAACCAGCCCGCTCCCCCGGAGCAGGCTCCCGTCCGGGATAACGATAGCAGCCTTTACAGCCGGATGCGTTCCGAGCCGCTTCCCCCGGAGCAGGCCGAGTATGTTTTTGTCCGGCAGGACGGCAGCCTGATTTTCGCTGTGGCGTATTCCCTGATCAACGACCGGCTGCAGTATGTCACCGCAGAAGGGCTGCGCCGCACGATTCCCCTGAACACGCTGGATCTCAATGCGACGCAGCAGTTCAATGAGCAGCGCGGCGTATCGATCCGCCTGCCTGCGTGATGCGGGAAACCCCTCCACATAAAACCTGATTCAATTTTTTCGGATTGGTTCGGGCATAACGTAGCCCGATGAGGCCGGCAGCCCCGCGCGTTCCAGCTGCACGGTGCTGTGTTCGATCTGAAAATCTTCGGCCAGTTTCTTGCGAATTGCCGCGATGATTTTTTCGCATTGATCCATGTGCATGTCCGGGACGCGGGCGTGGCAGCTCAACGCATTGTGTGAGCCGCCGAGCGACCAGATGTGGATGTCGTGCACTTCGTAGACATTTTCGATGGTGAGGATGGCCCGCGCGACCTCTTCCACACCAGCGCACTTCGGACGGCCCTCGAGCAGGATGTGAGCCGAATCGCGCAAAATGCCGACCGAGGAATAGAGGACGAGCAGGCCGATGGCCAGGCCGAGCAGGGGATCGATCCAGGCCGCGCGGGTGTACAGGATGATGATAGCGCCCACGATGATGGCGAGGTTGGAAAGCGCGTCGCCGAAGTTGTGAACCAGGATGCTGCGCAGGTTCAGGTCAGAGTGGCCGCGGACCAGGGCCAACGTGATGCCGCCGTTGACCAGCAGAGCGGCGATGGAGGTCCAGATCATCCAGCTTTCGACGACTTGATGGGGAGAGCGAAGGCGGTCAATCGCTTCGTACCCCAGCCAGAGCGAGAGGAGCACCAGCACAATCGCGTTGGTGAAGGCGGCAAGCGTGCCCGAGCGGTGATACCCAAAGGTTTTTTCGGAGTCGGCAGGGCGCTGGGCCCAGCGCATGGCCAGCCAGGAAATTCCCAGTGCCGGGACATCGCTCAAGTTGTGGACCGCGTCATTCAGCAGCGCCACCGACCGGCCAAGGAAGCCGCCAAAGACTTCCGCAACCACGAGACCGAGCGTAGCCACCATGGCCCAGGCCAGAACCGAAGGACTCATCGGCGGATGGGCATGATCGTGGCTGTGGCCGTGAGCATGTTCCCCCGCAGGGTCATGCGCGTGGGTCTGGCCAGGGGCATGGGAATGGGTGTGCATTGCTATCAAGACTATTCTACGAGCTTGCCTGCGCGGACGCACCCTTAAGTCTCAAGCTGTTATTGGAAACTTTGACAACAAGCGGCAGTGATTTGATTGACGCTCCTACCCGTGACTGCCACTATCACAGAAGGACACACAAGGTAGGGATGGGCAGGGATCGTTTTGCCCATTTGAGCGGCATCCAGGCACCGCGCAGAGACAGATGAGCAGCCCGATCGCCAAATTGAGCTTCTGGGGAGTCCGCGGCTCGACGCCGACCGTCGATCCGGCGACGTGGCGGTATGGCGGCAACACCCCCTGCCTGGAACTTGCGGCGCCCGATGGCACGAAGTTTATTCTCGATTGCGGCACCGGGCTGCGCGTGCTCGGAAATCGCTGGGGCGCGGACGGCTTGGCAAGTTCAGCCACGACTCACATCTTCGTGACCCACTATCACTGGGATCATATCCAAGGGTTGCCGTTCTTCGCGCCTTTGTACGACCAAAAGAACCAGTTTCAATTTTATAGTTTCCGTTCGAAATTCCTGGGGCCCGATTCGCTGCGGCAGGTGTTTGAGGCGCAAATGGCCTTGCCATATTTCCCGGTGGATTTTTCGGCGATGACCGCGCAGCGGAAGTTTCGCGAGGTGGATGGCGGCGAGACCTTTCAGATCGGCGAAAATAAAGTCACCACTCGCTGGCTGAATCATCCGCAGGGCTGCCTGGGATTCCGCATCGAGACTCCCGCGGGGACGGTGGTTTATGCGACCGACAATGAGCCCGGAGTCCCGGCGCTGGACATGAACCTGCGCGAGCTGGCGGCGGGCGCGGACATCTTTATTAATGATGCACAGTATTCGCCCGCGCAGTTGGCCAACGAGCGCAAGGGATGGGGCCACTCATCGTGGAGCGAAGGGGTGAGAGTGGCGCGCGAAACCGGGGTGAAAACGCTGGTGCTGTTTCATCATGACCCGGATTCGACGGACCGGATTGTGGACCAACTTCTGCGGCAGGCGCGCGAGGAGTATGATTCGGTATTTGCCGCGAGCGAGGGCATGGTGATTACGCTCGGCGCGGCCAGCGAACCGGTGCAGGCGCACATGCCAGGGTCGCGCACGGCGTTGCGGCGGGAAGCGCAATTTCACGCGTGCGTTACGGGAGTCACTGCGGAAGGCCAGAAATTCGAGGAAGACACGCTGGTGAGGGATCTTTCGATCCAGGGCGCGCTGATTTCGCTGAAGCACAGCCCGCGGATGCAATCGGAAGTCCAGGTGGTGATGCGGGCGTCTGGAACCGACGGCGTGCAAGAGATGATTTTGCGCGGGTATGTGGTGCGGATCGAAGAAGGTGCAGAGAAAGGGACGACGGCGGTTGGCGTGGTGTTTACGGACTAGCTGGCAATTCTCCCTGCGAACAATTGGCCGATTTTGGCAACCGCAAGAAATAATCTGCGATCCTGACGGGCGCGCTGGCCCAGCCCCGAAAGACATCAACTTACAGTCTATCGAAGTCTCCGGGTTGAGGTCCTGTGGCTATTCTTATCGGATAGCCTCAGGATGAGAATTTTCTTGGCTCTGCCCTCAACGCTCGGGCATTGCCATTCAGAAAAAATGTGCATTGAGATGCCTCAAACGGGAAGAGCCACAGAGCGCGGCAGATTTCCAAAAAAACTCAAGTCAGCTGAGTTGGGCAATCTTCTGATCGAGGTGCGCGAGGGCGGCTTCGAGGGATTTTCTGTGGTTGGGATTTGTGGCTACCTGGAGGTCGTTGACGATCCGAATACGGGAAAGTTGGAGGTCTCGGCATTCCTGTTCCCGGCGCAGCTCGTCGGGGGTTTTTGGTCCTCTGCTCGGAGAGGTGCTCATAGTTGTTTTCGCTTCCACTTGAGACTCGACATCTTTGCTCTCCCAACCGCGTGCCATGGCAATAGTTTGACACACATCAGGTGAAGGATTCGATGCTACAAATTGCAGGGGTTGCCTGGATCAGGCGCCCGCTGCCCGGTGTTTCCGAACCACGTTCGCGGCCGAGGGGTTTGCCATGAGGATGGATTCCTCCGCCAATTTTGCGAAGCGCTCCGCGAAGATGCCGTGATAGGAAAATTCCGCCTTGTGATCTCCCCAGCGAACCTGCAGCAGCGAGCCGCTGGCGGCGGGCTCAACCCGCATGCGAGTAATTTCCGTGACCGGGATGACCACCAGAGGGTGGAAGTGGGCGTCGAGCGCCCAGACGTGCTCCGGGGAAATGAACAACCGGACGCTGGCGACGGGCGCATTGCCGGGCTGATAGTCTCCGCCGCTCACTACAGTCTGTGCACCGAGTTCGCGGGCTTTGCGGTCGGTGCTCGATTCGGTTTCGGCGGGCGGCAGCAGGATGGCCACCACGAACAAAACCAGGCCGAAAATCGCGGTGATCCAGCCATTCCAGAGGCTCAACGGCAGAACTACAACCGCGGCGCCTAAACACGCGAGCGTGAAGCGGAACAAGGCCCAGGAGCTTTTATTGCGGTGAAGCTGCAGCAGCCGCGGGAATCGCCGCAATGCCAGGAACAGGGCTGCGCCCAGAAAGCCGCGTAGTCTGAGCATGAATTTTGCCTGTTCGGCGGCGATGGCAGTGGGTGTCGTGCTCATGGTTCGTCTGCCGCCTATTTTACATCAGGCTGAAGCCCTTGTATCTCTCTCATTCTGGCAAAAGCGCGGCGGACGTGGGGGATGGTGATGGAGCCTCCGACGACCAGGGCGACGTTCAGGGCGTCAATGACTTCGGCGCGCTTCCAGCCGACTTCACCGCAGCGGACAAGATGGTAGGTGATGCAATCGTCGCAGCGCAAAACGGTCGACGCGACCAGGCCGAGGAGCTCCTTGGTGCGGGCGTCGAGCGGGCCGGCCTCGTAGGCCTGGTGGTCGAGGGCAAAGAAGCGCTTGATGCCGAGGTGGCCGCAGTTGAGGATTTCTTCGTTGAGCTCGGCGCGGAATTTCTGAAAGTCGTCTACTTCTTTGGCCATGTATCCTCCCGAAGAGCCGCTTCCGCATTGTACCGTCAGTGAGGCAGGGAAGGCGCGACACTACTTTGCGAAATAAAGTACTTGACAGTGACAATTACTTCACATAGATTGTTTCTGACCGAACCCCCCGGCGGGAGACCCTTGCCATGCTCCGACGCATCCTTGCCATTACCGCGATCTTTTTCTGTGCTTCGCTCGCCTGGGCCATCCTTGGCTCGACCATCTTTCTCCGCACCGACAGCGCGGGAGGCGCACTGAGCGGGCGCGTGGCGTCCACCTGGGGCGCCGCGCAGGAACAGGCTCCGCCAGAAGTGCAGCATGTTTGGACGGAAACGCAGACGGTCACGGCCGAGGAAAATGGAAAGAAAATTACGAAAGAAGAGAAAAGGGAACACAGCCAAGCCGTTTCTCTCGATTGGAGCCGGGTTGAAGCTCAGATCCATGTTGACTACCGGCAGAAGGGGTTGCTGTGGTTCAGCACGTATACGGTCGCGTTCAGCGGCGAGCACGCGTTCCACAATCCTTCGAGCGCGGAAGAGACTTTTCTTTTCCGGCTTCCGCTGCCGGCAGAGCAGGCAGTGTATGACGGCTTGTCGGTCGAGCTTGACGGAAAGCCGATGCCTCTGGTGTTCGGCAGTTCGGATGTTAGCGCGCGGGCGGTTCTCCCGGGTGGCGCACACGGCGTTTTAAAAACTGCATACCGTTCTCAGGGCCAGAAAAGCTGGCGGTACCATTTTGGGCAGAATCGGAACGGAGCGGCATCCGCCACAGGGAGCGGGGGGATCTCTCAGGCGAACGATTTTCACATGCTGATCAGGACCGATTTTTCGGGCTTTGATTTCCCGGATAACTCTCTTTCTCCGACGGAAAAGCGCAAAACCGCCAGCGGGTGGGAATTGCGCTGGGATTATCAGAATCTGGTTTCTGGATATGACATCGCGATGGCCATGCCCGAGAAACTGCAGCCGGGGCCACTGGCTGGAGAGATCAGCTATTTCGCGCCCGTTTCGCTTTTGTTCTTCTTTTTCATTGTGTTCATTCTCTCGGAATTGCGGGGCATCGAACTTCATCCGATGAACTATTTCTTTCTTGCGAGCGCTTTTTTCGCGTTTCATCTGTTGCTGGCTTATCTTGTGGATCACATTTCGATTCATCTGGCGTTTCTGATTTCGTCGGTAGTGTCGATCCTACTGGTGGTTAGCTATCTGCGGCTGGTGGTCGATTGGAGATTCGCCGTGGTGGATGCGGGCCTGGCGCAACTGATTTACCTGGTGTTGTTCTCTTATGCATTCTTTTTCGCCGGATTTACCGGCCTGGCTGTAACCGTGGGCGCGATTCTGAGCCTGTTCGTGGTTATGCAGATGACGGGGCGCATCCGTTGGGGCGATAAATTTGCCAGACCCGTGCCAGCATCCGTTTCGGGGCGCGGCTGAGGCTTTCCTGACCGCTCTCGACAAATGCCCTAGAGGACGACTTCGGTCAGGGCCTTCTCTGCCAGGTCGGCGGCGCCGGGTTTTCCGGCGAGGACGAGATTGGCCCACTCGACACCGGCGTGGGAGATGCGCACGGCTTCGCTGGTGAGGGATTCGGGGCCGCCGGAATCGGAGTTGCCGAAGAAGATGCGGTCCATCGGTTTTGAGGCGATCATGCGGTTTTTTGTGTATTGCCCCGGGACGGCCATGAACATGGGATGTCCGCGGCGGTAGATGCGGATTTCTACGGGGTCGACGTTGAATTCGGGAAGCAGGCCCTGAAAATCCTTGAGGGCTTTTGCGGCCAGGGTTTTGCATGCTGTTTCATCGAGAAGAATTGAGCGTTCGGATTCGCGCAGCGGCGTGTAGAAGGTGAGGATGTTGTATTTCGGTTTGTAGGCCGGGTTGTTGCGGATGGTCCAATCGGCGACGATGAAGTCGGTGAAGGTTTTTCCCGGGCACCAGTTGTCGTAGCCCTTGCGGTAGACCGGCTTGTCAAAAATCATGTTGATCATCGGATAGGGCGCGTAGCGCGTGCGGCGCATGGCTTGCTTTTGTTCGCTGGGAAGGCCCGTGACGAGGCGCGAGGTGATGTATTTTGCCGTGCACATCAGGACCACTCTTGCGGTGACGGTCGTGATTTTGTCGCCTTGCGAATAGGTGACGCGAACTTCGTCCTTGTCGGGGACGACCGCGACGACCGTTGCGTCGCCCAACAAGCGTTCGCCGTAGTGCGGCTTCAATACTTCGACCAGTTTGTGGGTGATGCAGCCGAGACCGCCCGGCAGAATCACGCGCTGGTCGTCGAGACCCTGAACCAGATATTGCGTGTCCCCGATGCCGATGAGCGCGGAGGTGTCTTCAGAGAAAGCGCCCCAGTTGGAGGGGCCGTAGGCATCCCAGAGCTTGGTGACTTCCGGCGCGTAGGAAGCGAGATATTTGCTGAAGGGCTCCTGGTCAAGTTCGGCCATGTTTTTCTTGATGTCGATTTTCATGATGTCGTCACGATATTTTTTGAAGCTGGCGACCACTTCTTTCGAATAAGGAAGATCGTTGATTCCAGTTCGCCAGATGTCCGGAGCGTAGCGGCCGTTATCAAGGACGGGATCGGGCATGTTGATCAGCGGCATGTCGAGGCCGATTTCTTTCGCGAGCTGGTCGCCCGTGTCGCCGCGATAACCGTAAGCGGCGCCGGTACCGAAGATGTGGCCTTCGTATTCTTCCTGATAGGCGTTGCCGCCGAAGTGGTCTTCTTTTTCGAGCAGCAGCCAGTCTTTTCCTTTCAGGAAATAGGCGGCGGAAAGGCCGGACACGCCGCCGCCGACGATAACGACGTCCGCTTTCCTGGTGGCGTCGGGCTTCGGAAACGAGTGGCCGTCGCGAACCTGGTGACAGACGGCGAAGTGTTCGCCTTCGACGAGCGGTGTTTGGGCGGCGCCGCCCGGCTCTTCGAGCAGCGCTCTGTCAATCGGACATCCGGAAGCGATGGAACCGGCAACGACGTACCTGATGAAATCGCGGCGTGATTGGGACATGGGATTCTTTCTCCTAGGGGCGCTCGAGAAGTTCATGAGCTTCCTTGCCTGTGGTGCGAGTGCGAATCTGGTACCAGACTAAGATCAAAATTACGGAAACAGCAAAAATCAGCGTGGAGATGGCGTTGATCTCCGGCGTGATGCCGCGGCGCAGACGAGCCCAGATTTCAAGGGGGAGGGTGTTGTCGCGGCCGATCAAAAAGAAAGTGACCGCGATTTCATCCATCGAAAGCGTGAAGATCAGCAGACCGGCGGCAATCAATGAGAGTTTGAGATTGGGCAGCGTCACGCGCCAGAAAGTCTGCCAGGGCGTGGCGCCGAGATCGAGCGAAGCTTCTTCCTGTGCGCGGTCGATTTTCTGCAGGCCGGCGAAGAGTTCCGTGGTGGCGACGGAGATCAGCGCGGTGCCGTGACCGAGCAGGACAGTGACGAGGCTGAGTGGGAGTCCCCGGAGAACCGCGAACATCAGCAGGGAGAGGCCGGTGATGATGCCGGGCAGAATGAGCGGCAGAAGGACCAGCCGCCGAAAAATGGATTTGCCCGGGAAGGTGGCGCGATCGAGGGCCAGAGCGGCGAGGAGACCCAGCGTCAGTGAGAGGACGACGGCAGCTGCCGCGACCAACAGACTGTTCAGGACGGAATCCCAGATGGCCGAATCGGTGAAGAGAAGACGGTACCAGGCGATGGTGAGGTGTTTTGGCGGAAAGCCTCCGACGCCGTCGCGATTGAAGGAGTAAAGGATCAGCACCACAATCGGCAAATAGAGGAACGCGAAGACGAGGAGAGCGTAAATGGCAAGCAAAGGCGAGCGGCGATTGAGTTGAGAAGAGCGCTTCATCGGAAGGACCACCGGTTTTCCAGGCGCTCGGTGAGAACCAGGAGCGAGATAGTGAGCAGAAGAATGCACACGGAAATCGCGGCGCCCAGCGGCCAGTCGTACGCCGTGCCGAAGAGGCTCTGGACGATGTTGGCGATCATGATGCTGGAGGGGCCGCCGACGAGAAGTGGAGCAAGGAAATCGCCGAGGGTCAGCACGAACGCGAACGTTGCGCCGGCCAGCAAGCCGGGAAGAGAAAGGGGCAGGATGACGCGCAGAAAAGTGGCGCGTGAGCCGGCACCGAGATCGTGGGAAGCTTCGACGAGATTGCGCGGAATGTGTTCGAGCGAGGCGTAGAGCGGGAGAAACACAAAGGGCGTGTAGATGTGCGTGAGCATAAGGACCACGGCAAACGGACTGTACAGGAAAAAACTGACGGGTGCGCTGGTGACGTGGAGGTATTCGAGGAATCCGTTGAGGATGCCTTCCGAGCCAAGAATTGTCTTCCAAGCGTACCCGCGCACGAGATAGCTGACCCAGAGGGGAACGATCACGAGTTGATAGAGCAAATCCTTGCTGTGGCCGGTGTGGAAGGACATGTAATAGGCGAGCGGGTAGCCGAGCAGGAGAGAGAGCAGGGTGACGCCGGCGGCCATGCGCATGGTGCGGAACAACACTTCGAGGTACACGGGATTCTGGAAGAGCTTGGCGTAATTTTCTAGATTCCATTCGTGGACGATCGTGCCGTCGCGCACCAGCCAGAAACTGTGGGCAAACATCAGCGCGTACGGCAGCAGGAGGAAAATCCCCACCCAGAGGATGGGAGGCGTGGAAACGATCCATTTGTAGGCGCGCGAATACATTTCTATGTCATTTGCGGACCGCCACGGCATCCGCGGGAGAAAACCAGAATTCCTGTTCTCCAGAAAGCGGGCCGCGCGCCGGAATTCGCACGCGCAGCGACTGACCGGATAAGTCGAGTTCCAGATGCTCGCTGGAACCGGAGAAAATCTGCTGCCGGACTACCGCGCGGAAGCGAACCGCACCGGCGGGGACAGCGCCATCCGGCGACAGATGTATGGACTCGGGCCGCAGGGAAAACAGAGCGGCCCCGTTTGATGGCGTTGCGTTCCAGCACAGCGAACCGCATCTGGCGACTCCGTCCACTATTTCCGCGCGCAGCAGATTCGTCTGGCCGATGAATCTGGCGGTGTAGCTGGTCGCGGGGCGGGCGTAGATTTCGCGCGGCGAGGCTACCTGCTCGAGCCCCCCATCCTTGAGCAGGGCGATGCGGTCAGAGAGAGCCATGGCCTCGTCCTGATCGTGGGTGACGAAGAGGAAAGTGATGCGGAGTTCGCGCTGTAGCGATTTCAGTTCGCCCTGCATCTGCTTGCGCAGATTGGCGTCGAGCGCGGAGAGCGGCTCGTCGAGGAGCAGAAGCTTCGGGCGATTCACAAGCGCGCGGGCCAGAGCCACGCGCTGCTGCTGGCCGCCGCTGAGCTTTGCCGGGCGAGAGGTGGCGAATTCCTGCATCTTCACCATTTGCAGCGCTTCCGTCACGCGGCCCGGAATTTCCGGCTTCGCGGCGCCGCTGACTTGCAATCCGTAGCCGACGTTCTCTTCCACAGTCAGATGCGGAAACAGGGCGTAGCTTTGAAAGACGGTGTTCACGCGGCGTTTGTAAGGCGGCAGGGTGTCCAGGCGCTCGCCGCTCATCCAGATTTCACCGCTGCTGGGTTGCTCGAACCCTGCGATCAGGCGCAACAAAGTCGTCTTGCCGGAGCCGCTTTCCCCGAGCAGGGTGAGAAATTCGCCCGAGGCAATTTCGAGCGAAATATGCCTCAGCACTTCGCGCGCGGCAAAGTTTTTGGCGAGGTTGCGGACTTCGAGCAGCACGTCTCCCGAACCCGCAATTGGGGCGGCTTGCGGCTGGCTGGAACCCGGAAGCGTCACGGAGCGGCCTTCACCTCATTCCAGATTTCGATATACTTCGCGCGGCGCGGGACGTCCTGCCAGAAATAGATGCGCTGCATGTAAGCGTCGGGATTGTCGAGATGCAGGCCATGCTTTTCCGTTTCGGTCATGAATTGCGCGGCAGCCGGATTGGCGGGCGTGTAGTGCGTGACGTCGGTGACTTGCTTTTGGGTTTGCGCCTGAATCATGTATTCGAGGAAGGCGTAGGCGAGATCCTTGTGCGGGCTGGCGCTGGTGATCATGAGGTGGTCGATCCAGCCGGTCGAGTTTTCCCTGGGAATCGTTTCGCCGATCGGGAAATTGGCCTGGTGCAATTGATTGGTCATCAGCGGCCAGCCCATCCCGGCCACCACTTCGTGGTTTTCGAAGAGATTCGTCAATTCGCCGCCCGTGGACCACATTTTCCGGATGTTGGGCTTGAGCGCCAGGAGTTTTTGCTTTACCGCGGCGAGTTGTTCGTCGGAAAGATTGTAGAGTTGCGCGGGGTCAGGCTTGTCGTAGCCGAGCATCTGGGCGGCCAGGTACAGCGTGGAGAGATCGTCCCAGACGGAAATTTTCCCTTTGTATTTCGGGTCCCAGAAAATCACCCAGGAGTCCGGAGGTTTCCCAAAAACAGTGGTGTCATAGAGAAGAGGATTGGGGCCCCACATGAAGGGAACGCCGAATGTTTTGCCGTCGGACTTCACGAGCGGGAGTTCACGGAGTCTCGGAGAAAGCTGCGAGTAGGATGGCAGTCTGCTCAGATCGAGCGGCTCGGCCAGGGCGGCGCGCGCGATGGAAGCGGCGACGTCGCTGGAAGGAGAGATCACATCGTAGTTCCCGGCGCTGCCCCCGCGCAGCTTGGCCACCAGATCGTCGCTGGAGCCCATGTAAGCGGCGGAAACCTTGCAGTGGTGGGCTTGTTCGAACGCGTGGATAAAGGCGGGGTCGGCATAGCCCTCCCAGACCAGGAGGCTCAGAGATTCCTCTTTTTTCTGGCAGGACGCGAGCAGGGCCGCGCACGCCAGCAAAATGCCAGCCAGGCGGAATGCGCGCCGTTTATTCTGAGTCGGGTTCATAGACGATCTTGCCTCCCGCGATGCGGATCACCACCTTTGTATCACCGATAGTGCGCGGAGCGATTCGAAAACGGCAAGCCGCGGAGGGCCGGATTGCAATCCTAAAATGTGGGCGGCGTGTTGACCCACAAAATCCATGCTTCGGCGCGGCCGGAATTTTTCCAGCGATGCGGCGTTGAGCTTTCAAAATACAGGCTGTCGCCGGCTTTCAAGCGATAATGGCCATCGTTATGCAACCAGAGTTCAAATTCGCCGCGCAGGACGTGCAGGAATTCTTCCCCTTCGTGCGAGTAGGATTCGCCGCTGCCGCCGCCGGGTTTCACGCGGAACAGGTGCGGTTCCATCGCGGTGTTGCCCCAGGCGAGCAGCTCCATGCGGACGTTGGCGCTGGTTTCGAGGATTTTGCGCTCGGAGGGACGTACCAGGTGCTGGGCCTCGCCGTTGGTTTCAAACAGCGAGATGATGTTGGTTTTGTAAAAGCGGGCGATGCGGCGGAGCGTGGCGATCGAGCAGCGCATCTGGCCGCGTTCGAGGGCGCTGAGGAACCCGACGGAGACGCTGGTGGCGCGGGCGACCTGGGCGAGGGAAAGTTTGCGGCGCATGCGGAGACGGCGAAAGCGCTGGCCGGGAAGCTGTGGCGCGTCGGCGGGGGCGGAGACGACGCCCTGTTTCTTGAGGACGTGGACGATGGCGGCGGGGTTCAGGCCCCGGGCGCGGCGCAGGAAAATGGCGCGCTGCAGCAGACGGACGTCGCCCTCGGTGTACATGCGATAACGGCTTTCGGTGCGTTGCGGCGAAACGAGACCGAGCGCTTCCCAGGCCCGCAAAGCGGAAGAGGAAATGGCGAGCCTGCGGGCCACTTCGGAGATGCGCAGAAGCGGCTGGCGGCCCGGAGTTTTCGATGTGGGCGAGAAATTCTTTCTGCTTGACACAGGTCCTGGCTTTCTCTAAGTTTACTGGATTATAGTAAGGTTCAGCGGGAAGTAGCAACCACGAAGAATCTTGTGCCGGGGCAGGAGATCTTCGATGAAACAGGGGTGAGTCCAAAATGAAAGACGCAAACCGCCTTCATCAGCTTCGGTCTGCTTGTTGCAAGAGCAACCTGTTTGCTGCAGTCCTCGCACTCTTCAGCATCTTCATTGGCGTTTCCATTGCCAACGCGCAAAGCACCGGCGGCCGCATCCGCGGCACGGTGACGGATCCGAGCGGCGGCGCGGTGGCCGGAGCAAAAGTCACATTGGTCAATGAGGGCACGAATATCGCGCGCGAAGCGCAAACGTCCAGCAGCGGGGAATATCTGTTCCTCGAAGTGCCCGTCGGCACTTACGAGGTGGACGTAACTCAGACCGGATTCAAAAAGTTCGCACGCAAGGGAATTGTCCTCCTGCTGAGCGAGATTGCGACGGTGGACATTCCCCTGCAGGTTGGCTCCAACATTGACACCGTCGAAGTGACCGGCGCGCCGCCGGTGATTGACACCACGACGACGCAGCTTGGCGCGGTGATGACGGATCAGTCGGTGCGAGAACTCCCCTTGAATTCGCGCAACGCCTACCAGTTGCTGCAATTGCAGCCTGGTGTGCAGTCGCAGTTGGGCGCGGATCTGTTTTACGGCAGCGACAACCCGGGCGTGGTTTCGGTGAACGGCGGCCGCGGGCGCTCCAACAACTACATGGTGAATGGCGGCGACGGCAACGACATCTTTGTGAACGGCCCTGCGATTCAACCTTCTCCCGATGCGATCGAAGAGTTTCGAGTGCTGACGAATACGTTCGACGCTGAATATGGCCGCAACTCTGGTTCGGTCGTGAACGTGGTGACCAAGTCCGGCACGAATAACGTCCACGGTGACGTCTACGAATTTTTCCGCAACAAGGTTCTCAATTCCAAGCAGTTCTCATTCGTCCCCTCGCCCAAGCCGGACTACAAGCAGAATCAATTTGGCGCCACTTTGGGCGGACCGATCAAGAAAGACAAGACATTCCTTTTTGCCTCTTATGAAGGCAACCGGCTGGCACAAGGGATTTCTTCGGGAAGCGTTTTCCTGCCGACGTCCGCTCAGGCTTCGGGGGACTTCTCTGCCGAAACGCCGTTTGCAGGCGCCTTGACTGATCCGAGCTTCGCAAGTGTCTTGAACGCCCGCCCGGGATGCGCCGCCGCCGTTGCCGCGCAGGGCGGATTGCCCATCGCAGCTGGCAACAACTATGGCGGAACTTACGACAAGAATGGAAATCTGATTTCTCCCGGGATTTTCACCAACTTCAATGCCGGGGTCGACAACCAGATTCCCACGGCATGCTTCGATCCCACGGCTGTGGCTCTCTATAAGAACTATGTGGCGCCGGTGGGAACGGGGCAGGTAACCCTGGTGCCGGACCAGCGGGAAACCTCCAATCAGTTTACCGTGCGCTTCGATCATAATTTCAGCGCCACGCAGCACTTTAGCGCGTACTACTACTTCAACGACGACGACACGAACGAACCTTTCTCGTTCTTCCAGGCCGCAGGTGCAAACGTTCCCGGCTTTGGCGGGATTTTCAAGACCCGCGTACAACAGTGGAATATCAGCCACACTTCCACGATCGGCTCTTCGGCCGTCAATGAGTTCCGCTTTAACTATTTCCGCGAAGGACAAGGCAACCTGAACCATCCGGTGAATACACTGGCAAGTGTGCATGAGGCCTGCGGATCGAGTATCCCCGCCGCCAACTGTTTTGCGGATCCGAATAATCCGACCGCGGGAATCACCACAAATCTTCCCGGCCGTGCGGGCGTACCATTTGTGAGCGTGGCCGGTGGATTCGTAATTGGAAACAACTTCGAAGGAGAGTTGCCGCAGATTGGAAATACCTTTCAATGGTCGGACAACTACAGCAAGGTGATCGGCACACACAGCGTGAAGTTTGGCGTGGATGTTCGCCGGCAGCGCTTCGATCAGTTTCTGTACTTCAACATTAACGGAGATTTCTCTTTCCAGCCTGCCGGGGCTACCAATTCTCCGGCCGGCAGCGACGGTTATCCCGACTATTTCCTGGGCACACCGACGAGCTTTTCGGGAGGCGCGGCACAGGGAGAAAATATCCGCAACACAGGTCTCTACCTGTTCGCGCAGGATAGCTGGAAGATCAAATCAAATCTGACACTGAACTACGGCCTGCGTTGGGAACTGAATACGCCTTACGTTGACACGAAAAACCGCATTGAGACTTTCCGGCCAGGGCAGGACACTACGCAGTATCCTTGCTGGCTTTCGCAACAGGGAGCGAATACCATTAACAATGGTGCCGGCAGCCCAACAGCTGCTGCCCCTGGGGATTGCGGCCCCACCTCTTCGCAGTACGCATACTTCCCCACGGGCCTTGTCTTTCCCGGGGACAAGGGCGTTCCGAATGGTCTGACCTCCACTTACTACAAGGCCTTCGCGCCAAGAATCGGATTGGCCTGGAGTCCCGGCTGGTCCGATGGATTTCTCGCGAAGCTTACCGGCGGTCCGGGTAAATCCACCATCCGCGGCGGGTACGGACTTTTCTACAACCCGATTGAGCAACTCGTTCTGGAACAGTTTAGCGCTGAGCCCCCGTTCGGCGTCAGTGCGTTTGCTTCCAGCCCCCTATTCAACACGCCTTACGTACTGCAAAATGGCGGGCAGCTTCCGAACAACAGCACAGGCATCATCCACCAGGCTCCAAGCACTCCCTGTTTCGATCCCGCCGGACCAAAAGGTTGCGTGGATTGGTCGTTGTTCCGGACTGACCTGCTCTTCGGAGAATTCCAGCCGCATTTGCGGACACAGTACGCGGATCAGTACAACTTAACTTTCGAGCGCCAGTTGAATAGCAGCATGTTGCTCCGCGTCGCCTACGTGGGGACGCAAGGGCACCGTTTGCTGGCATCCCGCGACCTGAACTACGGGAACTCGCAGACTTGTCTGGATCTCAACAATCCGGCCATCAGCTTTAATCCGGGGTCCACCATCGGCTGCGGTACTTTCGGTTCGGACAACTTCTATTCCTTCAACGTGCCGGCAGGCGTGACCTTCCATTTGCCCTATGCCCCGGGCCCGACTGCGACCAGCCCCAACATTCCCTGTCCGTTTGGCAATCCCCATAACCCCGCGGGCTGCACGATCGTCGGCGCGGCCGGCGGCACACCGGTGGAACTGGTCGGATTGCGTCCTTATTCCTCGCCGAACTGCACTCCCGTCGGCCCCAATCTCGGAAACGGCTGCCCGGCGGATGGCACATCCATCTTCAGCAACATTTTTTCGGAAGATACCAACGCCAACTCCAACTACAACGGCCTGCAGGTTTCCGTCGAGAAAAATTATTCCCACGGATTGCTCTTCCAGGGTTCCTACACTTTTAGCAAAGCGATTGACCAGGGCGCGTCGTTTGAAAACGAGCTCAACCCGATCGATCCCCGCGCCACTCGAGGGGTTTCCCTCCTGAGCGCCAAGCACCGGTTCGTATTCAGCCCGGTGTGGGAACTCCCCATTCCGAAGAAGCAAGGGTTTGCCGGAAAGGTCGCCAATGGCTGGCAGGTTTCCGCCATTGTCACCTATCAGAGCGGCTTCCCCATCCGCGTTCAGAACCAGAATGACGCGGAGTTGCAGAGCAGCTTCTTCTTTGAGGACACCAACACGCCGTATCAGACCGGCCCGGTTCGGTTCGTCAATCCGAGAACCAACAACGGACTCTGGTTCAATACCTCGACCTTCTGCGATCCGGTCGTTGGCTTCCCTGCTACTGGCGCACCGCCGTCAACCTGTCCTCAGCAACTGGGTACGTTCGGCAATACGCCACACGCGCTGTGCTGCGGTCCGGCGCTGAGCAATACCGACCTGGTGATCGCCAAGAGAACTCCCGTCACCGAGAAGATCAGTACCGAATTCCGGGCGGAATTCTATAACGCCTGGAATCACACGGAATTCGAAAACCCGGACGGAAACTTCACGGACTCGACCTTCGGGCAAGTCCTGAAGTTACGCGATCCGCGCGTGATGCAGTTTGCCTTGAAGATTCTCTTCTGAGGTCTGGAAGAGCCAACTGTTGCGCGGAAGCGCCCGATCCAGGCCGGGGCGTTTCCGCGCCAAGAGTTGCAACGGGGCCGCCTAGGACGCCCGCGCGGTGCAGGAAATTGCGAAAAGGGCGTAAACTAGTAAGCGTAGTTCGCCGCAGGAACCGCGCTGTTTTCCTCGCTGAAAGAGGCGGCATAGAGCCGCCCCTACACAGAGGCGGCACGAGTCGCCCCTACACTGACCGCAGGGAATAGACCTGCCACAGGTGACCGCTTCAAGAAGGCCTACCTGGATGGAGCAGCAAATGCACGACATACTTCAGAAGGAAATCGCTCTCTACGAGAAGCGCACGCCGAAATCGGCGGAAGCGCACAAGAAAGCGCAGAAACGCATTCCGCTGGGCGTAGCCAGCAATTACCGCGCGTATGATCCTTATCCGATTTTTGTGGCGGAAGGGCACGGCAGCAAGATCAAGGATATCGACGGCAACGAATACATCGATCACAACCTGTGCTTCGGCACGCTGATGGCCGGGCATGGGCATCCCGCGGTCGTGAAAGCAGTGAAACTGATGGCCGACAGCGGTACCACGTTCGGCATGCCGCATGGCATGGAACTGGAGCTGGCGGAAGAGATTTGCGCGCGGTATCCGGTGGAGATGGTGCGATTCGGCAACAGCGGCACGGAAGCAACCATGCATGCGTGCCGGATCGCGCGGGCGGCTACGGGCCGCGACAAAATCCTGCGCTTTGAAGGCGCGTATCACGGACTGCACGACACGGCGCTCGTCAGCGTGAAGCCGAAGCTCGAAGACGCCGGCGACATTCATGCGCCGAATTCGGTTCCGGGCGGACTCGGCGTCATCAAGTCGGTTCTCGACAACGTCACGGTGGCCACCTTCAACGATCTTGGCAGCGTCGAAAACCGCTTCAAGCAGTTTCCGGGACAAATTGCGGCGATCATCCTGGAACCTATCCTGATGAACGTCGGCTTGTGCATGCCGCAACCCGGCTTCCTCGAAGGCCTGCGCGCGCTCTCGACCAAGCACGGCGCGTTGCTGATCTTCGACGAAGTGAAGACCGGCGCGAAGCTTGGCTGGGGCGGTGCCAGCGAATATTTCGGCGTGAAGCCGGACATGATCACGCTGGCAAAATCCATCGGCGGCGGCGTGCCGCTGGCGGCGTTCGGCGCAAGCCGGGAAGTGATGGACCTGATCGTCCAGCACAAGGTTTTCCACGGCGGCACGTACAATACGAATCGCTTTGCGATGGCCGCGGGGATTGCGGTCTTCCGCGAAGTTCTGACGCGTGAGAACTATGCGCACGTTGGCAAGCTCGGCACGAAGCTGACCGAAGGATATCGCGCCATCGTCAAGAAAAACGGCGTGCAGGCCTACGTCGCGAGTGCGGGCGTGAATGGCGCGCTGATGTTCTATCCGCAGGAAATTCGCAACTACCGCGACTGGCTGAAGATTGACGTGGATATCTGGCGGCAGTTCTGGTTTGGCATGGTCAATCGCGGCGTGCTGGCGATGCCGTACTGGTGGGACGAGCAGTGGACCATCTCCGTGCAACACACGGAAGCCGACATCGACAAGCACCTTGCTGTTTTTGAAGAGGTCGCCCCCGGCCTTGCCAAGGCTCAGCAGGAACGCGGCGCGCAGTTCGTAGGCGCGGCCGGACACTAAGGAGACCACAGCTTGAGTTACGAGGCCGCGCCCGCGGAGGCGGAAGTTTTGCCTGCTGCCAACGGAACCACGCACCTGAAGCGGGTACTCGGCAAGCGCGACCTCGTGCTCCTTTTTGTTGTTGCCGTCTTCAACCTGAATGTTTTGCCTTCAATTGCCGCGAATGGCGGCGTCACCATCTGGCTGTGGATCATTTCATTGATTTTATTTTTCTGGCCGCAGGGGATCGCGGTGATCGAACTGGCGCACCGGTATCCGGGCGAAGGCGGAGTCTATCTTTGGGCCAAGGAAGTGTTCGGCGACTTCCACGGCTTTCTTTCCGGTTGGTGTTATTGGACCAACAACATGATGTACGTGCCGACGATCATGCTGTATTTCGTCGGCGTTTCTGTTTTTGTGCTGGGGCCGGGGCATGCGTCGCTGGGGGACAACAAGCCGTTCGCGCTGGCGGCGAGCGTGGTGCTGCTGAGCCTGCTGGTGATCCTGAATATCATGGGACTTGGCGTGGGCAAGTGGATCAATAATCTTGGCGGCATCGGGACGTTCGTCGCGGCGTTCTTGCTGATGGGGCTTGGGGTGGTGGTGTGCCTGCGGTTTGGCACGTCCATTCATTGGGCGGACTTCCGAATTCCGGCGAATCCGCGGTTTGTGCTGAATTCGTTTGGCGTGATCTGCTTTGGACTGGTCGGGCTGGAGCTTGCCTCGATCATGGGCGACGAGATTGAAAATCCGCAAAAGACGTTGCCGGGCGCGGTGGCCTGGGGCGGTTTGTTTTCCGGGCTGCTTTACGTCGGCGCGACTTTGACGTTGCTGGTTGCCGTCAGCAAGGACAGCATCAGCGTGCTGCAGGGAATTGTGCAGGCGGTCAGCCACATGGCGGCAAAGGTGGGCGTGTCGTGGATTGTAGCGCCGTTTGCGTTCATGTTGAGCTTGTCAATCGCGGGCATTGGATCGGCGTGGCTTGGCGGATCGGCGCGAATTCCGTTTGTCGCGGGCCTCGACTCGTATCTGCCGTCGTGGTTGGGGCGGATTCATCCGAAGTACGCCACTCCGTATCCGGCACTGCTGGTGCACGCCGGGGTTTCGCTGATTCTGGTAATCCTGAATTTTGTGCTGGTTGGATCGGGCGTCCAGGAATCGTTTCAGCGTCTGCTATCGTTGGCGGTGGTGCTGCAGTTGATACCGTTTCTTTATATGTTCGGGGCGCTGCTCAAAATCGCGTTCGATGAAAAGTTTGTACGCGGCCACTACGGCCGCGGGACGCTGGTGTTTGCCGGCGTTTGTGGGATGCTGACGACCGTCCTGGGCATCGCGCTGGCGTTTTTCCCGGCGCAGCAGATCACTTCGCTGCTTTCCTACGAAATCTGGATGTTTGGCGGCACGATCGGCTTCATCGGCCTGGCGGCATTTTTCTTTTTCGTGTATGGGAGCCGGAAAGCGGCGCGGAAGTTGGCGGAAGGCTCGACGCCGGCCTGAATTTGGGGTGGGGAGGAGATTTATGTCCAGTCCAGCGAAACCCGCGGTGAAAACTTACCAGAATTACATCAATGGCCAGTGGGTCTCGAGTTCCACGGGCGAGACGTTCCCCGTTTTCGATCCCTCCACCGAGGAAGTGATTGCAAACGTTGCGGCCGCGAGTGCGGGCGACGTGGACAAGGCGGTGAAGGCGGCGCGGGCGGCGTTTGATTCTGGCCCGTGGCCGGCAACGACGGCACAGGATCGCGGGCGCATTCTGTTCAAGCTGGCGGAAAAGATCCGGCAGAACCAGCCGATACTCGCGGAGCTGGAATCGCGCAATACCGGCAAGCCGATTGTGGAAGCAGAATATGACATCGGCGACGTGGCGACGTGTTTTGAATACTACGGCGGCCTGGCCAATAAGGTGAACGGCAGCGTGATGCCCGTTCCCGCGAACGCGTTGAGTTTTACGCTTCGCGAGCCCGTCGGCGTGGCGGGGCAGATTATTCCCTGGAACTATCCGTTGCTGATGGCGGCGTGGAAATTGGCGCCGGCGATTGCGGCGGGATGCGCTTGCGTGTTGAAGCCGGCGGAACAGACGCCGCTGACGGCACTGGAGTTTGCAAACTGGCTGGAGGAAGTTGGCTTGCCGCCGGGCGTGGTGAATGTGGTGAACGGCACCGGAGAAATCGCCGGAGCGGCGCTGGTGGCGCATCCGGGGGTGGACAAGATTGCGTTTACCGGCAGCGCGGTAGTGGGCAAGATCATCGTGAAAAGCGCGGCCGATACGCTGAAGCGCGTGACGCTGGAGCTTGGCGGAAAATCGCCCAACGTTTTTTTTGCTGACGCCGATTGGGAAGCCGCGGTGGACGGTGCGCTCTTCGGCGTGTTCATCAATCAGGGAGAAGTGTGCTCCGCGGGCAGCCGCATTCTGGTTGAGAAAAAGATTTACTCGAAATTTGTCGATGCCATGACGGAAAAGGCCAAGCACATCAAGCTGGGGGCGCCGCTCGACCGCGACACCAAGATGGGGCCGCTGGTCAGCAGGGAGCAATACGACCGCGTAACCTCGTATATGGAGATCGGGAAGAAGGAAGCGAAGACGGCGACCGGTGGCGGGCGGGCGAAGGCCTTCGGCAAGGGATTTTATGTGGAGCCGACGATTTTCTATGACGTGGACAACACCGCACGCATCGCGCGGGAAGAGATTTTTGGCCCCGTGGCCACGGTGATTCCGTTCGAGAACGAAGCGGACGCGATCAAGATCGCCAACGATACGCCGTACGGACTTGCCGGCGCGGTCTGGACGCGTGACATCTTCAAGGCTTTCCGCATCGTAAAGTCGATGCGCGCGGGAATTATCTGGGTGAATCATATGCAGCCCACCTACGTGGAAGCGCCGTGGGGCGGCTACAA
Organism: Acidobacteriota bacterium; assembly: GCA_013289665.1. Taxonomy (GTDB): domain Bacteria; phylum Acidobacteriota; class Terriglobia; order Acidiferrales; family UBA7541; genus Acidiferrum. Next base: position 11,245 of record JABCZN010000014.1, on the reverse strand, counting down.
ACAGTCGGGGTTCGGGCGGGAACTTGGGCCGTGGGGACTGGAAGAATATCTGGAGACCAAGCAGGTGTACGTCAATCTTGATGAAACTCCGATCGGCTGGTACTGAGCTCGGAAAATTATCTGAATCGAGAAGAGGGAAGTGAGAACCATGAAGACCATTCAATTGCGCACCGAAGTTCCCGGGCCAAAATCCAAAGCGCTGGTGGCGCGCCGCGAAGCCGCGATTCCGCGCGGACCGCAATTGGTGACGCCGATTTTTACGGCGAAGGCCGAGGGCGCATGGATCGAGGACGTCGACGGAAACCGCTACCTGGATTTCGCGGGCGGCATTGGATGCCTGAACGTCGGGCATCGGGCGCCGCGGGTGGAAAAAGCCGTGCGCGAGCAACTGGAGAAATTCCTGCACACGTGCTTCGGCGTGACGCCGTACGAGTCGTACATCGCCCTAGCGGAAAAGCTGAATTCGCTGGCGCCGATGAGCGGCACGAAGAAAACCTTCTTTGTGAACACCGGGGCGGAAGCGGTGGAAAACGCGGTGAAGATCGCCCGCGCGCACACCAAGCGGCCGGCGGTGATCTGCTTTGAGGATGCGTTTCACGGGCGGACGCTGCTGACGATGACGCTGACGAGCAAGACCAACCCGTACAAAGTGGGATTCGGCCCATTTGCGCCGGAAATTTATCGCATCCCGTATGCCAACTGCTATCACTGCTCGTACGGGCTGACCTATCCGTCGTGCAAGATGACGTGTGCGCATCATCTGGAGGATACGTTCAAGCGGGTCGTTGCGGCGGATCAAGTGGCGGCGATCATTGCGGAGCCGGTGCTGGGCGAGGGCGGTTTTGTCGTGCCGCCTAAAGAGTTTTTCCCGGTGATCCGCGAGATCTGCGACAAGCATGGAATCCTGTTCATTGCGGACGAAGTCCAGAGCGGCATCGGGCGCACCGGAAAAATGTTTGCGATTGAACACTATGGTGTTGAGCCGGACCTGTTGATCACCGCGAAATCGCTGGGCGGCGGCCTGCCGATCGCCGCGGTCACCGGCCGCGCGGAGATTATGGATTCGCCGATTCCCGGCGGGCTCGGCAGCACTTTTGCCGGGAATCCGGCATCTTGCGTGGCGGCGCTCGCTGCGCTTGAAACGATTGAGAAAGACGGGTTGTTGGCGCGTTCCACGGCGATTGGAAAACGTTTCGAAGAACGCGCCAGGGCCTGGCAGCAGAAGTGGCCGCTGGTTGGCAATGTGCGCGGCCTCGGCGGCATGTGCGCGATTGAACTGGTCAGCAACCGGGAGACTCGCGAACCTGCCGGCCCGCAGACGAAGGAGCTTTCGCGCTATGCCTACGAACACGGATTGATCACCATCACGGCCGGAACGTACGGCAATGTGGTGCGCATCCTGGTGCCGCTGGTGGTTACAGACGAACAACTGGAGGAAGGACTGGACGTGCTGGAGGCGGGCTTGGCGGTCGTCTCGGAGCAAAAGCAGTTTGCCCTTTCACACGCATAAATCCTGCCGCCGGGAGCAGGGACGCAATTGAAACGAACCGGGCGTTTCGCGCGATTAGGAAAGAACGAGGTGTTTTATGTCCAGCACGGCCACAAATCCGGCGGTCGCCGCCGTTGACCTGAAAGACATGCGATTGTTCCGCGAAGCCTGCTACGTGGATGGAACGTGGGTGCAGGCAGCGGGCGGCGGCACGGTTGGAGTGGATAATCCCGCGACCGGCGAAATCATCGGCAAAGTTCCCAAGTTGAGCGCGGCGGAAACGCGGCACGCGATTGAAGTGGCGAATGAGGCCTTCAAGCCATGGAGCTCGCGGACCGCGAAGGAGCGCGCGAATGTGCTGCGCAAGTGGTTCGACCTGATGATGGAGAACCAGGAGGACCTGGCGCGGCTGATGACACTGGAGCAAGGGAAGCCACTCGCCGAATCGCGCGGAGAAGTGGGATATGCGGCAGCGTTTCTGGAATGGTTTGGAGAAGAAGCCAAGCGCGTTTACGGCGACACGATTCCAGGTCACCAGGCGGATAAACGGATCGTCGTTCTGAAACAACCAATTGGCGTGGTGGCTTGCATCACTCCGTGGAATTTTCCGCTGGCGATGATCACGCGGAAGGCCGGGCCAGCCCTGGCGGCAGGATGCACGGTGGTGATCAAGCCCGCGGCGCAGACTCCCTTCTCGGCGCTGGCGCTGGCGGAGCTTGCCGAGCGGGCGGGCGTGCCAAAGGGCGTGCTGAACGTGATCACCGGATCGGCAAAGGAAATCGGCGCGGAGCTGACGTCGAATCCGATTGTGCGAAAGCTTTCGTTCACGGGCTCGACGGAAGTGGGAAAGGTGTTAATGGCGCAGTGCGCAGGAACGATCAAGAAGCTTTCGCTCGAACTGGGAGGGAATGCGCCGTTCATTGTGTTTGAGGATGCGGATCTGGACGCAGCGGTGGAAGGCATGATTGCCTCGAAGTACCGCAACACCGGGCAAACCTGCGTGTGCACGAATCGCGTGCTGGTGCAGGATTCCGTCTACGATGCGTTTGCGGAAAAATTGGTGACGGCGGTGAAGAAGTTGAAGCCCGCGCCGGGGCTGGAAGCGGGGGCTTCGCAAGGGCCGCTGATTGACAACGCGGCCGTGGAGAAAGTGGAGAGCCATATTAAGGATGCGGTTTCGAAGGGAGCCAAGGTCGTTGCCGGAGGGCACCGCCACGCACTGGGCGGGCGTTTCTTTGAACCGACCATCCTGGTGAACGCGACCACGCAGATGGCGGTCGCCCGCGAAGAGACCTTTGGGCCCGTTGCGCCGCTCTTCCGTTTCAAGACGGAGACGGAGGCGGTCACTCTTGCGAATGACACGGAGTTCGGCCTGGCCGCGTATTTCTATGGGCGCGACCTAGCGCGCGTCTGGCGCGTTGCCGAAGCGCTGGAGTACGGAATTGTTGGCATCAACACGGGAATTATTTCCACGGAGGTCGCCCCGTTCGGCGGCGTGAAGGAATCGGGCCTTGGGCGCGAAGGTTCGAAATATGGCATCGAGGAATTTCTTGAGATTAAGTATCTGTGTATCGGCGGAATCAAAGGGTAATTCCCCCCAAGAATGAGCCTTCCGCTGCAGGGCCAAACGGCAGTTGTCACGGGCGCGGGAAGTGCCACCGGCATCGGCTTCGCCATCGCCCGGCACCTTTTGCGCGAAGGCGCGTTCGCGGCCATCGGCGCCACTTCCGAACGCATCCACGCAACAGCCAAACAACTTGATCCATCAGGTGAACGCGTGTTTCCCTTTGTTGCAGATTTGACGGAGGAATCGCGTGTTCGTGAGGTGGTGGGAACGATTCTGAAGCGCACCGGCCGGATTGATATCCTGGTGAACAACGCCGGGATGGCGCAGAACGGCAATCAACCTGGAATCACCACGGTCGAAAATATCAGCTACACGGACTGGCAGCGGCAGGTGGCGATGACGCTTAGCACTGCGTTTCTGATGACGCGAGCGGTTTTGCCGATCATGAAGAAGCAGAAATACGGCCGGATTGTGAATGTGACGTCAGTAACGGGTCCGTTGGTGAGCAACTCCGGTTCAGGCGCTTACGGTGCGGCCAAGGGCGCCATGGACGGGTTGATGCGGGCTGTTGCGATCGAGCACGGGCTGGACGGAATCACGATTAACGGCGTGGCGCCGGGTTGGATTCAGACCGGCTCTTCGCTGCCGGAAGAGTTGGTGGCAGCCAAATACACGCCGCTCGGACGGGCGGGCCGGCCGGAAGAAGTGGCGGCAGCGGTGGCGTTTCTGGCTTCGAAAGACGCGTCGTATATCACCGGGCAGATTCTCGTTGTCGATGGCGGAAATATTCTTCAGGAAACGAAACGAGCCTGACCGCCCGTCGGAAATACAGGTTTGGCCCATAGAAAAGCAGGCTGCGGAGACGTCCTTTTCTAGGTGCTCCACCCTCCGGCCGAGTTTGCCGATATTCACCGATCAATAGACCGGAGGGTCGTTCCTATCAGGAGGCGCATTTGTGATGGAAGGAAGAGCAGCGATCGCCGAATTTGGGTAGACTGCAACGCAAGAATGACGCAAAATTGTTGAGGTCATTTTAAATGGGCCAATAAATCCTTTATTATCAGGGGGCTCGTAGCTCAGCGGTTAGAGCAGCGGACTCATAATCCGTTGGTCCCAGGTTCAAATCCTGGCGGGCCCACCATTTGTTTCCTGCAACTTAGCCTCTGTTTCGTCCTGAGCGTTCCGGCCACTTTGCCCGATTCTTTGCCCATGCTCCGGCAAAATGGGTTCAATCGATTGATCTTCGAGGGTGCGAATCGCGGCTTGTTTCGCCCGCGAACGGATGTGGGAATAATGCTGAAGCATCTGATTACTGACGTGCCCGGCCGAGGCGCGAATGGTCTGCTCGGAAACGTCCGGGTGCTCCGCAAGGCGCGTAACAAAGGTATGCCTCAGGTCATGCCAGAGGTAGGACACTCCTGCCTCTTACAAGCCTCAAGCCAGCCCTTACGCCAAGAACCCATCGGGCGGCTCAGATCAACGTCGTACATCGTGACCGTCCGCGAATCCCCACCGATGCCGACCTGGTAGAAGCGAAACAGGTAGCTGTCGGGTGTTGCGTTGGGGGAATAGCCCATCCAAAAACTCAAAGAGGCGCACACTCTCTTGGAGAGGGGAATCAAGCGGCCTGTTCCCGCCGCCGTCTTGCTCTTGGGGACAATCACTTCCCCGCTCGTAATCTGCCTCTCGTCCCAAGTCAAATGGAGGTCGCGTAGGCGCATGGCCCTGACTTCCCCCGCTCGCATTCCGGTATCGAGGGAGAGCAGGAACAGGGGAAATAGGGCAGGTGAGCGACTTTCCCCAGCGGCAGTGATGAGCTTCGCTTGATCTTCGGGAGAGAGGGCGCGGCCTGCATTATGGCGCTCGGGCAGCGAGTGCACCCTGTCGTCTACAACGAACCTTTCCGGTTACCGACAAATCGGGAGTTGACCACCACGAAGCAACTGAACCCAAGAACAATTTCTCGGAAAATCGAAAGACGCTAGCATTGGTTTGTGAATCCGAGTATTGCAAAAGTTCTCACTGCGAGCCGATTCTGCGCCTACCTAATCGCTTTGGCTTGGGTGATTCAGCCTAGTCTTGCCCAGCAGAAACTCGACCAGTTACTCGTCTATGGCGAGAACTTCATGTTCAGCGTAAAAGAGCCTCCTGGCTGGAATGGGGACATCACAAATTCTCAAAAATTTGAATCCAATGTGGTTCTCCACGAAGCCGGTCAACCGCTCGACAGCATCTCCGGTCTAATCCGAGTCCGTGTGAACAAAAAGGTAGACGAGAACACCCGTGCGGACCTAGAGGAGGACATGCGAGCTTACAGAGCGCAATACCCGAAAGTTCAATTTAAAGACATCACCGCGACAAATGCGAGCTACCTCTGTTTGGGGAAGGTCTTTTACATTCCCGGGAAATTTTACGAGTACGTCGCCTACGTAAATCCGGGTTCCCAAAAACCGGTGCTATTTTCTGTTTCGATGAACACTCAGAAGTCAGAGGCGAGCGCAAAGGAATTGGGAGCATTTAAATCGACAATTTACTCGTTGACCTTGCTAAAGCCCTAAAATTCCCCCGGTACTTGCCCCAGTACTTTGAGCAACTTTTCCGGTTAGCCGTGCTTATCAGGAGCTACGAGTGGGCTGCTTGAGAAGTGGCATGATTCTGCGCCATACTGGCGCGTTGAGGCATGATGATGGGCGGCATTTTGATTACGGTGTTAGGCCTCTCTGGTTACATCCTTCCCGCACCCGCCTTGATTTGGGCATGGGCAGCATGGCTGAAATCGCGTTCAAACCCGGACTCTCCCGCATGGAGAACAGTTTCGGTCTTCGTCGGGCTGATACTCGCTTCCGTCATTGGTCTGGTTGTCGTGTTAGTGGTGGCGGTTGCGGGCGGCACGCCTGAAAGCGGCACAAAGTATTCGCTCGCGATGAAAAGCTCTGGATTTGGATTCTTAGCCTCGATACTCGTCTTGGTTCTAGCATTGATTGGTAAGGGTCCGGCTCGGCTCCCTGCATCGCTAGCTTGTTTCGGGCTGGCGGCACTCTGGCTCGTCGCAGCACTCACGTACTGAACATTCTTCGGCTGTCATCCGTAGGTACTATGAGCCACTTTTCCGGACGACCATCACCGATGTCTCTTCCTCTTCCGTTCCGTCAGTAATGAAAAACCCATTATATGGTCCCGAGTGAATCGCAGGCGAGAAATGCTCGTAACAATTCGCCGGGAAGAGTCTGTAGCCGCGCTGTTGGAGGCGTGGCGGTCTTTACGTTGAGAGCTCTATGAATCGCTTACTTCTTGCACATCCACACGTCCCATGTAAGCGGCCCGGCTTCCTTGTCACTCATCGGTGTGCCCGCCGCCTTGAGGGCCAGTTTCATTTGTCCGTGATGATAGCCCTCGTGCCAAATCATGTGCTGGAGCAAGAGGACCGGGTGGTCGTAGTGAAGCTGCATTTCCCTGCCTGTCTCGATTCTGCTCTTTACCGCGTCTCGTACAGCAGTGGCGCTAGCATTCAGCATCTGCGCGATGCGACCCGTGTCACGCTCGACTGCCCATTCTTCCTCGGGGAGTTTTCTGGCAAACTCGGGTGCGTCCTCGAAGACGAACACGAGTCGTACAAAGTGGATGTGTGTGTACATCTTTGCGATGGATGGGCTTCCCTCCACCGCCTTGGCCTCCAGCCCGCCCTCAGGGAGAGCGCGGAGAAAGTTGAGCAGGATGGTGTTGTTCCGGTCCCAAGAGTCCAACAGAGCGTCAAGCAGGTTTTGGTCTGGCGCTTGCGACATACTCACCCCGATCTCACCCCGATTCGGTTGTGACGACTGGCCAGGTCTTTCGCCAGTCACCAAGTGAGATTTTATACCAACGCGATCTTACTAACCCCCGATAAGTCGTGCCGGTTCAGGCGGTCGATGCAACACCATATGGTATAAAGCTGTTTTCAAAGGTGGTGTTTATGAGACGAGGAAGACGGTTTGGGCTTTCGGCGGAGCAGAAGCTCGACGTGTGGCGTCGTTGGAAAGCGGGGCAGACGTTGCATGAGATCGGGCGCGCCTTTGGCAAGGAGCATTCGTCCATTCGTTGCCTGGTGTCGCGTTACGGTGGGATTGCTCCCGCCGTCCGGCGGCGCTCGCTGACGTGGGACCGCGGACTGGAGATGGCCAGGCACAAGGAGTTCACGGTCGCGACGCATGTGCAAGTTTACTTCTGTGATCCGCAAAGCCCCTGGCAGCGTGGAACAAACGAAAATACAAATTTGCTGCTGCGGCAATACTTTCCGCGCGGTACGGATCTAGCTCCCATCATTCAAGCGCAGCTCGACCAGGTCTCGCTGCGCTTGAATCAACGACCAAGAAAAACTCTAGGATTCCAAACTCCAGCGAGTAAACTTCAAGCAAGTGTTGCATCGACCGCCTGAACCGGCACGAATAATCAGGAGTTAGTTCCGTTCGAAACTCTAGATGCGATCCGTATCGCTGTTGCCGTTATTGTGATACTCATCTCAGGGTTCTGCCGTTTTGGGAGGCTCCGATGAAAACACTCTCCGATCCCCGATTTCTTGTAATTTACTCCGCCGTTGTAACAATCGCGTTCGCCGTGACCTTGCTGTGTGGTTTCGCAACGACGCGTAACGCAACGTTCGACATCCTTACCGTGCATCGGATCGATTTCGTCGAGCCCGATGGCACGCCGCGCCTGATTATTTCGAATCGCGAAAGCTTTCCTGGTGCGTACACGCGCAAAAAAGAGTACCCGCGTCCGGATCGCCGTGATGCAGCCGGAATGCTTTTCGTCAACGACGACGGTTCGGAAATGGGTGGCCTGATTTTCAGTGGCCTGAAAGAGAAAGACGGCACGATTCAGAATCACGCTCATTTGAGTTTCGACCAATACGAGCAGGATCAGATTTTCGCTATTGATTCCGGCCGCGAAGATCAGGAGACATTCTCAGCGATTCGCATCGGCGAACGCGGCGATTACCCAATTCAGGAAGCGTACGACGCGAAGCTGCGCATCGACAAGTTGCCCAAAGAGCAGCAGGAAAAGGAATGGAAGAAGTTCTTCGCTACACATAGCGGCGACGCAAATCGTATTTACCTCGGGCGTTCGCCCGATAAATCCGCATCGTTACGCATAAAGGATTCCGACGGACGCGATCGCCTCGTCCTGCGCGTCAACGCCGATGGCGTGGCGGTTGTTCAGTTCCTCGATGGCAACGGCAAAGTCACCAACGAAATCACAGCCGCAAAGTAGAGGGGCTGCGGTCCGCTGAATTTCAAGTTTCCGGTTAGCCGTGCCGGTTCAAACGGTCGATGCAACACCATCTAATCAGTTGATCCGACAATACTTCCCCAGGAGGACCGATCTGTTTGGGTAGCGTTCCAGCTGATCTAACCTAGCGAGCGATTTTAGCTTTTGTTTTCAATGCAAAGTGGGTTCTAGTGTGGTGTCCCGAAAATAATTGGGCTAACTCGTCGCTGCCAATCGTTTGCAGGGATTCTACTTATTACGTTCTGCGCAGCAAAGGAACTTACGGGACACTACACTAGCTGAGTGTTGCGTCGACCCATTGAGACCACCGCTTTAATCAGGCGCATGCTTCCACAGTCGGTTTTACGCTACTTTTTCTTTGCCACGAATCTCTACGTCGAGGCCCAACATGGACGGAAAGAGCAAAGTTGGATACATCAACCGCGAAGAGCTTGTTGAAAGAATCCGGAGGCAATTCTCACCGGAATACGCGGAGTTTCTGTTGGTTCAGATGGGGTATTCACCTCAGGTGTGTCCCAAGTGCGGCAGCGGTTCTTTCACAACGCTTTGGTTGGCTAAACCGAACGACGCAATCGACGGGAAGATGTGGGCAAAATGGTATTTCTGGTGCGACAAATGTTTTTCTGGCATTCGTTGTCCTCTCGGGACTTGGAGGATTCCGAGAACAACGCCCTACATCCTTCACGGAGACGAGAAAGCACTGGTCGCCGCGTTACCTGAGAATCTGAAATTGATTCCGCTGAAATTGGTCCCGCAGAAATAGCAACAGCGAATTAGGGGCGCCCTCTTACAATGTGTGGAGGCTAGTACTTTGGTGCTTGCGCTTCTTGCGTTCCGTCATTTGTTACAGACGGTCGAGGAGGTTGCCCACAAGCTCGATTGCAAACACGACAAGCTCAAAGCAGACTTCCGCGCTCATCCACTTGTCATTGTCCACTGGAGTCTCGTACTCAGGTGGGAGATCGATCTTGTTCTCGATCACTATTTCCGGCGGATAGGTCAGTGGGCCCCTCATCCTTGCCCTCCGATCTTCTATACGCGGCAAAGCCTGCTCGTGTTTCCATGACTTGGGTACTGGGACCCAGATGTCCGGTTAGCCGACTCTCCAGGAACTTGTTGATAAGTCCTTTCAAATCAAGAAGTCGTCGCAGACAAGTTCCTGCACTAGCGACGCGTTCGAAGACGCAGTCAGGGCTTACCAGGACCTTGCTGGAGTTTTGAGTGGCGCATGGTCGGGCATTACTTTGCCGTCGCATGCTCCGAATGACCCGAACTTCAAGCAGAAGCTCTTCATTTGGCGGCAAGGCTACGACTGGCGTACAGAACCACGGCCGAATCTGAAAGTCGTTGGCAGACGATTACCCAGAGATGTAAAAACTGACGTGTACACACTATTCTCCCAAGAGTCATCCAGAAACTCATAATTCCGGCAGATCAACGCTGCCCTAAGACACTGCAAAATGACAGGGTTTGAGTTTGGACCTCCGGTTGCAACGTGTCTCAGCAGCAGTAGAGTCCGCGGGGCGGTGTATTTTGACTTCACCAACGTGCTGAACCACACGGCAGCGGCATCGACGCGTCCACATGGTCTGAACCGTGGGATCGGCAGCCATGAGCAAGCGAAGCATCGAGCCTTGAGCAGTTGCGGACACATCTTCGGCAGGAAGGAAACGAAAAGGAGAATGATGCGATTTGCAAAGATCGAAAAGATTGCAGCTAGAGTTGCGGTGGGAGCGATCGCGCTAGTGAGTTTGCTGAGCATGACTGCGAGCACGCGGGCACAGGAGGCAGAGAGGCCCTATCCGAAGATGCTGCCACTTTCGCAGTATTTAATGGACCGGAATGCGGCAATCGCGCTGGCGCGAAGCGCCGCTCCGGAGGGCATTTCAAAGGATGCGTCTGTTTTGGTGCTGACGCCCAAAGGCTGGGAAACAGCGGTCAAAGGTACGAATGGTTTTGTGTGCATGGCGGGGCCGTCATGGACGGCCAGCATTGACTTTTATGACGTCTGGAGTCCGAAGCAGAGAGGGGCGATTTGCCTCAATCCAGCGGCTGTGCGGTCGATCCTTCCGATTTATCGCAAGCTGACGCAAATGACGCTGACTGGAGTGACCTCTGTAAAAGAGCGCATCGCGGGCATTCAAGAGGCGTATGCGAAGAAGGAGATTCCGCCGGTGGAGCCGGGGGCAATGAGCTATATGATGTCCAAGGATGCATACCTTACCCATTTGGGCCATTCACACAATTTATGCCACGTGATGTTTTTCTTGCCGATGAAAGATCCTGCTGAATTGGACGCCAATGATCCGAACTCACCCATTTCTTCCACGTCTATGTGGTTCCCGGACCCTGACAAACCGGATAGTCCACTGAACAAAGAGCTGCCGCCGCTGCGGACCGTCCCAATCGAAGTGCCCTATTGGTCCGATGGCACTCTTGCGTTCCACTAAATAAAGCCGTATGGCAACAGCAACAATCCCAGGAACGACCTCCCTGTAAACGCTAGCGCTTTACCGGAAACGCCGTTACCGGAGAAGTCCTATAAGAGGGAATGTCAAGAGAAAACAGCTTTCCTTCGGCTCAATGCCGATCTTTTTTCGGCATTCAGCCCAACCGAGTTCTAGAACGCAATATAAAAGGGCGCCCCTTTTGGAGTAGGGTTTTGAGTGTTCGGCTCAACCCATCCAGAAAGGGCACCCTTTATGACTAGCACTAAATATATCGGTATGGACGTGCACAAGGAAAGCATCTCGATCGCGGTGATGAATGCTGCCGGAAAGATCGTGATGGAATGCGTCATCGAGACGAAAGCCAACACGATTCTGCAGTGTATCGACGGGCTGCGCGGAGACTTGCACGTCACGTTTGAAGAAGGAACCTCGGCCACCTGGCTATACGATCTTTTGAAGCCACACGTTTCG
>JABCZN010000013.1 GCA_013289665.1 Acidobacteriota bacterium | reverse complement strand
AAACAAGGGGGTAGGTTTTCACTACATCGACTTTCAGAGCGTGCGTTGTTGACCGGTAAGAACTTCCCGGCGAACTACCTGCGAAAAAATCAAAAAATACAGTTCAGTGACGAACTTCGGTTAGTGCTGGTAGGCACCCGCCGCGGGTGAATTAGCGCGTGAGACGCCGTCCTTGTCCACGGGCTGGACGTAGCTCAGGTTGCTAAAACCAATGGCCGGACTGGAGGCAAGGATGTGCCAGTTCAGCTCCAATGGGCTGAGGAAGAGCGGGTCGGCAGTCTGGTTGTTCGTGATGCAGCAACCCCCGGGGTTGTACCACCCCAGACCGGAAGGGTTGGCGGGGTTGAAGGTGACGTTGTGATCCACGGTGGAGGTTCCGGTGTAGAGACCGGCTTGCGCACCCGCAGCGGCACCACCACTGAGGTTGTTATTGTTGTAAAGGATGTTGTTCACGAAGACGTTGTGGTCGCCCCAGACCACGGCACCGAGGTTACCGTTATTGACCGAAGTGTTCTCCGTGACGGTGACGAAGGCGGGTTCGGTCCCAGAACCTCCGTCGTAGAGCTGTATGCCCTTAGAGTAGTTGTGTTCGACCAGGTTGTTGGCGATGAGCCCGCCGTTGGTGCAGCCGGCCGGGGTCACCGACCAATAGATGCCATTGTCCTCGTTGCGATCCTGCAGCCCATTGTCATGGACGTAGCTGCCGAGAATGGCGTTGTTGCAGCCTTCCTCGTAGATACCAGCGTGATAACTGCCCTTCCGAATTTCCACGTGGTCGAAGAGGACAAAGTGAGAATTGTAGTTGGATGCGCAGCAGATGCTGACTGCTCCGAGAACATACCCGGTTGAGCCCTCAAAGATGAGACCGCAGGGATTGGTGGCGCTGCAGTTTGGCGTGTTATTCGGTGTGCCCCGGAAGGTCACATAGGAGCCATTGACGCGCGTCGAGCCCTGGAGCAAGGCGATTTCGCCGGGGTAGTTAGTGAACACAATGGGATTACCCGGAGTGCCGGAATTGCCTTCCACTTGGTTGAAACCGGTGGTGGCGGCAATGTATTGCGGATAGGTGCCCGCGCGGAAGCAAACGGTTTGGCCTGCGGTGGCCGAATCGAAAGCCTTCTGTGCGGTCTGCAACGGGTTGGAGAGTGTGCCCGGATTGGAGTCCGACCCGGTAGGTGAAACATAAAGTGCGCACGCGGTGGCAATCGGGTTTGCCACTGTCAAGGTGAAACTGCTGCCGATCGTCTGGGAACTGGCATCGGTGACGGTTGCCGTGAAAGTGGAAGACCCGGCTGTGGTTGGCGTTCCGCTGATCACTCCAGCAGCGGAAAGACTGAGTCCTGTCGAGAGAGAACCGGAGCTGACAGACCAAGTGTAAGGAGATGTCCCGCCCGCAGCGTTCAATTGTGTGCTGTATGCTTGCCCCACGGTCCCGCCCTGTACGCTGGTCGTAGCAATGGTCAAAGGAGCCGGAACACCTGTACCTGCCAAGGCCACCACCTGTGGCGCACTCGAGGCATTGTCATAGACGGTGAGTGTCCCGGTTCGAGTGCCCGTCGCGGTCGGCGTGAACTTGACGCCCATGGTACAACTCGCTCCCGCAGCCAAAGAACTGGAGCAGGTTCCTTGCCCGGTAGAAGAAAAGTCCACAGTGATTGATGCGGTGCCAATGGTGAGCGTGCCCGCGCCAGTATTGGTGAAAGTCACGAACTCCGCGGAACTGGACGTACCCACTGTTTGATCTCCGAAGGTAAGTGAGGTTGGCGAGAAATTGACCGTCGGCACTGTCGCATTAACTGTGAGCGTGGCAGTGTTGCTGGTGACGCTCCCCGCCGAGTTACTCACGTTTACAACGAATGAAGAACCACTATCCGATGAAGTGGCGACCGGGGTGGTGTAGGTAGCAGAGGTTGCTCCGGCAACGGCCGTGCCGTTCTTCTTCCACTGATACATTAACGGGGCAGTACCCGCCGCTGCTACGCTGAACGTGGCCGTCTGTCCCGCCGTTACTGTGCGGTTCGACGGCTGTGTGGTGATCGAAGGAGCCACCACTGCTGTAGTCACTGTTAACGTTGCCGCCGCACTTGTCACGGTTCCCGCTACGTTGCCCACCACCACGCGGAACGTCCCCCCGTTGTCCGCCGTCGTTGTTGCTGGCGTAGTATAACTCGCCGCTGTCGCACCGCCGACATTCACTCCATTCTTCTGCCACTGATAGCTGAGCGCAGCCGTCCCCGTCGCCACCACCGTGAAGGTCGCCGTCTGTCCTGTCGTCACCGCCAGGTTTGCCGGTTGCGTGGTGATCGTCGGCGCAACAGTCGCGGCCGTGTCCGTGAAATTCTCTCCTGTAACGTTGGCTCCATTGATCGTCGTGGTCTGGCTGCTTGGACTAAACGTAAAACCCGAGCGATTCGGAACAATCGTATACATCCCATTCGGCAGTCCGGTAAATGTATAACTCCCCGAAGTGTCTGCCGTTGTCGTGGCGGTCGCTGCTCCACCGAGTGTCAGGGTCACCCCACTTCCTCCCGTCGTAGGATTAATAGTGCCGGAAATGGTGAAGCCCAATGTCTTGAATGGTTGGCCGCCGCCTTTCCCGTTGTGACCTTTCGAATCGCTCGAAGTTACCTGGTAGTAGTAGGTAGTATCCGGGGCCAAACCAGAAAGAATCATTTGATGGCTCGTGACCATTGCCGGATCGACAGGCGTACTGTATCCAAACGAAGGGCCGGTTCCATAATTGACCGTTGAGTCCGAGGGAAAGTTCGTTGTCCAAACGATCTGAGCGGTGGAGGTTGTCGGGGATGTAGCCTGTGCGTTTGTAATTTCAAGAGTCGACGGCGGATTGTTACTGGTGCTGTTTACCATCCCCGCACAACCGTTAAGCAAAACAGGCGCCAGCGCCGAAAGTGAAACTAGCACGGCCTGCTTCAGCACACCCCATATTTTGGGATTTGGAAAGAATACTTGCGCTCGATTGCCCGGATCTACGTGATTGCCCCTCATTGAGACTCACCCCAGAACTTCATTGAGGAGGAAAAGTTCGGGCAGACTATGAGTTCCGATTACCCTGTTTCTTCCTTCTCATTAGCTTTCGTGGGGGCTTAGGTCAGCCTCGGAGGGACTGGGTGAGATCTGTGAAAACGATTGTTCTGAACTGGCCAAGCGCCTTAGGGAGAATATAAAAGAGGCATCACTACAGAACTACTGGTACCTGGTTCAGTTTTGGTGCAGTGCCCAAAACATGAACGCAATTGGACCTTGTACTTACTCGAAAGGGCCTTAGCTTAACGATTAGGCTCGAATCACCGTGCGCAGTTGTCACCCGTGCCGCTGAAAAGAAAACCGGGACCGGACCATCGGCCTAATCTGCCCCTTTTTGCCCCCGAGTGTTTTTGTTAAGTGTCCATCCATCAGGAAGATGGATGGTAGGGGCGGTGGGGATCGAAATTGAAATCCACTTTCAGAAGTCCTGAGTTGTCAAAGGCGTAGCGCCACTGCCCATATTCCAATTGGTGTCAAATGGTGTCAAATCTGACTGACCACCTCGTTTTTCCCGTTCACCGAGTTTCCAACAATAGACCAGGAGTCGGCGACGGGCCCAATTTCGCGGCGCGGGTGGCAAGGCAACTTGCTGTCTAAACGAACTCGCTCACTTTCAATATGTCGAATTCCTTTCACCACGCCTCCGGACCGTATGGATAGCGTTAGCTGCTGCGAAACTCGTGGACTTTCCATTGAAAAGGATGGAACTCAGCGAGTCGCATGAAATCCCGCGCGTTCGCGGTGATCACAGTGATCCCCAGGCGGGCGGCGCTCATTGCAATCAGTGCATCATTCGTCAGTCGGCCCTGGCCAATTTTCTCGTAATCATACTTGGCGGCCAAACGGGCCAGTACCTTGCCGGTTTGTGTCCAGTCGTTGAGGTTCGGTACTAGAATTCGCCGTGCCTTCTCGAAGTCACGCTCGAATCGTGCCAGCACATGCCGACCACGAGGGGCAATCCCGGCGTATAGCTCTTCGAGTACGACCGCGCTCAGCCAAATCGGCGAGCCGACGGCGAACCGCCTAAGCGACAGGGCGGCCTCGTCTCCTGTTCGCAAAGCGGTAATGTAAATGGAAGAGTCGAAGAGGACCGGCTGCATCTATTTGTCCAATGTGCCGTATGCATCCTTTATATTGACGCCGCTTTTGACGAAGCGGTCGTTGGCTTCGACGGTCAACCGGTTTCTCACGTGTTCGGTGATGACGACGTCGAGCGCACGCTCGATAGTTTCCGTTTCAGTCTTTGCTCGCAGCACCCTCTTGGCGCGCTTGAGCTTGCCCGCGTCTAATTGAAAGTGCTTGTGGGACCTCGTCCTAGCCAAGGCCATACGCTCATCCTCCTATTCTGAGCATAGCACATATGTTCATAATATGGAAATCTATGAACATGTGGATTCCCTTCTCTCAACGCTCCCACAGCTGGCGGAATGGTTCGAGAGTCGCTGACCCGCCGCACTTTCATCTAGTCATTTGGTGTAAATATTCTCTGGAAGTGGGGCCCGCGCGCTCGCGTGCAAGGCCGAAGTAACAACGGAGCAAGCCTGGCACGACACGTGTCAGTGAATCAGCTGGTATAGGTGACCAGCAACACAGCGCAGTTGAAAACCGTTCTGCCCAGATTGAACATTAGGCGGTGAACTGGAATGCCTGAACTCGGTCGCATTGTGGAGTGGAGAACGCCGAGATACGGCACGTAATGGAAGATATTTGACTGGACGATGGGAATGGCTTTTTGCAGCATTCGTAATCTTCGATGGCAAGGCTACTTCCAAACACCTTTTGCAGCACCTGCTCATTGGAGCGGCATTGGGCTTCGTTCTTGGCTTCCTCTTTTCACGTAACCAGGAGGCGAAAACCCAAAATGGTTCAATTGTTGTTAAACGCTTCAATAAGCCATGCGGAATGAAGGAGATTGGTAGGGGCGGTGGGGATCGAAACGGCATCCCCACACTTCTAAGTCTCATCGACGGAAGGCGTTACCAGCCGCACTCCAATCCAATTGTTAGAATGTTAGAAAGCGAGTTATGAGCATCGAAGCTGCATGACGCGCGGGCCAAAGACACTCCGGGTTCGATTCCGGGGCACGGCATGCACGGTCCTGCCACAAGTACAGTTTAGCGTGGCGGCGTGATGAGTTTACCGCGGGAGTATCTTCTAGACTCAGCGCGGACGCAGGGAAGGCGCGAATGGCCTGCTTTGCGGCGTGGAATTTGGCGAGGGCGCTTTCGAGCGATTCCTTTGCTCGGACGGCCCACAAGTTGCGAGCGGAGTGCCCTGGGGGAAGGTCGCGGTCGATCAGTTCTGAGAGGTTGGCGAGCCCCGCTCGCAACAGGTCGAAAGCACGTTGAAGTTTCGAAGGGGCTCTGGTTGGAGGATCGCTTCGATTGCGGCGACGGCCCTGTCGATTGTGGATTTCACGATAAAGTGGCCGAGGCCAGCTTGCTCCTCGAGCTGCTGGCGCATGAGCTTCACGCTGTCGAGCGCTGCGCGTGCCGAATCTTCGTTGGCTTCGCGGGCCTTGCTGGTTTCGTCGAGGATTCCCTTTGTGAGCTTCACATACCGGTAGGTCACGAAGGCAAGGACACCGGCGACGATCAGGCTTACGATGGCGGCGAGCGCTTGAACTGCTGCGGACCACGCGGTGATGGTCTCGGGCCTCAAAAGAACTTACATTATTTTCGATTCAACAGGGCGTGGAACGCTAACTTTGGTGCGGATATGGCGCGCCGCTTTTCCAACGCGCTACTTGACGGTCGCAGGCCAGTTAAGGACCACAGAATAAGTTTCGAGAAAACCCTTGCGAGGTTCTAGCACCAGAAACTTAAGTCCATCCTCGGTGACCGCAGACTGATTGCGACGGTTGCACTCCACGAATAAGACTTTACTCCACTGAAACCCTGGCGTATGGTCCAGCACACGGCCATCCCGGGGACCTCGACGCATTGAAGAGAGCCACGTGCATCGACTCGTACCCTCATATAGGGGGTTACCAATCTGAAGCGTAGTTTGTGTTAAGCCAGATCCTTTAACCCCTCGGCTCCGAGTAGTCCTAGGAAGCTTGCCAGGCCAGCACAACTAAGCGACAGAGGCCTCTGAAGATGATTCCTGCGGGAACGACTTTGACGGGCTCCTACGATCCTTTTATCGTCACTCTTTCTGTTGTGATTGCGGTCGCATCTTCTTATGCCGCCCTCGATGTTGCGGGACGCGTCACTGCTAACAAAGGCGGGCGCTTCGCGGCATGGTTGACCTGCGGCTCGGTCGCCATGGGAATTGGAATCTGGTCCATGCATTTCACCGCCATGCTGGGGTTCAAGCTGCCAGTTCCGGTGAGCTACGATTGGCGGACGGTGTTGCAGTCCTTTTTCGTAGCGGTACTTGCTTCCTCCCTAGCCCTCTATCTGGTAAGCCGCAAGAAAATGAGCAGAGCTCGCGCGATGGGCGGCGGCGTCATGATGGGGTTCGGAATTGCTCCCTTACATTACATGGATATGCTGGCGATGCGGATGAGGGCCGAGTGCCGATTCAATTCCATGTTGGTCGCCATGTCCGTTGTGTTTGCCATCGCGTTTTCCTATTCCGCGCTGCGCATTGCATTTTACTTTCGAGACACAACGACAGAGGCCAGGAGAAAAATTGGCAGTGCTTTTTTCATGGGCTCCGCCATTTGTGCGATGCATTACACCGGCATGGCAGCAACAACTTTCATCGCTTCCGGAGTCGAACCGGACCTGACTCAATCCGTGAGCGTTTCAGTACTCGGAACTATAGGCATCATTATCGTTACGCTGCTCGTCCTTGGTCTCGCCTTGCTGTCATCGCTAGTGGATCGCCGCTACGAAGCCCAGGCATTCCAATTAGCTTTGGCGCAAGCAAATATGGAGCTCGCTTACGTCGGCCGAGCCGCATCCCTCGGGGAGTTAGCAATGTCCATTGCGCATGAGATCAATCAACCGCTCGGCGCGGTGGTCAATAGTGCCAGTGCTGCATTGCGCTGGCTGGCGAACGAGCCACCAAATCTCCAGGAAGCGCGGGGAGCCGCAACGCAGGCAGTTCGCGAGTCCAATCGCGCTAGTGAGGTAATCGCCAGGATTCGCGCATTGCTGAAGAAAGAAACGCCTCGAATGGGGCGCCTCGATCTGAATGAAGTGATCCGGGAGGCGTTGGCGCTGGCCGGCAATGAAATTGCAAAATGTCGCGTCGTTGTGAAGAGTGATTTGAGTGCTACTGCTTCTACTGTTTCGGGAGATCGCGTGCAACTCCAGCAAGTGCTATTTAATTTGATCATCAATGCCATCGAAGCCGTGAATGCGGTGAAGGATGGCCCAAGGGAGTTGCGCATCACATCGACAACGGATTCCAGTGTCGTGCAAGTTTCTGTCGAAGATACCGGAGTCGGGCTGGGTCAAGAAGACCTGGACCGTATTTTTCATCCTTTTTACACAACCAAGCGAGATGGGATTGGAATGGGACTCTCCATCAGCCGTTCGATCATTGAAGGTCATGGAGGTCAATTGTGGGTTGTGTCCCGTTCCCCGCGCGGTGCGATCTTCCAGTTCACCCTCCCCAAGGCCGACGGTGCCGAATGACGGAACGGCAATCATTGGTTTTCGTCATCGATGATGACACTTCGACGCGTGAGACCCTTAGCAGCTTGATTCGCTCCGTTGGGTTGCGCGTTCAGCTGTTTGCTTCCGCGGAGGAATTTCTAAGGTGCGAGCGACCCGACACGGACAGTTGCCTTGTCCTTGACATCAGGCTGCGCGGTATGAGCGGGCTGGATTTTCAAGGCAAGTTGGCCGACAGCGGCATCTCCATTCCGATTATCTTCATCACCGGGCATGGCGACATCCAGATGTCCGTCCGCGCCATGAAGGCAGGAGCCATCGAATTCCTGACCAAGCCGTTCCGCGCTCAGGAACTGCTGGACGCGATTCACGCCGCATTGAAGAAAGACCGCGAGAGCCGCCAGCGAGGCGCGGAAGTTGCGCAGTTAGAAACCAGGTTTGCATCCCTTACGCCTCGTGAACGCCAGGTGCTCCCCCTGGTGGTTTCCGGCTTGCCTAACAAACAAATCGCCGCCGAACTCGGAATCAGTGAATCCGTCACCAAGGTCCACCGCAGTCAACTCATGCGCAAAATGCGCGCGCAATCCTTGCCTGATTTGGTTCGGATGGCTGGGAAAATTTGGCCTTCGTCGCGTAATAATCCTGAAAATTAACTAAAGTAAAGATCACACTCACCAACGCACGATAGATTCACCTCGCCGACCGGTGGTACGTTCGCCTCGATGGTCTATTCCATCGAGAGAGGAACTACCGATGCCCATCTCAAGGTTGGAAGTGCAACACCATAGCGACCTTCGGCCCCACTTAAAACAGATCCTCAGTTGCGTAAAGTCCCTGCATGTCACCCTCAGCGCCGTCATGGCTGACGTTGCGGCCATCCGTAAGACAATGTTCGAGGACCCGGAAAACATCGACACCTACCGGAATCAATTGAAGCAAACAATCGCGACCACCAAGCCCCTAGTCGATGAGGCCATGCTTTCCTACGATTTTCTGATGCAGGAGATTTTAGACACCGAACAATGGTCGAACTGAGGCTGCCGCTCATACCGTTTTCAGTGCATTGGAACTTCAGCGGAAACGACTGTTAAGGCTCGCCTCTCGTCGCCTGCAACAGAGAGATAAGCATTGTGTCAATGGCTTTGCTGAACCCTAATCAGGCGACAGCCACTGACGATCGCAAGGCTTATTCCTCAAGCAACGATTTCGAGGTGTTGGGGATTAGCTGTTTCACGTGGCTTAAGAGACCACCGCCTCACATCTCCTCGGCGGAGAAAAGGAAGCTAAACAAAATGAAAGACCACACAAACCTCTCACGCGCGGCGTTTTGTCAGGTCCAGCTGGTAGTGGCGAGCTTATCGGTCAACCCGCCCTGATGCGTGGTCTCTACGAGCTCATCGGAAAGGTCAGCCAGAGCACTTCCGCAGTTCTGGTCATTGGAGAGACCGGAGCAGGAAAAGAACTGGTTGCACGAGGCATTCACTTCACGGGAATGCGCCGCAGTTGCGTGACACCGTTGAGGAGCGAAGTGTCTATGGGCTCCTCATGTATCGCACGCGCTGCGCCGAGAGATTCTTCAACTTTGCTGCAATCAACGCGAACACGGCTCTTGCTTGGAATGCCAAATGCGAGGGTCTTGGGCGAATCACGATTTACAAAGACGGAACTATGAGCACTCCTGACGTTGTTATGCTGGGCCATTACGACACCCGTCTTGTCGCGCTGTCTGTCTTCATCGCTGCAGTGGCTTCTTATGCCGCTCTTGACCTCGCGGCGAGGGTGACTTCCGCACTAGGCGGGGCCCGCAACCTCTGGTTGTGCGGCGGCGCCACAACGCTGGGAACCGGTATATGGTCAATGCATTTCATTGGCATGCTCGCTTTCCGCTTGCCAGTCCCCGTGAAGTACGACTGGCCCACGGTATTGGTTTCTCTCCTTGCCGCCATGTTCGCTTCGCTCGTCGCCTTATTTGTCGTGAGCAGGCAGCGAATGGGCGCTCTTCAAGCCCTGGTCGGTTCCGTCCTTATGGGAGGCGGTATAGCCAGCATGCATTACATTGGCATGGCAGCGATGAGGCTGCCGGCGATGTGCCACTATTCTCTTGCGATCGTTGCCCTTTCGGTGGTTCTTGCGTTCGCGATTTCCCTGCTTGCGCTATTGCTGACGTTTCAATTTCGCGGCGAAGCTACGTCATGGGCCTGGCGGAAGATCATCAGTGCATTGGTGTTGGGTGCGGCCATTCCGGTCATGCATTACACCGGGATGGCCGCGGCCAGCTTTACGCCTTCAACCGTGGCCTACGCGGATCTATCACACGCTGTGAGCATCTCTTCCCTGGGCATCACCGGCGTTACCGTCGTCACCTTTATGGTTCTCGGACTTAACCTCCTGACATCGCTGGTAGACCGCCGATTCTCCGCTCAGGCTTTGGAACTCGAGGCCAGTGAGAGGCGCTACCATCAGATTCTTGAATCAGCCCTTGATGCATTCGTTGGAATGGACTCAAACGGGCTCATCACGGATTGGAACGCACAAGCGGAGACTACCTTCGGATGGCTCCGTTCCGAGGCGACGGGACGAATGCTTTCTCAAACCATCATTCCTGACGGCTATCGTGACGCACACGGACGAGGGCTCCGGCACTTTCTTGCTTCGGGAGAGGGGCCGCTGCTGAATAAGAGGATTGAGATAAGTGCGTTGCACAAAGTCGGGCGCGAGTTCCCCGTGGAACTGACGATCTCTGCCATAAGTGGAAGTGGCGGGCACCGCTTCGCCGCATTTGTGCGCGACATCACGGAGCGGAAGCTTTCCGAACAAGAACTGCGGGAAAGCAGCGAGATGGTCAGGCTTCTTCTGGATTCGACTGGCGAAGCGATCTATGGTATCGACATGCTGGGTAACTGTACGCTCTGTAACCGTGCGTGCGTGAAATTGCTCGGCTATCGGGATGCTGCCGACCTGCTGGGCAAGAACATGCATGAAGTGATGCACTATCTGCGGGCGGATGGCACACCTTACCCGGTGGAGGAATGCCATATTTTTCAGGCCTTCCGCCAGGGGAAGGGCAGTCATGTCGATGACGAGGTCATGTGGCGAAGCGATGGAACTAATTTCCCGGCCGAGTATTGGTCCTATCCGATCTTCCGAGACGAGCACGTGATCGGTGCGGTTGTAACTTTCATAGATATCACAGAGCGCAGGCAAGCCGAAGTAGCGCTCATGGCCGCCAAGGCAGTTGCCGAACAGTCAAATCGGGTGAAGAGTGAATTTCTTGCGAATATGAGTCACGAAATTCGCACTCCGCTGAACGGCATCATAGGAATGACCGATCTGGCGCTGGAGACGCCACTCAGTCCAGTGCAGCGGGAATACCTGGAAACGGTGAGGATGTCGGGGGATTCACTACTTACCGTAATCAACAACATTCTCGATTTCTCAAAGATCGAAACGGGGGAAATGAACCTCGAGGTAATCGATTTCAACTTACGCGATAGCTTAAAAACAGCTCTAATGATCCTCTCGGTGCGGGCCGACCAAAAGGGATTGGAGCTCTTATGCGACATAGGTCCGGGAGTTCCGGAGGTAATGCGCGGGGATTCCAACCGGCTGTGCCAGGTCGTGGCAAACCTCGTGGGCAACGCGATTAAATTCACGGACAAAGGTAATGTGCTGCTGGAGCTACAAGTTGAGGCTGAGGACGGCGCGCTTCGCTTGTTGCATTTTGTGGTAGCGGATACCGGCATCGGGATTGCCGCCGAGAAACAGCAAATGATTTTTGACTCATTCTCCCAGGCAGACAATTCGACGACCCGCAAATATGGGGGAACCGGCCTGGGACTGACCATCTCGAAGCATCTGGTGGAGAAAATGGGCGGGAAAATGTGGGTGGAGAGCGAAGTCGGTCGTGGAACCCAGTTCCATTTCACGGCGTGGCTGAGGACCTCGGAGAAAGAGATCGAAGCAGGGACCGCTCGGTACTCCTTACATGCTGCGCGGGATCCCAAGGACTTCCTCCGGGTGTTGGTTGCGGAAGACAATCAGGTGAACCAGCTCCTGACGACGCGGTTACTCGAGAAGAGAGGTCACCGCGCGGTGGTAGTCGCTACCGGACGCGAAGCTCTTGAGGCTCTCAAGAAAGAGAATTATGACTTAGTTTTGATGGATGTGCACATGCCGGTGATGGACGGGCTCGAGGCGACCGCAGCAATTCGCCAAAGAGAAAAAGAGACCGGATTCCACCAGCCCGTCATTGCCTTGACCGCCAGTGTCGACCGTGCGCGATGTCTGGCCGCGGGGATGGATGGCCATCTGGCGAAACCGATCCAGCCGCATGAACTCGATTACTTGCTCGAGATTCAGCTGGCGCATCGGAGGAAAGTAGGCAAGATTGTCCTTGCCAATGAAGAATCTCCCGGGAACCCTCCCAAAAAAATCTGAAATTCGAAACCTTCTAAAACCGTGTTCTCACTGTTCCGCTACTCGCCGAAATGGCAATGCAAGAAAACTGCAAGCACCATGCGGGCGGCTGAATCGCATCTCCGAGCGCACATTATTCCGAAGGTGGGCAGTCTACCCCTGACGGCGATCCGCACGAAGGAAGTTCAATCCTTCGTCGCGTATCTCGCCACTGGCGGACGCTCACGCAAGCCGGTGGAAAATGTGTTGCTGACTCTCTCTTCCCTCCTCAAGACTGCAAGGGCATGGGCTATGCGTGCGGTGACTTCCGTTTCGCAGACCTCACCTTGCCACGCGAGGGGATGAAGGCAGAGCCACGTTGCTTCACGGACGACGAAGTGCGGAGAATCATCGTTAATGCTTCGGAACCACTCAGCATAATTGTTACGGTTACGGCGGTGCTGGGCCTACGCATCGGTGAGACTCTGGCGTTACGCCAATCGGACGTCGACTTCGCTAAGAACGTCATCCGCATCCGGCAGAGCGTTGACGCTGCCACGCGGACGGTCGGCGTCGTGAAGTCTAAGGTCAGCAGTGCGGACTTGCCCATGTCCAGGGAGTTAGAGGCGCGGTTGCGCGCACATCTCCTGAGACGAGAGGGCAAGAATGACCTGCTCTTTGTGAATCGACGCGGCAGACCGTACTCAGCGAACAAGCTGCGGGAAAAGCAACTGCATCCACTGTTGGATGCGTTGAAGATTCCACGCGGCGGATTCCATTCGATGAGGCACGGAGCGGCTAGTTCCCTGCTCGCGGACGGCGCAACCCCGGCTGTCATGCAACGGCAACTGCGGCACTCTGACGCACGAATCACACTGGGAATCTACGGTCACGTCGTCGGTGACGAGCAGCGAAATGCAGTTCAGAATCGCTCGTCAAGACTGGCGAATTAGGGCCAATTGTTAGAAAGCTGAGTTTTGCTAGAAAGGGGAATTTTAAGTCTTGCAAAATCAATTGGTTGGTAGGGGCGGTGGGGATCGAACTAAAAGCGACGCTGAAAACGCGTAAGTTATTAATTCTATTAAACGAGAAAAACGCCAAAAACACCGGATTCGCCCAAGCGAGGTACACGCTGCGTACACGGCGACGCATAGGAATCGATCAAGCCTCGGTTCGTTTGCTCGGTGGTACTGGATTGATTTCTATGAGAAGGGTTCTTATCGTCCCAGACGCTCTCTTGAGTATTCTTGGGACAGGTCGCCTCGCATTTGGTTTACGCGCATCAAAAAAGACGAGCCAGCCCTCCCGTCGCCGCTTGTGGTTCATGTAGGTCGCCAGTTGCGCTGGACCTGGAACGTCCTTCCCCTTCAACATTTTCAACTCAACCACGTGAACCAACCCTGACGAGAACGTCACGAGTACATCCACGAACCCTGTGCCAGATGTTCCCTCGCGGATGGCGGAACCACGCGCCGCTAGTTTCGTCCGAGCGAAAACGCCGAACAGTTCTTGCCCGAGCTTCTCCGGACGGTTCTTCAACCTGCCTTTGCTTCGCGACTCCCAAAATGAATTTACTGCCTCGGCCTCGATTGTGCTTTTGAACTCTTCGAGGAATTTGCGGATGGTAACACGAGGTAGTCCCGCTAGGCGGATGCCGGAGGTTTCAACTCTTTCTGCGACTGCCTTTGAGACGTAGAAGAGTCTTTTTTTTTAAACCTGCTGTCCAGGACGGTCAGCAGTTTGCCCTCAAATCTGTCGCGCTGGATATCATCATTCCGCCTATAAAATGCCGTCCGAATTCGCTTCATCGCGGCCAGAAAAGCGGGCGCGGTCTTGCCATGACGTTCGCGGTCATAAAGCCTGGCGAGGGCTACGGCGTACTGGTCGGGATCGCCTAGGCCACGGCGATTAAAATAGTCTTCCAGGTAAGTTTGGATTGAGAAGATCATTTCCGATTCTTGTGCGGCCCGGCTACTTCCTCTTCTTCTTCGGTGCAGCGTTCGGACGCCCGTCAGGCTTTAGATCGTATTGCTCACAGAGAAACTTTGAGATGCGCAGAGTCTTGTCGATTGTTTTTTTCGCCCAGAAATCCTGCCGCCCAGAGGCGTCGACAATCTCCAGAAGGCCTTCCTCCTTCAAAATGCGTAGATCGGGACTCACATTTGGCTGCTTCATTCCGAGGTGCTGGGCGACCTCGACTACGCCTCGAGTGCCATCGGCAGCAAGATAGACCTGCGCCCTACGTTTACTTTTACCAAATATTTTTCTAACCGTCTCCTGGTGCTTTTCTGCCTCGGCCCGAAGCGCGAACGCATTCGTCTCGTCTATTGAGTCTACCTTGTGTTCGATATGGGCGAGCCGGTGCAGAATCTGCTGGTAAGGCTCTTCCGCCTTGTCCTTGCGCGTCTCTTTCATTCCCGTTGGCCTCAACCTCTCTGCCTTTTGAGCTCAGCAGTTTTCAAAAGCTTCAATCTCTAAAGCCACTAGCGACGCGCCGGACGCCGAATCACAGCAGTCCCTTCGCGTTCATGCGCGGGCCCTAACGTTTCTTTCGACTACCCCGGCTGACCAATTCACGCACACTCGCAACTGGAGAGCCTAGTATAGTGGCGATGTCTTGGTACTCAAGGCCGTGCTGCTTCAAGTACACGGCAAGCTCGCCTGTACCTTTCCGCTTCTTCTGTGTGAAGTCGTCGTCCTTCAAAAGGATGTGTAGCAACAGTGCGATGATCACATTCAATTTGCGCGATTGTTCTTGCAGGATGTCTAGGTCGGCCATTTAGCTGTCTCCGTTGCTATCTTTCTTTCTTCTCTTCAAAGACTTGGCGATACGAGTGACCCTGTTCAAATCGATGCGCACTATCTTGGCGATGTCTCGCTGTGAAACACCCGCAATCGCCAGTCCAGCAATGAACATGGCCTTCAAGAGTTCTGATTGCGCCGCTAAGAGTTGCTCCACGCTGCTAGGCTTTTTCACTTTTTGGATCTCCCCTTCTTCGCGGTGCTCCGGCCAACAGATAGTTCCTTGTTTATGTGATTCGCTGATTTCCCAAGGACCTTAGCCATGTCCCTGGGGCGCATTCCGATAGCCTCAAGCATAAGAACTCGATCTCGGAGGCTTGCAGCGTCTGCACCAGGGAGACTTCGAACCAGAAGAGCAATAACGACTTCGAGGTTTCGATTGATATTTTCCAGTAGTTCGTTTTCCACGTTTGGTTACTCCTCGACATCAGTTCGAGATTGCCGCATAGATGTTTTGCCTGCCTTGTGACGCAACCTCTGGAGCGTGACTGCCACTGTCGCAGCTGTTGTGTCTAGAACATCCGCGATCTCTCTGGCAGTAAGGCCGGTTGTGGCCAAAAGCTTCACGAGTTCCATTTGGCTCATCTGCGATTTCAGTTGAGCCGCGAGCAAGCGGTTCGTGGTCTTTGCCTGCTTGAGCAGGTCGTCCATAGTCGCCGATCCAAGCTTCGCCATGTGGGCTCCTATGCGCCACCTTTTCCGGCACGTTGGATCGCTTTCGCTACGGCTCCCGAGTTCTTGCCAAGTAACTCGGCAATCTCACGAGCGTCCAACCCTGCCCGAGCCAAGAGGAGCTCCGGCTTCACCGGATCGTCAGGCTTGCTGAGTCCTTGAAGCTGAAGTAGAAGCAGTGCCTTCGTGTACTTCACAAGTTCGTTTGAGTTCTGATCATCCATGCGGGAAACCTCTCAGACTCTCATTGTGACCGCAGACTCAGTCGCTTGTCAAGCACAAAGCGTAACATCATATAAACACCATGTTTCAAATATCTTGTATAACATTCATGTATTGAGACAGATACGTGACATATGATTTTCATGTTTATATATCGCTGGAACTACTATGGACAGCGTCGAGACATGTTGCCGGGTTAGTGTGCGGAGCCGTCGCGATTGTGCTGCGCCGGCGTGGCATCCAGCGAACTCGGTTTGGCAGTCACGACTCTCTTCCTGCCGCGCCGTGATCCCAAGAAATAGCGAAATACTTGGCTTTGTCGCACTTTCCTTTCCGGGAGCAATCCTCTGAGAACTCCTGTTCCACACCGCTCAATCGGCGGTCCGGCCCGCACCGGCGGAACACCAGGATGGAGGAATCACCACGACTGTCGCTCGTAACGCAAGGAGTAAATCACAGCATGCAACAATGCCGCACAATGACCAATAAATATGCCAGTTGTCGTGGCCAAATGCTTATCTATGGATAATTCCAACTGGACAATTGGAGGGTCTTGCCGGGTTAGTGTGCGGAGCCGTCGCGATTGTGCTGCGCCGGCGTGGCATCCAGCGAACTCGGTTTGGCAGTCACGACTCTCTTCCCGCCACGCCGTGATCCCAAGAAATAGCGAAATACTTGGCTTTGTCGCACTTTCCTTTCCGGGAGCAATCCTCTGAGAACTCCTGTTCCACACCGCTCAATCGGCGGTCCGGCCCGCATCGGCGGAACACCAGGATGGAGGAATCACCACGACTGTCGCTCGTAACGCATGGCGACGAAACTGGGGGCGGCAATTGTACATGTCAGGCAGGAAAAACGGGCGTAATCTGGCGCCTCTACGTTTAGTCGAAGATGCCCTGTTGAGGACAGGGCATCGATTGTCGGGGAAGTGTGCGGAGCCGCCGCGATTGTGCTGTGCTGGCGTGGCATCCAGCGAACTCGGTTTGGCAGTCACGACTCTCTTCCTGCCGCGCCGTGATCCCAAGAAATAGCGAAATACTCGGCTTTTTCGCATTTTCCCTCCCAGGAGCAACACGCTGAGAAGTTCTGCTCCGCACCGCTCAATCGACGGTCCGGAACGCATCGGCGGAATACCAGGGTGGAGGAATCGCCCCGATTGCCGCCACAGGACAAAGATAGGTTCGGACGCAAAGGGGCCCACGCCTCTCATAGCCAGAACGCTCCCGCAGCGAAGCAGCAGTCAAGGGCGACCGTAGTGAGCCGCGTTAGCGGGCCTGCCTTTTGACAGCGGCGTGAGCGAAAGGCAAACGATAAGGCATGACAAACTGCCGGTTGTGCGGTAATTTTGAGATATGGAAACTGTGGATGTAAAGCTGCCGTCGGAACTTCTGAGGGTCGCAAATTTGGAGGGAAGCAGCCTCTCCCAGGATGCCGCTCGATTGCTGGCGCTCGAACTTTATCGTGAGGATAAGGTCTCGCTCGGACGCGCTGCTGAGCTATGCCAGACGCCGTTGGCGGCCTTCATGGATTTTGCGGCGAATCACGGTGTCCCCCCGCTGCGGTACAGCTTTGAGGACCTGGAAGAAGAACGCCAGACCGCTGACCGCCTCAAAGCGTGACCGTCGTAGCAGATTCATCGCCGCTTGTTATTTTAACCAAGCTTGGATGCTTTGACCTCCTCAATCGACTTTTTCCACGTCTTTACATCTCCGCCGAAGTTCACTACGAAGTTGTCATCGCTGGTGCTGGACTACCAGGAGCATCGGAGGTTTCGAAGGCAGAATGGATTGAAGTTAAGGCAGTTCAGAATCCAGCCGGTCTGTATTCGGCCCAACGAAAATATGGCCTGGGTCCGGGTGAGATGAGCACAATTCTCCTGGCGAAAGAACTCGGTGCGAATCCTGTGTTGCTCGACGATTACAGGGCGCGCAAATTGGCGAAGGTAGAAGGCCTCGAAATTCTGGGCACCGTCGGTTTGCTTGAAGCCTTTTACTTACGGCGCTATTTGACCGACCTTCGGAGCGCCTTTCAGCAACTGCTGATGCACCACGTCTATATCGATCACCGGCTACTTGACCGTCGCCTGCGAGGCCTGGGACTTCCCCCGCTCTAAGGTGTGCGAATGGTTAGAGGGTTTGCTCAATCCTATAGCGGTCGATAGTGCCCGGCACTTTTCAAGCGGCACATAATACACACGAAACAAACCATAACAACCTTTCCTGAAACCTGTGCAACTAACGTAACAATTGGTGTTGGTGCGCATCCCGCTCAGGAGGGTGGGGGCGATGCGAACAAGCATCCTGCGAGTGGCTCTCTTACTGTCTCTGTCTGCTTTTTCATTTCCATTCTTTGCCGATGGCCAAGGGCCCAACGCTGTTCCTTCCATCGTTGCAAACGAAGCCGGGGCGCGTCTCGCTTTGAAGGAAAAGACTTCCGTCTTCTCCATCGATCTCTCGGCAAACGCCCCCAAATCCCTGCACGCCAAACTCGCCGCCAAGATTCTGGGCCCCGATGACAAACTGCTAGCCGAAGCTTCTGTTTCCGTGCATCTCAGTTCTACTCCGCAGCGGGCTGAGCTTCCGCTTACCTGGATCCCCGTGAACGGCCTCCAAGACGCTTCGAGTTCCCGCCTTTTTTACGAAGTGAGGCTTGAAGGAAGCTCCGCGCCTGTAATCTCCGGAATTCTTTCGCCCTATGCGCTGATCCCTGACCTGTTTGAGCTTCGCTTTCTAGGCCTCGATGCGATCGGCATGGGCCGCACCTACGTTGCTCGCGTCTGGGCCACACGCCCTGATTCCGACAAACCCGTCCCCGGCGTGTCTCTCAGCGCCTCCTTCGGCGATGAAGACGAGGACACTCCAAAAGGTATGAAAGCTCAGGCCCGAACCAATTCCCGTGGCGAAGCGCTGCTAACGTTCCATCTTCCCGAAATGCCGGGCGCACCCGATGACCAACAGGTGGACCTTGAAATCCGGGGCACTCGTGGCAATTTCCGGAATTCCCTGGCCGCTACTCTCCACTACTGGCGCCGCGCCGCTGTTTTGCTTTCTACCGACAAGCCTCTCTACCAGCCCGACCAAACCCTGCACATGCGCGCCCTCGTTCTCGATGACCAGCGCCACGCCTGGGCCAAGCATCCTCTGCGTTTCGTCGTCCACGATCCCGACGAAGCCGTCATCTTCTCCACTGACGCGGAAACTTCCCGCTTCGGCATTGCTTCTGCCGATTGGACCATTCCGTCCTCCCAGAAACTAGGCAGCTACCGCGTCTCCGCCGACATTACCGGAGATGCCGACAGCAGGGAGTTGCAAGGAAACCAACTCATCCGCATTTCCCGGTACGAACTTCCCACGTTCACAGTGAACGTCGTCGCAAACCAGCCCTTCTATCTCCCGGGCCAGAACGCTGATCTGACCGTCCGCGCCAACTACATGTTTGGCAAGCCAGTTCTTCGTGGCCACGTCCGCATCGTCCGCGAAGCTCACCGTGAATGGAACTATCGTGAACAGAAATGGGAAGCCGAAGAGGGGCAGGCTCAGGAAGGCGAACTCGACGCCAAGAACGAGTTCCGCGCTACGCTCAATCTCTCCAAAGACCACTCCGACCTGGAGGATACCGACTGGAAGCGCTTCGAAGATCTTCGTTATGCCGCTTACGTGACCGACGCCTCCTCCAAGCGCACCCAGGAGCGCCACTTCGACGTCCGCATCTCTCGCGACGCGATCCATCTTTATGTGCTGAATATTGGCGGAGCGCTGCCGATTGGCCTTCGGACTGTGTTTTACCTTTCAAGCTCTTTCGCGGACGGAACGCCCGCTGCCGCTGACGTTCTCGTCAACCTGTATACACAAGATCCCTCCGACACCACCTCATTAAAGCAGCCGGCCCAGCCTTTTGCCACGGCGCACGTCCGCACTAATCGTTACGGCATCGGCCGGGTCCGTTTCTCCGAGCCCCTCCGAAAAGAAAAGGATAGGGATAAGGATGTCGAGCGCATCTACGCTGCCCTGGAAGCCAAAACTCTCGACGGCCGCACCGGCCACCACCTCGAATCTTATTCGTTGCAAGAAGGCCCGGCTCTTCGTATCACTCCGGAAAAAGCGATTTTGAAGCCCGACGATCGCATCGAAGCCGAACTCGAATCTTCCGTGCCACAACCACGCGTCCGCGTAGAAGTCGTGCAAACTGACACGCAAACTATCCTGGCGTCCCAGGAAGTTAACCTTTCTCATGCCTCGGCGCACGTCACTTTCCCGCCCGACAAACAGTACACCGGCACGATTGCACTCGCCGTCTATCCCCTCAACATTGAGACTGAGTCTTACTCCATGTATTCGCGGATGGCCGCAGCTTCCGTTCTGTTTCCCAAGCCAACGAATCTTCGACTGGATGTCAAACCGGTGAAGTCGACTTATCGCCCCGGCGAAGCGGCAACCGTAAATCTCCACGTGCGCGGCTCAGAAGGTGAACCCGCCGAGGGTG
The DNA here is from genome assembly GCA_013289665.1 of Acidobacteriota bacterium. Lineage (GTDB taxonomy): Bacteria > Acidobacteriota > Terriglobia > Acidiferrales > UBA7541 > Acidiferrum. The sequence continues at coordinate 129,154 of JABCZN010000013.1, read as the reverse complement.
CGCTCGGACTGCTCGTTTACGATCAGGCGCTTGAAGAGCTAGCTCGCACCGAAGCCAGTCTCTTCATCGGGGGGTATGAAAGCATCGATCCGCGCCTTGGCTTCCATTCTTTTGAGGAGGATAACGACTCCATCGCCGGAGTCTCCGTGAAGCAACTTCTCAATCGAGCCCCTGATGCTGCTGTTCCTCCCGACCTCGAACTCGTAGGTCAGGCGCTGCTCTTCAACCGCAGCGGCGTGCCTTTGCGACTGGAGTCCTCCGATACTCCCCGCTACCTCAATCAGGTTTTTCAGAAGCAGATTCACGCCTCTCTCGATCCTGTTGCCAAACTCTTGCAAGAGCATTTCTCCAATACAGGTCATTTCCCGAAGAATGATGCGGAGTACGCAAGTTTCCTAAAGGACGAAGGCGTTGACGCCTCCACCCTGAGAGATCCGTGGGGACAACGTTTCCACCCCCGGCGTACCTATCAGTGGATGAACGAAGTTTTCGAATTTAACAGCGCAGGTCCTGACAAAAGTCTCAAAACCGCCGACGATTTCACAGCAATGAGCCTCTCGCGGCCCTTCTTCGAGTTCGACGCCAAGCGCCTGCGCGCGGTTATCGATGCATATCACACACACACCGGCGGCTACATTCGTGACCAGGCCACCCTCGAAGCTGCCTTCGCACAGGAGCGCACTTCACTTTCCAGTTTCGTCGATCCTTGGGGCACGCCTTACAACTTCCTATTCGAAATCGACCGCGACAACTACACCATCAAAGTGCTCAGCGCTGGCCCAGACAAACGCTTTCGCTCAGGCCCAAATGATCCCACCGGCGATTGGGACGATTTGCAGGTCTCCGTTCAAAACATGCCCTACTTTCGCGAGACCGCCCAGCGCATTTCCGATGCTCTTTTTGAAAATGCAAAATCCTCCGCCCATTTCCCGGAAACCGAAGAGGAATTCCGCAAAGTGATGGCCGATCACGCGATCGACTGGAATGCTCTCCGCGATCCGTGGGGCCGGCCGTACCGCGTGGTCCCTACCTTGGAAATGGGCTACACCGACAAGATCACACTGCGCGCCTACGGACAGAATGCAGTCACTTCACAAACTCCGGTTACGCGCACCACGAAGGGCATCAGCATCGTCAGTGATGGCCCGGACCTCACCCCTTATACGGCAGATGACTTCGTCCTCGCCAAATTCGCCTCACCCTTCCTCGAGGAACCGGGCAATCCCACAGGCACGCCCGCCACTCCGCAGAAACTCCAGCCCTTCTACAGCGGCAACTCGGGTGCGGTCCGTATCTTCGTTCAGGATCCCACTGGCGCGGTAATCCCCAACACGAAGATCACTCTCACCAACGAAGCTACGGGAGTTGCCTACGAGGGAACCTCCAACGATCAGGGACTCTGCCTGCTCTCCAATCTTCCTCCGGGCACCTACCGGGTCTTGGTCGAAAGCCCCGGTTTTCGCTCTTACGTTCTGACCAGCATTCCAGTGCTGTCCAGCAATGTTACCGATGTCGAGGTCAAGCTAAACGTTGGTGCTGCCACGGAGACCGTCGAAGTCTCGGCTGAGAATGTCCAGGTCCAGACCGAATCGTCCTCTGTCGCAGTTCTTGCGGGAAAGGTCGGCCTCACCACCAAATCGGGGGCCGCTTCGGGTCAAATTAACACCCCCCTGGCCACGCCTCGTCTCCGCCAGTATTTTCCTGAAACGCTTCTCTGGCAGCCGGAAATTCATACCGATCGCGCCGGCCATTCCACGGTCAAGGTTCCTCTCGCTGACAGCATCACGACCTGGAAAGTTTCCGTCATCGCCTCCACGCTAGATGGACATATCGCCACGGGTTCCACAGACATCCGCGCTTTTCTTCCCTTCTTCGCTGAGCTCGAACCTCCTAAAGTCCTCACCGTTGGCGACGAAATCCATTTGCCGGTGACCGTGCGCAATTATCTCGATAAGCCGCAATCTGTCTCGCTCGACTGGGCCGCAGAGCCGTGGTCACAGGCCCTCTCCCCGCGCACGGTCCAACTCAACGTTCCTGCCGGAGACTACGCCGAGCAGACTTTTTCCTTCCGCGCCGCAGTGCCCACGAAGGACGCCAAGCAGCGCCTTAGCGCTTTCAACCGTTCCTCTGCAAACGATAGCGACGCCATCGAAAAGAAAATCCGAATCCATGCTGACGGCCAGCAACGCCTTGCCCAGTCCAGTTCCATCTTCCTTCGCAACACCTCGCTTTCGATTGAAATCCCGGCGAGCGCTCTTCCTGGATCGGTCGAAGCCGAGCTGGTTCTCTATCCCAATCTGATCGCCCACGTCAGCGACGCGATCGAAGGAATCATGGAGCGACCCTATGGCTGTGCTGAGCAAACAATCTCCTCGGCTTATCCCAGCCTGCTCTGGCTACAGCTTCAAAAGTCCCAACATTTTCCTTCCTCTCCACTCGATGCCCGGGCGAGCCATTACCTTCAGCTGGCCTATGCGAAATTGCTGCGCTACCGCGAACCCGCCGGCGGCTTCTCCCTGTGGGGCAAGGGCGAACCGGAAATCCCTGTGTCGGCTTACGCCCTTCGCTTCCTGACGGAGGCTTCGGAATTCACAGAAGCGGATCCAGACATTATTGCTGCTACGCGGCGCTGGTTGCTGCAGCAGGCCACACCGCAGGGCGCTTGGATGGAGAAAGATTCAAAAGGCAAATTCCTGGAGATTTCTGCACTTTACGAGACGGCCTATGTAGTCGAGGTCCTCGCGCGTGATCTTCAACATCGCAACCCCAAGGACAAGGACATCGAAGTTGAGCGCCAAGCGATACACAAGGCGATCGAGTACTTCGCGAAATCCAGTCACGCCAATTCCGACCCTTACGACATCGCCCTCATTGCACTCGCAAAGCTCGCTGCAACAGAAGACGCGTCCCGAGAGATCGCTACGCTCTTCTCTCTCGAACACTCCGAAGGTGAAGCCAGCTACTGGGACCTTCAGCGCAACACCATCTTTCATGGTTGGGGATACACCGGTCGAATCGAAACTACGGCTCTCGTCCTCGATGCCCTGGCCATCGCTAAACAGCAAAGCCATTCTTCGACCGAGATTGATCGCTCCCTCAACCGGGGGACTCTCTTCCTACTCAAAAACAAGGATCAGTACGGCGTGTGGTACTCCACACAAGCGACGGTTGACGTTCTGCAAACGTTGATCCACCAATTGGGCCCCACCTCCACTGTCGACTCATCCCGCTCGCCCATGGTCATCTTCGTCGACGGAAAATCCGGCCCACAATTTTCGGCTTCAGCAGATATCCGCCAACTCACACCACAACGCGCCGACCTCACACAATTCCTCTCGCCAGGAAAGCACACCATCGAGGTTCGTGGCGGCCCGTCCACGCACGCCAGCGCATATGTCAACGCGAGCTACTACCTGCCTTGGACTGATTCCGCCGTGACCACTTCTTCCGTTCGCAGCGGCGACCGGGAATCTTTGCGCTACTCAGTCCAGTTCGACCGCCCCACGGCTTCTCCTGGCGATTCCATTCGTTGCACCGTTCATGCTGAGCGCGTCGGTTTTCGCGGCTACGGCATGATGCTGGCTGAAGTCGGCTTGCCTCCGGGCGCGGACGTAGATCGCGCTTCCCTTGACTCCGCCGTCGCTGATTCTGGCTGGGACCTACAAAGCTATGAAGTTCAGCCTGATCGCGTGGTCTTCTATCTTTGGCCGCGTGCCGGTGGCACGACGTTTTCCTTTTCGTTGAAGGCCCGATTCCCGATGACAGCACAGTCTTCAGAGTCCATCCTCTACGATTATTACAATCCGGAAGCACGAGCCTCTGTGCCGCCCGCTCGTTTTGCAGTGAAGGAAGCGCAAGGGTCTGGTGCCCCACTCCAGACGGGCTTAGTGCGGGGGTTACGAGTCCATTGAATCGTAGTGCAGAACGAACGGGAATACTTCCGTCTGGCACTGAAAGGTGGCGCACTTTTTGTGCCGCTCTCACTGGCGCTTGTTCTTCTCACGCCATTCGGCCCACGACATGTCCGAGTCTTTCGCGCTCGGGGTAGCTCGCCAGTGAAATCCAGGCCGGTTTTGCTCTAGCCGCTTTAGATTCGCCAGTGGATCACGGGGCGCGGCGTCCGCTTTACCTAGGGACCCGACGCTCGGGAGTTCAGGACTTTTTCCGCTTGGGGCCGCGGACGCGCGCGCCTTTTTTCGGGCTCGCGACAGGACTTTCCGAAAGGTCTCGTAACTCATGTTCAGGCCATCGTCTGCAAGGCATTGCCATACGTCCTTCCAGGTCTTTCCTGAGGCGAAGGCTGCTTCAATCGCGGGCAGCAGGAGGCGGACCAATGCGGTTTTCGTGCTAGGCGGTTCGGCAGCGAGTTTCTCCAGAGTCAGGCGGAAGCGATTTGGAGTTGACGCCGACATCGATGGTGTATATGTATAGTATCATGGAAATCGGGCGGCAAAGGAAATTGCTCCGGGGGATAACAAAGGACGATTGGGGACAGATTGGGACAACCCGGGGACAGCTGGCGACAGTTGGCAACACGTTGAAACAAGCAGGGGACAACTGAGGGACAGTTGGCGGCAAAAGGCGACAGTCGGAAACAAATAACGACAACTAGGGGACAGAGAGGGACGGTGGGCGGGAATTCGTTGTTGCTGTTCGTGGGTATTGGAACATAAAGGAATGTGGCGATGTGTGTCCCGATTTAGAGCTTAAGTCGAACTGCTTCACATCTTTAGTCGGTGGCGGAATTCTGGCGATTTGTGGCACAAATGTGCCACCGGGTAGAAGAGGAGGAAATCTGATGAAAAAACATCGAATCGAGAGGAATTTGCTGTTCCCGAGCAGGGAATTTCGCGACCGCGTGCGCTCTGCCGCCAGTGAGCGAGGCTTTCGCTCCGAACAGGCCTTTATCCTCACCGCGTGTGAGCACGAACTTCGGCAGGGCGATAACACAGAAGCGACAGCCCAGCTGGAGGCCCGCATCGCGGCCACTCTCGCGAATATGGCGAGGGAGGTACAGTCCCTCTTCACTCTGGTCCACACACAAGTTGCCCTCACAAATTCACTGTTACAGTACGTTCTGACTTGCGTGATTGAACCTCCCGAGGACGTGCTGCCTGCGGCCCGCGCGCGGGCGAGACTCAGATACACAAAGATTCTCCGCCTCGCCGCTCAGGAGGTAGCGACGCGGAACAAAGCTACGCTGGAGGAGGTCCTCACTGGTGGGAAACAACAATGACGAAAGATCACTGCGGCACCGGCGACCAAAGGGAAACAGGATGAAAAGGTGTTTTCCACACCGTCTGGTTGAAGCATGCATCAGGACGATGTACATATCGTACGGAGCGGACCGCCGTGGCAGTGCCGCCGCGCGGACTCCTCATAAGGATGTTGGTGCGGCCTGTGGCAATCCGTAGAAACGTCGGTTTCGATGTCTTCAACATACGCTTGCTGGTCGGTCTGGACAAACTGCTTCGCGCGAAGCGGAGGTACCAAGGGGATTTGTCCGCCTCGATCAACGACGCGCTGCTCGCCGTCAACCTCGACACCGTCAAGCTTGTCACTCTTCAAGGCAAGAAGAAACAAACCGCACGGGAGACACAGGTAGTCCTGCTTCGGCGCCTCATTCGGAAGCTTCATAACGTGGCCGAAACCCGACGCTGCTCGATCAATCAACTCGTGAACAGCGGGTTGGCGGCCTACTACTCGAAACAACGGTTAACCAAGCCAAGACTTCCCTCTAGGCCAACACAGAAGTCAGCCAGCTACGACCAAATGAGCACGGCGGAGCGCCAGCGACTGGTAGAGGCGCTCGGGAATCTTGCTGGCCGGCAAGAGGGACCGAGAAGCACGTTTCCAGACGGCTCACGCTACGAGTATGACCCCAAACTCAAAAGAACCGTCGAGGTTGCGTCTTCTGGGAAACGGTACCCTGTAGCTTTAGTTGCGGGAAGGTTCCAGCGCGGGGTGGCAGACGCCACGGCGCGCAAAACAGCGAGATAAGGACATCTTTTGGGCCAAGAGAAACCATTGCTGGTTGTCATCGCCGGCCCGATGGGCGCAGGTAAGACCACGTTCTACGACGCCCATTTGAAAGAAGCCTTTCCTACCCTCATCCCCCCGATTTCGCACCAGCGCGAAGCAGCCCTCCGCGAGCAGCGCTCCTTTGCGGTTGAGGATCTCGTCGTAGACACCGAATTACTGGAGAGCGCTAGAGACGCTGGTTACGCCACGAAAGTCGTTTTCATCTCTACGGAAGACCCCAACCTGAATGTTGGGCGCATTCTGGTCCGAATGAGTCGCGGAGGGCAGTCCGTGCCGCTGAACACAATTCCAGAGTCGTACAAACAATCCATGAAGAGCCTCCCAGAGGCTCGAAAGCGTGCCGATGACGTTCTCGTGTATGACAACACGCCAGACGGAAAGGGGCATCGGCTGGTAGCGCGTTTCATCGCTGGCGAATTAATCAAGACAACGCATAACCCACCAGACTGGCTAAGAGAAGCGTTTGGGCGCGAATTGGGTCTCGCCACCAGGTGGCACGAAAAGTCCGCCAGCAGCCACTAGAGTGCTCAACAGTGTTTTTATCGTGCCGTCAAATTCCGCTCTGGTTTTATCAGTGGCCATTCTTCGCCCAGGGCAGTGCTGGGATGTGTTAAGCCTCTCCCGACTCCGGGCTTGTCTTAAGCGTTCCTCCTACCTGCAGTTTCTGAGGATCCTAAGGATCGCTCTTCTTTTCGATTCCCACCTCGAATTGCGCAGCATGACTGTGCAACGCCTCGAACACTGCTTCCTGCTTTTCCATGCTCACGGGTGGCGAAATCTGTCCCGGCTTCCAGATCTGAAAGTACAACTTCATCCCGGGCGGCATCTGGGACAGCTTCGCCCTGAACTGTTGCTCATCCAAATTCGAATACTGCAGCACCCCGAAGCTCAAGCGGCCCTCGGGATACCAGTTGGGCAGGATCAAGGCTTGGCCCTGCGCCCATTCCTTACTCCAGGTTGCGACTTGTATCTGCTGCCGAGGCGAAGCGAGCGCGCTCAGTTGCGCTAGTTTTTCGGGGCCGCATATCCAGTTTGTGCCTGTCGCGATGGAGTTCACGAGCGTGCTCTCCAGCGCTGTCGCGCGCGCAATCGGATCAGTGTACGGGGGCGTCGCGCGCAACTCGCCCTCACGGACTTGCCATTGCTGGTGAAAACGCTTCAGCCGCGCCCACAACGCCGCTTCCGCGCTTGCCGTTCCCCAGTGCCCCAATGCCAGCGCGGCATCGTTGGCGACTTCGAGGTCGGTGTCGTCGAGCGCGCTAATCGCTAGTGGCTCGACCTTGGGCAGAGCGTCTCCCAATTCCTGCAACAGGAAGTGGTAGCAACCGGTCACTTTCCTGGCGGCGAGCGAAACTTCCACCGCCTTCGCGCCGAATTCAGGTTCGAGTCTGAGGAAGAAGCGCAACATGGCCGTTTGCGGATCGCACGCCCATTGACCGAGGTGGTCGTTAAACACGGTCTTCATTCCGACCAGCGCCGGTGCGTCCCCATAAAGCTCAACCAAGTGATAATCGAGCTCACGAGCGTCGCTCTTCTCGATTCTTCCGACCGCTTCCTGAACGATTGGCCGTAGCTCATCGGCGGTGAGCAGTTTAACCAGCGAAATGGAGGGTTGTGCCCGCGGGTCGCGCAAGTCGCGAAGAATTAACGAGCGTCCTTCCGTGGCATCGAGCTCGTAGATATGTTGGATCGCGGCATCGCGGGCCATCGCGTCCATAGTCCGGAAGGGCGGCGCCGGGCGCGATGCAAACTCTTTAAGGGTGGGCAACATGTCCGGCCCAGCGATGAGCGGCCAACGATACTGGATCAACTCCTGCTTCGTCTTTTCCGGCAGATCTCCCCACGCAGCGATCAGCTGTTTGCGAATTTGCGATGCAGTCGAGCCATCAAGCAGATCAGAAGACTCTGCGAGCGCCTGCACCGTCAGGGAGCGAGCGCGGCCCGTTTTCTGCGGGAGAGCCGCTACGGTTGTCGCGATCGCCACCTGCATCAGCTCACGTTCATGCGTCTGCCTTTTGCGCCAATACTCCTGCGAAACTTCCGGATGCGCGGAATCATACGCCGGCGGGTCCCACGAGGTATCGGCGTTGATTTGCAACTTGGTGAGCATGTGCAAGAAATCCTGCGTGATCGGGTGGTCGGGATTGTTGATTTCACGCTGCATGGCCGCAGTCGCTTCCGCACGGTAAGGCGAGCCGAAGAGCCCGAACATCAGATCCCATCCTCCGGGTTGGTCGTTCAAACCCCAGAACATCTTTGCGAGTGTTTCCGCCGATGCCTTCGTGTTCAGAAACCGCAGTTTACGGGCTGCTTTTCTCTGCTCGTCGTCAGCCGCGTTCTGGTAAGCCGCAGTGGCGTCCAGCAATTGCTTGTTGCGCCAATCGGAATCCACTTTGACTATTTCGAACTCAATCGTGTTCGAGCGCAGGGTCAGCGAGACGCGGCCGTAGGGAGTCGCTTCGCCCGGGTCCGGTGGACGCCACACCCGATAGCTCACAACGTACAGCCGATAGTGTCCAGGCGCAGGTTGTCTCCACTCATTCAACTCGGCAGTCGCGGTGAATGGTTTGTCGGAAAGCTGTTGCGTGTTGCCTAATCCGCCTCCCATAAAGGCGCCAGCGCGGAAATAATCGGCGAGCGGATCACGCGCCGGGGGTTCGACGCAATAGCTCTCAATGCTCAGCCGGCCGCTGCGGTCATAATTGCGGTTGTCGGCCCAGTAGCGTTTGTCCGCCGTAGACGTAAACGACAGCACTAGGGGAATAACTTCACCCTCTCGAAACGAGGTCCGGCCATCCGGAATGGCGACAGTGACTGTGGCATCGGTTGCCGTCGAACTGAGCGAGCACGGGTCGGGAGGGGAACCGAAGGCAGCTTTGCCCACCAACAATAGGGCGATAGCAGCGAATCGGCGCATCGCCACATTCTAGTCCTGTTTTGGCGGCTTGAGTGCTGCGACCGGGCAGATTCGTTCGCCCAATACAGGAGTTATCGATGACGCTGAAAATGCTCAAGTCTTGATAAAGGTTAGAACGGTTGCATCGCTGGGATCTTTACATGCCTACCTGGGGATGCGTAGGTCGATCGAGACACCGGCTCCGCCAAACGAATCACGCTCGACGAGATCCTGAAGATGGACGGCGGGGAGTTCCAGTTGGATGAGGAAACGGCGTTTGAAGACAGGGCGAGCGAGACGCAGTTCGGCACCGGGGCAAAGGTAAACAGCGCTGTGCTCGATTGGCGCTGTGCTGTGGGGATCGGGGATTCGGGGGACGGGATTAAAGCTCACTTGGTAGTCAACAATCGGATTCAGGCCAGGGTCTGGGAAGACCTCGATTGTTGGACCTGACCAAGCGTATGCCACATCGAGATTCGTGGGAGAGTTATTTGGAAATCTCCGGACAGATCCACACGGCGACTGAGGGGCATCAAAACGGCCCATGTAGGCGGGGGAATGGAAGGGTTTGCGGCATTCGAGGACTTGATAGCCTCTCATCGAGAGACGACAGATGCCGAGATCGTTGTCGCGGAAAATGGTGGCGGGAAGGACAAGTGTGCGAGCGTCGGCCTCCTGATATTCGGAGAGCGCAAGCTGGATGTGCAGGTTTTGAAGCTTCGCCTTAGCTTTCTCATATTCCTTCCGTTTGACCTGATAGTTGAGATTCTGGCGTTGGCTCCCAGGCCAAAGCTGCTGGTATTGGCCGACCCAGCCACGGGTCCAATGGGCGTCATCGGAAGAATCCACGGTCAAGTTCACGCCATTGATAAGAACGACTGAGCCTGGAACGACTCCAGACACATTCAGTGGGATGGACAGGACTGCTTCTGACATGAAGCTCGGCAAGCCAGATGGATTGTCCGGGGCCTTTGGAATGGTAGGGGTCGAGAACTGTGCAGGAGAGGCACTGAGGGAGATGAGTGGGTAGGATTCCTCGACGCTCCTGCTGAAAGGAATGAGGGAAAGAACCGTAGCTACGCCGGCACACGCAGCGATGGTAGCCCGAGAGGTCCAGGTTCTACGGCGAGCGAATTGCCAGACTGGCACAAGGATGAGTGAACCGAAGAGGAGGAGGGATTCGAGAGTGTCTATGGCTCGCGAGGAGTCACCGGTCATGTGGCTGGTGATAGAGTCGAGCCAGATACCTGCGATGAGAACGACGACCACTATACCGATGCCCAGCAGGGCTTGTGCGAGATTTTTCGTGAGGGAGGCAAGAGCAAAGGCAAAGACAATGATGATGAGCGGGAGGGTGAACTGCATCAGGAAAAGGCGGCCGATATTGGCAAGCGTTGAAAAGCCAGCGTGATATAGGAGGAGAAGTTGGACATGGAATAGTGGCACGGAGACGAAGACAAAGATGAAGAAAAGCTTGGCGAGGAGAAGCTGCCACCACTGGTAGGGTTTGGTAACCCACCACTGACGATCACCGACAAGAGTTTCGCTGTGCACAACGCGAAGGATGAGGAAGACCCAAGAAAGCGCAAGAAAAAAAGGGATATAGCTACCGGAGAGGAGAAAGCTGAATGGAGAGGAGAAAAACATGTCCGATGAGTTCTGCCAAAGATGAAGTTCCCGGCGAGTGTAGATGGCCAGAAGGGCCAGGGAGATGAGAATTTCGAGCCAGTGGCGGCGAATGTCTTTTTTGAAGATGTGGAGGATTTTGCTCATGGGTCAGGCCTCTTCGGGTTTGCGGGCCATAGCCAAGAAGATAGCGCGAAGAGATAGAGCACGGAATTGAACGTCCTTGGCATTCGGGAAAAGGCGGTGGATTTCGGCGAGAGTTTTGTGTTCGTCGAAGCGGGAGTCGACAAAACGAACGAGTGCGCCCAAAGATTTGGGATGGAGCCAGGACGCGGGTAGCTGTACGGGAAGAGGGGTAGCGGCCTCTGTGGTGATTTCCACTTCGCGGAAGCGCGTAGAGAGTGTGGACATCTCCTCGGAGAAGAGAAGTCTGCCGGATTCGAGAAAGCCAACGTGGCTCGAGAAGCTTTCGATTTCGGCGAGGTCGTGAGAAGAGATGAATACCGTGGATTCTGCGGCGCGCTCTAGAAGACTTTCGATGACCTGATCGCGGACGAGCGGATCGAGGCCGCCAAAAGGCTCATCGAGAACGATGAGACGTGGATGAAACGCCAGGGCGCTGGCAAGAGCCAGTTTCATTTTCATGCCTCGAGATAGGGTTTTGATTTTTCGGTCGAGCGGAAGATCGAACTGCTTGACGAGAGATTGTTCGAGGTCTGAATCCCAGGTGGAATAGAACTCCCGTAGATATTTCAAGAGCGCGCCGGTCTTCATCCATTCGGGCATTTCCTGATTTTCAGAAACGTAACCGATTTGGGTGTATGACTTCCCATGGATGTTGTGCGAGTCCGTTCCCAGAACAATAGCGGAGCCCCCCGTCGCCCGGATCAGATTCATGAGCACTTTGATGGTAGTGGTCTTACCCGCGCCGTTCTGGCCGACGAGGGCGTAGAGCGCGCCTTCCTGCACGTCGAGATTGACGCGGTCCAGAGCAATGACACGGCCGAAGTGCTTGCTGAGCTGGTCAGTATGGATAGCTTGGGGCATGAGCGGCTAGCGGCCTCCTTTGCTGGAGTCGGACTTGCCTTCCGTTTTTAGCGTGAGACGGGCCCAATGTCTGGCGATGGCCCCCTGGACATCGTCAAGTTCAATGCGGAGACGTTTGGCTTCCACAACGAGGTGTTCCACTTCGCTCTGGAGGAGGTTGGTTTTCTCGTCTTTACTTGGGGCAGGGCGATTGGCAACAACCGGAGCGGAACCCTGACGGATTTCGAGTAGGCCTACATCGACGAGGCGGGTTACGACCTTGTGCGCGGTGTTCGGATTGATTTTGAGTTCGCGGCTTAGGACACGGACAGAAGGAAAATCGTCGCCCGGAATGAGTCGGCCAGAGACGATGGCTTTGGTGGCAGCGTAGACGACCTGCTCGTACAGAGGAGAGCCAGGAGCGAAGTCGACGTGGAAAGGAATCATTTGGTGTGTATTATTACAGATAATACAGCTGGACTCAAGCCAACCCTTCCGAGACGGCGCGGTTATACGTCGCCCAACTGTCTCACAGCACCACTCTTCCGCTTGCATCGCAATTCTCCTAGTGCTATATATATACACCATGCAGGAGGTAGCCAATGGCAAATCACTATCAGTACAGCCAGGAAAAACCTCTTGCCCAGCCCACGGGAACTTCCATTGGCGTTGTCAGTTCGGCGCATTCCGAGCGGCACTACGCCGTTACGGAAATCGCCGAAATGTGGAGTTTGAGTCCCGACAAAGTTCGCGAGCTTTTCGAGAGCGAACCGGGAGTGCTCGTGATAGGTGAACGGAGTCCGAGGCACAAGAGAAGATATGTTACGTTACGCATTCCGCAGACCGTGCTCGAACGGGTTCATTCTCGTCTATCATTGAAATCCCCTATGAGGTAGGAGCGTTCCACAATGCTCACCATCTATCGCCGTCACCGCAGAAGCTGCAAGCAACGCGCAAAGGGGAGGAAATATCGGCATTGCCAGTGCCCTATTTGGGTTGACGGAACACTCGGCGGGAAAGAAATACGTGAGTCTCTGAAGCTTCGCGACTGGCAGCGAGCGCAAGAGATGGTCCGCGAGTGGGAATCTGAGGATCGGCGCACACGGCGGCCGGAACAACAGGTCATGATTAAGAACGCTCACGAAAAGTTTATCGCGGACGCAGAAGCACGGAAACTGAACCACTCCACGCTGTATAAATACCGCCTACTCTTCCGACAGCTCGACGGTTTCGCGGAAACGTACAAGCTGCACTTCCTCAAGCAGCTCGACCTAGACATGCTTGCAACATTTCGCACAACGTGGACGGAGGGGCCTCGCACAAGCCTCAAAAAGTTGGAACGGCTCAGGGCGTTCATGCGCTTCGCCGAAAAGAGAAAATGGATTGACGACAATCCGGCAACTGAACTGAAAGCTCCAAAAGTTCCAAACAAGCCGACAATGCCGTTCACGCGGAAAGAGATGATTCGCATTCTTGCCGCGCTTGAGCCTTACGGCAAGAGCGCGGGCATTCGCAATGCACAACGCCTCCGCGCTTTTGTTTTGCTGCTGCGATATTCGGGGTTGAGAATCGGAGATGCAACCCAGCTTGACGTGAATCGCATTCAAAAGAACAAGCTACTGCTGCACACCGAGAAGACGGGGGTACCGGTCTATTGCGTGCTGCCGGACATGGTTGTCAAGGCGTTGGATGCAGCTCCGCATTCGAGTGCACGCTATTTCTTCTGGACAGGCAAGTCAACCGTCCGTAGCGCCAAAGGAAAATGGCAACGCAGGTTACAGCGCCTCTTTGAATTGGCGAGGGTTCCAACCGGGCATGCGCACAGATTGCGGGACACGTTCGCCGTCGAGCTGTTACTTGCTGGCGTCCCGCTCGATAGAGTTTCGATACTCCTCGGACATAGCAGCATTAGAATTACGGAGCGCCATTACGCACCTTGGACGCGTTCGCGCCAAGAGCAAATCGAGGCCGACCTGAGGGCCGCTTGGAGGAATGACCCCGTCGTGCTCACGGACGGAAAAGGTACGCCAGAGATGCAGGGGAAAACTGGTCAGATCAATTGAATAGTGTCCAGCGAAAGCGTACGGCAAAATTGTCAGCAGCTAACAGCCATATCACGGTCGGACGCCGCTTAATCTTAGGACTCGTGGAAACGCGACTCCTTATCACCAACGTATAGTCGCCCCCGAGGTAAAGTAGAGACATGAATCCTATGAGATTTCGATTGCGGGCGAACGGCGAAGAGATGCCCCTCATCATTCCCGCCGACCAGGTGGAATCCGCCATCTTGCCCTCAGCAGAACATGAAGCGGGCCACATTACGGCAGCACATCACTTAAGCGCCAGAGTCCTGGGGATTGCTGTGGGCGTTGTGTCCAACGGTACTCAAGGCCAGTGGATTCTCCAGGCAGTCTACAGCTGGAAAGGATCGACCATCGAAGACAAGTGCGTCGCTAAGGCCGCGGGAGTAGCAGCAGACCTCTTCTTTCATGGCGAATTCGACAAAGAGGGGGCCAAGAGGGATCTGGAGGATATCCAGCGCCTCTCGGGAGAGACGTCGTTCGACCTTTATTTGGAACCAGCCAGAAAGATCATTGCGCTTAGAGAGAGAGAATGCAAGTGCGTAGCGAATGCATTGCGGCATGAGATAGGTTTGGACGTGGAGCGCACTCTGAACGTATACCCAGGCAAGGACGTCGCAACCTTCCTGCTCGACGAGGCACGCCTGCTCCGTTACCTTTCGGCGCCGTCAGGCCAGTCTGCCCCTCTTCCCTAAGAACATCAAACGAACAAGCTTTGGGCGAAAGCATGTGTAAAGTGCTGCGAAATCATTTTGAAATTCTTATCCGATTGCAAGGAGGCGCATTTGGGCGACTCGAAAACTGGCAAACGTAACGATAGAGTGTTTCGGCCTTCGCGGACACAGACAATCAGGTCTCTCAATGATTTGTACGTATTGGCGGGGTTAACTTCACAGGCGCTCCTTGAGATGCAGAAGCGCGTCGCTGAAAATGATGACGGCGACGATGTCGAGTTTGAGGCCCCAGCGGCGAACGGTGAGAGCACAATCGTAACTCGAGATGCCGACCAGCTTTCAAAGCTGCTCCATGTAGCCAGTGCCCGAGGGGTGTATGAGCAACTGCTAGTTACTGGAGTTGCGGTAACCGAGGACTACTTACAGGGTGTATTGAGAACCATATTTAGGTGGTTCCCCGAAAAATTGCAACTCAGCGTCGATGGGAAACAGGCGGACAAAAATGTGGGACTGGCGTTGATTATCAAATCGGCCTCGGTCGATGAAATCTTAGATACGGTAATACAAAAGCAGTTGCTGGCCGTATTCTACGGCCCTCCAGAACGGTACTTCGACTACGTGGAGTCGGTTCTTTCCATCAAGATTGAGCAGAAACTGAAAGATTCCTTCGCCGAGATCAAGGCCACGCGGGACATAATCGTTCACAATTCGGGGATCGCAAATGAAGTTTACATATCAAAAGCCGGGACACAGGCGCGGGGGAGTGTGGGCGAGCGCCTCAAAGCGGATGCTGCATACTTCAAAAGCGCAATCCACACGATGAAACGGTTGACGCATTCCGTGTACTCGAAAACGATGCAGAAGTTCGGGAATCATGAGCCTAAACGCAAACATCAATAGATGCAAGAGCCGTTGGGCCCGCGTCACGGACGAGGACGCGGTACAACTGATCCGTTTGGGAGCACGTGATTACGAAATGTGCTACTCTCTCGACTGCCTACAGCCAGATCTTTTGCCGCGTATCGTGGCACGTGACAACAATGTCTGATGGGTTTGCTGGCACTCGCGCTGTGTGATGTGATGCCCGCGCACTGTTAGCTCCGCGTAAGAGTGGCTGTAGGCATCTTACCTCGTCGGCATGTCGCAACTTACACTCCTCAAAGCCGCATCCACTCTAGCGGAAGTGGCTACCCTACTTGACTTCAAGCCCAGCGCGCTCGCATTCATCCTCTACAAGAAGCCCCCGCTGACCAAATACACCACGTTCGCGGTGCCGAAGCGTGGCGGCGGACTTCGAACAATAAATGCTCCATCGCCCGAGCTTCGGCTTCTGCAACGGCGTCTGTCCGATTTGCTGCAGAACTGCTTGGACGAAATCAATCGGAAACGCAAATTCAAAGATGAACTAGCCCACGGATTCAAGCGGAATCGGTCAATCATCTCTAACGCCGTGAAACATAAGAGGCGGCGATACGTATTCAATATCGACCTTCAGGATTTCTTTCCGACGATCAATCGGGGCCGAGTTCGCGGCCTTTTTATCAAGGACGCTAATTTTCTTTTACACCAGAAGGTTGCAACCGTGCTCGCCCAAATCGCATGCACCGACGATGGCTTGCCCCAAGGTGCTCCTTGCTCCCCCGTGATCTCGAACTTGGTGGGACATATCTTGGACATTCGGTTGTGTAAGCTGGCATCCGCAAACGGCTGCAGCTACTCTCGCTACGCAGATGACATCACGTTTTCTACGAACAAGCCCAATTTCCCGCCGAGCATCGCGAGACGTTCCGCGGGCGACGCCCACAAATGGGAAGTGGGAGACCAACTGGCAGAGGCCGTTGTCAGTGCAGGATTCACGATCAATCCGCTAAAAACGCGGATGCAATACCAAGGCACTCGCCAAGTTGTGACCGGCCTCGTTGTAAATCGGAAAGTGAACGTCCGCACCGAATACCGCCGGATAGTTCGCGCGATGGCTAACAGACTGTTTAATACGGGTAAGTACCAGCGCCTGCGGATGGTACCTAACGCTCAAGGCGTGCCGATGCCGGTCATGGTCGATGGGACCATGGCTCAGCTGCAGGGCATGTTCGGTCACATAAATGCGGTCGACATTCATAATTCCGAGATTGTGGCCAAGGACGAATCCCGGAAGCAGCAAGTTAAGGCTGCCCTTCGCTCCAAAGAGAGACTGTACCGCCGGTTCCTTATGTTCAAGGACTTCTACGCAGCCTCCGTGCCCGTGCTCGTATGCGAGGGAAAAACCGATAATGTCTACCTTCAATGCGCAATCAAAAGCCTAGCTGCGGTCTACCCCAAGCTTGCAACGGTGTTGCCCAACGGGCAGATTAGTCTGAACGTTCGGATTCTGAAAACGGTAAACACGAGCACTGGCCGTGTTTTACAGCTCGATGGAGGGGCTTCGTTTCTGGACGCGTTTATCAGGGCCTACTGCGATGAGCTAAAAAAATTTAAGTCTCCAGGCATGAGTTCCGCGGCCGTTCTTATCGTCGACAACGATTCAGCATGTGAGCCAATCCTGGCCACTATAAGGAAGCTAACGAAAAATAAAGTGGAAAGGATGGACATACTTGTCCACGTAGCGGGAAACCTATACGTGACGCTGACCCCATTGAACCCGCCGGCCACGGAATCAAAGATAGAGGACTGTTTCACTCAAGATATCCAGAACCTTAAACTCGGCGGAAAGACTTTTAGCCCGGACAACAAGGCCGATTCGTCAAAACATTTCGGAAAGCACATCCTGTCGGAATATGTCAAAGATAACGCGGCTAAGATCGACTTTAGCGGTTTCGGAGAGCTGCTGAATCGGATAACGGCGGCAGTCGAAGCGCACGAAACCAAACAAGCCGCCGTCCCCGCACCGGGCGTGCCGTAGGAATTCCCAGAGGTCTTAAATGGGACGGACCGAGGGCGTCTCAGTGCATACGTCCTAACGCATGAGGTACACCAGAGGTACACTGCAGAAACGGTGCTTGGAACCACCAGGAAATTCAATCGGTTAGGTTGGTAGGGGCGGTGGGGATCGAACCCACGACCTTCGGCTTAAAAGGCCGCTGCTCTACCACTGAGCTACGCCCCTGCGGACACAAACTTTAATTGTACAGGAAAACCCTAATTCCCGCTCCGCACGCACTCGCGAATGGCGAATTCCGCCAGCGCCTCATTCCATCGGCCGTTTCCGTTTCCATTCGTGTTCGCGCCGCAGCCGTGACTGGTGTTTCTTTACCTGCGCCTCAATTTCACTAAAAGCCTTCTTGCAACCCGCCAGCACATTCTTGCCGTTCCCCGTGGCGTGCAGCGTCCCATTCGGCAGCGAAAGGGTCAGCGCGCAAGATTGCTCTTCCGTCCTCTGGTTCCTCGAAAACACTCCCTTCAACTGAATCATGTCCGGCTGGTAACTCTTCAGCAGACGGTTCAATTTATCCAGTCGCCGAGTCACTTCCACTGCCACTGGTTGTTGCGCGTCCACGTGCCTATAACTGATGGATACGTTCATGGTTGCACCTGTAGGGCTTAAAGCAGAATCTGGCGGGGATGCGAAGCGGCTGCGTTCTGCACCGCATAACACCGCAAGCATAACAAGCCGCAATCACCCGCGCAACGCCAGCTCATTGACAGACCTCGCGCGACTTTCTAGCCTAGCGGTAGCCACCCGATGCACCAAAAGAAAGACTCCACCCCCAAACCCGCTTCTCAAGGACGATTGCGCGTCGGCCCGGCCGGCTGGTCATACCCCGATTGGTCCGGCTTCGTCTATCCCTCCCGCCGCGCAAGAAATTTCCACGAAGCAACATTCCTCGCCCAGTTTTTTGACACCATCGAGATCAATACATCCTTCTACCAGCCAATTCGTCCGGACCACGCCGCCAGCTGGATCGACAGGGTGGCCGCAAATCCCTCGTTCCTTTTCACCGCCAAACTCTGGCAGCGCTTCACTCACGAGCCCTCGGCCACCGCCGGAGACGAGCACGCCGTGCGTGCCGGATTCGACGTTCTCCTCGAGGCGGGCAAGCTCGGCGCTGTGCTCCTCCAATTCCCTTTTTCCTTTCATCGCACCGCGGAAACCTCCGCCCATCTTTCTGCCCTTCTAAAACGTTTCGCCGACTATCCCCTCGTCGTCGAACTCCGCCACGCTTCCTGGCAAACGCAAGACACTCTCGATTTCCTGCGCGAGCACGACGCCGGTTTCTGCAATATCGATCAACCGATCATCGGCAATTCCCTCAAGCCGGCCGCACAAAGCACTTCGCCCGTTGGCTATGTGCGGTTCCACGGCCGCCGCTACGACACCTGGTTCAGCGATGATCCCAAACTGCCCGCCCACGAGCGCTACAACTATCTTTATTCTCCCGAGGAGCTCAAACCCTGGGTCAATCGCATCCAGGAAGTGCAAAAACACACCCGTGACACCTACGTCGTCACCAACAACCACTACCAGGGCAAGGCTGTCGTAAACGCCCTGCAACTCCTCAGCATTTTGAAGGGAACGAAACTGAAAATGCCCGACGACCTGCGCCAGCACTATCCGCAACTCGAGCAATTCGCCAGCGAAATGCCCGCGGCGCCGACACTTTTCCCTCTCGGCCCACCCACGGGGAAAAAATCGAAGGGCACTACTTCTTGAACAGGTTTTCGAATGCTTGGCGGGCATCCAAGGGCCGGGAAGGATTGGGCGCTTCGACGGGAACCTGCGCCGGCTGCATATATGACGTCGGCGCGGTATCTTTCTCCACCGTCATCCGGAACTCATAAAAAGTGCAATCGTTTTTCGCATCCTTCGGCGTAACCCGTGCCGGCACCGGCTGCGTGCACTCAAATTGCGCGCCCGAATCGAAAAACCGGCACTGCTTGCAGCAATGCAGCTCAAACCCGCACTTCGGGCATTTTCCGTTGGCGTCAAATCCCGAAACCAGCACCGCCCCGCAGTTCGAGCAGCGCGCCCGCGTTACCGTTCCCACCATCCGCGGCGTTCGCGGCCCTAGATGGTCCGTAGCTCCACGCGGACCGCCCTGCGGCGGCTTGCGATCTGGTCTTTCCTTTTTTTCATGCTTTTCCGCGTCACGATAGCCGCGGTGGCCGTACTTGCGATCCACAAACGCCTCCGTCCGTCAGCCTCAACGGACTGCCACATCAAAGTGTATTTACACAACTACAGAGAGGGTCTCTTTGCGTCTTGTATCCAATCGGGTTGCTACAATCGCTCGGCAGGCCAGCTTCCCTATGAAGTGTTCCTGGATTGCCGGTTAGCGAGAGCAGGAGATGGGACAACTATGTTTGTAGCCCTCTGGGAGTACGAAGTCAAGCCCGGTTGCGAAGAAAGCTATCAATCCGCCTATGGCCCCCAGGGCCCCTGGGTCCACCTTTTCCAACGCGATCCGCACTTCCGGGAGACTCGCCTCCTTCAGGACCTTTCCCGTCCTCGCTTCTACTTCACCCTCGACTACTGGGATTCCGAATCCGCCTTCGAGCAGTTTAAAAACGCAAACCATGTGGCCTACGCCGCCATCGATCGCACCACCGAATCGCTCACCGTCTCCGAACGCCGCCTGTCCACTTTCAATCTCGAAACCCTCTGAAAACTAAAACAGCTT
This sequence comes from Acidobacteriota bacterium, assembly GCA_013289665.1. Taxonomy (GTDB): domain Bacteria; phylum Acidobacteriota; class Terriglobia; order Acidiferrales; family UBA7541; genus Acidiferrum. Next base: position 109,194 of record JABCZN010000013.1, on the reverse strand, counting down.
TGTCATCCTGAGGGCAGCCGACGAAGATGCCTTCAGGACCTCAACCTCAAATTAAGCGATGCATAAAACAATCGAGCGCAAATCCCTGGAACCCTAACAAAACCACCTCACCAATCCATCCGCGGCCAAATCCGCCTGCAAGAATTTTCTCGGCGTCCCCGCGCTCCGCAGCACCGCCTCCGCCGCCAAATACCCGCTGCGCACCGCGCCTTCCATCGTCGCCGGCCATCCTGTAGCCGTCCAATCCCCCGCCAGAAACATTCCCCGGATTTTCGTCTCTTGTGTTGGACGCCAACAGTCCACGCCAGGTTGCGGCGAAAATGTGGCCGCCGCCTCTTTGATGACCGTAGCCTTCAGCAATTTCGCGCCCCGCGCCGCTGGCAGCGCCTGCTGCACTTCCTTCAAACACAAATCAATAATCTCCTGCCGCGGCTTCTGCAAGAGGCCATACGATGCGCTGATTACCAGCTGCAGGTACTGCCCTTTCTCTTTCCCTGTGCCGTTAGCCGCTCCGTACAAAGCCGTCTTGTTAAAGATCCACTGCGTCGTCGTCTCCATCAGCGTCACAAACGGCTCCGTCATCACTTCCCGGTCAAACCAGAAATGCACTCCCGTAATCGGCGCGACTCCGATTTTTTCCAGATCACCCAGCCGAGGCTCCAACCGCCTAATCTCATCACTCGCCAATTCCGCCATCGCCGGATGCGGCACCGCAAACACGTAAGCTTCCGCGCTCTCCTGTCTCCCGCCATCAAACTCCACGCTGGCCACTTCGCCGTTCGCCACTTGAATCGCTCGTACAGGCATCCGCAGGTTCACTTCCCCGCCGCGCTTCTCGATCTCTGCCTTGCATCCGTCATAAAGCTCCGCCAGCGGCACCGACGGCACGCCCATCCTGTATCCCGTCCGGTTCGACAAAAACCCTTTCCAGAAAACATCCACACCAAATCGCGCATCCGTCCGGCCAAGCTCTTCGTCCAGCGCGCTCACCAGCACCACCCGCCAGAACCGCTCGATTGCTCCCGGCGTCTGCTTTCGCCGCTTCAACCATTCCAGCATCGAAATTCCGCCCGGTTCATCCAGGTCCGCCGTGCGCCCTTTGCCCCGCAGAATATCCAGCATCGCCCAGGCGATGCTCCGCTTATCGGCCAGTGTCAACGGCGCGAACGCCGCGAACGATCGCGTCATGTGAAATGGCGCCGGCAGCAGCCCCGCCTGCATCTCGCCAGTACGCCCCTGAGGGTCCTGAAACAGCAAGCGGTCAAAAAACTTGATTTTCCCAGCCGATCCCACGCGCCGGAAAAAATCTTCCAGGTTCGTGCAGCAGCCCAACGTCACGTGCTGGCAGTTGTCCACATGCTCGCCGTCCGGCAACACGTACGACGTTGCCCGGCCGCCCAAAAACGGTCTCTGTTCGAACAGCCGCACCCGCCAGCCGGCTTCAGCCAGCGCGACGCCCGCCGACAGCCCCGCCAGCCCGCCGCCGATCACGATCACATTTTGCAAGGATGTTCTCTTCCGTATGGCGCCCGAATCGCGCCTTCGCCATCAACATCATCTTCTCCGGCTTGGACAGCCTCACGCGCTCCCCAAACACGGCAAACTCCACCGATTCGATCCGCGCCAGCAGCGCGCTGTATGTTTGCACCAGCAGCCACAGCGTCCCCCGGCTGTCTTCTTCAATGAGCCCCAGCAGTTGCGCTCCCTCTTCATACAGCTTCCACGCCCGGTCGGCCTCAAACCGCAACAGTTCCCGCACGCCGAGCGTCACCTCGCTTCTCCCTAAATCTTCTTTCGCCACACCGTAGCGCGCTAAATCCTCCTCCGGCAGGTAAATTCGTCCAATCGAGTAATCCTCGCATACATCGCGAATAATATTCGTCAGTTGAAAAGCCAGCCCGAGCTTCTCCGCCAGATCCAGTGCCTTAGAATCGCGGAAGCCAAAAATATGCGTGCACGTCAACCCGACCGTCCCAGCCACGCGATAACAATATTCTTTCAGCCGTTCAAACGTCGGATACTCGCGAATCGTCAGGTCCATTTCCGCGCCGCTGATCAAATCATGCAGATAGCGTGCCGGCATCCGGAACCGCTCCATGGTGTCCACCAGCGCGGGCAAAACCTCGCGCTCGCCATATAAATCCGCCCCTTGCAGCGACCGCGCAGCGTTCCCATCAAACGCTTGTGATTGCCCTGTAATCGCTTCGTCGAGCGCGGCCCTCCACCTGGCCAGCCCGCGCTGTTTCGCTGCCACATCCGCGCCTTCGTCCGAAACGTCGTCAATCAGCCGCATGAACGCATACAGCGCCACAATCCCGTCACGCTTCGCTTTCGGCAGCAGAAAGAACGCGGGATAAAAATTGCTGTGCGCCTTCCGCGCAATCTGGTGGCAGTCGCTGTACGACGCCCTGATCTCCGCTTCGGTCGAATCCGCGCCAACGTAGCTCGCTTCTCCACGCGCAAATCCGCCGTTGCGGCTCACGCCCGAACCACCGAGCACATGCCCAATCAACGCCCGCCCCAGCAATCCCGCCTGCTTCGCCTTGCTCACTTCCGGTCGCCGGTGCAGCGTGTCGTAACCCATCGCCTCAATTGAATCCAACACCGCCAGCCCGCCCCGGCTGAACATGTCCAGGTCCACGCTCAACTTGCCGTCCACCTTCCTCGCCAGCGGCATTCCGTTCTCAAAAAGTCCCCGCGTATATTCGATCAGCTCCTTCATCAACGATTCGTAGCGATAATCGAATTTCCTCAAAACGATATCCTGCTCGCCCAGTCCATGCGCCGCCGCCCGATCCAGCGGAATGTAAATCCGTCCGATCTCCAGATCCCGCGAAACGTCCTGCCAGAAATTTGCCAACTGCAGCGCTGTGCAAGTCGCGTCAGAAAGCTTTTGCCTCTCCTCATCCCGGTACCCGCACAGATAGAGCACCAGCCGCCCCACAGGATTGGCCGAATATAAGCAGTAATCCAGCACCGCATTCCAGGTCGGATACCGCTTCACCACCTGATCCTGCCGGAATGCCTTCAACAGATCCGCAAATGGCTGTTTCGGCACATCCTTCGCCACAATCGTCTCGCGCAGCGCCACAAACACCGGGTGCGAAGGCCGCCCCTCGTAGCAGGCATCCAGTTCCCGCTCCCACCAATCCAGCAACTCCAGCGCCCGTTCTCTTACCGGAATTTCATCGCCCAGGTCATCCGCCCAGCGGCAATACGCATACAAATTGTAGAAATGCTGGTGCAATTGCTTCGGCAGCAGCCACGACGCCACGTTGAAATTCTCGTAATGATGCGTCGCCAGCCAGCGCGTATAAGCCTGCGCTTCACTCGGCGCACAGCCATCCGCTGGCAGCTTTGCGGCAATCTTCAATTCACCAGCACGCAGCATCAGCTGTATCTATCCTCTAGGAGATTTAAAAAGGGGTGGGCTATCTCTTCACTGGCAACCGGTCGCCGGCCTGCCCTGAGCTTGCCGAGTGGGTCGCTGGCCACTGCTCACGGCCTCACCGCCAGCTTGATTTCCCCGCTCCGTGTCTTCATGCGTTCAAACGCCTGCGGCAGGTCTTCCAGTCGAATGTCTTCGGTGACAAAATCGTGCGCCGAAATATCGCCGCGCCGGATCGCCTCGAGCGCCTCGCGAATAAATCGTGGCGTATGGTGGAACGGCGAAATAATCTTGATCTCCGAGTAATGAATCGAGGCGGGCTCGATTTCCACGCGCGTTCCTGTCGGCAGCCCGCTGAAGAAATTCACCACGCCACCCCGCCGCACCATCGCCAGGGCCTGCTCCCACGTGGCCGGGTTTCCCGCGGCTTCCACCACCGAATCCGGCCCGCGTCCCTCGTCGGTCAATGCCCGCACCGCCGCCGCTACATCCGCTGTTTCCGTGACATTGATCGCCGCTGCGGCGCCCAGCTTCCGCGCCACCGCCAGCGGGCCTTCGCGCCGCGCCAGGGCAATCACGCGCACTCCCCGCCGCGTCAGCATTCGCACGAACATCAATCCAATCGGGCCGCACCCGATCACCACGGTCGAATCCCCCGTGCGCACTTCCATTTCGTGCACGCCGCGCAGCACGCAGGCCAGCGGCTCCACCAGCGCCGCGCTGTGGTCGTCCACTCCGTGCGGCACTTCCAGCATATTTTCCCGCGCAATCCTGCCCGGTATCCGCATGTACTCGGCGTACGCCCCGTTATTGAACAGCAGATCGTCGCAAAGATTCTCCTGCCCGCGGCGACAGTGATAGCACCGCAAACAGGGCGCCGAATTCGCCGCAATCACCCGCGTTCCCAGCCGCCACCGGGGATCCACGCGCTTCCCCATCGCCACAATTTCGCCCACCACCTCGTGCCCGAACACCGCCGGCGGTTGGATCATTTTCGCGTGATACCCGCGCTTCCACACCTTCAGGTCCGTGCCGTCCGTCAACGCGAGCCGCACGCGCAGCAACACCTCGTCCACCGCCAGTGCCGGCACGTCAATTTGTTCAATTCGCAGATCTTCGCTGCCGTAGAGCACGGCCGCGGTCATTCGAGAAGGGACAACGACCTTTTCCTGGAAAGGCGCCTCTTCCAGTCCAAGCTCGCTTTTCTTTGGGGACGCTGTTTTCATTTGTGCGTGATCAGTACCTTCAAGGAATCATCCGTCGGATGCGCCGCCAGTTCCAAGCCTTCCTGGATTCTATCCAAAGGGAACCTGTGCGTGACGATATCCATTACCGGCAGTTTCTTCCCCAGCACCAGCTCTGCCGCACTTTCTTGGATGTCAACCGCCGCACTATAGCTGCCAAGGATTTCCTTCTCGTCGATCCCCACCGCCGAGGCTGGAAACTCTATTTTTGTGACTGGATCGTTCGCGGCAAACAGGAGGACCCGCCCCCCTGGCCTCGCCGCCGCCAGCGCTTCCACCACAACTGCTGGATGCGCCACGGCAACAAGAACCACGTCTGCCCCGCGACCCTCCGACCGGGCCCGGATTTCTTCAACTAGCTTACCACTTACAGGGTTAAAAGACTCAAGTGCTCCGAGCTGCAAGCTCTTTTCCCGGCGCGTAGCCACCGGGTCGCTTGTATAGATGCGTGCCCCCTCGATTTCGGTAACCATCAATAGCTGCAGTCCGATAGGTCCGCACCCGATAATCAATACTGTTTCCCCTGCTCTAACCCTGGCCTTCTGAACCGCTTTGACGATGGTGTTAATCGGCTCCAGGAATGTGGCCTCTTCGAAGCTGACGTTATCTGGCAGCGCCACTATCCCTCGCTCCGCCACCCACGGCATCGCCTTCACGTACTCGCCAAATCCCCCGCCGTTCGGTGTGAATCCCGCCGTTAATCCCGTGGTCTTGTACAGCTCGCACTGCGAAAACATCCGCCGCTCGCAAAAGAAGCATTCCCCGCACGGAATGTGATGAAAACTCATCACCCGGTCGCCCGGCTTCCATTTGGTGACGCCACGCCCCACCGCCACCACCGTCCCCGCAAGCTCGTGGCCCAGGATTTGCGGCGGCTCCACATACCCGTAAAAGATTTTTTTGATATCCGTCCCGCAGACGCCGCACGCCGCCACCCTGATCAGCACCTCGCCGTCGCCCACTTGCGGCACCGGCACTTCTTCCACTCGCACAATTCCCTTCTCGCGATACACCCCTGCCCGCATCGTCCTGGGTATCGGCCCCAGCGCCCTCACCTGCTCCGCCACTGTTCCCGGCCGGCTCATCGTGCCGCCGTCTCGCTGACCTGTTTCCTGCTCTCAACGCCCGCCAGATCCCTCAGATAGCTCTCGAGAAACGTTGCCAGGACAGCCCCGGCGCGCTTGCTCTGCCTTCCAAAACGAATCAGTGACGGTAGCGCCAGCGGATTTTTTAGCAGTTGAATCAGCACCTTGCTGAGACTCACCTCTTTTTTTTCAGACAACGTGAGGTTGAAATTGATGGGCATGTCTTCCGTGGCGCCATCACTGATCGCCCGAATCACCACGCTCCGGGCTCCCCACGCCAATGCCGCTTTTACGATCTCAAAGCTCTCCATATCCACCGATTGCGCCCGCGACGCACAGGATTTCTTCTGGCTGGCCTTCACCAGAATCTCATCCGTCGTAAACAGGCAATTCGCGTTCTTAGCACCGCGGCCCAGCGCCATCTGCCGCAAATCGCCATCCACCTCCAACCGCTCCGCTCCATGCCCCGCATGTTTCAGCTCAACAATCAGTTCCTTCGGCGCGATCACATCTCCAACACTTAGCGTATCGCATAGCGCTCCGGCCAATCCGCTTGAAACACAGACATCAAAATGTTGATCCTTATCCGCCATCCGCATCATCAAATCCATGGCCTGCGCCGCAGCCTGCGCCCCCACACCGGTAATCAAAACAGTGACCTCATTGCCCCCAATCACCGTCCTTCGCAACTTCAGCCCCTGGTAATCAATCATGTTAAACGCCCGCAGCCTCCGCCACGCCGCGAACTCCGCCTCAACCGCAAATGTGACCAGAACCTTCATTCACAATCCCTCGCGCGTCCGCTCCTTTGCTTTCTATCCCTCATTTACTTCCTTTACTTCCATCTTCAAGCTGCCAACTTGATCTTCCTCGACCGTCGCGCCGTGACATACCCGTTCTCCCGATACCACCGCACTCCCCGCTCCAGCGCCGCCACCACGGGCCCGGGCTTAAATCCAAGTTCGCGCTGCGCCCGCGATGCATCCACAAACATTTTATGTTTCGCGATCTTTACGCCTTCCACGGGAATCTGCGGTTCTTTCCCCACCAGCCGTGAAAACGCGCTCTCAAGATAAGCTACACCGAGCGCCACTCCATGCGGAATCTTCATTCCCGGCGCCCGCAAACCCGTTATCGTCGCCAGTAAATCGAGCAGTGCTTTCAAGGTCAAGTTCTCCGCTCCCAGCAAATATCTCTCTCCAACCTTGCCGCGCTCCGCAACCAGCAGATGACCCGCCGCGCACTCTTCCACGCCCACAAAATTCAATCCCGTCTCCACATATCCCGGCATCTTCCCGTTCAGAAAATCCAGAATAATCTTCCCCGTCGGCGTCGGCTTCCAGTCCCAAGGACCCACCGGCGTAGTCGGCATCGCCACAATCACCGGCAGACCCTCTTTCGCCGCCTGCAAAGCCTCGCGCTCCGCCATCCACTTCGACCGCTTGTAGTGCCCCACCATCTCTTCCAGCTTCGCATCCGTAAACTCGTTCGGCAATTCCGGCCGGTCCACCGCAATCGTCGCCACCGTGCTCGTGTAAATCAGTTGCTCCACACCCGCTCGCTTCGCCGCTGCCAACAGATTCTTCGTCCCGCCAACGTTTGAGTCGTAGATATCCTGCGTTTTTTTCGCCCATAACCGGTAATCCGCCGCCACATGATATACCCGCACCACGCCCGCCATCGCCCGGTCCAGCGAAGCCAGATCCCGCAAATCGCCGGTCACGTATTCAAGCGGCAAATCGCTGATAGCCCTGTTGCTGCTCGACGCCCGCACCAGCACGCGCACCGTTTCCCCGCGCGCCACCAGTTGCCGCGCCACGTGGCTGCCCAGAAATCCCGCCGCACCCGTCACCAGTGTCGTCATGCCTTCGCCGCCCGCTCGCGTTTCTCGCCCAGTCCGCCCTGCAACTGCCAGGCGAGCATCTTCCAGAAATCCCCGGCCTTCGGATTCATCCCCAAAATCGCCGCGGTCTCATACCCCGTGTGGCTCGAGCATGGTTCGCACCGCGGATTCATCCCGCGGCCAAAATTCTCCCACACCGTCTTTTCCAGCAGATCCTTATACTCCTGCTCAAAGCCATAATTCAGCTGCGTGCACGGCGCCGCCCATCCCTGCGGCCCATACACCGGGCTTCCCCACGAGCAGCAATCCAGTTCGCGTTCCCCGCGCAGATACTCCAGATAAATCGGCGAAGTCAGCAGGTTGTACTCGCTCAACAAATCGCTCGCCTCGCGAAACCTCTGCCGCATCTTTTCATGAAACACCGCCGCCGAATTCCGGCACATCGGCCGCGGAGGATAATGCGGTGACAGCATGTATCCATCCACATGCACAGCGTGCAATTGCTCGTAAAGCGACGCAACGTCGCGCATATCCGAGTCCGCATAAATCGTCGTCGTCACCACCACAAAAAATCCCGCGTTCTTTGCCGCCTTCACGCCATCCAGCGATTCCGCAAATAAACCGGGCCGGTTCGTCCGCCCATCATGTACGAACTCCGTCCCGACCAGCTTCACGTTCCAGAAAAAATTCGTGTACGGCGGAATCATATGCAGTCGGCGGCGAATCAGCGTGCCATCCGTCGACAAGAAAAGATGCTTCCCCCGGGCCAGAATCTCCCGCGTCAGCCGCGCAATCTCCGGATACTCGAGCGGCTCCCTTCCAGTGATGGCCACCACCGGAGTGTCACAATCCTTCATCGCCGCCACACACTGCTCCACGCTCAGCATCCGACGCGCTTCTACAACTTCTGCGGCGGCGCCATTGCCGTTTGCTCCGCCGCACGAGCTCGCCCATCCGCCCAGGGGATCAAGCGACAGCACCACCGGTATTTTCTTGTCACCTCGAAGTTTCCGCGACGCGAGGTATCTCGCGGAATCCAGCACTAAGCCAAGGGGGTACCGCATTCGTTTGCTTAGGAAGCGCTCCGTTCGCGCTTGGTATATAAACCGCTCCGCAACCTGAACTCGCCCGGCAAAAACTTGCACGCACAATACTCCTCCGCGCGCTTCCCCTGATTGCGGTAGCGGGCCAGCGCGTACACCGGAAAAGAATTCTTGTAAAGGTGGTACTTGAGATAGAAAACGCCCGGGAACCCGGTCCCCGTAAAATCGTCTTCGCTCCACGACCCGTTCGCGTTCTGCTGCGTCACCAGGTACTCCGCCGCCCGACCAACCGCCGGGTCACTCCGGTCCGCTCCCGCCAGCAATCCAATCAATCCCCAAGCCGTCTGCGAAGGCGTGCTGTTCCCCTGTCCCTTCGTCGATTCCATTTCATAACTGAGCAGCGACTCGCCAAAACTTCCGTCCGCCTTCTGCACTTGCCGCAGCCACGCCACCGCCCGCGCGCAATAGTCCTGCGCAGTCAGCGAAACAGTTTCCAGCGCTCGCAACACGCCGCTTGTCCCATAAACGTAATTCACGCCCCAGCGCCCGAACCATGATCCATCTTTCGACTGGTCCTTCGTCAGGAAGCCAACAGCCCGCTGAACCACAGGATGTTCCGCCGGCCATCCAAACCGCCCCAAACATTCGAGCACCCGCGCCGTAACATCCGCCGTTGAAGGATCGATCATCGCGTTGTGATCCGCGAACGGGATATTGCACAAAATCTGGCGGTCGTTGTCACGGTCAAACGCGCCCCATCCGCCATCGCGATTCTGCATGCTCAGCAGCCACTGCACCCCGCGCCGCAGCGCCGCTTCCATCCGCTTTTCGTCAGGAAACTTAACACGCTGCAAAGCCATTAACACAAACGCCGTATCGTCCACATCGGGATAAAAATCGTTGCGGTATTCAAATGCCCAGCCGCCCGGCTCGGCATCCTGGTTCTTGATCTGCCAGTCGCCGCCGCCCAGAATCTGCTTCGTCAGCAGCCAGTCCGCCGCCTTCACGAGCGCGGCATGGTCCGCAGCCAGTCCTGCCTCTTCCAAGGCCACCATCGCGATGCACGTGTCCCACACCGGCGAAACGCACGGCTGCAGGCGAATCGTATCGCCCTCTTCAATTTCAAAGCGTGCAAATTCCTTGATCTCGCGGAACGTCAGCGGATCGTCCACCCCATGTCCCATCGCCATCAGAGCAAAAATCGAGTTCATCATCGATGGATAGATCGCCGCCAGCCCGTCGGTGCGCTCCATGTGCTCCAGCATCCACTGCTTGGCTTCCTTCAGCGCCTTGTTGCGCAGCGGTTTCCAGGGCAGTTTTTCATAAAGCTTCAGCCCGCGGTCCACCGCTAGAAACAGATTCTTCCAGGAGACCAGTTGCTTGCTCCAGCTGAACGCCGCCGTTTTCTGCGACGGATCCTTGAACAATTCGTCCACCCGCGCATGTTCCGGCAACCGGAAATCCGGCCGCAGTGACGACAGAATCGACATCGGAATCACGATCCCGCGTGTCCACGAAGACATTTCGTAAATGTTCAGGTAAAACCAGTTCGGCAGCAGCATCAGCTCCGGCGGAATAGCGGGAACCAGCTCCCATCCCACCGCGCCAACCAGTGCCAGATAAAATCGCACATAAGAGTTCGTATGCTCCAGCCCGCCCAGCCGGTGCACTGCCTCGCGCGCCTTCGCCAGGTGCGTCGAATCCGGCGAATCGCCGGCCAGTTTCAGTGCAAAATACGCTTTGCAGGTGGCGTTCAGTTCGGAGGGTCCATTCGGATAGATCGGCCAGCCGCCATCGGCCATTTGCTTCTGGCGCACATAATTCGCCAGCTTGGCAATCCTGGACGGATCAGCCTTGCCCAGAACATAGAGGTAATAAATGTAGTCGGATTCGAGAGTAGTGTCGGCTTCGAGCTCGCCGTGCCAGTAGCCTTCTTCGGCTTGCACGGACAGAAGATACTCCGCCCCATTCTTCACGGCGGTTTCGATCTTCTCCGCCCAGCCCTCCTGACGCCACGGTCGAGGCGCTGGTGCTGCCGGAATCTCCTCCCCTACGCGTACAAATGACGCCATCGATGCTCCCCCCAGAGCAGCTCAAAAAGCAGCCCGGGATACACCCCGAACCGCCCCATCTAAACCCCTAAATTCTCTGATGCCTTGGACTTCCGGAAGGTAACGGGTCTGACCTCAACCAGGTACCCCCAGTACTTTCTTATTATCACCGTCGATTATAACCCGGTCAACGCCTAAGATGCCCATCCGCCAACAGCAGGTTGTCAGTATGTGTCACACCTGGGCTTCACCCGGTCCATCCAGCATCCGGTAGACCAGCACCTCGAGCGGCCCAGGCAGCGGCTGGCCTTCCCGCTGAAGCACGGACGGCTTTTCCTGTAGCAGTTTTGCCGGCAGCTTCATCCACAAGGGAGCAGGCGGTCCACCGCCCCTGACATCACTACGCATCACCAGGGCGTGCGCCCGGTCCAGGGCAACCTGTGCCGATTCCTTGAAATCCTCACGCAGTGGATCAACGACAGCGAAATAGAGAGACGGCTTCACAAATTGCATCAGTGAATTGCTCTCCAGAATCACCGCGCGATTATCCCCGCCGTCCCTCTGCCCGGCAACCTCCTTCAGGGCATCTCGTAAGAGCGGCAAACCCTCGGCCAGATACCCTTGCTTGGTCCTCAACCAGAACGACCGCTTTGCCCCCGCCGCCAGAAATCGCGCGCTGTCGGTTCCCGTGTCCGCCTGCGACTCCCAATCGAGCGCGCAAACATGCTCCTCCGGCGCGCAATTGCAGTTCTCGCCGTTTTGCGCGCAGACCCCGTGGCCGTACTGCGTAATCTTCCCCGCAATCCATTCCGTCTTCGGAAACGCCGCAATAATGTCGCACACCAGTTGCGTCTTCCCAATGCTCCGTGTATGCCCGCCCACCACCACGAGCCGCCACAGCGTCCCCTCTTTTGCCTGAACTCCAGCCATCCTATCTCCCGATCCTTAGATGCCCCAGTCTCCTGAACCAATGCTTCCAGCCAAACGTCTCCGCGAACTCTGTGGCTCCTCTCTGCCCTCTACGTTAAAATCCTGTCTTCACTCATTCATCCAAATTCGCGGTTCCCGACAAGCGCCGGAAGCGCGAAAGACGTTAGCCCAGGGCGTAAGCCCCGGGTTCATGACCCCATTCACCCTCAAGCCCCGGAGGGGCGACAGATAATGCGGACGATGACTAAGGCATCCGCGCCCTAATCTTTCGTTCAATTCCGTTTAATTCTTCTCTTCCAATTTCTTTACTCTAGTCGCGAGCTCCGGCAACCGCGCAAACCAAAAATACGATTCCTTGAATTGCTCCAGTGGCCTCGCCGGCGTTCCCCAAACCGTCTGCCCTTTCCTGATAATCTTTCCCGTCGGAATTCCCGCCTGCGCCCCGGCGATGGATCCATCTTCGAGCGTGCAATGGTCCGCGATCCCCACCTGTCCGCCCACAACCACGTGATGCCCCAGCTTGCTCGACCCCGAAATTCCAGTTTGCGCCGCAATCACCGTGTGCGCTCCAATCTGCACATTGTGGCCCACATGCACCAGGTTATCCAGCTTCACTCCCTCCGCAATTCTCGTGTCATCGAGCGACCCTCGATCAATCGTCGTGTTCGCCCCGATCTCCACGTCGTCCGCAATTTCCACCAGCCCCGCCTGGGGAAATTTCCAGTACCGCTCCCCATCGAACGCAAACCCAAACCCATCCGCCCCCAACACCGCTCCCGCATGAATCTCCACACGATTGCCGACGCGCACTCCCGCATAAAACGTGACCCGCGGATGAATCCTGCAGTTTTCCCCAATCCAGCACCCCGCCCCAATCACGCTGTGCGCTCCAATCTGCGTGCCATCTCCGACATGCGCATCTTCACCAATCACCACATACGCCCCGATACTCACATTCGCACCAATCCGCGCCAGCGGCGCGACAAGTGCCGTCGGATGTATTCCCATAGCAATTGGCGCTCGCTCCAGGAGCAACGCCGCAGCCCTGGCGAACGCCACCTTGCTCTTCCCGCTGCGCAAAACGGTCTTCCCCGGCAAGGCAATGCCTTCCGGCGCCACAACGCAACTCGCAGCCGAAGCCGCCGCGCGCTCCGCATGTTTCGCCGCCTCCACATAAATCAACTGCTTCGCCCCGGCGCGCTCCGGCGCCGCCACCCCGGCAATCTCCAGCTTCCCATCGCCCTCAAGTCGCGCCTCAATAGCCTTCGCCAGCTCCCCCGCCGTCCACTTCATCCCCGCCTCCAATCCATTCTTCTCTGAGAGTACTCAGAGCGTCCCATGCGTTAAATCTTGCTCTTCTCTTCACAAATACGGATAAAGCGCAGGCTCACCCTCCGGCCGGTTCTTCCATCGCGCATGAATCCAGACCCACTGCTCGGGATGCTTCCGGATAATTTCCTCAATCACCTTGGTAAACCGCTGCGTATTCTCCCGAACGTCGCGCTCCACATCCCCCGTCCGCACCAGCTCCACCGGAGGCTCAAACCGCAGCCGGTACTTCCGCAAATTCTGATCCCAGTACGCGTATCCCGGCACCACCGCCGCATCCGTATGCAGCGCCACCCGGGCAATTCCAGTAGTCGTGCAAGCCTGCGTCCCAAAAAAATCCACAAACACGCCTTCCCCCGGCATCGTGTTCTGGTCCGCCAGAATCCCGATGGTTCCCGCCTCCTTCAAAACCTTCATCATCGTCCGCGCCGCTTCATTTTTGTAAATCGGCTTGTTCCCCGACCGCCCGCGATAGTCGTTCACCATTCGATCCAGCGCCGCGTTATCCAAAGGCCGAGCCATGTAGTGCAGTGGGAATCCGTACAACGCATGTGCGTAGGAAGATAGCTCCCATGCCCCCACATGCCCTGTCAGGTAAATCACGCCTTTTCCGCGGCTTTTCCCCGCCAAGAAATTCTCGTGCCCGTCCAGCACCACCACATTCTCAATATTCTCCCGCGTGTAGCTCGGCAGCCGCGCAAACTCCGCCGCCATCCACCCCAGATTTCGTGCCATCCCCCTCAACACCGCCCGCCGCTGCCCCGCGCTCCAGTCCGGAAACGCCAACCGCAGATTAAATTCCGCAGTCTTCCGCATCTTCGGCAGCAGCAAAACAAGCAGCTGCACAGTCCCCGCAGCCAAAATCCGGGCCGCCGCCCGCGGCAACACCCCCAGCATTTTCACAAACCCCCAAGCCACGGCGAACTGAATCCTCTCTGTCATTCCCAAGAAGCAAAAACCTTTTTGAGTGCGGGAGCAAAGCTCCCGCTTTTACGGTTGATCCCCGCAAGCAAACTTAACCGCCAGCCAACCATTCCAATCAATCCCCCACTTCCAACCTTCCAAGATACACCGACAATGCTAAACTCCTCTTTCCGTGACCCAAACCCGCAACGAACTCCCCCAATCCCGCCCGCTCTCGCCCACAGCGCGCCTCCTCTGGCTCGTTCTGATCCTCTCCACCCTCTACCTCTGCTATTTCCACAATCTCGGCGCCCTCGGTCTCGTCGGCCCCGACGAACCCCGCTACGCATGGATCGCCCGCGACATGCAGGAAACCGGCGACTGGGTCACCCCACGCCTCTATGGCAAACCGTGGTTCGAAAAGCCCCCACTCTACTATTGGGGCGCCGCTCTCGGCTTCAAGTTCTTCGGCGTAAGCGAAACGACCGCTCGCCTGCCGAGCGCCATATCCGCGCTCCTCGCCACACTCGCCCTCGCCTGGCTGGCCTTACGCCTCTACGGCGCCCAAACCGCCCGCTGGCTTCTGCTCCTCCTGCCCACCACCGTCGGCATGATCGGCTTCTCCCACGCCGCCGCCACGGATATGCCCTTCGCCGCCATGCTCACCATTGCCACGGTATTCGCGGCGCAACTCATGAATCTCGTTCCTTCCGTTGCTCCGCAATTACAAAACTACGCAGCCTCTGTAAGCACAACTCTCCGTTCCTTGACCTCATCTACCTCCTCAACCACCTTTACCGCATTCCTCTTCGGTTTCTTCCTCGGCTTCGCCACCCTTGCCAAAGGCCCCGCCGCAATAGTTCTCTCAGGCGGTGCGGTCCTTCTCTGGGCCGTCTTCACAAAACGCTGGCGCGATGCCTTCCGCTGCCTTCATCCCGTCGCCATCGCCAGCTTCCTCCTCACCGCTCTTCCCTGGTACATCCTCTGCGCCCACCGCAATCCGGACTTCTTCCGCGTTTTCATCATCGAGCACAATTTCAAGCGCTTCCTCACACCCCAGTTCCAGCACAACCAACCGATCTGGTATTACGTCCCCATTTTTATTCTCGCAGTCTTTCCATGGATATTTTTCCATGCGCTTGCGAAACTGCAGTTCTTCACAAATTGGCGTCAGCGGCTGCCGGAGAGCCACACGCGAGCTTTCTTGCTTGCCTCGTCGGGCTTTACGTTCCTGTTTTTCACCCTCGCCAAATCAAAGTTGCCAGGTTACCTTATGCCGGCGATCCCTCCCATGGCCCTGCTCATGGCAAACGCGGCCGCCGCAAACGCTGGAGCCTCGGGCCGCTCCCCTCGTTGGCCCGTTTTCGGCACAGGTCTGGCCTTTCTCATTTTCGGAATTGTGCTAGAGCACGAGGCTCAGAAAATTCCCGAGGCGCTTTCTGTGGGTCTTGCTTATGGGGTCCGAACGATCTGGGCCAGCGCCGTCTTCGGTGGAATCGTTGTGGGTGTCCTGGCTGCCGTCCGCAGGCTGCGCATCGGTCAATTCGCCGTGGTTTTACTGACCTTACTCATCGTCGCCGAAGTGGAACGATTTCTCCCTGATATTGATCCCTCCGTTTCAGCCCGCAGCACGTTCCGCGCTACCCGAAGTGCGTGGCCGGAGTTCTCCGTGGGGGATTCGGCCTTCTGGCAGATCAATCGTTCTTTTCTTTACCAACTGAACTACTATGCGGGGAAAGAAATTCGGGAGTGGAAACCTGAAGATCCGCGTCCTGGGTGGCTATTCGTGCCAAAGGGCAAACAGCAGGAAGCTTCCAAATTCGGATTTAGTTGCATGAATTCTGTCGTAATTTCTGCGGTCGTTCCCTGTCGGGACACGGAATCACCTGGCGGGCTTGGCCGCGGGAACACTGGTGAGGGCCTGGGTGGCCGGCAGCCGCGCTAAGAAAAAAGTCACCACGCGATTCTCATAGTCCCGCTTTTCATCGTCCGGCAGATTCACAAAGTTTGCATGAGCAATGATCGCCTGTTCTCTGGGCTCCGGCGCCTTCAGGAACATCTCGCGCGTGATCGAGGCGGTCTCCGGATCATCCCCGGCCTCGATGAACAGCATCGGCACTCCAGCCATTTTCGAGATCTTTGCCGAGAGCGGCGGATCGTTCTTGTGCTCGTAATTCATCCACTCAAAGCACATCTGCGCGGACTTCACCATGAACGGAAATCCACCCACGCCGGTCTTTTCCACGCCAATTTTCACCATCTGCTTCGGGTAGTCGTAGACCGCATCGAGCGCCAGCGCGCGCACCCGCGGATCTTTCTCCGCCTCCCGCAGCGCAGCATACGCACCCAGGTTGTAACCCCACAATCCGAAACGCGTCGGATCCACGTCATTCCGCTTGACTAGAATATCGATCGCAGCGCGAACTTCATCCGCCTCGCGATACCCGAACGTCGTCACACCCGCGTTGGCGCCGTGAGCGGCGAAATCAAATACAAACACGTTGTATTGGTGGTCCTGGAGCGCCGAAACGAGCGTCAACAATTCTCCTCGGCTCGATTCATATCCGTGCAGAAGTATGATCGTCGGCGCACCGCGGAATCCCGGGAAAAACCACCCGCGCCGGCTCCCTGATCCCGGAACCGCGAAATCCACCTCGTCGGGACGCCCGGGAAAGCTGGCCATATTGATTTCGGAACTGGTCCGCTGCGGCTTCACGATCCAATACGTCAGCACACCTGAAATCACAACGGTCGCCAGGAGTGCAAAGAAAACGAACGCCAGAATGATGATCAGGAGCTTTGTGTACCAGCGGCTCGGGTAGTGCAGTTCGTCAACGATGGACATGGGCTCAGGGGCTGGCCTGTGCCAGCGTGTCTAATTTCCACCTTACTTGGTTTGCTCTCGGATGCTCTAAGAGAATCGTAACATGCAGTTCCAGACCGCCAGTTCCCGTTCTAGGCACTTTGTGCTCGATTCGTATAGGGTTTAGTGGGTTGATTTGGCAGGAGTTCCCCCGAATCGGCTATCATGTCACGTGGGCAGGCGTGCAGCACGGCTGTCCACTCCGATGAATATCATTGACCTCCGCCAGACGACCGTCCGTCAGCTTGAGCCGCTGCTGCTTGAGGAAGCCCGCCATTGGCGCGACGAACTGCATTGGGATTACCGCAGCGCCCTCGATCTGATCAAGCGATTCCTGGACGCCCACGCACTTTCCGGCTGCGTTGCATTTGAAGGCGGGCATGCGGTCGGCTATTCGTTTTACGTGCTCGAGGATTACAAGGGATTGATCGGCGGGCTCTATGTTTCACCCAGTCAGGTGCAGGAGCCGATCGGGCGGCGCCTGCTGGACGAAATGCTTTTCAACATGCGCGCGCTGCCACAGTTGCATCGCATCGAAGCGCAACTTATGCCCTTCGGCGGGCCGGTGGATGCCGCGCTGCGCGATCAGGGCTTCCGGTTGTACACAAGGCAGTTCATGCTGCTGGATCTAGAGAAGAAAAGTGAACCCGTTCCCAGCGTGAATTCCGGTTTGCGACTCGACCGCTGGCACGACCGCTACTTCGAGCCTTGCGCCAAGCTGATCTATCTCGCGTACGCGAATCACGTGGACGGCGACATCAATGACCAATACCGCACGCGGAACGGCGCGCTGAAATTCCTGAAGAACATCATCCTGCTCCCCGGCTGCGGCCAATTTTTGCCCCACGCTTCCTTCGTCCTGCATCATCCGGAGAGCGATGAACTCGCCGGCGCCATCCTGACCAGCGAAGTTTCCACCGGCGTCGGCCACACCACGCAAATCTGCGTGATGCCCGGCTTTCAGGGCCACGGCCTCGGCCGCATTCTGATGCTAACCGCCGCGGAAACCCTCCGCGCGCAAAAGTTCAGCGAGCTCACGCTCACCGTCACCACCGAAAACCGTACCGCCGTGCATCTCTATGAACGCCTCGGCTTCTTGAAGGTGCGAAGCTTCACCGCCGGCGTCTGGCCGAAATAGAGGCTCCAGTAGAATCCCATTCCCCTTCTCGGCAGTCACCTAGCAGCCTTCAATTTCTTCTGTGCAGTCTCAAATTCGTCGCCGGGCAGCCACTTGATTTCGGCGGATTGAGAGGCGGCGGCTTGGCCGAGGGCGTAGCCGAATGTGGCTAGCTTGGCGTCGCCGGAGAAGTCCCAGGATTCGACAAAGGCGTCGGCGGGCTTGTGGTAGTGGTTCTCGACGTAGTCTTTGGATTGCGCTTCCCCCCAGGCCAGGTCGTGGCCTTTGAATTTCAGGCCTTCACTGATGGAGAATGCGGGAATGCCGACGCGTCCGAGGCTGAAGTGGTCGGAGCGATAGTAATGGCCTGCTTCAGGATGCGCATCGGGCTTGATGGCCAGGTTGAACTCCTTCGCGATTTTTTCGACTTCGGGATAGAACGTGGTGCGCTCGGCGCCGCTGACTTCCACTTCTTCGGGGATGCCGATCGGTGCGAGCGCGTCGTAGTTCAAATCCAGGATGGGCTGCACGCGCAGCTGATCGAGATGCTTTCCCAAATATTCCGAGCCGAGCAGTCCTTGCTCTTCTGCGGTGACAGCGGCCAACAAGATCGAGCGCGGCGGCGCGGGCTTGGTGCCGGCCGAGACGCGGGCTATTTCGAGCAGAATGCCGCAGCCGGTCGCGTTGTCCACAGCGCCATGATAAATCTGGTCGCCCTTAGCACGCGCCGGATCAATGCCGAAATGATCGTAGTGCGCAGTATAGAGAACAGCCTCCTCTCGCCGGTGATCGGCGTCAGAACCTTCGACCATTGCCAGCACGTTGCGCGAAGAAAACGGGCGAATCGAAGACACAACGTGCGCCTTTAGATGGACCGGCAGTTCGATGGGCTTGAAATCGCGCGACTGCGATTGCTTATAGAGGTCGTCCAGATTCAAGCCGCCCATCGCCACCAGCTTGCGTGCCACTTCCAGTTGGATCCAGGAGGCTGCTTCGAGCTTCGGTGTACCTTCGAGCCTCAAATACGAGCGCTCTGCGCCCCAGGAGTTGCGCACGACTTCCCAGGGATAGCTGGCTAGGTCCGTGCGATGAATGACCAGTGTCCCCACGGCGCCGCGCCGCGCAGTCTCTTCAAACTTGTAGGTCCAGCGGCCGTTGTAGGTGAGCGCCTTGCCTTTGAAAAAATTGGGGTCTTTGGACTCCGGCTCGCTGACAAAGAGCAGCGCCACTTTGCCGCGCAGGTCGTACCCCTTGTAATCGTCCCATTTGTTCGCCGGCGAAGTGATGCCGTAGCCGACGAACACAATCGGGGCATCCACATCGGCGGATTCGGTCTGCGTCTCGTTGCTGGTGACGTAGTCTTCGAGATTCTTCAACTCCACGGGCGCGCCGTTCGCAGGGACAAACGTGAACGTGGTCGCGGGCAGGGATCGGACGCCCACCATGGGCACGTCCTGAAAAAAGCTGCCATTGGATCCGCCCGGCTTCAGGCCATAGGACTTGAACTGGTCAGCAATCCAATTGGCGGCCGCATCGCCACCCCTTTGGCCGGTACCGCGGCCTTCCAGTTCGTCGTTTGAAAGATATCTGACCGTGGCGCGCATGCGCTCGGGATCAATCTTCGGAACATGCGTCTTTTCGGCCAACCCGGCCCCTGCTGCCAACACAGCAAAAGAGAGCAAAAGGACGGATTTACTCATCGCAGACTCCCCTGAACAGGTTTGAATGACACGGGCCACTTTAGCACGGGGGGGAGAACCCCGGCAGTACCCGCACAGCGAAGGGATACACGGATCGCAATTTCAAACAACTCTTTCATTTTGGGAAGGCCCGCATTCGCTGCCAACCGCTTGACCTTCAACCCGTCGGGGAGTCCGTCGAGTAATTATTCGCGACTGAATTACCTTCGAGTAATACCTTAAATGTCAGCACGCCCACATTTCCCCCATTTCAAGGACGATTCGGAAGGGTGGAGGCGACGAGCAAGGAGGCGCCGGCCATGGCGAGGGCGACGAACAGGCTGGACCATTCGTCGGCGTTGTGGAGGCCGGCGAAGACGCGCGGGGCGTGGAGAATGACCACCCAAAGGAAGAACATGAGGCCGAGAAGGGTGGCAGCGAGGCGACCCAGGATTTTCGCAGCGATGCTGGTGCCGGCGGCGATGAAGCCTGCGCCCGTGAAGTAAATCCACACCAGGTGAGCGGGAAGCCAAGCGGGGACAAGCGTGGCGAGGTAGGCGGCGTACTCGAAATGCTGCCAGCCGAAAATGATCAGCGCGAAAGCGAAGACGAAACGCCCGAGCTTACCGGCGATTCCCAGTGCGGTGCGCCAGGCGGAGGATCGGGCAGAGTTTAATGGAGATGTACCGGCCAGGACGAAGGCAGCAGCGGCGATGGCTAGCGGTTCTAGGGCGCGGGTGCGGTCGTTGCCTTTATGGACTACGTCGGAGAAATGCTGCAGGTGAAGAACGACGACGCAGAGCAGGAAGAGCGTTCCGAGGAGCGCGGCGAAGAGCGGGGTGTTCCACTGGGCAGCGATGGAGACTGCTGCGACAATCAGAAAAATGCCAATAAGGTAGGCGCCGATCGACCCGCCCGGCGCCCAGGGGGGAACGGGTGGGAGGCCGCCGAGGTAGCGTCCTTCGAGAAGGTATTGCGCGCCGAAGGCGGCTATGCCGAATGCAAAGAGGGTGCGGCCGGAACGGCGAAGGGAAATCATCTATTGTTTGGAGTTCGGTGGGATCAAAAATTCCGGCGACAGCATACCGGAGATTTAGAGATCGCGAAAGAGCCACTCATCCGCCGATGGAGGCTAAAGCAAAGAAAGTATAACGCAGGGACGCCGGGTGCGCTCAGATTACGCAGCGAAGAGCGGCCCGCCACGGTCGGCGAGCCCCGCAAACGGGGAAAACAGGGGGGTGACGTAAACCCGTCCCTGCGCTGCCGGTGCCGGCTTGAAAGCCAGCGCGGCGTAGTGACACGAATTTTTGGAGTTTAGATATTTCCAAGTTCGGTGGATTGCGCTCGGCACAGCATACGGATGTGGATAAAATCAAATTCAGTGACCAATTCGCTGGTGCTTCTGCCAGCCAATGTCGCGGCATCGATTTCAGTGGTTAGTAAGATGGCCGTTGCAACATCGGCGCTGCATCCCAAACAGTATTGTTCGTATCGTCCGGGGAGGTCGAACAGCTCCCCGCGATGACCGCAGACACTGCACTGCCCACTTAAATCCTGCTCTGAACCCTTCGGACCCGTAACCATGGCAACTTTCCCCCTGCCCCGGAATGAAGATCTTCGTGTTTTTCGATGCGGAGCACATCGGATCGATCGGATTGGCGGGGGAGTCGCTTTGGAGGTGAACATAGGAGCAGCTTGACGATGGAGAACCGAGAAGGCACGTCTGAACGCGAAAGCGAAACCCCATGCCTCTCAACCGTCATTGGAAATGGTAGAGAAAGACCGCTCAGGAAATCCTGAGCGGTCTATTAGGAAATCATAAGCCAGGGAATCGCGGCGCTTAGAAAGAGAAGGGGTTAGCGGAATGGACCTTGCCCGAGCGAGGTGTCCTTACCAGTTCTTTGCGAAGTCCGCGGGATTCCGGGCAAAATTCCGCGCGTGCGGATTGATCGCGAGGAATTTTTCTGGATCACGGCTGGCGCGGTTTATTTTTTTGGCAAGGCGCGGTCTTTGAGGAGGTTTTTCAGTTCGGACATGAATTCCTGTACGTCTTTGAAGTCCATGTAGACGCTGGCGAAGCGGACGTAGGCAACTTTGTCGAGTTTTTTGAGGCGGTGCATGATCATTTCGCCGATTTCGGTGGTGGTCAATTCCCTTTCGGTGGCTTCGTGGACCACGCCTTCGATTTCGTCCACGATGGATTCGAGCTTGGGCGTGGGAACGGGACGCTTTTCGCAGGCTTTCAGCAGGCCTTGCAGTATTTTCTGGCGCTCGAAACGTTCGCGGCGGCCGTCTTTCTTGATGACCATGTAGGGGATTTCGTCAATGCGTTCGTAGGTGGTGAAGCGGCGCGAGCATTTAAGGCATTCGCGGCGGCGGCGAATGGTATCGCCCGAGCGGCCCTCGCGGGAGTCAATTACCTTGTCGTCGAGATGCGCGCAGAAAGGGCACTTCAATTGGGGGTGTCTCCGTAGTGCGGTTATTTCTAAAAGACGGTCGAAAAAGACCGCCCCTGCAAAATAAGGAGCAAGAGGGCGGCGCAAAGCCGCTCCTAGAAAAGCCAGCGAAACCCAAGAGGGTGGGGCCAGCCCCGCCCCTAGAAATGCTTGGTAGCGGCTTGGCCTGCCAGTTCGGCTTCGATTTGTTCGTCTTCATGTTCGCGCATGCGCTTTAGTTCGCCCAGCGACCAGCCCTCTCGAACGAGGAGCGGGACGCCGGCGAAGGAACACGACGCGAACGTGACCAGCCACAGGATCATGGCGGCGGCCACTGCCGGCTCTCTTTCTACTCCATAGAGCTGAGTTAAAGCAACGACTGAAAGCGCCTGGGCGCCGCCACCTACACCGGGAAGTTGCACGACGGAGCCGACAGCGCTGAAGACGAGGATAAGTACGGCGTCGGGAAATCTGAGCGTCGCCAGTCTTCCACCGAAGCTCAGAAGCACGAGCAGGTATACGCAGGCGACTAAAAGCCAGTGCAACCCGGAGTAAATTACTGCGGCTGCGACGTCGCCCCAATTGCGGACAGTCTGCACGCCACGAACGAAGCCGAGGAGATTGCGCGCCACGCCTGCGCGCCAGCCGTGCTGGGAGAGCCAGCCTTGCATGCGGCGCTCGAGTAGTGCGGAGCCGTGAAGTCGCAAGTAGATCAATCCCGAGATCGCGACGATGGCAAACAGGGCAAACAAAGTGCCCGCGGTACGAGCTCCTTTTTCAAATGCCCGACCGGTGCCTTCGGCGTCCAAGTGGCCGGAGGATTCAAAGATGAGGAGACCGACAGCAGCGAGAACCGCGGTACTGGCGGCGTCGAGGATGCGTTCGAGCACGTAGATGCCGAATATGTCCGAGAGCGGGATTTTGTCTTTGCGCGCGATCAGTAGCGGGCGCACGGGTTCGGCGGGGCGGCCGAGGAGAAACAGGGCGCTAAAGCCGGCGAGGGTCATGCGGTAGATGTTCCAGAAATTCGCGGGACCGAGATGGGCCTGAAATTTTTGCCAGCGGAGGGCTCGCAGCGCATAGCATCCATAAATTGTAATGATAGAAAGCAGGAGATAGAGCAAGTTCGCCTGGCGGACGGCTTCCCAGAGCTTGGCGCCGCTGAACTGGCTGAGATGGAGATTGGCGCGGAAATGATAGAGAAGGTATCCGGCCAGAAGGATACCCAGGGTGGCGAACAGCGCTTTCCTCGACTTCAGGGCCATCGGGAAGCAGAGTACGGGGTACCAGGGGTGGCGTCAAGCGGGGATAAGCAATTTGGTTCCAACAGGTTGTAACAGAAGGCGTTGTAAGTGAGGGCAGGAGCGGGTAAGATGCCAGCCAAACGGTCGGTTGGGACGGCTCCAAGGCGGGAACATTTCCGGTGCATTTTGCGTTCCATACATTGGCAGGCCGAAAAACCTACCTGCGGGTACTGCCCAGGCAGGTGTCTGGAAGATGGGGCTGAGGAAGCTTGGAGCAGGATGCCCAACTGGTCCAGCAATGTCTCCAGGGCGATGGCTCGGCCTGGGAGGAACTTGTGCGCCGCCACACGCGCCGCATATTTAACATCTGCTACCGGTTCACGGGTAACCGCACGGAAGCCGAGGACCTGTCGCAAGATGTGTTCCTTCGGGTGTACCGGACGCTGGGGAGTTACCGCTCGGCGCATGGGGGATTTGCGACCTGGGCGACGAGCGTGACGCGGAACCTGTTGATTGATCATTACCGGCGGACGAAACGCGATCGCGTTACGGATTCGCTCGATGACAAAATGCCCGTGGTGGAGAACAAGGAATCTGCGGGACGCCGACCGGACGAGCAGGCGCTGTTGGGCGAATTGAGCATGCAGGTCGAGCGAGCGCTGACGAGGCTTTCGCCGGAATTGCGCGAGGCCGTGATTTTGCGGGATTTGCAGCAGTTGGACTACGCGGAGATTCAGACGGTGTTGGCGGTGCCGGAGGGCACGGTGAAGTCTCGGATCAACCGCGGAAGAATTGAGCTGGCGCGGATTTTGCAACAGATGGGAGTGCGGCCGGCATGAGGATGAGGATTAGCGGATTTTTGTTTTGGCGGACGAAGGTTACTTCGTTCGCAGGGGGCAAGCCATGACCTGGACTTGCGATTTGATTGAAGCGCGGTTGAGCGATTATCTGGAAGGGCTGTTGCAGGGGTCGGAGCGGGCGGCGTTTGAAGCGCATGCGAACTCGTGCGCGGACTGCGCGCCGCTGGTGGCGAGCGTTCGCGGCCTGGTGGGCGAAATGCACGCGATGGAGGAATTGGAGACGCCGCCGCGATTGGTGTACGCGATTCTGGACAAAACGCTGGGGCCGCGGGAAACGGTGACGGGCTGGCAGGGATTCCTGAACGTGATTCGCGGACTGGCGACGCCGAAGTTTGCCTATGGGGCGGCAAGCGTGATGGCTACGCTGGTTATTTTGCTCGGCGCATCGGGATTCACATTGCGCAAGCCGAGGCTGGCGGATTTGCGGCCGGCGGCGATTTATCAAAATGCGAACCGCCAGGCGCATATGGTGTATGCGCACAGCGTGAAGTATGTGAGTGATTTGCGCGTGGTGTACGAGATTCAGTCTCGCTTGCGGCAGGATGAGAATAGCCTGCAGACGACGCCGCAGGAGATGCTGCCGAAATCTTCACCGGAGAAAAATCCGGGGCAGACCAATGATCAAAGGCCGTCGCAGCCGCGGCAGCAGAACCGGGCAAATGAAATCAGCCGGCAACTGGAATTGCTGGCGGCGGACTTGCCCATGCTGAGCGAGAGGAGCGTTCGATGAACTGTGCGGTGCATGCGGATACGGAGGCATCGGGTTATTGCCGCAATTGCGGCAAAGCGATGTGCGCAGCGTGCAGCCACAGGGTGAGAGACGTTCTTTATTGCGAGGATTGCCTGGCGCAGCATGTGGGCTTGCCGCCGGCGCCCAATGCGGCGGGAGTTGCGCCTGTTGGGGACGCGAATCCTGGCGGGTTTGTGCCGCCTTTAACAGCAACGCAGAAGTCGAGCAATGCTCCGGTGCTGGCGTTTTTGCTGGGCTTCATTCCGGGGCTGGGGGCGATTTACAACGGGGAGTACAACAAAGCGATTATTCACGTGGTGATCTTTGGAGCGATCATCTTTGGAATCGCGAGCGACCTGGGCGAAAGCGTGCAGGGGTTGCTGATTTTTGCGCTGGTGATTTTCCCGTTTTACATGGCGATTGACGCGATGCGGTCGGCGAAGGCGCGGGCGACCGGGCAGCCGCTGGCGGATCCCTTTGAAAACTGGAGTGGTCAGCGGCCGCTCGGACCGATTATCCTGATCGGGATTGGGGCGCTGTTCCTGCTGAATAATCTGGGAATATTTGAATTCCTGCGCATACGGCAGGTTTTTGTGCCGCTGGTGCTGATCGGGATCGGGTTTTTCATGTTGAAAAACCGCGTAAGCGGAAAGAGCTGAACGGAGGCGCGGATGGCTGCCCAGCTGAAGTGTCATTGCCAGAGTTGCACGATTCGAGGCCTGGTGGGACCTGCCGTGGTGATTACCCTGGGGGTTCTCTGGCTGCTGAACGAAGTGCACGGCGGGAGATTTTATTTTGCGAGCACCTGGCCAGTGCTACTGATCGTGATCGGGTTGCTGCACCTAGCCAGTTCGATGGCTTCGCGCGACGGGCATGTTAATCCGCCGCCGCCCTTTGTCGCGCCTCCCCCGCCACCTGCTCCGCCTGCGCCCGGCGCGGACACGCCGCAAACTCCTTATTCCTCCCGGGGACAATAACTGTCCATGGCCACTCGAGCGCGCAGCAGCGGACTCTTCTCCGGGATAGTTCTGATTTCCGCCGGCATACTGGTGCTGCTGCAAAATTACGGACGGCTGGACCTGCACGACTTTTTTGTGCGCTGGTGGCCGCTGATCATTATTTTCTGGGGCGCGGTAAAGCTGTATGAGCGCACTGCGGGAGGGCGGTTTGGGGGAAGCGACGGCGGGCGGGTTACCGGCAACGAAGTTGCTTTAGTGCTGGGTGTGGTAGCGCTGGTGGCCATCGTGGCTTTGACGGGCCGCATCGAGAGTTGCTCTCGCTCGCCCATCGATCCCGGTGAATCATTCAGTTATGACATCGACGTACCAGCAAAGAAAATTCCGGCGAGTGCGCGCGTGCTGGTGCGCAACGGGCATGGCGACATTAGCGTGCGCGGCTCCGACAACGGGGAAATTCGGGTGACCGCGAAGAAAACGGTGAAAAGCTGGAGCGAGACGGAAGCGGCGCGAATCGCCGGCCCGATCAATGTGGCGATCGAGCAGAATGGGGATGGGTACGAAGTGCATCCGAACGGCTTTGATCTCTCGAACTCGCGGATTGCCGTGGATCTGGAAGTGGCCATTCCGAAAAAGTCGGTGCTGTCCATCAAGACGGATCAGGGCGACGTCACCGTGACCGGGATTTCCGCCGATGTGGGAATCACGGATATGAAAGGCGACGTGGATGTGCGCGCAACCGCGGGCGATGTGAACGTGGAGATGCGCAAGGGCGACGCGAAAGTTTCCGGCACCAAAGGCGACGTGAAGGTATCGGGCAAGGGCGGAGAGATCGAGGTGAACGACACTACGGGAAGCCTGACGGTGGAAGGCGAGTTTTACGGGCCGGTGCGCGTGGACAAAGCGGTAAAAGGCGTGCGCATGGTTTCCTCGAAAACCGATTTGACACTTTCGGCGCTGGCAGGGCACATGGAAACCGGCTCGGGAAATATGGACATTGTGGATGCGCCGGGTAATCTGAGTCTGAGGACGCGGGATTCCGAGATCAACTTGGAAAATCCGGGCGGCAAAGTGATCATCGATAACCGCAATGCCTCCGCCGGCGTGAGATTTTCTTCTGCTCCAAAGGAGGACGTGCAGATCACGAACTCTTCCGGCGAAATCGCGCTTACTGTGCCAGGCAGCGCAAGTTTTGAAATTGTGGCCGACTGCCGGAACTGCGAAATAAACTCGGAATTTCCAGGCCTAGGCGAGTCAAAGACCGAATCCGGAGATTCACATCTCGCGGGAAAATACGGCTCCGGTAAAGGTCCGAAAATCACGTTGAAGACCAGCTATGGAAATATAGCGCTGCGGCGAACGTCAGTGGCAATGCCATCGCCACCTATGCCACCTTTGCCACCCATGCCGCCGAAGGTGGTTCCTCCCTCAACAGAGCAGTGAACCTCCGATAGGGCCATTGACTGGCTTTCGCGAATCCGCGATTTCGCTCCCTTGCGGATTTACGCGTTCTCCTAGGGGCGGGGCGCGCTCAGCGCGACATGTGCCGGCGCCTTTTCGGCGGCGCCGACTACGAACATGAGTCTTGGCTGGAGGCCGAAAAAGCGCGCGACGTATGTGTCTGGTATCTGCTGAATGCGGGTGTTAAACAGATTGATCGCGTCGTTGTAAAACTCGCGGCGGTCGGCAATCTGGTTTTCCAATTCACTGATGCGCTTCTGAAGTTCGATAAACGAAGCATTCGCTTGCAGGGCAGGATAATCTTCTGCGACCGCAAAGAGCTTGTTGACTGAAGCGCTCAAACTTCCGCTGGCCTCGGCCTTCTGATCGATGGTTGAGGCGGCAAGATAGCGGGTTCTCGCATCGACGAGGCTTTTCAGCGTCTCCTGTTCATACTGCATGTAGCCTTTGCAGACGTCAACGAGCCGCGGCAGTTCGTCGTGCCGCTGTTTCAGCAAGACATCAATATTGGACCACGATTCGTCGATGTCGTTGCGCCGGGCAACCAGGCCGTTGTAGATTGTGGCCACGTAAAAGATCGAGCCGCCACCCACGAACAAAATCAGAAGATAAAAGAACACGCCGGCAACCGCTCCTTCTGAAACGCTACTGGACAAACTCGAAATAGCTCTTCAGAAACCAGAGACAAATCAGTGTAAGCAACGGCCCGCCCCAAATGGAGGCGGTCGATTGCCACGCGAGCTTTCCGACAATTTCCCGCTGGCTGTGCCAGGAAATCGTGAAGGGCTCGAGGCGCTCGCCCCTGCCGATGGCAGCGGTGGGTCGAAGATCGAAACTGCCAGAGGCGGACTTATCTGAAGATGGCAGCGCTTCCGGGTTTGTTCCCGGAGCCATGCCGGGGAGGGGATTCTCTGCCAACGCCGTAGCGGTGCGATGTAGAACGACCGTCTGCACACTGCCGCCCGGCATGTGGTATATCGCGGTCCCCTGACTCTCCCCCAGACGGCTGAACTGATCCATCAGCGCGGCTGCCCGGCTGTTAGTTCGAGTGGCTGATCGCGAACCAAAGTTGAACGTAATGTTAAAGCCGGAGCCGCCGTCATAATTGAAATCAAGGCCACCACTGGAAGGGCCGCCAAAGTGCGGCGCGAGCGGACCAACGTGAAGTTGTGAGTCGGATAAGGTCTTGCATTTATAGGGTTAAGCCGTTAGCCAGCAAGGCGGCGGAGTTCTGCGAAGAAGGTGGGATAGGAGACGCCGGCGCAGTCGGCGTCGAGGATTTTGGTGTCCCCTTCGGCGGCGAGGCCGGCTACGGCGAAGGCCATTGCTATGCGGTGGTCGCCGTGGGGATCGATTTCGGCGCCGTGGAGTTTGCCGGCGCTTCGGCCTTCGACACGGAGACCGTCGGCGCGCTCTTCGAGCTTGGCGCCCATGCGTTTGAGATTTTCGGCCAGCGCGGCGATGCGGTCGCTTTCCTTTACGCGAAGTTCCCCGGCATCGCGAATCTCGATTCCCTGCTCGGTGTAAGGGCCGAGAGCCGCGAGCATGGGAAGTTCGTCGATTAAGAGAGGCACGAGGTCGCCGGAAATTACGCCGCCTTTGAGCTGCGCACCTTTGACGGCCAGGTCGCCTATGAGTTCGCCTCGCCAGCTCTGCAAATTCTGGACGCTGACCGACGCGCCCATCTGCTGAAAGAAATCCAGGATGGCGGAACGGGTGGGATTCAGGCCGACGTTGGCAATATAGAGATTTGATTCGGGCAAAAGCGAGGCCGCGGCGACAAAAAAGACCGCGGAAGAAAGATCGCCCGGCACGTCGAGCGACTTGGGCTGCAGGACAGGTTTCCCGTTGTTGGCGATGAGGCCGTGGATGGCGATGGTGCGGCCGCGCTTTTCGATGTTCGCGCCGAACTCTTCAAGAGCCAGTTCGGTGTGATCGCGGGTCTTTGCGGGCTCGGTGACCTGGGTAATTCCCACCGTATATAAGCCTGCAAGAAGAACGGCCGACTTTACCTGGGCGCTGGCCATGGGCATTTCGTAGTGGATGGCCCGGAGCTTTCCGCCGCGGATTTCGAGCGGGGCGAAATTGTCGTCCTTGGCTCGGATGTCCGCGCCCATCTGGCGGAGTGGGGCGACGACGCGCTTCATGGGGCGTTTCTGGAGAGAGGCATCGCCGGAAATTCTGGTGGTGAATTCCTGGCCACTGAGGATTCCTGAGAGCAGGCGAATGGTGGTGCCGGAGTTTTCGGCGTCGAGGGAACGCCAACTGGATTTCAGGCCGTGCAGGCCGCGGCCGGTGACCTTGACGGTGGTGCCTTCCACTTTTACTTCGGCGCCGAGGGCTTTCATGCAGCCGAGGGTGCTGTGGCAATCGCGGGCGGCCGCGAAATTGCGGAGTTCGCTGGTGCCATCGGCCAGGGCGGCGAGCATGGCGTAGCGGTGGGAGATGGATTTGTCGCCGGGGAGCTCGAGTGGACCGGAGAGGGCTTTTGCGGGGTGGATGGTTTCGGTTTTCATTGGCGAATCAATTTTAGCATGGGGTGTTTGGACTGCGGTGGCTCTGCCACCGCTTTTGAGATTGCAGCCGCATCCGCTGAAGGATGGTCGGGGAAGAGTTCAATCAACCGTAACAGCGGAAGCTTCGCTTCCCCGCTCAAAAGGGCCTGTACTCGGGGACAGTTTTGTCGGGGAACTCTCTTGGATTTCGGCTGAAAGATAAGGAGGGGAGGCTTCGTATCATTATAGTAGGGCGATGTAGAAGACGAATCGCCCGAGAGATTGTGAGGAGCAGTCATGTCACCGCGTGGTGCGTTTATGCAATTGATTAGGAAGGCCGTGATCGGCTTTGGAGCGCTGTTTCTGGTGGGCGTGGTGCTCGCCGCGATTCCGAATCACCGCCCACCCGTGATGCCTGAGGCTTCCGGGGATCCTGGTGCGATGGCCCAACAGGCGAAGGAGCAAGGGCAGGCGATGGATCACAGCAAGATGCCCGGGATGTCCATGGACGCAGGCGATGAGAAGGCAACCGAGGCTGCCGCCACGCACGACATGGCGCACATGCACCACGGCGACAATCCGCACATACACATGACTTCGCCGCGGCCGCAGACGCCGGCGGACGTGCAGCGGGCCAACGAAATTGTGAAGGGGCTGCGCGCGGGGATTGAAAAATACAAGGACTACCACGTGGCGCTCGACGAGGGGTACAAGATTTTCCTTCCGAACCTGCCGCAGCCGGAATATCACTTCACGAATTACGGGCATGGATTTCTGGAAGCGTTCACATTTGATCCTGCGCGGCCCACTTCCCTGCTCTATAAAAAGACGACGGATGGCTACGAACTGGTGGGCGCCATGTATACGATGCCGAAGCGCGCGAGCGAGGAGCAGTTAAACGAGCGCGTGCCGCTGAGCGTGGCTACCTGGCACCTGCACACGAACCTTTGCATGCCGGCACGTGACGAGCGGAAGACGGCGGATTACACGAAGTTTGGGCTGCACGGATCGATCACCACGCAAGAGGCCTGCGATGCGGCGGGCGGGAAATTCCATCCGGTAATTTTCGGATGGATGGTGCACGTGTATCCTTACGAGGATTCGACGGACAAGATTTTCGCTATGCATCATCGCGATTGAACCTTTGAATGCCGTTCCACCAGATATTGCAGAAAGAGTGTTGGGGACACGCGAACCTATCTCCGAAAACGGACTGAACCGCACGGGTTCAAGTTACGTTGGGCAGTACTAGAAAACGGAGTGTCATTAAGGAAGGCCTGAGTGACGGAGCCGGTGAAGGTTATTGGAGTGCTAAGAGAGGAAGAATTCTGGGGTCTGTTCCGGCCAAGAGCGGTCGAAAGTATCGAATTAGCTTGGACGTTCGCTCGAATAGGGGGCTTAGGGTTAGCTCTAGCGCTACCAATGTGGGGCTGGCTCGCTACAGAGGGAACGCGACCATCGCTCCGATAACAAGTCGCAAAAGTTCAAAGCGGTAGACCTTATCGGGCCTATTGCTCTTTCAATTTCAATTTGTGCTTGTTCTCTTCCAGAAATTCTCTCAGATCCTTGGCCATGTCGAGAAGGCGGACCCACTGCTCGTAATAGAGCGTGACCGGGAAGCGGCCCAGGCCATACACGCTGACGCCGCCCTTTTCGCCGACGCGAAATTCCAAGGCGCCCTTTTTGCGGGCTTCCGTTTTCTTCTCAAGCTCGGCGATGCGCGCCAATAGTTCTTCTTTTGTCGGTTCAGACATACGTCCCTCCAGATTTGGTCTAAGTCATCCTCCCACAATCGGTAAGGGCCGCACAACCGAAGTAGTTTGCAACTCGATCGAGTTCTAGGACGTCTAAGTCATCGGGACTAGGCTGGCTACGCAGGCAGTTGAATTGCGTACCACTGGCCCGCCCGGTATCATGGGCGCTCACGTTGCTCCAAGGTTTGGGGGATCTTTCCTCTTCTTATGGTTCGTCTTGCCAAGCGTTTCACGTTTTTCCTTTTGTTTTTGGTGAT
Source organism: Acidobacteriota bacterium (assembly GCA_013289665.1). GTDB lineage: Bacteria > Acidobacteriota > Terriglobia > Acidiferrales > UBA7541 > Acidiferrum. The sequence continues at coordinate 77,527 of JABCZN010000013.1, read as the reverse complement.
GACAGCAGGAGTTTCGCTTGCCGCGGTTCCGCAGGAATCGAACGAGATCCTGCCGCTCTCGCAGGTGCGGGCGGGAATGCAGGGGTATGCCTACACCGTCTTTGCCGGGGACCAGGTGGAGAAGTTTGACCTGGTGGTGGTGGGCGTGATGCCGAATTTCATGGGGCCGAAGCAATCGATCATTCTGGTGGAGTTGAAGGGGCCGAAGGTGGAGCACACCGGCGTGGTGGCGGGCATGAGCGGCAGCCCGGTATATCTGGAAGGAAAACTGGCGGGGGCGCTGTCGCTGAAGCTGGGTATTTTCACGAAGGAAGCGTTGGCGGGCGTGACGCCGATTGAGGACATTTTGCATCCACCGGAGCCGAGCGCAGGGATGGCTCCGGGCGCGGGACAATTTGCGTTGCCGACTACGGCCGCGGCACCGGGCGGACTGCCATATGGCGCGGCGTTGCAGCCGATCGAAACGCCACTGGTGTTTTCGGGATTTCAGCCTTCGGCGCTGCAGCCTTTTCTGACGCAACTGCAGAGTTACGGATTCGTGGCCGCGCAAGGCGGGACTGCAGAGGCGCGGCCGGATGATGGCAAGTTGGCGGCCGGAGACATGGCTGGGATGGTGCTGGTCGAGGGCGACGCTTCGATCAACTCGGCGTGTACGGTGACGGCTGTGCGTGGCGACAAGGTGTATTTGTGCGGGCATCCGTTCCTGAATTTTGGCGATGTTCAGATGCCGATGGCGCGCAGCCGCGTGGTGACCACGCTGTCTTCGGAACTTTCTTCGACAAAAATTGTGAACATGGGGGGTTCGATTGGAACGATTACCGGCGACCATTTGACGGCCGTGACCGGCAAGCTCGGCCCGCCCCCGGCGATGATTCCGCTGGACCTGACGTTTAGGATGGGCAGCGCGGAGAAGAAGCTGCACTTTGAAGTTGTAAATCACCCCAAGTTGACCCCGCTGCTGGTGGCGCTGACGACGTTTAACGGCGTGAGCCAGAATTATTTGTATGGCGAGGGCACCACGCTGCATTTGACCGGGGAAATCCGCTTGAAGGGCCACGTGCCGGTGCAGATCGAAAATACTGTTGCGCCGACGGACACCATGGCGCCGGACAGTTTGCCGATTGCGCTGGTGGTGCAGAACGTCTTTGGACGGCTGTTCACGAACAATTTTGAAATCCCGGCGGTGGAGCACATCACGCTGCGGGTGGAGAGTTTGCCCGGGCGGCAGTCGTACACGGTGGACAGTGCGTGGCTGGAAAAAGGAGAGGCGGCGCCCGGAGAGACGCTGAAGGTGCGGGTGCTGCTGCGGCCATATCGCGGGGCGGCGCGGATTGAGGAGACCACAGTGCGCGTGCCGGATCAGATGGCGCGCGGAACAACCTTGCGCGTGCTGGTGAGCGATGCGGACTGGATGAATCGCGCGTCGCGGGGATTTGTGTTTGCGAGCATGGCAGGGGGTGGCGGGCCGGACGGGCTGGATCAGTTGATCGCGCTGATGAATCGCGAGCGGCACAATGACCGGCTGTACGTGGGGTTGTTTGTGCCGGCGCCGACGCTGGTGTGGGACGACAAGGAATTGCCCAACGTGCCGCTTTCGCAGATTAATGTGGTCGACGGGCGGCCGGGACCGGGCAGCGTACAGGTGCTGCGCGAATCATTGGCCAGTGAATCATCAATCATGTTGGGCGGCCCGGTGTCCGGGCTGATCTCATTGAATTTGCAAATCCGGTGAAAATTCCTATGTCAAAACGCTTTTATCGCGTCATAGTACCGTGCCTAGTGTTGGGCATCGTGGCCACTTCCCTGCTGGCCGAGCACACGCGCCGTTGGCGGCAATCCACGTATGAAGAGTTCCAGAAGGGCAAGGCGCAGGGCGTGGCGGTACGCAGCGACGGGCACCTGGAACTGGCGCCAAAATTTTCGCTGCTGGCGGATGCGGATGCGTCTTATCTGTGGTCGTTGAAGACGGACGCAATTGGCGTCTTGTATGCGGGCGGCGGGTCGCCTGCGAAGGTGTTCCGGTTCGAGGGCGGCGGGAAACCGAAGACGGTGTTTGAATCAACGGATTTGCTGGTGCAATCGATCGCGTTCGATGGCAAAGGCGCTTTGTATGTTGCGACCTCGCCGGACGGGAAGGTTTACAAAGTTTCAGCGTCGGGCGAGAAGAGCGTGTTTTTCGATCCGAAGGCGAAATACATCTGGGACCTGGCGTTTGGGAACGACGGCACATTGTACGTGGCGACAGGCGACAAGGGGCGGATCTACAGTGTTGCGCCGGATGGAAAGGGCGAGTTGTTTTACGCCAGCGACGAAGCGCATATCAAGGTGCTGGGCTTCGACGGTAAAGGCAACTTGCTGGCGGGGACGGAACCGAACGGGCGGATTTTGCGCATTACGCGCAGCGCGGAGCGTGCCGCGAAGCGGAAATCGCCGGAGGAAAGTGTCGCGGACGGCTTTGTGATTTATGAAACGTCGAAGCGCGAAGTGACTTCGATTGCGGTTACGGCGGATGGCTCGTTGTATGTGGCGGCGATTGGGGAAAAGAACCGGCCGGGCGTGCCGGCGCCGTCGGCGGTGATTACGACTTCGCAGGGCACCACAACGATTACGAACGTGACTCCCGGTGTGGTGCAGGGCGGGGTGCCGTTCCTGGCGTTTCCCCAGGCAATTTCTAGCAGCATCTACCGGATTGCCGGTGATGGCGCGCCAGAGGAGATCTGGAGTTCACGCGATGAGATTGTGTATGCGCTGGGACTGAATTCGGATGGGCGTTTGCTTGCGGGCACGGGGAATAGCGGCGCACTGCTGGTGATTGACGGGCGCGGCGTTTATGCGCAGCTAGCGAAATCGGGATCGTCGCAGATTACGGGGATTTCGCGGACCAGCAACGGAAAGGTGTTCCTGTGCACGGCTAATCCCGGGAAAGTGTTTTCGCTTGGGCCGGAGTACGAGGCGGAGGGCACGTTTGAGTCGCAGTCGTTTGACGCCAAGCTTTTTTCGCAGTGGGGACACATGGAGTGGTGGGGCCCGCCGGCGATGAGCGCCGCGGCGAAGAACGGGAAAGAGAGCAGGGAGCCACGGCTGGAATTCTTCGTGCGCAGCGGGAACACCGAGGATCCGGGGAAAGAGTGGTCGCGGTGGTTCGGGCCGTACAGCGCTCCAGGTGCGCAGATTGAAGCGCCGGCGGCGCGTTTCCTGCAGTGGAGAGCGGTGATTCACGATGGCCGGCCGGGCGATGGGATTGACTGGGTGAGCGTGGCGTATTTGCCGAAAAATGTGGCTCCGGTGATTGACGGGATTGCGCTGCAGGAGCCGGGCACGCGGGCGCAGACGTTGCTGGTGGTCACCGGGCAGACGGCGAATGTGAATTTGAAGCAGCCGGCGGCGGCAAACCCCGCGGGCACCGTGATAACCACGACGAGCACCAAGTTTGAGCAGCCGCCGCAGGGTCTTTATCAAAAAGGCTACGAGACCGTTTTATGGGCGGCGCACGACGACAATGAAGATGAGCTGCGTTATGCGGTGTATTTTCGCGGAGAGAATCAGCGCGATTGGCTGCTGCTCAAAGACAATCTGGACCAGAAATTTTATTCCTGGGATGCGACGGCGATGCCGGACGGGGCGTACTACCTGAAGATTGTGGCGAGTGATTCTGCTTCGAATCCACCGAATGTGGCGCTGAAGGCAGAGCGGGAGAGCGAGCGGTTTGAGATTGATAACACGCCGCCGGTGATTCAGAAACTGGAAGGTAACGCGGCGGGGATGAATGCGGACCGCCCGATGGGTGTTGCGTATGATTTCCAGTTTACCGCGACGGATCTGACGAGCGGGATTGAGAAGGCGCAGTATAGCGTGGATGGCGGGGAGTGGATTTTGCTGGCGCCGGCCGAAGGAATCAGCGACAGCAAGACCGAGAGTTACCGGTTTACCGTGCACGGGTTGGCGCCGGGCGAACATACGATTGCCGTTCGGGCGTACGACCGGTTTGACAATGTGGGCGCGGGAAAAACGACGATTAACATTGCTGGCGGAAAAAACTAGATTTTCACAAGTATTTTCCAAAATGTAGCCCGCCCCGGAAGGCGGCCGATACAAACTCGTCAGGGCTTCTTTGGCGTGGGGGGCTTGACTAGTTCGGGGCCGGGGGCTTTTGGCTTGTCGGGCTCGATATAGGCTTCGATTTCTGCGCCGAAGCCCATGCGGCCGTCGCTGTAGGAATCGGCCTTTGCGTGCACAACTCTCGCCTTGCAGTGAGTTTCGTCGGGCTTGCCGCCGGTTACTTCCGGGGGCATTTTGATGGTGGCCTCGATGGGCATGCCCACCTGGAGCGGGGCCGATGTAACGAAGAAAAAGCCGCCGCGGGAAACGTTTAGAGCTTCGGTGAAGTGTTCGCTTTTGTCGCCGGCAAGATTAATGGTGCGGAAGCGCAGGGGAATGCGCAAGCGGTAGCGCTCGAGATGTCGGCGTTCAGAAGGAGCCATGTCGCTTTTCGCACGCTACGGGGAAGGGCGCACACCTACGAAAGCATCTAAACCTTAAGAGTATCATCCGTGGCGGGGTGGTCAAGGGGTTCCGGTGCGGCTTTGCGGGTTGGGTCAGCGTGGGTCCTCTAATTCATTGGGCCAATTGGGGTTCGGAGGGTGGGCTAGTGCTCAAAAGCGGGCCGGCCGGGTCGGCCCGCACTCTGAAGGGGCTGCCTTCTTCTGTCGCGGATTGTTCCGACGGGGAGGAATTCGACTACACTGAGGGTATGGCGAGCACCAACCCCAGCCCGGACCGTTCGGGGACCCCCATCGAGTGGAAAACGATCGAGGAGGCGCACGAACGGATTCGTCCGCGGATTCACCGGACGCCGGTGATGACCAGCGAATCGCTGAATGCGCTGAGCGGCGCGGAACTCTTTTTCAAGTGTGAAAACCTGCAGAAGACCGGGTCGTTCAAAATCCGCGGCGCAACCAACGCGATTTTTTCCTTAACCGATGAAGAGGCTGCGCGAGGCGTGGTGACGCATTCAAGCGGGAATCACGCGGCGGCGGTGGCGCGAGCAGCGGCGGGGCGGGGGATTCCGGCGTGGATTGTGATGCCCAAAAATGCGCCAGCGGTGAAATGCCGCGCGGTGGAATCCTATGGCGGGAAAATTACCTTTTGCGAGCCGAAGGTTTCCGCGCGGTCGGAAACGGCAAAGCGCATCCAGACGGAAACCGGCGCGGCGATGATTCATCCCTATGACGATGACAGAATTATTGCCGGACAAGCGACGGCGGCGAAGGAATTGCTTGAAGTCATTTCCGATCTCGAGGCCGTGCTGGCGCCGGTGAGCGGCGGCGGATTGCTCAGTGGGACGTGCCTGGGCGCTCACGGCCTGAATCCGGAAGTTCGCGTCTACGGGTGCGAGCCGGAACTCGCCGACGATGCTTACCGTTCGCTGAAGAGCGGAAAACTGCAATCAATGGAGTCGAGCGATACGATCGCCGATGGATTGCGGGCTTCGCTGGCAGCGCGAACGTTTGCCATTCTGCAGAAGCAGTTGTCGGGCATTTTGCTGGTGAGCGAAAAAGAGATTGTGGAGACGATGCAACTGGTCGGGCAACGGATGAAGCTGGTGATTGAGCCGTCGAGCGCGGTGGCGCTGGCGCCGCTTTTGCGGGCGGGTGGAGTGCCGGGGTTGAATCAAAGAGTGCGCAAAGGGAAACCGCCGGCGAGGATTGGGATTATCATTTCGGGTGGGAATGTGTAGCGGCGCGCTGGTTCCGGCCTGGAAATATTCACACATAACTTCCTGGATCAATCTTGACTTGCGGTCCTTTGGCGACCCTTGTCGGGTCGCCTCAGAAGGGCACGCCGTTAACAACTTATCGATTAGTGCTTTGGTGTTTTCACCGGGTCGGGTGGACGCGGCGGAAGCGTCTTTGGATTCGCCTGAAGAGCTTTGAGGATTTCGGCGATGCCGCGCTCGAGTTGCGGGTCGTGGCCGTCAATCACGGAGGCCGCGTCGTTTTCGACGACGATGTCAGGATCTACGCCATGGCCTTCGATGACGTACCGGCCGGCCACAGAACCCGTGGCTGCTTCTGGTACGAACACGATGCCACCATCAAGCAGCGGGCCGCGTCCACTGATGCCCACAACTCCACCCCAGGTGCGCTTCCCGATCAGAGGTCCGAGGCCCGACTGGCGGAACATGTAAGGGAAGATGTCGCCGTCGGACGCGGAAGTTTCGTTGATCAGGCAAACCTTCGGGCCATAAAAGACCGCGTCAGGATAGGTCTCGGTCTGCTTGTCCAGGCGATCGTACTCGACGCCCAGAAGTTCGCGGCGCAAGCGCTCGATCAGCATTTGTGAGATGTTGCCGCCGCCATTGCCGCGGACGTCCACGATCAGAGCCTGCTTGCGGATTTGCGGGTAATAAGTCTTGATGAATTCGCGAATGCCGTCTTCGCCCATGTCCGGGATGTGGATGTAGCCGACTTTGCCGTCGGTGGCTTTGTCCACAACTTCGCGGTTGTGGTTGACCCATTCGAGATAGATCAGGTTAGTTTCGCTGGTGATCGGCCGGTAGGTGATCTTGCGCGAGCCTTCGAGAGTGGGTTTGGAGTTGACGGTCCACTGAACGGGGCGATTGGCTTTGTTGCGCAGGAATTGATACGGATTGTCTTTGGGTGTCAGATCCTGGCCATCAATCGCCAGGATGTAGTCGCCCTCTTTCACGTCCACGCCGACTTCTGTAAGGGGCGAGCGATAGATCTCTTCCTGATTCTGGCCGTGGAAGATTTTGCCGATGCGGTAACGGCCAGCAGCGGCGTCGAGTTCGATGCGCGCGCCGGGCAGAGCAACCTGGGGCCGCTTGGGCATTTCAATATCGCCGCCGGCAATGTAAGCGTGGGAGACGCTGAGTTCGGCGACGAGTTCGCCGAGGACGTAATTCAAATCGGAGCGATGGGCAACGAAATCCACCAGCGGCCGGTATTGCGCCAGCAGAGCGTTCCAGTCGTAGCCGTGCATATTTTCGACGTAGAAGAAATCGCGGTAACGGCGGCCGACTTCATTGTACATTTCGACCCACTCCTCGTGGGGCACCCGATCGACCATCAGGTTGGCGGTCGAAATGGTTTTCGGACTGGCCTTCCCTTCCGGCTTGGCGTCGAAGAGCTTGAATCCGGATTCGTCGCGGACGATGACCTTGCTGCCGTCATGCGAAACGTCAAAACCTTCAATCTTTTCGGCCAGCGTGGTTTCCTTGCGGTCTTTGAGCGAAAACAGGACCAGGCTGGTATCCGGGTAAGAGTCGCGGCCGTAGAACGGAGCGCCTTCGCGGGAATAAACGAGATAGTCTTTCGTCGCCACCATGCGGAAGGAATTGTCGGCGTCCACGGGAACGCGGGTGACGCGGTCGGAGAGACCGTCGAAGTCAATCTTGATGTATTCCTTCTTTTTCTCGGGCTTTTTCTCGTCCTTCTTTTCCTCTTTCTTGGCTTCTTTCTTTTCGTCCTTCTTGTCTTTATCGGCGTCCTTGCCCTTGTCTGTAGCTTCGCCTTCCTTGGCCACGGTTACTTCATCGCTTTCTGGAGGGAACGGATTCTTGGTGTCCTTGCGCAAAGCCAGGGCGTAGAGAGAGTTTCCGCGGTTGGTCGCGTAATTGAACTCGATGAAGCTGAGTTGCGGATAAAAGGTGCGGGTACTGAGGAAGTAGAGGTAGTTCCCCTCGGTATCCCAGGTGGGAGCTCCCACATTGAAGAAATCGTCGGTGACGCGGTGGCTTTGTCCGTCGGCGGCGCTCCAGATGTAGAGGGAGCTGAAATTATTGGGATTGTCGAGGCAGTAGGCGAGATGGCTGCCGTCGGCGGCCCAGGCGTAATCGTGAACGCGGTCGCGGGGATTTTCGGCGACGGTGATGACTTTTTTGTCGTCGAGCGTCAGGACGTAAAGTTTGTTCTTTGCATCGCTGAAGACGATGCGCTTGCCATCGGGTGCCCAGAGGGGCTGATAGAGCATGGCGTGAAAACCGTGGGTGAGTTCTTCCGGCTTGCCGGAGCCGTCCTGGCTGATGGTGTAAAGTTCGTCCTCGCCGTCGAGATCGGAAATAAACAGGATTTTCGCGCCGTCGGGCGACCATTGCGCCGCCTTTTCGTGGGCGTTCGAGGAGTTGGTCAGATTGCGCGTCGGGCCTTTTTCTATAGGGGCGGTGAAGACGTCGCCGCGCGCGACAAACAAGGCGCGCTCGCCCTTGGGGCTCAGGCTGAAGGATTCGATGTTGGCGGCGGCGGAAACGCGCGAGGGGCGCATGGCGAGCGCGTCGGTCGGAACGGTGATGGAGATTTGTTTCGATTGGCCGCTGGCGATGTCGTAAATATTCAGCTCGCCGCCGGATTCATAGACGATCTGGTTCTTGTGATCGGTGCTGGGCCAGCGAACGTCCCACTTGGTGCTGTGGGTAAGCTCTTCGGTCTTTTTCGTCTTAACGTCGTAGGCGTATAGGTTGAGTGTGTCGTCTTTGTCGGAGGAGTAGAAAATTTTCCCGCCGATCCACATGGGATCGCGATGCGCACGCGGGTCGTCGGTGATTTTCTCCGCGGCGTGCGATTTCAAATCAAAAATGTAGAGTTGCTGGGCCCAGCCGCCGGAATAGCGCTTCCAGGTGCGGAAATCGCGGAACAGCGGCGAGTAGACGACTTCCGAGCCATCGGGGGAGAAATCGCCGGCGCCGGACTTGGGCATGGGCAGAGCCTGCGGGAGGCCGCCATCGGGCGAGACGGTGTAAAGGCGGTTGTCGCCGAGATCGAAGTGTTCGCGGAGCGAGCGAAATACGATGGATTTGCCGTCGGGCGTCCAGCCGTAGACCTGATTGTCGTAGCCCCATCGCGGAGTGAGCGGGCCGCGCGCGGGATAGAAGGTCAATTGCCTGGGAACGCCGCCGGTCACGGGGATGACGTAGACCTGCTCATCGCCATCGTATTGCCCCGTGAAGGCGATCCATTTGCCATCGGGAGAGAACTTGGCGAAGACTTCGATGCCGGGATGCGCGGTGAGGCGCGTGGCGAGGCCCCCGGAAGTGGAGGCGAGCCAGAGATCGCCGGCGTAGGTGAAAACAATTTTGTCGCCGTGGACATCGGGAAAGCGGAGAAGTTTGGTCTGAGCGTTGGAGTTTGCGGCAGATGCAAGAGCGAACGACAGGCACAACAAGGCAAGAAGCTTGCGAGGAGACATGGATGCCCTTTCCGATGCACGATGGTTCAGGCGAGAGCGGAATCAAAGGAAGGTATTCGGCAGGCCCGCGTGACCCCAAGAGAGTGCAAGGAATTGTACACCGAGTCGCGCGCTGTGAGTGGGAATCGAGTGCGAGAAAAGACGCCCGCGGAAAACGAAAATAACGCTGAAAAGTGGAGCGGGCAGAAATATCTGGGGGATGCGACGGATATCGCGATTCCCGCGCCACTCGCGGAGATTTCGGGCGGGGTGGTGTTTTGCTGGATGATTTCAGGAAGCGGCCGCGATGGGGGTACAACCGAATCCTGCGGCGAGCGGGCGGCCCAACGTCTACTACCTGGAGCCAGGAGATTTTTGGGCGATTTACAGCACCAAGGGACTCTTGAGCGGCGTGACTGTGCCCCCGCGGGAGGTTTCACCGGCACGGTTATGCTGAGCTGCCCCGCGGCGTTCTTTGCACTGGCGGGTACACGTGTTCGTTCAGTCCGGGACAGGTGATCATCACGGATAGCAACGCGCAACCGGCAAGCCTGATCCTGATGCCCTAGGCGGGCTCCGCGGCGGCCGAAAAACCCGGAATTCCGGGCGCAACTTTTTGCGCGGTTGCGGGGTTATGGTGGGTTGCTTGGGGCTTGGGAGTGTTCGCCTATGGAGAACGGGCGTCACCCGGCGCGACGCTGCGCTCGCTAAGATCGTGGGCCCCGCTATGCCCAAAGGTATTGGCGCCGGGCGCGGCGGCACTGGTCGCCAGCGTGGCGATGGGGGGCGAAGGAGGCGGTGGCGGGAACCGAAGCGGACCGCTGGCTACGACGACGATTGCCCTTCAGCAATCGGGAAACCAGTGGAGCCTGACGGTAACCGCGCGCTCCTCCGGGCGGAACCCTTCGGCAACGGTGAGCCCGCTGGTGGGCGGAAGTGATAACCTGACGAGTGCAGTGTCCGCGGGGTTGGCGAATTTCATTATTTCGCCCAGCCCGATGGTCGGAATTCACATCTGCGATGACTGGTACGCAGCCGATGCGCAGAATGAGTCGTCCGAATCTGGCGCGCAAATGGAGACTTTCACGTGAAATGCGGCGGTGGTGGTGGCCGGCGCGAACGGGCCAGGTACGGAGCTGGTGCCGGTGCATGTAAGTGTGAATTAATGCAAATTTGTTGCACCAAAAAGGCTTGGAATGTCGTCCAATGTGAACAGTACTGGCAAACCTAAGCCTCTTTATTGCATCTGAAGGAAGGCAAGGACCGTGTTCCTCGCGTGGGGGCCTGGAGCCCACGATTCCTGCCAAGTGGCAATGGTTGATCCGGAAGTATCCAAACTCAGGAGCCGATGCGAACCATGAAAATCAGAACGACCGCGATGGGTGTAATTCTTGGAACTCTTTCCCTCGCTCTAATCGCAACCCCAGCCGTTCAAGCACAGACCCACCCTGTGCCCTCGAGGGTTACCGCGGAAGTGGACGATACGCGCACCGTCCAGTTGAAAGGCAATGTGCACCCCCTGGCGCGCCCCGAATTCGATCGCGGAGCGGTTGCCGATTCGCAGCCGATGACGCGGATGCTGCTGACGCTAGAACGCAGCGCGGAGCAGGAAACGGCGCTGCAGCAATTGATGGATGCGCAGCAGACCAAGGGATCGGCAGGCTATCACGCGTGGCTGACACCGGACCAGTTCGGCAAGCAGTTCGGGCCGTCGGACGCGGACGTGCAGGCGGTGACCGACTGGCTGACGCGGCAGGGATTCCAGGTGGCCAAGGTGGCCGCGGGCCGCAACGCGATCGAGTTCAGCGGCAACGTGGCGCAAGTTCGCAGGGCGTTTCACACGGAGATTCACAAGTTCTCGGTGAACGGCGAGGAACGCATCGCCAACGTGAGCGAACCGGCCATCCCGGCGGCGCTGGCGCCAGTGGTGAAAGGTGTGGCCGCGCTGAACACCTTCCCGAGGAAAGCGCACCTGCATAACAAGGGAGTTTATCGCTGGCAGCGGGATACCGGGCAGATTAAGCCGCTCTTTACTTTCGGCAACCCAGCTAACTTTGCCATGGCGCCGGGTGACTTTGCCAAAATCTACAGCATTCCGCCGGGAGCAGATGGCACCGGCGTGACCATCGCGGTTATCGGCCAGTCCAACATCAATGCGCAAGACGTGATCGACTTCCGAAACCTCTTCGGGCTGCCGCAAAACTTCACGCAGGCAAACAACGTCATCGTGAACGGCCCGGACCCGGGCTTACAACTTTTCACCGGGGACGAGGGCGAATCGGATTTGGACGTGGAATGGGCCGGAGCGGTCGCGCCAAACGCCAAGATACTGCTGGTGACTTCGTCCACGACGCTGTCCAATCCCACTCAGATAAGCGCGGGAATTGATCTTTCGGCGCTGTACGCCGTAGACAACAATCTCGCCTCGGTAATTAGCGAAAGCTACGGAGAATGTGAGCCCTTGCTCGGAGCCGCCCAAAATCAGTTCTACAACGCATTATGGGAACAGGCAGCCGCCCAAGGAATCACTGTGGTCGTTTCCACGGGAGACAGCGGTTCTGCGGCATGCGACCCCGACCCGAGCGGGCTCAGTCCCAATGCGGCGATCGATGGATTAGCCGTGAGCGGCATTGCTTCAACGCCCTTCAACGTAGCGGTCGGTGGCACCGACTTTGACGCCTCCGCGCAGCCGGTAACGCCTCCGAACCAGTACTGGAGCGCGACGAACGGCCCCACGTTTGCGTCCGCGCTTATGTACATCCCGGAAACCACCTGGGATGATTCCCTGTGCGCCTTGAATTATCCTGCGGCGTGCAACTCAGTGGATCCGCAGGGATTTGATCTTGCAGGGGCCGGCGGAGGCCCCAGTAATTGCGCCAGTTTCTCGGGCGGCAATTGCAGCAAGGGCTATCCAATTCCGCCGTACCAGGTCGGGGTAAATAAGCTATTCACAACGGTCAGAACCCTTCCGGACGTCTCCCTGTTTGCGAGCAACGGGCAAAATGGAGTGGCGGTGATCGTCTGTCAGGCAGATGACCCGAACAACCAAAACGGCGCCTCCTGCAGCCTGAACACGCCATTCACCGATTTTACCCTCGTCGGGGGGACCTCCGCGGCGACGCCGCCATTCGGCGGCATTGTTGCGCTCGTGAATCAGGCAGCGGGTGGACGCCAGGGCAACATCAATTATGGCCTCTACTTCCTGGCCTCAAATGATACGAACTATACCAGCGGCAAATGCAATTCTTCACTCGGTTCCACGCCCGCCCCCGGTTGCGTTTTCAACGACGTCACCAAGGGGAACATCGGAGTTGCTTGCCTGCAAGGAAGCAAGAGTCTGGTAGATGGGAAAACAACATGGTGCGCGGGAAGCAATCCCACGAACGGCGTTACGGTGTCCAATGGCAGCGTGGCATTCGGCGCGGGCCCGGAATACGACGTAGCGACAGGGTTGGGCTCCGTTAACGTCACCAACCTGCTGACCAAGTGGAGCACCTTCCTCCGTACGGGAACCACGACCGCCATCTCCGGTGCAACCGGCGGAACCACCTCGGGCTCAAACTTCAGCGCAACGGTAACTGTGACGCCCGCGGGCGCAACGGGGGACGTTTCTCTGACGGCCCTGGCCAGCGGCGGAGCGACAATTCTCGGCTCCTTTGGACCGTTCACCCTTTCAAACGGATCCGTTACGGCGAGCACCACGTTGCTGCCGCCAGGTACGGCATCCGTTACCGCGCACTACGGAGGCGACTCCACTCACGCGGGCAGCACTTCCACTCCATTAGCACTTGCAGCGGCAGTGGGTGGGGCGGGGCTCTCGAGCACGACAGTGCTAGGATGGTCGTCCCAAAATCCGGATGGATCGTGGAACCCACCAGTGACTGGGAATCAGAATTTCCCGTACGGGACGCCAATCGGATATATCTTAAGCATCGCGGTGACGGCCGCGAACGGCCATAGCTGCAGCTTTGCGGCCCCCAAAACGACACCCACAACAGCAGCTCCCTGCCCGACTGGGACAATCACGCTAACTTCCTGCAGCCCCGTGGTGTCCCCCTGTACGAACGGAAACCCGCAAAAGGATTTTCCGAACGGGCCGGTAAACTTCGCCACTAACGTAGCAAAACTGAACAACAACGGCGTCGCCGAGGATGTACCCATCAATCTAAACGCGGGGTCCTATGGCATCGTTGCGGCGTATTCGGGCGACGGAAATTTCAGCAGTAGCACGAGCAACACGCTTTCCGTAACTCTGACCCAAGCCACCACTTCAACGGCGGTGGTTAGCAGCCTCGGGACAATTCCAACGCCTCCCGCTACGGTTGTCTTGACGGCGGCGGTGGGAAGTACCAGCAATGGAGATGCGCCGTGCGGAACCGCGGATGGCGGAACTGTGGCGTTCACGGTAGGCGGCACGCCTGTTACAGGGACCGTGAGTTACACGGCTATTCCGCCGACAGGCACCACGGGCGCAGCTTGCACCGCCAGTGTCAGCACGAGCGTATCCTCGTTGTTTCCACCAGGAGTTCGTAATCCACGCCCAACCGTGCCTCTGCTTCCGGTCCTGTTTGCTTTGCTGAGCATCGTGTTATTCGCACTCGGCTGGCGCTGGATGCCGGAAAAGCGGCGCCGTACCTACGCCTACGCGGGGGTCGTTGCATTCGCGCTGCTCGCAGTGGGCATCGCAGGTTGCGGCGGAGGAGGCGGCGGCAGCACTGGGAGAACCGTCACCATTAACGCCACCTACGCGGGCAACGTTAACTACAAGACGTCTTCCGGTAGCACGACGATTCTGGTCCAGTAAGAACAAAATCAGAACCACCAAGAGAAGCGCTCCGCACTCGCGGGGCGCTTTTTTCTTTCTTGTAGAGACGCTCATAAGCTTACGTATAAGCGCGTAAACGTCACCCCATAGACACGGCCTGACCGGGATGCTATTATCCGCGCGCTTCGGGAATACGCTGGCCAGGTCCCGCCGACGAGTCCCCGAGGGTTCATTCAATTACCGGTAAATTAATTCCCTGCGAGTGGATATGAACCTTCAACGGGTGATCTTTCGCAGCTTGCTCGTGTCCGGCGTATTCCTTTGTCAATTCCATGTTCGAACGGCGATGGGACAGGTGCACCCGCGCGTGGTGGAGGCCGTGGACGACGCGCGGCGAATCACCTTGAGCGGAAACGTGCATCCGCTGGCGCGCGCCGAATTTGACCGCGGCGCGGTGGCGGAATCCCAGCCGATCGGCCGCATCCTGCTGCTCTTGAAGCGCAGCGATGAGCAGGAAGCCGCGCTCGAGGACGCGCTGGCGAAACAGCAGGACAAAAGCTCTCCCACTTTTCACCAGTGGCTGACTCCCGAGCAGTTCGGCGCGCAATATGGCCCGGCCGACGCGGATATCCAGGCGGTGACGGACTGGCTGGCGCGACAGGGATTCACCGTCGCAAAAATCTACAGCGGAAAAACGGTGATTGAATTTTCCGGCACCGCGGGGCAGGTCGAGCGGGCGTTCGGCACGGCAATCCACAATTATCAGGTGAACGGGAAGCTCTATTCCGCAAACACGAGCGACCCGCAAATACCCATAGCGCTGGCGCCGGTGGTGACGGGCGTGGTGTCGCTGCACAATTTTCCGCGGCAGTTCTATGCACGGCGATTCGGAACTTTGCGCAAGGCCGCGGGCAAGAGCGTGCTGGAGCCCCTGGTGACTCTGCCGAATCCCTTTGGCCAGGGGCCCTTTTATGGGGTGGGGCCGGGAGACTTCGCGAAAGTCTACGGCGTGCCGGTCACCTGCGGGACTCCGGCAACGGCTTGCAACGGCAGTAAACAGACGATTGCGATCGTCGGCGAGACGAATCTGCTGGTTACCGACGTTCAACAATTCCGCAGCGTCTTTGGCTTGCCGGCTACGTTTGATGCGAACAGCATTGTCTACAACGGTGAAGATCCTGGCATAACCTCATCGGACGAGGAAGCAGAGGCGGATCTGGACACGCAATGGTCGGGTGGAGTCGCGCCCGGAGCGACGATCAAGTACGTGCTGTCGGCCTCGACCTCCGCTTCGCAGGGAGTGGATTTATCGGCGCTGTACATCGTGGAGCACAATCTGGCCGCGGTGATGAGCGAGAGCTATGGGGCCTGCGAATCGATCCTGGGAAGCGCGGAGAACGCGTTTTACAACAGCCTGTGGCAACAGGCTTCGGCGCAAGGAATCACGGTGGCGGTTTCGACAGGAGACAGCGGATCGGCCGGATGCGACGATCCGCATCAGGAAGGCTTGGCCACGCACTCACCAGCGGTCAGCGGACTGGCTTCCACACCGTACAACGTGGCCGTGGGCGGAACGGATTTTGACGAATACGGAACCTGGTCCAAATACTGGAACACCACGAATGACCCGGCGACGGGAGTTTCGGTGCTCGGCTACATCCCGGAAATACCGTGGAACCAGAGTTGCGCGCAACTGGGGGCGGTCGGCTGCAACATCAATACGACGCCAGTCCAATTGCAAAACATCGTTGCGGGGGGCGGCGGACCGAGCCAACGCTCCAAGCCTAGCTGGCAGGTGGGAATCGCCGGGATGCCCAACGACGGGAAACGCGATTTACCGGATGTTTCGCTGCTGGCGAGTCCGGGATTCAATGGCAGCGGGTATCTCTACTGCCAGGGTGATGTTTCCAGCCCGTGCTTGGATTCCTCGGGTTTCAATGGATACATCACCTTTGGAGTTATCGGTGGCACGTCGGCGTCCGCGCCCGCCTTTGCGGGGATCATGGCGCTGATCAATCAAAGCCAGGCGACGGCGCAGAATCCGGCGCCGCGGCAGGGAAACGCGAACTATGTGCTGTATGCGCTGGCGAATAAGCCCAATACGAGTTGCCCTTCGATCGGGCAAGTACCCGCAGGATGTGTGTTCAACGACATTACGAAAGGCAGCAGCGCCCTGCCGACCGGCGGCACGGGCAAGGGGACGATCAGCGTGCCTTGCCGCGGCGGAGTCCTGGGCTGCAGCGCAACTTTGTCCGCGGAGATTGGCGTACTCGACGACCCGAACAATCCGGGCACTCTGGCCTGGAATGCGGGCACGGGTTACGACATGGCGACGGGCTTGGGGTCGCTGAACGTTGGCAACCTGGCTACGAATTGGGCTTCGACGTCCACGGTGCCGACCTCGACCGCGCTGACGCTCTCTCCGCTGACGGGAATTACGCATGGGTCGGAAAATGTTACGGCGACCATTAGCGTAACGGCGAAGAGCGGAACGGCGACAGGAACGGTATCGCTGCTTGCGCAGACGGCAACGGGAGGGACGGTCAGCGTTGGCGAGCTCACCCTGGGGACAAACGGAAGCGTGAGCGGCACGACGACAAACTTGCCGGGCGGGAACAACTATGCGGTCTACGCACATTACTCTGGAGACGGAACGAACGCGCCGAGCGATTCGACGTCCACGATGGTGAGTGTGACGCCTGAGAGCAGCAAGACTTTCCTAGTGATCCCCACGTTTGACCCGGCCACCGGCAACCTGCTGAATGGAAATGCTACGTCCGTGACCTATGGAAATCTCTACATCATCCGCGTATACGTCTCCAGCAATGCGGCGACGGCGAGCACGACAGGCGCGCCAATGGGAGCATGCTCGCAATCCAGCAAAGTGACTTGTCCAAGCGGAACGATTGCGCTGACCGCGAACGGAAACGCGGTGGACGGCGGCACGTTCAGCCTGAATAACATCGGTTACACGCGCGATCTTTCGCCGACTTTTGGCGGCGGCACGTACAACCTGGCGGCGGCCTACAGTGGCGATACGAGCTATCAAGCCAGCAATACTTCCGAAACGTTCACCGTGAGTCCTTCGCCCACTACTCTGAGCGCACCAAATTTCAGTCCAGGCGTGCTGGTTGGCAATCAGATGGGGATCGCCACCACTATTT
The DNA here is from genome assembly GCA_013289665.1 of Acidobacteriota bacterium. Taxonomy (GTDB): domain Bacteria; phylum Acidobacteriota; class Terriglobia; order Acidiferrales; family UBA7541; genus Acidiferrum. The sequence goes on along the minus strand of JABCZN010000013.1, from coordinate 60,415 downwards.
CGACCCAGGCCTACACAGGAGTTGCCCCAACCGGTACGGTCACGTTTTACGACAGTGGCACAGCGTTGGTGGGACCAGTAACCCTCTACCCCTATGCTCCTAACAGTTCGTCGACCGCATATACCATTGCAGAGATTTTGACGACCTTTGCAATGCCGGGTACACACGTGATCACGGCGAAATACAGTGGGGATGCGAATTATGCGCCGGTTACGACCAGCGCAAGCACCACGGTGGATGCTGTCTATCCAACAGCAATTTCTTTAAACCCGTCCGCAACCAATGTCACTTACGGCCAGAGTGTCACGTTTACTGCGACCGTCACCAGCCAGGGCAAGAATCCTGCGATGACCGGACTAGTACAATTCGCCGGTGCCCAGACATTTACGAACATAACAACGACACCGGGAACAGACGGCAGCGGAAACCAAATGCTCACCGTAACGGCAACCAACGTACCTTCGGGGTCGGGTTTTTACAATGCATCGTATGCCGGCGACACCAACTACGAATCGGCCTCTTCGGGGAGCTTGTTCGTTAACGTGAATATTCCGGATTTTACTTTGGGGCCGCAAAGCGGGGTAACCGTGGTGCCCGTTGCCGGACAGTCAGGGTCCGGGGCAATCACGATTACGCCGGTGAGCCAGACGCCAAGCACAGTGATGTTGCAATTGAACGCTGGATCGGGAATCGCCGGATACAGCATCGGCCTTAGCTCTACGCAAGTTAATCTGAATGGCGCGCCGGTTATGGCGATGGTGACGCTGACCCCGACCGGGAGCGGGCCGGCAAATGCAGCCCGGGCAAAGATCCACAAGGCTGGGGGTTTTTCAGTGGGTCCGGGCGAATGGTGGAGGCTGGGAATCTCAGTGGGCCTTGCGATTTTCTTCCTGGCGGGGATTCCCGGCAGGCGTAGGAGAGTGCGGACTATTTTTGGAATGGGTGCGGCGTTCCTGCTTTACTTTGCGCTGGGGTGTGGAGGCGGTGGTGGAGGTGGGGGCGGCGGTGGAGGCGGGGGTGGCGCGACGCCCACAAGTATCGCCATAAGTAGCTCGAATACGAAGGTCGCAGACACCGGGGGCTACACCATAACGGCAACGGTCACCGGCATCTCACCGTTGACGGGAACCGTATCGTTTTACGATTACGGCATTATGGTCGCTGGACCGTTCACGGTCTCAAACGGCCAAGCGCAAATGGGAAGCGGCGATTTGGATACGATTGGGGTGCATCAGTTCACGGCGCGCTACAACGGAGACCCGAGAAACTTGTCCTCCACTTCCGCAGGGTTGAGCCAGACGATTACCGGAACGACGCTGGTGATCATCACCGGATCGACTGGATCGGATTCGCACGCGCTTTCCGCAACTGTGGGCATCCAATAGCCCAAACGAAGCGCGCGCAAATGAGTTAATGAAATTAGGAGTGTGCAGGAACAGACTGCGCGCGGGCACCAGGTGCCCACCCGTCAGTTGCTGGCGTTAGGCGGGAAGAAGATATTCCAGAATTGCGGCGAGGGCGTGGTGAACTCGACGGGCACGAGCGAGCCGTCGGCGTTCAGCTGCGGCGGGCGGACGACGTGCGCTTCCACTTTTTTCTGCGTCTTCGGATTTTCAATCGAAAGCTTCGTCCCCATGGGGATGCCTTCGGGCAGGACAACCATTGCGCCGCTGGCACTGACCGTGTGCGTAAATCCGTGCAGCGGATTCGCCTTGCCCGGAATGTGAATGATCACCGGCATCTTCAGCAGGACGCGTTGCGCGCGGCGGCGCTCTTCAGCGGTCTGCGGACGGGCGACGGCGGCTCCGCGCTTTACATTATGACCAGGCGCGACCGGCGGCGCGGCGTTCAATTTCTGCGGCGGCGTCACAGCTCAATCCCCCAGAATTCCATATCGGGCGCGACCAGCTCGATGCCGTATTCCCAGCCCTCGGGTTGCTGATTGCCTTTCCAGACGACGATGGCGGCGTTGCTGGTGTGCGTTGCCATATTCACGAGCGCTAGGCGCTGCTCGAGTTCGAGTGTTTCCGTCAGGAAAACCAGGCAGCCGTAAGGATTCACGGTGCGCGTGATGGCTTCGATGGTTCTGCGCTTGGCATCAGCGCCTTCCCATTCCAAGCGAATCGGCACGCGGGAATTCATGCGGCGCCCGCGGCGCTTTTCACCGTAGCGCACCCCTGCATCTTTAAGTTCCCTGAGTTTGACCGTCATTTTTCCTCTTGCTGGCCATGCTAGAGTTAGAGGGAATTGCGGTCAATGGTACGAATATGGCAGCGGATACAAAAGAGTAGCTGTCCTAAAGGACAGGGATGGGCGTAAGTTGAAGAATCTGATCGTAAATGCCGACGACCTGGGCTGGACGGAAGGGATCAACCGCGGCATTACGGATGCCCACCGGCGCGGGCTGGTCACCAGCACTTCCCTGCTGGCGAATGGACGCGCCTTTCAATCGGGCCTTGCGGTGAACCAGAACCATCCGGAACTTGGCGTTGGCGTGCACCTGAATCTGAGCGACGGTCCGCCCACGGCTCCTGCTTCGAGCGTGCCGGGACTCCTGAACAAAGCCGGCCATCTGGAAGGCGGCCCGGAAAGCCTGCTGCTGCGCATCGCAGCGCGCAATCTTCCTCTGGATCAAGTCGAGCTGGAATGGGAGGCGCAGATCTTGAAGATAAAAAGCGCCGGAATTTCGCCCACCCATCTCGACGCCCATAAGCATGTGCACATGCTCCCGGGATTGTTTCAGCTGGCCCTGCGCCTGGCGCGGAAGCATGGGATCGGCGCCATCCGGATTTCGCATGAAGAGTCGCGGCTGCGCTCCGTGCTCTCTTCCGGGGGCGAGCTGAACACCAGCGTGCTGCTGAAGCAGGGGATCCAGGCGCGTGGGTTGAAGCTGCTGGCGCGGGACGCGCGGGAGATGGCGGCGCGCGCCGGGATTTCTTCGCCGGATTATTTTTGCGGCATCGCGCAGACCGGGGTGCTGACGCGGCAAGGGGTGGAACGATTGCTCGAAACGCTGCCGGACGGAACCACGGAATTGATGTGCCACCCGGGTTATGTGGACGACGATTTGCGGCAAACCAGGACGCGGCTGCAGGGCTCGCGGCAGACGGAACTGGAGATTTTAACCGACACGTCGGTCAGAAAAATTGTCGCCACGCGGGGGATTCGCCTGATAAACTATGCTTTCCTGGCTCAGGCGGCTTAGCCGCAGCCGGGATAAATTCCGAAATCCCGGTAACCGGCAGGACTGCCGCTGCGGCGAGCAGAAAAGAGGCATTGAGAAGTCCGTATGAGAAGTGATACGCCCATCCATTATTCCCTCGTCGTTCCATTCTTCAACGAGCAGGAAAACATCCCGACGCTGTACATGAAGCTGACCGAAGTGATGGATTCGATCGGCGAGCCGTACGAAATGGTGTTTGTGGACGACGGCAGCAAAGACAACACCTACAAAGTTCTGGCGGAAATTTACGAGCACGATCGCCGCGTGAATGTGGTGCGGCTGCGCCGGAATTTCGGGCAGACGGCTGCGCTGAAAGCCGGTTTTGATTTTGCCCGCGGCGAAGTCGTCATTTCGATGGACGGCGATCTGCAGCATGACCCGGATGAGATTCCGCGCTTCCTTGAAAAAATCGAGGAAGGCTACGACCTGGTGAGCGGCTGGCGTCACCAGCGGAGAGACCACTGGCTGATGCGCCGAGTGCCCAGCCGCATCGCCAACTGGCTGATGGCCAAGCTTTCCGGGATCGATTTGCACGATTTTGGGACCACCTTCAAGGCGTATCGACGGGAAATCCTGCAAGAGATCCAGCTTTACGGCGAGCTTCACCGCTTTATTCCGGCGCTGGCCAGCTCCACGGGCGCGCGCATCGCCGAAGTGCCGATTTCCAATCCGGAGCGCAAGACCGGCAAGTCCAATTATGGAATCGGGCGGACTATTCGTGTGTTCTTCGACCTGATCATGGTCAAATTCCTGCTGGATTATTCGACCCGGCCGCTGCAATTTTTCGGCATGCTGGGGCTTGCGGGAACCGGAAGCGGGTTTCTGCTCGGGATGTTTTTGGTGGGAGACAAGATTTTCTATCACCAGAACATCATGACGGAACACGGGCCGCTGCTGCTGCTCTCCATTGCGCTGTTTGTCAGCGGGATTCAGTTCATCTCCATGGGCCTGCTTGGGGAAATCAGTTCACGCACTTACTATGAATCGCAGAACAAGGCGATTTACGCCCTGCGCGAAGTGAAGAGCCATCGCAAGGAACTGGGCGATTCCGCGGAACCTGCAAGGCCGAGCGGAAGTTCCGAGCGCTAGAGCGCGGACCTCGCAGTCTAAATAATTTCCTCAGATCAGATCCCCAGAAAAGAGCCGCACTGCAACAACCGATAATCTCCCGGGCCCCTTCTAGGAGAAGCACTCAATCACCGCGATTGCGGGTGGCCCTGGGCGAATGGTTTGGAATTTGCTGACGTCTGGCGGGTGGGAAGATATCACTTCAGGAATTCTCGTGAAACTAGTTGCGCCCTGCTCGGCGGCCCCTAGCCTGCTCCCAGCAGGTGTCCAGTTTTAAGGGGATTCATTGGCACTCTACGGCGCCAGGCGCCGATATTGGCCGCGGTGGAAAAGCAAAGGCTCCCCGTCGTGAGATTCCATGCTCTCGACTTCACCGATAAAGACGGTGTGATCGCCCCCGGGGTGTTCGGCGACAACGTTGCAGGTCAGCTGCGCAAGGGTGTTGTCGAGAAGGGGAACACCGCCTGATGTCCATGTGTAGCGAATACCCAGGCGGGCATCCTCTTCCGGGGTCTGCTCGGGCTTAGCGAAATATTCAGAGAGCGCCTGCTGGCCTTCGCGCAGGATGCTGACGCCAAAGCGGCGCTGCGATTTCAGCAATGAAAGAAGCCGGGCTTCGTGATCCACGCAAACGAGCACCAGCAACGGTTCGAGCGAAACCGAAGTGAAGGAATTGGCGGTCATGCCATGCACCAGCCCCGGCGCGCGCTCCACGGTAATCACCGTGACGCCCGTAGTGAACGCGCCCGCAACGCGGCGAAACATCACGGGGTTGAGAGAAGAAATGGCCATGGCTCTTTCTTTTCAAGATAACACAGCGGCCCGGAACGCGGCGAAAGGCGGCGATCGCGTCGCGGAAAATCCCCGGGAAAAAGAAAGAGCGCTTCCCGAGGGGAGCGCTCTTGTACAACTGAATCCGGAAACTGCGGGAATCAGCGGTGTGGCGGTTTGTCCTTATCCTTATCCTTTTCCTTATCCTTGTTTTTGTCTTCATTTTTGGCCGGTTTGTTGTTGGGCGGCGCTGAATGCGCATGCTCCGCTTCCTGCTTCTGCTGCAACTGTTGCTGCTGCTGGTCGTGTTTCTGCTCGACCTGCTGCAACTGCTGTTGCTGCTTCTGCTGGATTTGCTGTTGCTTCGCCGCATCCGCGTTCTGCTGCTGGATTTTTTGTTGCTGCTGATACTGCTTCTGCTGGACCTTCTGGTATTCCTGGTCCTGTTTCTGTTGCAACTGTTGGATCTGTTCCTGATGCTTCTGTTCGAGTTGCGGATTCACGTTGTTGGTGGTCCGTGCTGCTGGCGGACGGTCCTTGTTCGCGTTCGGGTTGGGGCTGGCATTCGGATTGGCGTTGGCGTTCGCCGGACGGTTGTTATTCGACGGGGCGTTCACGTTGGCGTTTGCGTTGTTGTTTACCGGCGCGTTCGCGTTCGGGTTGACGCTCGCGTTCGGCGGGCGATTGTTGTTTGGCTGCATCCCCCTGTTTCCCTGCTGAACGTTGCCTTGTTGCGCGTTTCCAGGCTGAGGTGTCGTGGCCACTCTGGCCGGCGGCGCAATTCGCACGGGCGCTACGTTGTTGTGGGGTTGCTGCGCCTGCAGCTGGCGGGACTGTGCAATCGAAATGGGCTGACCGTTATTGGCCTTAATGGCCTCCTGCCGCTGAGCGAACGGTAAGGGGGCGGGCGGAGGAGGCGTCTTGGCGACGACCGCACGCGCCTGGACAGCAGCAGGGGGTTGATAACGCGTCGCGGCACCGCCGCCGAGAACCGCCTGCCTGGGCGGTACGACGGCGGGAGCTGCGACGGCAACCTGTGCGGTGGCCACTTCGCGTGGATCGACGTGAACCATGTTGCGGCCCACGGGTTGAGCGGAGCTGAAGTTTTGGCCGGAAGTCGCCGTAACGCCGCCAGCCACGCGCTGATTTACATAGGTTACGTTTGTGACGTTTTTGTTGATCACGGTCGTGTTGTAGTAATTGTTGACCACCGTCTGATTCACCGTGGTGTTTGAAACGTTTACGTTGTTAATGTAGGTGCGGCTGACGTGATAGGACGGCACGTAGACTTCGCGCGGTCCCAACGGGAACCAGCCGACGTTCGCGGCGACTCCTCCGCCCACACCGATGCCAACGGCAAAGTGCGGCCCGCCAACCCACGCGACAAGCGCGGGAGCATAAACAGGACGCACATAAGCAACAGCAACTACGCGCGGCGGGCACGGGACCCAGCCCCAAGCGCCGCTAACGTTGACCCAGCGACCATAATGGAAGGGCGCAAAGCCCCAGGCCGCATCATCCACCCAGGTCCAGCCCCAGGGCGATATCCACGCCCAGTGGCCGTAGCGATACGGCGCCCAGTCAACGACGGTGACATGCGGGAACCAGACGGTGCCGTATTCCGGCACCTGGCGCCACCCGCCGTTATCGTCGAGGTCTTCATAGCCAATCACATCATCGGAAACATAGCGGCGCGCGACAGCGTGCTCTTCGCGGTAGTCGCGCTGGGTGCACCAGCGATCGAAATCGTCGTCGGCGTCCAGATTTTCCATGTCCGCGTTCAGCGAATCCGTGCCGGTGAAAATGCCCTGCTCGCCGGGATGAATCGTATAGGCAGAGCCGCCGCCGGTCACTTCGCCCGTGCCTTCGGAAACATTGATGACCGTGGTGTCGCCGGCTTCATTGACGTTGATGCGATAGCGTCCGGGACGCAGCACGGAAAACGCAAGATTGGGCGTGTCCACTTCGATGGACTCCTGGTCGTCGAGGCGAAGCACGTGAAGATTGATGGTGCCTTCGGTGACACGAATTTGCATCATCCGGTCGTCGAGATTGAGGAATGAAAATCCAGTTTGGCCGGACAGGCGAATCACCGCGGAACCCACGTGGAGTTCGGCGCGCGCCCCCTGATCGGCCCAGAGTTTATCGCCGGTGGTCATGGGGCGATTGACAACAGCGGACACCCAGTCATCGGTGCCCCCGGGACTGAAGGAGACTTCGCCGTTCGTGTAGCTCAACCGGGCTACCCGGGATGGAGGATCGTCATCGTCATCGGCAACCGCTGGTTTCGCGGTCGCCAGAACAAATGCAAAGATGAGCGGGGCAAGCAACAGCCACTTCACTGCGCGTGTCTTCATGTTGTTCTCTTCTCTCCTGACGCTTTTTGGATCTGGGTATTACGTCGTGCCTGGGACGGGCCGGGAAGAACTCCCGCATTCGGAAGGAATCAGCTGGGGCGGACTTAGTATATTCCTTTCGAACGAAACCTGGAACCTGGTCTTCCTGCGTCAGTATATTTAACACAGGGAGTAGTCGAGAGTTGTAGCTCGTGGCGACGACGTTCCTAAAAGGACAAGAGACGGAAGGTCTTAAAAGGAAATGCCCGCTCCGTGGTCGATGGAGCGGGCTTCCTGCAATTTAGAGAATGTTTGAATTAGTGATGCCCACCACCGTGTGAACCACCGCCGCCGCCACCATGGAATCCGCCGCCGCCGCCGCCGCCGCCGCCGCCGCCGCCATGTGAACCGCCGCTGCTTCCGCCTCCGGACGAGCGCGGCGCGGAGTAGCTGCGGGGTGCGGGGCTGCTGCTCCGAGGGGCCGAGGAATTTCTGTTCGAAGGCGCGTTCCAGCCGCGCGGTGCGGAGTTATTCCGGTTGGGCGAAGAATTGTAATTGCCCGAGGAACGATTGTTGTTGAAGGAAGGCGGTGTATACGAGCGGTTGCCTCGATTGCCGCCGGACGATGAGTAACTCCGCGGAGCGGTGGATGCGCCGCCGCTGCTGCTATTGCCGCCGCGAGCCCAAGGCGGACGATTGCTGGAGGTCATGCGCGCCGTCTGCGGCGTAGCTGCACGGCTCGAGCTCCCAAAGCCCTGTGGGGGCCGGCCGGAATCAGTCAGATTGCCCTGCGCATTCCAGCTGCGCCCGGAAGCGGACGATCTGGATGAGTTGTTGCCATTCAGCGAACTGTTCGCACGCGAGCTGTTCGCGTTGTTGTTGATTGAGCCGCCGGGACGCGAATTCTGTGACTGCGCCGCCGACGGCGGACGGTTCGACGCTAGCTGCGACTGCCGCGTGTTGTTCAAGCCCTGCGCGGTGCCCCCGCCGCGGCTCACATTCCCTGCCGGGCTGCTGGCTCCGTGGTTCGCGGGGACGGAACCTGAATTCATGGTGCGCACCGGCATGTGCGAAGCGGCGGCGGCCGGAGTGGACCGCGCTACCACGCTGCGATTCTCTACGCTGGCCGAGGGTGTTGCCACGCGGCCATGCGTGTTGGACGCGCCGAAGAAGCTGGCGTGCGTCGGCGAAGCATTGACCCCGCCGGCAACCCGGGCGTTGCGCAACGAGTTGGCCGAGAGGTGCGTGGCGCTGCGATTTATCGCCTGGCCATTCACAAAGGCATTGTGCGAAGCGGTGGTGACCGCGTTCGCGTTGTGGGCGTACCGGTAGTTGAAGTTCCGGAAATTGTTCACGTTGTGAAAATCGTTGAAGTGGTTAAAGTGCGTGTTGTACTCATTCACGTGATGCCAGTAACCCGGGCCCCCGCGATACCACGGGCGGAACGGCTCTCCCCAACCTAGGGGGAACCAGCCATAGCCGCCGCCGAACCCGAAGCCAAATCCGAAGCCAAATCCGCCACCGAGGAATCCGACAAACGCCGGCCCGTAGAAGGGCGGCGCATAGATCGGGCCAGGGCACCAGCCCCAATAGGAACCGAAATAGTTCCAGCGGCCATAGTGGTAAGGAGCAAAACCCCAGGGTTCGTAGCCGACCCACGTCCAGCCCCAGGGAGCGACATACGCCCAGTTGCCGTCGCTGTAGGGAGCCCAACCCGGAGCCACGTTATTGGGAACCCAGACGTTGCCGACTTCGGGTTCTTCTTTCCAGGAGCCGTAGTCGTCAAGATCGCTATAGCCCACCGTGTCGCGATTGACGTAGCGCGCTGAGGGAGACTGGTCTTCCTTGATGTTTCGTTCCTGCGCCCAGCGATCGAGCGGATCCGGCTCTGAAGCCGAGCCGGGAATATACTTCACAGCCTGATCGGTACCGCTGATATCGGCGCGCTCGCCCGCGTTCACGGGATAGGTCTGTCCACCGGCGGCCACTTCACCCTTGCCGCGAATCACGGTTACAGTAGTGTAGTCGCCATTCTCATTCACGTCGACGCGGAAGGCGCCTGCTTCGCGGACGGTAAACGCCAGATTCGGCGTATCAATTTCGTAGGTTTCGCCCTGGCGGAGTTCGCGCACGCGGAAATTCACGTGGCCTTCGGCCAGCCGCATCTGAATCACATTTTGATCGAGGTTTAGAAAAGAAAGTGCGGTCATGCTGCCCAGATGAATCGAGGCTTGCCCGGCTTGAAGCTCCGCGCGCGAATCCTTATCGGTCCAAAGCTTGTCACCGATGGTTAGCGGGCGGTTCTTCGCAGCCGTGCCCCAATCGCCGGTTCCCCCGGGCTGCAGAGAGACGGAGCCATCCATATAGCTCATGCGCGCTACGCGCGAAGGCGGATCCTGGGAGTCGTCGGCGCTGGGCGCCATTTCGCCATTGTCTTGAGGAGAAGTTCCTTGAGGAGCGACGTTGGCGACGTTCTCCTGTGCCTGCGCCCGGATCACCGGGGTCAGCAGGAACAGCAAACCGGCCAATGTGAAGAACAGTGCAATGAAGCGCTTGCCGGTCAGATTGGGTTTCATAACTCATTTCCCCTGAACTGCGGTCCGATCGGGGCCCGGACCAAAGAACCGTCAGTAGTATGACGCTAGGCGGCTTCTTGTTGGGTATAAACCCGACCGCGGAACAATAGTTGCTAAGAAGGGAAGGGGAAGTCTCACCCTGAGACAGTACTAGTACGGAAGGGGCCTTGTCCGTAATCTGGCCTATCGTACAGCACCTCCGAACCTTGCCCTTCTCTAGACTAGCGTGGAATCGTGACTTGTAGGCGCTTAAGCGCTTTGGGAGAATGGCATGCAAATGAAGAAGGCACTACTCGCTCTAGGGATGTGTGCAACGGCTTTTGCGCTTCGGTCAGCAGCGCAGACCTGGAGGCAAGTTGGCCCTCCAGGCGGAACGGTCATCTCTCTGGCGGCGGATCCCAACGACATTAACAAGCTATTTTTGGGCACGGCGGACGGGCACGTCTTCGCTTCGAATGACGAAGGCGGCCATTGGCAACTGATCAGCCGCATCGGCACCGGTCAGGACGATGTGATCACCCACATCATCGTGGACCGGCGCAACACCAAGCACCTCTATGCCAGCACGTGGTCGCTCTATTCCGGTGGCGGCGGTGTCTATCGCAGCGACGACGCGGGGCGCAGCTGGAATATTATCGGTTTGGCTCATGAAACCGTTCGTGCTCTCGCGCAGTCGCCGAACAATCCAAAGCTTTTCCTGGCGGGTTCCCTGACCGGTGTGTACCGCTCGATGGATGATGGCGCAAGCTGGGAACGCATTACCCCGGCGAAGCATGACGACCTGCGGAATTTTGACTCCGTGGCTTTCGACCCCAAGGACGACAACATTATCTACGCCGGAACCTATCACCTGCCCTGGAAGACTTCAAACGGCGGCAAGGACTGGTTCCCGGTGGTAAAGGGCATGATTGATGACTCCGACGTGATGAGCATCATCGTGGACCCGGCAAATCCAGATAACGTTCACGCCACGGCCTGCTCCGGCATCTACCACAGCACCAATGGCGGCACGCAGTGGGTGAAATACCAGGGCATACCGAGCGTGTTCCGCCGCACGCAGTTGATTCGCATGGACCCCACGAACGAAGGCGTTCTCTATGCCGGAACCACCAGCGGTTTGTGGAAGACGGTGAATGACAAGGATTTCAAGCGCGTCTCTCCGGGCAATTGGATCATCAACGCGCTGATCATTGATCCGAAGAATACGCAAAAACTGATCATCGGCACGGAGCGCGAAGGCGTGCAGATCAGCACCGACGGCGGCACCACCTTCGCCGCCGCCAACACGGGTTTCCATCACCAGCACATCGCGGACGTTGCCATGGACCGCGAACATCCGGAACGCGCGCTGGTGGAACTCACCTTTGACACGGACGCATTCCTTCAGACGCGGGATGGCGGGAATAGCTGGGCGACGCTTGGCCCGGGCCTGAAGCGCACGGAAACGCGTCACGTCTACGCCACTCCGACCGGCTGGTGGGCTTCGCTGACCACGGGCGGCTGGATGAAGTATGACGAAGCGGCGCACAAGTGGTCGCGCACGGGTTTGTTTGTTCCAGACTCATCTTCCGCGTCTGCCGGCACTAAGGGCAAGAAGGGCGCAAACTCGAAGAGCAAGGCTCCTGTGGCGCGCACGTCCGCGCCGCAGCTCGCTGCGTTCCTTGTCAATGAGATGGCTTTCGGCAATGACACCTGGTTTGCCGCAACCGCTGGTGGCGTGCTCTCCTCGAAGGATCATGGCGCGACGTGGAAGTCCGCCAGCAAGGATCCCCTGGTTCGCAAGCCCGCGCAGTCCGTGGAAGTCTCCGCGGATGGCAATCAGGTCTGGGCGCTCGCCGAACGGAATATCGTCTACTCCGCCAACAAGGGTGAAACGTGGGATGCCAAGGAACTTGCCTTCGCCTCCGCGGGAAACCTGAGGCTGCATCACCTTGACGACTCCACCCTCTTCATCACCTCCAACATGGGCCTTTATGCCTCGCACGATGCCGGCCGCAACTGGAATCGCCAGGAAGTGCGCGACCTTTCCTTCCAGTCGGTTGCCGGCTCGGGCAATGCCCTAGTGGTTGCTCTCCAGAAGCGCGGGTTGATTGCCTCGTTTGACGGCGGCAAGACCTGGCAGCATATGGACGATCAACTGTCGCAGGGTTACTTCCCCGTCGTGGGCACGCGCCGTGATGGTTCGGTTGTGGCGGTTTCCGCGACCGAAGGCATCCTGAATCTGGATCCCAATGCCAAGGCCGCCAGCACCAGCAGCGGCTCGGGCATGCGCTAGACACGGTCTTTCATACCCTGCTGATTTCAAGGGCTCCCGGAGAAAATCCGGGCGCCCTTTTTGTTTGGAAAATTGGTTGCGCGCCTCCGGAGTTCCTGTGCAGCGGACGCCTTCTGAGGCGGGCGCCTTCTCGCTGGTATTGGGGTTGAAAGTATGGCTAATGGGCTCCAAGCCGGAAAATGCGCCCGCCGCGGACGGAGGCGGCCGCTACATCGTGGGGCGGAGAGCATATCTAGCCGGCGCGGTGATTGCCGCCGATCTGGTAACCGACGCCGCGAATCGTGCGTATCAAAGGATAGTCCGCACCGGAATCAATTTTGCGCCGCAGGTAGTTGATGTATACGTCCACCACGTTGGTGATGGAATCGCCTTGAACGCGCCAGACCTCTTCGATGATGGCAGCCCGCGTGACGGGGTGGCCGGGATTCCGCAGCAGAAACTCGAGCAAGGCGTATTCCTTGGGGCTTAGCTCGACGGCGCGGCCGGCTCGGCTGACCGCGTGGGAGACGCGGTTCACTTCCAAATCCTCAAACTGAAATACCTCGCGGGAAGGCCGGTTGCGCCGCCGCAGCACCGCTCGGATGCGCGCCGCAAGCTCTGACCAGGCGAAGGGCTTTACGATGATGTCGTCCGCCCCCGCGTCCAGGCCCTTGACGCGTTCTTCCACCGAGCTGGCCGGCGAAAGCAACACCACGGGCGCTTCGGGCCAGCGGACCTGCAACTGGCGCAAGTAATCGGTGCCGGGCACGCCAGGCAGGTTCAGATCCAGGAGGATCAGATCGAACATACTCTTCTCGGCAAGTTTCGCGATCTGGTCTCCCGAAGAGGCGAGTTGTACGGCAAAGTGTTCCTGCTGTAGCCGGGTCTGAAGCAATTCCGCCAGGGACGCGTCGGCTTCAGCGACAAGAAGGCGCATGGTCACTCACTCAGCACAAATTTCTGGAAGGGGGTAAAGCTAGTCTGCTCCCGACTAACGAAACTGTCAACTAACGCTTCCTGAAACGCAGCCGATGGATTACGCACGCGCTGGGGTTTGTGCACCCGAGGCTCCCCGGGGGTTAGTGGGCAGTCGCGTGGATGGCTCGAACTGAACAGGCGCGCATCGTCTAAGACGCGCGCTCTTTGATTCTTCGGCTAAGCCAAGGAATGGCCTCGTGGATTGAGCGCATCATTTTTTCAGCGGACAGCCTTGGCGCTCCCCCACTATACTTCCTGCACCAATCTGGAGAATCCTGGTGAAAAGGAGTGGTCCGATGAATGCATCACGGAGAGTCCCGGCTTTCGCCGCCCTGTTTGGCCTCTGCTTGTCTGGGCCGGGAACAAGAGCGCAAACCGGACAGGAAAAACCCGGGGCCAAAAGCTCCACCGGCAAGCACTACTCACTGCCGGCAAACAAGGACACCGTGCAGTGGGGATGGTTCGATCCCGCTGAAAAACCGAAGCTGGTCGTCGAGTCCGGTGACACGGTCTCGATCGAGACGCTGCGCCACGGGATGGATGAGGTCAAGCCTGGGGCTTCGATGGACGATATCGTGAAGCTTCGCCTGGCAAATCCCGGCGGCGGGCCGCATTCCGTGACCGGGCCCATTTTCGTCGATGGCGCGGAGCCCGGCGACACCCTGGAAATCCGCATCAAGAAAATTGTGATGAAGGACACCGGCTTCAATTTCAATCTTCCCGGCAAGCAGTTCCCCACCGTCGGCTTGCTCGCCTCTGAATTTCCGGAAGGGCATGTGGAATATTTCAAGCTCGACCTTAAAACCATGACCACCGAATTCAAGCCGGGGATCGTGCTGCAACTGAAACCCTTCCCGGGAACGATCGCCGTCGGCCCGGATCCCAACGAGCCAAAAGAAAAGGCCGGGCCTCCCATCCACGATGCCAAGGGACGCACCAGCACGCTGCGGCCGTGGAAAAACGGCTCCAACATGGACGTCAACGAATTGCAGGCAGGATCAACGCTTTATTTTCCCGTGTTTCAGAAAGGCGGCCTGATCTGGACGGGAGATTCCCACTGCCTGCAGGGAAACGGAGAAGTGAATTTGACGGCCCTCGAATGTTCGTTCCAGGAAATCGAAATCGAGCCGATCGTGCGCAAGGACCTGCACATCGCTTGGCCGCGCGCCGAAACCTCCACGCACTGGATCTTCATGGGATTCGACGAGGACTTGAACGAAGCGATGAAAATTGCGGCGCGCGAAACCGTGAACTTCCTGGCGGAGCAGAAAATGGTGCCGATGTCGCGGGAAGAGGCCTATGCTTTGACTTCGATCGTAGGCGATTGCCGCGTGTCGCAGGTGGTGGACATCCGCAAGGGCGTGCACTGCATGATTCCCAAGGCTATTTTCGTGAAGAAATAAGCAGCGGAAACCGGATGTGAGCAAAGAAAACCAGGCAGCACTTTCTGCAGCTGCCCGGCTGGAAAAGCACGGAAGCTAAAACTGCGGTGGCGTCAGTAGCCCGGATTCTGTTGTTGCGCCGGGCGTTCGGGCGCAATCGCGTCTGCCATGCGGAACACGGCCGCAAGCAACTCGATAACCACGCGGCAGTAGAGAAACCAGACGAAGTATCCGCCCAAAGCGGCCAGCAGCGCGAGCAGCCCCTGAACCGGGGCCTGCTGGAACGCCGTCACCACCCAGGCCACCGCTGCGATCAGTCCGACAAGCAGATGCAGGGCGTACAGGAATCTCAGCATCTTCGGGGTCGCATACACGCGGAAGGAAAAATCCATCAATCCTTCCCACATTCCCTTTGCTTCGGGCATTCGTGCCTCCTTGAATTGGGCGGGAAACTAGATTATAGGGAACAACCGGGATTCGGGCCAAAAATTAGTGCCCCACGCGCCGGATGGTTCCCATACATTCGTCAACCCCTGCGAAATTCCGATAGGGCTCGAGAACGATCCGCGCTCTCTTTTATTCGCGAACTGCTCTCGCGGACGATCAATTCAGGTTCCAGCACGATTTCCTTGGGATACTCAGCCCCGGCCGGAGCGGTGATGCGCTTCAGCAGCGTTTCCGCCGCCACAACGCCCATCTGACGGAGCGGTTGCCTGACCGTTGTGAGGCTCGGATTATGATACGCCGCGCCTTGAATGTCGTCCCAACCGATCACCGACACATCCTCCGGCACGCGCCTGCCCGCATCGCGAAGGGCTTTGATCGCGCCCATGGCGGAGATATCGTTGAACGCAAACAAGGCCGTGAATTGCGGATTGGCTTCCAGCAGCCTGCGAGTGACGCGGTGGCCTACCTCGGGCGAGGGAGAATCGCTATCCAGTTGAACGGTGAGTTTTTCATCAATTACGATTCCCAGTTGCCGGGCCACCGACAGGATCGCCTGCCAGCGAGTCTCTGTGTCCGAACTGAAATCCTGCCCCTTGATCAGCGCGATCCGGGTGTGGCCCAGGCGATGGAGATGTTCGAGCGCGAGGTGCGCGCCGAGATTGTGGTCAAGGACTATGTTGGTGACTCCCTTGACGTGGCGATGGCCGGAAATCGAGACAGCGGGGATATCGCAATTCCCGCAGTAAACCGTATCCACCGCAATGATTCCCTCCGCCGCCCGCTGCCGGAGAAGATGCGGATATTCTTCGATCAAATCCTTGCGGTGGCGGTGGCTCACCACAAAATAGAAGTAGCCTTCCTGGAACAGGTGGTCTTCCACGCCCGATAAGACCATCGCGGAATACCCCTCGCTGATTTCCGGCACCATCACCCCGATGGTGAAGCTCCGCTTTTGCCGGAGAGATCGGGCGATCAGATTCGGGCGATATTTAAACTTGCGCGCGGCCGCCCAGATACGCTCTTGCGTGACATGCGGGATGGACCTGGCGCCCGGCGAGCGGTTGATCACCAGCGAAATGGTGGCCGTCGATAGGCCCAGGTGTCCGGCAAGAGCCTTCATGCTGATCGAACCACCGGGAGGCTCTCCGGAACTATCCGGTGGCGGATTTTTTGGGCGGGTCATGGAGGTTGACGTGCCGTAGTCTGACATAATGAGGCGTAGGGGACAACCCGATCGCGCCCCCAATCACGGGCGAGAGGGCCCGCTTGCAGGCTGCGGAATTATGATAGAATCCACCTGCTAAATCGATTTATCAGAAGGCATCCTCGCCGGCAGCCCGCGGCCATTTCAGGGGTGAGCTGCCTGCCGCTCTCGGGACTGGAAAGCCAGGAGGCCGCGTCGTGCCGGATGGTGTTTCGGAGGCAGGTCGGGGATGAACGGTGATCTCCTAACTCGATCGGGATTGGTTTTCTGCCCCTGCAGTCTTGCTCCAAACAATTTCATATTCCGCTGAGGATTCTCCCCCATGCTATCGAATTCAGCTCAACAGCGTCTCAAGTCAACTGGCATCGTAGTGGTTCTATTCGCCCTGGCATGTCTTGGGCAATCCACGGCGCTTTTCGCGCAAGCACCCGAGCCGGCAGCCCGCACCGCTCCGACGCCTTCTTCCCTGGTCGATCCCGCCACGGAAAAGCGCATTGATGCGCTGTTGAAACAGATGACGCTCCAGGAAAAGGTCGGGCAGTTGGCGCAATATTCCTCCGGCGCACCCACGGGCCCAAGCGCGGGAAACGCTGATTATCCGAACATGATCGCCAGAGGCGAAGTCGGATCACTTTTCAACCTGGATAGTGCGCGCGCCGCGAACCAGTACCAGCATATCGCGATGGAAAAATCCCGGTTGCACATACCGCTACTTTTTGGCCTCGATGTAATTCACGGTTTTCGAACCACCTTTCCCGTACCCTTGGCGCTGGCCTCCACCTGGGACCCTTCCATCGTTGAAAAGGCTGCGCGCATCGCCGCCCAGGAATCCTCGGCAGCCGGCGTGCGCTGGACATTTTCCCCGATGGTGGACATCGCGCGAGACCCGCGCTGGGGCCGCATTGTGGAAGGAGCCGGCGAGGATCCCTACCTGGGCAGTGTGATGGCGCGCGCCTACGTCCGTGGATACCAGGGCAAAAATTTGAGCGATAAAGAGAGCATCGCGGCCTGCGCCAAACATTTTGTGGGATACGGCGCGGTGGAAGGCGGGCGCGATTACAATACCGTGGAGATTTCCGAGCACACACTCCGGGAAGTTTATCTTCCGCCATTCTACGCCGCGATTCGCGAGGGCAGCGCATCCCTAATGAGTTCGTTCAACACGATCAACGGATTGCCGGCAACCGCGAATCCCTTCACCCTGACGCAGATTCTGCGCAACGAGTGGGAATTCCCCGGCCTGACGGTGAGCGATTGGACCTCCGTCGGCGAATTGGTGAACCACGGAATTGCCCGCGACAAAGCTGCCGCCACGCAAAAAGCGATCAACGCCGGCGTGGACATGGACATGGTGAGCGACTCTTACCATCAACACCTCGCCGATCTGGTGAATTCCGGCAAAGTTTCCGAGGCCCGCCTCGATGAGGCGGTGCGGCATGTTCTTCGCGTGAAATTCGCGTTGGGCTTGTTCGAAGATCCATTCACGGACGAATCGCGTGAAACCGAGGGAGCGCTTCCCAAAGAACGCCTGGAGGCGGCGCGCCGGGCAGCTGAACTTTCCTTCGTCCTCTTGAAAAATTCCGCGGTGGACTCCCGCCCGGTTTTGCCGCTCACCCGGGAATCCGGAACGGTTGCTTTGCTCGGGCCGCTCGCCGACGACGCAAAAAATATGCTCGGGGCCTGGGCCGGGCGCGGACGCCCGGAAGATGTCGTGACGCTCAAAACCGCCCTGGAGCAAAAAATTGGCGCCGAAAAAATCCGCTATGCCAAGGGTGGAGAACTCCAAACTTCGAGCGACGCGGAAATACAAGCAGCGGTCGAGACGGCCAAACAAGCGGATGTAGTGCTCCTCGCGCTCGGAGAGGAAGCAAGCAAGCAAACGGGAGAGGCGGCTTCGCGCGCCCATCTCACCCTGCCCGGGCGCCAGCAGGAATTGCTGGAGCAGGTCACCGCGACCGGGAAACCCGTGGTGTTGTTGCTTTTTAGCGGCAGGCCGCTGACGCTTCCCTGGGCCTTTGAACATGTGCCGGCGATCGTGGCCGTGTGGTTCCCTGGAATTCAGGCTGGCCCGGCGCTCGTGCGGGTCCTCTTTGGCGACGTCGCGCCGAGCGGAAAGCTGGTGGTCAGTTGGCCGCGAACCATTGGACAGATTCCGCTCTATTACAACGCTCTCAACACCGGCCGCCCAGCGGACGGCACTGATCTGACGCATCCTCCGAAAAATTCTCGGGAAAAATATGTTTCCCGCTATGTGGACGAGCTGAACAGCCCGCAATTCCCTTTCGGTTTTGGACTTTCTTACTCGTCGCTCGAGTATTCCGAGACGCATGTGGATTCCGCGAAGTTGAGCGCAGCGGCTTTAAGCGCAAATTTGCGGCGAGCGGCGCCAGACAACGCCCCTTTCGCCACCGCCAGCGCGAACATGAAGAATACGGGAAACCGCTCGGTGGAAGAGGTCGTACAACTCTATATCCGCCTGACGGGCACCAGCATGGAAGAGCCGGTTCGCAAGTTGATGGGCTTCAAGCGCGTTTCCCTGGCTCCCGGCGAGAGCAAGACGGTCAGCTTCTCGCTTGGCGCGGAAGCCTTTTCCCTTTGGGACATGCAAAATAAACTGGCAGTGGAACCCAGCCATGTCCAGCTTTGGATCAGCCCGGATTCTTCTCGCGGGCTCCCGGCGGATTTGGAAATCGTCGAATAGCGAGGTATTGCTTCGTGAAAATCCTGGAACCAAGCCGCAGAGAATGGCTGCGGCTGTGTGGCGCCTACCTTTCGCTGGCGCCGTTTGCTTCCCTGTTGAGTTGCAACAGTGGCTCGCAGAGTTCCCAGAATTCGACCGGCACGCCTTTCCAGGGGACCGACACGCAGTTGCTGGATGATTTGCAGCGTGGCTCCTTCCAATTCTTCTGGAATGAAACCAATCCCGCCACCGGCCAGGTGAAAGACCGCGCTTTCCTCAACGGCAACGATACCCGCACCATGTCCAGCATTGCCGCAACCGGTTTTGGCCTGACCGCGCTGTGCATCGGCGATTCCCGGGGTTACGCGAAAACCTCGGACATCGTCACGCGGGTCCGCACCACGCTGCAGTTCATCTACCAGGGCATGCCCAACGTGCACGGTTTTTACTACCACTTCGTGGACATGAACACCGGGCAGCGCTGGGCCCAGTGCGAACTTTCCTCTATTGACACTTCCCTGCTGCTTTGCGGCGTGCTGACCGCCAAGCAATATTTTCAAGACGCGATGATTCAGGATCTGGCGACGAAGATTTATGCGCAGGTGGACTGGCCGTGGATGCTGAACGGCGGGCCCACGTTTTCGATGGGCTGGATGCCGGAATCCGGTTTTCTGGCTGCTCGATGGGAGCACTATTGCGAACTGATGATGATCTATCTGCTGGGCATCGGCTCCACAACCAATCCGGTTTCCGCAGATAGCTGGAACGCGTGGACGCGCCCGACGATTACCTTCCAGGGCCTCACCTACATTTCAGGCAACGATCCGCTTTTCACGCACCAGTATTCCCACGCGTGGTTCGACTTCCGTAACAAGAAGGATGCCTACGCGAATTATTTCGATAATTCGATCACCGCGACAAAGGCCCACAAGCTGTTCTGCCTCTCGCTGAAATCGCAATTCGGCGATTATTCGGACGACCTCTGGGGAATTTCGGCTTCCGATTATGCGAAGGGCTACACGGCCTGGGGCGGCCCGCCGTCGCAGGGGCCGATTGACGGCAGCATCGTTCCGAACGCAACTGGTGGCTCGCTGCCCTTCTTGTACACCGATTGCATCCGCGTGTTGCGCACCATTCGCGGCGCCTACGGTTCCAAAGCCTGGGGCCTCTACAGCTACGTGGACGCCTTCAACCCGCCGACCGGCTGGTACGACACCGACGTCCTCGGAATCGATCTCGGCATCACCATGCTGATGGCCGAAAACTATCGCACCGGCCTCGTCTGGAAAACCTTCATGAAAAATCCCGAAGTGCTGTCCGCAATGCAACTGGTTGGTTTTCAGCCGGCTTGAGGAGATGGACGGAATTTCCGGCGATCAGCGCCATTCGAGGATCAGCGATATCGGGCAGGGGCGCGGAATCGCCGCGCCCCTTATTCGCTTTCCAACTAAAAGCTCAGACGTAGCTGGAATTCAATGACCCGGCCTGAGAGACCGTCCAGGGGCTTGCCGAACTGGCCGGTGTTGGTGACGTCTGTCGGCGCGGTCGCGGGGGCCATTGTCTCGAGGTTGAGAATATTCAGGGCATTGAAAAAATTACTCCGGAATTCCAGCTTGGCGGTTTCGCCGAGCAGGCGCGAATTCGGCAGGGCGAAATTCTTGCCGAACGACATATCCAGCTGAGTATAGCCGGGGCCGGTGAAAATATTGCGGCAGTGGCAGCCGGGGCCAAAGCTCGCCGGCGGGACCGTCGTCGAACCCGGAAAACTCGCTGCAGGATTCGGGAACACTCCGTTCTGCCACTGTTGCTTGGACGGATTCGAAATCATGCCGCCTGTGTATACGATCGGCATATCGGGACAATATCCGTCGCCGTTCAGGTCCCGGCTTGGATTGCAAGCGCCGATGAGCGCCGTGAATGGCAAGCCAGTGTGCTTCACGAGGACTCCGCCAAGCGTCCAACCACCCGCGATTGTCCCCAGCAAATCTTTGCGGTTGCGATAGATCGGCAACTCCCAATAGCCCGAAACGCCAAGGTTGTGGCGGACGTCGTAGTCGGAATTCCCCTTGTCAATAGATTGGTTGGACGGATCCGTCTGTTGGAAACCGATTTCATAGGAACTGTTGTCAATCGAATGGCTGAATGTATACAGCACTGAACCAGAAAAGCCGTGCCGGAAGTTGTGAGATACCTGCACGATCATGGCGTCGTAACTTGCATTCACATCCGGCAGCGGGATAAATACTCTACCGAAGCGATTGTTGCCGACCACCACAGGTGCCGGACAAGCCGGGTTGGTGGGGCCACAGGGCACACCATTCGCGCTGGAACTCATCACTCCATCGATATTGCCGTCGAAGGTGTCTCCCGGCGTATATCGATTCATGTCGATGGTGCGATAAAGTTTCCGACTGCGGCTTCCCTGGTAGCCAACACTGACCTGGTAACCCGAAAAAGGCTCATATTGGGTTTGAAGAGAAAACACGTAAACGTACGGAATCGGCTCGTTTGGCCGGGCTCCAAAGATGTCAACTTTGGTGACCGCAGTGCACGTTGCGTTGGCGCAGAGCGCGCCATCCGGGGCTACCCCGAATGAAAAATTAGGATTGGGAGCATAGCTGTTGGCGCTGGTGCTTGAGCCGATTCCATAAAGTATGCCCGATCCTGGCGGCGGACCATTGATCTTGCCGGGATCAAAGAAGCAGCAGGCGCTCGCTTGAGCGAAGTACGGCGTGTTCTGGCGGATGTTGCTGAATATGGTGTCGTACGGGCGATCGTAGAGAATACCGAAGCCACCGCGAAGCACCGGAGCATGGCCCCATACTT
Organism: Acidobacteriota bacterium; assembly: GCA_013289665.1. GTDB lineage: Bacteria > Acidobacteriota > Terriglobia > Acidiferrales > UBA7541 > Acidiferrum. The sequence goes on along the minus strand of JABCZN010000013.1, from coordinate 38,670 downwards.
TCGGGCTCCATGCAAAGCCGACGCGCGGCCCGAAGTTGTTCTTATCCGGATTGTACAGCTGGCTCACTTTTTGCACGGAACCATCCACGAACCCCTGCGGTCCATAGATGTAATTGCTCATCAGCCCGTTCTTTTCGGTGATTGGCGGAAAATATTCCCAACGCAATCCTAGATTGATCGTCAGATTCGGAAGAATCTTCCAGTCATCCTGGACAAACAGCGAATACGACGCTGTCCGGAAATAGCGCTGTCCGTTCGGTTGGCCGCCGGTATTGGGGTCCACTGCCAGACCTTCAAAGAAACAGCAGGCGTCATTGGCAAAGTTGAGCAAGCCCCGGAACTGGTAGTTGGGCCGTTCAAACCCCGGCTCATCGTCGTTGTTCTGCTCTTTCGTGAATTCGAAGCCGAACTTCAGGGCGTGCGTCCGGTGCACCCAATTCAACGTGTCCCGAAACCCGAAGGTGTTCTCGGCCAGGTTGCCCGGCGTTGTGCCGGACTGCGGAATGCCCATCAACGTGCCCGCGTCGCCCAATCCCCCGGCGTCGAAGTCGAACAGCCGGATCTGGGGAATACCATAATTGGTCATTCCCGTGGGCTGGTTCTGGTTAAAAGCAAACCTTGTGAAATTGCCTCGTACCTCGTTGACCAACACTGGGGTAATTGTCCGGGTCCACCCCAATGTGCCGACGTAGTTTTTGGGAGCTAGCCCCACATCCTCGATTGGCCGGTCTCCGCCGTTCACGTTGTTAAGGTTGACGAAGTAAGTGCTCCCAAAAAACTGGTTGGCACCCATCGTGTAATCGACGCGCCCGTTGTACTGATTCCCACTCGTTGAGTTCGGTACCCGTGTGTCGAACACGCCCCAGTCTGGAATTCCGTCAGGACCGTTCCCGATGGCTTGACCTATCCCCGTCCCCGGCTGGTACCAGGTCCCTAGCGGATGGTAATTCGGGTCGCTTGGATTCGTAATCAAGGAGCAGCAATCCGTTTGCGAGATCGTGGTGCTGATTCGCGGGGCGACACCCGGCGTCTGAAAGATCTTCGACGCGATGCTGCCCGGGTTTACGTTTATCACATACTTCTCGAAAGCCGGCGTCTCCAATTTCACGTCGCGATTCACAACAGTGTTCGCCAGCCGCAAGCCTTCATAGGAGAAAAAGAAAAACAACTTGTTATGGATGATCGGACCGCCGATACTCCCCGCAAAATCGCGATACTTTTGATCGTTCCGCGTGGGGCAGTGCTGCGCGACAATCGTGAATGAACCGCCTTCGCAAGAGATCGGAGATAGCGGTACGTTGTTCGCGCCGTAGAACTTGTTGAAGGCGTTCAGGCCCTTATCATTGAATTTGATCAGCCCGCTTCCGTGAAAGTCGTTTGTTCCACCCTTGGAGATTACTTCCACCTGCGCCCCGGAATTGCGTCCCTGCTCCGCACTGAAACTTGCCGAGGTCACAACCAACTCTTGGACGGATTCCTGATTGGGCGTGATAACTGCAGCGCCGCCGTTGCTCAAGCTATTGATGCTGACTCCGTCCAACGTGTAGTTGTTAGCGCTGACTCGCTGGCCGTTGGACACGATCTGCACCTGATTTTCGGCCTGGAAAATGGAGTTATTGGACCCGCCTGGGCCGACCTGCTGCGGCAATGCAAAGGAATTTCCGCCGCCCTGCCGCGCGTTATCGCCGAATACGCCGGGGGCCAAATGGATCAATTCATAAGGATCTCTGCCAAATTGCGGGAGCGTGAGAACTTCCTGCGATCCAATCGTGGCGCTGATGCTGGCGTTTTCTGTTTGCAAACCGCCGGCCGTAGCCGTCACCGTTACGCTTTCCCCCACGTTCCCGACGGTGAGTGCGACATCTAACCCTCGCGGTTGTTCCGCCTCAACAGCGACATCCTTGGCCACGAACTGCTTGAAGCCGCCGGCGGAAACACTGACCGTGTAGAGTCCTGGCGGCAGTTCGCTGATTCGATAAAAACCTTGCTCGCTCGCAACGGTGTCCCGGCTGACGCCTGTCTCTTGATTGGTCAGAGTTACCTTTGCTCCTGAAACAGCGCTCCCTTGAGGATCAGACACCGTGCCCTGAATGCTCGCTTTGAATTGAGCGCTGGCGCAAACAGCGAAGATTGATGCGCACACCACCACGAGGATCGCCCGAAAAAACAGTTTGAAAAAGCTCATGCTCTTTCCTCCAACACCACTGGTTTTTGGGATGCTGCACCACACCCGTTAGTAAATCGGTTGAGCGGCGATTGGCGGGAGTATATGTATCTGTTTATTGGATGTCAACAATCGATTCTTGTGGACCGCCCGTGCGCGCCAGCCGCAGAGGGGTTCCCTCGCCGGTCTTCCCGAATCGGCACAGCTTCGCCCGGACTTCGCCGCAGCCGGCTGGAATAGCCGCAGAAATGACCTCAACGATTGCCGGATTTTACCTGCAGGAGTGTCGGACGGACACGCCTCGTCAGAGCGGCCCGGTACATTTTTGCTACAGCGCGCCGTCGGAGTGAGTGGCGCGTGAATTCGGCCCCGAAAAAATACTAGACGGGCTGGCCAGTGCTTCCAGGTAGTCGACCACGGAATGCAGCCCGTGCCGCGGAGCTTACCTGACAGCCTCTTCCCTGTCCGAGTCCAGCAGTTTCAAGGTTTCGGCTTCGTGTGCTTGCCATCTGCAATATGCTATACCGGAAACAGCGGCGCTCCAGACGCCGCAGTCATGAATCGAGGAATCGGATGCTCTCACGACGAAAATTCCTTGCCACCGCAGGCTGCACCGTTGCTGCAGCGCGTTTTCACGTGCAAGGCGGAAGCAAGATCCGGGTTGTCCTCAGCATCCCCGAGGAGGCGACTGGCCCTCATATGCCCGTTGACTTTGTCGGCCTCTCTTATGAGGTGCAGCAACTCGTGGACCCGACTTTCTTTTCGGCGCGGAACAGCGGTCTGGTTCGCGAGTTCAAAGCGCTTTCCTCAACTGGTGTTCTGCGCCTTGGGGGCAACACCAGCGAGTTCGCTTACTGGAAACCTGCGCCTGACGCTCCCGAGCCAGAACATCCTCAGGTCCGCGAGGCTGAGGGTGAGCCGAAGGCCCACTACTACGCGGTGACGGTCGAGGCACTCAAGAACCTGGCGGATTTCCTCCAAGCCACCGGTTGGACCTGCCTGTACGGCATCGGGATGGGTACGAATACACCGGCACGCGCTGCGGAGGAAGCGGCCTTTGTAGCCGGGACCCTGGGCAACCGCCTGCAGTATTTTCAGGTCGGAAACGAGGCGGATCTGTTTGGCCGGCACCTGCGCGATCCGAATACATGGTCGGCCAAGACGTATCTGGAAGAATGGCTCACGCTGGCGCGCGCTATCGCAGCTCGGGTGCCCGCGGCCAAGTTCGGCGTGCCTGATGTTGTCAGTGCCGTGTCATGGCTGACCGAGATTGCTGATCGGTGGCCTTCCATCCAGGCTCCGCCAGAGGTGACGACCCTCAGTCATCACTATTACTTTGGCGGACCGGCGACGAACCCGGACGTCAACATTCCGAACCTGCTGAAACCGGCGACGATGCAAAGGGTGGAGAAAACGGCGAATATCGCAACGGCGGCAGCCAGCAAGATCGGTGCGCGCGTACGCATGACGGAAGGCAACACGTGTTATCGCGGAGGGAAGCCGGGTGTCTCCGACGTATTTGCCGCTGCGCTTTGGTCAGCCGACTATTCGCTGCTCCTGGCCAGTAACAACTACTCCGGCATCAATCTGCATGGTGGTACCGGCAAATCCGTGGCCAATTCGGTTGGCGGATCTCTTCCCGGCGACGCGCTTCTAGAAGCGAAGGGCGAAACTCCCGAACAGATTGCCGCGCATCCGCATCCTTTCTATACGCCGATTGCGACGTTTGGCTCAGAGTATCTCCTCGAGCCGGTTGCGTATGGGCTGAAGTTTGCGGGCTCGTTCAGCGGCGGAACACTGCTAAAAACCGAGTTCTCGACGAAGCTGCAGGATGCGGGAGTCAATGCAACTGCTTACGCCGCGAAACTGCCCGGCGGCCGGACATCGGTGATCATTCTGAACAAGGACGCGATAGCGGACCTTGAGGTGGAACTTGATTTCGGTCACGGCGTCAGCGGAGCAGTAGAAACCGAAATATTGCACGCGCCAGCGCTAGACAGCCGCGAAGCGCAGATCACAACCTCGGCGAAAACCGACTCGCTCAAACAGGGCAAATGCGCCGTCACTGTTCCCCACGGAACAGGATTACGCCTGACACTGGCTTGAGACGCCGGCACACTCCATTTATCTGTGGACCTGTTTGAAGTCGAAATATGCCAGATTCATGCCGCCGTTCGTCAATATGTGTACGGTGAGGACGTTCTTGCCTTTGTTGAGATGAACTTTGAAAAGTTGCGAAGCCACGTTCCAGTGGTGCCATTGACGCCAGGCCACCTGGTCTGCCGGGTCATTCGTTGTCGTGATCTCGAGAGGTCCCGTCGCGTCCTTTCCGTTCACATCGACTGATATTGTTCCCCCGCGATTCGAGGTGTAAAGGAAATCGGCTGCGTATGTTCCCGCTCTTGTCACATTTACGGTAATGTTGAACCACTCTCCAGGTTCGGTCCAGCCAACGTAGGGCAGGTCTGCAGGGGGAACAATTTTGTCGAAGGGGTTGTCGTCAATCGGGTCCGGCTTCCGGTTGAACTTCGTGTAGGAAGTATCCACGCCCTCGTGGATACGGAATTCGTTGAGGTAGCTCCCATTAGCCGGATTCAACTCTCCGCTGCCGTGATTCTGCGGATCGCTGTCGTGATACGCGACCCCTTCGCCGCCCAGGTCATAGTAAGCACACAATACCCGCCCCGGTATTTTTTGCGGGCCGCTCTGATGGCGACCGTCATGATAAGGCAGGCCTTTATACTGGCTCAAGAATGATTGGGAAAAAGCAATTGCCGGCAGCATCGAAACCGCCACGAAGCATAAAGAAAACGCTCTTCGCCGCATCCTGCCTCCCTCAATACCGTTAACCTGTCTGCCGTTCGGAAACTCCGCCGATCAGCGCCAGCGACGGGTCAAGAATGTTCCGCACCTCAGACTTGGAAAAGTTCGATCCCGTATGCTTTTCCGAGATTGCGCGAGTACTTCTTGTCTGTCCCGTTGTTCCAATGTTCGTGCACACCAAGGCTGCGGCACCGGATGCCGTCGCGTTCCGGATCATAGAAAGTCTTCGAAGGCGGGTCATTCGCCAGGGCAGATTCGCGCAGGTAGTTATCGGCATTCGCGATATCCGGAAGATCGGGCCATTCCGAAGTGAGAAAATCGAAGCCGACGGAATCGATCGCTACGCCGTCAAACGACATAAAAATGCTGTTCGGCCAAGCATCGTTGAATGGAGCCATCTTCCACTTGCGATGAGGCGGACCATCCACATTGTCGTTTCCATAGAGCGCATCAACAATAAAAAGCATGGTTTTCTCGCCGAGGTCCTTATGGCCCAAATAGTCTGTGAACGCGGAGTAACTTGCCGAACCATCGCTGTTGTGATGGAAACCGTCGTGCGCGTTCTTGCGCCAGTCGGGGTTGATACTCGTAGCGCCGAAGAGATTCTTCGCGCAGAGTGTCACGCCCGAACTCACATGCGCTCTGAGCACGGCAGCATCAATTAAGTAGGCGGCCTCAACCACAGTGGTATCGAGTCCCGTGGCGTTGTGGCTTTCAACCGAGAAAGGAATCGCGTTGGGTTTGAACTCGGCCTTTAGCCGTCCATCGCCTCCGATATGGTCCACAAACGTGACGCCGGGAAATTCATGGTGAATCTTGTCGTAGAGGTTGCCCGGGATGAACCGGCTGGAATCGAAGATGGTGATCGATGATTGCGGCACTCGTCCCGGGCCGGTCAACTGCCGGACGAGCGAAAGGATCAGATGGGGCGAGGAGTTCAGGCGTTCGATCGTGCCATGGTCCGTTGTGTTGTTCAGGTTCGCCTTGATCGCAATCCTCTCCCCAGCAGCGTATCCGGCTTTGCCGCGTCCATGAGTGCGATTGAAGTATTGAAAGATGGACTTCCATGCCTGGGCGTCGCTTTTTTGATTTGTAAGACTCAAAATGGACCGGGAAACCATGCGGTCAATTACGGACTGGTCATTGTGGGCATCGGTCCACCACGAACCTGTGCCGTCCCAGGTCACAGCCGCCGGATCGTGCGCCCAAGTGACTCGGCCGGGAACGACGCCGCGGGGAACTCCTAGCGGGGAAAGCGGCTCGAACAAAGAGGGCCGCAGGTAGGTAGCAGCTGCAAGAGCCAGGGCGAATTGTCGGCGCGTCATGTCCATTTTGACTTGCTCCTCTCGCACAAAATCTTACGGTTCCGTGGTTCATTTTGCCAGAAAACGCAGAAACTGCTGCAGTCTCTTCACAGACTGCACGGTCTTGCGTTAGAGACCGGTAGCTCGAGCACGGGGACCTTGAACTGCCCAGTGAATTGTACCTGACGACGCAAGTAGAATCCTCAACCAGGATGTCATCAGGTAAGAGTTCGTCCGTCGTCTCATCAGACCTTCATTCGTGAGCATGAAGCGACTCGACCATGGCCCGGATGTCACGGGTGCGGCGTCCTATGCCGCAGGATTGGCACACGGCGGGAGCAATATCCCGCGGTCGCAGAAGCAGCTTTCCGCAGAGCGAAACATCGAAAATCCCCTTCTGGCGGGTACTGTCTGAGATCGTCATCAACTGTTGGGGCCCTGGCTCGCGTATCCCAGGCCAGCGAGGATCCCTCGCATATAAGCAAAGCTGCTCGTAACGCCAGGCATTGGATCGTTGGGCTGAATCTCATACTCGAGATCAACGAAGCCGTCGTATTTCATGGCAATAAGAGCTTCAAATATCCTCCGCACAGGCATGCTGCCGTCCCCGACAGCGGCCTGACTCTGTTTGTCCTGGAAGTTCGTGAGGTCCTTCATATGTACGTTAAACAGCCGCGGGCCGGCTTCCTGGATGGCCTGAACTATGTCCGTGCTGGCGCGAACTGTGTGCCCGACATCGATGCAGCAGCCAATACGCGGGTCCATATCCTTCACCGCTTTCAAAATAGTGAGTGGGGACGGCCACAGCTTGTCTTCCGGACCGTGATTGTGGATGGCAATGCGGATGTCGTATTCCCTTGCAAATTTCTCGATGCGCGGAAGAGTTTGCAGGGTGGGGTCGCCGGCGACGATAACGGGAATCCCCGCACGCTTGCTGTATTCGAACTTGCTGCGGATGTCCGCATCTTCGTCCTTTGCGAAATTGATGACTCCGGCGGCGTGAAGTTTGATGCCCGCTGCAGCGTAGTCGGCCAGAGCAACGGCCTCTCCCAGAGGATCCGCGGGGAGATGATCGTTGACGTCCTTCGCGTTCAGCGCGAGCACATGGAGCTGCTTCATGAAACCGATCAGTTGCGCGCGACTGAAGTTGCGGAAGGTGTAGCTGGCCAGGCCCAAACGAACCGGAAGTGATACCTGGGCGCCCGGCAGCTGCGGCGCCAGCGCGAAGGCATCTTTGGTAGCAACAAACGCGGCCGCAACACGTGCAGCGGAGCAAACGAAATCGCGGCGGGAGAATTTGTTTTTCATTGCGGCCGATCATCCAGATTGTAGCGGGCAGATGGTAGCAGGGATGGGTTAGACATGCGGCGCCCAGCCCTTCTCGTATTCGCGCCCCCACATCTTCATGGCTTCCGGATCGTTCTGAATTCGCGCGTCCTTGGTGTCGAGATCTAGCTCGCGGTTGACTTCCCATGCGATATTGGACAGTTGCAGCATCGTAACAGCGATGTTCCCGGCGGAGACGGGCGCGTTCAGCTTCTCCCCTCTGAGGATTCCCCCGATGAAGTTCCGAAAGTGAGCATTTGTCATGGAATCGCGGCCCACGAGGTCAGAGGATGATGTCGCGGCGCCGACCTTGAATTCTCCCGTTTTTTTCCCTGCGAGGTCGTAAATCTCGTAACCATCGCGACCCACAACCACCGTACCATTCGTTGCCATAATTGCCGAACCGCGATCGCGTCCATAGTACTTCATTCCCTGGCAGCTCTTGCCTTCCCAAGTCAGCATCTTGTCTTCGTACTCAAAGCTCGTCACCAGGGTGTCGTAAAACTGCCAGTCATCCTTGTAGTGATACCTTCCGCCCGATGAAGTGACCCGCTTCGGATAGTCGACGCCTAGCGCCCAGCGGCATACATCCACCTCGTGCGTGCCATTGTTCAGCGTTTCACCGGTGCCATAGTGTCTGAACCAGTGCCAGTTATACGGATGCACATTGTCCGTGTAAGGGCGGCGCGGTGCCGGTCCCTGCCATAGCCCCCAGTCAAGCTGCGATGGCACGGGAACTTCTTTGCCTGTGCCTATCGACTTCCTCACATTGCTGTACCAGGCTTTCGCGAGGTAAGTCCGGCCAATAATGCCTCCCTGAATCTTTTCGACGATCTCCCTGGTATGCGGCGAAGAACGCTGCTGATTACCCATCTGCACAAGCTTTCCATACTTCTCTTGTGCCGCGACCAGCATCTCCCCCTCAGCGGGATTGTGGCTGCACGGCTTTTCCACATAGACATGCTTGCCCGCTTGTAACCCGGCAATGGCCATCGGTGTATGCCAGTGGTCCGGCGTCGCTATCGTGATTGCGTCCACGTCTTTCTGCTCGAGGATTCTGCGAAAGTCTTTCTCCGGCGCCGCGGCTTCGCCCATCTCCTCTTGCACGCTGCCGGCGAACTTCCGCAGGATATTGTCGTCCACATCGCAGACATGCGAAATTCGCGCAGCGCTCCTGTTGGCCTTGAGCGAGGACAGATGAGCATAGCCGCGCCCATTCAAGCCGATGAGTGCAAAATTGAGGCGATCATTGGCGCCGAGAATCCGGCCATAGCTCCGAGCCGTAGGCGCAACCGCCAGCCCCGCCGCTCCCACTGTCAACGTCTCAAGAAACTTACGTCGTGTGACCATCTTTATTCCTCGTAACGGACAACCATTGCGGTTGTGCTGCCAGCTGACAGGATAACTTGTGATCAGCCGGAGATTCCAGCCTGCGTCAGCGTCCTCCCAAGTCCGTTTATCCTGATGAGTGTTCCGGGGGCCATTATCGCCTTCAGGCTAATCGGGCACTTTTCCGACGTGTGGCCGGACTCATTCCGTTCATTGGCATGATGCTGGTATTGTTGCTGGTGTACAAGACGTGTGCCTCCGATCAAGGGCTGCTGAGGCGAATTTATAGTACGGCTGGTTATATCCAGCGCCTGACGACTTATTGGGGGTCACAGCACTGGACGATGAATTTGCAGAGGGCGCGACATGGTGGATGGCCAATCGCAAATGATAGACGGAGTCCGAATCAGCTGTGCTCAACCGGAAGATTGCAAAAGTTACCCGGCAATCAGCGCATCCGCTGAGGCGGCTCTGTGACGCTCCTCGACGAAAACAGGCTTTTCCCGTCCGAACCCAACGCACGCGCCGTCGCCAGGCGGCTCTACACCAATGTCCGGGACTTGCCGATCATCAGCCCGCACGGCCACGCTGAACCCCGCTGGTTCGCCGAGGACGAGCCCTTTCCGGATCCGGCGCAATTGTTCGTGGTTCCTGACCACTATATCTCTCGCATGCTTTACAGCCGAGGTATTTCTCTCGAGCAACTTGGGGTTGGATCAACTCCACTCGAGGATCCCAGACGCATATGGCGCATCTTCGCCGAGAATTACTATCTTTTCCGCGGGACGCCGACGAGACTTTGGCTGGACTTCGCGTTCCAGGAACTCTTTGGGCTAGATACGCGGCTTAAACCACTAAACGCCGACGCATATTACGACGCCATCATGGATAAACTGAAGGCGCCCGGATTCCGCCCTCGGGCGTTGTTCGAACGATTTCGAATTGAGGTGCTGGCAACCACGGATTCGCCGCTCGATTCGCTTCCTTATCATGAAACCGTTCGCCGATCAGCGTTCAAGGGACGGATCATACCGACGTTTCGCCCCGATCCGGTGGTCGATCCCGATTTTCCAAACTTTGTCGAGAATCTTGGCAGTTTGGGACAGATGACGCACGCAGACACTGCCAGTTGGCAAGGTTATCTGTCCGCGCTGCGGCAGAGGCGGATGGAGTTCAAGGCCCTCGGTTGTACGGCGACAGACCACGGCCACCCCACCGCGGCGACTGCCGACTTGGGCGTTGATTCGGCGGCCCTGCTCTATCAGAAAATTGCCTCGGGAGCTGGCGACCAGGCCGAGCGCGAATTGTTCCGCGCACAGATGCTTACTGAAATGGCGGCCATGAGCCTCGATGACGGGCTGGTCATGCAAATTCATCCGGGCAGTTTCCGTAACCACAACGCGCGACTATTCGAGCGCTTCGGACGTGATGTGGGCGCCGACATCCCGATGCCTACCAACTACGTGCAAGCACTCCACCCTCTACTAAAGCGCTTTGGCAACGAGGCCGGCCTGACCCTCATTGTATTCACTCTTGATGAATCGACTTACAGCCGTGAACTTGCGCCGCTTGCGGGACACTATCCTTGCCTGCGGTTAGGCCCGGCGTGGTGGTTCCACGACAGTCCCGAGGGAATGATGCGCTTTCGCGAGTACACGACAGAAACTGCCGGCTTTTACAACACCGTCGGCTTCAATGACGATACCCGTGCGTTTCTCTCGATTCCCGCGCGACATGATGTAGCGCGTCGCGTCGATTGCTCCTTTCTTGCTCGCCTGGTGGTGGAGCATCGCATCGACGAGGATGAAGCAGGCGAGATCGCATCGGAGCTTGCCTACGAGCTGGCGCGAAAGGCTTACAGGCTTTAGCGGCGGTACGAGCTTTATCCGCAGAAATATTTATCTTCTTGGCCTTCTTTTCCTCCGCACTATCGCACCGCGTTTGCAGCGAGTGGAGGTCGCAGTAAGCCCGGGAGTTAATTGACGAGTGCGACTCCCCCGGGTATTGTTTTTGAGCCGACTAACTGCGGCGAACCGGATCTCGGAAGCAGAGGCTGAATCTAGGATGCGTCGTTCCACGATCTCCCTGGAATTGATTCGTTCTCCTATTTTGGAGAACGAAGAACAGATTTTTTCATGAGCCTGTTTTTCGAGCTTGGCACCGAGCAGTCTGACCTCTCCGCGGTTGAACTGAAGAATGGGCTGTTTCAAGCCCTGCGCGCGCTCGGTCCGCGCAATCGCGTCCTCGCGATCCCTCCCGATATGACTCGTTTCCACTCAGGGGCCGGCAACCTGACCAGCAACGCCTATGAATTTTACGGAAACAGGCTTAGTGCTGTGCTACCGGCAGTCGGAACGCATGCGGCCATGACGCCCGGTCAGATCGCTAAAATGTTCGCCGGCGTTCCCCTCGAATTGTTTCACGCCCACAACTGGCGAAAAGATGTTGTCACATTGGGTGAAGTGCCGGCCGAGTTTGTCCAGGAGCAATCCGAAGGCAGGCTGAACTACACCTGGCCGGTTCAAATCAATCGCATGTTGGTCGAAGGCGGTTTCGATCTGATCCTTTCGATCGGGCAGGTTGTTCCCCATGAAGTAATTGGAATGGCCAATTACAACAAGAACATTCTTGTCGGCACCGGCGGGCCAGACAGTATCAACCGCAGCCATTTTTTGGGCGCTGTCTACGGCATGGAACGCATCATGGGGCGGGCCGACAATCCGGTGCGCAGAGTCCTGAACTATGCCTCGAGCCATTTCATTCGACACCTGCCTGTCGTATACGTCCTGACCGTCGTAGGAAGAAATGAGTGTGGCCGATTGGCCGTCCGAGGACTGTTCATCGGTGATGACACCGAGTGCTTTCAAAAAGCCTCGCAGCTTAGCCTCAAAGCCAACTTCTTCATGCTTGACGCGCCGATTCGAAAGGCAGTGGTTTACCTGGATCCGGAAGAATTCAAGAGTACCTGGCTGGGCAATAAAGCAATCTATCGCACTCGCATGGCGCTCGCCGACGGCGCCGAACTTATAGTTCTCGCTCCCGGAGTAAAAACTTTCGGCGAGGATCGAACGATCGATCGGCTGATCCGCAAGTACGGATATTTTGGTACGCCTGCCACTCTTGCAGCCGTCGAGAAAGACCTGGAATTTGCCGACAATCTAGGTGCCGCCGCCCACCTCATCCACGGATCTTCCGAAGGACGCTTTACCATTACGTATTGCCCGGGGGGCCTGAGCCAGAAGGAAATCCGCGGCGCTGGTTTCGGCTACGGAGATCTGGAAAGCATGGCCAAAAAATACGATCCACAAAAATTGCACTATGGCTACAACCGGGTTGACGGTGAAGAGATTTTCTTTGTGCCAAACCCGGGCTTGGGTCTCTGGGCTTACCGTGGACGCTTCGAAACTTAGTTCACTGGAGTGGTACAGTTTCTCCTTCGAATATTCCCTTCGAAAACCGCTTTCATCGTGAGCCGATGAAAAGGTGAATTTCAGTAACTGAGCACAACTCGAAAAGGTCAAGAAATGAACCCTTCTCTTCGAAGTCTTTCCGGCAGAACCGCCGTTGTGATTGGTGGAACGTCCGGCATCGGGCGCGTGCTTGCTCTCGGGTTAGCCGCTGCGGGAGCAGATGTCGTTGCTTCTTCCCGGCGGGTGGAGCAAGTGGAAGTGACCGCCCAAGAGATTGAATCGCTCGCGCGCCGGACCCTACGTGTCACTTGCGATGTGTGCGATCGCGCTTCTTTGGAGAACCTCCTGGCGAATACACTCGAGAGCCTTGGCAAAGTAGACATCCTGGTGAACTGTGCCGGCAAAATCGTACGGGCTCCCACCATCGACTTTCCGGAGGAATCGTGGTCGGGTATCCTCGAAACAAATCTCACAGGAACGCTCAGAGGCTGTCAGATATTTGGTCGGCATATGCTGGAGCGGGGCTACGGCCGAATTATCAATCTGGCCTCGCTGAATACCTTTGTTTCATTAACCCAGGTTGCCGCGTATGCCGCAAGCAAGGCGGCTGTCGGAGCGCTTACGAGATCACTGGCTGTTGAATGGTCCAAGTACGGGGTGATGGTAAATGCCATCGCTCCTGGCGTTTTCCGCACGGCGCTGAACTCGGAATTGCTCGATAACACCGAACGCGGCCGAGAGTTGCTGGCGCGTACTCCCATTGGCCGGTTTGGAAAGGCAGAAGAATTGGTGGGAGTTGCTGTCTACCTCGCCTCTGAAGCCGCATCCTTCACCACTGGCCAAATCCTGGTGGTGGACGGCGGGTTCTTGGCGAGCGGTGTAAATCAGTAGGTGTCCTGCGAATCGAAGAACCGCGTGATCGATCAAATCCGCGGAATTCCAGAGGCTTGTTCTATTCGGGGATAACTTCAATGGCGCTTATCGATGGGTAGTTCACGGCTGGAGTGAAGTAGATCTCTATTTTGCCTTGCGGTGTAGGTTCAATATGCTGAAAGGATTTAACCAGTGGTTTGGACCCGGCCTCCCGGAAAATATCAAATCCTTTCAAAAGCATCGACCCGTTGCAAGATACGTCAAACACCCGGCTGCCCACCCCTCCGATACCGCCATTCTGGACGCCAAACCAATGCTCCAGGAAGTACAGCTTCAAAGTGAATTTACCGCCCGTCGTGACGGGAACTACATAACGGAAGTGTCCAAATCGATGCCATTCGTAAAGACGACCATCGGTGACTTTCGATAGATCACCTCCGAAACTACTAAGGCGTCCGCCAAAGAAGTACTGGTCCGGCATCCAAACATTGCCACTGGAATCACGATAGGGAGAGTGTCCCACGACGATCCTGACGGGAAGCGTGCTGAAGCGAATTCCCTTCTTGCGCGGAATGACACCTTGGATACTCAAGGACTTTCGCAGCGCGCGGCGGACTCTCCCTCATATTGAGGACTATTTCAATCGCAAAGGACTTGTCTCCGACCTCGGTGAGAAGAAAAAAGCCTTCTTCGTGCTTCAGAAGTATTATCGGGGATTGCAGAGTGCTCAAACGATCCAGATTTGGCCGGAAAAGGAGGATGGTTTCCGTATGGCCATTTCGGGAGTTGGTGGCGTTTGCGAGGACCTATTCTATTGTCCCGTTTCCAAACTCTCGATCAGCGCAGTGGCGGGCCATTGAATTGTGGGTAGGGGAAGCCCGAGTGCGGTTGTGTCGAGCCGCTCTGTTTGCTAGTTTGGCGTAGATGCCGCCGCCTGTGCCCGAACAACTCAGCAGGACCATTGAGACTCTTTACCGATCGGAATCCGGACGCGTCCTGGCGACGCTCGTGCGCCTCCTCGGAGATCTGGATCTCGCCGAAGAGGCCATGCATGAGGCATTCGCCGCCGCTCTGGAGTCCTGGCCTCAGACTGGTATTCCGGACAGGCCGCGACCATGGTTGATTTCGACGGCTCGATTCAAAGCCATTGATACTCTGCGTCGACGGGCAAGATTTCATGCGTCTCAAGACGAGCTCGCTCGATATCTCGAAGCGCAAGGGTGCTCGGCGGAAAGGTCCAATGAAGAGGACAGCCTTGAGGACGATCGACTGCGCCTGATTTTTACCTGCTGTCATCCATCTCTAGCGCCGGAAGCGCACGTTGCGCTCACCTTGCGTGAGGTGTGCGGCCTGACAACCGAGGAGATAGCAAAGGCGTTCCTCATCACGCCGCGTACGATGGCGCAGCGCATTGTGCGCGCAAAGGCAAAGATTCGAGAGACGCCGATTCCCTATGAGGTGCCGACCCCGCAGGAATTGCCGCAGCGACTGGGCGCGGTGCTTCAGGTGATCTATCTCGTCTTTAACGAGGGTTATTCGGCTGCGGCGGGAGCGGAGGTAATGCGAGCCGAGCTAACCGGCGAGGCGATTCGACTGGGCCGGTTGCTGAGCGAACTCCGGCCAGAGCCGGAAGTCATGGGGCTGCTTTCCGTGATGTTGCTACACGAATCGCGTCACGCCGCGAGAACCTCTCCGACCGGAGAGCTGATTTTGCTGGAGAACCAGGATCGCTCGCTCTGGAACCGGGAGCAGATCGCGGAGGGAGTGGCATTGCTCGAGAAAGCACTGGAGTCCCGTCGCTTCGGCCCTTACACACTGCAGGCTGCGATTGCCGCCGTTCATGCGGAGGCGGAATCGGTCGCTCTGACCGACTGGCGGCAGATTGTTGCGCTTTACGACCGATTGGCACGAATTCAGCCTTCGCCGGTTGTCCAGCTGAATCGTGCCGTGGCAATTGCAATGCGCGATGGTCCAGAGGCCGGTCTGGCGCAGATCGACGCGGTATTGGAACATGGCGAATTGGCAAATTATTACCTGGCGCATTCCGCCCGTGCGGATATGTGCCGAAGGCTCGGCAGGACCTCTGAGGCTCGGTCGTCTTATGAGAAAGCTCTGGCGCTGACCCAGCAGGAACCAGAGCGGCAATTCCTCCAAGAGCGGATTCGGCAGTTGAAATAAAAAAAGACTCGTCAGAAGCTGCGGGCATTGAGATGACCAGGCACAAAGCATGAAGATGAAAAATTTATTGGACGATCTGTCAAATTCCCGCCCGGCCGTTCGACTATATCGTGAAGGCAGGGCTACCGGCCCGCCCTGAAAGGACGCTAAACGGTAACGACGATTTTCCCGAACTGGTCGTTTGACTCGAGATAGCGGTGAGCATCGACGATGCGTTCGAAGGGAAACGTCTTCGCGATCCATGGTTTGAATGCACCGGACGCGAGTCCCGGAAGGATGTAGCTCTTGAGAGAATCTAGGCGGGCGTTATCGTCGAGACCGGTGTTCGCTGCGAAAAATGTCGAAGCCGAGACATCCGCGATGAAACCCACAGTACTCGCCGAGATGATCTTGACCTTCTTCACCGGCATCAGCATGGAGCAGCACCTGAAAGTTAGCAAGGCGACCTTGAACCGAAAAGTGGACGCCTTCATGAAGGTCATTCGTAAGCTGTGAATCCGAAGTTCCGCGGAGGACAACTAAGGACCTGGGGAACTGGTTCAAGCGCCGCAACCATCCGAAAAATCATAGGTTGGCGATTCCTTCCCGCCCGCTCTGCCTTAAGCTAACGCATATAGATACTCGACGAAGGAGCGCACAGCCCCGTCAATCCCCGCAACCTTTCGGTTGGTGGAATCAATCAGATAGTACTCATTCGGAGCATGTGCACCGGTCCCATGTCCCATTCCAAAATGTCCAGCGGGAAGATTGAGAGGTTCGGAAGTGAAAATGTATCCCGGCCAAGAACCGGCTGATCGAGGCCACAGCACGGGATCGAGACCCAGATTGCGGTAAGTCGCAATTTGCGCCTGGATCAGCTTCGAATCCGGGGAAGTCTGTGTCGGATCGTAGCCACCGGTCATATTGACCTCTATGTCGCCAAACCCGTGTTTCGCAAGGTGCTCCTTCAGAAGCGCCAGTGTGCCGGCAGCCGTCATGTCAGGCACCAACCGCATGTCAATCTTCGCGACGGCGCGATGCGGCAAAACCGTCTTGCCACCGGGGCCGGTGTATCCAGCGACCAAGCCCTCGATGTTGATCGTGGGCTTGGATTCGAGCAGCAAAAGAGAGTCAAGCCAGTTTGTGTCATGCACCCAATGCTCAACGCCTAGCTGCTTTTTGACGATGGATTCACTGCGGTGAGCGGCTGCATCCTCGATCATCTTTATCTGTGCGGGAGCAAGAGGCTTGACCTTGTCAAAGAAGCCCGCCACGGCAGGCGTGTGTCCATCGGACTGGATGAGCGTGCTGAGCGCCTGCACCAGGTGCCAAGTGGGACTGTCCACCTGTGCCTCAAGGCTGGAGTGAACATCATGCTTGGGCCCTCGTCCCCACCGCTCTCCGCTCGAAACCAGTTCAAGTTCAACTACGCCCTTGGCGCCTAGTGATATCTGAATGCCTCCATCCGCGTCCTGGCCCGCTTCTGGAATGAACACACCCATGCATTTCTTCAGCGCAGCGGTGACCTTGGGTTGGAGGACAACCTCCGGAAAGTGGGTCGATCCAATCTCTTCTTCACCTTCACAGACGAGCACGAGATTTACAGGCAATTTTTTCCCTGCTGTCTTGAAGGCATGGAGGGCGCCGAGGAAGGCCGTTTCAGGACCCTTCTGGTTTACAGCGCCGCGACCGATGCAAGCGCTGCCCAATCCTTCCTTTTCGAGGATCCGCCCTTCGAGCGGCGGAGAAGACCACTCCGAAGGGTCAAACTGTTTCACGTCGTACATAAAATAGATGCCCACAGTGGTCGCCGCGCCAGCATCCAGAGTGCCGAAGACCCCAGGCTTGCCGGATGTTGGCACAATTTCGACATTCGCGAATCCTGCATCGCGAGCGAGTTGTGCCATATAGTCAGGGCCCTGCGGATAGTTGCGGTTCTCGGCCGCGATGGAAGGCAATGCGACCCAGTTCTGCAACCGCTTCACGTTCTCGTCATGCATCTTCGGTATTTGGCTCAGCACCGACTGGAGGTCGGGATTGTCTGCAGTGAAAGCAGCGACTGGCAACGCAGCGAAGGCGGCACCGGCAAGTGTGCCGTGGATGAACTCTCGACGATTTAACGCGTTATTGTTCGACTCAGTCAATGCATCCCCCCTTGCGAGAAAAAAGATGAGTATCCGTGGTTGGCCTGAAACTCAATTCCAGGAAGGAAATCTTCGCCATTTTTATCGGGAGCCATCATACCAGTTGACTCTTGAACGACCAGCAATTTTTCTGGCGTGTGCTACTCTAACGACCCGGAGACAAGTGTTTAACGGGAATGCTAACGGGAAGCTTCCCGTTGAAAGGGATTCGTCCCCAGAGTGCGTCGGCCAGCGCCTCCATCGCGGGAGGAAGGATGCTGTAGGTGCAGAGGTAAGTTGGAGCTTCGGGGTATGCGGCGAGGTCGTAGGGCATCCGTAGGGCTACGGCAATGACCTTGCGTCCTTCCTTCTGCAACGTGTTAACGAGAGCGGCCTGGCCGGGGTGGTCCGCAGCGTTAATCGTCCCAATGATTATAAGATCATATTTAAGGAGTCGGGCGCAGCACTCCCTAATTTCCGCGGCGGAAGGATTCATCGCCACTGTGAAATCGTCAACCTGGCGGTGATAGCGGTGAACGGCCGAAGCCAGGGCTGGGACCACGAGCGAGGAGGTATCTGCAGGAGTTAGGTCTTCCGGACGTGGAACAACGACTGCGATTCCGGCGCTGGCATGCAGATCGAGTGGCAATTGCCGGGTCGTGTCACGCACGAGCGTGACGGACTTCTCCGCGACTTCTCGCGCCAGCGCACGATGCTCGCGGCAGCCGATCACGCTTAGGGGCGGCTGCTTGGAGCGGGCGAGCCAGGATTTCAGATGGAGAATTCGACGCGCCGAAGCATGGATTTCCGTAGGCGAGAGAAGGCCGCGACGGGCTGCCTGAACCGCACAGGAATACGTCGAAGATACCCGGGCTAAATCGTGATTCAGCAGCAACAAATCGACGCCGGCTCCCAAAGCGGCCAGCGCGTCCACAACCAGTCCGGGACCCTGCTCGATAGCGTGCATATCCATCGCGTCACTGACGATAAGGCCGTCGAAGCCCAGCTTGCGGCGGAGCAAACCGCCCAGGATATTCTCTGAAAGGGTGGCCGGCAGGTTCGTGCCCCCGTTCAACGCAGGAAAAACAATGTGGGCCGTCATCATGAGCTGTACACCCGCTCGGATGGCCGCTCGAAACGGCGGTAATTCCACGTGGCAGACTCTTTCCCAATCGTGCGGGAGCACGGGAGCGCCATGGTGCGAGTCGCTAGAAGTATCGCCGTGACCTGGAAAATGTTTCGCAGTCGCGGCGACGCCCGCTGATTGCAGACCGTTAACTAGGGCAGCGCCTAGCCGCGATACAAGAGCAGGGTTTTCTCCAAATGATCGTGTGCCGACAACGGGGTTGGCGGGATTGTTGTTGACGTCGCAGACTGGCGCAAAGTCGACGTTCACTCCAACAGCAGCGACTTCTCGTCCAAGAGCCCTTCCTACCTTGTAGGCCAGTTTTTCAGAGCGAGTGGCGCCTAACGCCATATTCCCTGGAAAAGGGGTCGCGTCTCCGATAGCCATGAGTTGGCCGCCTTCCTGATCCGCAGCGATCAGGAGAGGCGGTTGGCCGTTCCGCGCCGCTGCCTTCTGTAGTTTCGCAGTCAACTGACGCAACTCGGAAAGACTTCCCATGTTCTTGGCCCGAAAAAGGACAATGCCACCGACGTGCTGGCTCTTCAGGATCCGCAGCAACTCGGAGGGTGGTTTGCGCTTACCGGTGAAGCTCAAGAGAAATTGTTGGCCGATCGACTGCTCCAGTGTCAGGGACATGGAATGCTCCTCAAGAATTCTGCGCGCCCATCGCCATGCTTAGACTTCTGAAATCTGGGATTCTGGAGGAGTTATCGCGCCTCCACGGATGGGGATGAACCGCGAAAGAATCAAGGCGGGGATGGCGGAAATCAGTGCCCAAATAAAGAATCTTCGATAGCCCAGCGCCACTTCGATTTTTCCGCTCACGGTTCCTGGAAGCATGAGGCCCAGGTTCATCAACGCAGTGGCAAAGGCGTAGTGAGCGGTTTGGTATTTTCCTGGGGCAATTTCCTGCATCATCAGCAAGATCACTCCTACAAAACCAAAGCCATATCCGAACATTTCCAGGCTCATGGCAACAGTCACCGCGGCATGGTTTGTCGGAAGCGCCGTGCTCAGGTAGTAGTAAGCGAGCATGGGGAGATTCATCGCGCAAATGAGCGGCAACAAGGCGCGTTTCAGGCCCAGCCACGAAGTAAAGTAACCGCCGAGGATACTGCCGAGGATAAACGCGACCGTTCCGAAAGTGCCATAGATGGTTCCGAACTGATCCGTTGTCAATCCCAGACCGCCGAGCGTTCGTTTGTCGACTAGAAAGAGCGGCCCGATTCTTACGATTTGACCTTCGCCGGCGCGATAGAGAAGGAGAAAGATGAGAAGCAAAATGATGTTTGGCTTCTTGAAAAAACTTGCGATGACGTCCAAGAAGGTCGCGGCCATTTCGCGAAAACTCTCGGAACGCCGCTCTGTCCCCGTGGGCAGCACGCGCAGGTGATAGAGACTCAACATCACGAGAAGCAGTCCCATCCCGGCAAAGATAGCCATCCAGGCGTGCGGCACATCGAAGCGCGCTTCGAGAAAACCCGCCAGAATCACCAGGGCTCCCTGCGAAAAGAAACGCGCGACGTTGTAGAAGCCACCTTGCCAGCCTGCATAGGCAGCCTGCTGCTTCGCGGAAAGACTGGCGATGTACAAACCGTCAGCCGCAATGTCATGTGTCGAGGAACAGAACGCGACTACCGCGAAAAGAGCGAGCGTGAAGCGGAAGTAATTTGGCAGAGGCAGACAGAGGGCGATCGAGGCTAGGCTCAATCCTCCGGCAAATTCGAAAAGCACAACGAAGTATTTCTTGGTCTTGAACATTTCTAGCAGCGGGCTCCAAATCGGCTTCAACGACCAGGGAAGGAGAAGCCAACTGGTGTACATGGCAATGATGTCGTTGGGAAGGCCGAGACGTTTGTAAAGGATTCCGGCGATGAGGGAAATCGCGAAGAAAGGGAGGCCCTCCGCGAAGTACATGGTCGGAATCCATGCCGCCGGATGAATCCGGGTCGTCACGCTATCCTTGGTCATCGCACCTTTCTTTGCAGTCTGGAAACCGAGGGGCCGAACATGCTGTTGAAGTCTTGCCAGAAGCAGAGATGCAAATCCTCCTCAGGGCTGTATTTCAATACGAGGAGGATCCTAATGCTCTTGCATGCAGGCAAGGGTCCAGAGTTCCCAAGGCCTGGTAGGCAGCCCCCAGCAGGGGAGCATCCTCATTTAAGATGACAAAGATGGGCACGCTCGCAAGCACGGCATTGAGCGGCGCTTTGTCAGCAAAGGAGTGGCAGAAAGTGCCCTCCTTGAGTTTTGGCAATATTTTAAGAGCGATGCCGCCCGCCAGGTACACGCCGCCATAGGCAAGAACCCGCAAGGCAAGGTTCCCGGTTTCGGCGCCAAACGCATCAATCCAGAAATCGAGTGTTTCCACGCAAACTTCGCAAGCGCCGGACATCGCGTTCTGTGTGATCTCTTTCGCGGAATCACCGGAAGATTCATCAAATACGGGGTGGCGCGTGGCCGGGTTCAGGAACTCGTGAATTTTTCGGAAGCCTCTTCCGGAGAAAACCTCTTCGCAGGAGACGCGGGCGAGGTCTTGATTGAGAAACTGCAAAAAGCGGATTTCGCGAGTGGTGCGGGGCGCGAAGTCCGCAGCTCCGCCTTCGGAGGGCGCAGCGACGTGTCGATGCCCGTCCCAGAAGAGCATGGCCTCTCCCAATCCCGTCCCGGCGGCAATCAGGGCTTTGTTTGCGTGGAATTGGGGAGTGACTTCATTCAGAAGGAAAAAATCCCGTTGTTCCAGTCGATCGATTCCGCAAGCGGTGGCCACGAGATCATTCATGAAAACAATATTGTTGCTGTTTAGATTCAGGGTGCTTGCAAGCGATGCCGGCTCGAGTTGCCAGGGAAGATTGATGGCATGCAAACGACCGCCGACTACCGTTCCAGCAATGCCGAATCCGGCCGCGGTGATGGAAATATCCTCCGCTTTCCCGAGGTGTGTGTGCGCGGCTTGAACAAAAGAGTCAAGCAACTGCTCGAAATTGGAGAAATCCTTGGTGGCGTGGCGGGTTTGAAATACCGGCCGCAGGCCTGCGCCCGATTGCTCGAATACAGCGAGGTTGCACTTTGTACCGCCGATGTCGCCAGCCAGAATCATTGAGGGCCAAGCTATCTTAACTCAAGCGAATAGACTTCAAATCTTTGATGCCGGTAGAGGCCCGTGAGATGACTGGGCACTCATCGTTATTTCCTTTGCCCAACTTCCCAAATTGACAAGACTACCCTACTTGGCAAAACTCACGTGAGACGGCTCGGGGTGAGCATTGCCGTCATTTTCAAAACCTTCATGTAGTACTCGCGCTGCGTTAGAGCCATGGAAGCAGCCTCATCCAGGAGAAAGGTGACATCCGGATGGAGCTGAAGCGCAGAGGCCGTCACCGAGGAAGTGATCGGGCCCTCGATTGATTTTGCGACCGCTGCCGCTTTGGCTTCTCCTGATGCGAGCAGGAGAATCCTGCGGGCCTCGAGAATGGTTCCAATCCCCATAGTGATGGCGCACTGGGGAATCTCCTCTCCGGCGGCGAAGAGTTTTCGATTGTCTTCAATGGTTTGCTCACTCAGAACTTTGAGGCGTGTTCTTGATCCGATGCTCGAGGTTGGTTCATTAAAGCCAATGTGGCCATTGCGCCCGATGCCGAGAATCTGGAGATCGATTCCGCCCGCATCACGGATGGCTTGCTCGTAAGCGGAGCAGTATTCTTCACAATCTCCGGCGATTGCGCCATCGGGGATATGAATGTTGCGCGGATTGACGTTTACGTGAGAGAAGAAGTGTTCGTGCATGGCATGGTGAAAGCTTTCGGTGTGTTCGGGAGACAGTCCAAAATATTCGTCCAAATTAAATGTGGTGACGCGCGAAAAATCGAGATGATCCTCCCGATGCAAGCGCACGAGTTCACGGTATACGCCAACCATGGTATTGCCGGTGGCCAAGCCGAGCGTAAGCGACGCCTTCCTGCGAATCGCGCTCGCAACGAAATGGGCGGCGTGGCGGCCAACCTCTTCCTGATCGCGCTTCAGTACCACCAGCATGTAAGAGCCTTCCGAAGTTTGCGTTGCAAATCGAGCCCGCAACTCCCGCGAGACAAGCGCGAGTCCGCAACTGCCAGGAGCTACCGGAAACGGCGAATCACCAGGTTGTGACGGTCCGAGCGGTAGAAGCCCAGCACATAAATCACAGCCTTCCCTTGAGTGGAATAAATGACTTGACGAATGCGAAGTAGCGGCTCGCGCCGCGGGACGGCGAGCAGATCGGCAATCCGCGGGTCCGCGGCGGTGGCATCAATTTCTTCGTCGGCATAGCCCAGCTCTACTTTGTAATCGCGCTCGAGCGTGGCGAACAAGGACTCTCGAGCCAGCGGGACCGAGAGTAAATCGGGGAATTGCGCATGGGAGAGGTAGCAAGTTTCGAGTGCAAAGGGCTCGTCCACCGCGCTGCGCAGGCGTTCGAGCTTGATGATGGCGCTCGTCGGAGGAAGAGACAAGCGGGCCGTGGCTTCCTGCTCGTGGCGGATGACTTTGGCGAAGAGGATTTTGGTGCTGGCCGTGAGACTGCGGCTGGCCATCTGCTCGGTGTAGCTCATCAACTTGTTGAAGTGGATTTTGGGCGCGGCCACGAAGGTGCCGATGCCCCGACGGCGCTCGACGACGCCTTCGCGTTCCAGCGAGGCCAGAGCGTGCCGGGCGGTCATTAAACTCACTTCGTGAATCTTCGCGAGGTCTCGTTCCGAAGCAACGACATCGCCCGGCCGCAGGTGGCCGGCGTCAATGCGCTTACGGATGACGCTCTGAATCCGCTGATACGCGGGCAACCCATTCCGGCTCTTGCGCTGCATTCTTTCCCCCGACAGTTGCGGCTAGCCTACTACAAGAAATATGAAAATACCGCGAATAGCCCTCTAGAAAATCGGATTAGCAGTCCCGCAGCAGGCATTTTCCCCGTCTCGCAGCCCGTGGCCGCCGCTCGAACATCTCATCCCGCACCGCTCCACTGCTTGTGGTGATATAGAGCGACAATGTGAACCGCTATAGCTCTCAATCGTAGAACCCTTATAAATCATAACTTTTCTATTGACAACCATTATTTGGTGCTATATAGCTACACAGCATCGGGCCATATAGCAGTTCAGGGTGCATGTCACTGTCGGGGAGAAATGAACAGATCGTGGGGCCGCCGAATCGCCGCGGCGCTCGAATCGGAGGGTTTGCAATGAAGAACAGCAAGTCGGTTGGTATCGCAATCGCAGTGATGATGTTGCTGGCGCTCACCTGCGGGGCACATATTGCACGGGGACAAGAAGTAACTGCCGGCATCACCGGCAGGGTCACTGATCCGAGCGGCGGGCCCATTGCTGGCGCATCCATCACGGCGCGCGATGTCGCGCGTGACATTTCTTATCCGACGGAGACGAACGCCGACGGCGCTTACTATCTCACACGTTTGCAGATCGGCCGCTACGAAATCAAAATCGAAGCAAAAGGGTTCCGCACGGCCGTGCGCCCGGCGTTCGAGCTCGTGCTAAACCAGGTCGCGCGCGTGGACGTGCAGTTGGTGGTTGGCGTGGTCTCCGAGACAGTGGAAATTACCAGCGCCGCGCCTCTGTTGCAAACAGAAACCACTGAACTGGGCACGCATCTCGATCACATCGTGACCGAGAGTATTCCTCTCATCACTCGGAACTACGGCGAACTCACTTTGTTGGCTCCGGGCGTCGTCAGCACCAATCCAGGATCCTTTACTTCCGGACAAAACACGTTTCAGGTCGGCCGGCCATATATAAACGGGAACCGCGAACAGACCAGCAACTACATTCTCGACGGGCTCGACAACAATCAGCACGACAACAACGAAGTGGCGTACTCGCCGAGTCCAGACGCCATTCAGGAAGTTAACCTCATTACGCAGAATCCGTCCGCTGAATTTGGCAACTTCCTGGGGGGTATTCTCAATACCTCGATCAAGTCCGGAACCAATGACTACCATGGCGGCGCCTTCGAGTTTCTCCGCAACAGCGATCTGAACGCGAACGAATGGAGCAACAAGATCAATCCAAACAACCAAATTCCGAGAGCCTCCCTGCGTTTCAATCAGTTCGGAGCCCTCGTGGGCGGGTCAATCATCAAGAATCGGCTATTCTTTTTTGCCGACTATGAAGGATTGCGAAATCCGACTACCTCCACGCCACAGGTGTTCGTCATGAGCGGCGCCGAGCGCGCCGGCAATTTCGGTGAGATATGCACTGATGTGGGGACCAATCATTTCGACGCCGCAGGCAATTGCTTGAATGCCAAGAACCTGCCTGCGCCGCAGCAGCTCTATGCGCCTCAAGCGGGTGTCGCCCCCACAGCGCGCACCGCGATTCCGTTCAACAATTTGACCGCTGACGGCCTGACGCTCAGTCCGGCCGCTGTGGCCGTCGTCACTTCATCCCTCTATCCGATGCCCAGCGTCTCCGGAACTAACATTTTGAATTACCAGCAGCGCGTTAACAATAGCGCCGATCAGGGTGACTTCAAGATTGATTGGATTCCTACCGATGCGGATCATGTCTCTGGCCGCTATTCGCAGCAATCTGTTCGCAATCCGACCACTCAAACGTTTCTTCTCGCCAGCAACGGTTTCACGGACTTTACCTATCCATTGCGCAGCGGCGTTATCGATTGGACCCACACTCTCGGGCCAACTCTACTCAACGACTTTCGCATGGGCCTTAGCTACTTTCCGGTCAGCCAGGGTTATACCAATCCGACCGGCCAGAATCTCCCGCAGATGTTTAATATTCCGGGCTCAACCAGCCCCTTCCTTCCTTCGTTACAAGGCCTTTTTGGCAACGTGACCAATATTGGCAACAATCTCGCCCAGTTCAACACATTTGCCGACACGGTCATTCAGGTTAGTGATTCCGTCTCAAAGACCTATAACAATCACGAGTTTCATTTTGGTTTTCAGTTCAATCGCTATCGCGACAACTTCCTCTATCCTGGCAATGAAGGCTTGGCAGGCTTCTTCAATTTCAACGGCCAATACACCGGTAATGGCCCCGGAGGAACTTCGGGCGGCGCGGGACTCGCTGACTTCATGCTCGGCCTCCCAAACAACCTTGGCATTGGTGAAGGAGTCGGAAATCGCCACATGCAAAACAGCATATTCGCTCTCTACGGACAAGACAGTTGGCGGCTTCGTCGCAATCTGACCTTGAACCTCGGTCTTCGTTGGGAGGTGAACACTCCTCGCGCCGCGGCGGAAGGCAACGCTGTCAACTACGGGCTAATTGGCGGCGCAATCATCACTCCCACCACGAACAATGGGTCTAGTGCCCTATATAACCAGTATAACGGCATCACGAATTTTCAGCCGCGCATTGGTATCGCGTGGCAGCCGGACTTCGTGAAAAATACAGTGTTCCGCGCCGCTTACGGTGTATCAAACTTCACCGAGAGCAACGGCGTTAACAATCTGCTCACGCAGAATCCGCCGTTTGAGACCGCGCACAACGTCACTTTCGCGCCCACCACCAACCTTCCCGGAAGCACCCTTGATCAAGGCTTTGTCGGTTTTCCGAAAGGCTGTACGCTCGCGCTTGCAGTCGCTTTCGATCCTGTCTGCTTCAAGGGCGTGAACATTCACGCCTTTGACACGAACCTTCGCCCTGCCGTGCACTACCAATGGAACCTGACTGTCCAACATCAGTTCGGTAATTCCACCACAGTTCAAGCCGGCTACGTTGGCCAAAGCAATCAGCACCTCTCCAACATCATCATGCTGCAGCAGAAACAGCTCAATGCGGATGGCACCATTACGCCCTCGCCGTTCCTGAATCCGACGTTACTCGGTGAAATTGGACAAGGGCGTTATACCCTCTCCAATGGAATCAGCACCTACAACGCGCTGCAGTTGGTCCTTCAGGAGCACTTCACCCGCGGCCTGCAGGCGCAAGTCAACTACACCTGGTCGAAATGCCTGAGCGACACGCCTGGATTCTACGGCCAGTATGGCGACAACGTCCCCACCGAAGCGCAAACCATCGCCGGTTGGGCATTCCCCCAAAATCCTTATGATCAGCAGGGCGATTACGGCAAATGTCCGCAAAATATCGCTTCGTTGTTCAACGGATACGTGGTCTACGAACTGCCCTTCGGTCACGGCCGGCGGTATGCCAGCAGTGTCGGCAACGCCCTGAATTATGTCATTGGCGGCTGGCGCGTAAGCTCCAGCTTTGTGTTCCACTCGGGCTTTGCGCAGACTATTTTTGCCAGTAGCGATACGTCCGGTACCGGCGGGTTCTCGACTCGCGCGAATTGCGTCAAAGGGGTTTCCTCTCGTGTGCCCATGACCTTTGACCCCGTTACCGGCGGTGTCACCTTCCTGAATCCAGCTGCCGTAACGACCCCTGCGGCAGGAACGTTTGGCAATTGCCCCGTCGGCGCTTTCGACGGCCCCGGATATAAAGACGCCGATCTCAGCATCGCGAAGGACTTCCATTTCACAGAGCGGCATTCGCTCGAGTTTCGGATGGATGCCCTAAACTTTACGAATACGCCGAACTTTAATTTCGGACAAGAGTACAGCGGGCAGCACACAGCGGGCGCTTCGAACTATGGCGAGATCTTTACATCACAGGGCGCCCGTCAAATTCAGTTTGGTTTGAAATACACTTTCTGAGGGCCCCACCCGGTCGCTCTCAGTGTACCTCCACCCCAAACGGAGCCGTGCCCCCCAAAGGTCGCGGCTCCGCTTTCTATTCCCAGAATTGAATTTCCAGGAGGGGCACGTCACCCCTCGCTGACGCGTTTTCCATACTCCAATATGACACTCGAGGGTCCACGACTTAAACGCGAGAACGGGCCATTCGTAACTATTTGAAAGAGAAGGGGAATTTGAGCTCTCCGGGCCAGATTCGAGCTAGCAACCCTTCGGCGAACACCGAAGGGTTCGGTGATGTTGGCACCCCAGCGAATCCTGGCAACGGTCGACAAGACCGTTGTCGCAGCAATTACGAGGGCAGAAGCCCAACCGTTCGGGTAAAACCGAAATGTCAGCGCGATTCCCCCTCACTCAGTCACGGCGATTGGCGCCTTGGACACCTTCATTGCCGCCCAGGCGCTGAGCTTGGGAGCCACCATGGTCACAAGCAACACAACGGAATTCGCGCGGGTGCCGGGATTGCAGACCGAAGACTGGAGATGATTCCCTGCAAGCTCCGGTGCGCCGGAGACTCTGCGAAACGCAGTTTACTCCGGCAGTGGCGTCAGGATTGCGATGTAGCCAACTACTTTGAATCTGAAGCGGGTGACGGGAATCGAACAAATACAATCGACCAATGCAAGGCGTTACTGCCCGGTATTCACTTCAATTGGAGTCAAATGGAGGCCAGCTTTGGTATTGGCTCGGGTTTGGAGTTGCGATTGTCGCCATGAACCCGAGTTGGCGTTGCTCCAAATTTGAATCGCACGCTTCCAAGATCTTGCCTTTTGTGATGTGCAGCAGATCGTGGCGGGTCACGTCGGTCACCACAAGCTTTCGACAACTCCAAACTTGTCGGTTGCAAGGACTGCATCAGGTCAGGACGGGTTGAATAGTTTCAGCGTCTTCCTGGCCGACACAAGAAGCGACCTCCAGCGCGCGAAATCTCGGGAATTCTCTGTCACCAGTGTGGCACCCGTTCGCATTGCTTCCGATGCAATTAGTAGATCGCGAAAATGGCTGACAAAATCCATTGGCCCTAAAGTGCTGCGGGAGCGGCGGAGCAGAATGCCGGTGTCAATCCAAGCGGAGCCGGGGGGAGAAGAGAAATGGCCCAGAGCACGGTGAGCCTGACAAAGTTCATCCAGGGCTCGCTTTTCTTTTTGACTGTGGGTACCGGCGTAGAGCTCGGCGGCCACCACCGCGGTCAAAATAGTGCGCTGGAAGATTCGAGCATCTTCGCCCAGCCAGAAGTATTTCTCTCCTCGGCTAAACCGGATGTAAATGCCCGTATCGAATAGGAGCAGTCCGGGCGGCAGTGAACTCATTTCTTTTTCGTTAAAGCACGCCCGAAGACATCCTCCGGACCGCCTAGCTCTCGAAGGGCCCGCAACGCTCCAAGACCTGCTTCCACAGCTAGCCGCTCCTCGATGACTCGCCGTACCGCTTCAGAATTGCTGCGCGAATGGAGGGTCTTGCGAAGCTGTCGGACCTTGCCAGATTCAAGTAAGAGATTGGTTCGCGTTAGCGCCCGGCTCATTGTGACCTCCAAGTGTGTATATCTGGGTTAAATCATACACAACAACTTGCGGGCTAACAATGGCGGCGTGAAGTACGACACACGAATCCTTGGACTTGAGAGCCGCTTTGGCCGCTTCGAATATGTTCTTGGGCTTTTTACACTGACTCAGAAAGATAGCAATCGCTCAGGATGGCAATGCCTAAACAGGGAACTGATCTTCCCTTATGGAACGGAACCTCATTAGTGTGCGGAAATGGAACTGTTCGTCACCGCGTCCCGCACTTCGCAACCACGTTCCGAAACTCAACGGCCTCGGACTTCTCCCTCTACTTCGTCATCGTCCCCTGGGAATACCGGCACTTCCACGTCCCACCCCGCGATCCCTGCGTCATTGACCAGTCAGCAAGGCCTATCGGGCCCGAATAGCCGATAACACGTCCACGTGTACTCGAGTCAGGCCTTAGAGTTTGACTTTTTTTGAAGAACCACTGAGGACACCCAGAACATGACTAGGCTTGCCGCCAAAATCCCGAAAAACAGCGTGAGTTTTAGAGTTATGGCAAAGGCTAGGAGTGCAGCTGCGAATCCCCAATACCACGATTCTGCCTTGAATCCATCAGCCCACCTGGCTTGGCGTCCGGCGGAAGCAATGCGCGGCCACAGAGCTGGCCAGAGACGCGGCACCGCTTTTCGGTAGCCCTCGTACTGTTCGCCCTGGCTCGCCTGAAGTTCGGCCTCTTCCCGTAGGATCAGCCGATAGCTGAACACCAGCATCGCCAGCACCGCCAGCAAGAACCCGGTCCGGCTCATCATGGCGCCCATGGCGATGACCATTACCACGTTGGCGAAATACAGGGGATTGCGCACCATTCGATAAGGCCCATCGGCAACCAGCGAGTCAGTCTTTACTTCGGCCGCATACACCACCTCGGCACGGAGGTACGATGAGGCCCAGGTGCGGAAGAGAGCGGCCACAATCAGCAAAACAGCGGCGAAAGCAAACAGGAGACGAGCGACGAGATCCGGATCCCTTTGCAGCTTGGATCCAAGCCAGCTAGCCAACGCAGCAGTTGAATTCTGGTGATCCAAGAAGTAGAGCGGAAACGAGAAGGCAAAGATCAGTCCGAAGAGCATCGCTCTATTCGTAAACTCCCAATTCGTAGCTTTCATAGATCGAAAAATATCGCCGCCGGCGATGAATGTAAAGTGATCGCTCTGTCGGTTCGACGACTTAGCTGTGTGGCGATCCGCCTCGGCATCTATCCGGATGTAATCCGCATCCCTGGTAACGCCAGTGCTTGACCGGATGCGCGTTCTCGGTGAGGAGTGAAGGGAGGCGGGGAGTTCTGCGCGCGTCCGACGAAGCCGTTTGGACGTGGCCGCCCGTGGTTGCGGTGGACGCGGTTCCTATGCAAATTCAATCGTGGGAAGGAGCGGTATTAAGCCGTGCCGAGACTGTTCTGCAGGGCACGGCACATAACACCGTGCGCGCGGAGATAACAACCCATGGCGCCCACACTAAGCGAACTGGAGTTACTGTGAAAATGCTACTACCATCGATCACAAGTCCTATGAAAAACCTTCTCTCCATCGGTGTGGCTTGCAGTTTGCTCGTTTCGCCCAACTCTATATGCGAAGATTCCGGTCTCATCGTCGACTCGAAAAAGGTATCGGTAGTCGAGTATCTTTATGCTGACGTCAGCGACGCCAACACCATCCTTGGAACCATCGATTCCGGCTTGCTAAGCACATATCAGGGCAAAGACCGCGCTGGCTGGGAGCAATTCTACCGCAAGAAGCGCGCCAAACTGGCCAAGGAACTGGAGAGGTTGCCCAGCTCCGGACTCTCCGGAGGGGACACCGCGGCTATCGCCGCCATGCGCAAGCAGATGAGGGCCTTCACCGGTGGTGGGGCGCTCTTCAGCCCGGCGGCCAAATGCCAGGATGCAGCCCGCAAAGACATTGCATATCGGGCCCTTAAATCTGCCCTGGTCGCTTGCTTCGTCGAAATCGGCAACAGCCTCAGCTTTGAGGGCGGCAAGATTAACCGGGTTTCCGCCCTCGACTTGCTGCATGAAACCTTCGACGCTGGCCGCCGCAAGGCGGTCTTCCTTGCTTTTGTTCCGCTGTGGCAGGCCATTAACGGCAACAACGAGCCTGACAGCCCGTATCGCCGCATGATCGCCGGTGCTGCCGCTGAAGCGGCCAAGAATGGCTCGGAAATCGACAACGCCGCCCGCGACGTCGGCATAGATTCCGAGGAAGTCGACCGCTGGCTGGTGCAGATCCTCGATGCCTGGCGAGAATCAAACGGCGATGCCATGATCGAACCTTGGGACTTTCGTTTCCAGGCTGGGGGCGCCGACCACTTGCTCGGAACATACATCCCGCGGGAATCGCTCCAACCGATTAACGAGCGCTACTACCGCGATCTGGGAGCCGATCTGGAACAAATGGGAACGCTCTACGATCTTTCCCCCAGGCCGAGTAAGGCGGCATTGGCGTACACGGAATTTGTCACGCACGGACGAATGGTGAACGGAGTCTGGAAGCCCACCGTGGCACGCGTGTCGGCCCCGTACGAGCGCGGCGGCCTGTTCGTATTGAATGAACTGGTACACGAGAACGGCCATGTGGTGAACATCACCGCGATTCGTAATCGTCCCGCCTTCGTGGACTGGCCAAGCGACCTTTTCGCGGAGGCGTTCGCTGATGTTCCCGCCTGGAGCACCTATGAGCCTATATGGCAGCGCCGCTACCTGGGCCATGAAGCTTCCGAACAACTCTCGCTGCGGGCACTATATTCCGTTGTCGTTCTCGATGTGGCTTGGTCCTTGTTCGAACTCCGGATGTTTCGCGCCCCTTCGACCGATCCCAACGCCCTGTGGACCGAAATCACCAGCCGCTATTTGCATATTGTGCCGCATCCCGAGCTTTCCTGGTGGGCGGTGCGAGTGCAGTTGGCGGACATTCCTGGTTACATGGTGAACTACGGACTGGGGGCGGTGCTTACCGCCGAGATGCGCCAGCAAATCTCGGAGGCCCTGGGTGCATTCGACACTGGAGATTCCCGCTGGTATGGCTGGCTCTCCGAACAGCTGTTGCGCTACGGCTCGGAACGTGACACTCACACCTTGATGCAGAATTTCCTGGGCCGTCCGGTATCGCCACAGGCACTGCTCGAGCAGATTCATCGCTTGAAGCAGGCAACACTCCCGGCAACGGGTGATCACTCTGCCGGCGGCCACCCTATTTTTGTGTCGCCCGAGTATCCCGCAGGATTTTCCCGGCTTTCATTACAAAGACTACAGTCTCCATGGCATGGATATCTTTTGTGGGATCTCCCGACACGGCAATGATGTCCGCGGCTTTCCCTTGTTCAAGCGAACCGATCTCTTTTGACAACCCAAGTAATTCAGCAGCATGCGTGGTGGCTGTCTGCAAAGCTTCGGTTGGCGTTAAGCCACCTTTCACCATTGCCCCGAATTCATTTGGCAAGAAATCCGGATCGTCATCCAGCCCGAATGCGATTTTCAGGTGGTGATTTATTGCGCGCTGAAAAGCATCGGATTGATACTTCAGGATGAGGCGTGATTTTTCGAGCGCTACCGGATCCAAGCCGCTCTCGCGGCCGATGGTTGCGTACCTCTGCATGACCGATAGCGTGGGCACAAGCCACGTGCCCTTCTTTTCCATTAAAGCTGCGCCTTCTTCGTCGAGAAGTGTCCCGTGTTCGATGGAATCGACGCCTGCTCGAACAGCGGACTTAATACCGTCCTGTCCTTCCGCATGAGCCATCACAAATTTGTGCGCCCGGTGCGCCACCTCCACGGCCCTGCGCATTTGCTCTTCGCTCAGTTCCTGCACATTGAAGTCGCTCATGGGATCGGAAATGCCGCCTGTCGCCATCAGTTTTATCCAGTCGGCACCGTACTTGATGTCATGCCGAACAGCCGCTGAAACACCGTCCACCGTGTCAGCAAGATTGGGACGGGGCGGCAAAGCCTGGTCGGGCGCCAGAGCGTCAGCGTCACCATGACCACCTGTAACCGAAATGTAGTTGCCGGCCGAAACTATTCGTGGCCCCTCGATCAGGCCCATCTTGATGCTGTCGCGCAGTGCTAATTGCCCGTAGCCGAGGTCTTGTTCGCCCGCGTCCCGCAACGTCGTGAATCCGTGATCCAGCCAAATTCGCAAGTTGTGAGCGCCCCATAGCGTGGCTTGCGCCGACGAGATGCGCAGTTGCGCAACGGGCGACAGATCCTTCAAGTTTCCCAGCACATGGGCATGGCAATCGATTAAACCCGGCAACACCGTCAAACCCGTCAGATCGACGACCCTCAGGTTTCCTGAAGTGTGCTGTAGAACCACGGAACTGGGCCCGATCTCAACGATCGTTGCACCATTGATCAGAATCGCCTGGTCATTCGCTATCGAGCCCTTGCTCATGTCGATCAGACGAGTCGTTTTGATTAAGATCTGTTCATTAGTCTGGGAAGCCGCGAATGGGACGCCAATAGCTATCAAGGAAAACACACCAACTAAAATCCTGCGGATCATCATCCCTCCACGAAATGGGCACATCGTTCATCCTGCTGGCCTTCGTACAATAGATCCAACTTGTGTGCGTACGGTCTGGAGTTGATTCATG
This sequence comes from Acidobacteriota bacterium, assembly GCA_013289665.1. Lineage (GTDB taxonomy): Bacteria > Acidobacteriota > Terriglobia > Acidiferrales > UBA7541 > Acidiferrum. The sequence goes on along the minus strand of JABCZN010000013.1, from coordinate 5,176 downwards.
GATGAAAAAGTATCACGCGTCAGCGTGGCCGGAAGGTCCCTGGTTTGTAGCTATGGTCGCCCTTTTGAGAGCGCCTCAATCACCTTGCGTGCTGTCGCTGCATCTTCTTTATTCACGAGCAGTTGATAATACGTGCCGTCATCCCGGACCGTTGCGAAAATGTCTGCGGACAAAAGCGCGCCTTGGAGAATTTCAACTTGGATCTCCGTTGCATTCTGAAGCAGCACGAGTTCATCGTTTTGGGGCAATGCGAGAAGGCTTCGCGCCGTGGCTTCGTCCTCTTCGCGCACAAGCACCCGATGTCCCAGGCCGCTCCATGCCAGATGCTCTCGCATGCGACCTGCGGTATCCGCCTGAATCATCGCATCGATGCCTGAGGACTCAAGGACCCCCTTCGCAACCTCGGCCTCGCCTTCAGTGCCGTACGACTGGACAACAACTAAATCACTTTGCGACATAGGCGCAGTATATACCCCCTGGACAAGTTCTGTATTGAAGGCCACCTGTCCAATTTTCAGTTCGAGATTTTCCACTCGGTCGAATCTGCTCGTTTCGTTACGTTCGCCTTCGCCACATACAGTGGCGCAAACGAGTCGCGATAGCGCCAGAACAGAAACACCCACTGGATCGTCGCCAGCACCGCGGGCTGGGCTCCGATACGAATTACGAATCCAGTTGATTCTGGCGTCGCCCGCCTTCCTTCTCGCATCTCACGATCATCCGGTCAAACGCTTGAGGCAAGCCTTCGCGCGGCGAGTACGGTCCCGGCTGGTACGCCCGCGAGCAAATCCCTTTTTGTCCCAACTCCGAAATTCCCCAATCTTCCCGGTTCGTCTGGTCCCAGAATTCCACCACATCGTCCGCCCGGAAATCCACCTTCGCCATTTCCGTCGGATGAAAGTGCCATTCGCAAATCACCTGCGTCCGGTCCACCGCCTGTGGCCACAGCGTGTGCGCCATTACGTAGTCCGGGTGCAGGCTCAAGAACAAATTCGGATACACCGTGTAGTACATCACCACCCGTCTCTGTTTTTCGTTCAGCCCAGGAAGATGCGCCCGCCGCCGCTCTCCATCGGTGCTCATGGTCTGCACGCCGCTGCGAAACTCCATCGAGCCGCCGATGTACCCAGCTTGTGGCCGATCGTTGTCTCCACTCAGATAGTCTGTGATGCGATGCAGCGCCGGATGCAGCACAGGACAATGCAGGCATTCGTTGTAGTTCTGCACGATCAGCTTCCAGTTAGCTTTCACGTCATACACCATCCGCTTGTGCATTCTCAGGTTCTGCATCCCCCACGCCGCAAATTTTCCCGGAAGTTCCCCAAGCTGCTCTCGCAGCGGATCTCGCCGCTTCGCAAGGTTCACGAAAATGTGTCCCGCCCACTCTTCCGCGCCCACCGCATAGAGCGGATACTCTTCGCGTCGGAAGCCGCAATCATCCATATGCGGCGCGCCCAGCAGCTTCCCGTCCAGTCCGTATGTCCAGCCGTGATATGGGCACTGAATCCGCCCCGCAAATTTTCCTTCCGCCTCGCGGCAAAGTTGCGTTCCTCGATGTCGGCAAACGTTGTAAAACGCGTGAACCACTCCTCCCTCGTTCCGCGTGATAATGATGCTTTCTCCCGCCACGTCCCGCAGGAAAAATTCCCTTGCGCTCGCAAGCTGCTCGCTCCGTCCCACGCACACCCACATCCCATAGAAAAACGTCTCCATTTCGCACCGGAAATTCTCCGGATCGGTGTAATATCTCCGCGGCAACGTTTTCTGCTGCGCCCTCGTCCCTGCTTGCCTGCTCGTTTCTGCGCGCCTACCGGCCTTTGCTCGCATGCTCTTCGTTAGCTTGCTCATGTTCCACCCCAAACTTATGTGACCAAGGGACACTTCCACTCCGAGGGGGCGTCCCTTTCTGACCTATCACCGCTTTATCCGAATCACTCCCACCGCTACCGACTTCCGCTCTCGCTCCGGCAGTTTCAATCGCTCCTTTTCTGCTGCTGCTTTGGTCTTGAACGGCTTCGACAGTGGCGTGAACTGACCTCTGACGTATTTGAATAAGAGCCACTGATCGGTGATTTTCATAAGCAACTTATTGCCTTCCAAGTAGCTTCCTCAACTTTCTCTTTCTTAGTTCCCTCTCCCGGGAGCATTGTATCTTGCTTGACCCAATTCAGTAGTTCCGGGACATTTACAATGTGCCTGGTTGGCTCCTGATGAATTTCTACCTCGGCCTGTTTGATGGTTTCGTCCGTGTCTGACTCCCAGCCAACATCCACCAACCGATTCAGTCCGAGCAACACAGCCTCATAAAGCGACTCCGCGTGTACAACGGCCTCATGCACCGTATCGTGGGAGTCCTTCAGCCGGACAACACATCTGTTAAACGGCATTCAGAACTCGGGATGCTTGATTTGGCGGAGGTAGGAGATTCGATCATACTTCTTTTCCCCCAATTTCTAAAACTGCTTGACCGTCGCAGGACCGTGTCCAGCGTATAATGCGCCTCGCGGATAATGCCGAATCCCCTCGTGTCGCCAAGACCGTTTTCCCTTCATTCCTATCTTTCAGCGCACACTGATGCTTGCGAGAAGCTCGATGACCTTTTCTGCCCGAGGGACCATTCCCACCAGCGCGAAGGCTGCCGCGGAAACTACAAGCTCTCCGAATCTGTGCGGTTGGCATCGGAATTCGAGCGAAGCGACCTGGACGACATCTTTGGACAACCCACAACTCCCCACTTCCCCACAACTCGGTCTATTGACATCGAGCCTTACAATCGGTATGATAATCGTATGCTGCGGCGTCATACAAAGCGTAAGAGAATACCCGGAACCGTCCGCCCAGAGCGCAAGGAACGAGTGACGATCACTCTTTCGAGACGTTCTGCGGAATATGTGAAGTCGATCAGCGCCAAAGAGCGCTCTCATGTGAGCACTGTCATGGAGCGTATGATTGAAGCCACGCGCCGTGCTCAAGAGCTAAAACAATTGAACGCCGACATTTCCGCTTTTTACGACGCGCTGCCCGACGCCGCCGTTCTGGAGGATGCAACCTGGGGGCAGGTCGGTGCCACGGGGCTTGCCGCACTGGTCGAGTCCGAGGCGCACGCGGACATTTACGAGGCCGCGCCAAAGGCTGACGCTCGATAGATGGCATCCGCCGGAACACCAGTTCTTCCTAGACCAGGTCAGGGCGAAATTTGGGTTATTAAAGAGCCCCCGCATAAGGGCTTGCGGTACGTTATCGTTGTTTCTTCAAATGCGCAAAACCATCACCCACGTGCTTCTACCGTTGTCGTCGTTCCAATCGGAACGGCGCTCCGTCAGAACTCGTCTTTGCAACTGACACCCGGACAAACCGGATTGTCCGAGACGTCCGAAGTTTGGGGGAATGGCATTACAACCGTTGCCAAGAAAGATCTCAGGCTGCCGCGAAGCCCTCTTCGAACACTCAGCCGAGCGACCGTGGTCAATATCCTGAGGTGTGTCGTACGGGCAATGGGCGTGCTTCCTTCGGAGATCGCAGAATGATCATCTCGGGATTCCGTAACGGCTCATCACCATAGTTCACCGCAGGACACGGATACTGCTGGCTGACAAAGGATCGACCAAACCGGCGATGGAGACGAAGCAGTAGTGCTTCGATGTGCTTGCAAGTGTCGAGGGTGTTCACCGCGAAATCGGCGCAGGAGCAGAAGTTTTCAAACACACTGGGACCGCGCATTGCCACTCGATACTTCCTGCCGCTTGCCGACTGCACGACATAGTCGTCATAAGCCTGCCCGGCCGGCTCCGTAAGAATGCTCTGAATTGCTTTCCGGGCACGCTGTTGTCGAGCGGAGATATGTTCTTTGACGATCATTGTTGGCTCCTCCGTTAGTAACCCGCCAACATAGCAGGAAATGGGGAAGCGGCTGAACCTCAGGGGTCACCCAAAACCGGCCATACAGGGTCACCTCCGACCCGGCCATACAGAAGGCATAGACTGTGGTCGCAACCTGTGTTGTGGAAAAGCCGGCAGCTTCGCTGCCTTGGAAATCGCTTCGCGATTCCCACTTTCCCACAACCTCAACAACAACATCACCTTATGTGTAGGCAGGTAGAACCAAAAAGCACGGCCGGATACGCTCCAGAATCGAAGAAACGTCGTCAACGAACGGGCCGCCCACGCCTAAATACTATGGCCGGTTTTTTAGTGACCCCGTATGGCCGGATTGATAGTGACCCTTGAGGCTGAACGGGCGCCTGTGGAAAAGGACCATCAACATTGGGAGTGACGCACAGAAAATAGGCAGAAAACACACGGACACACAAAATTGATCGTCACACAGCAATCTAATTGGAGCCAAGCGCCGAAATGGAGCTAAGTTCCGTATGGATTTGTATTTTGGTTTAATGGAGCGGGCGATGGGAATCGAACCCACGTCCGAAGCTTGGGAAGCTTCTATACTGCCATTGTACGACGCCCGCTCATTCCTCTAGTTTGCTGATTATACACAACTAACCGGCTGCCGGTACAGCGCGGCCGTTTTCCAATAACTTCCATATTTTCCAATTAGCCGTCAGTCCAGACCAAATGGACAAGGTTGCACTTGAGACGGACCGCGGTTTCCAATTCAATGGCCGAGAACAAAAACCTCCGTCACCAGAGATCGAGATTACTTTTTCAGAGGGACGCACCAGGCTGGCAGCAATCGCCCGCGGGAGGCCGACGCCCAGTGTCTGTTGCCCGTTGGTCATTAGAATCTGCCGGGCACGAAAACTGTAAAGATGCCGAGCCATCCAGATGTGGGCTCTGATCCACGGTATGCAACCCTTATCTCTGTTCACAGCTAGGAAGAATCATCTTTCGGATAACATTATCTGTGGGCATCGGCAACGTTAACAATATCCTTACATGTTCTTAGATAACGTCAAGCCGCTCCTCTCGAACGCCTGACTTGGGCGCACGCCAATCGACTCCAACGATTCCATCCACAGCTTGGGAAGCTTCTATACTGCCATTGTACGACGCTCTATCCCTAAATTATCAAACGAACCGATCGCCCGCTAGCTAGCCGAAGTTCGTCACTGAACTGTATTTTTTGATTTTTTCGCAGGTAGTTCGCCGGGAAGTTCTTACCGGTCAACAACGCACGCTCTGAAAGTCGATGTAGTGAAAACCTACCCCCTTGTTTGCA